>NZ_JAGXFF010000004.1:386208-621364 GCF_020147985.1 Modicisalibacter sp. MOD 31.J | reverse complement strand
GCGGCCGGGGTGAAGGTGATGCTGCCGTCGGCGTTGAGTACGACTTCACCGTTCACGGCACCGCTCACGCTGGTGATCGTCAGGGTGTCGCCGTCGACGTCGCTGTCGTTGGCCAGCAGGGTCGCCGGGTCGATGGTCAGCGCGGTGTCTTCGGCGGTAGTCAGGGCATCGTCGACCGCCACCGGTGCATCGTTGACCGGGGTGACGGCGATCGTCGCCGTCGACGTGGCGGTACCCCCCTGACCGTCGCTGACGGTATAGGTGAAGCTCGCGTCGCCGTTGTAGTCGGCGGCCGGGGTGAAGGTGATGCTGCCGTCGGCGTTGAGTACGACTTCACCGTTCACGGCACCGCTCACGCTGGTGATCGTCAGGGTGTCGCCGTCGACGTCGCTGTCGTTGGCCAGCAGAGTCGCCGGGTCGATGGTCAGCGCGGTGTCTTCGGCGGTAGTCAGGGCGTCGTTCGCGGTATCGGGAGCGTCATTCACCGCCGTGACGGTCAGCGTCAGGTTGCCGGCGCTGTCCAGCAGACCATCGGACACCGTGTAACCGATAGGAGGGACTTGCCCATTCCAGTCGGCGTCGGGCGTGAATGTATAGCGACCGTCAGCCTCCAGAATCAGCGTACCCACACCATCCAGGACGGCGACATCGCCGGCTGAATAACTATCACCACCGACGGTGAACGAGACCACCGTCAAGGTATCGCCTTCGGGGTCGCTGTCGTTGTCGAGAACATTGCCTGACAGTACCGAATCTTCCAGCCCTTGCAGGACGTCATCGGTGACGGTGGGTGCCGCATTGACCTGCGCCTCGCCGGTGAAACGCGCCGCCTGGGCATCGTTCAAGGACGCCGCATCGTAGTTGAAAACCGGTGAGTCACTGTCGAGCGAAATACGCGCCAATTCCACGAAGCTGTGACCACCACCGCCGCCGCCGCCACTGCCCAGACCAGCAGCAGTCGCGTCGAGCGTATCGAGCAGATCACCTTCGCCCTCGTCGATGGCAGTCAGCAGCGTCTCGAGATCGTCGTCGAGGACGGAGGCTTCATCGTCGGGCACGGGCGCCTGGGCGTCGAGTTCCGCCGACATGGCGACCGCTTGCTCGGGCCCGATGACGACCGGCGCCGAGTCGGCGAGATCGAGCTGCACATGACCGTTATCGCCGGTAATGAGCTCCTCGCCCTCCATCAGCACATCCCCGGGCCGCAGCGAGCGCAAATTGCCATCGGCATCACGAGCCCAGACCTGGCCGGAGACGGAAAGAACGGTTGCGATTGGAGTACTCATGCGTCATCACCCTGCAAGCGAAAGAGGTCTCAACGCCACCTGCCGATCACGGAGGGACGCCCAGTGAGAGAGATGATAAGAAATCTGACCAGAGGGAGGTATTGGACCGAGGTACAGTAACTCAATGTAACAACCCGTCAGGTCAACGTGACGGGTTGTACCGGAGGCGTTCAGGGCATGCTGACTTGCTGGCCCGACAATGCCAGCACGAGTTGCATGCGGTCACGAACATGCAGCTTGCGAAACACGGCGCCCAGATGCGCCTTGACGGTCCTCTCGGTGATATCCAGCTGACGCGCCACCTCCTTGTTGCTCTTGCCGGCTGCCACGGCCAGGGCGACATCGCGCTCACGACTCGTCAAGCCATCGAGCACGACCTCGGGCACTCGTTTGCCATCATCACACAAGAGCCTGAAGGTGGCGCCGACCACCTGCTGCAACAGCTCCGGCCATACCCAGAGGCCTTGATTGGCGGTGACCAGTGCGACCTGCTGCAGCAAGGCCGGGGCAGACAGCGCATGGGCATAACCCCGCGCGCCGGCATCGAGTGCCTGAAAGGCTTGACTGACGTCCGGCCGATAGGCGAGCACCACCACGATGGCCTCGCGCCGTGCCAGCTTCAGCACCAGGCCGGCCCAGTCATCGAGATCGGCGAGAATCCAGACATGGTCTTCCGGGCCGGCCTGGGCGCTGACCTGGGCCGGCGTGCAGAGCACGGCGCCTGGAAAGGCTTCGGTCCACCGCGGAACCACGTTTTCACCCTGACATACGAAAAACTGTCTATTATTCATCGTTCGCTCAGCGCATTGCCCTTGGCTCGCAGGAGTGGCTTGAGCAAATAATCGAGTACCGTGCGCTTGCCGGTACGAATATCCACCTGCGCCGTCATTCCCGGAATGATGGTCAGGCCCGGTCCCAGCGTATTGTCCTGGGTACGCACCCTGACCAGATAGAACGTATTGCCGTCGTCATCGGTGATGGTGTCTGCACTGATGTGCTCGAGCGTCGCCTCCATGCCGCCATAGGTCGCGAAATCATAGGCCGTGAACTTGACGAAAGCCGGCTGGCCAGGTCTGAGAAACGCGATATCCTTGGGCGCGATCCTCGCTTCGACGAGAAGCTGCTCGTCATCAGGCACGATCTCGATGATGTCCTGGCCGGGCTGTACGACACCGCCAAGCGTGGTGACATGCAAACGCTGCACGACACCATCCACGGGCGAACGGATTTCGGCCATGCTCACCTTGTCCTGAAGGCCGACGTTACTCTGCTCAAGAGCGGCCAGTTGTCCCAGGGTTTCGGAAAGCTCATTGCTCCAGCGATTCTTCAGTTCCAGCGAAGACTCCCGCAACTTGCTCTCGGCCTCGCCGATGGCCGCCTTCAGCCGTGCCACCTGGGCCGTCGCCTGGCTGCGTTCCCCGCGCGCATTGGAGACATCCCGCTCCAGACGCAACACCTCGACCTCGGACACCGCACCGGAACTCAACAAGGGACGCGTCAACGACAGCTCCCTGCTGGCCAGGCTCAGGGCTCGGGAAGCCTGGTCCAGACGGGCCTGCGCCTCCTTGAGTTCCTCCTGGCGCTGGCTCAACTGCTCCTGAGCGATCTTGCGTGTTTCCTCCAGCGACTGGCGACTGCTCTCGAAGAGGGTTCGCTCGTGGGCGACCAGATCGGGCGCCTGTTCGGCCAATTCGGCCGATGGCTCGAAGGGGTGTTCGGCGATCAGCGCCTTGAGGCGAGCGGCCTTGGCCTGCAGTGCCAGCGACTTGGCGACCCCTTCCTGATAGGAAGAGACGAAGCGAGTCGGATCGATGCGCATCAACAACTGGCCTGCCTTGACGACGTCCCCCTCCTTGACCAGCAGCTTCTTGACGACACCGCCGTCGTAGGACTGCACGACCTTGAGTTGAGAGGAGGGAATCACCCGCCCCATGCCCTTGGTGACCTGGTCGATCTCGGCCACGGCCGCCCAGGCCAGCAGGGCCAGCAGAATGCACACCACTAGGTAGAGCAGCGCCCGCGCACGCATGGGATCCTGCTGCATGCGCGCCCAATCGGCATCGCTGGCCCAGTCCCGTTTGAGATGCGCGGAAGACACCCAGCGCGCGAAAAGCCGATCGATCAACGGACGAAACGGCTTGCCGCCGCTGCGGGTAATCCGACCCATTGCCTCGAAACCGGCCTGCTCCGCACTGCGACGGCGTGGAGACTCTGCCCCTCCCGGCGTGGTGGACGATGACTCGCTCACTGGCTCGCCCTCCCGACCTGGCCTTTACGCAGCGCTTCGACCACCTGATCCTTGGGCCCATCAGCGACGACCTTGCCACCGTCGATGACCACGATGCGGTCGACCAGCGACAGCAGTGACGTCCGGTGTGTGACGACGATCATCGTGCGGTATCGGGCGTGCGCTTCCAGGGCCCGTTTGAACGCATCTTCGCTGGTGTGATCCATGGAACTGGTGGGTTCGTCGAAAAGCAGGATTTGCGGATCGTTGACCAGAGCCCGGGCGATCGCCACGGCCTGACGCTGCCCGCCGGAAAGCAGTTCGCCACGCTCACCCACCTGGAGCTCCACGCCTTGCGGATGGGTATTGACCATTTCCTCGAGTCCGCTGAGCTTTATGGCTCGCAAAAGGGCCGCGTCGTCCACGCCATCGCTGCCCCCTGCCGCCACGATATTGTCACGCAACGACCCGTAGAAGAGCGCGATATCCTGGGGCACATAGCCGATGTGCCGACGCAGATCGACCGGATCGAACTGGCGAATATCCACGCCATCGACCATCACGGCACCCGCAGTGGGCTGATAAAGCCCCTGAATGAGCTTGTTGAGCGTCGACTTCCCGGATCCCACCCGGCCGAGTATCGCCACTTTCTCTCCGGGACGAATCTGCAGCGAGACATCACGCAGGACATCCCGCTCCTCGTTGGGATAGCGCAGCGAGACGCCGCGCAGTTCCAGCCGCCCCTCGATCTGGGGTCGAGCGACATAGTGACGCCCCTCGGGACGCTCCACCGGCGTCTTCATCACCTCGTTGAGCGACGCCAGTGCCGTCGAGGCGTTGTGATATTGCCCCATCAGCGCCGCCGCCTGACTCACCGGCCCCATGGCCCGCGATGACAGCAGATAGGCAGCGATCAGGCCACCCTGCGACAGATCGCCATCGATGATCAGATACACCCCCACGATGATGATCGAGACGGCCACGGTCTGTTGCGCCCATGTGGCCACACTGCCCACCGAGGTTCCCAGCAGGCGCATCTGTGCCGACGTGCGCGAGAGAAAGGCCGTGCCCTTTTCCCAGGCGCCCTGGATACGCCCTTCGGACCGTAAGGTCTTGACCGTTTCCAGGTTGCTCAGGCTTTCTATCAGGGTGGCGTTGCGCTGCGCGCCGACACGCCAGGTGGTTTCCGACAACTCGTGCATCCGGCTCTGGGCGGCCAGGGCGTAGAGCAGCACGACGACGATACCCACCACGATGGGAATCACCAGTGGCGGCGAAATGATGGCGATGATCGTGGCGAAGAGCAGCACGAACGGCAGGTCGACCAGACCAATGATGGTGGCCGAACCGATGAAGGCACGCACCGATTCGAAGGACTGCAGGGTCGAGGCGAACGACCCCGTCGAGGCCGGGCGCGCCTCCATCCGCATGCCGAGCACCCGCTGCAGCAGCGTCGACGACAACTTGACGTCGGCCCGGCTGGCGGCGAGGTCGACGAAGGCGTTACGCGTCAGTCGCAGTGCCAGATCGGCACACAGCACGAGAAAGATCCCGGCCGCCAGGGCCCAGAGTGTTTCGGTAGCCTGGTTGGGGACCACCCGATCATAGACGTTCATGACGAACATCGGCATGGCGATGGCGAACAGGTTGACCAGTACCGAACCGATCAAGACATCGCGGTAGAGCCTGCGATTCTCCAGCACCACGCCCCAGAACCAGTGGCGATTTTTCTGCCGCTTGACTTCCGGCGTTCGCGCGTCGAAACGGTGCTTCGGACGGACATAAATGGCACGCCCACTGTAGCGTGCCTGCAGCTCGTCCAGGGGGACCTCGACGGCGGCCTCGCCCAGCTCGGGATAGATCACTTGCGCTACACGCCGCTTCACGTCCAGCGACAGCAGCACGCAGGCCCGTGCCGACTCGAGCAGCAGAATCACCGGGAAAAGCTGCGGATTCAGGCGCACCAGTCGGCAGAGCGCCTGCCGCGAGGTCAACCCCGCACGCGCGGCAGCCCGCGCGAAGACACTCGGCGCCAGGCGGCCCTCATCCAGTGGCAACCCGGCCAGTGTCGCCTCCCGGGTGATTTCGTGATCATGGGCCCGGGCCACGATCTGCAAACACTCGAGCAGGTCATCACCCGTCGATTGGCCGCCTTCCCACTTGATATGGCTGGTCACACTCTCACCCGCGCATTCCTCGTTTTTCTTGACCCGGGCATGCCGCGACTATCACGCCGTCACGCGTCGACGGCCACGGGTTCCGGCATCCGCTTCGTGCCCCGTCAGACGCCGAACCAGACAACCGCCCAGGGCAAGGCCAACACACTATCCCTATCGGCGAAGACGGCAAAGTCTGGAGGTGACGCGGCGCCGCCTTCGAACTCATCGCAACGCCGGCCTCACCGCGCGCGGTCGGGATCACTCCCCGAGCGTGCCGACCGGCGTCAGACCCGCGGTCAGTTCCTCGAGGCTATAATGCGTCGGCGTCTGGGCCGGGCACAGGCTGTCGCCGTCGAGGGTTACGCCGTCGCTCCCCAGTTCGGCCAGCGTCGGTACGCCGCTGCGCGACACATTCAGGGCCGGCAGCAATTGCCCCATGGCGGCCAGGGTCCGGGCACGAGCCAGTTCCAGGTCATAGGCGGCATTGGTGTAGGCTCGGCTCGCTTCGAAATATTCGTTTTCCGAGTCGAGCACGTCGAGCAAGGTGCGCTCACCGATGTCGAACTGCTGCTGGTAGGCGCCGCGCACACGTCCTGTCGACAGCCGATGCTGGTTGAGATATTGCAGTTGTTCGGTGATCTGCCGCGTATCGTTGAAGGCAACGGAAGCCGTTTCACGAACGTTTCGGCATTCGTTGTCACGCTGATCCCGTGCCTGCTCCAGCAGGTCGTTGGCCTGCCGGTAAGACGCCAGATCCGAGCCGCCACGGTACAGGTTCATGCTGGCGACGACCTGAACGACCCCCTGGTCGTAACGCCCGGTGGCACCACTCTGGTTGTTGGTGCCGGCACTGGCACGGAAGTCGACCTGCGGGTGAAAACCCGACTTGGTCTTCGCCGCGGACGCCTTGGCCGCAGCGATATTCTCGATGGCGGCATGAAACCCGGGATTCCCCTCGTAGGCCTTCATCACCACCTGACGGATCGAGTCGGGAAACCCCTGGGTGAAATCGGGCGCCGCCGCCAGCTCGTCCGCCGGCAACTCGCCGACGAGATGCTGGAAGCGGGCACTCACGTCGTGAAGATTGGCGGCTTCCGTCATCAGGTTGGACTCGGCCAGCGCCAGACGCCCCGTGATCTGTTCCAGATCCACGCCGCGGCCCGCCCCGGACTGCGTACGCTGGTCGATCTGCCGATAGACCTCGAGATGCTTGGCATAATTGTCACGAGCCAGCCTGACCAGTTCACGATAGCGGCGCACATCCTGGTAGGCCTGAGCCACCTTCAGTGCCACATCGTTGCTGGTACTCATGAATTGGTAATAACTCACCAACTGGGCACGATCGAGACGCTCCACTTCATTGGCCGTCTCCAGACCATCCCAAAGCATCTGGGTCAGCGTGATCTCGGCGAAGTCGGCATTGTAACTGCCTCGCCCGTCGTCCTCACGATACTCACGACCGACACCGGCACTGACATCCAGGCTCGGCAAGTAGCCCCCCTGAGCGACATCGACTTCGTCCATGGCTGCCTGCAGCCCGTGCCAGCTGGCCTGCACGTCCGGGTTGTGGTGCATGGCACGTTGCACGGCATCCTGCAGCGTGGCACCGCCCGATGGCGCCTGTGCACTGGCCTGGGACGTCACCAGCACCAGAGCCGGGGCCAGGGTGACGGCATTGAACAAACCACGGGAGGCATGGCGAAAGAACGCCCGACGAGGCTGAAAGGAAGGCTGCATGTTTCGGTTTCCTGCTGGCCCCTGCCGGCGTGCGTCGTCCAGACGGGGCGGGTTGTTGTGAGCTCGAGCCATGACGTTCAGCGAGCTGACTCGAGCGGCCTGCATCTGGCGCCCTGCAAGGAGCACCGAGAATCCTCGAACCACCACCGGGTCGAGGCCCTGCCCGTCATGACGGTGCAGATGCTCATGCCCCGGAATTTCTTCGTTCCAAGCTCTGTTACGACACCTAGTGCGACGCTTCGAAGCCGCTCTCGATGGCCGCTTTCTCGATCTGGTGCTGATAGCGCACCAGTCGACGACCCGCCAATTTCTCGCGGGCCGCCATCGGCAAGTCCTCGAGACACAGCAACTCATCGTTCACAAGCACCTCGAGCAGGTCCTCGAGCACCCTGATGAACTCCCTGTCCCGTTGCTGCCACCGCTGGTCGTGAAGGGTCGTCCCGTCATCCAGGAAAGTGCCCCACTCCTGCGCATCCGCCGGCAGATACTCGGTGCAGTCCGGGGTCGCGTACCGGCTTGCCAGCTCGATCTCGCCATTGGCACTTCGCTTGATGTACATGAGCCTCTCCCTTCTCTACCGGGCCGCCTGGCCTAATGCCCAGACGATGCGGTGCCGACCTTGACGTCATGCCTCTTGGAGCCAGCACCTCCTCCAGCCCCGCGCTGCGTTACCAGGAGTGTAAACCAGACCTCACAATAAATTAACAAAAAATAACGACAAAGTAAGCAGGATCACCGACGGTCAGAGTACGCCGGCTCTCATACGCCCGGCGGAGCACCGCCAGCGCCTGACTCGGCACGGCGTGGCATGCTATCTTTGCCGGTAGACCAACCACTGGCAGGAGCGAGACCGATGGCCGGTTCGGAAATGCAAAAGATTCGCGTGATCAACGAGCTACGGGAATTCATCAAGAAGCTGCTGCAGGACCCGCAGATTCTCGAACAGTCGCTGACGGTCGCCCGGCGGCACCTGGGGGAAGGCAATAGCGATCGGGTGCTGGCGAGCATCGCCAACGAGATCAGCGACACCACCAGCGTGCATATCCCCGACGACCCGGCGGAGTTCTCCGAAGCCGATCGGCTATATCTGGAGTTATTGAAGGAAGTGGTGAGTGAGGAGCAGGCTTTATATTAGCGCACACACTAGGTTTTTACGAAAAGTCGGCATAGCAAGGCAAAAAGCAGAGTTTACGGGGCATAAACGAGCATCTTTAGCCAATTTTTAACACCATCATGTTGCCTAGCGCAGGCAGCTTTCTTAATAACCTAAGATAAATGGTCGGCAAGATGCCGACCATTGCTCCAAGAAACCTACAACTTATTTGCAACTAGCAGGTAAGTAATCCGCTGCCACTCCATTGGTAGAAGCCGACTGACACTGCCATGCCTTAATGGGTGTACTACCATCATAACCACTTGCAGTCATTGCAGTACTTGCAGTTGCATCGGAGTAGGGAACAAACTCGATTTTATCATTACTACCAAGCTGCCCTATCCCCCTAGCTTCCACAGTAATAACACCTGCAGCACTGGTTTGAATGGTAGCGACGTATTGTGAAACTGGGCCAGTAGCGTCTTCACAGCCAAAACCATTAGCAGTCGGCGTTGTACTAAGCCCTGTCATAGCAGCTTCACTAATAGTTGTCCGACAGTCTGAAGCAGCCATAATCACCTCAGACATTTTTGCCCTAGCAGTATAATCCTGATACTGCGGAATCGCGATCGCCGCCAAGATCCCGATAATCGCCACCACGATCATCAGTTCGATCAGCGTGAAACCGCCCTGTCGCCGGTTTGCCCAGCCCACCTGCTTTTTCATTCTCGGCTCCCTAGAAGCTCAGTGCGTACAGTGCCTGTTTACCAGATCCCTCACTACGATGCCATGACATGGGTGGTATCGCAGCGTGGATAGCGCCTGCTTCGCGCCAATACGATCCGCTCATGCGTTACCGTCCACGGTGCCACGCGACGCAACATTATTTTACACCAAGCGACCCGGCCGGGGAGTACCGTAAAGGCTGAAAAACGTGCCACTCTTGCGTCCAGATCACGGTATGGCGACCCTCATGTCGACCGACGAGCCAACTGCCTGCGTCAGGTCAAGACGCCATGATTGAAGATGCGCCAGGCTAGCACTGCAGGGCGCCGGGCGTTTCACTATAGTGATCGACAGGTCGCGGGAGGCATCGACGCGGGCCACGAGGGTGGCGTCGCGTTGCCCCGACGCAGGTGACCGATTCAACGAGAGGCAGCAAGCCCGACACCATGTCTTCCTACTCATCGCCAGATACCTCATCCCCGGCCGCGGGGCCACATACCGAGCACGCTGCCGGGGATCGTCATTCGCCGCTGGCCCGCGCCTCGACCCGGGTCGACGACGGACTGCGCGGGCTCTCGCGCCGACTGCTCGCCGAGGAGCTGGTCAGCGACGCGGCGATTCGTCGCGCCGAACAGGAAGCCCAGGCCAGCGAGACCTCGCTGCTCAAGCACGTCATCGACACCGGCCTGGTCACCGCCCGCGAGGCGACTCAGGCGGCGGCCCGCGAGTACGGCCTGCCGATCCTCGATCTCGATGCCCTGCGCCGGGATATCCTGCCGCCGGCGCGGGAGATGCCCGAAAAGGTCCTGCGCACGCATCACATCCTGCCGCTGATGCGCATCGAGCACCGCCTCACCGTCGCCGTGCCCTACCCCTCCACGCTGGCCGCCCTGGACGAGCTGCAGTTCGCCACCGGCCTCTCGGTGGAGGGCGTCCTGGCGCCGATCGACCAGCTCGAACCCGCGGTCGAGAGTTACCTGGCCCAGAGCGATGCCGACAGCATGCTCGAGGCCCTCGACGACGAGAGTCTGGACGGCCTGGAATACGGCGAACAGTCGCTCGAGGAAGATGCCGAGAGCGGCATCACCGCCTCCGGCGACGATGCGCCGGTGGTCAAGTACGTCAACAAGCTGCTGCTCGACGCCATCCGCCGTGGCGCCTCGGACATCCACTTCGAGCCCTACGAGACCAGCTACCGGGTGCGCTATCGCATCGACGGCGTGCTGCTCGAAGTGGCCCGGCCGCCCTTCAACATGCGCACCCGCATCGCCGCACGCCTCAAGGTGATGGCCAGGCTCGACATCTCCGAACGCCGCCTGCCCCAGGACGGCGCGATCAAGCTGCGGCTGTCCAAGAACCGCTCGATCGACTTTCGCGTCAACTCGCTGCCCACCGTCTACGGCGAGAAGATCGTCCTGCGTCTGCTCGACCCCGCCTCGGCCAAGCTGGGCATCGACGTGCTGGGCTTCAGCCCCAAGCAGAAGGCGATCTACGAGCGCATCCTGGCCCAGCCCCAGGGGATGATCCTGGTCACCGGCCCCACCGGCAGCGGCAAGACGGTGACGCTCTATACCGGCCTGAACCTGCTGAACACCGCCGAGCGCAACATCTCCACCGCCGAGGACCCGGTGGAGATCAAGCTGCCCGGCGTCAACCAGGTCAACGTGCAACCCAAGATCGGCCTCGACTTCGCCACCGCCCTGCGCGCCTTCCTGCGTCAGGACCCGGACGTGGTGATGGTCGGCGAGATCCGCGATCTGGAAACCGCCGAGATCGCCGTCAAGGCCTCGCAGACCGGCCACCTGGTACTCTCGACGCTGCACACCAATTCCGCCGCCGAGACGCTGACGCGCCTGCGCAACATGGGTGTGGCACCGTTCAACATCGCCAGTTCCGTGTCGCTGATCATCGCCCAGCGCCTGGCCCGAAAGCTGTGTCCGAACTGTCGCCAGCCCGCCGACATCCCCCGCGAGGCGCTGCTCGAGGAGGGCTTCAGCGACGCCCAGCTGCGCGATGCGACGATCTATCAGCCGGTGGGCTGCAAGCAGTGTACCCTGGGCTACCATGGGCGGGTCGGGCTCTACGAAGTGGTCCCCGTCGACGAGGCGATCAGCCGCCTGATCCTGCAGGAGGCCAGCTCCCTGGACATCGCCGCCGAGGCCCATCGCCAGGGATACGCGGACCTGCGCCACAGCGGTCTGCAGAAGGTCCTGGAGGGCGTGACCAGCCTCGAGGAGATCAACCGGGTCACCAAGGACTGAGCGACGCGGCACGACAATACTCACTCCTCGCAAAGAGGGAGCGTAAAGCGGCCGCCGCGGCGGCCGATAACACCAAAAACGCAAGCCGCCTTCTGGATGGGCGCGGGGAATGATCATGGCTACCACATCGACGCAGGACATGCGCCATCACAAGGCGCGGGGCAAGTCCCGGTCGCGCGAGAAGACACAGCTCTATCGCTGGCGCTGGACGGGCAAGAACGGCAAGGGCGAGAACGTCGACGGCGAGATCGTCGCCGTGCAGCGTGGCGAGGTCGAACGCGAGCTGGCCAAGCAAGGCATCATCGTCAAGAGTATCCGCCGCAAGAGCAGCCTGTTCGGCGGTACCGGGCGCATCAAGCCACGCGACGTGATGCTCTTCTCGCGCCAGATGTCGACGATGATCCGCGCCGGGGTGCCGGTCCTCCAGGCCTTCAACGTGGTCACCGAGAGCCTCAAGAACCCGGCGATGCGCAACCTGGTGCAGAAGCTCGCCGACGATGTCGCCGCCGGGGCCAGCTTCTCCGATGCCCTGCGACAGCATCCACGCCACTTCGACCGGCTGTTCGCCAACATGATCGAGGCCGGCGAGCAATCCGGTTCCCTGGATCGCATGCTCGAGCGGGTGGCGCTCTACAAGGAGAAGGTCGAATCGCTCAAGGCACGGGTCCGCAAGGCGCTCTACTACCCCGCCGCGGTCATTGCGGTGGGCATCGGCGTGACCGCCCTGCTGCTGATCAAGGTGGTGCCGCAGTTCGAGAGCCTGTTCCAGGGCTTCGGCGCCGAGCTGCCGGCGATGACTCGCATGACCATCGCCTTCTCGGAATTCGCCCAGGCCTACTGGCTGCCCGGGTTACTGGCGCTGGTCGCGACGATCGTCGCCATTCAGCAGGGGGCCAGGCGCTCGCCGGGCTTCGCCTATCGGCTGCACAAGCTGGCCCTGCGCCTGCCGGTGATCGGCGACATTCTCGACAAGTCGGCCGTGGCTCGCTTCTCGCGAACCCTGGCCACCACCTTCGCCGCCGGCGTACCGCTGGTCGAATCGCTCGAGACCGCGTCCGGCTCCACCGGCAGCCGGGTCTACGAGCGCGCGGTGCTGCGCATCCGCGACGACGTGTCCAACGGCCAGCAACTGCATTTCGCGATGCGCTCCACGGGGCTGTTCCCCAGCCTGGCGGTCCAGATGGTCGGCATCGGCGAGGAAGCCGGCTCGATGGATACCATGCTCAACAAGGTCGCCGACTATTACGAGGAAGAGGTCGACAACAAGGTCGATGCCCTGACCTCGCTGCTCGAACCCTTCATCATCGTGGTGCTGGGGGTACTGGTCGGCGGGCTGGTGGTGTCGATGTATCTGCCGATCTTCGAGCTGGGCAACGCGATATAGGCAACGGTGCTACTGCGCTCGACGATACGGCGTTGACCTCCATTTCGGCACACTCATTTAGCGCTGCTAAACTCGCGCTGCCTCGATGAAGGTCGCCTTGTCTCGTCTTCGCTCGTGACGCACCTCGACTGCAGCCGTGCCAGAGCTTTCATGCCAGGAAAGCGCGGCTATGGTACCGTCTGGCGCCGATGCCCGCCGACGATTAGAAGGAGTCTCCCTTGCCGGCCGATTTTCCGCCTCTGCTGTTGTGGCCGCTGGTCGCGGTGCTGGGCCTTTGCCTGGGTTCGTTCGTCAATGTGGTGATCGCCCGGCTGCCGCCGATGCTGATGCGCCAGTGGCACGAGGAAGCCTGTGCGGCACTGGAGCGCGACCCGGACCCGGAGGTGGCCGCCCTGCCCCGAGTCAACCTTCTCACCCCCGGCTCTCACTGCCCGCACTGCGCCTCGCCGATCGCCTGGCACGACAACATCCCCCTGCTCGGCTATCTCAAGCGTCGCGGCCGCTGCGCCGGATGCCACCAACCGATCAGCCCCCAGTATCCGCTGGTCGAGCTGGCCGGCGGCGTACTGGCCGTGGCGGTGGTGACGATCCATGGCGCCACGCCGGCGAGCCTGGCGCTGATCGGCGCCTGCCTGACGCTGCTCGCCCTGGCGGTGATCGACCTGCGCACCCAGTTGCTTCCCGATCTGCTGACCCTGCCGCTGCTCTGGACCGGCCTGCTCTATCAATGGCTGTTCCAGCCCCTGATGCTGGAAAGCGCGGTGCTCGGCGCGGTCGTCGGCTATCTGGTGCTCTGGGCCTTCTACTGGCTGTTCAAGCTGACCACCGGCAAGGAGGGCATGGGCTACGGCGATTTCAAGCTGCTCGCCGCGCTGGGCGCCTGGATGGGCTGGCAGATGCTGCCGCTGCTGCTGATTCTCTCGGCGGGCGTGGGCGCCGTGGTGGGCATCGTCGCCCAACTCGTCATGCCCCGGCTGCGCGGCATGCCGATCCCCTTCGGCCCCTTCCTGGCCATGGCCGGGTGGATCGCGCTACTCTTCGGGGCGCCACTGATCGCCGCCTACCAGTCGCTGCTGCTGGGCTGACGTCCGGCCGCCGCGACGACCCATCGGGAAGAACCAGAGGACAACCATGCGCCAACCGCTGACCATCGGCGTGACCGGCGGCATCGCCTCCGGCAAGAGCGCCGTGGCCCGCGCCTTCGCCGAGCTGGGGGTGCCCTGGGTCGACGCCGATGACGTCGCCCGCGAGGTGGTCGAGCCCGGCGAGCCGGCACTCGCCGAGATCGCCGAACACTTCGGCCGCGGGGTCCTCGACGCCGAGGGCCGGCTCGACCGGCGGCGGCTGCGCGAGACGATCTTCGCCGAGCCCGACGAACGCGCCTGGCTGGAGTCGGTGACCCACCCGCGCATTCGCCAGCGGCTGCTGGCTCACCTCGAGCGCATGAGCCAGAGCGGCGCGCCCTATCATCTGCTGGTCTCGCCGCTGCTCTTCGAGTCGGGTCAGGCGGCACTGGTCGACCGCTGTCTGGTGATCGACGTGCCGGAAGCCCTGCAGGTCGCGCGCACCACGGCGCGGGACACCGTGGACGAGGCACAGGCAAGGGCGATCGTCGCCGCACAGATGCCCCGCGACGAGCGGCTGGCCAGGGCCGACGACGTGATCGACAATCAGGGCGATCTCGATGCCCTGCGGGCGCAGGTCGCCCGGCTCGATGCCCATTACCGGCAGCTCGCCGCTGCTTCCACTCAACGACCCGGTGACCCGTCATGACCTCGGATGCCCGCGACGCCAAGCGTCCTCTCGAAGTCGCCTGCCCCCAGTGCCGAACCCTGGTGGTGTGGTCGGCCGACAACCCCTACCGGCCGTTCTGCTCCAAGCGCTGCCGGCTGATCGATCTCGGTGCCTGGGCCGACGAATCCCACCGCATCGCCGGCGAACCGGCGATGGACGAAGCCGACCTCGACGCCCTGATCGACCGCCTGGAGCGCGGCGGGCAGCAGTGATTCTCCGGTGACCGACAAACACCGCATCGCGAACAAGTTCGCTCCCACACAATCCGCTCCGCTCATAAGCGGTCTGAAGTCCTGTGGGAGGGAACTCGTTCCCGACTCGCGTGGTTTACCGAAAGAGCATCCTCTCGGGCTCAGATCACGAACAGATCCATGAAGGCATGCACCGGGGTGCTCTCGAGCCGCGCCTGGTCCTTGCACAGCGCGAAGATCCGCTCGCTGCGTCCGGCCGGGAAACGCGTCGCCAGGTTGGCCTTGAACTTGGCCTCGAGCAGCGGGATGCCCTCCTCCCGACGCCGGCGGTGACCGACCGGGTACTCCACCGCCACCTTCTCGGTCTTGCTGCCGTCGGTGAAGAACACCTGCAACGCATTGGCGATCGAGCGCTTGTCCGCCTCCAGGTACTCGCGGGTGTAGCGCTCGTCCTCCTCGACCACCATCTTCTCGCGCAGCTCGTCGATGATCGGGTTCGCCGCGTGGAAGGCATCCTCGTAGTGCTCGGCGGTCAGGTTGCCGAACGCCAGCGGCACGGCGGTCATGTACTGCAGGCAGTGGTCGCGGTCCGCCGGATTGGCCAGTTCGCCGACCTTGGAGATGATGCGGATCGCCGACTCATGGGTGGTGATGACGATCTTGTCGATCTCGCCGAGCCGGTCCTTGACCTCGGGATGCAGCCGAACCGCGGCCTCGCAGGCGGTCTGCGAATGGAACTCCGCCGGGAAGGAGATCTTGAACAGCACGTTCTCCATCACGTAGGTGCCGTAATCCTGCGGCAGGTTGAAGCGGCGCTGATCCTCCGGCTTGAGCTTCTGGTCCTTGTTGGTCTTCGAGAACAGCACGTCGTAGAAGCCCCACTGCGGCGCGGAGAGCACGCCGGGGATGCCCATCTCGCCGCGCAGGGCGATGTCGGCCAGGCGCACCGCCCGCGAGGTGGCGTCGCCCGCCGCCCAGGACTTGCGCGACCCGGCGTTGGGCGCATGGCGGTAGGTGCGCAGCGACTGGCCATCGACGAAGGCATGGGACAGCGCCGACAGCAACTGCTCGCGGTCGGCGCCCATCAGCTTGGCGACCACCGCGGTGGAAGCGACCTTGACCAGCACCACGTGGTCGAGCCCCACGCGGTTGAAGGAGTTTTCCAGCGCGATCACCCCCTGGATCTCGTGGGCCATGATCATCGCCTCGAGGACGTCGCGCATGGTCAAGGGCGCCAGCCCCTCGGCGACACGTTTCTGCGACAGATGATCGGCGACGGCGAGGATGCCACCCAGGTTGTCGGAGGGGTGGCCCCACTCGGCGGCCAGCCAGGTGTCGTTGTAGTCCAGCCAGCGAATGATCGCGCCGATGTCCCAGGCCGCCTTGACCGGGTCGAGACGCAACTGGGTACCCGGCACCCGCGCGCCGTGCGGCACCACGGTGCCCTCGACGACCGGGCCGAGGTGCTTGGTGCATTCGGGGAAGCGCAGTGCCAGCAGGCCGCAACCCAGGGTATCCATCAGGCAGTTGCGGGCGGTGTCCAGGGCTTCCTGGCTGTCGATCCGGTAGCCGAGCACATAGTCGGCGATCTGCTGGAGTTCGGCGTCGTAATCCGGACGCTGGTTCTGTTCGACGTTGGCGCTCATCTTGGTTCCTTGGTGTATAGGCTCGAAGCTATAAGCTTCAAGCTCTAAGCTCTAAGCTCTAAGCTCTAAGCTCTAAGCTCTAAGCTCGAAATCAGATTATTGGCGCTGCTCGATCGGCAGCCACTCCTGCTTCTCCGGCCCGGTGTAGTCGGCACTCGGGCGGATGATGCGGTTGTTGTCACGCTGCTCGAAGACGTGCGCGCACCAGCCGGTCAGCCGCGAACAGACGAAGATCGGCGTGAACAGCTTGGTGGGGATGCCCATGAAGTGGTAGGCGCTGGCATGGAAGAAGTCGGCGTTGCAGAACAGCTTCTTCTCGCGCCACATCACGGCCTCGCAGCGCTCCGACACCGCGTAGAGACGCTGGTCGCCGACGTCCTCGGCCAGACGCTTCGACCAATGCTTGATGATGGCGTTACGCGGGTCGGAGTCGCGGTAGATGGCATGGCCGAAGCCCATGATCTTCTCCTTGCGCTCGAGCTTGCCGAGAATCTCGCGCTCCGCTTCGTCGGGGGTCCGCCAGTCCTCGATCATCGCCATCGCCGCCTCGTTGGCACCGCCGTGAAGCGGGCCGCGCAGGGTACCGATGGCCCCAGTCACGCAGCTGTGGATGTCGGACAGGGTCGAGGCGCAGACACGGGCGGTGAAGGTCGAGGCGTTGAACTCGTGCTCGGCATAGAGAATCAGCGAGACGTTCATTACCCGCGCGTGCAGCTCGGAGGCCGGCTTGCCGTGCAGCAGGTGCAGGAAGTGCCCGCCCACCGAGTCGTCGTCGGTCTCGGTGTCGATACGCACGCCGTCGTGGGAGTAGCGGTACCAATAGTTGATGATCGACGGAAAGGCCGCCAGCATGCGATCGCTCTGGTCCTGCTGTTCGTCGAAGCTTTCCTCGGTCTCGAGGTTGCCGAGCATCGAGGCCCCGGTGCGCATCACGTCCATGGGGTGGGCGTCGGCGGGGATCTGCTCGAGCACCGCCTTGAGCGGCTCGGGCAGACCGCGCAGGGTCTTGAGCTTGGCGACGTAGGCATCCAGCTCACTCTGGTTGGGCAGCTTGCCCTTGAGCAGCAGGTAGGCGACCTCCTCGAAGCGGGCGTGCTCGGCCAGGTCATGAATGTCGTAACCGCGATAGGTCAGGCCCGAGCCTTCCTTGCCGACGGTACACAGCGCGGTACTGCCGGCACTCTGGCCACGCAGCCCGGCGGTGTTGGGGGTCTTCTCTGCCATGACGTGTCTCCTTGCCGCTTTGTAGTGATGTACACCAATGTTATCGCCCGTGGCCGGGGTACTCCGAGGGCAAGCCTCCGCGAGGGCGCTGTAAACCCATCCTTGGGCGCTACTTTTGCCATCTGACCGCCATGGATGGCGGAAATGCCGGAATGGAAAGGAACACTTTCCGGCCTTGGCAAAAGACCCTCGCTTCGCCTTGCCCCGGCGCCGGACATTGTCGAGGTCGATAAGGAACTCCCGGCACGGCCGGAGCCGCTCCCTCCATCATTCCTGCTCGAACAGTTCGTCGAGCTTGCGCTCGAAGGCATGGTAGTCGAGGAAGTCGTAGAGTTCGTCGCGGGTCTGCATCCTGTCGACGACATCGTGCTGATGCCCCTTGTCGTGGATGCTGCGATAGACCTCCAGCGCCGCGGCGTTCATGGCGCGAAACGCCGACAGCGGATAGAGCACCATGCGGCAGCCGACCTCGCCCAGTTCCTGCTGAGTGAACAACGGCGTGGCGCCGAACTCGGTGATATTGGCGAGAATCGGAGCATCAATGGCCTCGCAGAAGGCACGATAATCGTCGAGCGTGTGCACCGCCTCGGCGAAGATCGCGTCGGCGCCGGCCTCGACGCAGGCGTTGGCGCGGTCGATGGCGGCCTCGAGCCCCTCCTTCTGGAAGGCGTCGGTCCGCGCGATCAGGTAGAAGTCCGGATCGAGCCGGGCGTCCGCCGCGGCCTTGATGCGATCGACCATTTCCTGCCTGGAGACGATCGCCTTGTTGGGGCGATGACCGCAGCGCTTCTGCGCCACCTGATCCTCGATGTGCACCGCGGCGACGCCGGCCCGGCCCATCTCCTTGATGGTGCGGGCGATGTTGAAGGCCCCGCCCCAGCCGGTATCGATGTCGACCAGCAGCGGCACGTCGGTGGCGCCGGTAATGCGATGAGCGTCCTCGACCACGTCGTTCATGGTGGTCATGCCCAGGTCCGGCAGGCCGAACGAGGCATTGGCGACGCCGCCACCGGAGAGATAGATGGCCTGGTGCCCGACCTTGCCGGCCATCAGCGCCGTGTAGGCATTGATGGTGCCGACGATGGGCAGCGGCCGGTTGGCGTCGAGTGCGGCGCGAAAGCGCGCCCCGGGGGTGAGTCGGGTCATGACGTTTTCCTCTGGATGGGGGCGACGGGGGTACCGGCTTCCTGCTCGAGCACGGCGGCGTAGCGCTCGGCGACGTTCTCGCGCGAGGCACTGACGTGGCGGCGCATCAGCAGTTCGGCGAGTTCCTCGTCGCCGGCCTCGATGGCGTCGACGATGCGGTGGTGCTCGACGAAGGCACGGTGCGGCCGCGCCCCGCTGGCGCTGAATTGAGTGCGGTAGAGCCGCACCAGGTAATAGAGGTCGTCGCACAGCAACGTCATCAGCATGCGGTTATGGCTGCCCTGGACGATGCGATAGTGAAAGTCGAGATCGCCCTCGCGCTGGTAATAGGCCTCGCCCCGGGACAGGTCGCTCTGGCGTTCGTGGACGGCGAGCACCTCGCGCAGCCCGGCGATCTCCTCGGCGGTCATGTGGCGGGCGGCAAGCCGGGCGGCCATGCTCTCCATCGCCTCGCGCACGTCGAACAGCTCGAGCAGTTCGCGCATCGAGAGCTTGACCACCCGGGCACCGACATGCGGAACGCGCTCGATCAGGCGATGGGTCTCCAGGCGACGCATCGCCTCGCGCAACGGCCCGCGCGAAATGCCATAGGTCTTGGCCAGCCCCGGCTCGGTGATCTTGGTGCCAGGCGCCAGTTCGCCGCGTACGATGGCATCCTGGAGCTGGTTGAACACCCGCTCGGCCAGGGTACGGACTTCGGGGACACGGTTGTCCTGCATGGGTTGCCTGCCATTGTCGACAATTCACGGATTTCTGCACTCTAGACAGCTGGCCCCGAGCCGTCAACATCCCATTGCCCTTCGCCCCGTTCGCCTTTGGGCGTAGGTGGGTGTCCGGCCTCGGCACCTGATTGTCGACAACGCCCCGCCCGTCAACCATCGGCGCCGCCGTGATGACACTGATAGACTATGCCTTCGTTCTGTCAGGCCGTTTCGCATGACCACCCGACTCGACATCGTCCCCCTGCCCTATCACGGCGACCCAACGATCCGCTTCGAGGCACTGCGCCGGCGTCCGGGGGCCGTGCTGCTCGACAGCGGCAAGCCCCATGGCCCCGGCGGACGCTACGACATCCTGTCCAGCGACCCTCGGGCACGCTTCGAAGTGGACGCCGAGGGGCGCGTCTACAGCGACAGCGGGCTGGCCCTGCCCGACGCTCCCTTCGCCGCCCAGCAGGCCCTGCTCGACAGCCTGGATATCCAGGCTCCGCCAAGTCACCTGCCCTTTCTCGGCGGCCTGATCGGCTACTGGGGTTACGATCTCAACCGGCGCCTGGCACCGCTGGAGGGCCGCGCACGCCCCGCCACCACGCTGCCCCACTGCCGGCTGGGGCTCTACGACTGGGCGCTCATCGAGGATCACCAGCGGCACGAGGCCTGGCTGGTGGCCAGCGCGGCGCGGCGCGACGAGGTACTGGCCTGGCTGGCCGAGCCCGCGCCGGCCGAGGACGACTTCACGCTCACCGGCCCCTTCACCGCCGAACTCGACCGCGCCGACTACGGCCGGCGCTTTCGCCGCGTGCAGGCCTATATCCGCGCCGGCGACTGCTACCAGATCAACCTCACCCAGCGCTTCAGCGCCGCGTACCGGGGCAGCCTCTGGCAGGCCTATCGTCGCCTGCGCCGGGCCACGCCGACGCCCTACGGCGGCTTCCTCGCCTGGGACGACAAGGCCGTGCTCTCGGTCTCGCCGGAGCGTTTCGTCGAGGTCAGCGAGGGCCGCGTCGAGACCCGACCGATCAAGGGCACCCGACCGCGCGGCGACACGCCCGAGGCGGACCGGCGCCACGCCGAGGCGCTGCTGGACAGCCTCAAGGACCGTGCCGAGAACGTGATGATCGTCGATCTGCTGCGCAACGATCTGGGCCGCGTGTGCCGCCCCGGCAGCGTGCGGGTGCCGCAGTTGTGCGGCCTGGAGAGCTATGCCAACGTGCACCATCTGGTCAGCGTGGTGTGCGGCGAACTCGCCGGCGGTCATGCGGCGCTCGACCTGCTGGCCGCGGCCTTCCCCGGCGGCTCGATCACCGGCGCGCCCAAGGTCCGGGCGATGCAGATCATCGACGAACTCGAGCCCTGCCAGCGCAGTGTCTATTGCGGCAGCCTGGGCTACGTGGACGTGCGCGGCCACATGGATACCTCGATCGCGATTCGTACCGTGATCGCCGATGCCGGACGCCTGCATGTCTGGGGCGGCGGCGGGCTGGTCGCCGATTCCGACGAGGAAGCCGAGTACCAGGAGTCGCTGACCAAGATCGGTCGACTGATGGATGCCCTGGCCCGATGAGGACCGCGGAACGGGAATCCCGCATGCCCACGAATCCAGCCGTGTCATCCCGCTGCCGGGATGACAGCATTGCCCGCTACCGGGCGCGGCAGCGACGACAGTACTGGCTGCTCGGCGGCCTGCTGGCACTGACCCTGGCCAGCCTGCTCGGCGATGTCGCGCTGGGCCCGGGGGGCTATTCGTTGCCCCGGGTCATGGTGGCCCTCGTCTCGCCCGAGAGCGTCTCGTCGACGCTCAGGGCGATCGTCTGGCAGATCCGCCTGCCGGTCGCGCTGATGGCGGTACTCGTGGGCGCCAGCCTGGCGATGGCCGGCGCCCAGATGCAGACCATTCTCAACAATCCGTTGGCCGATCCCTTCACCCTGGGCATCTCGTCGGCAGCGAGCTTCGGTGCCGCGCTGAGCCTGATCCTGGGTATCGGCGTCATGCCACTGGCCGGCCCATGGCTGACCGCCGGCAATGCCTTCCTGCTGGCGATGCTGGCGTCGCTGACGCTGTGGGCCGTCAACCACTGGCGCGGGGTCAGCGTGCAGTCGCTGGTGCTGCTGGGCATCGCCATCATGTTCTTCTTCAATGCGCTGCTCGGCCTGATGCAGTTCGTGGCCTCCGCCGAAGCGCTGCAGCAATTGATGTTCTGGTCGCTGGGCAGCCTCGAGCGCGCCAGCTGGACGACGGTCGCGCTTTCCGCGCTGGTGCTCGCGCTCTGTGGCCTGGGCTTCTGGCGGTCGCGCTGGCGGCTCACCGCCCTGGGCCTGGGCGCGACCCAGGCACGCTCGCTGGGCGTCGATCCGGGGCGTCTGCGGCTGCGCGTGCTGCTGGGCACCTCGCTGCTGGCGGCGACCGCGGTCGCCTTCGTGGGCACCATCGGTTTCGTGGGGCTGGTCGGTCCGCATATCGCCCGGCTGCTGGTGGGCGAGGACCAACGCGTCTTCCTGCCCATGGCGACGCTGTGCGGCGCGCTGATCATGAGCGTGACCTCGCTGCTCGCCAAGACGCTGATCCCCGGCCTGATCGTTCCGCTGGGGATCCTCACCGCCCTGATCGGCCTGCCGTTCTTCGCCGCGCTGGTCCTGCGCAGCCGCCGGGAGCCGTGGGGATGAGTCTGCGTATCGAGTCGCTGCGCTGCCGGCTGGGCGGGCGCGAGGTCCTTCACGACATCGGCCCGCTCGACGCGCGGCCGGGCGAGCTGACCGCCCTGATCGGCCCCAACGGCGCCGGCAAGTCAACCCTGCTGCGCGCCATCGCCGGCCATCAGCGCGCTCACGGGCATTTCATCCTCGACGGCCGTGCCCTCGACGACGAGCCGCTGGAGACCCGCGCGCGGCGTCTCTACTACCTGCCCCAGTCGACCGAAACGGGCAGCCGGCTGAGTGTCTTCGAGGCGGTCCTGCTCGCCGTGCGCACCCTGGCGCCCGGCGATGGCCCGAGCGCCCTGCGCCGCGTTCGCGATACCCTGGCCCGACTGGAACTCGAGCCGCTCGCCGAACGCCAGCTCACCGCCCTCTCCGGCGGCCAGCGCCAGCGCGTGGCGATCGCCCAGGCGCTGGCCCGCGAGCCGCGCCTGCTGCTGCTCGACGAGCCCACCAGCGCGCTCGATCTGCAGCATCAGCTCCAGACCCTCGACTGGCTCGGCGAGCACGCCCGGCTACACGGGACCATCGTCGTGCTCGCCGTCCACGACCTGACGCTGGCGGCCCGCTACGCCTCGCGACTGTGGATGCTCGACGCGGGGCGCGCCGTCGCCCAGGGGCCGCCCGGCGAGGTGCTCACCGTCGAGCGCCTGCGCGAGGTCTACGCCATCGAGGCCGAAGTCACCTGGCCGGCGGAGGGACCACCACGCGTCACGCCGCTGGCGGCCAGCCGCAGGACGCCCTCGCGCTACTAGGACCATTTCTTCTAACGGCGCGGCGTTCGCTAGCCAATCCGGCCATATAAGAATCGAACCAAACAGTATTGGGGGCGATCCGGCGGGCTCTGATACGGTAGGCGCATTCCCGAGGCACCGCCTCGCCCCCTTCAAGGAGCCTTCCATGGATCTCGACATCGATGCGGTCAATCAGGAGCTGGGCCACGACCCCGAAGGCCTGACCCGCTGGGCCCTGAGCCTGGACAAGCGGGCGATCTGCACCACCAACTTCCGCCCCTTCGAGGCGGTGATCCTGCATCTGGCGACGCGCTTTCAGCCCGACATCCCGGTGGTCTGGATGGACTCCGGCTACAACACCGAGGCCACCTACCGCTTCGCCGACGAGCTCGCCAGACGATTGTCGCTCAATCTGACCATCTACCATCCGCGCCGCTCGCGGGCGCATCGCGAGGCGCTGGACGGGCCGCTGCCGGGCATCGACGACCCGCGTCACGCCGCCTTCACCGAGGAGGTCAAGCTCGAGCCGTTCCAGCGCGCCCTGCGCGAGACCAACCCGCAGGTCTGGCTGACCGCGCTGCGCGCCGAGGACACCGCCCAGCGTGCCCAGATGCAGCCCGTCTCGGTCAACGCCGACGGCCTCATCAAGGTGGCGCCGGTCCTGCACTGGACCGCCAAGGACATGTACCAGTACCTGCAGCGCTTCGACCTGCCCAACAACTTCGACTACTTCGACCCCACCAAGGTCGAGGAAAAGCGCGAGTGCGGCCTGCACCTGCAGCACTGATTCAATGCTACCCCCGTAAACGCAGAGAACCCCGCCGCCAGCGGGGTTCTCTGCGTTCGGGATGGGTTGAGGGTCAGCGCACGGGCAGTTCGATACCGTCGAACAACGTCTGCTCGTGACGCGGCCCGGCGGCCAGTGCGGCATCGACCCGGTCGCGGTCGAGGTGCGGCGCGAAACGCTGAATGAAGTCGTACATGTAGCCACGCATGAAGGTGCCGCGGCGGATACCGATCTTGGTCGTCGAGCTGGCGAACAGGTGCCCGGCATCCAGCGGGACCAGGTCGCCGTCGGTCTGCGGATCGACGGCCATGTGCGCGACGATGCCCACGCCCATGCCCAGCCGTACATAGGTCTTGATCACGTCGGCATCGGCGGCGGTGAGCACCACGTTGGGGCTGAGCCCCTTGGCACGGAAGGCATCGTCAAGCTGCGAGCGCCCGGTGAAACCGAAGACGTAGGTGACCAGCGGGTACTCGGCGAGACGCTCGAGGGTCAGCTCGCCGAGCTTGGCCAGCGGATGGTCCTCGGGCACCAGCACGCAGCGGTTCCAGCGATAGCACGGCAGCAGCACCAGGTCGTTGAACAGTTCCAGCGACTCGGTGCAGATCGCAAAGTCGGCCTGCCCCTCGCTGACCATCTGGGCGATCTGCTTGGGCGTGCCCTGCTGCATGTGCAGCGCGACATCGGGGTACTTGCGGGTGAACTCGCTGATCAGCGGCGGCAGCGCGTAACGCGCCTGGGTGTGGGTGGTGGCGATCGCCAGGCTGCCGCGACGCTCGTCGCTGTGCTCCTGGGCGACCTGCTTGATGTTGTCGACGGTGCGCAGCACCTCGCCGGCCAGGTCGATGATCGACTCCCCGGCCGGGGTGACCCGGGTCAGATGCTTGCCGCTGCGGGCGAAGATCTCCACGCCCAGCTCGTCCTCGAGCAGGCGGATCTGCTTGGAGATGCCCGGCTGCGAGGTGAACAGGCTCTGCGCCGTCGCCGAGACGTTGAGATTGTGCCGGGTGACTTCCCAGATGTAACGTAGCTGTTGCAGCTTCATGCGTGCACGACTCCTGACCCGCGGGCTCCTGGGTGCCGCTTTTTAATTTCTTGAGGAAATAAAAGCTCTTTCAATCGATCACATAATCGAATATAAGAGCATGATAGTCGGGTCGATTCCCACCAGCAAGCGCCAGCCATTTTCATAGCGCGGCCCTATCGCGGCGCTTGGCAATGGCCATTTGCCAGCGATAGCGTCCAGGGCTACCATCGACCGACTACGCTAGAGTCAGCGCAAGCAATCTGGAGATTCACATGGCTAACAACGTCGATGTCACCACCGCCAACTTCGAGCAGGAAGTCCTCAAGGCCGAGCAGCCGGTCCTGCTGAAGTTCTGGGCGCCCTGGTGCGGCCCCTGCAAGATGATGGCGCCGGTGGTCGAGGAAGTCGCCGACGAGAAGGCCGGTAACCTCAAGGTCGTCAGCGTCAACGTCGACGATGCTCCGGACATTGCCGCCGAGCACGGCGTACGCGGCGTACCCACCGTGATGCTGTTCAAGTCCGGCGCCAAGGTCGCCTCGCTGGTCGGTGCCCAGTCGAAGTCACAGCTGATCCAGTTCATCGATCAGAACGCCTGATCGCCGACGATCACCCGCGTCTCGCAACGCCGCCCCTGCGCCGAGGGGGCGGCGTTGTCGTGTTCGCGGCCAGCCTCAATATTCGCCTCGTCCGCCCAGCATCCGCGCCAGCCAGCGTGTTTCCGGGTGGCTGTTGAGGGCGATCTTCAGCGTCATGGTCAGCGGTACCGCGAGCAGCATCCCCACCGGCCCCAGGATCCACCCCCACACCACCAGCGAGAGGAAGGCCACCAGGGTCGACAGCCCCAGGGTGTGGCCCATCACCCGCGGCTCGATGAGATTGCCGATCACGAAATTGACCAGCAGGTAGGCCAGCGCCAGCACACTCGCCTTCGCTAGACCGCCGTCGGGCATCACCAGGGTCAGCAGCACGGCGGGAACGGCGGCCAGCGCCGAGCCGATGTTGGGGATGTAGTTGAGACTGAAGGCCAGCGTCCCCCACAGCAGCGGGAACTGCACCCCCAGCAGCAGACAGGCGAGATAGATCAACGTCCCGGTGATCAGACTGATCACTGTCTTGATCGCCAGATAGCGCTTGAGATTGTGGCTGAACTCCTTGAAACGCCGCAGGCTCGGCGCCGGATTGTCCAGCGACTGGGCGACCTTCTCGCGAAAGTCCAGGGTCTCGAAGAGCATGAAGATCACCAGCAGCATGATCAGCACGCTCTGCGACAGCAGATTGCCGATCCCCCCCAGGAACGTCGGCACCATCTGCGTGGCGGTGGTGGGATCCAGCCATTCCGACATGCGCCGGGGCTGAACGTGGACGCCCATGTTGCTGAGCCAGTTGAGCAGCGATAGGTAATGCTTGCGCAGCTCGTCCTCGAGCTGCGGCAACGCTTCCATGAAGGTCGCGAAACTGCTGGCCAGCAGGGTGCCGAGCAGGGTGAGAAAGAGTCCGAGGATCACCAGCGTCAGCAGCACCGAGAGGCGCCGGCTGACACCCAGGCGATACAGCCAGTGCACCGGAGCCGTGCAGATCACGGCGATGAACAGCGACAACAGCAACGGCACCAGCAGGTCGGCACCCAGCTTCATCCCGCCGATGATGACCACCAGCGCCGCCAGCGTCAGGGTCAGGTTGAGGGGGATGTCGCGCTTCTTACGGTCGACGTCGTGGTCCATGCCGGCCATCCTGGCAATTGCGTTGCCCCCATGATGGCGGCATCGCCGCCGGACGACAATCGTCCGCGACGCGAAAGCCCCACGCCAGTGTCAACCGACGCGGGGTCGAGAATTCCAGCAATGCCGTACTATCAGATGGCGAAGCCCCGGGCGAAGTCATCCTCGTCCAGCGCCATCAGCGATTCGCCACCGGCGCGGATCATCGCCGCATGCCCGCGGGTCCGCGGCAGCAGCCGCTGATAGTAGAAGTCGGCGGTGGCGCGCTTGCCGCGATAGAAGGCCGCGTCATCGGTGCCCTCCGCCAGCGCCCGTTCGGCGCTCGCCACGGCGCGGGCCCACAGATACGCCAGGGTGACGTAGCCGGAATAGAGCAGATAATCGACGCTCGCCGCGCCCACTTCCTCGCGGTCGCCCATCGCCTTCATGCCCACCGCCAGGGTCAGCTCGCCCCATTCGGCATTGAGGGTCGCCAGCGGCTCGACGAAGGGCTTGAGTGCCTCGTCGTCGGCGTGCGCCTGGCAGAACTTGTGGATCTCCTTGGTGAAGATCTTGAGCGTCTCGCCCTGGCTCATCAGCACCTTGCGGCCCAGCAGGTCGAGCGCCTGAATGCCGGTGGTGCCCTCGTAGAGCCGGGTGATGCGGGCATCGCGGACGAACTGCTCCATGCCCCACTCCTGAATGAAGCCGTGACCGCCGAAGACCTGCAGGCCCTCGTTGGTGGCCTCGAATCCCAGCTCGGTGAGAAAGGCCTTGACGATCGGCGTCAGCAGGCCCAGCAGCGTCTCGGCGCGCTCACGTTCGGCGGCGTCGGTGGCATGACCGGCGAGATCGACCAGTTGCCCGGTGTACATCACCAGCATGCGCCCGCCCTCGGCCAGCGCCTTCTGGGTGAGCAGCATGCGCCGCACGTCGGGATGCACGATGATCGGATCCGCCGGCTTGTCGGCGGCCTTGGCCCCCGACAGGGCGCGCATCTGCAAGCGATCGCGGGCATAGGCCAGCGAGTTCTGGTAACTCGCCTCCATCAGGCCCAGGCCCTGGATGCCCACGCCGATACGCGCCTCGTTCATCATGGTGAACATGCACGCCAGCCCCTTGTGCGGCGGCCCCACCAGATAGCCCAGGGCGCCGTCGAAGTTCATCACGCAGGTGGCGTTGCCGTGGATGCCCATCTTGTGCTCGAGCGAGCCGCAGGTCACGCCGTTGCGCTCGCCCGGGTTGCCGTCGGCATCGGGCAGGTACTTGGGCACCACGAACAGCGAGATGCCCCGCGAGCCTTCCGGGGCATCGGGCAGCTTGGCCAGCACCAGATGCACGATGTTTTCCGCCAGGTCGTGTTCCCCGGCGGAAATGAAGATCTTGGTCCCGGTGATGCGATAGCCCTCGTCGCCCTCGGGCACGGCGCGGGTCTTGATCAGCCCCAGGTCGGTGCCACAGTGCGGCTCGGTCAGGCACATGGTGCCCGTCCACACGCCTTCGACCAGCTTGCTCAGGTAGGCGGCCTTCTGCGCCTCGCTGCCGTGATGGCGCAGCGCATCCGCCGCGCCGTGGGACAACCCCGGATACATGCCCCAGGCCAGGTTGCTGGCACAGATCATCTCCGACAGGGCCAGGGCCAGCGAGGCCGGCAGCCCCTGACCGCCATGCTCGACCTCGGCGGAAAGCCCCGGCCAGCCCCCCTCGACGTACTGGGCGTAGGCTTCCTTGAAGCCCTGAGGTGTCTTGACCTCACCGCCTTCCAGCAGACACCCCTCGCGGTCACCGCTCTGATTCAGCGGCAACAGCACCTCACGGGTGAACCGTCCGCCCTCCTCGAGGATCGCCTCGACGATGTCCGGCGTGGCCTCTTCGCCGTTCGGCAGACGCGCGTAATGGCCGGGGTAGTCGAGCATCTCGTTCATGACGAAGCGCAGATCGCGCAGCGGGGCCTGATAGTCGGGCATGGGGATCTCCTCGAATGGGGCGCAACGCGGTCCGGGCCGCGTTCAAACACATGTTTGAAATTAGCCCCGCCCGGCATGACGAGTCAAGCGTTCGTTTAAATTTAGCGCTTCCCGCTTCCCGCTTCCCGCTCACTGCATGCGAATGCCCCCGTCGAGGCGAATGGTCTCGCCGTTGAGCATCACGTTGGCGACGATCTGCTCGGCCAGCGCCGCGTACTCCTCGCCGCGCCCCAGCCGCTTGGGAAACGGCACCGCCGCCGACAGCGAAGCCACCGCGTCGTCGGGTATGCCCGCCATCATCGGCGTCTCGAAGACGCCCGGGGCGATGGTCATCACCCGAATGCCGTAGCGCGACAGTTCGCGGGCCAGCGGCAGGGTCATCCCCGCCACCCCGGCCTTGGAGGCGCTGTAGGCGGCCTGGCCGACCTGACCGTCGAAGGCGGCGATCGAGGCGGTGTCGATCAGCACGCCGCGTTCGCCATCCTCGTCCTGGGGCGCATTGTCGGCCATCGCCGCCGCCGCCAGGCGCAGCACGTTGAAGGTGCCCACCAGATTGATCTCGACGGTCTTGGCGAAGGCGTCGAGATCGGCCGGCCGGCCCTCGCGGTCGAGCAGCTTGGCGACACTGACCACCCCGGCGCAATGCACCACCCCGTGCAGCCCGCCCAGCGCCACGGCGCGATCGACGGCGGCCTGCATGTCGTCGGCACGACACACGTCGCCGCGCACGGCGACTGCACGTTCGCCCCACTCCCGGGCACGTGCCTCGACGTGCTCGCTGCGATCGCAGAGCACCACGCGGGCACCGCCGGCCAGCAGGCGCTCCGCGGTGGCCGCGCCCAATCCCGAGGCGGCCCCGGTGATCAGAAAGTTGTTGTCCTTGACTTGCATCGAGAAACCTCCCGGGTCAGAGAGCAGTCCTGGCCGCCTGATCGGCGGCATCCGCGCGCAACTTGAAACGCTGGATCTTGCCGCTGGGCGTCTTGGGCAGGGCATCGACGAACTCGATCACCCGCGGGAACGCGTGAGCGGAGAGCCGCTCCCGGACATGGCGACGAAGCTCCTCGGCCAGTTCGTCACTGGCCTCGATGCCCTCGCGCAACACCACGTAAGACTTGATGATCTCGCCGCGGATCGCGTCGGGCTGGCCCACGGCGGCGGATTCGGCCACGGCGGGGTGGCTGAGCACGCAGTTTTCCACGTCGGTGGGCCCCACCCGGTAACCGGCGGTGGTGATGATGTCATCGCCACGTCCCGCGAACTGGAAGACCCCCGCCTCGTCGTACATCACCACGTCGCCGGTCAGGTAGTAACCATCGACGAAGGGGTGCTTCTCCTGCCAGGTGTAGCCGGCGAAGAAGTGTGCCGGCGAATTGGCGATATCCACCGCCAGCACCCCGGGCTCACCCGGGGGCAACTCGCGGTGTTCGGCGTCGAGGACCGCCAGCCGATAGCCGGGCAACGGCACCCCCATGCCGCCGACGTGGCGGGGATGCGCCAGGGCATGATGGTTGCAGCAGGTCATGCCGGTCTCGGTCTGGCCATAGTGATCCATCACCGGACACCCCAGGGCCTTCTCCACCCAGTTCACCACCTCACTGTTCAGCGGCTCGCCGGCCGAACTGGCCCGCCGCAGTTCGAGACACTCGCGGGCCTCGTCGAACAATCCGGAGGCTTTCATCAGTCGGTAGGCGGTGGGCGCGGCGGCGAAGTTGGTGATGCGGTGGCGCTTCAAGAACGCCAAGGCGCCTTCGGCACTGAACCCCGTCTCGCAGAAATGCGTGGCCACGCCCAGCAACAACGGGCCGGTAATCGCATAGTAGAGACCATAGGCCCAGCCCGGATCGGCCATGTTCCAGAACCGGTCATGGGCCTCCAGGCCCACGGCCAGTTCCATGTAAAGGGCGAAGGCCGGCAGCGCCGCGAGCGGCACGGCCACGCCCTTGGGCTTGCCCACGGTGCCGGAGGTGAACATCTGTAGAAAGGGGGCATCCAGGGACTGCCGGGGCGCCGGCGTCTCGATGGGCGGGTGAGCTTGCGCGGCGTCCCAGTCCAGGTCGTCGCCGTGATCGCCGAGGGGGCCGCCGACGGTCAGGACCGGCAGACTGTGTGTCAGGCCATCGAACTTGCTGCGGTTGGCATGATCGGTGATCACGAGCCGGGTGTCGGCACGGCCCAGACGATAATCCACCGAGTCCGGGCCGAAGGCGGTGAACAGCGGTTGATAGACCGCGCCGATGCGCCAGGTGGCGAACACCGCAATTAGCAGTTGCGGCGAGCGCGGCAGCATGCAGGCGATGCGATCGCCCTCGCCCAGGCCACGGCTTGCGAGCCAGCCGGCCAGCCGTTCGCTGGCGGCGGCCAGCTCAGCGTAGCTCAGCGACGTGACCCGCATCTCGGTATCCTCGTGGACCAGCGCCGTCGCCCCACCGCGCCCCTGGCGCAGGTGGCGCCCACAACAGGCCTCGAAGGCGTTGAGCCTGCCGTCGCGATGATCGTCGATCCGCTCCATGACGGCGTCCATGGAGAAGGCCTCGGATCGGCCCGGCCCTTCATCCGGCTTCGTGGATGTATACATGGCGTGCCCTCCTGACTGACGCCCCGTTCGGGCTCGTTGTGTTTGTTGTGCTCATCGGGAAGAGCCGACTTTCCACCGGCCTGATTACCGCCTGGCGAACCGGCCCGCTCTTCTTCAGTTGACGTAAACGTCAACCTCATGAATCCTGACCTGAAGCTAGAAGCTTCCCGGCGGCGGAGCAAGGCATGCCGTCAGGGAAATGGCTAGACCATGGTCGAGTCCAGGCCGGGTCGGCTCGTCAGGGTCGGGACGAGGTGATCATCGCCACCAGTTCGCGCGCCAGCGTCTCGGGGGAACGACTGCCGTCGGGGTCGTACCAGCGCACCGTCCAGTTGAGCGCGCCCAGCGCGAAACGCCGGACCAGGAACGGATCGCCATGAATCAGGCCGGCGGCCAGTGCCTCGTCGATGACCTGCTGCCAGAGTCCTTCGTAGGCATCGCGCAGATGGCCGAGCGCCTCGTGGGAGGCGTCGTCGAGCCGCCGCCACTCGTAGAGCGCAACCACGTGGGCGTTGCGATCGCTGAGCAGGGTCTGCAGATGGGCACGCGCCATGGCGTCGAGGCGCGCCCGCGGGTCGGGCCCGGCTTCGGCGAGCGCCTTGCGGGCAAGGCTCAGGGCATTGTGCGTGCCCTCCTCGATGACGGCGTGCAGGATCGCCTGCTTGTCACGGAAGTGATGGAACAGGCTGCCGGACTTGATGCCCATCGCCTGGGCCAGCATGCGCACCGTGGTACGGTCGAAGCCCTCTTCGACGAACAGACGAGCGGCGAGGCGCACCAGCTCCTTGCGGCGTGGCGAGGCATTCTCTAGAGTCATTTTTACACTAGCGCTTGCTTGGTTTTTACCGAGCAAACCACAGGCCCCGGGTGCGGTCAACGCGCCCGTCGGCCGGCTCGCGGACCATCGTCACACGATGCCCCGAGCCGGCCTTTCGCCGGGAGCGAACCATGACCAACGCCAACGATATCATCATTCTCTCTGCCGCCAGAACGCCGATGGGGGGCCTGCTGGGCAGCCTGTCGAGTCTCACTGCCCCGCAACTCGGCGCCGTGGCCATCCGCGCCGCCATCGAGCGCGCCGCCATCGATCCCGACTGGATCGACGAGGGCATCCTGGGTTGCGTGCTGCCCGCCGGCGTCAAGCAGGGCCCCGCCCGACAGGCGATGCGCCAGGCCGGCATTGCCGACGCCATCGGCGCGACCACGGTCAACAAGCTGTGCGGCTCGGGCATGAAGGCCACCATGCTGGCCCACGACGCGATTCGCGCGGGCAGCGGCGCGCTACTGCTCGCCGGCGGCATGGAGTCGATGTCCAACGCCCCCCATGTGCTGACCAAGGCCCGCAGCGGCTATCGGCTCGGCCACGGCGAGCTCAAGGATCACATGTTCCTGGACGGGCTCGAGGATGCCGAGACCGGGCAGTTGATGGGCGCCTTCGCCCAGCAGGTCGCCGACGCCCGCGGCTATTCCCGCGAGCGCATGGACGACTTCGCCATCGCCTCGCTGGAACGAGCCTTGGCCGCCCACGAGCATGGCGAGCTCGTCGACGAGTTGGCCCCCGTGACGGTGACCACCCGTCAGGGCGAGCACGTCGTCGAGCACGACGAGCAACCCTTCACCGCCAGGCTCGACCGGGTTCGCTCGCTGCGTCCGGCCTTCTCGGCCGACGGCACCATCACCGCCGCCAACGCCAGCTCGATCTCCGATGGCGCCTCGGCGCTGCTGCTGGCCAGCGCGGACGCCGCCGAACGCCGCGGGCTGAAACCGCTGGCGCGTATCGTCGGCCACGCCACCCACGCCCGCCACCCCAGCGAATTCACCATCGCCCCGGTGGGCGCCATCGGCAAGCTCCTCGAGCGGCTCGACTGGCGGGCCGAGGACGTCGACCTCTACGAGATCAACGAGGCCTTCGCGGTGGTCACGCTGATCGCCATGGACGATCTGGGTCTGCCCCACGAGCGGGTCAACGTGTTCGGCGGCGCCTGCGCCCAGGGCCACCCGATCGGCTCCACCGGCTCGCGGATCATCGCCACCCTGATCAATGCGCTGCGCCGACGCGGCGGGCGGCGCGGCATCGCCAGCCTGTGCATCGGCGGCGGCGAAGCGACGGCCGTGGCCGTGGAATTGCTCGACTAGACTCGATAGATGCCGCCGGGCGACCGCTCAGTCGCCCAGGTGGCCGTACTCCACCGGGCGGCGCAGGCAGAAGACATCGATGCCCGCCGTGTCCACCGCCTCGATCAGCCGCTCGGCCAGCGTCGGCTCGAGCACGAACATCACCTCGGACGGCCGATCGGCCAGCTCGAAGAAATGCGCGGCGTGGACATGGCCGTTCTCGCCGGCGCTCATCACGTCGGCACGCCGCGTGTAGCGCGTGATGCCCAGCGTCCGGGCGGCTTCCACCACCGCGTCGAGTACCGGCTCGCCAGCGTGCCGACGCGACTCCGGCGCCATGAAGAGGAGTTCGTAACCGCTGTCGAGTGAGGTCATTTGATGGCTCCTGCCAGGGTTTTCACGACACCGAACGTCGCCATGCCCAGGGCCGTCATGCCCAGGGAGCCGGCGACGTGCAGCGCGATACCGCCGAGGGCCATGCCCCACTTGCCCGACTGCAGGGTGGTGAGCATCTCGGCGGAAAAGGTCGAGAAGGTGGTCAGGGCACCGAGAAAGCCAGTGACGACGAACAGCCGCCATTCCGGGGAAAGCTGCGGCAACTGGGCGAACAGCGCGATCGCCACGCCAATCAACCAGGCGCCCAGCCAGTTGGCGGCCAGCGTTCCGGGGGGCAGCGAGGGAAACAGCGCGTTGAGCCACAGGCCCAGCAACCAGCGCAGATTGGCGCCGATCGCCGCGCCCGCGCCGATGGCCACTACCGATGTCCACATGAAGCGATCCTTCCTGTTGCCTGACGAAAACGTGCAACACGAAGCGAACGAGGCGGCGGGAGACACGACGACACCTGCTACGCACGCACCTCGGGCGCTTCGCAGGCATCATCAATCGCGTGAGCGATGGTTCGGCGTCGTTGGTTGCCTGATCAAGGCGACGCCCGGAGGTATGCCATCTCCGAGTCGTCACTAGATGTAGCATGGCCGCCGGCCGGCTTCAAGCCGCCGCCATGCCGTAGACGATCAGCCGTAGCGGCCGGTGATGTAGTCCTCGGCCTTCTTGGTGTGCGGGTTGGAGAACATCATCCGCGTGTCGTTGTACTCGATCAGCTCACCGAGGTGGAAGAACGCCGTGTAATCCGCCACGCGGGCGGCCTGCTGCATGTTGTGGGTGACCGTGACGATGGTGAACTGCTGCTTGAGCTTGTCCATCAGGTCCTCGATGGTCGCCGTCGAGATCGGATCGAGCGCCGAGGTCGGCTCGTCCATCAGGATCACGTCGGGCTGCACGGCGATGGCCCGGGCGATGCACAGCCGCTGCTGCTGGCCCCCCGACAGCGAGGTGCCCGGCTGATGCAGCTTGTCCTTGACCTCGTTCCACAGCCCGGCATCGCGCAGCGCCCGCTCGACCAGCTCGTCCTGCTCGCTCTTGCGACCCACCAGATCGTGCATGCGCGGCGCATAGGCGATGTTCTCGTAGATCGACTTGGGGAACGGATTGGGCTTCTGGAAGACCATGCCCACCCGGCGGCGCAGCGCCACCTCGTCCATCTTCGCCTCGTTGACGTCGCGGCCGTCCATCTCCACCAGCCCTTCGATGCGTACACTCTTGATCAGGTCGTTCATGCGGTTGAGGCAGCGCAGGAAGGTCGACTTGCCGCAGCCCGAGGGGCCGATCAGCGCGGTGACGTTCTTCTGGTAGACATCGATGTTGATGTTCTTGAGCGCCTGGTGCTCGCCGTACCAGAGGTTGAGATCGCGCACGCGAATGCTCAGCTCGTGGTTGGCCTCCTCGTTGCGGTTGACCGGCTCGCCCGGCTGCCCCGTCTGCGGCGCGTGAGGTCGGGTGGGATCGCCCGTTGGCATGTCGTGGGTCTGCCCCTTGGTCCGGAGAATCTGTTCGTTGAGCATGAATCGTGTCCTCGACAGTGTCGCCGACTTACCAGCGACGTTCGAATTTCTTGCGCAGCAACACGGCGGTGGCGTTGAGCGTGATCAGCACGGCCAGCAGGACCAGAATGCCGCCGGCGGTCTTCTCGACGAACGCCGGACTCGGGTCGCCCGCCCAGGTGAAGACCTGCGCCGGCATCACCGTGGCGGCATTGGCGAAGGAGGCCGAGACGTCGGGGATGAAAGCCACCATGCCGACGATGATCAGCGGCGCGGTCTCGCCCATCGCCTGGGCCATGCCGATGATCGAGCCGGTCAGGATGCCCGGCAGCGACAGCGGCAGGACATGATCGCGCACCACCTGCCAGCGCGAGCAGCCCACGCCGAAGGCGGCCTGGCGGATACCGTCCGGCACGCTGCGCAGCGCCGTGCGGGTGGCGATGATGATCACCGGCAACGTCATCAGCGCCAGGGTCAGCCCGCCCACCAGCGGCGAGGAGCGCGGCACGCCGAAGAAGTTGATGTAGATCGCCAGCCCCAGCAGACCGAAGAGGATCGAGGGTACCGCGGCGAGGTTGTTGATGTTGATCTCGATGATCTGGGTGAGATGGTTGTCGGGCGCGAACTCCTCGAGATAGACCGCGGTCATCACCCCGATCGGGAAACACACCGCCATGGTCACGATCAACGTCATCACCGTGCCCATCGCCGCCGCGGCGATGCCCGCCATCTCCGGCATGCGCGAGTCGCCGGTGGTGAAGAAGGTGGTGTTGAAGCGCAGCTCGGCACGCCCCTGTTCGGCCAGGCGGTCGACGAGCCGGCGCTGCTTGGCGCTGAGCTTCGAGTCGTGCCCCTTGAGGTACTGATCGACGGCGCTGTCGGCGATCACCCACTCCATGCGCTGGGTGCCGAGCAGGTCGGGATCGTCCTCCATGCGCGAGGGGATCAGGCGCAGATAGCCGCGGCTGACCAGCGAGCGAACGTCGTCGCCCACCGCCGCGGGCGGGATCTCGCGGGCCTGCTCGCTGTAGGTCACCTCGACCTGGATCTGGGCCTGCTGGAAGGCCGGCAGGCCCTTGGCCAGCATGTCGCCGATGAACACCACCAGGAAGGTCGCGGCGAGGATCAGCGCGCCCATCGACATCCGCTTGAGGTTGGCCGAGCGGCGATGGCGCCGCTTGAGCTGGGCGGTGATGGCGTCGAAGGATTGGCTCATGAGCGTAACGAACCTCGTCGTGTCACAGGTTGTTGGAGCGGTACTTTTCGCGGAAACGGCGAATCATCAGTACCGACACCATGTTGAGGACCAGGGTGACCACGAACAGCACCAGACCCAGGGCGAAGGCGGAGAGCGTCTCGGCACTCTCGAACTCCTGGTCGCCGGTCAGGGCGGCGACGATGCGCACCGTCACCGTGGTCATGTCCTCGAGCGGGTTGGCGGTCAGGTTGGGGCGCATGCCGGCAGCCATGACCACGATCATGGTCTCGCCCAGCGCCCGGGAGACCGCCAGCAGCGACGCCGAGATGATCCCCGGTAGCGACGCCGGCAGCACCACGCTCCTGATGGTCTCGCCCTTGGTCATGCCCAGCGCCAGCGAGCCCTCGCGCATGCTGTCGGGCACCGCATTGATCACGTCATCGGAAAGCGACGAGATGAAGGGAATGATCATGATCCCCATCACCACGCCCGGCGCCAGGGCGTTGTTGTAGGAGGCGTCGAGGCCGAAGAAACCGGCGATGTCGACGATGATCGGCGCCACGGTGATCGCCGCGAAGAAGCCATAGACCACGGTGGGAATGCCCGCCAGCACCTCCAGCACCGGCTTGGCCAGGGTACGCACCCGCGGCGGCGCGAATTCGGCCATGTAGATCGCCGCCAGCAGGCCGACCGGAATCGCCACCAGCATGGCGATCAGGGAAATGATGAAGGTGCCGGCGAACAACGGTACCGACCCGAACTGGGCGCCGCCGGCGGACTCGCCACCGCGTCCGGCCGCGGCGAGGAAACTGTCGCCCGGCGACCAGGTGGTGCCGGTCAGGAAATCCCACAGGCCCTGCATCTGGAAGAAACGGATCGCCTCGGAAACGATCGACAGCAGGATGCCGAAGGTGGTGACGATCGATACCAGGGCCGCCCCCGCCAGCGCCAGGCGGATCACCCGCTCGATGGCCTGACGTGCGTGGAAGTCGGGACGCACCTGCCTGACCCCCACGAACAGCCCGATGGCGGCGATCACCAGGCTCGCGGCGAGCAGGTAGGGAGTGGGAATCTCGGCACCCAGCAGCAGCATGACGAAAGCGCCGACGGCGCCCACCGCGATGGCCGGGCCGGCCGTGGCCAGCACCGAGAACCAGGCATATTGATCGGGCTGGGCGTACATCGCCACCCCGGCCTGGCGCGTCCGGGAGGCCTTGGCGCGTGCCACGATGAAGGCGATCAGCCCGAGCACCGCCAAGGCCACACAGAATGTCAGAAACGTCAGATTGGACAGCATAATCGGTCTCTCGCTACGGCCCCGTCACCTGGGGGACGGCACCCCAAGGCCGGGGCCTGACATGAAAACGGGCCGACGACTCGCGTCGCCGGCCTCGTTCATGCGGCGACGCAGCTTACTTGAGGTCGGCCAGTTCGAGTTTGTCGTGGTTCTCGACCTGCTGGCGCTGTGCCTGGCGCATGTCGTCCGGCAGCGGGATCAGACCCAGGCCCTTCAGGTAACCCATCGGACCGATCATCTTCTCGGTCATGAACAGGTTGGCGTACTCGTACATCGCCGGCACGCTGTCGGCGTGCTGGTTCTTGACGTAGAAGAACAGCGAGCGTGACACCGGGTACTCGCCGGAGCTGATCGCCTCGGGCGTGGGCTCGACGCCATCGATGCTGGCACCGATCAGGGTGTCGGAATTCTCTTCCAGGTAGGAATACCCGAAGATGCCGAAGGCGTCGGTGTCCTCGGCCAGACGCTGAACGATCAGGTTGTCGTTCTCGCCGGCGTCGATGTAGGCGCCATCCGAGCGGATGTCGGTGTAGGCTTCGCCGCCATAGGCCTTCATGTCTTCGGAGGCGGCTTCCATCACCAGCTCCTCGAAGGCGTCACGGGTACCGGAGGTGGTGGGCGGCCCGTAGACGGAGATCTCGCGATCGGGCAGCGACGAATCGATGTCGCTCCACTTCTTGTAGGGGTTGTCGACCAGCTTGCCGTCCTGCGGCACCTTGGCGGCCAGCGCCAGGAAGATCTGCTCGCGGCTCAGATCGATCGGCTCGTTGCTGCTCGATTCGGCGAAGGCGATCCCGTCGTAGCCGATCGTCGCCTCGGTGATGTCGGTGACACCGTTCTTCTCGCAGCGTTCGAACTCGGACGTCTTCATGCGACGCGAGGCGTTGGTGATGTCCGGGGTATCGTCACCGACACCGGCACAGAACAGCTTCAGGCCGCCGCCGGAGCCCGTGGATTCGATGACCGGCGTCGGATAGTCGGTGGTCGCACCGAACTCTTCCACGACATAGCTGGCAAACGGGTAGACCGTGCTCGAGCCGACGATGCGCAGCTGCTCGCGGGCCTGGGCGACACCGACCACGCCCATCACGGCGGCGGCAACGGCGGTGGTCTTCAGGATGCGGTTCATGCGGGTAACTCCTGTCGATGAGAGTGTTCAACCTTCGCGGAACCCAAGATGCCGCACAAAGATGACAGCTTCGTGACAGTCGACAGGCGTGGCGAGTTGGACCGGAAATCCCTTCCCGGTCACACACTGGCCGCGTGCTGAGACGCTTAGGGAAATGCTGAATAAATCGACGAGCGGGATGAAGCGCGAGGCGCATGGAACGCAGAAAACGAGGCATAACATGAAGTTAGGCGAGTTTTCGAGTACCACGCAACGAAGCGATTCGCTCGCGCAGGCATTTATACAGCGTTTCCTTAGCCGTAGCGCCCGGTAATGTAGTCCTCCGTGCGGCTATCGCCGGGCTGAGTGAAGATCTTCGGCGTCTCGTCGCACTCGATCAGCTCGCCCAGGTACATGAAGGCGGTGACATCCGAGACCCTGGCCGCCTGCTGCATGTTGTGGGTGACGATGACGATGGTGTAATCCGCTTTCAGCTCGTTGATCAGATCCTCGATGTAGCCGGTGGAGATCGGATCGAGCGCCGACGTCGGCTCGTCGAGCAGGATCACCTCGGGCTTCACGGCGATGGTCCGGGCGATGCACAAGCGCTGCTGCTGGCCCCCCGACAGCGCCTGGCCGTTCTGGTGAAGCTTGTCCTTGACCTCGTCCCACAGCGCCGCCTTCTCGAGGGCCCACTGCACACGGTTTTCCATGTCGCGCTCGTTGAGGCGCTCGTAGAGGCGCACACCGAAGGCGATGTTGTCGTGCACCGTCATCGGAAACGGCGTGGGCTTCTGGAAGACCATGCCGATCCGCGCCCGCAGCAGGTTGGTATCGACCCGGGCATCGTTGATGTTCTGACCGTCGAGCTGAATGGCGCCTTCGCTGCGCATCCCCGGATAGAGATCGTGAATGCGGTTGAAGCAGCGCAGCAAGGTCGACTTGCCGCAGCCGGACGGCCCGATGAAGGCAGTGACCTGATTGGCGGGCACGTCCATGCTGATCGACTTGAGCGCCTGGAAACTGCCGTAATAGAAATTCAGATCCTCGACCCGGAGCTTCGCCTCGGCATCGGCGACGGCCGGCCTGGCCTGATCCCAGGCCTCCGGACGGGAGAAACGGGGGACCAGGCCTTCGGATGCGGTGGTCATGGGCAACTCCTCTTGAGCATTGGCTAGCCGCGCTGGCGCGAGACGACACGGGCGACGATGTTCAGCAGCAGGATCGCCACCGTGAGCAGTAGCGCCCCCGCCCAGGCCAGTTCGACCTGCCGCGGGATGAACGAATTGATGGTCATGTTCTGGTAGAGCGTCATGGGCAGGTTGGGCATCTCGCTGTTCAGATCGAAGAAGTTCCACTGATTGGAGTTCAACGAGGTGAACAGCAACGGCGCCGTCTCGCCGCTGATCCGCGCACAGCCCAGCAGAATGCCGGTGACGATGCCGGCGCGGGCGCCGGCGTAGCAGACGCGCGTCACCACCCACCAGCGATGCGCCCCGAGGGCGGCGGCCGCCTCGCGCAGGGTGTTGGGCACCAGCAGCAGCATGTCCTCGGTGGCGCGGATCACCACCGGGATGATGATCACGGTCAGCGACAGCGCCCCCGCCCAGCCGGAGAAGTGCCCGGTCTGCAGGACCACCACGGCATAGATGAACAGCCCGACGATGATCGACGGCGCCGACAGCAGCACGTCGTTGATGAAGCGGATGACACTCGCCAGCCGCGACTTGCCGCCGTATTCGGCGAGCCAGGTGCCCGCCGCCACGCCGATGATCGAGCCGAACAGCGTGCCCAGCGCAGTCATGATCAGGCTGCCGAGAATCGCGTTGCCCAGCCCGCCGCCATTCATCTGGGTGCGCTCGGTGAAGACCGACAGCGACAGCGCCGCGCCGCCCTTGACCACCAGCGACCAGAGGATCAGCAGCAGCCAGGCGATACCGAAAGCGGCCGCCGCGATGCAGAAGCCCATGATCACGCGGTTGATCAGGCGTCGACGTTGATAGACGGAATACATGCGCGCCTCCTCAGGCCGACTTGCGGTCATAGCGGTTGAGCATCAGGCGGGCGATTGCCAGCACGATGAAGGTGATCACGAACAGCAACAGTCCCAGCGCCAGCAGCGCCGAGCGCTGGATGCCATCCGCCTCCGGGAACTGGTTGGCGATCAGGGCGGCGATCGAGGTGCCCTGCCCGGTCAGGGTGGCGTGGAAGAACAGGTTGTTGCCGATCACGAAGGTCACCGCCATGGTCTCGCCCAGCGCCCGGCCCAGGCCGAGGATCACCCCGCCCACCAGGCCGCCGCGTACCGAGGGAAAGATCACGCTGCGCACCACTTCCCAGGTGGTACAGCCCAGCCCATAGGCGGATTCGCGCATGATCGGCGGCACCGTGACCATGACGTCACGGGTAATGGCGGTGATGAACGGGATGATCATCACCGCCAGGATCAACCCCGCCGTCGCCAGGCCGGTGCCGGCGGGAAACAGCGTGGGGAAATGACTCTGCAGGAACGGCGCCAGCACCTCGACGCCCCACATGCCATAGATGATCGAGGGCACCCCGGCGAGCAGCTCGACGGTGATGCCCAGCGGGCGTCGCAGCATCACCGGGCATTTCTCGGTGAGGAAGATGGCGATGCCGAACGACACCGGCACGGCGATGACGATCGCGATCAGCGAGGTGATCAGGGTGCCGTAGACCGCCGGCAGGGCACCGAATTTCTCGATGTTGGCCGCCCAGCGGTCGATGGTGAAGAAGTCCAGGCCGAAGGTCTGCAGCGCCGGCCAGCCGGAAACCACCAGCGAGGCCAGGATCGCGCCCAGCAGCAGCAGCACGAACAGCGCGAACAGCCGGGTGGTGGTCTCGAAAAGCCGGTCGATGAAGCCGTTGCGCTTCAGCGCGCTCAGCTCGTTGTCGCTCGCGCCCAGCAAGTGCCGGGCATCGGAGGTCGTTGACGTGGTCATGGAAAGCATCGAGTCCCTTGGCAGCGGCGGGGACGACGCCCCGCCCGAGGAGAGGCTGCCGACGACGAAAGACTGCGGGCGATGGCCCGCAGCCGGTCGGCGCTGGCGTCCGGTTACTGCTGCGTCCAGACCTTCTTGCCGTCGGGGCCTTCGATCTGACGCCACTTGTCCTCGACCATCGCGGCGACGTTCTTGGGCATCGGCACGTAGTCGAGTTTCTCGGCGGCGGCGTTGCCGTTCCGGTAGGCCCAGTCGAAGAACGTCAGGGCTTGCTTGGCGGCCTTGGCGTCCTGAACCTGCTTGTGCATGAGGATGAAAGAGGCCCCGGTGATCGGCCAGCTCTTCTCGCCGGGCTGGTTGGTCAGCACCAGGTAGAAGCCGGGGGCGTTCTTCCAGTCGGCGTTGGCGGCGGCGGCCTTGAAGCTCTCGATGCTCGGCTCGACGTAGTCGCCGGCCTGGTTCTGCATGGTCACGTAGTTGAGGTCGTTCTGCTGGGCATAGGCGAACTCGACGTAACCGATCGCCCCGCCGGTGCTGGCGACCTGGTTGGCGACACCGGCGTTGGCCTTGGCGCCCACCCCGGCGGGCCAGGCCACGGACTTGCCTTCACCGATGCTGTTGGCGAAATCGTCGCTGACCTGGGCCAGATAATGCGTGAACAGGAAGTTGGTGCCCGAGCCCTCGGCGCGGTAGACCGGGGTGATGGCGGCATCGGGCAGCTCGAGGTCCGGGTTGAGCTTGGCGATCTCGGCGTCGTTCCAGCGGGTGATCTTGCCCTGATAGATGTCGGCCAGGGTCTTGCCGTCCAGCTTGAGCTGGCCCTGGGAGATCCCGTCGATGTGCACGACCGGCACCACGCCACCCATCACCATGGGCCACTGCATCAGGCCATGCTGCTCGAGCTCTTCGGGCTTGAGCGGCGCATCGCTGGCACCGAAGGTCACGGTCTTGGCGACGATCTGCTTGATGCCGCCCCCGGAACCGATCGCCTGGTAGTTCAGGCCGACCCCGGTCTTGTCCTGATAGGTGTCCGCCCACTGGGAATAGACGGGATAGGGAAAGGTGGCGCCGGCGCCGGTAATGCTCTCCGCCGCGCTGGCGACATGCGCCCCCAGGACCAGTGAGCCGGTGAGCAGTGTGGCTGCGACACGCTTCAACATGGGACTTCTCCTCGCTTGTTCGATGGGCCCGCCCCATCGGGGCGGACTGAGCTTGAGCGAGGTAAAGATTAGTCGGGCAATATGTCGCTTCCGTGTCAGTTGCGAGTCAGGCCGCTGCCGATGCCTGGCGCAGGGCGGGCCCCGACAGCAGACGAACCCCGACGTTGCCGATCACCGCGGCACCGACCATGGTCAGCACCATGGGCCAGGCACTGGGAATCTGGAAGCCCCCGACCAGCACCCCGGCCAGCGCCCCGCAGGAGAACTGGATGCTGCCCTGCATGGCGGTCGCCGTGGCGCTCATGTGCGGGAAGTGATCGAGCATCGACGACATGGCGTTGGGACCGATCAGCCCCTGCATGCCGACGAACACCACCAGCAGCGGGACCACCGTGTACAGCGAATCCCAGCCCAGGGCGAAGACCGCCAGCAGCACGAGCCCCATGGTCAGCTGGATCGCCAGGCCCCAGAGCAGATTGTTCTGCGGCGTGAAATAGCGCAGCAGGCGGATATTGACGCGATTGGAGGCCGACATCACCACGATGTTGGCGCCGAACACGAAGGGATAGGCCGCCGGCGACAGGTCGAAATACTCCATGTAGAGGAACGGCGATCCGGTGATGAAGGCGAACATCCCGGCGAAGGACATCGACACCGCACAGATGTAGCCCATCGCCTCGCGATGGGCGAGGACGCTGCGATAGTTGCCGAGCACCTGCACGAAGTTCGGCGCGTCCGGATCGCGGCCGTGGGTCTCGGGCAGATAACGGTGCAGCAGCCACATCACGAAGCCCGCATAGCCGGCGAGGAAGGCGAAGATCAGCCACCAGTCCGCCAGATAGAGCAGCACGCTGCCCAGTGCCGGGGCCACCAGGGGTGCCAGCATCAGGATCATCACCATCGTCGACAGGACCTTGGCCGCCTCGCGCCCGCTGAAGCAGTCACGCACGATCGCCGCCGAATTGACCACCGAGGCCCCGCCGCCCAGTGCCTGCAGGAAACGCAACGCCCAGAGCATCTCCAGCGACTCCACCTGGGTGATCGCCAGACTGGTCAGCAGAAACACCGACACCCCGCCGAGCAGCACCGGGCGACGCCCGAGACGGTCCGACAACGGCCCGAAGATCAGTTGGCCGAGGGCGAAGCCGAACAGGAACAGGCTCACCGACAGCTCGGTCAGGTGCACGCTGGCGTCGACGGTCCTGGCCAGCGCCGGAATGGCGGGAAGATAGGCATCGATCGCCAGCGGCGCGATGGCCGTATTGGCCGCCACCAGCAGAGCGATCCGTCGAGGAGTGATCGGCGACATGAGTTTCCTTACATCAATGAACGATCGGGTCGGGCGACCATCATAGCAGGCCCGGGCGATTGCCCGGGCGATACCGCCCATTAGGGAAACACTGCACAAATACCTGCACGAACTCGGCGTCCCCGACGAATCGCCGCGTTGCGCGGTGCCGGAACGCCAGCCCGGTCGGAATCCTCACATATACCCCATATGCTGCGGTTCCTGTGCTCCGGACGCCTTGCGCTTCATCCCGTTCGCCTATTTGTTCAGCGCTTCCTTAGCCAAACTGCAACATGCCCCTGCTAGAACCGACCCCGATGCCGCCTCCAGGCCGGCATGAAAAGAATTCGAACCATCGCAGGGGTCCTTCATGAAAACCTTCGACAACCTGTCCGTCCGCATGACCTGGATTGCCGTGCTGGCCGTCTTCTGCCTCATGGTGCTGAGCGTCGGCGCTCTGGGTCTGTATGCCAACCATTTCAGTCGCCAGACCTTCGGCACCCTCGATCAGATCCACGTCGAACAATCCTCCGCCCTGGATCGGGCCTACATCGACATGCTGCGCGCCCGGGTGGCGATGGATCGTGCCGCCGCCCTGCTTGCCAAGCCCTCCTTCGATCGACCCGGTCCGGTCATCGAGCAAGCCAAGACCCTGCTCGCCCAGGCCAGCCAGGCCTTCGAACGTTTTCAGGCCATCCCCCCGCAGCCCGGCCAGGTCGAGGCGGCCGAGGCACTCGCCGAGCGTTTCCAGTCGCTGCTCAACACCGGCCTCTCCCTGCAGTTGATGAGCCTCGAGGATGGCGACGTCGAGGGCTATCAATCGGGCCGCTCGCGGGTCAGCAAGATGAGCGACACCTTCATGGCCAGCGCCGATGACTTCTTCATGACCTCGCGCCAGCGTGGCGCGGCCCTGGTCGAGACCTTCAACGCCATGAGCGTGCTGCTCGACATCGCCATCGCCGGCGGCCTGCTCGTCAGCCTGGTGCTGGGCGGTCTGATGCTGCGCTGGATGGCGCGCCATGTCACCGGGCCGCTGCGCGATCTGCTGGCCCACTTCACGCGAATGCGCGACGGCGACCTGTCCCATCCCGTCGAGACACGCGGCTCCAACGAGATCGGCCGGCTTTTCCTGGGGCTCGAGGAACTGCGCTACCACCTGGCGTCGACGGTCAGCGGGGTGCGCAACAGCGGCGAAGCGGTCCATGAGCGGGTCCGCGAACTCGCCCAAGGTAATGCCGAGCTCTCCGACGACACCGAACGTCAGGCCGCCTCCCTGGAAGAGACCGCGGCAAGCCTCGATCAACTGACCACCACCGTCGCCCACAACGCCGACAATGCCAACCGCGCCAGCGATCTGGCCGCCAGCACGGCGGACCGGGCGGGCGACGGGGGGCAGGTCATGGACGAGATGACCGTCACCATGCGCGGCATCGAAGAGGGCTCCCGTCAGGTCGGCGAGATCGTCGCGCTGATCGACAACATCGCCTTTCAGACCAACATCCTGGCCCTCAACGCCTCGGTGGAAGCGGCCCGGGCCGGCTCACAGGGGCGCGGCTTCGCGGTGGTCGCCGGCGAGGTCCGCAATCTCGCGGGACGCTCGGCAACCGCCGCCCGCCAGGTTCGTGAACTGATCGACGATGCCGATCAACGGGTCGAAGCCGGGGTACGCCTCGCCGGACGAGCCGGTCGCAACATGCAGGAGATCGTCGAGGCCATCGGTCAGGTCAGCGACCTCGTCAGCGAGATCGCCAATGCCTCCCATCAACAGAGCCGCGGCCTCGAGCAGGTCAACACCGCGGTCGGCGAGATGGAAGGCGTCACCCAGGGCAATCGCCGCCGTGCCCAGCAAGCCAGCGAGATCGCCCGGACCCTGCAGCGCGATGCGGACCAGTTGCGCGACGGCGTGGCCCGCTTCCGTGTCGACATCGGCACACCCGCCGCCATCCCGGCCGCCGATACCGACCCGGACGCCGCCTCTGCCGAGCCCGAGGCACCGACAGCGCTCCGCGCGCCGGCATCCACCGGCCCGGCAGCGACGCAGCGCGACAACGCGGGACAACCGGCGCTCGCCTGAAACAGCGCGGCTGCGAGACGCCGAGAGCCAGACCGGCCAACGCTGGCGCCGGCCGACCGCTCAGTCGATGGGGGAATTCTGCTGCTGCGCCTCGAGCAGTTCGACCAGCGGCTTGAACTCCTCGCGATTGTGCTCGTTCATGTGCATCAGGATGCGATGCGCCTCGAGGATACGCTCCTGCAGGTCGCCCTCGTCGGCCTGGACCGCAGGCAGCTCGTCGAGCCCGCCGGGCTCGGCGATCGGCGCCTGGACCAGCGTGAAATAACGCGAGAAGCCCATCACGTCGAGCATGCGCCGCACGTCGGGATGATCGACGACGATGGTCGGCGGATGGCTCAGGCGCCCTTTCACCGCCAGCGCGACCTTGGCCAGAAAGCCCAGCGCCGTGGAGTCGACGTTGGTCGCCTCGCGCAGGTCCACGATCACCGAGGTCAGCCCCGGCATGTCGGCAAGCCGCTGCGCCTCGTTGTCGAGCGTCGCGCACAGGGTCAGACGAACGTCGCCGCACAACTTGAGCACGAACACGCCGGCCTCGAAGGCCGCCTTGAGTCGCCCGTCATTGGTTGCCATGGTTGAAACCGCTCAGCGTCATGATGGTCAGATCATCCGGAAGTTCTTCCTGATCGTGTGGCGTGTCGTCGTCACGCTCCACGCCCAGGCCGGCGAGCAACGTCCGGATGTCGCCGCTCGCCGTGATGCGTCGCTTGAGTTCATCGAGCCTGGCGGTCAGCGTCTCGCCGGGCAGGCACTCGAGCACGCCGTCGGAGCATAGCCACAGCCGAAAGCTCGCCGGCAGCTCGAGACAGTAGTTGGGGTAGTCGATGCCCGGAAACAACCCCACCGGCATCCCCTCCCCCGCCAGCGCCTCGAGCGACTGGCCGTCATCGCACAGCGGCATCGGCATCTGCGCGCCCAGCGAATAGTGCAGCCGGTGCGTCGCGGCGTCCAGCACCCCGACGAACAGCGTGGCGTGCTTGCCGATGCCGGTATCCAGCAGTTCGCGATTGAGCCGCGCCAGCCAGCGCGCCGGCAGCGTTTCCGGGGAATCGCCGTCCCAGTCGTTCAGCCAGCGGTTGCACAGGTACTTGAGCAACACCGTGACGAAGGCCGACGAGGCCCCGTGCCCGGACACGTCCGCAAAATAGAACACGCTGTAACGCGCATCGAAACGCTGAAAATCGAGGAAATCCCCCGACAAATACAGCGATGGCACCAGGCGGAAATCGCAGCGCACCCCGTTGAGGGTCAGCGACTCGGGCGGCAGCAGCTTGCGCTGGATATGCCCCCCGGCCTGCTGGTCGAGACGCAGCATCGCCAGATGGGTTTCCAGGTTCTCGTTGAGCTCCGCCAGGCGCGTCCGATCACGGGCGTGCTCCTCGGCCAGTTGCTGGTGCTCGAGGGCCCGCGCCACCAGGCGGCGCAGCACGTCGCCGTGGCGCAGCGGTTCGACCAGATAGTCGACCAGCCCCGAGTCGACGGCGTGGAGCAGTTCCTCGTCGAGACGCGACTCGGTGACCACCACGGTCGGCACACGACGCGACAAGGCCGGCCATTCCCGGCTCGGCACGGCCCGGACGTGGGCGACGATCAGTTCGACGCCGTCCGGCAGGTCCTCGAGACGCTCGGCCGCGGCCACCGCGAAGCGCCCCTTGCCGAGCGTCTCGGCCAGCGCGTCGCGCGAGCTACCCGGTAGATCGAGCAGGCCGATCAGAGTGCGCGGTTTGTCCATGGAGGTGGACTCTCACTGGGCGAAGTCGCCGGCATCGTAGTCGAAATCATCATTGGCGAACGGATCCTCGCCGGTCTTGCCGTCGTTGATCTCGAAGCGGCGGCGCTGCAGATAGGTATCGCGCAGGAAGCTGTAGCGATCCCCCTGAATCAGCTTCTCCTGGTCGAGCACACTGGCACGGTAGTTGACCACGTCGAGGGCGCGAATGCCGTAACGGGTACTGTCCTCCTCGACATGGCTCACCGGATCGGCATACCAGTCCGCCGGCAGACCGCCGGCGTGGCGCAGCGTGCGCCCGCCGAGCACGGGCAGTACCACGTAGGGCCCCTCGGCGACCCCCCACACGGCCAGGGTCTGCCCGAAATCCTCCTCGTGCTCGGTCAGGCCCACCCCGGTGGCCGGATCGAGGAAACCGCCCAGCCCCAGGGTGGTGTTCATCAGAAAGCGCCCCGTGGCGACGCCGGCATTGCCCCACTTCCACTGCAGGCCGCTGTTGAGGATGGTCCGCAACTCGCCGAGGTTGGAGAAGAAGTTGGTGACGCCATCCTGCACGGGCTGCGGCGTGACGAAATCGTAGCCCTGCGCCACCGGCTTGATCGCATAGCGGTCGAGCGTGTCGTTGAAGGCGAACACCTTGCGGTTGAACCCTTCCCATGGGTCCTGCGGGTTGGCAGGCGCCGTTCCCTGGCTGGCGCAGCCGGCGAGCGTCACCCCCGCCACGGCTGCCAGCACCCCCTTACTCCATCGATTCATTCGTTCACCTTGTGTGCGCTTTGCTTACGGAGGATCACACTGCCTGCACTGTATCCGGCTCCGAAGGAACACACTACCCCCAGCGCCGCATCCGGCAGGTCGTCGTGATGCAGGTGGAAGGCGATGATCGATCCGGCCGAACTGGTGTTGGCATAGCGATCGAGGATGATCGGCGCCTGCGCCGGGCTCGGGTCGCGGCCCAGCACGCGACGCGCGATCAGGTCGTTCATGTGGCGATTGGCCTGATGCAGCCACAGCCGCGACAGCGCGTCGCCGTCGAGATCCAGCGAGGCCAGATGAGCGCTGATCAGGTCGGCGACCAGCGGACAGACCTCCTTGAACACCCGTCGCCCCTCCTGGACGAACAGCTTGTCGGCGGCCAGCGGATCGCTGTCGGTGACCCGATTGAGAAAGCCGGCATTGTTGCGAATGGCGTTCGAATAGCGGGTGACCAGGCGCGTGCCCAGTATCGCGAAGCGCGACGGCGCCACGGCCACCGCCTCGTCCTCGACGAGCAGCGCGGTGCAGGCATCGCCGAAGATGAAATGACTGTCGCGATCGCGGAAGTTCAGATGCGCCGAGCAGATCTCCGGGTTGACCACCAGGGCGCGCTTGACGCTGCCGCTGCGCACCGCGTTGGCGGCCATCTCGATGGCGAAGGTCGCCGAGCTGCAGGCCACGTTCATGTCGAAGGCGAAGCCGCGGGTCCCCAGCGCCGCCTGCAGCTCCACCGCGACCGCCGGATAGGGCCGCTCGAGGTTGGAACAGGCGACGATCAGCATATCCACGTCAGCGGGGGCGACCCGGGCGCGATCCAGTGCCTCGAGCGCCGCCGCGCGGCCCATCTCGCACTGGATCGACGGCTCGTCGTCGGTGCGCTGCGGCAGACGTGGCCGCATCCGCTCGGGGTCGAGAATGCCCGACGCATCGAGCACGTAGCGACTGTGAATGCCCGAGGCCTTGACGATGAACTCGCTGCTCGAGTGGAGCAGCGGTTCCCGCTCGCCGCGGGCGATGGCCTCGGCATGACGGCGGTTCTCGTCGTCGACCCAGGTGTTGAAAGCGTCCACCAGGGTGGCGTTGTCGATGGCGTGCGGCGGTGTATAAAGGCCGGTGCCGGTAATCACGGCTCGTGTCATGGTCGTCTCCTCCGGCGGTGTCCCCCGCCGTGATCGCGCCCGCTCACTGCGGGCGGCGTCCGGTGATCTCGGCCCAGCGCCGCTCGAGCCGCTTGGCCGAGACCGGCATCCGCGTGCCCAGTTGCTGGGCGAACGACGAAACGCGCAACTCCTCGATCCACCAGCCGAACTCGGTCAACGCCGGGTCCTCGCGCCCGCTGCGCCGTTCGCTGTCGCGGCGATTGGCCAGCCGGGTCTCGAAATCCTGAATCTCCTGCATCAGCATCTGGTCGCGCATCCGCTCGCGAGGCGCCTTCTCGAGGCGGATCGCGGCGGCTTCCATGTAACGCGGGTATTCCTCGAGCCAGCCCCCCGCCTCGCTGATGAAGCCGGGATGGACGAGCCGCTGCATCTGCGCCTTGAGATCGTTGTAGACCAGCGCCAGCGACAGGTTGAGCTGGCCTTTCAACGCCTTGGTCACCGCCAGGTGCCCTTCCAGCGCCGCGAGCACCGTGGTGACCAGCGCCTCGCCCCGGGGTACCAGCTCGCCCCGGCGCTCGGCGATGCGCGCCTCGAAGGCGTCCCGGGAGCGCGGCAGGGGATCGGCGGCGATCTCGTGCAGGAAGACCGCCTCGACCAGATCGTCGACGAGTTGTCGCTTGCTGCCGACCTTGGCGAAGAGCAGCGCGCAGCGCTCGATGCCGTCCAGTTGGCGCAGCCGCTTGACCGGATCGGACAGACGCCGGATCGCCAGACGCTTGATGCCCTGACGGTGCGCCTCGTGCGCCTTGTCGGGGTGATCGAAGAGTTCCACGGCCAGTTCGTCGCCGGCGCGTTCGACCAGCGCCGGGTAGGCCTCGACGCGGATGCCCGCCTGGGTGGTGGTACGCGACTCGGGCAACGGCGCCTCGGGCAGCGCCGTCACCGCTTCGCGGGTGTCGCCGGCACTGTCCAGCGCCCGCGCCCCGGCGGTGGCTGCCTCGGCGAAGCGTGCCTCCAGCGCGGCGAGATCGCGCCCCTGCCCGAGCTCCTGGCCGGCATGGTCGACGACCCGAATGTTCATCCGCAGATGGGGCTCGAGCGGATCGGTCCGCCAGTCGTCGGGCGTCAGGCGCAGCCCGGTCTTGACCCGCAGGAACTCGCCGAGGGCCTCGGTCAGCGGCACGTCGTCCGGCGACAGCGTCTGCAGCGCGGCATCGACCCAGTCGGGGATCGGCACCACCTGGCGACGTACCGACTTGGGCAGCGACTTGAGCAGGGCAATGCACTTCTCGCGCAACAGCCCCGGCACCAGCCACTCGAGGCGATGGCGCGGCAGTTGCGAGAGCATCGCGGCGGGTACGGTCAGGGTCACCCCATCGTCCTCGGCGCCTGGCGCGAAATGATAGCCGAGCGGATAACTCACCCCGCCCAGCGTCAGGGTATCCGGATATTGCGCCTCGCTGACCTCGTCCGCCGCGCGGGCCATCAGCGCGGCCTTGTCGAGCTTGAGCACGTCCGGGTCGTCACGCTCCGCCTCGCGCCGCCAGTGCTCGAACCCCTTGCCGTTGACGACGTCCTCGGGGAGCCGCTGATCGTAGAAATCGAACAGCGTTTCCTCGTCGACGAGAATATCACGCTTGCGCGCCCTGTCCTCCAGATCCTCGACCTCGCCGATCAGCGCGCGATTGTGCGCGAAGAACGCCGCCTGGGTGCGGTACTCGCCCTCGACCAGCGCGCGGCGGATGAACAGTTCACGGGATTCGCGCGGGGCGATGGGCCCGTAATGCACCTTGCGCCGGGCGACGATCGGCAGGCCGAACAGCGTGACCTGCTCGAAGGCCACCACCTGGGCGCGCTTCATCTCCCAGTGCGGCTCGCTGTAGCTGCGCTTGACCAGATGGCCGGCCAGCGGCTCGACCCACTCCGGCTGGATACGCGCGACGTCGCGGGCGAACAGCCGCGAGGTCTCGACCAGTTCGCCGGCCATCACCCATTTGGGTGACTTCTTGGCCAGCCCCGAGCCGGGATGGATCAGGAACTTGCGGTTGCGCGCCCCGAGGTATTCGCGATTCTCGACCAGTTGCCCGAGATTCGACAGCAGCCCGGCGAGCAGCGCCTGGTGGATCGAGGCGTAGGCCTGGCGGCTCGCCTCGCGCGCCGGGGCCTCGCCGTCGGTGTCGCGTCGGGTGAGCTGGGTAGCACCGGGCACGACGATGTCCATGTCGCGCAGCAATTGACGCAACTGGCGGAAGGTGTCGTGCCACTCGCGCAGGCGCAGGTAGCTGAGGTACTGCTCGCGACACCAGCGACGCAGCTGGTTGCCGGAGAGTTCCTCGCGGGCGGCCTCGAAGCCGTGCCACAGGTTGAGCCAGGCGACGAAGTCGGAATCCGGGTCGTTCCACTGGCGGTGTTTCTGGTCGGCGGCCTGGCGCTTGTCGGCGGGCCGGTCCCGGGGGTCCTGGACGGCCAGCGCACTGACCACGATCAGCACGTCGCGCAGGCACTGCTGCTCGGCCCCCGCCAGCACCATGCGCGCCAGACGCGGATCGATCGGCAGCCGTGCCAGACGGCGTCCCAGTGGGGTCAGGCGATTGTCGGCATCCACCGCGCCGAGCTCGAACAACAGCCGGAAACCGTCGCGCACGAAGCGCGAGTCGGGGGCGTCGACGAACGGGAAGGCCTCGATATCGCCGAGCTTGAGCGAGAGCATCGACAGGATCACCGAGGCGAGATTGGTGCGCTGGATCTCCGGTTCGGTATAGGCGGGGCGCGCCAGGTAGTCCTCCTCGCTGTAGAGGCGCAGGCACACCCCCTCGCTGATGCGCCCGCAGCGTCCCTTGCGCTGATCGGCGCTGGCCTGGCTGACCGGCTCGATGGGCAGACGCTGGACCTTGGCGCGATAGCTGTAACGGCTGATGCGCACCAGCCCCGGGTCGATGACATAACGGATGCCGGGCACGGTCAGCGAGGTCTCGGCGACGTTGGTGGCGAGCACGATGCGTCGCCCGGCATGGGACTGGAAGACCCGGTTCTGTTCGGCGTTGGAAAGCCGCGCGTAGAGCGGCAGAATCTCGGTACCCTTGAGATCGGCACGCCGCAGGGTGTCGGCGGTCTCGCGGATCTCCCGCTCGCCGGGCAGGAAGATCAGCACGTCGCGCGGGCCGCTGTACCAGCGTTTCTCGCGCTCGATCGCCTCGATCTCCTCGACCGCATGCAGGATGCCCTCCTGCAGGGTGCGATCCTCCTCGTCCTCCGTCTCGCGCACCAGCGGGCGATAGTGCACCTCGACCGGATAGGTGCGCCCGGACACCTGGACCACCGGCGCCGGCTTGCCGTCGCGGGCGAAGTGCCGCGAGAAGCGCTCGACGTCGATGGTCGCCGAGGTGATGATGATCTTGAGATCGGGGCGTCGCTCGGTGAGCCGCTTGAGGTAGCCGAGCAGGAAGTCGATGTTGAGGCTGCGCTCGTGGGCCTCGTCGATGATGATCGCCTCGTAGCGCTCGAGGTCCGGATCGTGCTGGGTCTCGGCGAGCAGGATGCCGTCGGTCATCAGCTTGACCAGGGTGGTATCCGCGGTGTGATCGGTGAAGCGCACCTGATAGCCGACCTGCTCGCCCAGCGGCACCGCCATCTCCTCGGCCAGACGACCGGCCACCGAGCGCGCCGCCAACCGGCGCGGCTGGGTGTGGCCGATCAGCCCGCGCCGCCCCAGGCCGAGCTCCAGGCACAGCTTGGGCAACTGCGTGGTCTTGCCCGACCCGGTCTCGCCGGCCACCACCACCACCGGATGCTCGCGCAGCGCGGCGAGGATCGATTCCCGCTTCTCCGCCACCGGTAACGTCGGCGGGTAGTCGAGGGTCAGCGGCAGCTGGCGGCGGCGTTCCAGCAACGCCCGGGAAGCGGCCAGGCGCGAATCGACATCGCGCAGCGCACGATCGATCGGCTTGCCGCCGCGGGCGCGACCCGCCAGCTTGGCCAGGCGACGGCCCTGATCGTGGGCGTCGCGCAACATGCAGTGCGGCAACTGGCGGCGACGGGTTTCCAACGCCTTGAGAGAATCGGGCTTCGAAGCGGTAGCGCTCAAGTCATCCTCGCTGAGTTCAACAGACGGCCGGCCCGCCCGGCACTCTCGACGCGGCATCGTCACGTGGCGACGCAGACACCTCGTCCACCGCCGTGGACGAGGTGTCGATGCCGGGGTATGCCGCCGGATCGTCGGTGCGACGATCCGGATTCTCGGAAACGGGCAAGCCCCCTATTGTATCGCCTAGGGGCCGCCGGGGGCCAACTCGTCGGTCGCTCTCAGGAATCGCGCAGTTCGCGACGCAGCACCTTGCCCACGTTGGTCTTGGGCAATTCGTCGCGGAACTCGACGAAGCGGGGCACCTTGTAGGCGGTGAGCTCGCGCTTGCACCACGCGCGCAGTGTCTCGGCATCCAGGCTCTCGTTGCGCGCGACCACGAACAGCTTGATCGCCTCGCCGCTGTTGTCGTCGGGGATGCCCACGGCCGCGACCTCGGCCACGTCGGGGTGGGCCGCGACCACGTCCTCGATCTCGTTGGGATAGACGTTGAACCCCGAGACGATGATCATGTCCTTCTTGCGATCGACGATGCGGATGTAACCGTCCTCCTGGAAGACGGCGATGTCGCCGGTGCGCACCCAGCCGTCGGCATCGAGCGTCTCGGCGGTGTCCTCGGGGCGATTCCAGTAGCCTTTCATCACCTGCGGCCCCTTGACGCAAAGCTCCCCGGGCTCGCCGAGCGCCAGGGTGTTGCCGTCGGTATCGACGACCTTGACCGATGTCCCCGGCACCGGCTTGCCGATGGTGCCCAGTTGTGGCGACGCCGGCGGGTTGAAGGAGACCACCGGCGAGGTCTCGGTCATGCCGTAGCCCTCGGTGATCGGGCACCCGGTGACCGCCTCCCAGCGCTCGGCCGTGGCCTTGGTCAACGCCATGCCGCCGGAGATGGTCAGCTTGAGCGCCGAGAAGTCGAGGGCCCGGAAGTCGTCGCGATTGCACAAGGCGTTGAACAGCGTGTTCAGACCCACGAAGCCGGTGTACGACTGCGCCTTGAGCGTCTTGACGAAACCGGCGATGTCGCGCGGGTTGGGAATCAGCACGCTGTGGTTGCCGGTTTCCATCAGGAACAGGCAATTCACCGTGAAGGTGTAGATGTGATAGACGGGCAGCGGCGCGATCACCGTCTCGCAGCCCTCGCCCAGTACGTCGCTGATCACCGCGCGGGCCTGGAGCATGTTGGCCACCAGATTGCGGTGGGTGAGCATGGTGCCCTTGGCGGTGCCGGTGGTGCCGCCGGTGTACTGCAATGCGGCGATATCCTCGGGAGCCCGCGCGACCGGCTGAAAACGGGTCTTGTGACCGGCGGCCAGGGCCTGGCGAAAGCGCTGGGCCCCGGGCAGCGAATAGCGCGGCACCAGCTTCTTGACGTGGCGCACGACAAAATTGATCAGTTCCCGTTTGGGGAAGCCGTGCAGGTCGCCCATCTCGGTCACCAGCACGTGGCGGATCTCGGTCTTGTCGAGAACCGCCTCGAGCTTGGACGCCATGTTGGCGAGGATCACGATCGCCTTGGCACCGGAGTCGGCGAACTGGTGACGCATTTCACGCTCGGTGTAGAGCGGGTTGGTATTGACCACCACCAGCCCCGCACGCAGCGCGCCGAATACCGCCACCGGGAACTGCAGCACGTTGGGCAACTGGATGGCGATGCGGTCGCCGGGTTCGAGGTCGGTCTGCGTCTGCAGCCAGGCCGCGAAGTCCGCCGACAGCCGATCGACGTCCCGGTAGCTGAGAACCTGGCCCATGCAACTGAACGCCGGCTTGTCGGCAAAGCGTTCGACCGAGGCCTCGAAGACATCGGTGACCGAGGCGTATTCGTCGAGGCCCTCGAGAGGCGGGCCGGAGAGGATGGCATCGCTGGCGTGCTGGTTCATGAAGATCTCCGCAGGTTCGCTCGACGAGGTCGATACGCTGTCTTTTTGTGCGGCTCTCGGGCAGTCCCCCGCTCACTCATCGGGAGCGGCGAAAACCCGGGCCGGGATCGCGTTGCCACCTTAGCGCAGGCACCACGCGCTGTAAAACGATCGATTGAAACTACCGTTCACTTACTGTCTCCTTCCCCGATGCCTCTTTCGCAGCATAGCGAGCCACGATCTCACCGTCCCGCCACACCAGCAAGTCGCCGGGCGCCATGCGCGTCCAGTCCTCGTTGGCGGTCAACGGCTCGGTGGCCATCACCGAGACGATGTCGTTCGGCGTGGTGTGCTCGTTGAAGTCGACGGTCAGCTCGGTATCGCTGAGCTGGGCACGACCGAACGGAGCACGCCGGGTGATGTGCGCCAGCTTGGTGGAACAGTAACCGAACAGATGGCGGCCATCGGAGAGCAGCAGGTTGAACACGCCCAGCCCGCGCAGCCGCTCGCACAGGGCATGGAGTGTCGCCCACAGCGCATCGGGCGAGGCCGGAGGCTCGGGGAAGCGACGTCGCAGCTCGCCGAGCAGCCAGCAGAAGGCGTGCTCGCTGTCGGTGCTGCCCACCGGGCGATAGAACGACAGCGGCAGGGCCTGCCAATCGCCCAGCTGGCCATTGTGAGCGTAGCACCAGGGCCGCCCCCACATCTCGCGGGTGAAGGGGTGGGTATTGGCCAGCTCGATGGCGCCGACATTGGCCTGCCGAATGTGGCTGATCACCACATGGGACTTGATCGGATAGTCGCGAATCAGGCGGGCGATCGGCGAGTCCACCGAGGGATGGGGGTCGCGAAAGTCGCGATAGCCGCCCTGCTCGTAGAAGGCGATCCCCCAGCCGTCGCGATGCGGCCCGGTGCCGCCGCCGCGACGCAAGAAGCCCGCGAAGCTGAAGCAGATGTCCGTGGGCACGTTGGCACTCATGCCCAAGAGCTCACACATGAGGCTCCTCCCGGCGGGTGGCGCGCTGGCGATGGCGACGCCGGCGCAGCCCCACCGGCAACAGTATCGCCACCAGCAGACCCGCGATCAGCAACGCCCAGGCCAGCGGATCGTGGCGATGCGAGGCCACGTAGTCCCTGAACGGTGGCGGGGCCGCCTGCCACAACGACCGCACCCCGGACGGCAGCGCATCCAGCCACTGGTCGACGCTGTCGCCGAGCCGGTCCAGCGACGAGGATGGCGGAGCGGCCTGCTGTTCCTCTTCCTCGTCGAGCGTCTCGATGTGGCCGCCCGGCCGATCGAGACTGACGCCATGCAGCGACGTGGCCGCCCCGGGATTGAGCGTCACCTCGGGCAGCGTAAAGCGGCGGGTCTCGCCATCCAGCGTGACCCGCGCCCAGACCGTCAGCGGGACCGCCACGCCCCTGGCCACATCGGGCAGATCGATCCGCCAATTCCTGTCGCCCTGTGGCACGACGTCGAGCATCTGCCCCTGGAGGGTCGCCGTCAGTTGGGTATTGTCGACATCGAGCCGGGGATGCTCGGCGTGCAGGTCGACCCGCGCGTTGTCACCCACGACCCGGGCGGCGATCGGCGACAGCACGTTGACCGCCTGGCGCCGCTCGCGAATGAAGTCGTCATTCTCGGCGACCACCACCAGGCGCGCATTGCCCGCCTGTTCGGGCGGCGCCAGCACGCCGCGGTAATGATCGCCCTGGGCGGTCAACGGCACCGTCTGGCGAACCCTGCCGTCGATGTCGCGCAGCTCGGCACGCAGCGAGACCGGCGAACCGCCCTCGCCTTCGCCGACCCCGCCATCGGGCCGGGTCAGCCAGGCCTCGATGGGCGTCTCGAAACCCTGGTACAGGGTGGTCGGCAGCTCGCGGGTGCGCAGGGCCAGCGGCGACTCGACGCTGATCCGGCTGTCCGGCCCCACCTCGCCCTCGACACGCCATTGCCCCGCGATGGGCGCCGGCATGTGGATGATGTCGAACAGCGGCTGGTGCTGCCAGCGGACGTCATCGGGATGGTCATCGACGGTGTAACGCGTGCCGTCCGGGGCGATCAACGCCAGCGGCGGGGCCTGCGGACCATGGAAGAGCAGCGACGAGAAGGCGTCGACCCGCTCGTCGATGGGGAAGCTCCCCGCCTCCAGGGGCACCTGGTCGCGCGGGAAGATACGGTCGAAGACATCGAGGAAGGCGCGCAGCAGCGCTTCGGGATCCTCGGCGACGGCGGTCAGCCCCTGCGTCTTCTGGGCCAGGTTCTCGAGCAGATCGAGATCGACGTTCGGCGAGAAGGCGATGGTGTGGACCACCACGTCGTCGTCATGCAGCACCGGCGCGAGCTCGTCGATCAGGCGCTTGCGCGAGGCCTCGTCGCGCGCCGCCTTGTCCGCCCCGCCCGGGGTATCGACCATGCCGTCGGTGAGCAGGATCAGGTGCCGCTTGCCGTCGGTCGGCGGGGCATCGGCCGCCTGACGGACCGCCCGCTCGATGTCGGTATACTGCTGATAGTCGAGCAGGGCCGGCTTGAGCGAGAGCGCACGCTGGCGCCAGGCATCATCGATCGTCGTCGGCGGCAAGGGGTTGGCCACCTCGCTGCCGAAGGTCCAGAGGCCGCCACGGGCGCCCGAGGGCAACAGGGTGACGATCAACTCCAGTGCACTGGCACTCAGCCGGTTGGGGTCGTTCTGCTTCATGCTGCCGGAGACGTCGAAGACCAGGCGCACGTCGGCGGTATCCGGCGCCTGCGCCCGGGCCGTCGCGTTGACCAGCAACGACAGTGCCAGCGCCGCCGTCATCAACCATTGCATGGTGTTTCCTCAGCCGATCACCGGCTCCTGACGTCGCGTCGAGGCCGCCGTTCCGCCCCCATCATCGCCACTGTCGTCGTGTCGTTGCGCCTGCCGGCGGCCGAGCCAGAACGCCAACCCAGCGGCGGCGGCCCCGCCCAGCGCGATGCCCAGGATCAACAGCGGGACGGCCGACGCCAGCGCCGCGCCATCGTGCTGCAGCACGGCGATCCCGGCTACCACCACCGCCGGGGCCATGCCATGATAGGCGGCATCCTTGTCCAGCAGCGGCAGCGTGAAGCTGCAGGGCATCCAGATCAGTCCGGCGACCAGTCCGGTCACCACGAAACGCGGCAGGCGGGGCAGCCAGCGGATCGCCAGGTAGCCAGTGACCAGCACGACCAGCGACAATGCCACGTAGCTCAACCACAGCAGCGGCATCGAGTCGGATATCAGCATCGCCTTAGATTCTCCCTCTATACAATTCGTTTCATCATGGTACACCGCGTCCAATGAAAGCACAGCCGCCAAGCTCACCGCCCGTCAGCACCTTCCAACGTTCCGAGGACCCGCAGTGGCATTGGCTCGAGCAGCGCGACGACCCCGCGGTGCGCGCCTTCCTGGAAGCCGCCAACCGGGAGTGCGACGCCTGGTTCACGCCGCTGGAGCCCCTGGTCGACGCCCTCTACCAGGGGCATCTGGCGCGCCGCGAACTGGCGGTCACCGGCCTGGCCACGCCGCTGGAACGCTTCACCTACTGGAGCGAGACCGCGTCCGACGCCGACTATCCGGTCTGGTGGCGTCACCCCAATGACAACGCCGAACGGCGAGAGTGCCTGCTCGACCTCGAATCCCGTGCCGGCGAACACCACTTCCTCGAACTCGGCGACATGGCCATCTCCCCCGACGAGCAATGGCTGGCCTGGACCCAGGACACCCGCGGCGACGAGTACTTCGATCTCTACCTGCGGCATCTCGCCAGCGGCGAGGAGCGCTGCCTGCTCGCCGGCATCGGCCCGGAGCTGACCTGGGCCGAGGACGATCGCACGCTGTTTTTCACCCGCTACGACGCCACCCAGCGCCCGGCCAGCGTCTGGCGTCTCGACAGCCGCTCCGAGGATGCCGAGAACGCCAGCGTGGCGATCTTCGAGGAAGCGGACCCGGAATTCTGGGTGGGCCTGGGCAAGACCCGGTCGCGGCAATGGCTGGTGCTCGAGACCGCGTCCAAGGACACCAGCGAGTGCCACCTGATTCCCGCCCGATCGCCGGAGACCCCACCGCGCTGCGTGCGACCGCGAGAAGCCGGGGTCGAATACGGTGTCGACCACCGCCCTGGGCGGTTCTACATCCTGCACAACCGGGAGGCGCCCCACTTCCGTCTGGACGTGGCCGACGAGGAAGTGGCCGACGAGGAAGTGGCCGACGAGTCCTCTCCCGGCGAGTGGCGCCCCCTGCTGGCCCATCGCGACCAGCACACGCTGGAAGGCGTCGATGCCTTCGCCTGGGGGCTGGTGGTCACCGAGCGCGACCACGACGAGGCCCAGGTCCATCTGCGCGTCATCGACCTCGACGCCGACGGCCGCATCGTTCGCGACCATCGACTGCCGCTGCCCGAGGCGCCCTGCAGCCTGGCGCTGGGCGATACGCCGGACTTTCACGCCCGACGCCTGCGCCTGCGCGAGGAGTCCTTCACCCTGCCGGTACGCTGGATCGAGCACGATCTCGACAGCGACGCCCGGCGCCTGCTCAAGGCACAGCCGATCCACGGCGACCTCGCCCCCGAGCAATTGCATTGCGAGCGCCTCTGGGCCACCGGCCACGACGGCGAACGCATCCCGGTCTCGGTGGTGGCACGCGCCGACCTCTGGGGCCAGGCGCCGCTGCCCACCCTGCTCTACGGCTACGGCGCCTACGGTGAAGTGCTCGACCCCTGGTTCTCGGTGGCCCGGCTCGAACTGCTGTCGCGGGGCGTGGCCTTCGCCGTGGCCCATGTGCGCGGCGGCGGCGATCGTGGCGAACCCTGGTACCTGGCCGGCAAGCTGGAACACAAGACCAACAGCTTCCGCGACTTCCTGGCCGCCCGGGAGGCGCTGGTCGCCACCGGCATGGCCGACGGCGAGCGGATCGCCGCCTACGGCGCCAGCGCCGGCGGCCTGCTGGTCGGGGCGAGCCTCAACCTCGACCCCGGCGCCTTCCGTGCGGCGGTGCTCGACGTGCCCTTCGTCGACGTGCTGCGCACCATGGAGAACCCCGACCTGCCGCTGACCACCGCGGAGTACAGCGAATGGGGCAATCCCGACGAGCCCGCGGCACGCCGACGCATCCGCGCCTACTCGCCGCTCGACAACCTCTCCGAGCAGGCCTATCCGGCGATCTTCCTGCAGGGCAGCTGGCACGACTCGCGGGTGCCCTACTGGGAACCCGCCAAGCTCTACGCCAGGCTCACCGAGCTGGACGCGTCACGTCCGTCCGACCCGCGCCGCCCGCTGCTGCTGCGGACCGACATGACCTCGGGCCACGGCGGTGCCTCGGGACGCTTCAAGGCCTGGCGCGACAACGCCCGCCAGGATGCCTTCCTGCTCTGGGCGCTGGGGCTGGCGAACGTCGAATGAGCGACGCACGCCCGAAACTCGACCGGGCGCGGGCCATCGGCTCGCGTTCGGCGGCGGGCGAAGCGATCGCGACAGGGCCCGGTAAGGAGCGTCGAGGTCGACGAGCCCGTCAATCCTCGCAGGGCAGCACGTCGATGATGTGATCCTCCCACTCGGCTTCCGGGACCGTCGTCTCGGACACCGCAAAGGGCGCCACGCTGATGCCGGCCCGCCGGACACTGTCGCGATCCCCCGACACCAGCGGATGCCACTCGGCCAGCCCGCGCCCCTCGCTCAGGCGCCGGTAGGCACAGGATCCCGGCAGCCAGCGGAATTCCTCGATGCGCGCCAGGGTCAGCGGCACGCAGCCGGGCACCCGGGCGCTGCGATTGGGATAGTCACTGCAGTGGCAGGCGCCGATATCGAGCAGCTGGCACGCCAGGTCGAGGGTCGCGATGTCGCCGCTCTCCTCGTCCTCCAGCTTGAGCAGGCAGCAGCGTCCGCAGCCGTCGCACAGCGCTTCCCACTCCGCGCCGTCGAGTTCCGCGAGCGGATAGCGCTCCCAGAAACGCTCGCGCATCAGTAGCGGCCCTCGGTGGGCGTGCGATAGAGATCCAGCAGGTAGGCGTCCTTCGCCGGCGGCAATTGCAGGTAGTAGCCCTTCTCGGCGATGGCCGCGATGACCCGCGCGGTGTCGACACGCGCCAGCTTGCGCTCGGTGCCGAGCAGCAGGGTCATGACCGGTTGCGGCTTGCCGAAGCGCTCGAGCAGTTCCTCGGGCACCGGCTCGAGACCGCGGCGCTTGTCCACGTAGAGATACATTTCCTCTTTCCGCGGGCTGCGGAAGATCTCGCAAAGGGTCTTGTCCATGGCTTACTCGTTGACCGGGTTCTGGGCCGTGTCGGCCGCGGATTCGAGCGCGGCGACCAGCGCATCGCCGAGCAGTTCGCCCCGCCAGCCCTCGGGCAACGGCAACGGCTGACCTTCCAGATCGGCGACCACCAGGGCCTCCAGGTCGCGGCGCCGAGCCAGCACCTCGGGGGCGATGCCCAGATCCTCGGCGATCGCGCCCACCGCACGCTTGAGCGCCTTGAGACGACGCTTGAACGGCGCCGACAGCGGCGACGGCAGCGCCGGCGGCAGTTCGGCCTCGTCGAGCTGGGCGGCATCGCGCACCAGGCCCAGCAGGGTATCGCCCTCGCGCTTGACAAGGCTCGGCTTGACGCCCTCCACCGCGGCCAGTTCGTAGCGGCTACCGGGCATCGACTCGGCGATGGCGAACAGCACCTTGTCGCTGACCAGCCAGTTACGCGGCAGGTCGCGGCGGCGCACCTCGGCCTCGCGCCATGCCGTCAACCGCTGATAGGCGGCGATGGCCCGCGCGCCCAGACGCCACAACTGGCGATGGCGGCGATACCATTCGGCATCGCCCTGGGCACTGCGCAGTGCCTGGTCGACCAGCGCCGCACAATCCGCCTCGAGCCACGCCAGGCGCGCGTCGGCGAGCAGGGCCTCGCGCTGTGCCGCCCAGACCCGCGGCAGATAGATCACGTCGAGTGCCGCATAACGCTGCTGGGCCTCGGAGAGCGGCCGCGCCAGCCAGTCCGAACGGGTCTCGTCCTTGGGCAGGACGTCGCCGGTCCAGTGCTCGACCAGGCGCTGATAGCCCATCGACGGGATCTCCGAGATCAGCGCCTGAGCCACCTGGGTATCGACCAGCGGCTGGAGTACCACCCCGCTCCAGTTGTGGAGCACCTCGAGATCCTCGCTGCTGGCGTGCAGCAGCTTGGTCGGCCCCTCGGGCCCCAGCAGGCGCTGCAGGGCCGGCGTCGCCGCGACGGCCTGAGGGTCGATCAGGTAGGCGACGTCACCGCGGGAAAGCTGGACCAGCGCCGGCACCGGATGAAAGCTGGTCTCGCGGAAGAACTCGGTGTCCACGGCCAGCCACTCGGCATCGGCGAGGCGGCTGCAGACGGTATCGAGTTCCTCGGGGGTGTCTATCCAGTGACTGATCGGTTCTAGGGGCATGGGATTCCTGGAGTTGGGGCGCGACAAGGCGATTCACTCGCCGCGGAACGGCAGACGGCCGTTGAAGGCGCGACTGAGCGTGCCGCCGTCGACGTACTCGAGTTCGCCGCCCATCGGCACGCCGTAGGCCAGCCGCGACAGACTGAGGCCACGCTCGCGGATCTGCTCGGCGATGTAATGGGCGGTGGCTTCGCCCTCGACGGTCGGGTTGGTGGCCAGAATGACCTCCTCGACCCCGCCCTCGTCGAGGCGGGTGTCGAGCTGGTCGAGGCCGATGTCCTCGGGACCGATGCCGTCGAGCGGCGAGAGGTGGCCGTGGAGAACGAAGTAGTGGCCGTGGTAGCCGCCGGCATCCTCGATCGCCAGCATGTCGGCGGGCGACTCCACCACGCACAGCAACGCCGGGTCGCGCCGGGGGCTGCGGCACAGCGCGCAGACGCTCTCCTCGGTCAGGGTCCGGCAACGCTGACAGTAGCCGACCTCCTCGAGGGCCCGGCCGAGCACCTCGACGAGGCGGCGCCCGCCGTCGCGGTCACGCTCGAGCAGGTGCAACGCCATGCGCTGGGCGGTGCGCGGCCCGACGCCGGGCAACACGCGCAACGCCTCGAGCAGACGGTCGACAAGCGGCGAAAAACTCATGGATGGTCTCTTTCCGATACGGGCATCGAGGGGCGTCCTTGGCGGCCCCCGTCACCGCCGATGGCGTGCTCGGCGGCGACGCGAGGACGAGACGCGGGGCAGCAGCGGCTCAGAACGGCATCTTGAAACCCGGCGGCAGGTTCATCCCCTCGGTGGCTTCTTCCATGCGGGCACGGGAGTTGTTCTCGACCTTGCGCACGGCATCGTTGACCGCCGCGGCGAGCAGGTCCTCGAGCATCTCCTTGTCCTCCTCGAGGATGCTCGGGTCGATGTCGACCTTGCTGACGTCATGGCGACCGTTCATGGTCACCTTGATCATGCCGGCGCCGGCTTCGCCGGTGACTTCGGCACGGGCGATCTCCTCCTGCACCTGCTGCATCTTTTCCTGCATTTCCTGGGCCTGCTTCATCAGGTTGCCCATTCCGCCCTTGAACATGCTGCACCTCGTCGTGGAGTGTTGGCCGCCTTGGCGGCGATGGTTCAGTCCGATGCGGACTGCGGCGATACGCTCTGCTCGATCAGCCGCGCACCGAAGGCCTGTTCCAGTTCCTGGATATGCGGGTCATGGCGCAAGGCTTCAACCGCCTCGGCGTGACGTTCGCGGGCCTCGCGATCGCTGCGCGCCTTGGGCGTCTCCACCCCCGGCGGCAGTTCGCCCGGCTCGATGACCACCCGCCGTTCGACGCCCGCCGCGGCCAGCGCCTGGCGCACGCGCTCAATGTGGACCTCGGCGAGCATCGCCGCCTGACCGGGATCGAGTCGCAGCGTCAATTGCCCACCGTCGTCGCCGTCGACCAGACAGTGCGCCGCCAGGTTGCGCGTCAGACCGGCGAGCCCCAGGCGCGGAAACAGCGCCAGCCAGTCGGCCTGGGTCAGCGCCTCGCCGGGCGACAGCGCCGCTTCGGCCCCGGCGGGCACCCCGGCGTTCGCCTCGGCCCCGGCGCTCTCGGCATGGCCGGTTTCGGCATCGAGCGGCGCCTCGGGGCGCATCGCGACCTCCGGCTCACTCTCGTCACTCGGCGGCGCCGGTACAGCGCTCGCGTGGGTTACCGGCGCCTCATCCATGGCGACGCCGGCCTCGCCGGCCTCGCTGGCATCGCTTGCGTCGTCGCGCGCCTCGACAAGCGCGTCGGGAGGAACGTCCCACGGCGGCGGCGCCTCATCGACATCGGGGCCCGCCCCCGCGTCAGGGAACGCTGGCGACCCCGCGTGAGCCTCGGGCTCGGGCTCCGCGGGCGGCGCGTATCGCGACTCGCTGACAGCCGCCGGGTCGGCGGCGCCCTCGCCGCCATTCGTCGAAGCTGGCGACAGCGGCGCCGCGGGAGGGGCATCGAGGGCCTCGGGGGCGACGTCCGGGGCCGGTTCATCGGCCACCGCCTTGGCGGCCGGCGCGGGCTCGACGCCCCCCGACGGCGGCGGCGCGTCGGATGGCGCGGGCGGCGTATCCGATCCGGAACGCTCGCCACGCAACGGCAGCGGGGTCTGCGGCGGCTTGGGAACGCCCTGCGGGCGGAACGCGAGCATGCGCAGCAGGGTCATCTCCAGCGCGGTGCGCGGGTCGGGCGCGTGTTCCAGGTCGCCACGTCCCTGCAGACCGATCTGGTAGTAGAGCTGGACATCCTCGGCGGTGAAACGGGCGGCGAGCGCCAGCAGGGTGTCGCGATCGCCATGCCCGTTGTCGAGTGCCTCGGGCACCATCTGGGCGATCGCCAGACGGTGCAGGATGCCGGTCAGGTCGTCGAGCACGCCGGCAAAATCAGGGCCCTGCTCGGCGAGGCTCGCCACTTCGGCGAGCGCACGCGCCGCATCGACCTCGGCCAGCGCCTCGACCAGCGCCAGCAGATGGCGATGATCGAGCGTGCCCAGCATCGCCGAGACATCGGCGTGGCGCACCGCGCCCTGACCGAAGGCGATCGCCTGGTCGGTCAGGCTCATGGCGTCGCGCATCGACCCCTGGGCGGCCTTGCCCAGCAGCCACAGCGCCGGTTCCTCGTAGCTCACCGACTCTGCCTCGAGCACCCGCTGCAGGTGGTCGACGATACGCTCGGGCGGCATGTTCTTGAGCGAGAACTGCAGACAGCGCGACAGCACCGTCACCGGCAGTTTCTGGGGGTCGGTGGTCGCCAGCAGGAACTTGACGTGAGGCGGCGGCTCCTCGAGGGTCTTGAGCAAGGCGTTGAAGCTGTGCGTCGACAGCATGTGCACCTCGTCGATGAGGTACACCTTGTAGCGCCCCTGGGTGGGGGCATACTGGACGTTGTCGAGCAGCTCGCGGGTATCCTCGACCTTGGTGCGCGAGGCCGCATCGACCTCGATCAGGTCGACGAAGCGCCCCTCGTCGATGTCGCGGCAGGTGGTACAGACGCCGCAGGGCGACGAGGTCACACCCTGCTCGCAGTTGAGGCACTTGGCGAGAATCCGCGCCAGTGTCGTCTTGCCGACGCCGCGCGTCCCGGTGAACAGATAGGCGTGGTGCAGGCGACCCTGATCCAGGGCATTGACCAGGGCACGCTGGACGTGCTCCTGACCGACCAGTTCATGGAAGGTGCGCGGCCGCCATTTGCGGGCCAGTACCTGATAGCTCATGCAGCGCGGAAGTCCTTGCGGCTGGAGACCGGGCCAGTACATGACCGCCCGTTGAGAATGCGTGGACGCACAAAACGTTCATTCTAGCGGTTCGCAACGGGAGCGGAAAGGCGCCGGACACCACCGTTCAATGGCAGACCCGCGGCAGCCACCTGTCCAGCCAGCCGCCACACTGGGTACCCACGCCCGACCAGTCCTCGCCGACCCGACAGACGAAAAGCACATCATGGTAGTCGATCAGCGCCATCAGGCCCCGACGCAGCTCGGTGGCACTTTCCGGGGTCCTGACGAGGCATTGACCCTGCATGGCCCAGCAGTGCTCGTAAGCCGCCAGTCGCTCATGGAATTCGTGGTATTCGCGGGACTGATAGAGATCGTAGCTCACTGAATAAATGGCCATACCGGGACCTGCGTACCTGTAATAACCGTTGGTTCGCTATGAGTATGAGAATGTTGCCGGACGACAACACAGCACCCTAGCACCCCGGCGCACAGGGTCAACGCGCGGGGCGAACCGAGCCTCTGTTCACAGGGCCTGCCGCCGGCAACCCGTGGACCCCTGCACGGATGAGGGGTGCCGCCTCGGCGGTGGGGGAAATTGTCGCACCCAGGGCACGACGCAACGCCGCCAGAGGATGGCGAGCGAATCAGGGCGAGGGGAAAAGCGAGGCACCCGGGGGGACTCGAACAAACGGCCCGCAGAAGAACGGGGCACGAAATCCGGGGCCTGAAATGGAGGCGGCCCCGCCAGCCACATCCCGGCACACGCAGCCACCACTACCGTTGCTCCCTTCCGGGCCTGGCGGGGTTTGCGGTTTAGCGTTGCGGGAGGACCGACGGGGCCACCACAGTCATCGACCAGCGTTGAAAACACGAAAAATTCGTCAGCACGGTCGAAACACTCGGGCTTCAAGACCTTGAACACGATTGCATTCAAGCACTTGCCTCGAGCGCCGCAGCACTATAACAGCGCCGGACCGGGCCCGCAAGCCTGTAGAACATCGCTGATCGAGCGCAGGCAGCCGGCGGATTTCGTCTAGGCTGTGGGGTAAGGTGACAGACGCAACTCGACTGCAAGGAGACATTGTCATGAACAAGGACCCCAACAAGGGCTACGTCGCACTGCTTGGCTGGAGCCTGAATGCCGTCGAGGCCGCCGAGGACTTCGATCGACGCTACGTGGTGGTCGCCCCCGACTGGGCGGAGGACTACTGCAAGCAGCATGACATTCCGTACCTGTCATGGAACTTCGAACGCCTCAACGACCGCTCCCTGGAGATCGCCGAAACGCTCCGCGACATGGGCGTCGACGTGGCGATCCCGCTGTTCGAGGAGACCGTGGAATGGGCCGGCGCCATCAACTCGGTGCTGCTCGACAACCCCCGGCTCTACGGCCAGGCCCTGCTGCTGCGCGACAAGGCCCTCATGAAGCGGCGCGCCCAGCTGGGCGGGATCCGCGTGGGCATCTTCGAGGAGGCCCACGACAAGGAGGACGTGATCCGCTTTCTCAAGCGCGTCAACCAGACCCTGCTCAAGCTCGACGGCGATCCCAACGACCCCATTCACCTCAAGGCCTTCGACAAGGCCGGCTGCCTGGGCCACCGGGTGATCCGTACCCCGGACGAAGTCGACACCATCCCCGAGGAGGAATTTCCGGTCCTCATGGAATCGCACCTCGACGGCTGGGAGTTCGCCGTGGAAGCGTGGATCCACGACGGCAAGATCGCCTTCCTCAACATCTCCGAATACGTGACGCTGGGCTACTCGGTCTTCGTCCCGGCCACACCGGAACTCGAGAAATATCGCCCCCAGATCACCGCGCAGATCGAGAAGCTGATCAAGGCCTTCGACATCGACTTCGGGCTGATCCATCCGGAATACTTCGTCACCAGCGATGGCGAGATGTACTTCGGCGAAGTCGCCTATCGCCCGCCCGGCTTCAAGGTCTTCGAGCTGCTCGAACGCGCCTATGGCTTCAACGCCTATCAGGCGACCATCATGGTCTTCGACCCCAAGACCACCGAGGACGAGGTCAAGGCCTTCTTCCCCAAGGAGGTAGTCGATGCCAAGGGCCATGCCGGCTGTTTCGGCGTCTACCCGCGCCGGCGCGTGGTGAGTCGCCTGGAAATCCCCGAGGAGACCGAGGATCACCCCTACTTCGAGTCCCACGAACTGACCGCACCGCTCGAGGAAACCGTGACCAAGCGCACGGCGTTCGGCACCCACTGGGGGCTGGTCTACTTCTTCGGTGACGACCCTCATACCATGCGCGATCTGCTCAAGCATCAGGAAGAGCTCGACTTCTATGTATAATCGCGCCATATCCTCGGGGACAAGGAGTCCGTGTGACGACCCATAACGGCGACCAAGACACGGAGGCCGGCAAGCTGGACGGCTTGCTGGCCAAGCTGGACGAGGCGACCGAGTTACTGGCCAACGCCCGGGACTTCGCCAAGCCCGGCAAGGTCCGGCGGGTCTTCGACACCGCCAGGCGCGTGATGCTGCAGGACGGGGGGTGCGCCGCCATCGAGCGGCGCGCCCGGGCCCTCGAGGAAGCTGGTGTCTTCATCGGCTCCGACTGGGCCTACCCCCAGATCCTGATTCCATCGCTGACACCGCACTCCCTCAAGAGCGGTGACCCCGACACCGTGGTGCTCGAGGCGCTCAGCGAACTGCGCCTGCTGGCGGTGGCACGCGCGGCCTACGAGCATCCACAGATCTCGGCCGAACAGGCGCACCACTACCTGACACAAGTGCTGGCGATCAATCTCGAGCTCCTGTTCACCGCGCCCAGCGAGGCGGAACGCGAGACCCAGGGGCGGCTGGCGCTGCTGACCCGCGCCCTGTTCGCCCACCTGGCGGACACCATCGGCTACGAGCACGTCATCGACCAGTTGATCGACGAGATCTGGCGCATCCTCCAGCAGCGCCCCATCCAGGTCGATGCCGTCAAGCGCATGATCACCCAGATCGCCGTCTGCCAGGCCAACCCCGACATCGATCTCGGCACCAGCGGCCAGGGCGCCGACCGCCTGGTCAGCAGCCTGTTCGGCCCCACCCAGGCCTGCCGCGAGGACCCCGGGCTCGAGGTCTATGCCGAACGCCTCCAGCCGATGGACGCCAACGCCCTGCAGTACGAGGCCACCGGCTTCGCCCGGGCGATGCACGACACCGGCCTGGTCTCGGCCTATCATCCGGTGCTGCTGCGCCACCTGCTCGACCATGGCGACCACCTGCTCGCCGAGGCGCTGGGCCTGTCGGCGACCGGCCGCGACTGCCTGTTGTGCTACCGGCAACTGGTCCAGGCGCTGATCGAGGAAGGCGTGCATCCGGCCACCCCGCAGGCCGTCTATGGCCTGGCGCTGATGCTCGAGCGCGGCATCCTCTACCAGCCGCCGGTGGCGCCGGCGCTGTGGCGCCAGATCGGCCTGCCGCTGTCGGCCTGGTCGCAGGAACGCATGCGCATGGCCTACGGCGATGCCGTCTCGCCACGGGCCCGGTTGCTCGAAGGGGTGCTGTGCATGCTGGGCCTGCCGCTGGGCGTCGGCCAGGGCAACAACCCCACCTGCCAGTCGGCAAGGGCACTGTCGATGTGGGCCTACAACGACCCCGACTATCTGCTGCAGATGGTCGCCTGGGCGGCCCGTGACGACGAGATCATCATGCACTTCGAGGGCATGCCGCTGTCGTCGATGGCCAGCCTTTCCGGGGTGGCCACCAATCTGCCGATGGACCTCGACCCGGTCTCGCTGCTGGTGGTGCCGCATCTCGACCGCATCTACGCCGAGATGGGCCGACGCTGCATCGGCCGCGAGGGCGACCCCCACCGCTGGGTCAACCCGGAGTTCCACGGCTGGTGGGCCGGGCGCGGCTTTCGCATCAACGTCGACGTCGAGACCGGCCAGCTCGATCAGCTCGAGGATTTCCTGCGCCACTTCTACGCCAGCTACCACCCCTTCTACAACGGCAATCAGCCGCTGATCCATCCGCAGCCGGCGGGCATCGCGGTCACCGACAGCGCGGCGCGGTTCATCGGCTGGCACGCCATCACCCTGCTGCGCGTCAACCTCGACCCGCAGGACACCATGCGCGCCTACTTCTTCAACCCCAACAACGACAGCGGCCAGGACTGGGGCGACGACGTCAAGGTCAGCACCGCCGGTCACGGCGAGCGCTTCGGCGAGGCCTCGCTGCCCTTCGAGCAGTTCGCCTCGCGCCTCTACATCTTCCACTACGACCCGCTGGAGCGCGGCGAACTGGCCAACGTCACCCAGCAGGAGCTCGACCGGGTGATCGGCTACATTCATCGCAGCTGGGGCGCCAACCGGGTACCCGCTGCCGATCTCCAGGCCCATTCCGGCCCCGCCTGACGCCGCCGGCCCCGGGGCGACACGACGCGCCGCGGGCCGCATGTCGCGCGCCAAGAACCCACCATGCAAAGACCCCGCCGGGAAAACCCGGCGGGGTCTGTCATTCGGCGTCGAATGACGCCGTCGATTCGGCGCTCAGTCGGGCTGCGCTCAGTCGGGCTGCGCTCAGCCGGACTGCGCTCAGTCGGGCTGGTTGCCGGCCTTCATGCGACGCCGCAGGATCGGCCCGACGATCACCGGCAGGACCAGGCCGGCGATAGCGACCGCCCAAAGGGTGATCGCCAGCGGGCTGCTCCACAGGATCGTCCAGTCACCGTCGGAGATCTGCATCGCGTGACGCAGGTTCTTCTCCATCTCCGGGCCCAGCAGCATGCCCAGGATCACCGGCACCAACGGGATCTCCAGCTTGCGCAGGAAGTAGCCGGCCACGCCGAAGGCCACCATGAAGTACAGGTCGACGGCCGAGTGGCTGATCGAGTAGATCCCCACGAAGGCGACCATGGTCACCATCGGCAGCAGGTACATCGGCGGCACCGAGAGCAGCTTGACGAACACCCCGACCAGCGGAATGTTGAGCACCAGCAGCAGGAAGTTGCCGATCAGCAGCGCCGCGATGACACCCCACACCACGTCGGCGTTCTGGGTGAACATCAGCGGCCCGGGCGTGATGTTGAAGGAGATCAGCATCGCCAGCAGCACCGCGGTGGTACCGCTGCCCGGCACGCCGAGGGTCAGCATGGGCACCAGCGCCCCGCTCGAGGCCCCGTTGTTGCCGGATTCCGGCGCGGCCACGCCGCGCGAATCGCCTTCACCGAAGCGGTTCTTGCTGCCCAGGATCTTCTTCTCGAGGGTGTAGCTGATGAAGCTGCCCAGCGAGGCGCCGGCGCCCGGCAGCACGCCGGAGACGAAACCGATCACGCCGCCGCGGAACGAGGTGGGCAGGATCTCGCGAATGTCCTTCCATTTCAGCGAGAGCTTGTTGACCTTGATCATCTCGCGACCGGCGCCGGCCTTCTCCTCGATGAACACCAGCAGCTCGGAAACCGCGAACAGGCCGACGATGGCGATGATGAAATCGACGCCCTCGTAGAGCTCCAGGGTACCGAAGGTGAAGCGCTGCACGCCGGTCGACAGGTCGATGCCCACGGTGGCGATCATCAGCCCCAGCGCGGCGGCGAGGATGGTCTTGACCGGATTCTTGCCGGTGATGCCGCCCAGTGTGGCGAAGGCCAGCACGAACAGCGCGAAGTACTCGGCCGCGCCGAAGGTCAACGCGAACTTGGCCAGCAGCGGCGCCAGCAGGATCAGGCCCACGGTGGCGATCAGGCTGCCGATGAACGAGGCCACCGCGGAGATCGCCAGCGCCTCGGCGGCGCGCCCCTGCTTGGCCATCGGGTAACCGTCGAGACAGGTCATCATCGCCGGCTCGTCACCGGGAATGTTGAGCAGGATCGACGAGATGCGCCCGCCGTACATCGCCCCGGCATAGACCGCGGTGAGCATGATCAGCGCGGTTTCGGGACGCAGCCCCAGGGTGAACGCCAGCGGGATCAGGATCGCCACGCCGTTGGCCGGGCCGAGCCCGGGGAGTGCGCCAATCAGGGTCCCCAGGAAGGCCCCCATCAGCGCGAACATCAGGTTGTGCGGCTGCAGGGCGACGCCGAAGCCGTCCATCAAGTAATTGAGGGTATCCATCAGTGTCCCTCCAGGAAGGCCAGCACGCCCCAGGGCAGCGGCAGCTCGAGCACGTAGTTGAACAGCGCGAAGACCGCGATGCCGCCGATCAGGCCGCTCAGGTAGGCACGCAACGGCGGCGCGCCCATGCGCCAGCACAGGGTGCCGATGGCCAGCATGGTGGCCAGGACGAAGCCCACCGGTTCGAGAATCAGGGTATAGGCGATCAGTACCGCCACCGCGATCAGCATTTCCAGCGCCGTGCGTCCCTTCGGCCAGGGATTACCGGGGTCGGGCCGCACGATCAGGTAGAGACTGCAGGCCGCCAGCACCACGCTGAGAATCGTCGGGAAGGTCTTGGGTCCGACGGCCTCGGCGCCGCCGAACGGCTCGGGAAACTGCTGGGCGCCCCAGCCGTACGCGACGGCCAGGGCGAGCATCAGCAGACCGAAGACCCGGTCGTTAAGACGCAGCATTACTTGATCAGCCCGATTTCTTTGGACAGGTTCTGGATGTCCTGGATCTGGCTCTTGACGTACTGCTCGAACTGGCCTTCACCCGGATGGAACGGCATCAGCCCGTTCTTCTGCATGACGTCCTTCCACTCGTCGCTCTTGTAGAGCGTGTCGATGGCGTCGACCCAGTACTGCTTGGCGTCATCGGAGACCTTGCCCGGCATGTAGAAGCCACGCCAGTTGGCGCCGATGGAATCGATCCCCTGCTCCTTGGCGGTGGGGATGTCCGCGAACTTGCCCGGCAGACGCTCGTCGGAGAGCACCGCGAGCACGCGCAGGTCGCCGGACTCCATGAAGCCCTGGGCCTCGGAGATGTCGCCGGTGAAGGCATCGACGTGACCGCCGACCACCTGGGTCATCGCTTCGCCGCCGTTGTTGTACGACAGGTAGGGAATCTTCGGCAGATTCTCGACACCGGCCTTGTTGGCGGTGATCAGGACCTTGAGGTGGTCCCAGCCGCCGTTGGCGCTGCCGCCGGCGAACTTGACCGACTTGGGATTCTTCTTCAGCGCGTCCATCAGGTCGTTGAGGTTCTGGTACTGGGAATCCTTGGCCACGGCGATGACACCGTAGTCGGCCCCCACGGCCCCGATCCAGTTGACATCATCGGCCGTCATGCCCGGGAACTGGCCCTGGGCGAGACGCGTGGTGGTGGCGGTGGACGCCGCAACCAGCAACTGCGGATCGTCGTCGCGCTTGCTGACGGTATGGGCATAGGCCACCCCGCCGCCGGCGCCGGCCATGTTGGTGGTCTGGACGCTGGCCGGCACCAGATCGAGATCCTCGAGCACCTTGCCCACGCTGCGGCAGGTGAAATCCCAGCCGCCGCCCGGATCGGCGGGCGCGATGCAGTCGACCTTGCCGGACGGCTGGAAGGCCATCGCCAGGCCGGCGCTGAGGGTCAGCGACGCGGCGGCGAGAAACTTGAGAGGCGTTCTCATCGACATTGTTCTAGTCCCCTGAGAAAAGTGGATCAGGAATGAAGGCTCACTTGCAGGACGCTGTCAGCCACCTTACAATTCTGTAAGGAAGAACGGCGTTCCTTAGGGTGGAAACTAGGCAGTTCGCCATAGCGCGTCAACGCCTATCCCACGACTTGCGACCAAAGTTCAATGACGGATGTTTCCGATCACGCGATCGCACGAGGCACACTGACACCATGGCACAGGACCGCGTTGAGGCGGTGGAAAGAGCGTTGACGATCCTCGAGGTCTTCGATGCCCCGCAGGAGCGTTTCACGCTCGCCGAACTGGCCGCCGCCACCGGCTTCTACAAGAGCACCCTGCTGCGCCTGCTGGGCTCGCTGGAACGCTTCGATTACGTGCAGCGCGACCGCGACGGGCGCTTTCGGCTGGGCCGGTCGCCGGTGCGTCTGGCACGCCGCCACCTGCCCAACCGCCGCCTCGAGACCTGGATCCAGCCGGTGCTGGAGGGGCTGGCCGAAGCCAGCGGCGAAACCGCCGCACTGCTCGAGGCCGACGACGATCACGTCGAATGCCGGCTGGTCGCCCTGCCCGCCAGCGGTCTGCGACACGACCTGCGCCCCGGCACGCGCTGGCGGGCGACGGCGGACGCGCCGGCCCTGGACTTAGCCGGTGGCTGCATGGTCTGCCGCCCGATCGCTGACGACGCCGACCAACGCGCGCTGTGGCTGGCCCTGTCGGGGCCCGCGGGGCGGCTCGACCCGTCACGCGCCGCCCGGCAACTGGACGCCGCCCTGGCCGAACTGGCCCGCCGCCCGGGCGACGCGCCCCGCGCCGAACGCGCCGAGGCCGCGCCGTGACGAGGCTGCTGCTGGTCGAGGACGACACCCTGCTCGCGGAGACCCTGCAGGATGCCCTGCGTCTCGAGGGCTACGCGGTGGCCACCCTCGCCGACGGCGACCAGGCCGGCGAGCGCCTCGCCGAGGCGCACGCCTTCGACCTGATCCTGCTCGATCTCAACCTGCCCGGCACCGGTGGCCTCGACCTGCTCGAGGCCCTGCGTCGCCACGATCGCGACACGCCGGTGCTCATCCTCACCGCCCGCGGGGCGATCGAGGACCGCGTGCGCGGCCTCGATCTGGGGGCCGACGACTACCTGGCCAAGCCGTTCGCCCTCGACGAGCTCGAGGCACGCGTCCGGGCCCTACTGCGCCGCCGCCAGAAGAGCGGCGGCCAATTGCAGGTCGGGGCACTGGCCTTCGACGCCCTGGCGCAACGCTTCACCCTCGGCGATGAACCACTCAACCTGCCGCCCCGCGAACAGCGGCTGTTGAGCTGCCTGATGCGCCACGCCGGCGAGCCGGTCGACAAGGCCCAGCTCGCCGGGGAGGCCTTTGCCGGCGAAAGCCTCGGCGACAATGCCATCGAGGTCTACGTCCACCGCCTGCGGCGCCGCCTGGCCGACAGCGGCGTCGAGCTGCGCACGGTGCGGGGCCTCGGCTACCTGCTGGCCACCCCGTGAGCGCCACCCACAGCCTCTACCGGCGCCTGGCCACCTGGCTGCTGCTGCCGCTGCTGGGGCTGGGCGCGCTGATGCTCGTTCAGGCCTACCTGAGCGCCCGGGACGCCGCCGATCGGGCCTTCGATCGCCTGCTCGAGGCCTCGTCGCTGGCCATCGCCGAACAGGTCAAGTGGCAGGACGACCAGCTCTGGCTCGACCTGCCGCCGGCGGCGCTGGCCATGCTCGCCACCGACGCCCAGGAACGGGTCTTCTACGCCCTCTACGACGACCGCGACAACTTCATCACCGGCAACGCCCGGCTGCCCGGGCTGACGACAGCGGACGACACGGCGTTGCACTACGGCGATATCCGCTGGCACGGCATGGCCCTGCGTCTCGGCGTGCGCGCCTCCCGTCTGGAGGGCTGGAGCCAGCGCGAGCGCTTCGAGGTGCGCGTCGCGCATACCCGCGAGGGGCGCGACCGGCTCGCCCTGTCGCTGTTCGCCGGCAGCCTGGGCCGGATCGCGATCATGGCCCTGCTCGCGGTGGCCGTGGTACTGCTGGCGGTCCGCGCCGCCCTGGCTCCGCTGACCCGCCTGCGCCGGGCGATTCGCGGGCGCGATCCGCGCACCCTGGCACCGCTGGCGCTGGAGCTGCCCCGCGAGCTGGCCGAACTGCGCGAGACCCTCAACGACCTGCTGGCCCGCATGCGCCGCGTGCGCGCCAACCAGGAACGCTTCGTCGGGGACGCCTCGCACCAGCTGCGCACGCCGCTCGCCGGGCTCTCGGCGCGTGCCGAACTGGCCCTGCGCCAGGACGACCCGCAGGCCTGGCGCGCCGCGCTGGAAGCGATCCAAGGCGCTAGCGCGCGTACCGCGCGGCTGGCCGTGCAGTTGCTGTCGCTGACTCGCCTCAACAACCCCGAAGCCGCGCCCGCCCCGGCCTGTCTCGACCTGGTCGAGACCGCCCGCAGCGCCACGCGCCATGCCCTGGCCGCCTGCCATCGTCGGGGCATCGACCTGGGCCTGGAGGCCCCCGACGAGGCGGTGATGATCGACGGCATCGACTGGCAGCTCGAGGAAGCACTCAACAACCTGATCGACAATGCCCAGCGCTATGGCGCCAGGCGCATCACCGTGCGCGTCGGCGCCCTGCCGCCGACCCTCGAGGTCGAGGACGACGGCCCCGGCATCCCCGCCGAGCAGCGCCTGCTGATGCTGCGCCCCTTTCACCGTGGCGCCGAGACCGGCGACGGCTCGGGGCTGGGTCTGGCGATCGTCGACGGCATCGCCCGCGCGCACCATGCCCGGCTGACCCTCGCCGACGGTCACGCGGGGCGGGGCCTGCGTGCCACCCTGCTGTTCCTGGGAGACCGCGAATGAGACCCGCCCTTGCCCTGCTCCTGAGTCTGCTGCTGGGCCTCGCCCCGGCCGGCACGGCCGGCGCCCAGTCGCGGCTCGACTACCCGGCCCGGGCCGGCGGAACCGGCACGGCGCTGACCATCCACGGCGCGCTGGACACGCCGCTGATCGCGCCGCTGCTCGAGGACTTCCACCACCGCAACCCCGACATCGCGCTGCGCTACGACAACCTCACCACCCTGGCGGTCTACAGCGACTTCCTCGACGACGAGACCGACCCGCGCCCCGACGTGGTGCTCTCCTCGGCGATGCCCTGGCAATACCGGCTGGCCAACGACGGCTATGCCCAGCCGCTGGAGAGCCCCGCCGCGCGTGCCTGGCCCGAATGGGCCCGCTGGCGCCATGAGCTGTTCGCGATCACCTTCGAGCCGGTGGTGATCGTCTACCGGCGCGAACTCGCCGAGCGTTTCGGCGCGGTGACCAGCCACGCCGGGCTGCTCGACCTGCTCACCGAGCACCGCCAGGCGCTCGAGGGCCGGGTGGTCACCTACGACCCGACGCTCAGCGGCGCCGGCTACTCCTACGCCATCGAGGAAGCCCGCCTTTCGCCACGCTACTGGGAGCTGGTCGCCTCCCTGGGCAGCGTCGACACCGCCCTGGTCGGCACCACCCGCGAAATGCTCGAGGGCCTGGCCGCCGGTCGCTATCTGCTCGGCTACAACCTGCTCGGCAGCTATGCGCGGGACTTCGTGCGCGACCATCCGGGCCTGGAGATCGCCGTGCCCGACGACTATGCGCTGGTCACCCAGCGGCTGGCCTTCATCCCCCGCGATGCCCCGCACCCCCGGGCCGCACGGCGGTTCCTGGACTACCTGCTGAGCGAGGCCGGGCAGCGTGCGATCAGCGAACTGACCACCCTGGGCGCGATCCACCCGGCCCTCGACGGCCCCGGCACCGCCAACGCCCTGCGCGAACGGCTCGGCGACGCCCTGCGGCCGATCCGCATCGGCCCGGGACTGCTCGCCACCCTCGACCGGCTCAAGCGCGAGGCCCTGCTGGCACGCTGGACACGCGAATTCCGACGCGGCACGATCGGCGCCGCCGCCCCCCAGGAGACATCCCCGCCATGAAGCGCCTCGACCAGTTGCTGCTCGCCCAGGGCCTGGTACGCTCGCGGACCCGCGCCCAGCGGCTGATCCGCCACGGCCGGGTGAGCCTGGCCGACACGCCCCAGCGCGTTCTCACCCGCCCCGGCGAGAAATGGCCGGAAGACACCCGCTTCGCGATCGCCGACGACCCCGAGGAGCGTTACGTCTCGCGGGCCGGCCTCAAGCTCGAGGCCCTGCTCGACGATCTCGCCCTGCGTCTCGACGACCGGCTGGTACTGGACGTCGGCCAGTCCACCGGCGGCTTCACCGACTGTGCCCTGGCCCGGGGTGCCCGACACGTGATCGGCATCGAGGTCGGCCACGACCAGCTCGACCCCGCCCTGCGCGCGGATGCCCGCGTCACCTGCCTGGAAGGCCTGAACGCCCGGGCGATGAGTACCGACACGCGGCTCGCCGCCGCCCTGGCACGCCACGCCGGCGAGCGGCCCCGGGTCGCGGTGATGGACGTGTCGTTCATCTCCCAGACCCTGATCCTCCCCGAGCTGGCCCGGGTGCTCGGCGAGGGCGGCGAGCTGCTGTCGCTGGTCAAGCCGCAGTTCGAACTGGGCCCGGGGCGGGTCGACGCCCGCGGCATCGTCACCGACCCGGCCGCCTACGCCGAGGTCGAGACGCGCATCCGCGATTGCTGCGCCACGCTGGGTTTCACGCTCGCCGCCTGGCGGGAAAGTCCGATCCGCGGCGGTGACGGCAACCGGGAATTCCTGCTTCACGCCCGGCTCGACTGAGCCGGGCACGGGCCCCCATCGCCTGCCGAGGGACAGGCCCCGCTCAGCGGCCGGCGTCGTTGTCCTCGACGCCAGCCGCGCCGGGATCGGTCAACGGCGGCGAGCCACCCGGCGCCGTGCCCGACGGAGAGGCGCTGCTCTCGATCCGGGCGACGGTGCCATCGGCCCGGTGCAGCCAGACATCGAGCTGGTTGAAGGCGATCTCGATACCGTGCTCGGCGAACAGCTCGCCGACCCGGCCGTTGATCTCGTCGGTGGCCAAGAGCCGGTCACCGAGGGTGTTGACGAAGATGCGCAGCTCGAAGTCCAGCGTGCTCGCCCCGTAGGCCATGAAGAACACCTGCGGCTCGGGGTCGGCGAGGACCCGCGGGTTCTCGTCGGCGGCCTGGCGCAGCAGCGCGTGAACCCGGCGATGGTCCGAGCCGTAGGCGACGCCGAAGCTCAGCACCACACGGGTGATGGTGTCCGACAGCGACCAGTTGATCAGCTGGTCGGTGACGAAGGTCTTGTTGGGGATGATGATTTCCTTGCGGTCGAAATCGGTGACCGTGGTGGCGCGGATGCGGATGCGGCTGACCGTGCCGTGCAGATTGCCCAGGGTGATGGTGTCGCCGATGCGCACCGGCCGCTCGAAGAGGATGATCAACCCCGAGATGAAATTGGCGAAGATCTCCTGCAGGCCGAAGCCCAGCCCCACGCCGAGCGCCGCCACCAGCCACTGCAGCTTGCTCCAGGACACCCCGAGCGTGCCCAGCGCGGCGACCACCCCGCCGCCGACGATGGCATAGGAGAGCAGCGACGACATGGCATAGGCACTGCCCTGCTTGAGCGACAGCCGCGACAGCACCATCACCTCGAGCAGCCCCGGCAGGTTGCGCGCCATCAGGAAGGTCAGCACCACCGTCACCAGGCTGGTCAACACGTCGGCCATGGTGATCGGCGTCTGGCTGATCGCCTCGCCCGCCCCCTGGGTGATCGTCCACACCGCGATGTGATCGAGATAGGAAAGCGCGGTCAGCAGATCGGCCCACACCAGATAGAGCACCAGGGTGAAGCCGAGAAACAGGATCAGCTTCGACAGGCGCAATGACTGCTGATTGACCTGATCGAGATCCAGCGGCGGCTCCTCGACGACTTCCAGGCCGCCCTCGGCGCCCTCCTGGACCTGGGCGCGGCGCCGCGCCACCGCCCGGCGGTAGGCCAGACGCCGGGCCGCCACTGCCAGCCCGCGCACCACCGCCGCCTCGACCAGGATCCAGCCGCCCAGGATGTAGAGGCTGATCACGAAGCGGCCGACCAGTTGCAGCGCGGTGTACTCGTAGCCCAGCACGATCAGCCCGGCCAGCACCAGATTCACCGCCGCCAGGGCCAGCCCCAGCGCCAGGCGGAACACCTTGACCCCGAAGAACGGCGTGTGGGCCAGGATCAGCCGCGCGATGACCACGCTCATCGCCAGCAGCCCGGCCAGCAGCACCAGCAGTGCCAGCGGGCGCGACTCCAGCGAGGCGCCGCCGTCCTGGGCCAGCGTGCTGATCAGCAGGACCGGCACCAGGGCCATGCCCAGCCACCAGAGCAGGCGACGCAAGCGGGCGGCGTACTTCGCCGGCCAGTGGAAGTGACGGATCGCCACCCCGTCGCTGACCAGCAAGCGACGGGCGAGTTCGATCACCGCCCAGGCCAGCGACAGATGCAGGACGGCTTCGCCGAGCCTGGCGAGCAGCCCCGTACCCCCGAGCCACAGTGCCAGACCCGCGCCACCCAGCAGCAGCGGCCAGGGGATCGCCAGCAGCATGTTGAGCACGATCGCCCGCGGGGTGTGCATCTGGGTATCGCGCTTGAGGCGGCCGATCTCGTCATGCAGCGTCAGCAACTGGCGCTTGATGGGCCGGCGGCGCAGCAACAGGACCCCGGCCAGCAGCCACAGCGGCAACCCCCACAGCGCTCGGGCGCCCAGCGGCTGCCAGAGCGCGTTCGCCTCCTGCCGCCAGGCCTCCGGGGCCAGGTTGCCGGCGACGGTCGCCGGCAGGTGGCGCAGCCAGCTCAGGTTCAGCGGGCTGCGATTGGCTACCCAGAACAGCTGTTCCTCGATGGTCGCGCGCAGCGAGCGGCTGATCGACAGCAACTGCTGCTGATTGAGCTGCAGATCGATCGACGCCGTGAGCAGCTCGCCGTATTCCTGTTCGAGCTGATCGACCAGTTCGCGGCGCGACTTGTAGAGCCGCTCCAGGGAATCGATCAGCGCCGGGGTGGCCTCGACGCCGGCCGCGTCGAGCTGCTGGCGGGCCAGCGCCTCGACATCCAGCAGATCCTCGCGCTGACGGCTCAGCTCGAACTGCTTGAGGCGGATGTCGGCGATCTCCTCCTGCAGGCCGTCGAGGGCCTCGACCTTGGGCAGCTCGCGGCGCTGCTCGCGCAGGATCCGCGACAGCAGCAGGCTGCCGCGGATCGCCTCGATCTGCTCGTTGAGGGTGCGCTGCACCTGGCGTACCCGATCGAGCTGGGTGCGCACCTTGATGCCCTCGCGCTCGTAGGTGTGGTGACGATCGATCGCCTCGAGCAGCGTCTGGCTGAGTTCGCGATTGAGCGACTGGGCCTTCATGACCACCGGGTGGCCGGCGGCGATCAAGGGATCGCGGCTCGCCGCCTCGGTCACCGCCGACTCGAGCTGCTGGCGGCGTCGCTGGTCGAGCACCGCCTGCATCAGGTTGAGGGTATCCTGGACGGTGTCGATCTGGCGGTTGAGGGCGTCGCGGCGACGCTCCGCCAGCGCGTTGAGGCGCGTATTGGTGGCCAGCTGCCGGCGATTGAGGGCCAGCTGGCTCTCCGCCAGCTGCATCTCGGCCTGGTCCAGCCAGACCTGGGGGGAATCCTCGGCCGTCGCGGCGTCGCTGTCGGCCAGGCGCAGGTCCTCGAGCTTCTGCAGGGCCTCGGTGATGTTCTGCTGGGCCCGCTCGGGCAGCGTCTGGGTGGCGATCAGCCGCGAGTTGGCATCGGCGAGCCGATTCTGCAGGCTCTGCAGCTCATCCAGGGTCTGGGCGAGATCGGCCTCCAGGGTTTCCTGGGAGCGCTGCTCGAGCGCCTTGGCGCTGGGCACGCCGCGATTGTCGGCCTCGCTGGCCGAGCGCTCGAGCCGTTCGATCTCCGCCGGCGCCTGTTCGAGGCGTTGCTCGAGATCGGCGCGCTCCTTCTCGACGGCGGCGATCTTGTCGAGGGTGGCGAGGACCGCGCTCAAGGTGTCCATCGTCTGCTGCTGGCCGGCGTCGGGCTTGGCCACGTCCTCGAGGGTCTTGAGGCGTTGCTCGACCGTGTCGCGCTCGGGCAGGTCCGGGGCTTCCTGGGCCCGGGCCGTCAGGGCGGCCGGCAGGACCATCAGGATCGCCGCCAGCATCGTCATCCATCGCCGTTTGATCACATCCGCCCCTCGTCCACTCGCTTCGCCGCAGCGATTGTGCGGCGACCGGCGACCCTTGGCAATCGAGGCGATAATTGACTTGCCGGCGAAGCGTGGTAGAAACGGACCTCTGATGTCTCCTACAGGACGTATTTCTATGGCCTCGCCGACCGCGCTGAAGGCATTCCCCCTGTGCATGATCTCGCTGATGCTCGCCCTGCCGCTGACCGCCCACGCCCAGTCGAGCGACGCCGAGGACACCACCGACCAGCCCAGCGACCCGGCCACGGAGGCCGTGCTCGAACAGGCACAGACCCGCCGCGAGCTGGAGCGCGACTCCAACCGCAACCCGCTGGCGATCACCGTCTATCGCCGCAACTACCTGCTGCCCTGGACCTACAACACCGACCCCAACCAGACGGATTTCGACGCCATCAGCGACAACGCCAACGCCGACAACGCCGAGGTCAAGTTCCAGGTCAGCCTCAAGATCAACGTGCTCGAGGACATCTTCGGTCACAACGGCGATCTCTACTTCGCCTACACCCAGCGCAGCTGGTGGCAGGCCTACAACTCCGATGCCTCGTCGCCGTTTCGCGAGACCAATTACGAACCCGAGGCCTTCGTCAGCTTCGACAACGACCTCACGCTGCTGGGCTGGACCAACACCATCAACCGGGTGGGCTTCGCGCATCAGTCCAACGGCCGCTCCCAGACCCTGTCGCGCAGCTGGAACCGGCTCTACGCCGACATGCTCTTCCAGCGCGGCGAATGGGCGCTGAGCGTGGCGCCTCACTGGCGGATACCGGAAAGCGATGCCGAGGACGACAACCCCGACCTCGAGAACTACATCGGTTACGGCGACGTCACCCTGGTGCGCGCCTTCGGCGACCAGGAACTGTCGATGCTGGTCAGGGGCAATCCCGGCAAGAATCACTACGGCGTGCAGCTCGACTACTCCTTCCCGCTGGCCGGCAAGATTCGCGGTTACGTCCAGTATTACGACGGCTACGGAGAAAGCCTGATCGACTACGACAACGACGTGCAGCGGCTCGGGCTGGGCTTCAGCCTCAACACCTTTCTCGCCGGTATTCCGGGCAGCCGTTGAACCGTCAAATCACGCTGCTATGATGAAAGCGTCATTCACCGTCAAAGGAAGACACTCATGGCCATGTACCCCACCGGGCACTCCGATCGTGACACCAGCACGGCTCAACTGAAGGAAGATCTGCACAACCTGTCTCGCACGGTCGAGGAACTGGTCAATGCCACCGCGGAGGACTCCCGCGGCAACATCAAGGAAATGCGCGATCGTGCCCAGCAGCGCCTGCATGAAACGCGCGCCCGGCTGGAAGCACGTGGCGAGAAGCTCTATCACGATACCCGCGACAGCATGCTCGACAGCGCCGACATCTGCGATCGCTACGTCCACGAGAATCCCTGGACCAGCATCGGCATCGGTACCGCCGTCGGCGTCGTGGTCGGCCTGCTGCTCGGTCGTCGCTGATGGCGGCTCGCCAAGGACCGGCGGAACGCGTCATCTCGGCGGCCCGCCGCCTGCTCGCCACCCTGGTCGCCACCGGCGAGTCGCGTCTGCGGCTCGCCGTGCTGGAGCTGGAACTCGAGCGGGACCGGCTGGTCTCGATTCTGCTGATGGCGGGTGCCAGCCTGATCCTGTTCTCGTTCGGTGTCGGCATGCTGCTGCTGCTGGTCGTGGTGGTCTACTGGGAAGATCACCGCCTGCTGGCCATCGCGCTGTGTGCCGGGGTGTTGTTGCTGCTCTCCGCGGGGCTGGCGATCAAGGCCAGACGCACCGCCAGACAGCGCCGGCTGATGGAAGCGACACTCAGCCATCTCGGTCAGGACCGGCAGATACTGGAGTCCTCTCATGAATCATCGTGAGCGGCTCGCGTATCGCGACCAGCTGGAAACCCAGATACTCCAGCAACGCCTCGACATGGCCATGGCCCTGCGCGACTGGCGCGACGCCACGGCCCCCGTCGACCACGGCTGGGAACGGCTCATGCAGTGGCGCGCGCCGACCCTCGCCGCCCTGGGCATGGTCTCCTGGCGGGGCCTGCGTCGGCCCCGTTCGACGGGTCGGCTGATACGGCGCCTGATGACCGGACTGCTGCTCGCCAACCGGGTCCGCGCGGTGTATCGCTCGATGCACCGTCACTAGCCTGCCACGTGGCGATCCCCCGGATCGCCACCCCTACCCGCTCCCCGAACTGTCGCTGTCCTCTCTCCCTTCGGATCATATCGTGGCGGAACCGATTGTCGCCTCGCGTGGCCGACACCTTCCCGCGGATGCGTTAAGTCCGGCTTAAGTTAACCGGCGCAGACTCACTGTCTATTCATTGCGGCGCCCCTTCGGTCGGGCCCGTTACGACATGCGTCCGCGGAGCGCCCCGTCATGGCGATACCGGTCCCGAGGTTCCTTCACCGTCTTGCGGCGCGCTTCGAGCGCCTCGCCGAGCGTCTCCTGCTGCTCGACATCGGCGTGCTGCTGGGTCAACTGCTCGCCGTGCTGCTGATCCTGCCCTTCGCCGTGCTGCTCGGCCTGGGCCGGGCCACGCGCTGGCTGTATCGTCGCCGCTCGCGCAAGGTCCCGCGCCCGCTCAGACGCTGAGTCAACGGGCGTAGAACCGGCGCATCGTCCGCATCGCCGCCTGCACGGCCGGTGACACCTGCTCCTCGAGCGGCTCGAGACGGCGGTCGACGACCTTCCAGTCACCGGCGCCGTCGATCACCGTGATCCGGTCGTCCTCGATGATCGCGGTATCCAGATAGCTGCTGGCCGTGACCCAGTCGTGATCCAGCCCGGGGTCGAGCAGGTCGCGGCCCTGGCTGTAGTCGTCGACGGGATTGCGACACCCCAGGGCGTGGCGCATCAGCATCGGTACCACGTCGAGATGACTGGTCATGCCCTCGACCTCGCCGGGTTCGACGCCGGGGCCGTGGAGGAGCATCGGCACCTGGGTCTGCGGCGGGGCGAAATGGCTGTTGTGTCCCCAGTAGTTGTCGCCGAAATCGTCGAAGGATTCGCCGTGGTCGCCGGTGATCACCAGCAGGGTGTCGTCCCACTCGCCGTGGCGCTTGAGATCCTCGATGACCCGCGCGATGCGCCGGTCGACGTTGTAGACGGCGTTGCGGTGCAGATTGAAGTACGGCGCGGGATCGGTGTTCGGCCCCAGGGCCAGGTAGTCCATGTTCGCCGCCGAGGGCGTGAAGGGGGTCTCGCCGCCCTCGGGCACGCTGTAGCCGTGGGGAGCGTCGTAGAACAGCATGCCGAACCACGGCCGTCCCACGTCGTCCTCGCGACGCAGGGCCTGCCAGTCGAGCCAGTGGCGGGTCATCTGCCGGTCGCGTTCGGCCGGCGTAACCCCCGACGGCGCCGACGGCAGCTCCGGCACGGAGGCGAAGATCGAACGGTCGAAACCCACGCTGTCCAGGCTCGCCGAGGCGAAGATGCCCAGCCGGTAATCCTGGGCCTGCAACTGCTCGATGAGCAGCGACGGCGTCTGCGAGTTCTCCAGGCGATGGTAGTAGTTGCCGGTGAGTCCGTAGAACAGGCTCATCACCCCGGTGCGCGTGCTGTTGCCGCCGCTGAAGTGATGCCGGTAGCGGCGCCCCTCCCCCTCCAGTTCACTCAGGAGACGTGGCGTGATCTCCGGGCCGACCTCGTCGTGCCGCCAGGTATCCACCAGGATCACCATCACGTTGGGCGGCGAAGTGCCGGGATCACACTGCAACGGTGCCTTCGGCCAGGCGATGTCGTCCGGGGCATCGTGAACGATATCGGCACGCGCGGCACGCATCGCCCGCGGATCGAGCCAGCCGTGCGCCTTCATGAAGCCCTTGGCGGTGGCCGGGAACAGCAGCGGGAAGATGTTGACCTGCTGGGTCACGCTGCGCTGATAGCGCGCGTCGGCGACGATGTGGATCGCATGACTGGCCAGCAGCGCGACGACGAGGACGCCGACGCCCCGCCACAGCGGCAGCCGGCGAACGCCATCCGCGCGCAGCAGGCGCCGGGCCAGCCAGCTCTCGACGAGCAGCAGCCCCGTCACCACGCCTGCGACGATCAGCCAGGTCGAGCCGGTGAAGCTGAAGATCTCGCCGTTCTTGTCGTCGAGGAACAGCGAGACCATGAAGTGATTGATGTGGAAGCGATACTGGGCGAACACCACGGTGTCGACCAGCATCAGCGCCAGCCCCGCCGCGGCCAGCACGGCGGCCGGCAGCCACAGCACGCGGCGTGGCAGAACCAGCCCCAGGACGGCCAGTACCAGCCAGGCCAGCAGCACCAGCAGGCCGAAATGACCGACCCAGGTGACGATCAGATAGGCGATGCCCATCGGGTCGTGGGGCACCGCCAGAAACGGGGCATAGCGCAGGGCGATCAGCCACACCGCGACCAGGTTGATCAGCGCGAAGGCCAGGGTGCCACGCAGACGTCGGCGGTAACCAGCGAGGAATGTCGGGGTCATGAAGCGGTAACACGATTGACTCGAAAGGCGCGTAGTATGTCACGCCCTCCGGGCGATGCACACGGACCGCCATCGACCGCTGCGCCCGGTACCGCCTTTCCCGACCCTCGCTCGCCCGGCGTCGTCGACCACGTCAGGCCTCGCGGGCGAGCCGTACCCCGGAAAAGGCCCAGCGCGCGTGGGGCGCAAAGAAATTGCGATAGGTCACCCGCTGGTGCGCCTGCGGTGTCGCGCAGCAGCCCCCGCGCAGGACCATCTGCCCCGACATGAACTTGCCGTTGTATTCGCCGAGACTCCCGGGCAGCGACCGAAAGCCCGGATAGGGACGATAGGCGCTGCCCGTCCACTCCCAGACGTCACCGAACAGCTGGCCCGGCCGGTGCGGCGTTGGCGCCGCGGCCATCGGCTGAAGGTGGTCCTGCTCGACGAAATTGCCTGCCAGTGCCGCGTCGCGGGCGGCGATTTCCCATTCGGCCTCGTCGGGCAGCCGCGCACCCGCCCAGCGGGCATAGGCATCGGCCTCGAAGAAGCTCACGTGGCATACCGGCGCCGCGGGATCCAGCGCTCGCAGCCCGCCGAGCGTCATGTGCCACCAGGCACCATCCTGCTTCCGCCAGTAGAGCGGCGCCTGCCAGCCGGCGTCGTTGACCTGCTGCCAGCCGTCCGCGAGCCAGTGATCGGGCCGCCGGTAGCCGCCGTCCTCGATGAAGGCCAGGAATTCGCCGTTGGTCACCGGCCGGCTGGCCAGCTCGAAGGCCTCGAGAAAGCGCCGGTGGCGCGGCGTCTCGTTATCGAAGGCGAAGCCGTCCTCGTGCGGGGCGTGGCCGATGTGGTGCAGGCCGGCGGGATAGCCCAGCCACTCGACGGGACCCGGGTCGACAGACGGGGCTGTGGCGAGATCGTCACGATACACCGGATCGAGCGGGTTCTGGGCCAGGATGTGCTTGATGTCCATCAGCAGCAGTTCCTGATGCTGCTGCTCATGGTGCAGGCCCAGCTCGACCCGACGCCGGATCTCGGCGAGATGCTCGGCGGGCGGCGCTTCGAGCAGCTCACCCATGGCTTGGTCGACGTGAGCCCGATAACGGTATACATCGGCCACCGTGGGGCGCGAGATCAGCCCGCGCCGCGGCCGCGGAAACGGCGTGCCGTGGGTCTCGTAATAGGAGTTGAAGAGAAAGTCGTAGGCCGGGTCGAGGGTGCGGTAACCGGCCAGAAAGGGCGTCAGGAGGAAGGCCTCGAAGAACCAGCTGACGTGGGCCAGATGCCACTTGGGCGGGCTGACGTCGGGCATGCTCTGCACGACGTGATCCTCGGTCGCGAGGGGCGCGCAGATCGCTTCGCTGGCCGCGCGGACACGCTGATAGCGGCGCAGCCACTCCTTGAGGTGACGATTTTCCAGGGTATCGCCATCGAGGCGCCGGGCGGTGGAAGGCATGGTGACGCTCCTGTCGGGGGATTCATCCGTGAAGGATCGCTGCTCACTCAGCGTAGGTGCTCGTCATGGACCTTCAAGCCATGCCGCCTCAGCCCGCGGTAATCCGTTCCCCCATGAACGCGCGGACGAGATCAGTGGCCGCGTGCCGCGCGCAGCTGCGTCTCGAGCGACTCCGGCGCCGCGCCGGACAGTCGCACCACGGGCACGCCCGCCTCGCCCAGGGCGGCGCGGGTCGCGCCGTCGAACATGGCGAGCGTCGCCGGCTCGTCATGCACCACGGCGACCACGCCATGCCGACGGGCCAGCGACGCGGCCTCGCTCGGGTAATGGACGCGCACGCCTTCCACCTCGGTGCCGTGGTTCCAGGGCTCGTCGTCGATCACCGCCACCGCCGTGTAGCGTCTCGAGGCGGCGATGCGTGCCAGCAGCCGGTAGCTCGCGTAGCCCAGACCGCAGACGATCAGCGCCTGACGGTCGCCGCGGTCACGACGGCCCGGGCGGCCCAGCGCCCCCAAGCACTTGCCGATCCGCCTCATGACCGCCCGCCCCCCCCCCCCCTGGGCGTGCCATTGCCCGACCTCTCACAGCGACAGCCCGCAGGCCACGCCCGAGGCCCAGGCCCACTGGAAGTTGTAACCACCCAGCTCGCCGGTGACGTCGAGCACCTCGCCGATGAAGCGCAGTTGCGGCAGCTCGCGAACCGCAAAGGTCTTCGACGACAGGGCCCGGGTATCCACGCCGCCCAGGGTGACCTCGGCGGTGCGCCAGCCCTCGGTGCCGGCGGGCTTGATCGACCAGCGGTTGAGGCGTTCGCCCCAGGCCTCGAGCTGGGCGTTGGAAGCCTCGGCGAGCACACCGTCGTCGCCGTGCCATTCGATCAGTGCCTGGGCCAGCCGCCGGGGCAGGCGTTCCGCCAGCCAGCTCGACACGTGGCGGCGCGGGGCGGTCTCGCGGGCCTCGCGCAGCGCCGCGAAGGCGTCGACACCGGGCAACAGGTCGATGTCGAGGGCGTCGCCCGGCTGCCAGTGGCTGGAGAGCTGCAGCATCGCCGGCCCGGAGAGCCCGCGATGGGTGAACAGCAGCGGCTCGCGGTAGCGCCCGTTCCGGCAGCGCGCCTCCACCTCGCAGGCGACACCGGACAGCGCGGCGGCGCGCGCCTTCCACTGCGAGGTCAAAGTGAACGGCACCAGGGCGGCGCGGGTCTCGGTCACCGCCAGGCCGAACGCGTGGGCCACGTCGTAGCCGAAACCAGTGGCGCCCATGGTGGGGATCGACAGCCCGCCGGTGGCGATCACCACCGCGCCGGTGTCGAGGGTTCCCGCCGACGTGGTCAGTCGCATCCCCTCGCCATGGCGCTCGACGCGCTCGATCGTCGTCGCGAGCTGGATGTCCACGCCCGCCCAGTCGCATTCGGTGAGCAGCATGTCGAGGATCGGGCGCGACGAGTCGGCGCAGAACAACTGGCCCGGCGCCTTCTCGACCGGCTCGATACCGTGGCGTTCGACCAGTTCGAGAAAATGCTCGGGGCGGTAGCGCTTGAGTGCCGAGATGCAGAAATGCGGGTTCTGCGAGAAGAAGTTGTGCGGCCCGGTGTCCATGTTGGTGAAGTTGCAGCGCCCGCCGCCGGACATCAGGATCTTCCTGCCGGGCTTGCTGGCGTGGTCGAGCACACGCACGCGTCGCCCGGCGTAACCGGCGGTCAGGGCGCACATCAGGCCGGCGGCACCGGCGCCGACGATCACCACATCGGGATTGGAACAGCTCCTGGCGCTCATCCGAGGACTCCGGGTCATGGCGTGACGAGGCCGGCATTCTACCAGCCCCGCCGCGTCGCGACAGCGCGGCATGTCTTTCGCGGCCTGAGCGCCGCGCCCGCGTTCGGGCCCAACGTCGGCGGCGGTCGATGCCCGAGCGCAGACGCTCTGCTACGCTCAATGAAACCTCGCCAGGAGTCGTCATCATGCTCGAGATGATCACCGCCCCAGCGCCGCATGTCGTCGCCCTGCGCCTGAGCGGCCGACTCGACGCCAGCGAACTTCAGAAGGCGATCGACGCCATCGAGGCCGCCAAGCAGGACCATCCCCGGGTCAGCCTCTACACCGAACTCGATGCCCTGCGCTGGATGACCGCCTCGGCGCTGCTGCGCGATCTGGGCTACGGCCTGACCCAGGTCGGCCAGCTCGGTCACTTCCATCGCGCCGCGGCGGTGTCCGACCATCTGTGGATGCGCCCGCTGGCCGCGCTGGAGAACCACCTCTTCAAGCCGCTGGAAGTTCGCGTCTTCTCCAACGACCACAAGCACGAGGCCATGGCCTGGGTCTGCGAGCTGCCCGACGGCCAGGCCGGCCAGGAAACGCCGCCGACCTCGCGGCAGGCGGGCTGACCGCTAGGCCCTGCGACGGCGCAACAGGGGCATCAGCGGGATGACGGCCGCCTCCCGCCAGCCCGGCTGGCTTTCCTGCAGGATCCGGCATTCGGCGCTTTTCTGGGTGACGATCGTCTCGAGCAGCGCCTGCCAGTCGGTGACCGCGTTGACCCGTAGCCAGGCACGGTAGCGTTCCAGCGAGACCTCCGCCTGTTCCTGGGCCTCGGCAAGCAATGCCGACCCCATCACTTCATCGGTGACGAAGAATTGCTCGCAGGATGGCGCCTCGGCCATCGCACGGACATTGGCATCGAACGAAACCTGATCGAGCGAGACCTGATCGAACAGTTGCAGCCCGCGGGCCGTGCTCGCCAATGCCAAAGCCCGCCGCCGACTCTCCTCGGCCAGCGTCTCGAGCAGGCGGCTGAGGGCGGGGTGATAGGTCAGAAAGCGCAGGGCCAGTTGGCGATAACGCGCTGTCTCGTCGGCTTCATGCGCGATGGCCGGAAAGCGCCCCTCTTCCGGCAGGATGGCTCTTGTCTTGTTATCGAACGCGCACGGCATCGTCGGTCTCCCTTGTGAACAGGTCTGTCCGGGCGCGACAACAGGTCATGCCCGATCCCGAAAGGGTCTTGAGGCCCTCTCATGGCGCGCAATGTACCCAGCGAATACCAAGTAAACTTTGATGGACGTCATGCGTCCGGAAATGAAGGGCAGGCAACCAGCAAACTCAGTCCGGGCCAGATGGCAAATACCAGTCTTTTTACTCGTTCATGCTCTTCCATACTCACCGTGGGACAGAGCATCAGGGAGTGGCTGACATGACGAAGCCGAGCCGCCTCATGCGATTCGCCGGCTCGCACGACCTGCGCTGCCAGACGTGCAGTCTGAGCGCGCTGTGCGTTCCCTCGACCCTCACGCTCCGGGATGTCGAGCGGTTCGAATCGCTGACCCGCCAGTGGCCGCCCTTGCACAAGCGGCAGACGTTGCTCCATCAGGAGTCGCCCTTTTCCAGCCTGTTCGTCGTGCGCTCGGGCAGTCTCAAGCAGACCTCGCGCTGCCCGTCGGGAGAGGACCAGATCACCCATTTCTTCCTGCCGGGCGAGCTGGTGGGACTCGATGCCCTCGGCGAACGGCGCTATCCAGGCACGGTGACCGCCCTCGAGACCACCACCGTCTGCGAGATCCCCTATCACCATCTCGACGGCCAGGGCGACAGCGTCATCGGGCTCAGGGAGCACCTCTTTCAGGTGATGAGTCGCGAGCTCCATCATGAGCGCATGCTGGTGCGCCTGTTGCTGCGACGAACCTCCGACGTGCGGCTGGCGAGCTTCTTCGTGGCCATGTCGGCCCGCTTCCAGCGCCGCGGCTATTCGCCCCACCGCTTCCGGCTGGCCATGTCGCGGGCCGACATCGGCAGCTACCTGGGGCTGGCGGTCGAGACCGTGAGCCGCCTGCTGGGGCGTTTTCAGCAGTCGGGGTTGATGACCACCCGCGGGCGCGAGTTCGAGATCCTCGACAGCGACGGGCTGAATCGTCTGGCGGAAGGCGAAGGCCGTTAGGGAAGCGCTGAATAAATCAGCGAGCGGTGTCAAGCACGAGGCGTACGGCGCACAGGAACCGGAGCCTATGGGGTATAGGTGAGGATTCCGCGCACCGCACAACAAAGTGATCGGCCCGCGCAGCTATTTAGGCAGCGTTTTCTTAGGGCTCGCCTGGCTGACCGGCCGGATAGCGCCACCCCGAGTCGTCAAGCCACGATACGCGACGTGTCGCGGCGGATGGGGCCATGCCTTCGACGGAGATGCGTCATGGCCTCGACGACGCCCCTTTTCAGTCTGGCGACCGAAAGGGCGTGGGTCGTATCGATGACGGTACTACTGGGACGACGGAACGACACGGGGGATAATCGGTCCTCTCATCATGACGGGCTGACAACGCGTGACGGCCTGTCCTGGACTGCCCCGCATCGTCGACAGGAGCCCACCGATGCACCAACCTTCGCTGTTGAGTCGCCTCCCCTTCCGCTATGCCCCCTATATCGCCAGCCTGATCGGCCTGGTCGTCTCGCTGGGGCTGTGGCCCGTGGCCTCGGGGTGGGGCTGGGCGGCCGCGATCTTCGCCGCCCTGGCCGCACTGGGCACTTACGATATCCGGCAGAAGTCCCACACGGTAAGCCGCAACTATCCGATACTCGCCCACTTCCGGTACGGCCTGGAGTCCATCGGCCCCGAGATTCGTCAGTACTTCATCGAATCGGACACCGACGCCCAGCCGTTCTCCCGCGAGCAACGCTCGCTGGTCTACCGGCGTGCCAAGAACGTCTCGGACAAGAAGGCCTTCGGCTCGGTCCTGGATCTCTACGCCGAGGGCTACGAGTGGATGAGCCCCTCGCTGCATCCGGCGACGATCGACGATCACGACTTCCGGCTGGTGATCGGTGCCGACTGCGACAAGCCCTACTCGGCGAGCGTGTTCAACATCTCGGCGATGAGCTTCGGCGCGCTCTCGCCCAATGCGATCAGCGCCCTCAACCGGGGCGCGCGCGACGGCGGCTTCTACCACGACACCGGCGAGGGGGCGATCTCGCCCTACCACCGCCACGGCGGCGACCTGGTCTGGGAAATCGGTTCGGGCTACTTCGGTTGTCGCAACGACGACGGCAGCTTCAGCGAGTCGCGTTTCGTCGAGAACGCCACGCTCGAGTCGGTCAAGATGATCGAGATCAAGCTCTCCCAGGGGGCCAAGCCCGGGCACGGCGGCATTCTGCCGGCCGCCAAGGTGACCCCGGAGATCGCTGCCACCCGCGGTGTGTCGATGGGCCGGGACGTGGTCTCGCCGGCCGGCCACAGCGCCTTCACCACACCCCTGGAGATGATGGCCTTCATCGCCCGGCTACGCCATCTCTCCGGCGGCAAGCCGGTGGGCATCAAGCTGGCCATCGGTCACCCCTGGGAGTGGTTCGGGCTGGTCAAGGCGATGCTCGAGAGCGATACCCGCCCGGACTTCATCGTCGTCGACGGTGGCGAGGGTGGCACCGGCGCGGCACCGCTGGAGTTCATCAATCGGCTGGGGATGCCGCTGACCGAAGCGCTGCTGCTGGTCCACAACACCCTGGTCGGCGCCGGGCTGCGCGAACGGATTCACGTCGGCGCCTCGGGCAAGATCATCTCGGCCTTCGACATCGCGCGGACCATCGCCCTGGGGGCCGACTGGTGCAACGCCGCCCGCGGCTTCATGTTCTCGCTGGGCTGCATCCAGTCGATGTCTTGCCACACCGACCGCTGCCCCAGCGGCGTGGCCACCCAGGACCCGCAACGCGGGCGCAAGCTGGATGTCGCCGACAAGTCGCAGCGGGTCCGGCAGTTCCACGAGAACACCCTCGAGGCACTGGCCGAGATGCTGGCCGCCGCGGGCCTGACCCACCCCGGCCAGCTAGGCCCCGAACACGTCCTGCGGCGTGCCTCGCCGACCGAGGTCCAGACCCTGGACACGCTCTATGCCTATCTCGCCCCGGGCGAGCTGCTGGAGGGGACGCCGACCCACCAGGTGTACCGGCATTTCTGGGACAGCGCCCGCGCCGACGCCTTCCGCCCCCCCGAGGAGGAGCTGGAGCGGCGCCAGACCAAGCTGCGCTGAAGCGCCGGAGAAGGCATGGCCGAGGCACTCTTCAGGCGGCGCCCAGGGCGCGCTGGACCAGTGCCCGCGCCGCCTCCGGCAGGTCGATGGTCATCGCCAGCTCGTGGCCCCGCGGCGACATCTTGGCCCAGGTCTTGCGCAGGATACGCAGGATCTTGTCGTCGTCGTGGCGGGCCGCGAACGCGGCGAACTCGTTGTCGAGAAACACCAGGCAGGCGGTATCCTCCAGCGCCTGGGTCTCGGGATCGCGGCGCAGCCCTTCCTTGCGGATCAGGCTCGCGACCCGCTCGCCGGTCGCCGCGTCGTACCCCACCGCCTTCAGGATCCCGGCCGCCGTTTCCGCCTGACGCCGCCCCAGATCGCGACGCCAGGTCAGATAGCCGGGTCGGTCGCGTGGGTAATCGTCGCGAGGCACCTGCCAGCGTTGCAGATGCTGGGCGCGAACCGCCAGCCGCAGGGCCTCGGAGGCCTCGGGCAGCACCCGGTCCAGCCAGGCGCTCATGCAGCGGGCATAGTGCAGTTCGTAGGGCAGCGTCTCGCCCTCGACCCGCACGGTGCGCGGATCCTCGGCGTGCAAGGCATCGAGTCGTGCGATGGCGCGCGTGAAGCGGGTGTCGGTATCGAGCATGCCGATCTCCTCCTGGGTCAACCCGCCCTCCACCTTACGGCATGCCGTGGAGAGCGCCAACGCCGGGGGCGCACAGACGCGACGGGCACCCCGAGGGGTGCCCGTCGCAGGGGATCGGCGTTCGCGGTGTGCGATTCACTCGACCGGGGTCAGCGGACGCCAGTCCTTGCGGTTGGCGAGGAACTCCGGCCGCGGGCGATTCCCGCAGTAGGGGTCGTGCAGGGTGTTCTCGACGCTGTTGTAGACGAAGAACAGGTTACTGCGCGGCCAGCAGGACATGTTGATGTTGGACCCGTGCAGGGTGTTGCACTCGAACATCACCAGCGAACCGGCCGGCCCCTTGGGCGCCTCGATGTCACCCTCGACCATCAGGTCGCGCAGGCTGGCGTCGTCCGGCACGCCGATGTCCTGGCTCTTCAACGACTCCTTGTAGTTGTCCTCCGGGGTGCGTCCCACGCAGGGCACGAAGTAGTTGTGCGAACCGGGGACCAGCATCAACGGGCCATTGAACTCGCCGTTGTCGGTGAGGATGATCGAGCAGCTCACCGAGCGCATGCGCGGCATGCCATCCTCGCTGTGCCAGGTCTCGAAATCCGAATGCCAGTCGAAGCCCTTGCCCTTGAAGCCGGGCTTGTAGTTGATCCGCGACTGGTGGATGTAGACATCACTGCCGAGGATCTGCTGAACCATCGCCAGCAGCCGCGGGTCGCGAGTCAGCCGGCTGAAACGCTCGGATACCTCGTGGATACCGAAGATCGAGCGGATTTCCTCCTTGCCGGGCTCGAGGATGGTCCCCTCGGAGAGCTTGAGGTCCGCGTCGTCCTCGTAATCGCGCAACTCCTGCAGAAAGCTCTCCATCTCGTCCGGCGAGAAGAAACCCTCGAAGGACAGAAAGCCCTTTCTGTCGAACTCGTCGAGTTGCTCTTCGCTGAGCGGCCCCTTGCGCTGTTCACCTTCGCTGTGAACCACGGGGTCGATACGCTCGAACATGCCCAGTTTTCGTTCGAGCCGGGTCGGGAAAAGATCCTGGGTCTCTTTCATCGCAAACTCCTCCATTAGTCTGCTTGCTACAGCGTCACTTTCGGCTGCTTGACCTTAAACGTAGACGTTACATAAAGCCTCAACAATCACAGCCGGTGACGGCGTCGGATGTCGTCCGATGCCGCCACGGTAACCCCCTAAGCACGCTTTGTATTTAATATAGGTTAAATCGACAACGACTCAGGTATCGCGCTGTCGCGCCTGCCCTTCACCCCGCGGGTCCCGGGGATAGAACCGCGCCGGCAGTTGCTCGATGTGCGAAAACACCTTGGTGTCCTTGTAGGGCATCTTCATGTAACCGGACACCCCCAGTCCGCGGATCAACGGCACCGCGGCGAGCATGGCGTCGAGACAGGCCCGGAATTGCGCCTCGCGCGCCGGGTCGAGCAAGCGGTAATAGCTGTGAATCTTGAGGTGGTTCGGCAACGCCTCGAAGATGATCAGGCCGGTGTGGTGGATCGCGTTGAGCGCTTCCAGCTGCTGCATGATCGCCTCGGGGAGCTGCAGGAACTCCTCGGGATCCGGGCCGTCCTCGAAGTAGGAGTGAATGCGGGTGCGATCCTCGAGATCGGGCGCGGCACTCACCTCATAGGGCAGCGTCATGTCCGGCCCGGGATGAAACGGCTCGTCGGGCCCCGCGCGGTCGATGTGCAGGGTATCGCGGGCATTGAACAGGCAGCTCTTGAACACGCCGCGACGGTAGATCGCCCGCGCCAGGGTCACCATGTTGTTGACCGCGGCGATGAAGGCCGTGCGGCGCGACAGGTCGTGCAGGTTGAGCACGCTGTCGATGTACACGCCGTCGCTTTCCCAGCGGACCGCCAGCCCGCCCACCACCGGATAACGACCAAGGCGGCTGACCGCGGCGAGGAAGGCCTTCTCGGTCTCGCCCATGCCCTGCATGAAGTTCTTGTAGTAGCGGTCGAGCTGGACGTCGTTGACCGCGCTGAGGGTGTCGGTAGCGGCCGCCGCCTCGCGCAGGAACGACTTGCGCGAGCTGTAGACCACGGTATCGATCTCGCGCCGGCTGGGCCGCACCCAGACCGGCACCAGCGCCGGCTCGGGCGGCTCCGGCAGATCGAGCATCACCAGCCGCGACAGGCGCGGCATCTCGGCGAGGAAATAGTCACCGGCCCGACGGCGACGCTGCGGGTCGTCATCGAGCATGCCGTCGAGCACCCGGGCGAACTCGACGGGCAGGCCCAGCGCGGTGGCGGGTATCGCCCGATGGCCGAAACGACACGACTGCGCCGAGGCCAACGCGTAGAGCGTGCCGGCCGCGCCCTGCTCGTCGAAGCGCGGCGACGACAGCCCGCCGCCCAGCTGCTCCTCGCCGATGAAATAGACATCCCCCAGCCGGGCGTTGGTGTGCTGCAGGTCGTCGGACATCAGCTCCATGACGCTGGTCGAGATGAACTGGCCGTTGGCGTCGAGCTGGGCGAACACCGACGAGCCCCAGTCGATCAGCGCCACGGTCTCGCTGCGCGGATCGAAGACCAGGTTGGAGGGCTTGATGTCGCCATGCACGATCGGCTTGCCGTGGGGGCCGGATTCGCGACGCAGGCCGCGCAGGATGTCGGCGATCTGGGCGGCGATGCGCACCACCAGCCGCGGCGGCAGACGACCGTGGCGCAGCGAATACTCCTCGAGGTTGATGCCCGGCGCGCGTTCCATGACCAGGATCGACTGCCGGCGAATGCGCTGGAAGGCGACCAGCCGGGGAACCCGCGGGTGATCGACCTGCTCGAGCATGAACGCCTCTTCCTCCAGGCGATCCTGAAGGTGCTGCGGCAGGGTGATCCGCGAGAACTTGAAGACGTGATGCGCCTCATGCGCCGAGACACCGGCGAAGACGAAGCCGTAGGCGCCCTTGCCGACCAGTTCGATGTCGCGATAGCCGAGCTGCTCGAGCTGGGTGCGGCACAGCGCGACCCAGTCCTTGAGCTTGCGGGCGTCGTCGTGACTGAGCAGGTAGATCGACTGCTCTTCGGGGATGTAGAACTGTTCGAGCGTATCCCGGGCCATGCCGCCCTCTATCTTGCGTTCACGTCATGTCGAGCAGCATCGTCTGCGGTGCCTCGAGGTACTCCTTCCAGCGATTGCAGAAGCGCGAGATGGTACCGCCGTCGATGATCCGGTGGTCGCCCGACCAGGTGATGGTCATGATCGACCGCGACACCACCTTGCCGTCGGCATCGAAGCGCGGCAGGGTCTGGACCCGACCCAGGGCGACGATCGCCACCTCCGGCGGGTTGATGATCGGCGCCGCATAGGTGCCGCCCAGCGCGCCGATATTGGAGATGCTGATGGTGCCACCCTGCAGGTCGGCCTGACTCACCCGCCCCTCGCGGGCGGCCTCGGTCAGCCGCGCCACCTCGTCGGCGATCTCGCGGATGCTCAACCGCTCGACGCGCTTGACGTTGGGCACCAGCAGCCCCGCCCGACTATCCACCGCCATGCCCACGTTGCAGTGCGGCTGGTAGTGGATCTCGCTGCCGTCGTCGCTGATCCGGCTGTTGAGGATCGGATAGGCCGTCACCGCCAGCCCCAGCGCCTTCATGATCAACGGCATCAGCGTCAGCCGGGTGCCGTCGCGCTCGGCCATCGGCTTGAGCCGTTCGCGCAGCGCCAGCAGCTCGGTGACATCGATCTCGTCGCCGTAGCTGAAATGGGGGATGGTCGACGCTGCCTCGCTCATGCGCCGGGCCATCGCCGCACGCACCCCGCGGATCGGCTCGACGCGCACCTCGCCCTGCTCGGCCCGCTCGGTCGTGGCGGTTGCCTCACTGGCTCCGGCCGTTATCGGGGTTTCGTCGCGCCGCGACTTGTCGAAGGCGAGGATGTCCTCCTTGAGCACCCGACCGTGCTTGCCGGAGCCCGGCACGTCCTCGAGCCGCACGCCGAGTTCGCGCACCAGGCGTCGCACCGCCGGGCTCGCCGGAATCCGCCCGTGGGGTCCCTTGCCCGTACCGGCGGCGCGCTCGGCACCGGACGACGCCTCGCTCGGGGCGCGGCCCGCCGGCGCGTGTCGCGCCGGTGTCGAGGGACGTTCGACCTGCCCGTCACGCGGCACGTAGGCGAACAGCGGCGAATGCACGCGGGCATTCTCCCGCGGCTGGTGGTAGAGCCGCGTGACGCGCCCCGCCCTGGGCGCGGTGATCTCGACCAGCGCCTTGTCGGTCATCACGTCGACCACCGGCTGGTCTTCTTCGATCTCGTCACCCTCGCGGATGCGCCACTCGACGACCTCGCACTCGACGATACCCTCGCCGATGTCCGGCAGGATGAAATCCTCGCTCGCCGCCGCCTCGTCCGCGGAACCGGGCGCGTCCTGCGTGGCGCCGCTCGATACGTCGGATGCGCCCATCGCGCTCGGCGCTTCATCGGTCCGACTCGCCGCCTGGTCGGTCGGCGAAGTCGCCTCGTCGGGCGAGGCGCCGTCCAGCGGCTCGACGGCGAACAGCGGGGCATGCACGCGGGCGGTCTCGCCCTCGCGATGGTAGAGCCGGGTCACGCGCCCCGCGTGGGGGGCGGGGATCTCGACCAGTGCCTTGTCGGTCATCACCTCGGCGACCGGCTGGTCCTCCTCGATGGTGTCGCCTTCCTGGATCAGCCACTTGACCAGCTCGCACTCGACGATGCCTTCGCCGATGTCCGGCAGAATGAAATCACTCATGTCCTGTCTCTCCCGAACGCGCCGCTCAGTAATCGATGGTGGCCTTGATCGCCTCGAAGATCTTCAGATGATCCGGCAGGTACTCCTTTTCCAGCGTCAGCGGAAACGGCGTGTCCAGACCGGTCACCCGGGCGATGGGCGACTCCAGGTAGAGGAAGCAGCGGCTCTGGATGGTGGCGGCGATCTCGGCGGCGAAACCGCTGGTCAGCGGCGCCTCGTGGCTGATCACCAGCCGGCCGGTCTTGAGCACCGACTCGGCCACCGTCTCGACATCCCAGGGCAGGATGCTGCGCAGGTCGATGATCTCGCAGGAGATGCCCGCCTTTTCGGCGAGCTCCGCCGCCTTGCCGAGCACTTCCATCTGCGCGCCCCAGGCGAGCAGGGTGATGTCCGAGCCCGCCTGGGTGATTTCCGCCTCGCCCAGCGGCAGCTCGTAGTCCTCGTCGGGCACCTCGCCCACGGCGGCGCGGTACAGCCGCTTGGGCTCGAGAAACAGCACCGGGTTGGGATCGCGGATCGACGCCAGCAGTAGCCCCTTGGCCTGATGCGGGTTGCGCGGCACCACGACCTTGAGCCCCGGGGTATGGGCGAAATAGGCTTCCGGCGACTGGGAATGGTAGTGGCCACCGGCGATACCGCCGCCGTAGGGCGTGCGGATGGTCAGGCCGCCGACGTCGAACAGGTTGCCCGAGCGATAGCGGAACTTGGCGGTCTCGTTGACGATCTGGTCGAAGGCCGGAAAGATGTAGTCGGCGAACTGGATCTCCGCCACCGGCACCGAGCCCTGCGCCGCCAGGCCGTTGGCGAAGCCGATGATGCCCTGCTCGACCAGCGGGGTGTTGAAGCAGCGATCGCGACCGTACTTTTCCTGCAGATGACTGGTGGCGCGGAACACCCCGCCGAACACGCCGACATCCTCACCGAAGCAGATCACCTTGTCGTCGGCGGCCATCGCCGTGTCCAGGGCACTGTTGATGGCCTGCAATAGGTTCATCTCAGCCATGATCGCGCCCTCCTGCCGCCGTGTCGTCATCCAGATAGGGGGCACTCTTGGGGTAGGCGTCCGGATACTTGCGAATGTGGACCTCGAGATCGGCGAGCTGCTGCGCGAGTGCCGGCGTCACCCGGTCGTAGACGTCGGTGACCAGGGTCTCGAGGGCCGGTGGACGGCGCTTCTCGGCGGCCTTCATCGCCTCGAGCACCTCGCGGCGACGGGCCTCCTGTTCGCGCTTCTCGTCGTCGTCGCTCCACCAGCCCTGCCCCTCGAGCCACAACCGCATGCGCAGGATCGGGTCCTTGTCCCGCCAGGCTTCTTCCTCCTTGCGGCTACGATAGCCGGAGGGGTCGTCCGAGGAGGAGTGGGCGGCGAGCCGGTAGGTCATTGCCTCGATGAGCACCGGCTGGTTGTCCTCCACCGCCAGCTTGCGGGCCTCACGGGTCGCCTGGTAGACGGCAAGGATGTCGTTGCCGTCGACACGGATCACCTTCATCCGGTAACCGAAGGCGCGCGGCGCGATGCCGTCGGCCGAGAACTGCTCGTGAGCCGGCGTGGAGATGGCGTAGCCGTTGTTGCGGCACAGGAAGATCACCGGCACGCGATGCACCGACGCCATGTTGAGCGCGGCATGGAAGTCGCCTTCCGAGGCCGCGCCCTCGCCGAACACGGTGATCGTGCAGTGCCCCTCGCCGGCCATCTTCTGCCCGTAGGCATAGCCGGTGGCCTGGGGGATCTGGGTGGCCAGCGGCGAGGAGATGGTCAGGTAGTTGAGCGCCTTCGAGCCGTAGTGGATCGGCATCTGACGGCCCTTGCCGTGATCGTGTTCGTTGCCGAACAGCTGGTCCATGAACTCGTCGAGGCCGAAGCCGCGATAGGCCAGCGCGCCCTGCTCGCGATACTGGGCCATGATCATGTCGCCGTCGTCGAGCGCGGCGGTGCTGCCGACCACCGTCGCCTCCTCGCCGGTGGACTGCATGTAGAAGCTCAACCGCCCCTGGCGCTGGGCCGAGAGCATGCGCTCGTCGAGCACGCGGGTGAAGAGCATGGCGCGGTAGATGCGCAGCGCCTGATCGCGGTCGAGCTCGGGCAGCCTGGCCTGCTTGTAGGGCGTGCCGTCCTGCTTGAGCAGCTTGAAGACGGGGATGCGGAACTCGTCGCCGTTCATGAACGACGGCTTGTGAACGATGGCAGTCTTGTTGGTTTGACTCATCTGGCGTTCCTTGTCTCGTCCCGGATCACGGGGTGAGCGATGCGCCGCGACGCACCGGCGGGAAGCGGCCGCCTCGTGAGCGACCGTCCGGGGAACGGATCACTGCCCCGGCCGGCGACCACGGCGCGTGCGGCGATCCCTCCCCGTCAATGTAGCCGGCCGCAACGTCGAGGGTGGGACATCACGACCGCGCGCCACGGGCCGGCTTTCAACGCTCGGCCTGCGCCATGGCTAATATTGACGTTTACGTAACATAGAACATGCGAAACCCCGAGTCAGCCACCCGGGCATGCAACGTTAGTCGACTTGGTCAGGTTTTCTACACTGGGGGTAGCGAACGTGACAGGACGCAGGAAGGACCCGCAAAAGGAGAAACACCATGGCCATGAACGTGGCGCAAAAACTGATCGACGCGCACCTGGCGCAGGGACGCATGCACCCCGGTGAGCCGATCGCCCTGAGCATCGACCAGACGCTGACCCAGGACGCCACCGGCACGATGGTGATGCTGGAACTCGAGGCGATGGGACTCGACCGGGTCAAGACCGAAGTCTCGGCGCAGTACGTCGATCACAACCTGATCCAGGAGGACAACAAGAACCCCGACGATCATCGCTTTCTGCAGAGTGCCGCCGCACGACTCGGGGTGTGGTTCTCCCGGGCCGGCAACGGGGTCAGCCACCCGACGCACCAGCAGCACTTCGGCAAACCCGGCAAGACCCTGCTCGGCTCCGACAGCCACACCCCCGCCGCCGGCTCGATGGGCATGTTGGCGATCGGCGCCGGCGGTATCGACGTGGCGATGGCCATGGCCGGCGAACCCTTTCATCTCAAGATGCCCGAGATCTGGGGCGTCAAGCTGACCAATGCGCTGCCCGACTGGGTCAGCGCCAAGGACGTGATCCTCGAGATGCTGCGCCGCCATGGCGTCGACGGCGGTACCGGGCGCATCATCGAATACTATGGCCCGGGGCTCGCCACCCTGTCGGCCATGGACCGCCACGTGATCGCCAACATGGGCGCCGAACTGGGCGCCACCACCAGCGTGTTTCCCGCCGACGAGGCGGTGAGAGACTTCCTCGAGTCGGTGGGCCGCCGCGACGACTTCTCACCGCTCGAGGCCGACGAGGGCGCCGACTACGACGTGCACGAGACCATCGACCTGGCCAACGTCGTGCCGCTGATCGCCAGGCCCTCGAGCCCGGGCAACGTGGTGCCGGTACGCGAGATCGCCGGCGAGAACCTAACCCAGGCCTATATCGGCTCCTCCGCCAACCCCGGTTATCGCGACTTCGCCATCGCCGCGGAGATGGTCAAGGGCCGCCAGGTCAGCGACTGGGTGTCGTTCGACGTCAACCCCACCTCGCGCTCGATCCTCGAGACCCTGACCCGCGACGGTCACGTACTCAGCCTGCTGGGCGCCGGCGCCCGTCTCCACCAGGCCGGCTGCAACGGCTGCATCGGCATGGGCCAGGCCCCGGCCAACGACACCAACAGTCTGCGTACCGTGCCGCGCAACTTTCCCGGCCGCTCCGGCACCCGCGAGGACCGGGTCTTCCTGTGCAGCCCGGAGACCGCCACCGCCTCGGCGCTCAGGGGCGAAATCACCGACCCCCGCGATCTCGATTTCGATGTCCCCCGGGTCGGCAACCCGAGCGATCCGATCGTCGACACCCGCAACCTGATGCCGCCCCTGCCGCAATCGGAGTCCTCGCGGGTCCAGTTGATCAAGGGGCCCAATATCGCCTCGCTGCCCGAATTCGAGCCGATCGGTGACGACCTCGAGCTGAGCATTCTGCTCAAGATGGCCGACGACATCTCCACCGACGAGATCATGCCCGCCGGCAACGAGGTGCTGCCCTATCGCAGCAACATCCCGCGAATCTCGGACTTCTGTTTCGGGCCCGTCGACGCGGATTACGTCGGCCATGCCCACGACAGCGGCGACCACGCCGTGATCGCCGGGCGCAACTACGGCCAGGGCTCGAGCCGCGAACATGCCGCCATCGCCCCGCGCTATCTGGGCCTGCGCGTGGTGGTGGCCAAGGGTTTCGCACGCATCCACTGGCAGAATCTGGTCAACTTCGGCGTGCTGCCGCTGCGCTTCGACAGCGATGCGGACTACGACGCGCTGGAATCCGGCCAGACGCTGCGTTTCTCGGGGCTGCACCAGGCGCTCGAGGACGGCGATACCGTGCCCGCCGAGACGCCCAACGGCAAGGTTCGGCTTCGCCACGACCTGACCCCGCGGCAGGTCGAGGTGCTGCTCGACGGCGGATTGATCAACTGGATGCAGCGTCACCGCGATATTTGAGCGGCCGGCGATCCGGCGGCCGGCGATCCGGCGGTCGGCGCTCCGACGGCCCGTCAGGAAGGCGTCAGCAGCAGGGACTCGTCGATGGCGATGAAGGCCGAGGCCGAGCGTCTCAGGGCCTCGGCGGTGAGGGCTTTCACGCCGTAGACCTCGGTCGGGATGGCGAAACGCTCGGCGAGCCGGTCCGCCAGCAGCGCGAAATCGCCATCCCCCGAGACCAGTACCAGGCGCTCGATCCCGGGGGCGAGCTCGACGGCGTCGAGGGTGATCCCCACGTCCCAGTCGCCCTTGGCGGAACCGTCACGCCGCTGTATGAACGGCTTGAGCTTCACCGTGAAGCCGATCCCGCGGAGAATCTCCTGGAAGCGGCGCTGCTGCGCGTCGCCACGCTCCACGGCGTAGGCGAACGCGGCGACGACCTCACGGCCGGCGGTGGCCCGGCGCCAGAACGCCCGGTAATCGAAATGCCGGCCGAAGGCCTGACGGGTGGTGTAGTAGACGTTCTGCACATCGACCAGGATCGCAACACGCTCCAAGGCTCACTCCCTCTCGCTGGGTCAGGACCGGCCGTGCGCCAGGGGCGACACGCCGTCGTCTTCATGGGTCCAGACCCGAAACGATACCAGGCTGTTGGGCCCGAAGGTGTTGGCGATCGGCACATCGGCGGCATCCCGCCCGTAGGCGATCAGGATACGTCCGACCCGGCGGTCGTTGTTGCGCGGGTCGAAGGTGTACCAGCCGCCGTCGAGGTAGGCCTCGAACCAGGCATGGAAGTCCATCGGGGCGTGTGGCGGGGGGATGTCGATGTCGCTGAGATAGCCGGTGCAATAGCGTGCCGGGATGTTCATCGCCCGGCAGAAGGCCACCGCCAGATGGGCGAAGTCGCGACACACGCCGCCGCGCTCGTGATAGACCTCCCAGGCCGACTTGGTCGCCCGGGCATACGGGTAGCCGAAGCTGATGTGCCGGTGCACGAAGTCGCAGATGGCCTGCACGCGCTGCCAGCCGGTGGGACCGTTGCCGAACAGCTGCCAGGCGATGTCGGAGAGCCGGTCGGTCTCGCAGTAGCGGCTGCCGATCAGGTAGAGCAGGGTCTCGGCCGGCAGCCGTTCCACGGGCAATTGCGGCGCCTGGGTATCCACCCGATCGGGCTGGCCGGGGTCGTCGATCACCGCATCGGTGGCGATCACGGTGCGTCCCGGCGGCGCCACCAGCCGCACGCACCAGTTGCCGAACGAGTCGCGGTAGGGCTCGCTGGGCAACGGCGGCAGCGTGACCAGATAATCCGGCGCCACCAGATCCGAGGCCCGCGAATAGTGCACGTGGGTCATCACGATCATCGGCACCGCCTGCGGGCACTCGTAGACGATCTCGTAGCCGATCCTCAGCCGCATCCTCGCGCCCTCCTGCGCTGTCCCAGAGCTAGAGCGTAGTCGCTGGAGGGAGCGAGAGCGCGATCTTTCGTCGCCCCGCAGGCCGGATCTAGGCGTGGCCCCGCACCGCGAGGCCGGGTGACGGCCGTCAGGCGTCGGGCCAGACGTCCCGGGCGATCTCCACCACCCGAGCCAGCTTGGCCCACTGCTCGTCCTCGCTGAGGCGGTTGCCCTCCTCGGTGGAGGCGAAACCGCATTGCGGGCTCAGACATAGCTGGTCCCGGGCGACGAAGCGCTGTGCCTCCTCGATGCGCCGCTCGATCGCCTCCGCCGGCTCCAGCTCGCCGCTCTTGGTGGTGATCAGCCCCAGCACCGCCTGCTTGTGGCCCTCCGGCAGAAAGCGCAGCGGCTCGAAACCGCCGGCCCGGTCGGTGTCGTACTCGAGGAAGTAGGCATCGACGTCGACCCCGCCCAGCAGCGTCTCGGCGACCGGCTCGTAGCCGCCCTCGCTGATCCAGGTCGAGCGGAAGTTGCCGCGGCAGACGTGCAGGCTGACATGCAGATCGTCGGGCCGCCCGGCCAGGGCGTGGTTGAGCACCTCGGCATAGATCGACTGCAGCCGCGACGGGTCATCGCCACGCTCGCGCACCGCTTCCAGCTGCTCGGCGGAACACAGATAGGCCCAGACGGTGTCGTCGAGCTGCAGGTAGCGGCAACCGGCGGCGTGGAAGGCGCGCACGGCATCGCGATAGGTGTCGGCCAGATCGGCGAAGAAGCCGTCGAGGCTCGGATAGACGCTGCTATCGATGTTGCGCCGCCCGCCGCGGAAGTGCAGCACGCTGGGGCTGGGAATGGTCATCTTGGCGGTCGCCGAGGAGACCGTGTCGGCCAGGAAGCGGAAGTGATCGAGCATCGGATGGTCGGCCGGGAAGCCGAGCTTGTCGGTCACCCGCACGCTGCGCGCCTGGGTGGTCACGCCCTGGAACTGGATGCCCTGCTCGGCCTGGTAGCCCTCGACGCCGTCGAGCCGCTCGAGGAAGTCGAAATGCCACCAGGCGCGTCGGAATTCGCCGTCGGTAACGGCCTTCAGGCCCAGTGACTCCTGACGCGCGACGACCCGGCGGATCTCCTCGTTCTCGACGTCACGCAGTGTCCCGGCGTCGATGCTGCCGTCATGGAAGCGCGCGCGCGCCTGCTTGAGGGAGTCGCTGCGCAACAGGCTGCCGACGGTGTCGGCACGGAAGGGAGGCATCGGCATGGTACGGCTCCATCGTTCGAGTGTGGAGCGCACTATGCCGAGCGAATGATGAGTTGGCTAACGGAGACTTTTCAGGATGATCATGAAAGCGGCTCATGATGGCCGGTGAACGTCAGTGGACGGTTCCCGGCTTCACGACCTCCTCGTCACTGGCATCCCCCTCCCAGAGCCGGGTCCGGGTGATCGCGTGATCGATCATCTCGCGGGCCACGTCGAAGCGACTCTGGCGCAGCAGATCGGCCGCCTCGTCGGAGAAGCGGATGCTCAGCAAGGGTTCGCCGTCGCCCTCGGCGGGCCGCAGAATGACTTCGCCATCGGCGAGTTCGACGATTTCCAGCACAGCGGTTTCTGACACGGTCACCTCGCTACGGTCTTGTGCCACGGCAACAAAAAACGACCACAGCGCATGGGCCATGGTCGTCGTTCTCATGCCGTCAGCTTATCACTTACGCCGCTCGGGCGTCACCATTCGAAACTGGTTTCACGCAGCGCCGTCAATTCGGCCTTGAAGGCCCGCAGGAATCCGCGCAACTCGTCGCCCAGCGCAATCCGGTCGGCGGCGACGATCAGCGATTCGCTACGCTCGCGGCGCGCCACGCCATCCACCCCGGCCAGGGCGTCGAGCCGCTGGCAGAGCCCCGCCAGCCAGCTTTCCGGGTCTTCGCGCAGGGCGCGCAGGCGGCGCAACTCGGCCACCCCCTCGCCCTGAGGGCCGAGCAGCTCGCGCCAGTCGTGGCGTGCCAGCGCCGCGTGCTCGGTGAGTTCGCGCAGCGTGGCATCCAGCGCCAGGCCCAGCGTGGCCAGGGCGCCCTCTTCCTGGGCCATGCGCCGCGCCACGGCGTGCTCGTCGTCGCCGACCGGCGCCTCGAGCAGCAGTTCGGCCTGGTAGAGCAACTGATTGGTGCGCCCTCGCGGGGTCATTTGCGCTTGTCCTCGATCTGCCAGCGGCCGTCCTCGAAGGTGGCCTTCCAGCCGGAGGCCTTGCCGTCCTGCTCGGTCATCACGTACTGACTCTTGGTCTTGCGCGAGAAGCGGATCTGCGCGGGACGCCCGTCGGGATCCTCGCTCGGCGCATCGAGCAGGAAGTGGTACTTCTCGGGCAGTTCCTCGGCATGCGCCTTGAGCTCGGCGACCAGCGGCGGGCGGGTCTCGCGATTCTTGGGAAACTGGCTGGCCGCCAGGAACAGCCCGCTGGCACCGTCGCGCAGCACATAGTGATCGTCGACCTTCTGACAGGCCAGCTCCGGCATGGGAATCGGGTCCATCTTGGGCGGCGCGACCTCGCCGTTCCTGAGCAGCTTGCGGGTGTTCTTGCAGTTCTCGTTGGTACACCCGAAGTACTTGCCGAAACGCCCCGACTTCAACTGCATGTCGGCGCCGCACTTGTCGCACTCGATGGTCGGGCCTTCATAGCCCTTGATCTTGAACTTGCCGGTCTCGATCTCGTAGCCGTCGCAATCCGGGCTGTTGCCGCAGATATGCAGCTTGCGGGTCTCGTCGATCAGGTAATTGTCCATCGCCGTGCCGCACTTGGGGCAGCGGTGCTTGGCGCGCAGGGCATCGGTCTCGGCATCGTCGCCGGCGTCGGCGGCCACCGCCTCTTCACCGGGGATCAGGTCGATGGTGGTCTTGCAGCGCTCCTTGGGCGGCAGGTTGTAGCCCGAGCAGCCCAGGAACACGCCGGTGGAGGCGGTACGAATCTGCATCTTGCGTCCGCACTTGGGGCAGTCGATGTCGGTGGGCACCGGCTGGTTGGGGCGCATGCCCTGCTCGCCCTCGGCCTGCTCCAGTTCGGCGCGGAACTCGGCGTAGAAGGCATCGAGCAGCGCCTTCCAGTTGCGCTCGCCCTCGGCCACCTCGTCGAGGCTGTCCTCCATGCGAGCGGTAAAGCTATAGTCCATCAGGTCGCCGAACGACTCGACCAGACGATCGGTGACGATGTCGCCGAGCTTCTCGGCATAGAAGCGGCGGTTCTCGAGCTTGACGTAGCCACGGTCCTGGATGGTCGAGATGATCGAGGCATAGGTCGACGGCCGACCGATGCCGCGCTTCTCGAGTTCCTTGACCAGGCTCGCCTCGGTGTAGCGCGCCGGCGGCTTGGTGAAGTGCTGCTGCGGATCGAGTTTCACCAGCTCCATGACCGTGCCTTCGGCCAGATCGGGCAGGGTCTGGTCCTCGTCCTTCTTGCCGGCGGGCTTCATGACCCGGGTGTAACCGTCGAACTTGAGCACCCGGCCCTTGGCGCGCAGCTCGTAGCCGTCGGCCTCCACGGTGAGCGTGGTCGACAGGTATTCGGCGGGCATCATCTGGCAGGCAACGAACTGACGCCAGATCAGCTCGTAGAGCCGTTCGGCGTCGCGCTCCATGCCCGCCAGATCGGCGGCGGTGCGGGTCACCTCGGAGGGGCGGATCGCCTCGTGAGCCTCCTGGGCGCCCTCCTTGCTGGAGTAACGGTTGGGCGATTCCGGCAGGTAGCGCTGCCCGAATTCGCTGCCGATGTAGTCGCGCACGCCATTCACCGCCTCCTGGGAGAGGTTGGTGGAATCGGTACGCATGTAGGTGATGTAGCCCGCCTCGTAGAGCCGCTGGGCGAGCGTCATGGTCTTCTTCACCGAGAAACCCAGCCGGCCGCTGGCGGCCTGCTGCAGCGTCGAGGTGATGAACGGCGCGTTGGGCTTGGAGCGGGTCGGCTTCTCCTCGCGGGCGGTGATCGCCAGGCCGGCCTTGCTCAGCGCGGCGATACGCTCCTGGGTCTCGGCTTCGGAGGTGGGCCGGAACGGCTTGCCGTCCTGGCGCACCAGTTCGAAGCGCACGCTCTCGTCGCCACCGGCCGGCTTCAGGTCGGCATGCACGTCCCAGAACTCCTCGGGCACGAAGGCGCGGATCTCGCGTTCGCGCTCGACGATCAGGCGCACCGCCACGGACTGCACGCGCCCCGCGGAGAGCCCGCGGGCGATCTTGCTCCACAGCAGCGGCGAGAGCATGAAGCCCACCACGCGGTCCAGGAAGCGGCGCGTCTGCTGGGCCTCGACCCGCGGCATGTTGAGACTGCCCGGCTCCTTGAAGGCCTCCTGGATGGCGTTCTTGGTGATCTCGTTGAACACCACCCGCTTGTAGCGCGCGTCGTCGCCGCCGATGGTCTCGCGCAGGTGCCAGGCGATCGCCTCCCCCTCGCGGTCGAGGTCGGTGGCGAGATAGATGGCATCGGCCTTCTTGGCCAGCTTGGCCAGTTCCTCGACGACCTTCTCCTTGCCGGGCAGGATCTCGTAGTTGGCTTCCCAGCCGTTCTCCGGGTCGAGGCCCATGCGCCGGATCAGTTGGCTCCAGGCCTTGTGCTTCTTGTAGGCGGCCTTCTCGTCCGGCGACATCTTGCGGGTCGCCGCGGCCTGACGCGCGCGCTCCTTGGGATCGCTGGCATTCTTGCCGGAGCCGCTGGTCGGCAGGTCGCGAATATGGCCGACGCTCGACTTCACGATGTAGTCGTTGCCGAGGTACTTGTTGATCGTCTTGGCCTTGGCCGGCGACTCGACGATGACCAGTGACTTGCCCATAGTGCTCCACTTTTACTGGCCGCCGCCAAGCGAATGTTGACGCGGCACCTGTCCGTCGTACCGGAAGCGCTGGGCTCCCGGCGGAAAAATGCGCCTACCCTACCCCAGCCACCCGCATCACGCCAGTCGCGCCGGGCGGCCCCTTGAACCTAGCCCGAGGACGACCGGATTCACAAGAGGCGAGCGACGCCGCCCGCGGCCTCGCGCGATCCAGCAACCAAGTCACCTGTCCAGTCAAGCCGACGATATGCTAAGTTATCGCCCGTACCGATAGATTCGCCATGCCCGGCGCCGGCCGTCCCGCTTTGACATCACGGGCGCCCCCTGACTGACGCGTGGGCGTGACGCATAGCCGCCGAACGGAGAGGCTCGCAGATCATGAGCAACAGGACCGCCAAACCGGTGTCCAGCGGGGAAAAGTACCGCAACGAACACGGTGCGACCGCGATCAAGGACGGCATGAAGCAGCGCAGGCAGCAGGAGGCGGACAACCCCGCCCTCGGCCGCAAGCCGAAGTGGCTGCGTGCACAGATACCCGGTGGTGAACGCTTCGATGCCGTGAAGCGCAATGTCTCGGAACACCGGTTGAGCACCGTGTGCGCCGAATCCCATTGCCCCAACATGGGCGAATGCTGGAGCAACGGCACCGCCACCATCATGCTGATGGGCTCGGTGTGTACCCGCGCCTGCCGCTTCTGCGCCGTCGACACCGGCAACCCCAAGGGCTGGCTGGATGCCGAGGAACCCGAGAACACCGCCAAGTCCGTCGAGTTGATGGGCCTGCGCTACATCGTGCTCACCTCGGTGGATCGTGACGACCTGGCCGATGGCGGTGCCGGCCATTACGCCGATTGCATCCGCGCCATCAAGGCCCGCACGCCCGAGGTGGTGGTGGAGGCGCTGACCCCGGACTTCGACGCGGTGCCCGCCTACGTCGAACGCGTCGTCGACTCGAGCCTGGAAGTCTTCGCCCAGAACGTCGAGACCGTGGAACGCCTCACCCATCGCGTCCGCGACGCCCGCGCCGGCTACCGCAAGACCCTCGACGTGCTCGCCCACGCCAAGCGCCACCGGCCCGACATCCTCACCAAGACCAGCCTGATGCTCGGCCTCGGCGAGACCGACGAGGAGATCCTCCAGACCTTCGATGACCTGCGGGCCATCGGCGTCGACATCGTCACCCTGGGCCAGTATCTGCGCCCCACCCGCAACCACCTGCCGGTGGAACGCTGGGTGACGCCGGAGGAGTTCGAGCGCTATCGCCAGCAGGGCCTCGAGAAGGGCTTCATGGAAGTGCCCTCCGGCCCCCTGGTGCGTTCCAGCTACCGGGCCGATCGGGTCTTCGAGAACAACAACCTGGGACTGGAACTCGCCTCCCCCGCCCAGGTTCCCGGCCAGGAAACCGATCCCAACCGGATTCCCACCCTCAACGTCAGCTGACCCGCCGGACCGAGCGTCATCACCCTGTCACGACGCCGGACTCTCATGGGAGAGTCCGGCGTCGTCGTTGCGTGCCGCTTGCTGCGCCGATACGCCGGCGCCGGACGCGTTCCCGTTCGGCCATCCTGTCGACAGCACACGGCAGGCCGTCCGGCTGCCGCCGGGCGGGCCTTTTCCGTGACCCGGCATTGTGCTGTACTATTATGTAGTAAAATGACTACATAAACGGATGCCACCTGCCCGGCGCCTGTCGCCCGGAAAAAAACGGTTTCCGCATTCAGGCTTTCTTGCCACCTTTATAGTCAGGCTCACGAAACGGCCAGGCTCACGAAAAGCGGCCCGCTAAGGAGATACTCATGCCGGAAGCATTGCACGGCCACGCCCCGATTCGTCGTACCAAGATCGTCGCCACGCTCGGCCCCGCCAGCGATCGCGAGGGCGTGCTCGACGCGATGATCAAGGCCGGCGTCGATGTGGTACGCCTCAACTTCTCCCACGGCTCTGCCGATGACCACCGCCGCCGCCTGGCCGCGGTGCGCGAGGCCGCCGAGCGTCACGGCCGCAGCGTTGCCGCCCTCGGCGACCTGCAGGGGCCCAAGATCCGCATCGCTCGCTTCGCCGAGGGCGCGGTGACCCTCGAGACCGGCCAGCCCTTCGTCCTCGACGTCTCGCTGGAACGCGATGCCGGTGACGCCACCCGGGTCGGCTGCGACTACAAGGCCCTCGCCGAGGACGTCGCCCCGGGCGACGTGCTGCTGCTCGACGACGGCCGCCTCGAGCTCGCGGTGGAGCGGGTCGAACCGCCGCGGGTGCACACCACGGTGCGCGTCGGCGGCAAGCTCTCCAACAACAAGGGCATCAACAAGCAGGGCGGCGGGCTCTCCGCCGCCGCGCTCACCGACAAGGACCGCGAGGATCTCAAGACCGCCATCGACATCGGCGTCGACTATCTCGCGGTGTCCTTCCCGCGCTCGGCGGCCGACATGCAGCTCGCCCGCGAGCTGCTCGGCGAGGCCGGTGCGGAGATCGGCCTGGTGGCCAAGGTCGAGCGCGCCGAGGCGGTCGCCGACGCCGAGACCCTGGACGGCATCATCCGCGCCAGCGAGGCGGTGATGGTGGCCCGCGGCGACCTCGGCGTGGAGATCGGCGACGCCCAGCTGATCGGCGTGCAGAAGCGCCTGATCCAGCGCGCCCGCTCGCTCAACCGCGCGGTGATCACCGCCACCCAGATGATGGAATCGATGATCGACTCGCCGCTGCCCACCCGCGCCGAGGTGTTCGACGTCGCCAACGCCGTGCTCGACGGCACCGACGCGGTGATGCTCTCCGCCGAGACCGCCGCCGGCGACTACCCGGTGGAGACCATCGAGGCGATGACCCGGCTGTGCCTGGGCGCCGAACGCGAGCGCAGCGCCCAGGAATCCAAGCACCGCATCCACGAGGGCTTCTCGCGGATCGACGAGACGGTGGCACTGTCCGCCATGTATGCCGCCAACCACCTCTCCGGGGTGGCGGCGATCGCCTGCATGACCGCTACCGGCTACACGCCGCTGATCGCCTCCCGCATCCGTTCCGGCCTGCCCATCGTCGGCCTCGCTCACAGCCCCATCGCCCAGCGGCGCATGGCGCTGTATCGCGGGGTGGTCTCGCTGCCCTTCGACACCACCGACATCCCCGCCGAGGGCCTCGACGCGCGTGCCCTGCAGGTGCTGCGCGAGCGCGGCATCGCCCAGGACGGCGATCACGTGATCCTCACCCGTGGCGATCACATGAACGCCCACGGCGGCACCAACACCCTGAAGATCCTCGATCTGGGGGCCGAGGCATGAACGCCCAGCGCCCCAGCCGCGATACCCGGCGCACCCTGCCGGGTCGCAAGCGGATTGCGCTGATCGCTCACGACGGCAAGAAGCAGGAATTGCTGGACTGGGCGGGGCACTGGCGCGAGACCCTGGCACAGCATGAGCTGCTGGGCACCGGCACCACGGCCAGGCGTGTCGCCGATACCCTGGGTCTGCCGGTCGAAGGGCTGATGAGCGGCCCCCTGGGGGGCGATCAGCAGATCGGCGCCCGCATCGCCGAGCAGCGTCTCGACCTGCTGATCTTCTTCTGGGATCCGTTCTCGCCGATGCCCCACGACCCGGACGTCAAGGCCCTGCTGCGCCTGGCCGCGCTGTGGAACGTGCCGGTCGCCTGCAACGCCGCCAGCGCCGACTTCATCATCACCTCGCCCTATCTGTCGGAAAATCACGACGTCGATGTTCCCGACGCCAGCGACTGGGTCGCCTCGCGTACCCAGCCCTGAGGGCCCGAGCCCCCTGGCGAGACGTGAAAAGGCGCCCCCGATCACTATCGGGGGCGCCTTTTTTCGCGACGAGCCATCGGATCAGCGCGGGTGGCGGACCCGCGACAGGCTCAGGAAGAGCGCTTCGGCGGCGTGCGCTTGCGACGGTTGCCGGTGGTGCGCTGGCCCGGTTCCTTGCCCGCCGCCTCGGGGTTCGTGGTGCCCTCGCTCGGCCCCGATCGCTGGGTTTCCGATGCCGCCTGACCCGCTGGCTGCGCCGCCGGTGGGGCTTCCGCGAGCGTCTCGGCCGTGTCATCGCCTGACGCTTCACCGTCCTGCGCCGTGCGCGTCCCGGACTGGCGCTTTCCGGAGGCAACCGCTTCGGCCTCGGCTTTCTCGACCTCGGCCTTGCCGGTCTCGCCACCGAGGGCCGTCACCGGAGACGCGTCGCGCACCGCCTGACGCGCCCGAAGGAACAACGTTCTGACCTTTCCCAGGCGATCCTGGGTGCGATCCGAGAGCGGCGCACTGGCTTCGACCACGTGCTCGATGTGCTGCAGCTGCGCGTCGATAGTCTCGGCACTCTCGCCTTCCAGCAGGGTCGGTAGCGCGCCGAGCGCGGCCTGCGGGTCGAGCTTGAGAATGAAGAACTGCTCGCGCACCAGCGCCTTGAACCGTTCGAGGTCGAGATTGGGCTCGACTTCGGCGCGGGTCGCCTTGAGGCGCTGGAAATTGCGCTCGTCGGTCGACGGAGCCCCGCCGAGCACGAAGATGATCGCCCGCATCACGGCATCGTGAACATCGCCCTGATCGATCCTGGCGCGCATCTCTTCGCGGCGCTGGCTGACGAAGCGACGGTGCTCCGGCTCCTGCCCGGGGCGGCGGCTCGGCACCGCGCCGCGATCGACGCCCAACCCGGCCAGGATCTGCAGCCAGGGCTGGCCATAGATCTCCATGAACGTCCACTCGGTGGCGCGGTCACGCACATCGCGATAACTGTCCAGCATGCGCACGATGTCGTCGGAGAGCATGCGTTCGGCGATCCGGAAGGGGTTGTTCTCCCCCGCCCGGGCGCGGTTGGCACGGACGTAATCGGCCATCACCGGCAACGGGACGGTCGCCGGGTTGCGATCCGACAGCAGCTTGTAGCCCAGCCGGATGGGGTGCATGCGGCGAATCCAGCGTGCCGCTTCGGGGGTCATCAGGGCATGCATCCAGGGCTGCAGGTAGCGCTGGTAGAGCCCCAGGTTGATCTCCGACAGCCGCGCCACGGTGGCAAAGCGCCGCTCGTCCTCGTGCAGCGGCTGGACGATCTCGTCGACGTCCTTGAGGCCTCGCGGCGTGAACTCGAGCAGGTAATCGCCGTCGACCGGTGCTGCCTCGCTGGGCGGGCGCTCGGTGACCTGCGTCTCGTAGAGACCCGGGGGCAGGATGTCGATGTAGTCCATGTTGGCGGTGAACTCGGCATGCTCCTTGCGCGAGACGCTGCCCGACACGAAGATCCCCAGATGGCCGGTGGTATCGTGGACACAGTAGACGATGGTCTGCTCGTTGGCCTGGATGTCCTCGACGCTGTCGTAGAGGTCGGTGATCCAGCCCAGCGCCTGGGGCGGCGGCGTGATGTCATCGCCCTTGGAACAGAACACCACGATCGGCGAGCGGATGTTGCGCAGGTCGATGCGGCGCCCGTCGCGGGTCAGCAACTGGGCGGTGCTCAGGCGATTGCCGACGAACAGATTGTCGACGATGTACTGGATCTCCTCGCCGGCCAGCACCACGTGTCCGCCCCACCAGCGTTCGAATTCGAGGTAGCGATCGGCCTCGGTGTCGATGTTGGCGAACAGCCGGTACTGCTTGGTCCAGAGCGTGTTGGCCGGATTGAGCTTCTCGAAGTTCTGCACCAGCCAGGCGCCGTCGAAGTTGCCGGCCCCCAGGTCGCTGGCGAAGGCGGTGACCCAGCTGCCGCCGGTCATGCCGCCGCTGTAGCGCATCGGCGCCTTGCCGCGCTCGCCGGCCCAGTAGGACAGCGGTGCGCCGGCGATCAGGATGGGCCCGAAGCAGTCGGGCTCGAGCGCCGCCGCCATCATCAGCTGCCAGCCGGCCTGACAGTTGCCCACCACCATCGGTTTTTCGACGGTCTGGGGGTGACGCGCGATCACCTCGTGGAGGAAATGCGCCTCGGCCTCGACGACGTCCAGCACGGTCTGGCCGGGCACCGGAAACGGCAGAAAGCCGATGAAGTAGCACGGATGCCCGGCACGCAGCGCCACGCCGATCTCGCTGTCGGGCTTGAAGCCGCCGATGCCGGGCCCGTGGCCGGCACGCGGGTCGACGACCACGAAGGGCCGCCGGTCCTCGTCGATCTCGATGCCCTCGGGGGGCACGATGCGCATCAACTCGTAGTTGACCGGACGCGGCAAGTCGCGCCCATCGACGAGCAGTTCGACCTCGAATCCCAGCACGCTGGGCCGGGTCTGCTCCATATGCTCGAGATACTGATTCCCGCGCTGGCGCATGACGTCGAGATACAGCACGCTGCGCTCGACGGTGTCGCGCCAGTAGTCGATGGCGGCCTGACCGAGCCCCAGGGGGTCCCAGAACGCCGACATCGTCCGCGCGAGAGAAGCTTGAACGGGAAGCATGAGTGGGCTCCGATGAAATTTGCTGCACTGCAAGATCAGCATAACGCCATCCGGGCGTGGTTGCAGCCGGCAATCATGAAAATCGGGCCTGCGGGCGAATGCGCCAAACCGTGGCACCGAGACCGCCCGAAAGCACAAAAACAGTGCACAAGATCCCCGACGACGCACCCGAATAGCGCACAACACGCACCAGAAATGCTCACCCTACGCCCAACCCGTTGAGAAATGGCGATAAAAAAGCTGGCACAAAACGTGCAAGCCCCTTTACCGCAGTGCACGACCCCGCTAGTTCACCGCAACGAACCCGTAGACAACGAACTCACACGCCATGACTGACATTCCCTCGAGTGCCGACGTACTGTTCCTGCTGCTGGGCGCCTGCATGGTACTGGCCATGCACGCCGGCTTCGCCTTCCTGGAGGTGGGTACGGTACGCGCCAAGAATCAGGTCAACGCCCTGGTCAAGATCATCACCGACTTCGCCGCCTCGACGCTGGCCTACTTCGTGGTCGGCTACGCCATCGCCTATGGCAATGGCTTCTTCGCCAGCGCCGAGCAGCTCTCGCTCGATCACGGTTACGGCCTGGTCAAGTTCTTCTTCCTGCTGACCTTCGCCGCGGCGATCCCGGCGATCATCTCCGGCGGCATCGCCGAGCGGGCACGCTTCTACCCGCAGTTCACCGCCACGCTGCTGCTGGTAGGCCTGGCCTACCCCACCTTCGAAGGCATCGTCTGGAACGGCAACTGGCAGATCCAGGCCTGGCTGGAAGCGACCTTCGGTCAGCCCTTCCATGACTTCGCCGGCTCCCTGGTGGTCCATGGCTTTGGCGGCTGGGTCGCGCTGGTCGCGGTGCTGCTGCTGGGTGCGCGCCGGGGCCGCTATCCGCACCATGGCGCGGTGGCCGCCCATCCACCCTCGAGCATCCCCTTCCTGGCGCTGGGATCCTGGACGCTGACGGTCGGCTGGTTCGGTTTCAACGTGATGTCCGCCCAGACGCTCGACGGCATCAGCGGACTGGTCGCCGTCAACTCGCTGATGGCGATGGTCGGCGGCATCCTCGCGGCGATGGCGCTGGGCCGCAACGACCCCGGCTTCATTCACAACGGCCCCCTGGCGGGCCTGGTGGCGGTCTGCGCCGGCTCGGATCTCATGCACCCGCTCGGTGCACTGGCCACCGGCGCGGTGGCCGGCGCGCTGTTCGTGGTGCTGTTCACGCAGACGCAGAACCGCTGGCGTATCGACGACGTGCTGGGGGTCTGGCCCCTGCACGGGATCTGCGGCGCCTGGGGCGGTATCGCCGCCGGACTGTTCGGTCAGCAGGCGCTGGGGGGCCTGGGCGGCATCAGCCTCGCCTCGCAATGCGCGGGAACGCTGCTGGGCATCGTCCTGGCACTGATCGCCGGGGCCGGCATCTATGGCGGATTGAAGGCCATCGTCGGCATTCGCCTCAGCGAAGAGCAGGAATTCGAGGGCGCCGACCTGTCGCTGCACAAGATCAGCGCCACACCGGGTCGTGACTGACCCCGTGGCCGGGATCGTCAGGCCGCGGACGACGCCCGAACGGCCGGGTTCGGGCGTTGCCCCGTGTCAGGGTCCGGGGAAGCCGGGAGCGCGCGGTGCCTCGCCGGAGGCGCCGGCGTCTCGCGGCGCGTCGCCGGCCTCGGACGGTTCGCCGTCCCCGGGCCTCGCCGCCGGCGGCCGGGTCATCTCGCGGGCCTCGTCGGCGTCGTAGCCGCTGCGCTGCCGACGGGTCTGCCAGGCCAGCGCGCCCAACCCGGCCACGACGCCGTACTTGAGCGCCTTGCCCAGCAGGCCGCGGCCGTGACGACTGCTGAGCAGCAGGCCCAGGGCCCCGCCTGCCAGGGCACTGCGGGCATCCACGCGACCCGCCTGGTCGCAGCAACGGTCGATCAACCGGCCAAATTCGTCGGAGGTATGTCTGTCGTCCATGAGGTGTCTCCCATTGGTTCCTTGGTGGCTCTCTTGAGGAGGGCCAGGTAGGCGCCAGATGCCGGCGTGACAAGACCGACGCCCGGCGACTCGATGCGCCCCGCTAGCCGAATAATCCGGGTAGCAACGCTGACAGCATAGGCGATCGTGGCCGCGACGGAAAAAACCCGGCACAAGGCCGGGTCAGCATGACACCAGGCGACGCGACGCGTCACTCGATCTCGATCAGCACCTCGCCGGGGGTGACGCGATCGCCGCGGGCGACGTGGACCGCCTTGACGCTACCGGCGACGCGGGCGTGAACCTCGGTTTCCATCTTCATCGCCTCGGTGATCAGCACCGCCTGGCCTTCCTCGACCGAATCGCCGACCTCGACCAGCACGTCGACGATGTTGCCGGGCATCGAGGTGGTGACATGACCGGGCTGCGAGGCCTGGGCACGCCCCGCACCGCCGCCGCCGACGTAGTCGTCCTTGGCCTCGAAGACGACTTCCTCGGGCATGCCATCGAGGGTCAGATAGACTTGGCGCTTGCCGCCGATGCTGCCCACGCCGGTGATCTGCACCTCGTAGGACTCACCGTGGACGTCGATCACGAATTCGGTGGGCACCCCCTCGGTAACCGGACGCCCGCCGCCGTCATCCGGGGCGGGCAGCGGCTCGGGGGTGAGCGTGCCGTCGCGGCGCCCCTCGAGATAGTCGCGGCCCAGCTCGGGGAACATGGCGAAGGTCAGCACGTCCTCCTCGCCCTCGGCGAGCTCGCCGATGTCCCGGGTCAGGCGCGCCATCTCCGGCGCCAGCGCATCGGCGGGGCGCCCCTCCTCGACCGGCTCGTTGCCGATCGCCCGCCGCCGGATCCCGGCGTCGACCTCGGCCGGCGGGTGGCCGTAACCGCCCTGCAGATAGCGCTTCACCTCGTTGGTGATGGTCTTGTAGCGTTCGCCGGTCAGCACGTTCATCACCGCCTGGGTGCCGACGATCTGCGAGGTGGGCGTGACCAGCGGCGGATACCCCAGGTCGGCACGCACCCGCGGGATCTCGGCGAACACCTCGCGGATCTGCGACAGGGCGTTCTGCTCCTTGAGCTGATTGGCGAGGTTGGACATCATCCCGCCCGGCACCTGATTGATCTGTACCGAGACGTCCTCGCGGGTGAATTCGCTCTCGAAGGCGGCATACTTCTTGCGTACCTCGCGGAAATAGTCGCCGATCTCCTTGAGCGCCTCGAGGTCGAGCCCGGTGTCGTGATCGGTCCCGGCGAAGGCGGCGACCATGGACTCGGTGGACGGATGACTGGTGCCGCCGGCGAACGCCGAGTTGCAGGTGTCGATATAACGACAACCGGCCTCGACGGCCTTGAGATGGCACAGCGCCGAGAGTCCCGAGGTGGCATGGGCATGCAGGTGGATCGGCACCTCGACCGCCTCGACCAGCGCGGCGACCAGCTCCTCGGTGGCATAGGGCGTGAGCAGGCCCGCCATGTCCTTGATGGCGATCGAATCGGCACCCATGTCGACCAGCCGCTGGGCCTGGTCGATGTACATCGCCAGGGTATGCACCGGGCTGACCGTATAGCACAGCGTGCCCTGGGCGTGCTTGCCGCTGGCCTTGACCGCGCGCATGGCGGTCTCGAGGTTGCGCAGGTCATTGAGCGCATCGAACACGCGGAAGATGTCGACGCCGTTATCGGCGGCCTTGGCGACGAAGCGCTCGACCACGTCATCGGCGTAGTGGCGATAGCCGAGCAGGTTCTGGCCGCGCAGCAGCATCTGCAGCGGTGTGTTGGGCAGCGCCTCCTTCAAGGCGCGCAGCCGCTCCCAGGGGTCCTCCTTGAGAAAGCGCACACAGGCATCGAAGGTCGCCCCGCCCCACACCTCCAGCGAGTGGAAGCCGATGGCGTCGAGCTGCGGGCAGATCGGCAGCATGTCCTCGGTGCGCAAACGGGTGGCGATCAGCGACTGGTGGCCGTCACGCAGCACGACGTCGGTCACCTGGACCCGCGCGGGTTGAATCGGGCTCATGAGTCTCTCCTTGTTATAGTCCGGCGTGGGCGGCGATGGCGGCGGCGATGGCCAGCGCGACCTCTTCGGGGTTGCGCTTCACCGAGTAGTTGAGCAGTTCCGGATGCGCGGGAACGAACCCGGTGTCGAACTCGCCGCGGCGGAAGTCGGGATGACGCAGGATCTCCTGGTAATAGGGCGCGGTGGTCTTGACCCCCTGGAGGCGCATGTCGTTGAGCGCCCGAATGCCCCGATCCAGCGTTTCCTCCCAGGTCAGGCCCCAGACGATCAGCTTCAGGCACATGGAGTCGAAGTACGGCGGGATCGTGTAGCCGGTGTAGATCGCCGTGTCGGTCCGCACCCCGGGCCCGCCCGGCGCGTAGTAGCGGGTGATGCGGCCGAACGTGGGCAGAAAGTCGTTCTTGGGATCCTCGGCGTTGATGCGGAACTGGATCGCGTAGCCGTGGTGCTGGATGTCCTCCTGGCGGAAGGCCAGCTTGAGCCCCGCGGCGATACGGATCTGCTCGCGGACGATGTCGACCCCGGTGATCGCCTCGGTGATGGTATGCTCGACCTGAACGCGGGTGTTCATCTCCATGAAGTAGATTTCGTTGCCCTTGACCAGGAACTCCACGGTGCCGGCGTTCTCGTAACCCACCGCCTTGGCGGCGCGCACCGCCAGCTCGCCGACGTAGGCACGCTGCTCGGGGGTCAACTGCGGGCTGGGGGCGATCTCGATGAGCTTCTGGTTGCGGCGCTGGATCGAGCAGTCACGCTCGAAGAGGTGGATGACGTGGCCATGGCGGTCGGCGAGCACCTGCACCTCGATGTGGTGTGGCTCGACCACGCACTTTTCCATGAAGACGTCGGCACTGCCGAAGGCCTTGGTGGCCTCCGAGATCACCCGGTCCCAGGCCTGCTCGAGCTGTCTGGCGTCGTCGCAGCGGCGGATGCCGCGACCGCCGCCGCCCGAGGTGGCCTTGAGCATCACCGGATAACCGATCTCCTCGGCCAGCGCCAGGGCTTCCTCGCGATCGGCCAGGTTGCCTTCCGAACCGGGCGTGACCGGCACGCCCGCCTCGCGCATCGCGGCCCGCGCCGCGGTCTTGTCGCCCATCCTGGCGATCACCGCGGCATCGGGGCCGACGAAGGCAATGCCCGCCTCGGCACAGATCCGTGCCAGGTCGGCGTTCTCCGAGAGGAAGCCGTAGCCCGGATGGATGGCATCGCAGCCGGTCTCGCGGGCCAGATCGACGATCCGCCGGGGGTCGAGATAGCCGGCCAGCGGATCGTCGCCGACGAAATGCGCCTCGTCGGCCCGCTTGACGTGCAGGGCGAAGCGGTCCGGCTCGGTATAGATGGCGACGGAGCGAATGCCCATCTCGGCACAGGCACGCACGATCCGTACGGCGATCTCGCCGCGGTTGGCGATCAACAGTTTCCGGAACACGGTCTGTCCTCCAGGGTTGCGTCCACGACAGGCATGCGAAAAACTAGCGGGTTGCTTGCCCGTTTCCTTGGCCTCGCAGGGTGTGCCTTTTACGCTACCCGGCTCGTTGCCAATAGAAAAATTGATATTTTTTTGCCAAGCTATAAGTTACGGCTTATACCTAACGCGGAAACCGCCATGTCGCGCCCCCATCTGCTCAATCGACTGACCTTTCGACAGCTGCAGGTCTTCCAGGCCGTGCATCGGCAGCAGTCCTATTCGCGGGCGGCCGAGCAGTTGGGCCTGACCCAGCCCGCGGTCAGCGCCCAGATTCGCCAGCTCGAGCAGGCCCTCGAACAACCGCTGTTCAAGTACGCCGGCAAGACCCTGCACGTGCTGCCGGCCGCGGACGCCCTGGCGGCGAGCGTGCAGTCGATCTTCGGTCAGGTCTCGAGCCTGCAGATGGAACTGTCGGAGCTGGCCGGCACCATCCGCGGCGAACTCAACCTGACCGCGGTTTCCACCGCCCAGTATGTGGTCCCGCACATCCTGGCGCGGTTCCGGGCACGCTACCCGGAGGTCCATATCCGACTGCGGGTCTGCAACCGCGGCCAGGCGCTGGAACGCCTCGCCGAGCGGCGCGACGACCTGGTGATCATGGGCATGGTCCCGGATGACGCCAACCTCTCCTTCATGCCGATCCTCGACAACGAGATGATCCCCATCGTCTGGCCCGGCCACCCCCTGCTCACCGCCGCGAAGCCGACCCTCGAGGATTTCGCCCAGCACTATGTACTGATGCGCGAACCCGGCTCCGGGACGCGCACCGCCTTCGAGGAGTTCGTCGCCCGCGAGCGGGTATCGCTGGCGCACACCCTGGAGCTGGGCACCAACGAGGCGATCAAGCAGGGCGTGATGGCGCATCTCGGCGTCGCCGTGCTGCCGCGACTGGCCGTCCAGCTCGAACTGGCCTCGGGGCTGCTCGCCTCCCCCGCGCTGCCCGGCTTCCCGCTCAAGCGCTCGTGGTGCACGGTCTATCCCAAGGACCGCTACCCGACCCCGGTGACCGAACTGTTCCTGCGCTTTCTGCGCGAACTGCTACCGGAGCTCAACGCCCACTTCAAGGCCCCGATCGAACCCGCCCCCGGCCCCAGCTTCGTGTGCCTGCCGATGGTCGACGCCTGACGGACGCCCGAAGCTTGCCGCTCGCAAGACAAGAAAGCCCTCTGCAGTCGCCTGCAGAGGGCTCGTCGTTTGCGGCACCGCGAAGGGGCCCGTGGCAGAGAGTCAGCCGACGCGGGAAGCGGCGTCGGGGGCAAGCCCGGCGGGCAGGCCCTCATGCTCGACGAGGGACTCGATGCCCAGGCGCGTCGCCAGGCAGCGGATCAGCCGCGAGGCCTCCTGGTCGAGCCGCACGGGGCCGGCGACGCACTCGCGAAGCTGGGTCATCGCCAGGCCCGCATAGCCACAGGGGTTGATGCGCGCGAAGGGCGCGAGATCCATGTCGACGTTGAACGCCACCCCGTGAAAGCTGCAGCCCCGACGGATGCGCAGGCCCAGTGAGGCGATCTTGGCCTCGCCGACGTAGACACCCGGGGCATCGGGCCGGGCCCGCGCCTCGACGCCGTGTTCGGCCAGGGCATCGATGACGGCGTTTTCCAGTGCCGTCACCAGGTCGCGCACGCCCAGATGATGACGCCGCACATCGAGCAGCGGATACAGCACCAGCTGGCCGGGGCCATGATAGGTGACCTGGCCGCCCCGATCGGTGGCGACCACCGGGATGTCCCCCGGCATCAGTACATGCTCGGCCAGCCCCGCCTGCCCCTGGGTGAAGACCGGGTCGTGCTCGACCAGCCACAGCATGTCCGGCGCCTCCGGCGTGCGCGTATCGGTGTAGTCGCGCATCGCCCGCCAGACCGGCTCATAGGGCAGACGCCCGAGACGATAGACGTCCAGGGCGCTCATTACAGCACCATGTGGACGCGACCCGAGGCCTTGAGCGAGGCGAACAGCGTACGCAACTGCTCCTCGCCGGTGGCGGTGATGGTCACGCGCACCGAGCGGTACTTGCCATTGCGGCTGTCGACGGCGGTGATGGTGGTGCGGTCGACGCCCGGAGCGTGCTGCTCGACGATGTCGATGACGGTGGCCTGGAAGTCGTCCGCGGCGTCGCCGACGATCTTGATCGGATAGTCGCAGGGATATTCGACCTTGGGCGCGCCGGTGCCGGCCTGTGGCGCCTCGACACGCAGATCCCGAAGGGACTTGTCGGTCATGATGGTCACTCGATGAAGGGTATCTGCGCGTATTCTACGCAACCTCGCCAGATCGACCAAGGTCGCGACGTCGCCGCGACCCTGGCCCGCCGCCACGCGGCGGCAGGGACATGCGGATCAGAACAGCCCGGTGAAGAACAGCAGCACCGCGTCCCAGATGCGCTTGAAGAAACCACCCTGCTCGACGCTCTGCAGCGCGACCAGCGGTTCTTCGCGGATCACCTCGTCGCCGAGCTTGACCTGCAGGGTGCCCAGTTGCTGCCCGGCCTGTACCGGGGCCTTGATGGTCTCGGGAATGTTCAGCTTGGCGGTCATCTCGTCGCGGCGCCCCTTGGGCACGGTCAGATACAGGGCATCGGTGACACCGAGCTTGAGGGTATCCTGGGCGCCGCCCCAGATCCGCGGCTGGTTGAGTACCGCGCCACGCTGGTAGAGCTTGAAGGTGTCGAAGAACCGGAAGCCGTAGCTGAGCAGTTTCTGCGATTCCTGAGCGCGCGCCTCGTCGGAATTGGTGCCCATCACCACCGAGATCAGGCGCATGTCGTCCTGCTTGGCGGACGACACCAGACAGAACCCCGCGGCGTCGGTGTGGCCGGTCTTGAGCCCGTCCACCGACGGATCGCGCCACAGCAGCCGGTTGCGATTGGGCTGACGGATGCCGTTGTAGGTGAAGTACTTCTCCGAGTACATCTCGTAGTGATCGGGGAAGTCCTGGATGATGTGCCGGGCGATGTTCGCCAGGTCCCGCGCCGAGGAGTAGTGATCGTCGTGCGGCAGGCCGGTGGCGTTGGCGAAATGGGTGTTCTTGAGCCCCATGCGCTGCGCCTGCTGGTTCATCAGGTCGACGAACGATGGCTCGGACCCGGCCACGTACTCGGCCAGCGCCACGCTGGCATCGTTGCCGGACTGGATGACCACGCCGTGCAGCAGGTCGTTGACGCTGACCTGGGTGCCTTCGCGCACGAACATCCGCGAGCCGCCGGTGCGCCAGGCATGCTCGCTGATCGTGACCATGTCGTCGTCGGCGATGTTGCCGTCGTTGATCTCCTTCTCGACGATATAGGCGGTCATCATCTTGGTGAGACTCGCCGGCGGCAGGCGCTGGTCGGCGTTGTGTTCGACCAGTACCTCGCCGCTATTGGCGTCGAGCAGAATCCACGAGGAGGCATTGAGACTGGGCGGTGAGGGAATCATCGGTTCGGGCAGGCTCTGCTGCATCGACGAATCCGGCTTGGGCTGCGAGGCTTGCTGATCCTCGGCCATGGCGGGCTGGACCAACGCGATGCAGAGCGTGGTGACGGCGGCGGCCAGTCCCTGCCAGGAGCGAGAAGAAAGAGTGGACAGTCTCATGACGGTGTTTCTCGTTGCTTGTTTCAAGAATGAAGACACGGATCAGTTGCCGGCAGTGACGGCGAAGGTCTGGGCATAACCGACGTCGCGCAACTGCTGGCGCAGCGCCTCCAGCGCTGAACGATCGGCCACGGGGCCGACCTGAACCCGGTGCAGCCGGGCGTCGCTGTCGATGCGTACCGGCCGGTCGAGTCGCGATTGCAGGCGTTCGCGCAATTTCCGGGCGTTGGTGGCCGAGTTCAGCGCGGCCACCTGCAGATAGAATGCCCCTCCGTCCCCGGCCACGGGGTCGGTGGCGGACGTGCCGGTAGCGGACGTGCCGGTCTCGGCAACCCGGGACGCCGTCGTGTTCTCTGCGCGGGCCCCCGACGCCCCGGAGGCCGGCATGGCCGTCGCCGTCGGCGCGCTTCGCGTGGCCAGCGCCTGGGTCGACGCCGCCGAGTCGGCAGCGGGCGCCGCATCACGCCGCCCCCGGGTATCGGTCGACGACGCCTGACGCGAGGCCAGGGAGCGCGACGTCGAGGTCTCGCTCCCCGAGCGGTGCCGGGCCTGCCAGGCGACCGGATCGATCGCCTCGACCCGGACGTGCCCGGTCCCGGTGCGCAGGATACCCAGCCGGGCGGCCGCCGCATAGGATAGATCGATCAGGCGATTGCCGTGAAACGGGCCTCGGTCGTTGACCTTGACGATCACCGAGCGCCCGTTGTCGGTATTGGTGACCCGGGCATAGGTCGGCAACGGCAGGGAACGATGCGCCGCCGACATCTTGTACATGTCGTAGGACTCGCCGCTGGCGGTGTCATAGCCCTGGAACTTCTCGCCGTACCAGGACGCGGTGCCCTCCGCCTCGTAGCCCTCGGCACTGGGCAGCACATGGTAGGTCTTGCCCCAGACCCGATAGGTCGAACGGTTGCCGCTGGCGGCCAGCGGTTCGACCCTGGGCACCGCGTCGGGCACGTCGGCGACATCGGGCGGATTGTCCGGGTAGGCATCACGGGACATGGCGTAGCGACCGCCGTCCCCGCCACCCCCCGAGGCGCAACCACCCAGCACCAGCAGTCCCGCCAGCAGCAGCCACCAGAGCGGCCTCACGACGACGCCTCCCGCGCGTCGCGAATGCGGTCGGCCAGGGTGGTCACGGCCATGGCGTAGAGATAGCTGTGATTGTAGCGGGTGATGACGTAGAAGTTCTCGTGACCGAGCCGGTAGTCGACACGGCCGTCGTCTCCCTCGAGCGCCAGCGGCACGACCCGCTGCGCACCGTCCAGGCCGGTGCTCCCGGCGGGGGTGATGCCCTTGGCGGCCAGCGCGTCGATGCGCACATAGGGCTCGCGCGCCTGATTGAAGGTGACGCCGTCCGGCGGCGTGGCCGGGCCCGAGGCCGCGCTGACGACCGCCCCGCCCGCCTGCCAGCCATGACGCGCGAAGTAGTTGCCCACGCTGCCGATGGCATCCACGGGATCGTGCCACAGATCGCGCTTGCCGTCGGCGTCGAAGTCCACGGCGTAGGCCTGATAGCTGGTGGGGATGAACTGCGGGTAGCCCATCGCCCCCGCGTAGGACCCCTCGAGCGTGGCGGGATCGATGCCCTGCTCGCGGGTCAGGTCGATGAAGGCCGCCAGTTCGCCGCGGAAGAAGTCGCCGCGCGACGGATGGTGAAACGCCAGCGTGGCCAGGGAATCGAGTACCCGATGGGTGCCGGTATGACGGCCGTAGTAGGTTTCCACGCCGATGATCGCGGCGATCACCTCGGGGGCCACCCCGTACTGCGCCCGGGCGCGCGCGAAGGCGTCGCGGTGGGCCTCGATGAAGGCTGCGCCGGCCTCGACCCGCTCGGGCTGGATGAAGATGTCGCGATACTCGCCCCAGGTCATGCGGTGCTCGGGCGCCCTGGCCATGGCATCGAGCACGTCCTGGCTATAGCCGGCCTCGTCCAGGGCCTTGACCAGCCAGTCGCGGTCGGTGCCGGCGGCCACCCGGGCGTCGACCCAGGCCGCCACGTCCGGGTGGCTGGCGGGATCGAACGCCGAGTCGGCCCAGGCCGACGTGGTGCCGAGTGCCATGATGCAGCCCAACAGGCCCAGCCGGAAACGGCTCGGTTGGCGAGCGGGAAACCCCATCGTCTTCAACTCCCTGTTTCGCTCCGCAGCGGCTAGCGCGGCAGCAGACGCCGGTGGCTGTGAATCGCCATGAGAATACCGAAACCGGCCAGCAACGTCACGCTGGAGGTCCCGCCGTAGCTGACCAGCGGCAGCGGCACGCCGACGATCGGCAGGATACCGCTGACCATGCCGATGTTGACGAACACGTAGATGAAAAAGGTCAGGACGATGCTGCCGCCCACCAGCCGACCGTAGGTGTCGTGAGCGCCATTGGCCATCAGCAGACCGCGGCCGATGATCAGCAGATAGAGCGTCAGCACCACCAGCATGCCGATCAGCCCGAACTCCTCGCCGAGCACCGCGACGATGAAGTCGGTGTGTCGCTCGGGCAGGAATTCCAGCTGCGACTGGGTGCCCTGGGTCCAGCCCTTGCCGAAGACGCCCCCGCTGCCGATGGCCGTGGTCGACTGGATGATGTTCCAGCCCGCGCCCAGCGGGTCGCTTTCCGGGTTGAGAAAGGTCAGTACGCGCTGACGCTGGTAATCGTGCATGTTGAACCACAAAAGCGGCATCGCCGCCGCGGCCAGCACGACCAGAAAGGCGATCAGGCGCCAGGAGAGCCCGGCCAGCAGCACCACGAACACCCCGGCACAGGCCACCAGCAGCGACGTGCCCAGGTCCGGCTGCTTGGCGATCAGCACCACCGGCACGGCCATGATCACGGCACATACCAGGATGTCGCGCACCCGGGGCGGCAGCGCCTGGCGCTGCAGGTAGGCGGCGACCATCATCGGCATCGCCAGCTTCATCAGTTCGGACGGCTGGAAGCGGATCACCCCGGGAATCACCAGCCAGCGCTGGGCTCCCATGCCGATGTCGCCCATCACCTCGACGGCGATCAGCATCGCCAGCCCCGCCCCGTAGAGCACCGGCGACCAGCGGCAGAGGGTCTTGGGCGACAGCTGGGCCAGTACCACCATCACCGTCAGCGCGACGCCCAGGCGCAGCGCCTGCGCCTCGACGACCGCCAGCCGCTGGCCGCTGGCACTGTAGAGCACCACCAGTCCCGCCCCCAGCAGCACCAGCAGAATGCCGCACAGCCAGGGATCGATGTGAATGCGCGTCCACAGCGTGCTGCGCCGCCGGACACTGGCGTTGCGCGGGTAGTGGAGCATGGCGGTGTCACGGAGTCGCATGCGATCCTCGCTGGCGAATTTCGGCGGCCGCCTCGTCGAGCGCGTCATCGTCGGGCAGCAGCCAGGCATCGGTGATCTCGCGCGCCAGCGGCGCGGCATGGGAACTGCCCCCGCCGGCGTTCTCGATCACCACGGCGACGGCGATCTGCGGGTCGTCGATCGGCGCGAAGGCGGTGAACAGGGCGTGGTCGTGCAAGCGTTCCTCGAGCTCGTCGGCGTTGTAGCGTTCGTCGTTGTCGAGGGTGAAGACCTGGGCCGTGCCCGACTTGCCGGCCATGCGGTACTCGAGCCCGGCCCCCACGCGACGCGCCGTGCCCTCGCTGCCGCTCATCACGTCGCCCATGGCGTTGCGCACCAGCGTCCACCAGCCGTCGTCGAGTTCGATGTCCTCCTTGGCCGGCGGCGGATCGACCGTCTCGTCGCCGATACGCTTGGCCAGGTGCGGCGTCACCCAATGGCCGCGGTTGGCGAGCACCGATACCGCGGTGGCCATCTGCAGCGGGGTGGCCAGCCAGTAGCCCTGGCCGATCCCCACCGACAGGGTCTCGCCGGGGAACCAGACCTGCCCGCGGCGCTCGCGTTTCCACTCGCGGGAGGGCATCAGACCGCTCGAGGCGCCGTAGACGTCGTAGCTGGTGTCCTCGCCGAAGCCGAAGCGGTGCATGAAGTCGGACAACCGATCGATACCCAGCTCGTGGGCGAGCGTGAAGAAGTAGGTGTCGTTGGAAACCTCGATGGCACGGTGCATGTCGACCCGCCCGTGGCCCCAGCGCAGCCAGTTGTGATAACGCCGGTCATGCTCCGGCAGCTTGTAGTAGCCGGGGTCGTAGATGGTCTTTTCCGGGGTGATCACGTGGTTGTAGAGCCCGGCCAGGGCCATGTAGGGCTTGACCGTCGAGGCCGGCGGATACTGGCCGCGGATCGCCCGGTTGTAGAGCGGCAGGTCGTGGTCGTCGCGCAGCCCCTTGTAGTCGTCGTAGCTGATCCCGGTGACGAACAGGTTGGAGTCGAACCCCGGCGACGAGGCCATGGCGAGGATGTCGCCGGTCTTCGGCTGGATGGCGACGATCGCCCCGCGGCGGTCGTCGAGCAGGTCGTAGGCCAGCTGCTGGAGGCGCTCGTCGATGGTCAGGGTGATGTCCTTCCCCGGCGCCGGATCGGTACGCCCGAGCTCCTTGAGGACCCGCCCGCGGGCATTGGTCTCGACCTGACGCAGGCCGGCCTTGCCGTGCAGCACCGACTCGTACTGCTTCTCGACGCCGGTCTTGCCGATGAAGTGCGTCCCCGAATACTCGCCGCGATCCAGATCGGCCAGCTCCTCGGCGTTGATGCGCCCCACGTAGCCGATGACATGCGACATGATCAGTGGATCCGGGTAGTAGCGCAGCAGTTGCGCCTCGACCTCGACCCCGGGCAGACGGTAGCGGTTGACCGCCAGCCGCGCGATCTGCTTTTCGTTGAGCTCGCTCATCAGCAGCGCCGGCTGATAGGGCCGCTGACGCTGATAGGCGCGCTCGCGGAAGACGCTCGCCTCCTTGGCCGGCAGGTCGAGGATGTCGACCAGCAGGTCCAGGGTGGCATCCAGGTCGTCGACCCGCTCGGGAACGATGGTCAGGTTGTAGGTCGGCCGGTTCTCCGCCACCAGCCGGCCGTTGCGGTCGTAGATCAACCCGCGGGTCGGCGGCAGGGGCTCGACGCGCACGCGATTGTTCTCGGAGCGGGTGGTGTAGACCTCGTGCTGGAACACCTGCAGATAGACCAGCCGGGCGACCAGCGCGCCCGACATCAGGATCACCAGCAAGGCCGCGAGCAGCGAACGGTTGCGAAACAACCGCACCTCCTGCTCGGGATTCTTCAGGGTATCGCGGGGCTTACGCATCGGGAAACTGGGCCGGGCCGGGCGCGAGGGGGTGTCGGGGCATCGGGAATGTCGTCAACGGTGATAAGGATGGCCGACCAGCAAGGTCCAGGCGCGATAGAGCTGCTCGGCGAGGATCAGACGCACCATGGGATGCGGCAGGGTCAGCGGCGACAGCGACCAGCGCCGCTCGGCGCCGGCCGACAGCCCCGGCTCGAGCCCGTCCGGGCCGCCGACCAGCAGTGCCACGTCGCGTCCCGAGTGGCGCCACTGATCGGCCTCGCGGGCGAGCCGCTCGGTCGACCACGCCTGACCGCCCACCTCGAGGGCCACGCACAGTTCATCGCCGCGCAGGCGATCGCGCATGCGTTGCCCCTCCAGGGCCACGGCACGCGCCACATCGGCATTCTTGCCGCGCGCGCCGGGAGCGATCTCGACGATCTCGAGGGCGAAGTCACGGGGCAACCGCTTGCGATACTCCTCGACGCCGCGCTCGACCCAGTCGGGCATCCGGGTGCCCACCGCGACCAGGCGTACCTTCACGCCCGGCCCCCGCGGACCTCCTCCTCGCCGTCCGCGGGCATGTCGGCCCAGAGCCGCTCCAGATCGTAGAGGCGGCGGGTCTCGGGCATCATCACGTGAACCACCACGTCGCCCAGGTCGATCAGCACCCATTCGGAGCCGCTCTTGCCCTCGACCCCCAGCGCACGGACGCCCGCTTCCTTCGCCCGCTCGACCACGTTGTCGGCCAGCGCGGAAACGTGTCGGGAAGAGGTCCCGCTGGCCACCAGCATGACGTCGGTGACGCTGGTCAGCGCCGAGACGTCGAGTGCGGCGATGTCCTGACCCTTGAGCTCCTCAAGGGCGTCCACCGCCAGTGTCTTCAATGCGTCGATCTGCATAGCTCCTCGTCGGCAACAGTCGGGTCAGACTCCATTCTACCCCGACAGTTCCCGCTATCGGTAAAGATGATGTGAATGAATGTAGGCCTCGACCGCCTCGGGCAGCAGGTAGCGCACACTGCGACCCTCGGCGAGCCGCGCACGGAGGTCGGTCGCCGAGATCGCCATGCGACTGGGCAGGCGCAGGTGCAGAAGCCCGCCGGCCGGCCGCCGGAACAGCGTCTCGGCATCGGCCACACGACGCTCGGCGACCAGCGCCTCCAGCGCCTCGGGCAGGGGCTCCCGGTGGCCGGGGCGATCGATCACCACCACGTGAGCCAGCTCGAACAGCCGCCCGGGGGCATGCCAGTGGTGGAGCTTGAGAAAGGCGTCGAAGCCGATCGCCATCACCAGCCGTGCCGCGTCGCCGTAGTCGCGGCGCAGCGAGGCCAGGGTGTCGCTGCTGTAGGAGGGGCCCTGGCGATGCAGCTCGCGGTCGTCGGCGACCAGCCCCGGCGTGGCGCCGATGCCCGCGTCGAGCATGGCCAGACGCTGTTCGGCATCGATACCCGGCGCCTCGCGATGCGGCGGGACATGGGCCGGCACCAGATGCACCCGATCGAGCGCCAGCGCCTCGTGGAGTTCCACGGCGCTGCGCAGGTGACCGAGATGCACGGGGTCGAAGGTCCCGCCCAGCATGGCGATACGGGGTGCCGGGTCGGCCGGATCACTCACGGATCTGGCCATCGCCGAGCACCACGTACTTGCACGTGGTCAGCCCCTCGAGACCCACCGGGCCGCGGGCGTGCAGCTTGTCGGTGGAGATGCCGATCTCCGCGCCCAGCCCGTACTCGAAGCCGTCGGCGAAACGCGTCGAGGCATTGACCATCACCGAACTGGAGTCGACCTCGGTGAGAAAGCGCCGGGTCAGCGAATAGGACTCGCTGACGATGGCGTCGGTGTGGTGCGAACCGTAGGTCTCGATATGGGCCATCGCCTCGTCGATGCCCTCGACCACGCGGATCGCCAGCACCGGCGCCAGATACTCGGCCTGCCAGTCGGCCTCGGTGGCGGGCGCCACGTCGGGGAGCCGTTCACGGGTACGCGGGCAACCGCGCAGCTCGACACCATGCTCGGCATAGGCCGCCGCCAGTTGCGGCAGCAGCGCATCGGCCACCGGCGCGTCGATCAGCAGCGTTTCCAGGGTATTGCAGGTGCCGTAACGCTGCGTCTTGGCATTGACCGCGATCGCCAGTGCCTTGGTCAGGTCGGCGGTGGCATCGACATAGACGTGACAGACCCCGTCGAGGTGCTTGATCACCGGCACCCGCGCCTCGCGGGAGATGCGTTCGATCAGCGACTTGCCGCCGCGCGGAATGATCACGTCGACGTACTCGGGCATGGCGATCAACCGGCCCACCGCGGCGCGATCGGTGGTCGCCACCACCTGGACGGCGGCCTCGGGCAGCCCCGCCTCGGCCAGCCCGGCGGCGATGCACTCGGCGATCGCCGCGTTGCTCTCGCTGGCCTCGGAACCGCCGCGCAGGATGCAGGCATTGCCGGATTTCAGGCACAGGCTGGCGGCCTCCATCGTCACGTTGGGCCGCGACTCGTAGATGATCCCGATCACGCCCAGCGGCACCCGCATCTGGCCGACCTGGATGCCACTGGGACGCGCGCGCAGGCCATCGATCTCGCCCACCGGGTCGGGCAGCGCGGCGACCTGTCGAAGCCCGTCGACCATGCCGGCCAGGCGCGATTCGCTGAGCGCCAGACGATCGAGCAGCGCCGCGTCCAGCCCCGCGGCCCGGCCGCGCTCGAGATCCCGGGCATTGGCCGCCAGCAGGGATTCCCGCGACGCCTCGACGTGGCGGGCCATGGCCAGCAGGGCGGCGTTCTTCGCCGCAGTCGGCGCGCGACGCAGCCCGGCGCTGGCCTGGCGAGCGGCCACGCCGAGCTGACGCATGTAGGAGTCCACGTCGGTGATCGCTGTATGTCGTGACATGCCCGGAAATCTCTCCATAATCGGTCGCCGTGTCGCGCAGCGCGTATCGCGGCGAACGTACTGACTTGATGAGGAATCGCGCGATACGAGTCGTCGCCGAGGGGGCGGGTATCGTACAGTGTCGGCTATTCGAAACGGAGATCAATACTAAGCCACCATGGAGCGCAAGTTCAAAGCGGGACCCTACCGACTGATGCCCTGGGCGACCGCCGCCGTTTTGTTGCTGCTGGCCGCCGACGCCGAGAGCACGACGCTGCGTGTCGGCCTGGCACTCGGTGCGCTGCTGCTGGTGGCCGACCTGTATCTCGGCCAGCGCCGCCACCGGCTGCCGCGCGCCGGCCTGCCCTTGCTGCTCGGGGGGCTGATCACCCTGGCCCTGTTCGCGGCCCCGCAACGCTACCTGCTGTGGCTGTGGGCCTGGGCGGCGGTGCTGGCCCTGCCCCAGCACGGGGTCCTGCGCTGGCTCAACGTCGGCCTGGCGGCACTCAGCTTCTGGCACGTTCACAGTCTGCTGGGCGTCGAGGAAGCGCTGCTCGCCGGGCTGCTGCTGGCCACCCTGGGACTGCTGGGGGTCGCTCACGGCCTGAGCCTGCGCGGGCTGTGGCGCGACGAGGGCAGCCCCGGCGCGCAGTTGTCCGGCCTCGACCTGCATTCGCGGCGTCAGCTCGACCACGACCTCGCCCTGGAAACCGTGCGCACCCAGCGCGAGGGCTCCCGCGGCATGCTCGTGCTCCTGCGCACCCCGCCGTCACGCCAGCGCGGCGTGGCGCGGGCGCTGATCGGTCAGACGCGCCGTTACGAACATGGCTACCGGATCGACCGGGCGACCCTGGCGCTGCTGCTGATCAGTCGTGATGCCGGCGAGGTTCAGTCACGTCGCGGCGCCCTGCTCGCCGCGCTTCCGCCGGGCGTGCGTACCCGCTGCGTGTCGCTGGTGCCGGGCGTTTCGCTGAACGCTCAGCTGGAAGCCCTGGCCGGCCAGCAACGCGCCCTGGTGACCCTCGAGGAGACGGCCTGAATGGCGCTTGCGAATTCCCGTTGGCACGACCGGCTTTTCTTCATCGTCTACCTCAGCGCCCTGCTGCTGATCGCCGGGCACGCCCTGTGGCACTACCTGATGGGGCACTACGACGACATCCTGCTGCCGGCGCTGCTCGCCATGCTGCTCGCCGGCGCGCTGTTCGTGCGCCTGGTCAACCCGGGCTTCCGGCGCCTGCTGACCTACTCGGCGTTGATCAGCTGCTATCTGCTGATCGCCGTGGATCTCGCCCGCCACGAGACCCACTCGCTGATCTGGCTGGGGGCACCGCCGGTGGCGACCTTCCTGCTGCTGCCGCTGGCCCCGGCCCTGCTGCTCAATCTCTTCCTGGCCCCGGTCTGGCTGCTGCTGATCGTCTCGGCACTGCCACTCTGGCATGCCACCCTGGTCTACCTTGCCCTGGTCGGGCTGACCGCCCTGCCCGCCTGGCTGATTCACTCGCGCCATTGGCACCTGCGCGCCGGCGAGACCCGCGATCCCCAGTGCCAGGCGCTCTCCCGGCAGGCATTGCACAGCCGCCTGGCAGCGGAGGTCGAGCGCAGCCGGGCGCTGAAATGCCCCCTCGAGGTACTGGTGATCCACCTGCCGCAACTGGAAATGGCCGACGAACAGTTCGGCGGCGCGCTGCTGCACGCCCTGCTCACCCGCGCCTGCCTGACCATCCAGGCCAACTGCCGCCAGCACGACCTGCTGGGCCGCGCGCAGACCTCGCTGTTCTGGCTGCTGCTGCCGGATACCGGCGAGGCGGGTACGCTGATCGTGCGCGAGCGGCTACTCCACGCCCTGAGCCGCGAGGTATTCGCCGAGACCGGCCCCATCCAGTCGCGCATCCGTAGCTGCCCCCTGCTGCCCGGCGAAACGCCGGAGCACTTCGAACAACGCCTGATGACCACCGGCCTGAAACTGATGGAGCCCACGCCTTGACCGCTACCGACTGGATGACCGCCCTGACGCCTTCACCCAGCTGGCTGTACCTGATCGTCGCCCTCGTCTCGCTGGTCGAATCCCTGGCGGTGATCGGCCTGGTGGTACCCGGCGTGGTGCTGATCACCGCCGCCGCCTCGCTGGCCGGCCACCACGACCTGTCGCTCACGCTGCTGCTGCTGGGCGCGGGCATCGGCGCGGTGATCGGCGACGGCGCCAGCTTCCTGCTCGGCTACCATCAGCGCCAGCGCGTGCCCTTGCTGTGGCCGTTCCGCAACCACCCGCAGTGGCTGTCGCGCGGCGCGCAGTTCTTCCAGCGTTACGGGGTGATGTCGGTGCTGATCGGCCGCTTCGTCGGTCCGGTACGCCCCATCGTGCCGCTGATCGCCGGCATGATGCACATGCGTCCGAGCACCTTCCTGTGGTCCAACCTGGGCTCGGCGATTCTCTGGGCGCCCGCCTACGTGCTGCCCGGCTACCTGCTGGGTCGGACCTGGCAACACCTGCTGTACCTGCCCGCCGACGGCCGCCGCTGGCTGATCCTGCTCGGCCTGCTGGTGGTGGCCCTGGTGGTGGCCTTCTCGCTGGTGCGCCAGCAGCTGGCCCACGAGGGCTGGCTGCATCGCAAGCTGGCAGCGCTGGCCAGTCGCCACCCGCGGGGTCGTCGCCTGTGGCAGGCGCTGACCGCCTCGCGTCCCGAGGCCGCCCTGCCGCTGGCCTCGCTGGTCCTGCTGCTGACGAGCCTCGCCGGGCTGTCGGGCTGGACGCTGTGGGTGCTCGACCAGAATGGCCCGCTGCCCATGGATCATCAGCTGCAGGGCCTGCTGAACACGCTGGATTCGCCCTGGCTGACCCGGCTCGCCGAAGGCCTGGCCAAGGTCGGCGATGCCTATGGCGTCATCGCCCTGGTCGCGCCCTGGCTGCTCTGGATGGCCCGCCGGCGCCTCTACGCCCTGGGTCTGCACGTCATCGGCGCCCTGGGCGGCATCGCGCTGGTCAATACCCTGTTCAAGCATCTCGCCGGACGCGCTCGCCCCGACGTTCCCGACTACCTCAGCGGCTCCTTCTCCTACCCCAGCGCCCATACCTCGACGGCCGTGGTCCTCTACGGCCTGGCGGCAGCCTTCGTCGCCGACGCCCTGCCCCGGCGTTATCGCGCACCGGCGTACTGGACGGCCATCCTGATCTGCGTGCCCATGGCCCTGTCACGGCTGGTGATCGGCGTGCACTGGCTGAGCGACCTGGTCGGCGGCGCCCTGCTCGGACTGACCCTGTGCGCCGTGGTGCGCCTGAGCTACCACCGTTTCGCCACGATCACGCCACCCCGCCCGCCCTGGGCGAGCCTGCTGCTCGCCTCGCTGGCGCTGCTGACGGCGCGACTCTTGTGGCTGCCCCATGCCTGAGGCGGATCGTCGCCTCAGCCCAGCGCCAGCCAGGCGCCCACGCCGATCATCAGGGTCCCGGCGATGCGATTGAGCAGGCGCACGTTGCCGCTGCGGCTGAGCAGATGGCTCGCCGTGCGCCCGCCGGTGGCGTAGAGCAGCAGGCAGCAAAGCTCGATCGACAGGATGATGCCCACCAGCCAGAGCAGTTGCACGGCCAGCGGCAAATCGGCATCCAGAAACGGCGGCAGCAGGGCGATGAAGAAGGCCCAGCCCTTGGGGTTGGCCACAGCGGTGACGAACCCCTGCGAGAGCAGTTGCCAGCGCGACACGTCGCGCCGTTCGCGGGGCTCCGAGGGGATCGCCATGCGCCCGCGGGAGCGCCACATCTGCACGCCCAGATAGGCCAGGTAGGCCCCGCCCAGCCACTTGAACACCGCGAACAGCGCCGGCTCGCGCAGCATCAACGTGGCCACGCCGGCACCCGCGGCGACCGCCACCAGTCCGACGCCGGCGAGCTCGCCGAGCATCATCCACAGCGCACGACGCACGCCCACGGTCATGCCCAGTACCATCGACAGCGTCATGCACATGCCCGGCGTCAGCGACACCATGAAGAAGGTCGGCACGAACACCGACAACAGCGACAGGTTGATCATGCAGGACTCTCCCCTAGGTCTCGGTTGCTAACGGATGAACGCTCGAGCGCCCACGTATCGTGCGCAGCCGCGGGCGCCGCACGGAGCCGGCGAGCCTCGGACGGCCGCGCTCCGGCCCGACCGCTCATTCGCCCCAGCGCGGCATCAGCGTGTGCGCGATCCCCAACTGGTTGAGAATCCGCGCGACGATGAAGTCGACGAGGGCCTCGACGCTCGTCGGCCGATGATAGAAGCCGGGCGCCGCCGGCAGCACCACCGCGCCCAGCCGGCTCAAGGCGAGCATGTGCTCGAGGTGGACCGCCGACAGCGGCGCCTCGCGCGGCACCAGGATCAATTGCCGCCGCTCCTTGAGGGCAACGTCGGCGGCGCGTTCGATCAGGTTGTTGCTGGCCCCGGTGGCCACCGCCGAGAGCGTGCCCGTGGAACACGGGCAGATGACCATCGCGCTCGGCGCGCCGGAGCCTGACGCCACCGGCGCCAGCCAGTCCTCGCGGCCGAAGCAGCGGATCTGGCCCGGCCGGGCACCGCTGCGCGCGATCAGGGCCTCGGCGAGACGGCCCGGCTGGGCAGGCAGCTGCTCGTCGGTCTCGGTGGCGATCACCATGTGCGCCGCCTTGGAGACCATCACCCACACTTCATGCCCGGCGGCGGTCAGGCACTCGATCAGGCGCAGGCCGTACTGGGCCCCGGAGGCGCCGGTCAGCGCCACGGTCACCGGCGGTTCGAAGACGCCTTCCCGCTCAGCCATGACGTGCCTCCAGGGCCGCCAGCAGCTTCTCGTGGATGCCGCCGAAGCCGCCGTTGGACATCACCACCAGGCGATCACCGGGCCTCGCCGCGTCGACCAGCGCCTCGACCAGCGCCTCGATATCCTCGGCACGTCGGGCCGGCACCGGCGACGCGGCGATCACCTCGTCGAGCGACCAGTCCAGCCCCGGCGGCTGATACCACCAGACCGCATCCGCCGCGGCCACGCTCTCGCCCAGACGCGCCTTGAGCGTGCCCAGACGCATGGTATTGGAGCGAGGCTCGATCACCGCCAGCAACCGCCCCCGCGGCGTGGCGGCACGCAGGCCGCGCAGCGTGGTGGCGATCGCCGTGGGGTGGTGGGCGAAATCGTCGATCACCTGGATGCCGGCGACCTCGCCGCGCACCTCCTGACGCCGGCGCGGCGACTGGAAACGCGCCAGCGCCGCGCAGCCCCGGGCCAGATCGACCCCGCAGGTGGCCGCCGCGGCCAGGGCCGCCAGGGCATTGCGGGCGTTGTGCTCGCCGGTCAACGGCCAGTCGACCACCGCATCCTCGGCGCCGTGAATCACCCGAAAGCGACTCGCGTCATCGCGCTCCAGCACCAGGCGCCAGGCACTGTCGTCGGCCGCACCGAAGCGCTCGGTCGTGCTCCAGCAGCCCATCGCCAGGACGCGATCGAGGGCCGGTTCGCCGTCGGCGACCAGCAAGCGGCCGTCGCCGGGCACGGTGCGCACCAGATGATGGAACTGGCGCTCGATCGCCGCCAGATCACTGAAGATGTCGGCGTGATCGAACTCCAGGTTGTTGAGTACGGCGACGTCGGGGCGGTAATGCACGAACTTGGAGCGCTTGTCGAAGAAGGCGGTATCGTATTCGTCGGCCTCGACCACGAAGGGCGCGGCGGACTCGCCGAGACGCGCCGACACGCCGAAATTGCGGGGCACGCCACCGATCAGAAAGCCCGGCGCCAGGCCGGCGGACTCGAGCAGCCAGGCCAGCAGGCTGGCGGTGGTGGTCTTGCCATGAGTGCCCGCCACGGCCAGCACACGCCGTCCCGGCAGGACGTGCTCGGCCAGCCACTGGGGCCCCGAGACGTACGGCAGGCGCGCATTGAGCAACGCCTCGACCTCGGGGTTGCCCCGCGACAGGGCGTTGCCGACCACCACCAGGTCCGGACGCGGCTCGAGGTTGCCCGCCGCGTACCCCTCCTGGAGCGCGATGCCGGCGGCCTCGAGCTGGGTGCTCATCGGCGGGTAGACGTTGGCATCGGAACCGCTGACCGTGAACCCGCACTCCCGGGCCAGCAGCGCCAGGCTGCCCATGAAGGTGCCGCAGATTCCGAGGATATGCACGTGCATCAGGGGCCTCCCGCCGACCAAGAGAAGAAGACGCCTCGCGTGGGGCTGTGCGGGGCATCGGCGCGTGAGCCTAGCATGCCGGCAGTGACAGGCGCCATACGCCCCGCTGCCGTGCAGCACGCGGCGCTATCGGCTATGATGCACGGTCGTCCCCTCTTCAACGCTCAACGATCGCAAAGCAGGAGCAAAGGAAGCCCCATGGCCCAGCACAATGCCTTCTACGCCCAGTCCGGTGGCGTCACCGCCGTCATCAACGCCAGCGCCTGCGGCGTGGTCGAAGCGTGCCGCCGTCACAGCGACCGGATCGGCAAGGTGTATGCAGGACACAACGGCATCATTGGCGCCCTGACCGAGGACCTGATCGACGTTTCCCAGGAATCCGAGGAAGCCATCGCCGCGCTTCGCCACACCCCGGGCGGCGCCTTCGGCTCCTGCCGCTACAAGCTCAAGGACATCGAGACCCACCGCACCCAGTACGAGCGGCTGATCGAGGTCTTCAAGGCCCACGACATCCGCTACTTCTTCTACAACGGCGGCGGCGACAGTGCCGACACCTGTCTCAAGGTCTCGCAGCTCTCCGAGAAGATGGGCTATCCGCTCACCGCCATCCATGTGCCCAAGACGGTCGACAACGACCTGCCGATCACCGACAACTCGCCGGGCTTCGGCAGCGTGGCCAAGTACATCGCCACCTCGACCCGCGAAACGGCGCTGGACATCGCCTCGATGTGCGCCACCTCGACCAAGGTCTTCGTGCTCGAGGTGATGGGGCGTCACGCCGGCTGGATCGCCGCCGCCGGCGCGCTGGCCGGCGAAGGCGAAGGCGAGCCGCCGCATCTGGTGATCTTCCCCGAGATCCCCTTCCGGCGTACCGAGGTCATGCAGCGCGTGCAGACGGCGGTCAAGCAGTACGGCTATTGCGTGATCGTGGTCTCCGAAGGCGCCCGCTACGACGACGGCACCTTCCTCGCCGATGCCGGCAACACCGACGCCTTCGGCCACCGCCAGCTGGGCGGCGTGGCCCCCACCCTGGCCGGCATGGTCAAGCAGGACCTGGGCTACAAGTATCACTGGGCGGTCGCCGACTACCTGCAGCGCGCCGCGCGTCACCTGGCCTCGAAGACCGACGTCGACCAGGCCTATGCGGTGGGCAAGGAGGCCGTGGAACTGGCGCTGGCCGGCAAGAACGCCATGATGCCGGCGATCAAGCGCGTCGGCGACGATCCCTACGAATGGCGCATCGAGGCCGCCCCGCTCGCCGAGGTCGCCAACAAGGAAAAGTTCATGCCCCGCGACTTCATCCGCGAGGACGGCTTCGGCATTACCCCCGCCTGCCGTCGCTATCTGTCGCCGCTGATCCAGGGCGAGGACTTCCCGCCGTTCGAGAACGGCCTGCCCAAGATGGCCGCCCTGAAGCTGGCCAAGGTCGCGCGCAAGTTGCCCGAATTCACGCTGTAACGCCCGGCCACGAAGCGACCGCCCGCAAGTCACAAGACGCCCCGCTACTCAGCGGGGCGTCTTGGTTTGCGGTGCGGTTGGCTCGTAGCCCGTAGCGGATCATTTCAACAGCCAGGAAAGCACCAGCAGCAACAATAGAATCCCGGCAATCCCCTGCCACAGATTGGCCGGCTCGCGCAGCGCTCTGCCGCTGCCCTCGGCGGCCTGACGCCGGCGGGGATCGCGCAGCGCGACCAGAAACTCCGACAGGCGGCGAAAACGCAACGGACGCTGTGGATCGAGCGCGCGGCGCAGAGCCTCGTCGAGCGCCTCAGGCACTTGCGGATTGTCGAGCCGGGCGCTGCGATAGCGCATCTGCTCGAGGCCGGTGTGGCTGCGCAACTGGTGCGGCGCCTGGGCGTAGGGCGCCCGACCGGTGAGCAGCCAGTAGATGGTCGAGGCCAGCGAATACTGGTCGCTGCGCCGACCAACCTCGGTATCGAGGGCATACTCCGGGGCACTGTGCTCGCTGAGCCCCAGCTCCCGCGCCAGCTCGCGGGCCTTGTGCTCATCGCCATCGCGACGGAAGCAGGCGCCGAAGGCGGTCAGCACCACCTGGCCATGGGAATCGACCAGCACGGTGTCGGGCCGGATCTGCTGGTGCAGCACGTCGCGACGGTGCAGCGCCTGGACCGCCTTGGCCAGTTGCCGGGCGATGTCGAGCCGTTGCGCCAGGCTGGCCTGCGGATGGCGGCGCGCCCACTCGCTCAGCGTCTCGCCGTGCACCGGCTCGGTCAGGTAGTAGAGGTAACGGTGGGGGCGCGGCAGTTCGACCATGCGCGCGATGAACGGGGAGTTGACCCGATCCACCACCCACTGCTCGAGCAGGAAATGCTCGAGGTAGACGTTGCGGTTCGACAGTTCGGGGCTCGGCGTCTTGAGCGCCATGAGGCGCCCGCTGCGCTCGTCGCGAACCCGATAGATCCGCGACTTGGCGGTCCGCGACAGCACCTCGAGTACTTCCAGGCCGTCCAGACGATCGCCGACGCCGAGTTCCGGCGGCACGGGCAGGTGGCCGAACACCCGCTCGGGCTGTTCCTCGATGTTCTCCGACAGCCGGTCGATGCGCACCAGCTGAAAGCAGAACTGGTCGGCCCCGTAGCCCCGCTCCCCCGCGCGCTGCTGGGCGGCGGCGGCCAGGCGTTCGCAGGCGGCATCCAGGTCGCTGACGTCGGCACGGATCAACTGGACATAGTCCGACGGCATCAGCGTCCCGCGAACCGCACGCGTGGTGAACAGGAACAGATCGCCCTGCTTGAGGGGCAGCTTGGCATAGTCGATGTCGAGATTGCCGTCGAGGCCCAGCGCGCGCGAGGGATAGCGGTAGCCGCCGAGATCGGTGATGTGATCGCGGGAGAGCTGCTCGAATTCGGCGCCTCGCAGCCGGAAGACCAGCGTATCGCCCAGGTGGAAGACGTGGGCGTCCCGCCCGCGGAAGACGATCGCCGACAGCGAGCTGACGTAGCTGCCGCCCTCGATGTAGCTGCTCTGGCTGTAGCTCCAGCTGTTCAGTGCCCGCAGCACCCGGGTCGCCGAGGTCTTGACGTCCCAGTGCCCGGGGGTCGAATAGTAGTCGGTGAGAAACCCGCGCACGCTCAGATCGCCGGCCTGCTTGGCGATCGCGTTGCGCCAGATGGAATCGCTGATCAGGGCGCAGGCGCCCTTGCTACCCAGGGTCGACTCGTCCTCGGGAACGAGCACCGACATCGAACTCCGGTGACGCCGTCGCTCAGGGGCCACGAAGGCCTGACCGTAACTCAGGGACAACGCTTGTTCCGCCAACCGATCATTCTCCTTGCTGTTCCCGCGGCGCTCCATCATACACGCTCGCCGGTCATCGGCCATGCCACCATCGCCGCAGCGCAGCGTGCGTCCACGCCGCGGAGCCGCCCCCGTCGGCATCCCGTCATCATTCCCTCAGGGTTTTGTTTCCACCGACAACCTCATCCCTTTTGTGTTTTTGGAAACACGGCGGACAGCTCGTTGAGTCGATTTTTTCGGCGAAACTCGCCTCGGCTCGCTATTGACAGTCACACCAGTTTGTTATTTTAATCACATTTAAAATGTTATTTTATTAACAAAGCTGCGCCCGGCTACCTGCCGTTCGCCACAACAACCCCACAACAGCCACGAACGACACAGAGACCTCATGATGACGAGCAAGACGACCATCGCCTCGACGCTTCTGATCACCGCCGCCACGGCGGTCAGCGGCACCGCCATGGCCGCCGATTACTCCGGCGGCCTGCACGACAACGACAGCAAGTGGTTGAGCTTCAACCTGATGCACAGCGAGGACAACAGGCTCCCCTTCCGCAACGCACAGGACACCTACCTCGAGATGGAATTCGGCGGCCGCTCCGGGATCGTCGATCTCTACGGCTACGTCGACTTCTTCGACGTGCTCGACGACAGCAGCGACGACCAGTCGGAAGGCGACAACGTCTTCGCCAAGCTCGCCCCGCGCTTTTCGCTGGACGGCATCACCGGCCACGACCTTTCCGTGGGCCCGGTCCAGGAGTGGTATATCGCCACCGTCACCAACATCGGCGACAACGGTCCGGCCGGCGGACTGTGGGAACACTACGTGGGCCTGGGCTCCGATATCGATGTCCCCTGGTTCGGCACCATGGGGCTCAACCTGACGGCGCGCTACGTACGCGAGAACTATGGCGGTCCCGACGAAGGCTCCTGGGACGGCTACATGGCCTCGACCGACTGGTTCAAGCCCTTCTACACCTTCGGCAACGGCGACTTCATGGCCTACCAGGGCTATCTCGACTACAAGTTCGGCGCCGATACCGTCGGCAGCCAGCCGGGGCGCAGCAGCAACAGCCTGGAATGGTTCAACGGCATCTACTATCACAACCAGCGCTTCGCCATCGGCTACGGTCTGAAGATCTACAACAACATGGCCTTCTACGAGGACGGCTCGGAGGCCTCCGGGGTCAATCAGGACACGTCCGGCCCCGGGCACTACTTCAGCATCAACTATATGTTCTGACACCTCGCGACCCGGCCGCCGCGTCGAGCCCGACGTGGCGGCCTCCTGGCGCGCCCCGCCGCGTTTCCCCGATCGCCTCGCCGACCTCGTGCCGTCGTCCGTCCGGCCACCGACGCTGCCCGCGGCATGGCATTCGCCGGGGACAGTTCGTATAATCCGGCCAGCTTCCCTTCATCAAGCCAACCGCAAGGATTCGACGATGAGCTTCAACCAGATTCCCGCCGGCAAGGATCTGCCCAACGACGTCTACGTGGCGATCGAGATCCCGGCCAACCATGCGCCGATCAAGTACGAGATCGACAAGGACATGGATGCGCTGGTCGTCGATCGATTCATGGCCACGCCGATGTTCTACCCGGCCAACTACGGCTTCATCCCCCACACCCTGGCCGACGACGGCGACCCGCTCGACGCCCTGGTGGTGACACCGCATCCGGTGCAGCCCGGCAGCGTGATCCGCGCTCGTCCGGTCGGCGTGCTGAACATGACCGACGAGGCCGGCGAAGACGCCAAGCTGGTCTGCGTCCCGCACGGCAAGCTCACCGCTCTCTATGACGAGGTCGAGGAAGTCACCGACCTGCCCGAGCTGCTGCGCCAGCAGATCGCCCATTTCTTCGAGAACTACAAGGACCTCGAGAAGGGCAAGTGGGTCAAGGTGGAATCCTGGGACAACGCCGATGCCGCCCGCAAGGCGATCGAAAAGGCCGTGGCCGCCTACGAAAAGCAGTGAGAACGCATTTACGAACCCTCTGATGATGGGCGCCGGGGGCAGGACAAAGCGAGGGTCCTTTGCCATGGCCGGAAAATGTTCCTTTCCATTCCGGCATTCCCGCCATCCATGGCGGTCAGATAGCAAAGGTAGCGCCCAGGGAGGGGTTTACAGCGCCCTCGCGACGTCCTGCCGCCGGAGAAGCCCACGCCACCTACCGGTTGTGAAAGACGTTTAAGCCGGCCACTCCGCCTACGTCAACGGGCCGCCCCTCGGGGCGGCCCGTTGCGTATCGGGGTCCCTCGCCGCGTCAGTGGGACGCGGCAGCCTCTTCCTGAGCGTCGTCACTCGCGGCGTCTGTCGCCTGGGCGCCTTGGGGCGCCTGAGCGTGGCCGCCCGAGTCGTCCGCGGACGCCTGGCCCTGCGTCGTCTCGTCCGCTTCGGCCTGGCCGGCTGCCGCCGATTCGGCCGACGACGCCCCGGGCTGACTCTCGGCGGACTGGCCATCGGCCGCCTGACCCTCGCCATCGGTCGCCCGACCCTCGGCAGACTGGCCATCGGCCGTCTGGCCATCGGCCGTCTGGCCGGCGGCAGACTGGCTTGCGGTCGACGGTTGCTCGCTGCCCTGCCCCGTATCGGCCGGGGACGCCGAGGCCGGGGCCGAAGTGGATGGCACCTGTACGCCACGCAACTGACCGGCAAGATCCCGCGACAGGTCGGCGACGACCTTGGTGTGATTGGCGAGCACCAGCGAGTGGTTGGCGAAGATCCCGAAGCCCGATCCGTTGAGGATCACCGGGCTCCAGACACGCCGCTGGGCCAGCTCCAGCTCGGCGATCAGACGCTCGAGATGGCCGTCGGCGTCGGCCTTGGCGAACAGGTCGGCATAGTCGCGCCGGGCCGCCCTGAGCAGTTGGGTGAGCGCCCAGGCCTCGCCGCGTGCCTCATAGAAGGTATCGTCGATGCGGAACCAGGGCGTCGACTCGGGCAGGTCGTCTTCGTCCACGCCCAGTTCCCGCAGCGCTTCGGGATCGTCGGCGTTGGCCAGCAGGTGCTGCGTCTCGCGCCGGAAACGCTGAGAGACCTGGAGCAGCCAGTCGGCCAGCCCGTCACCCTCGGCGACGAAGCCACTGCCGTCGTGACCCAGGTTACCCTGCAGGCCCTGCAGTGCGCCCAACGCCTTGGCATAGCTGCGCTCCGCCGCCGGGTAGAGCCAGTCCTCGCTATCGGTACCCAACTCGGCCTGGATGGTCTTCAACGCCGGCGACGGCCCACCATTCAGCGCCGGCAGCGCCCGGGTCAGGGTTCGCGTCTGCTCCAGCACGCCGTATTCCCAGCTCGGCATGTTGTCGAGCCAGACGCCCGGCGGAAAGACATCGTTGTGCAGGAAGCCGCCCGGCTTGTCGAGCAGCGTCTCGACGGTGGCCGCCAGGGTCGCGACCATGACCGCCCCGCGCGCCGCCGGTGCCGTTTCGTTGCCTGCCTCCTGAACCGCCACCACCTGGGCGATGTCGATATCGGCGGGACGCCGGCTCCACCAGATCCCCAGCCCCAGACAGACGATCAGATAGAGCACCACCAGCACCAGCAGCGGCTTCCAGATCCAGCCGTACTCCGGGCGCTCGAGTACCTCGGTGCGACGCTTGCGGTTGCGAAATAAAGCCATGTCCAGACGTCCTTGGGCGTGACGATTGAGAATTGGGCCGACTCGCAGAGTATCCTATCATGCTCCGTCTGGCGCTCATCGCCAGCCACTCAACGCCCCGCTCGCTCTCGCAAGCGGCACGTGCCCGAGGAATCTCGTTCGATGCGTCATCGGTTGTCGTTGTCACTCTCGCTGCTGCTCTTGCTGCTGCTCGCCCTCCCCGCCCAGGCCGGCTTGTTCGACGACAACGCATCGCCTGGCGACGCCGAGACCTTTCTGCCGGTTCACCAGGCCTTCCAGGCCAGCGCCTGGCGTGACGACGACACCCTCTACGTGGGCTTTGCCAACGCCGATGGCTACTATCTCTACCGCCACCGTTTCGCCGTGGCCAGCGCCACCCCGGAGGTAACGTTCGGCGAACCGCGTCTGCCGGCGGGCAAGTTCAAGCACGACGACTACCTCGGCGATGCCCACGTCTTCTATCACCAGGTGGTCCTCACCATCCCCCTCGACGGCGATGTCGCCGACGACACGGCGGTCTCCGCCCGGATCACCTTCCAGGGCTGCGCCGACGCCGGGCTCTGCTACCCGCCGGAGACGCTCACCCTCGAGGCGCTCCCCGGCTCGCCCCCGGGCCGCTTCGCCGCGGCGGTCGACGACGCCACCCTGCCCTTGTCGGCGCAACCGGCCCCATCGACCGGCAGCACCGCCTCGATGAGCAACGACGCCGCCTCTCGTTCCAGCGTAGCGGCCGCTGCCGCCAGCGACAGCCCCCGCAGCGAGGATGGCCACTTCAGCGCCCTGTTGCGCCAGGCATCGGTGCCGACGGTGCTGGGGCTGTTCTTCCTCGCCGGCGTGGGGCTGACCTTCACGCCCTGCGTCCTGCCGATGCTGCCGATCCTCGCCGCGATCATCGTCGGACGCGGCGCGAGCCGCGGCCGCGCACTGGCCCTGTCGGGCAGCTATGTCGCCGGCATGGCGGTGACCTACGCCCTGGTCGGCGTCCTCATGGGCCTGTTCGGTGCCGGGCTCAATCTGCAGGCCCGTCTGCAATCGCCCTGGGTGCTGGTGCCCTTCGCCGCGCTGTTCGTGCTCTTCGCCCTGGCGATGTTCGGCACCTTCGAGCTGCGTCTGGCGCCGGGACTGGCCCAGCGCGTCGACGGCTGGCAGCAGCGTCTGCAGCGCAGCGGTCCGCTGGGCCTGGCGCTCGCCGGCGCGCTGTCGGTGGTAGTGGTCTCGCCCTGCGTCTCCGCGCCGCTGGCCGGGGCGATGGTCTTCATGGCCTCCACCGGCGATGCCCTGCTGGGCGGCCTGGCGTTGCTCGCGCTGGGGCTGGGCATGGGCGTGCCGCTGTTGCTGGTCGGGGCCTTCGGCGGCACCTTTCTGCCCCGGGCCGGTGCCTGGATGAACGGCATCAAGACCGCCTTCGGCCTGCTGCTGCTGGGCGTGGCGATCTGGCTGGTCGAGCGCTTGCTGCCGGGGCCGCTGACCCTGCTGCTGTGGAGCGCGCTGGCCATGGGCACGGCACTGGCCCTGGGGGCCCTGACCCCCGGGCAGCCCCCGGGCTGGCCCCGCCTGCGTCAGTTGGCCGGCCTGTTGCTGCTGGGCTGGGGGCTGGCGCTGATCCTCGGCGCGGCCCAGGGCGGCAGCGACCCGCTACGCCCCCTGGCCCGGCAGGACGGCGCCGGCGCGAGGAGCGCCGCCAACGACCTGGCCTTCGTGCGAGTGACCGATCTCGCCGGCCTCGAGCGCGAACTCGACCGTGCCGCCAGGCTCGGCCAGCCCGCCTTCGTCGACGTCACCGCCGACTGGTGCATATCCTGCCGGATCATGGAACGCGAGGTCTTCCCGGCCCCGAGCGTGGCCGCCCGACTCGCCGACTATCACCGGATTCGCGCCGACGTCACCGACACCGGCCCCGAGACCCGGGCCCTGCTCGACCGCTTCGGCCTGTTCGGCCCCCCGGGCCTGCTCTTCTTCCGCGACGGCAGGGAACTCGGATCGGCCAGGATCCAGGGCGAAGTCGATGCCGAGGCACTCTCCCGCCACCTTCGCCGCCTGGCCGGATCCGCCCCGAAAGCCACCCCGGCGTCGTGACGTCCGGGGCGATCAGAAACGCTGTTCACGGCTGGCTGGACATGGCCGGCGTTTTTCGGCAAACTCCGCCGACACCGGCTTAATTGACGTGCAGATGCGGGATCGTGCAACAACCTGCGGTGATCTGAGCAAATTTCGAACAGGTTAACAGCGCCTTTCAAGGACCTCGCCATGGCTCGACTCCTGGCACTCCACGGCCCCGACCTTCCGGGGCCCCGAGACCCCGACGACCCTGGCTCCATCGCACGCGACGCCACCGATCGGCACGCCGGCACGCGCTTGCCGCGTGAGCGCATCGCCCTGAGCGGCGCCGCCATCCCGTTCGTCGAAGCCTCCGCTCCCCTGCCCGTTCGCGAATCCCGTTATCGCCACGCCCGTCTTTACAACGTGGCCGCGAACACGCTGGCCGGATACGTGGCCGCCGACGCCGGACGGCCAGCGCACACCGCCCGGCACCGATTCGTCCAGCACCGGCATTCACCAACGCCCAGACTCACTCACCATCGAGAGAACCCGACATGGATATTCGCAAGGTCAAGAAACTGATCGAGCTGCTCGAGGAATCCAACATCAGCGAGATCGAGATTCAGGAAGGCGAGGAATCGGTTCGCATCAGCCGTCATCCCAACGGCGCACCGGCAGCGCAGCCGACGATGCCGCCGGCCCACTGGGGCCATGCCCCGGCGGCGTATCCCGCCCCGACCGGCGGCCATGCCGCGCCCGCCGAGAGCGACGCCGAGGCCCCGGCGCCCGCCCAGCCCACCGGCCATGCCGTGACCTCGCCGATGGTCGGCACCTTCTACCGTGCCCCGGCCCCCGGCGCCAAGCCGTTCGTCGAAGTCGGCCAGAGCGTCAAGAAGGGCGAAACCATCTGTATCGTCGAAGCCATGAAGATGATGAACCAGATCGAGGCCGACAAGGACGGCGTGATCGAGGCGATCCTGGTCGAGGACGGCGAGCCGGTCGAATTCGACCAGCCGATGCTGCTCATCTCCTGATTCATTCGACAACTTGGCGGATCACATCATGTTGGAAAAGGTACTCATCGCCAACCGCGGCGAGATCGCCCTGCGCATCCTGCGCGCCTGCAAGGAGCTGGGCATCCGCACCGTGGCGGTTCACTCCAAGGCCGACCGTGAACTGATGCACGTACGCCTGGCCGACGAGGCCGTGTGCATCGGCCCGGCCTCCTCGGCCCAGTCCTATCTCAACATCCCGGCGCTGATCAGCGCCGCCGAGGTCACCGACGCCAGCGCCATCCATCCCGGCTACGGCTTTCTCTCCGAGAACGCCAACTTCGCCGAACAGGTCGAGCGCTCGGGCTTCGTCTTCGTCGGCCCGCGCGCCGAGACCATTCGCCTGATGGGCGACAAGGTCAGCGCCATCGAGGCGATGAAGAAGGCCGGCGTGCCCACCGTGCCCGGCTCCGACGGCCCGCTGCCCGACGACGACGAGGCGATGCTGGCCACGGCGCGACGCATCGGCTACCCGGTGATCATCAAGGCGGCGGCCGGCGGCGGCGGGCGCGGCATGCGTGTGGTGCATACCGAGTCCAACCTGCTCTCCGCGGTCAGCGTGACCCAGACCGAAGCCAAGAACGCCTTCGGCGACGGCACCGTGTACATGGAGAAATTCCTCGAGCAGCCGCGCCACGTCGAGGTCCAGGTGCTCGCCGACGGCCAGGGCAACGCCATCCATCTCTACGACCGCGACTGCTCGCTGCAGCGCCGTCACCAGAAGGTGCTCGAGGAAGCCCCGGCCCCGCAGATCGACCCCGAGGCGCGCGCCCAGGTGCTCAAGGCGTGTACCGACGCCTGTCTCGAGATCGGCTACCGCGGCGCCGGCACCTTCGAATTCCTCTACGAGAAGGGCCAGTTCTTCTTCATCGAGATGAACACCCGCGTGCAGGTCGAGCACCCGGTCACCGAGATGGTCACCGGCGTCGACATCGTCAAGCAGCAACTGCTGATCGCCTCGGGCCAGCCGCTGTCGATCCGTCAGTCGGACATCGAGGTCAAGGGCCACGCCTTCGAGTGCCGGATCAACGCCGAGGATGCCCGCACCTTCATGCCCTCCCCGGGCAAGGTCGACCTTTACCACGCGCCCGGCGGTCTCGGCGTGCGCATGGACTCGCACCTGTATACCGGCTACAGCGTACCGCCCTACTACGACTCGCTGATCGGCAAGCTGATCACCTGGGGCGCCGACCGCACCAACGCCCTGACGCGCATGCGCAACGCCCTCGACGAACTGCTGGTGGAAGGCATCAAGACCAACATCGACCTGCAGAAGGACTTGGTTCGCGACAGCGCCTTCCAGCAGGGCGGCGTCAACATCCACTACCTGGAAAAGAAACTCGGCGGCTAAGCCGGCTGCCCCCAAGGAGAGTTCCATGCCCTGGCTGCAACTCAAGGCACGCATCGCACCGGCACAGGCCGAGACACTCGAGGACCTGCTGCTCGCCGAGGGTGCCCAGGCGATCACCCTTCAGGACGCCCACGACGATCCGGTCTTCGAGCCCGAGCGTGGCAGCACGCCGCTGTGGCAGGAGACCGTGCTCACCGGGCTCTACGACGATCTCGAGGGTATCGAGGCGATGCTCGAGCGCGTTCGCCAGGGCTGGGCGATGGAGATGGGCGACGAGCCCTGCCCCGAGGTCGAGTACGAACTGCTCGCCGACCGCGACTGGGAGCGCGAGTGGATGGACGGCTTCGAGCCGTTGCGCATGGGCGAGCGGCTGTGGATCGTGCCCAGCTGGCACGAGGCGCCGGACGCCGATGCCGTCAACCTGCGCCTCGATCCGGGACTGGCCTTCGGCACCGGCACCCACCCCACCACCGCGCTGTGCCTGGGCTGGCTCGATGGGCTGAGCGTCGACGGAGAACTCGACGGTCGCCGGGTGCTCGACGTCGGCTGCGGCTCGGGCATCCTGGCGATCGCCGCCCTCAAGCTGGGCGCAAGCGCCGCGACGGGCAGTGACATCGACCCCCAGGCGCTGCTGGCGAGCCGCGACAATGCCGAGCGCAACGCCATCGACGAGGACGCTCTGGCACTGCATTTGCCCGAGGCGGTGCCCGCGGAGCGCTTCGCGATCGTGCTCGCCAACATCCTCGCCGGCCCGCTCGTCGAGCTGGCCTCGACCATCGCCGGCCATGTCGCGCCCGGCGGCCGCCTGGCCCTGTCGGGCATCCTCGAGCACCAGGCCGACGAGGTGCTCGACGCTTACCGCGCCGAGGGGCTGACCATGGACGAACCCCGCACTCGCGACGGCTGGGTGCTGCTCACCGGCCGCCGCTGACGCCTCGACGGCCGGTCGCGTTGCCCGCGGTCACGACGACGTTGGCAACGCGGCCTTCAATCTGCGCCGGCAGGTGAGTATCATAGGCGGCCCCTTTGCCGAGACCCCGATCACGATGCCAGCCACCGCCAGCGTCGAACCACCCGCTATTGGCCCCTACCGGTTGCCCAACCGGGTCATTCTGGCGCCCATGGCCGGGGTCACCGACCGGCCGTTCCGTCAGCTCTGCCGCCGGCTCGGCGCCGGCCTGGTGGTCTCCGAGATGGTCACCGCCGACCCCAGCCTGTGGCACACCCGCAAGTCGCGCCAGCGCCTCGATCATCGCGGCGAGCCCGGGCCACGCAGCGTGCAGATCGCCGGCGGCGACGCCCGAATGCTCGCCGAGGCGGCGCGGCTCAACGCCGAACGCGGCGCCCAGATCATCGACATCAACATGGGCTGCCCGGCCAAGAAGGTGTGCAACAAGGCCGCCGGCTCGGCGCTGCTGCGCGACGAACGACTGGTCGCGGAGATCCTCGAGGCGGTGGTCGCCGCGGTGGACGTCCCGGTGACCCTGAAGATTCGTACCGGCTGGTGCGACCGGACCCGCAACGGCGAGCGCGTGGCACGCCTGGCCGAAGAGGCCGGCATCCGTGCGCTGGCAGTCCACGGGCGCACCCGCGAGCAGCGTTATGGCGGGCGTGCCGAATACGACACCATTGCCGCGATCAAGGCCGCGGTCGGCATCCCGGTCTTCGCCAACGGCGACGTCGATTCCCCGCACAAGGCCGCCGAGGTTCTCGACTATACTGGTGCGGATGCCGTGATGGTCGGCCGCGGCGCCCAGGGCAACCCCTGGATCTTTCGCCAGATCGACCACTTCCTGCGCACCGGAGAGACCCTGGCCATGCCGTGCAGCGCCGAGCAGCGCGCCGTCATGGGCGGCCATCTCGATGCCCTGCACGGCTTTTACGGCGATGTCATGGGCGTGAGGATCGCGCGCAAGCATATCGGCTGGTATCTGGGCGACCGGGACGATGCCAAGGCTCTGCGCAAGCGTTTCAACGTTCTCGAGACACCGGATGCGCAGAAGCGTTTCGTGGATGAACTGTTCCGCCAGGCCCCCGAGCCGGCAACCGATGGAATCAGCGCAGCATGACCAGCAGGCAAGCCATTACCCCCGAACAAACGGCGTACGAGGAGCCGCTCGCCACCAGTCTGCCCCGCGGGCAGACGCTGCGCGAGGCCGTCGACGACGCCATACATCGCTACTTCGCCCATCTCGAGGGCGAAACGGTGACCGACCTCTACGCCATGGTCATGGCCGAGGTCGAAGCCCCCTTGCTCAGCGCCGTGCTCGAGTACGCCGGCGGCAACCAGACCCGCGCCGCCGACATGCTGGGCCTGAATCGCGGCACCCTGCGCAAGAAGCTCAAGCACTACGACCTCATCTGAACCGATCGTACCGGGGAGTCTCTTGATTCCCCGGCGTCATTTTCACGACCGCAATCTGTCGCCCAGTGCGACCCCCTTCAAGAGTGACAGCCATGGCCGAACAACCCTCCCAGCCCCGCCCCCTGCCGGTGCGCCGCGCCCTGATCAGCGTCTCGGACAAGACCGGCATCGTCGATTTCGCCCGGCGTCTCGCCGACCAGGGCGTCGCCCTGCTCTCCACCGGCGGGACCTACCGGCTGCTCAGGGAGAACGACGTCGCGGTCGACGAGGTCTCCGAGCACACCGGCTTCCCGGAAATCATGGACGGCCGGGTCAAGACCCTGCACCCCAGGATCCACGGCGGGATTCTGGGTCGCCGCGGTCAGGACGACGCGGTGATGGCCGAGCATGACATCGCGCCCATCGACATGGTGGTGGTCAACCTCTACCCGTTCGCCCAGACCGTCGCCCGGCCCGACTGCACCCTGGAAGACGCCATCGAGAACATCGACATCGGCGGCCCGACCATGGTCCGTGCCTGCGCCAAGAATCACGCCTACACCAGCATCGTCGTCGATGCCGGCGACTACGCCCGGGTGCTCGACGAGATGGCCGCCAACCAGGGCGCGGTGAGCGACGCCCTGCGCTTCGATCTGGCGGTGAAGGCGTTCGAGCATACCGCCGGTTACGATGCGGCGATCGCCGACTACCTGGGCCAGCGCGTCGCGGGCGGCGAACCCGGCTTCCCGCGCACCTACAATGTGCAGTTCCAGAAGAAGCAGTCGATGCGCTACGGCGAGAACCCGCATCAGCGTGCCGCCTTCTACGTCGAGGCCGACGCCAGCGAGGCGAGCGTGGCCACGGCGGTCCAGCGTCAGGGCAAGGAGCTTTCCTACAACAACGTCGCCGACACCGATGCCGCCTTCGAGTGCGTCAAGGCCTTCACCGATACCGCCTGCGTGATCGTCAAGCACGCCAACCCCTGCGGCGTGGCCGTGGCCGACACTCCTCTGGCGGCCTACGACAAGGCCTTCGCCACCGACCCGACCAGCGCCTTCGGCGGCATCATCGCCTTCAACCGCCCACTGGACGCCGACACCGCCCGGGCGATCGTCGACCGCCAGTTCGTCGAGGTGATCATCGCTCCCGGGATCAGCGACGAGGCCGCCGCCATCGTCGCCGAGAAGAAGAACGTGCGCCTGCTCGACGTCGGCGATAGCTGGCCCGGCGAGCGCGAGCATGCCCACGACTTCAAGCGCGTCACCGGCGGGCTGCTGGTCCAGGATCGCGACCTGGGCATGGTCGGCCGCGACGAGCTGCAGGTGGTAACCGAGCGCGCGCCCAGCGAGCAGGAAATGCGCGACCTGGCGTTCGCCTGGAAGGTCGCCAAGTACGTCAAGTCCAACGCCATCGTCTACGCCAGCCACGGCCGGACCATCGGCGTCGGCGCCGGCCAGATGAGCCGCGTCTACTCGGCCCGCATCGCCGGCATCAAGGCCGCCGACGAAGGCCTCGAGGTCCCCGGCTCGGTGATGGCCTCGGACGCCTTCTTCCCCTTCCGCGACGGCATCGACGCCGCCGCCGAGGCCGGCATCACCGCGGTCATCCAGCCCGGCGGCTCGATGCGCGACCAGGAAGTGATCGACGCCGCCAACGAGGCGGGGATCGCCATGGTGTTTACCGGGATGCGTCACTTCCGCCACTGACGCAGGCGCCTGCGGCGAGCTGTAAGCTGTAAGCTGTAAGCTGTAAGCTGTAAGCTGTAAGCTGTAAGCACAGCGTAGTGGCGGCACTCATCGAAAAACCCTATCGGTCATGACCGATGGGGTTTTTCGTTTCTCACGCCGCTTAAGGCTTACAGCTCCGGGCGAAGCCCGGTCAGCCCAGATCGATGCACAGATACTTGGTCTCGAGGAACTCCTCGAGGCCCTGATGGCCACCCTCACGGCCCAGGCCGGACTCCTTGACCCCGCCGAAGGGCGCGGCGGCGTTGGAGATCAGCCCGGTATTGACGCCGACGATGCCGTACTCCAGCGCCTCGCCGACGCGCCAGACCTGGCCCAGATCGCGGGAGTAGAAGTAGGCAGCCAGGCCGAACGGCGTGTCGTTGGCCATCGCCACGGCGTCTTCCTCGTCGTCGAAGGGGAAGACCGCGGCCAACGGCCCGAAGGTCTCCTCGGACGCGACCCGCATGTCGCCGTTGGCCTGGTTGACCAGCGTCGGGGTGAAGAAGTTGCCGCCCAGCGGGTGCGGATGGCCGCCCAGCAGCAGTTCCGCGCCCTTGTCGACGGCGTCGCGGATGTGCGTGCTGACCTTCTCCACGGCGTTCTGATCGATCAGCGGGCCGATGTTGACGCCCTCCTGGGTGCCATCGCCGACATGCAGGTCGCTGTTCATCGCCGCGGCCATCTTCTCGCAGAAGGCGTTGACCACACTCGACTGCACAAGGAAGCGGTTGACGCACACACAGGTCTGGCCGGCGTTGCGGAACTTGGAGGCCATGGCGCCCTCCACCGCGGCGTCGAGGTCGGCATCCTCGAAGACGATGAACGGCGCATTGCCGCCCAGTTCCAGCGAGATCTTCTGGATGTGCTCGGCAGCCTGCTGCATCAGCTTACGGCCCACCTCGGTCGAGCCGGTGAAGGTGATCTTGCGCACCAGCGGCGACTCGGTCAGGGTGCCGGCGATCTCGCCGGCGGAGCCGGAAACCACGTTGAACACCCCGCGCGGCACGCCGGCGCGCTCGGCGAGCAACGCCATGGCGGTGGCCGAGAACGGCGTCTGGCTGGCCGGCTTGACCACCGTCGTGCACCCCGCCGCCAGTGCCGCGCCGACCTTGCGGGTGATCATCGCCGCCGGAAAATTCCAGGGCGTGATCGCCCCGACCACGCCCACGGGCTGCTTGGTGACCAGAATGCGCTGGTTGCTCTTGGCCGCCGGCACGGTCTCGCCGTAGATTCGCCGCGCCTCCTCGGCGAACCAGCGCAGAAAGCTCGCCGCGTAGACGATCTCGCCGGCCGCCTCCTTGAGCGGCTTGCCCTGCTCGAGGGTCATGATGCGCGCCAGCTCGTCCTGATGCTCCAGCATCAGGTCGTACCACTTCATCAGGATGTCGGCACGCTCCTGGGCGGTATGCGCGCGCCAGGCGGGCAGCGCGGCATCGGCGGCCTCGATGGCACGCTGGGTCTCGGCACGGCCCATGCGCGGCATCCTGCCGATGGTCTCGCCCGTCGCCGGGTTGTCGACCTCGATCTGCTCGCCGCTATCGGCCGCCACCCAACTGCCGTCGATATAGGCGAAGGGGCGAAACAGCGGGCTGTCCTGCAGAGATTCCATGGTGTTCTCCTTCCATAGGGGCGCCCGCACGGACGAGCGCCCCGGACTGTCACCCGGGACTGGCACCGGGCACGACGTGGGTTTGCGACTGATCGAATGACACTGGCCTGCCCGGCGCCGCCGTCGGCGCTTCCACCAGCAAGGATAGCGCAGCCACGACGATGGCGAGGGTGAGCGCGCCCCAGCACAGGCCACGGCCCTTGTAACGCCGTGGCGCACGACGAATCTGCCACAGGCCGAGCAGGGCGGAGAGGCCCGCGACGAGGGCGAACGCCGGGGCGAGACGATCGAAGAACAGGCCGAGGATCGCGACGCCGACGGCGACCACGGCCGGATGCGCGTAGCGCGGGGCCGAGGTCGGCGTGGTACTCGCCCCGGCCGCGGGGACGGAGGCCCGCGGTCGGGCCCGCTGCTGGGGCTCGGGACGGTTCATGACCTGCACGGCACGGGCCTCGCGGACGTCGAAACGCACCGCGATACCCGGGCCCGGCAGGCCGCGACCGCGCCATTCCGGCAGCCCGAACGTGAAGCGCTGCCCTTTCGGGGTCTCGATGACGCCCGCCTGGGTCGTGTCGTCGAAGGCGATGATGTCGCCGTCCAAGGCTCCCTCCCACCCGATGGCTAGGGTTCCATGCTAAGCGTTTCGCCGCGACGACACCAACAAGGGCCGCCGGTGTCCGCCGGCCGCATCAGGCGAGCCAGCGCGGCGACTCCAGGGCCAGACGCTGCTGCTCCAGGGTGCGGATATGCTGATCCCAGTAATCCTCGCTGGCCACCCAGGGGAAGGCGCGCGGAAACGCCGGGTCTTCCCAGCGCGCCACCAGCCAGGCGCTGTGGCGAATCAGGCGCAGCGTGCGCAGGGCCTCGATCCAGCCGAGCTGGCGGCGGTCGAAGTCGTGGTATTGCTCGTAACCTTCGAGCAGTTCCGAAAGCTGCATCTGCCACTCAGGCTCGCTCTGGGCGGTGAGCATCATCCACAGATCCTGCACGGCCGGCGCCATGCAGCAGTCGTCGAAATCGACCAGCGCGAAGTGCTCGTCGCGGCCGAGAATGTTGCCCAGGTGACAGTCGCCGTGGACGCGGATGGCGGCATCGCCCGACCAGGTATCCCGTGCCAGGGCCTTTTCCAGCGCCTCGTTGATACGCAGATAGGCCTGACGCTGGCGGCGGTTCAGCCAGCCACCGGCGAGCACCTGCTCGCGACTGCGGGCCGCCATGGCGACCGGCTCCACCACCGGGCGCTCACGGAAGGCAGCGCGACGGGAGACCGCATGCACACGCCCGATCAGCTCGCCCAGCGCGAACAGATGCGCCGGGTTCTCGAGCTCCGGGGCCTGGCCGGGGACGTGGGGGAACAGCGCCAGCCGGAAGCCCTCGAAATGGTGGAGGCTCTCGCCGCGCGCATCGCGCCAGGGGGCGGCCACCGGCACGTCTGCCTCAGCCAGTTCGAAGAGCAGCGCGTGTTCCTCGTGGATCTGTGCATCGCTCCAGCGCCCGGGCCGGTAGAACTTGACCACCCAGCGGCGTCGCTCGTCGTCGTGAAGCAGAAAGACCCGGTTCTCGTAGCTGTTCAGCGCGAAGGGTTCGCCGGGCAGGAAGAACCCCAGCGACTCGACGGCGGCGACGATGCGTTGCGGGGAGAGCGTATCGAACGGGTGCGGGTCGGAGACCATGAGCGCGTCCTTGGCAAGCGATGCCCGCATGCTAGCAGATCGCCCGACCTCGGCGTCACCCGATCAACGGGGTGCGGGCCGCCGCCCAGGCCTCGATGCGTTGCGCCCCGGCATCGCGACAGACGCGCGCCAGGGCATCCAGCGAGGCGCCGGTGGTCATCACGTCGTCGACCAGGGCCAGGTGCGCGGGCAGACGTCGGTCGACGGCGAACGCCCCGCGCAGGTTGCGCTGTCGGGCCCGGCGGTCCAGGCCGCGCTGTGTCGGGGTGGCTTTCACGCGGCGGGCACAATACCAGGGGATCCCCAACTGCCGGGACAGGCGTGCCGCCAGCCAGGGAGCGGTATCGAAGCCCGTCTCCCGGGCACGCTGACGATGCCGCGGCAACGCCACCAGCAACGTCGGCATGTCCGCCCGCTCGAGCCCGACCAACGACTCGACCATCAGCGCCACCAGCAGGGTCCCGGCGCGCGGCTCGGCCGAGAACTTGAAGCGATGTACCAAGGCAGCCACTTCGTGCTCGTAGCGCAGCGCGACCCGCGCCTCGCCGAAGGCCGGCGGGGCCTTCAGGCAGTGCCCGCACAGCGGGGCGGCATGTTCCGGCAGCGGCTCGGCGCACTGCCGGCAGGCATGGCGATTCCACGGCAGCGCTCTCAGGCAGGCCGGGCACCAGGGCGTCTCCGGCGGGCACGGGCCGAGGCAGAAGGCACAGGGCCCGGGAAGTGTCTGGCGCAGCAACTTGTCAACTTTTAGAAAAGCTTTAGTTGACAAGCGTCCAGCCCAAGAGGTTAACCTTCCGGTTTCCATAACGTTCACCAATCGCGACGACCCCGCCATGCCCGTGACCGCCCCCGCCGTTCGCCACGACTGGACCCTCGACGAGATCGAGGCGCTGTTCGCCCTGCCCTTCAACGACCTGCTGTGGCAGGCCCAGCGGATCCATCGACAGTGCTTCACGCCCAATACCGTGCAGGTCTCGACGCTGCTGTCGATCAAGACCGGCGCCTGCCCGGAGGACTGCAAGTACTGCCCTCAGTCGGGACACTACAACACCCGGCTCGACAAGGAGAAACTCCTCGAGATCGAGGAAGTGGTCGAGCAGGCGCGTGCCGCCCGCGACGCCGGGGCCAGCCGCTTCTGCATGGGTGCCGCCTGGCGCCGCCCGCGTGAACGCGACCTCGACGTGGTGCTGGAAATGGTCCGGCGGGTCAAGGCCCTGGGGCTGGAGACCTGCATGACGCTGGGCATGCTCGACGACGACCAGGCCGACCGGCTCGCCGAGGCCGGGCTCGATTACTACAACCACAATCTGGATACCTCGCCGGAATTCTACGGCGAGATCATCACCACCCGCACCTACGCCGATCGCCTGGAGACCCTGGCCAACGTGCGCCAGGCCGGCATGAAGGTCTGCAGCGGCGGCATCCTCGGGCTGGGCGAAGGGCCCCGCGATCGTGCCGGGCTTCTGCAGCAGCTCGCCAATCTCGAGCCGCATCCCGAATCGGTACCCATCAATCAACTGGTCAAGGTGCCCGGCACGCCACTGGAAGATGCCGAGGATCTCGACCCGCTGGTCTTCGTGCGCGCCATCGCCGTGGCCCGCATCCTCATGCCCTACAGCCACGTGCGCCTGTCCGCCGGGCGCGAGACGATGAGCGATTCGACCCAGGCGCTGGCCTTTCTCGCCGGTGCCAACTCGATCTTCTACGGCGACAAGCTGCTGACCACCGACAACCCCCAGGTCGATCGCGACCGCCGACTGTTCGACCGGCTCGGGCTGGCCCCGGAAACCCGCGAGACCACGCTCGCCGACGAACACCGCCTGGCGGCACGCACCGATGCCGCCCTGGCCGACACCGCAAACGCCACCGCCGCCCCCCTCTACCACGATGCGGCAGTGCCCCGGTCCGCCCCCGCCCGGGTCGGCTAGGCATGTGGCACGAGCCCCTCGAGCGACGCCTCGCCGAGCAACGCCGTGCCGGGCTATGGCGTGAGCGCGCCATCGTCGAGGCGCGGGGCGCGGGCTCCCCGAGCGACGACGACACGTGCCTGCGCGACTTCGCCGGCAACGACTACTTGGGCCTGGCCCGCGACCCGCGGCTGGCCGAGGCCCAGGCCGAGGGGGCCCGGCGTCACGGCGCCGGCGGACGCGCCTCGCACCTGGTCAGCGGCCACCTCGCGCCTCACCACGCCCTGGAAGAGCGGCTGGCGGCGCTGGTCGGGCGTCCGCGGGCGCTGCTGTTCTCGACCGGCTACATGGCCAATCTGGCCGTGCTCCAGGTGCTCGGCGAGGGCACGACACTGCTTCAGGACCGGCTCAATCACGCCTCGCTGCTCGATGGCGCACGGCTCGCCGGGGCACGCTCGCGGCGCTTCCATCATGGCGATCTCGGCGACCTCGAACGCCTGCTGGAGCGAGTCAACGCCGAGACGCCACGACTGATCGTCAGCGACGGCGTGTTCAGCATGGACGGCGACGTCGCCGACATCGCCGGGCTGGCCGAGATCGCACGATGCCACGGCGCCTGCCTGGCCATCGACGACGCCCACGGCATCGGCGTGCTCGGCGACCACGGCGACGGCTGCGTGGGCCACAAGCACGACAGTACGAGGGTGCCCGTGCTGACCGGCACCCTGGGCAAGGCGCTGGGCAGCGCGGGGGCCTTCGTCGCCGGTGACGCGACGCTGATCGACGCCCTGATCCAGTTCGCCCGCCCCTACATCTATACCACCGCGCAGCCACCGGGGGTCGCCTGTGCCACGCTGCGCGCGCTCGACATTCTCGCCGAGGAGCCCGAGCGCCGCCGGCGACTGCACGACCACATCGCCTACTGGCGCCAGGGCGCCGCCGCGCTGGGCCTGCCGCTGATGGCCTCGGACACGCCCATCCAGCCGCTGCTGCTCGGCGACTGCATCCGCACGCTGCGCTGGCGTGACGCTCTGCGGCGGCGAGGCTTCCTGGTCGGCGCGATTCGCCCGCCGACGGTGCCCCGCCATCAGGCGCGGCTGCGCATCACCTTGAGTGCCACCCACGAGCGCCACGAACTCGACGCCCTGCTCGAGGCGCTGGCGGAACTGGCCAGCCGCGAACCGCAAGAGGTGGCTTCATGACGAGACTGGTTCTGCTCGCCGGCTGGGGGATCGACGCGCGCATCTGGCAACCCCTCGCTCCCCACTGGCCGTCGAGCGTGCACGTCAGCGCGCCGGACTGGCCGGGTTATCGCCACCGGCCGGCCCTCGACGACCCGCAGGATCACGCTGCCCTCGCCGAGGCGATGCGTGACGACCTGCCCCGCGACGCCGTCTGGGTCGGCTGGTCGCTGGGCGGGCTGCTGGCCGGTGCCCTGCTCGATCACCTGCCGCCGCCACGCCGCCTGATCCTGCTCGGCACCACCGGTCGCTTCACCGATGCCCGCCCGGGCGGCGTCTCCCGCGACCAGCTCGACCAGTTCCGGAGTGCCTTCCAACGCCGCCCCGAGACTACCTGGCGCCATTTCCTGCGCTGGCAGACCCGCGGCGAGCCACGGCCGGGCCAGCAATGGCAGTCCCTGTCGGCCCTGCTCGGCGGCCAGCCACCAGCGGATACGGCGACACTGGCCGCGGGGCTGGATCAGCTCGCCGGTCTCGACCTGACCCCGCCATTGGCCTCGGCGCCATGCCCGCTTCACCGGCTCACCGGCGAACACGACCCGCTGCTGCCTCGGGAGGTCGATATCGAACGGCTCGCCGACGCCGGGCACTGCCCGCAACTCGGCGCCCCGGATGCCCTGGCCGCGCGGCTCGCCAGCCTGGCCGATCGCGTACAGCCCTCGGAGCTGACATGAACACCGTCAGCGTCACGCCCGTCTCGGCGCCTCACGATGCCGTCTGGCAGCGTCGCGTGGCGCGGGCCTTCGACCGGGCGGCACCGTACTATCGCCGTCGCGCCGTGGTCCAGCACCGCCTCGGCGAGCATCTCTGGCGACGCCTCCCCGCGCGGGCCACGCACATACTCGACCTGGGCTGCGGCCCCGGCGACTGGACGCGGCGGCTGTCCGAGCGCTATGCGACCACCGCGCTCGGCGTCGATCTGGCTCCGGCCATGCTCGAACAGGCGCGCCGGTCCCACGGCAGCCAGGGCCACTGGCTGTGCGCCGACGCCACCCGATTGCCGCTGGCCAGTGCCGGCATTGACCTGGTCTTTTCCAACCTGGCCGTCCAGTGGTGCCGGAACCTGCCGGCACTCTTCGAGGAACTCCACCGCGTGCTCGCCCCCGGCGGGCGGGCACTGATCAACACCCTCGGCCCCGATACCCTCGCCGAGGTCGCTCACGCCTGGTCGCAGCCCGGCTGCCCGGCGGCGCTGGAGCCCTTCATCGACACCGGCACCTATCGCGCCCTGGCCCGTAACGCGGGTTTCGACGTCGCCGTCGACGCGGCTCACCAATGCTTCCACTATCCCGACCTGCCCGCGGTCATGGACTCGATAAAGGGTGTCGGCGCCCAGGTCGCCCGTAGCGGCCCCCGCCTGCGTCGCGGCGACATCAGCCGGGCCGAGGCGCGCTTCGAGACGCTGCGCAACTCAGCGGGGCTGCCCGTGACCTACCACCGCCTGACACTCGAACTCGTCCGGCCACCAGAGACAACGCCATGAATCGCTACTTCGTCACCGGCACCGACACCGACGCCGGCAAGACCCTGGTCGCCGCCGCCCTGCTGGCCCGCGCCAAGGAGCGCGGCCGGCGCACGCTGGGTCTCAAGCCGGTCGCTTCGGGCTGCGAGATGACACCGGACGGCCTGCGCAACCGCGATGCGCTGATGCTCCAGCGCCAGAGCGAGCCCGCGGTGAGCTATGCGCAGGTCAATCCCTACGCCTTCGAACCCGCCATCGCCCCGCACCTGGCCGCGGCACGGGCCGGCAACGTGCCGGATCTGGAGACACTGGTATCATTGATGGCCCAGGCGCTGGCGGCCGGACGCGACCTGACGCTGATCGAGGGTGCCGGCGGTTGGCGGGTGCCACTCAACGAGACTCAGGACCTCGCCGACCTGGCCCGCGCACTCGACCTGCCGGTGATTCTGGTGGTCGGGGTGCGCCTGGGCTGCATCAGTCACGCCCGGCTGACGCAGGAGGCGGTTCGCGCCGATGGCCTTTACCTGGCCGGCTGGGTCGCCAATCAGGTCGACGCGAATTTCAACGGTCACGAGGGCACGCTGGACACGCTCGCGGCGTGGCTCGACGCCCCCTGCCTGGGCATCGTGCCCTGGCTGGGCCAGCACGCCACGCCCGAGCGGGCAGCCGCCTACCTGAGGCTGCCCAAGGATCTCGATTGACTTGTTCGGTCACGTCCGTAGAATACGGGCGTTTCCTGCCCCCCTGCGGATGTGGTGGAATTGGTAGACACGCTAGATTTAGGTTCTAGTGCCGAGAGGCGTGGGAGTTCGAGTCTCCCCATCCGCACCAAAAACCCGTTCAAAATCAATATATTGCCGAACAAGACATAGCCGGCATCGGCTAACCATGGTCAGTTCTTGGCATGCCTTGGTCAGCTTTTCCGCGCCCCATATTGGCCGCACTCTTCACCTGCCAGTCACCTGCCAGCCCCATCCCATCTGGATGCCTCTTGTTCGATCGGGCGTTCTTTCTGCTGCTGGTCACTGCAACGCTGAATATCGTCGCCATAGTGTAATCCCCGCATAAACTTCGCCAGTTAATATTTCACCCCCTATCAATTGACCTTACAAAACCACACAAAGCAAAAAGAAAAGGCGCTCAATGACTTAGCAAAACAGCAAAAAAAACCAATATTGACTTAGACTTCCACCGAATGGATATTCCAGGAAACTACAATAAAAACATGAGAGCCGATGGGTCACACGGGGGAATGCCCATGCCATTTTTGACCGGATACAATAATTTTGCCTATGCCATCGAAACGATCCTCAACAAGGGACATAATGTCTATATCTTGTCAAAATACGAACCACAGACTCTCCCGGCCACCATTCTGGAAGTCGACGCCGCCACTGGTAAGCTTCTTATAGAAGCACATTTCGATCAGGACAAGCTCGAGCGCTTCGTCTGGAACGGCAAGATCAATATCGACATCGAAATAATGAAGGAGGAAGATGAACCCGAGACTCTCAGCCTGGAACGGATTCAGGCATCGGCCTCCAAGAAATCGGGTGACACCTATCGACTGAGTTGCCAACTACCCAACTCGATCTTCGTGAAGGAAGCCCGGGGTAGTGTGCGCATCCCCTTCGTTCTCGGCATGAAAGCCAAGGCCAATATCGTCGTCTATGAAGGAGGAATGTCCCTCGCGGGCAGCGTCAAGAACTTGTCGATCGGTGGATGCCTGCTGGAAGTTGCCATCGAGGACAGCACGGCGCTCTCCGTCGGCCAGGACCTGGCCGAGGTGCATATCGAATTCCCCAACTGTCAATCCTTCACCAGCCATGCAAGGGTACGCCACATGCGCCCGCTAGGTGGAGGGTTGCAAGCCGCGGTGGGCATCGAATTTCTCGACATATCTCCCGAGCTGCAGAAGGACCTCAGTCACTTTGTCAACGAGTGCGAACGCGAGTCTGCCCGTCGAACCGGTCTCAAGCCTCTCGAGATCGCCACTTCGGCGCTTTTCATTGCCAGCGGGAAGACGCGCCAGATGCTTCAGAAAGAGCGTCGGGAGCATCTCAAGGCTACCAAGCTACCGCCCATGGTTCAGGGGGTTCGCGAAGTCGCCAGACGGCTACAATTGTCGTTGATGTTCCTGAAAAACCATCGCGACTTCCCTCAGGAGATTATCTACGATTGTGCGGATACGCTTCTCTATCTGTTGTCCAAGGAGCGCAAGCAGCTCCTCTATGCGCTCTCCTACCTGACGAGCGCCCCAGACTGGGTCCGTCACACCCTGGTGACCAGCGTCCGCCTGGCCGATTACATGCTGGCTAGCCCTGCGCTTGCCCACAAGGCGCGCGGGGCCATAGTCGGCTCCTTGCTGCACGTCATGGGCAAGTCGCTGCTGCTCAACCGCGACCTGCCCTCGCTCAAGGTCTGCATGACTCCGACGCAGAAGGAGATACTGCGGGGGCATGTCACGGCGCTGCTCGCAAAGTTCGACGAGATAGACTGGCAGCCGGGTAGCATCTGCCTTGACGTGATTGTCAACGCCAACGAACGCCTGGACGGTAGCGGCTATCCGGCCGGCAAGCGCGGTGACGCGCTTTCTGATGAAGCCCGCTATATGGCCGTCGTCAAGATCATCGACAAGCTGACCCATCCCCGTAACGGGGCGCCGCCCCAGCCGCCGATCGATGCCTACCGCTGGGTCAACGAACATTCGCAGTGTTACGAACGGTCGATGTTGGTCGAGTACATCCAGACCTACGGGCTCTATCCGATCGGCATGCTGGCCCGGTATTCGCAGGGCTTTCTGGCCTGGATCGTCGATGTCGACCTCAAGGGCTTGCCTAATAAGGTACACGTCGTCAAGAACTTGCACTTCTCCGATACCTCGCTGGATATCAACCTGACCCAAAACGACTTCGGCCAGATCGGCAAGCTCGAAAGCATCGTCAATCCTGCCGACTACGATATTTCCCGTTAGGGAAAAGCTGAATAAATCGACGAGCGAGATGAAGCGCGAGGCGCATGGAACGGAGAAAACGAGACATAACATGAAGTTAGGCGAGTTTTCGAGTACCACGCAACGAAGCGATTCGCTCGCGCAGGCATTTATGCAGCGTTTCCTTAGCAGCAGGGGGCTCGATCGCATGGAAGACGGAATGGCAACTCATGGGTACGTTTTGGCGAGCCAGGGCCTGAAGCCCGCCTCACCCATAAAACGCCGATGGCAGTCATTGATTGAACGTTTGGCGTATTGAGGGGTGCCGCGTTGTTGCCGTACAAGCATCGAGGGCTCGCCCGATACGGACGGACAACGACAGGACCGCGGGAGGCAGACGTGACGGATCTGGAACTGGGCTTCGTGGCCATGCTCAATGCCGGCTACAAGGAAGTGACAAGCGACACCGCGGGCGGCCCCGTCGGAGCCCCGGATCAAGCCTGCGTGAATGCGTGCTTCCTGCGCAGCGACAGTGACGAACTGCATTTCGAGCGCGTCAGCCACGACCAGCTAGAGGCGCGATACGAGCCGGCGCTGGCCATCTATGCGGGCGCCCCGATCGGGGTATTCCTGCGATGCGCCTGGTGGGACAACGACTCGGCGCCGGTGGCGTGGGCGGACTGGGATTGAGGCTCGCCCCTTCGTTTGTCACCCGACTTCCTCGCCGGCTGAGGAAATGCTGAATAAATCGACGAGCGGGATGAAGCGCGAGGCGCATGGAACGCAGAAAATGAGGCATAACATGAAGTTAGGCGAGTTTTCGAGTACCACGCAACGAAGCGATTCGCTCGCGCAGGCATTTATGCAGCGTTTCCCTGAGTGCCGCCGCTTTTACCCGTTGCGTGGAAACGTGACAGTGGATGCTGCCGGGGCCCGGTTACCGGCAGGCCACCCAGCGGGTCAGGCCTCGCGTTCGGGATGCGCGTTTCCACCCTGCCCCAGGTGATAGCTGCTGACCCCGGTTATCGTCCCGTCGATCAACTGACGTTCATCCTTTTCCGCCACGGCGGTCAACGGCATCAGGGCCGAGAGCACCACGGCGGCAATCGGCGAGAGAACCTTGTTGAGATACGGCATGACAGCCTCCTATCTATTAGCTTGCTATCAATATAGCCGATTCCAGCCCTTTCGTTAACCCCTTCGCTTCATCGCCCCCATAGACTACGGCTATCGCGGGACGCTCGAGAGGCTCAACTCAGGTCATGGGTCAGCGGCTCGATGCTCACGTCGAAATGGTAAGGCTCCAGTTGCCTTTCCAGCGGCGCGAACATGTCGTCCATGAAGTCCATCAACCGCTGCGTGGCGGTAACGGCCGTCTCGCTGTCACGGGCAATGATCGCCTCGAGAATATGGACATGCAGTTGCACGTTGTCGTGCACGCTGTCGTCGGTGCCCAGGTGGCTCTGATAGAGAAAGCCCAGCCGCCGAAAGATCGTGTGCAGGGGCCGCAACGAGCGCTCGACGAAGGGTTCGGCACAGGCATCGAGCAACAATCGGTCCATGCGCTTGTCGAGTTCGTTGAACTGGCGCATGTCCTGGCTGGCCTCGACCTCCCGCAGCGCACGCGCCAGATAGTGCATCTGGTTGCGAACCAGCCCACTGGCATTGTCGATCGCCAGGCCGACGACGAAACACTCGAGGTGCCGGCGGATTTCGAGCAGGCGGCGTTCGCGAACCAGATCGATGGGCGTCACCCGCACCCCACGCCCGGCACGCACTTCCAGCAGCGTGTCGTCCGACAACTTTCTGATCGCCTCCAGCACCGGCGTGCGCCCCAGTTCCACCCGCTCCTGCAGGTCGGCCATGGTCATGAAGGCGCCCGGTTTCAGCTCCAGATGGGCAATCAGGGTCTCCAGCCGTTCGTAGGCCAGCTCGCCCTGAGACAGTCCTGATGACTCTGTTTTCATGGTCTTAACAATTCTTCACTGGTGAAGTGCGCTTACGCATTAGCCATAAGTATCATGGTATATCAAGGTATTGACCAATATATTTCTTAACAGGCGCTTGAGTCGAGCCCCCTAATTCACGACACATCGTCAGCCAATCATCCCGGCTGTGTGCTGTCCGAATCCGCCGGATAATCGCGCCATCCCGGCGCGGAATGGCCTGCGAAGCCAGACATGACTTGCGGCGTGAACGCCCTTCGGACGGGGTGCCAGTACACCACAACATTTCAAGAATCGGCCCCACTCAGGAGGAGAAACGACCGATGAACCTATTCGACCTTTCCGGAAAGACGGCCCTCGTCACGGGCTCCTCGGGCGGCCTGGGCCATGCCATGGCGCGGGGACTGGCCGAGGCCGGGGCGCGCATCGTCTTGCATGGGCGCGACGCCGAAAAACTCGAGAAGGCACAGCAATCGCTACGCGATGCCGGTCACGAAGCGGCCATTACGTCCTTCGATGTCACCGACGAAAGTGGCATCGCCGAGGCACTGGACGCACTGGAAGAGAACGGCCTTCCGATCGACATCCTGGTCAACAATGCCGGCATGCAGTTGCGCAAGCCGATGGTCGACCTCGAACGAGACGAGTGGCAGAAGGTCATCGATACCAATCTCTCCAGTGCCTTTCTCGTCGGCCGTCAGGTTGCCCGTCGCCTGATCGAGCGTGGCCAGGGCGGCAAGGTGATCAACATCGGCTCGCTGATGAGCTCGGTGGCCCGCCCCACGGTGGCGCCCTATACCGCCGCCAAGGGCGGCATTCGTCTCTTGACCCAGTCGATGGCGGCCGAGTGGGCGGAACACGGCATCCAGGCCAACGCCATCGGTCCCGGCTACATGATCACCGAGATGACCCAGCCGCTGGTCGACGACAAGGCGTTCAACGACTGGATCATCGGCCGCACGCCGTCCCGGCGTTGGGGCACGCCCGACGACCTGGTCGGCACGGCGGTCTATCTCGCCTCGCCCGCCTCGAGCTACGTCAACGGGCAGATCATCTACGTCGACGGCGGCATGCTCGCCGTCCTCTGAGCGACTCGCGCCGACCGACCACGGCGGCCCCACCCACAACGACAACCCTCCACCGACGACCGGACGAACAACACAAGAGGTTCACGACATGTCGATCAAGCAACGCCTTCGCCAGCTCCCTGCACTGACACTGCTCGGGGCGGCCATGACCTTCGGCGGCAGCGCACTGGCCGCCGACTACAACGCCAAGCTGTCGCTCGATGTTCCGGAAGGCAACACCAAGTACGTGGCCGCCAAGCAGTTCGCCGACCTGGTGCGCGAAAAGACCCACGAGGATGTCGACATCAAGCTGTTTCCCAACAGCGTGCTCGGCGGCGAGAACGAGTCCGCGGAAGGCATCCGCCTGGGCTCCGTGCAGATGGGCATCATCACCAGTTCGGTGCTGACCTCCTGGGTGCCCGAGGTTCAGGTCCTCGACCTGCCCTATCTGATCAACAGCGACGAACAGGCCGTGGCGATCAACCAGCCCCTCACCGACGAGCTGGCACCCAAGTTCGCGGAACAGAACTTCCACCTGCTGGGGTTCTCGGTCAACGGTATCCGCCAGTTGATGAGCAGCTTCCCGATCCACTCGGTGGAAGACATTCAGGGCAAGAAGATGCGCGTCATCCAGAGCCCGCTGCACGTCGCCATGTGGCGCGCCGCCGGCGCCAATCCGACGCCGATCCCCGCGCCCGAGATCTACAACTCGATGCAGACCGGGGTGATCGACTTCTTCGACAACACCGCGACCAACTATCTGACCAACCGCTTCTACGAAGTCGCGCCCTACTACGTGAAGACCGGCCACGTCTACGCGATGGGCACCTGGGTGGTGTCGCAGAGCTGGTGGCAGCGCCTGCCCGAGGAGTACCAGCAGGCGATCACCGAGGCCGCTCACGAGGTGCAGGAAAAACTGCCGGCGATGCGCCAGAAGGATGACCAGGCGGCACTGGCCAAGACCGAAGAGGATGGTGCCACCGTCATCGAGATCGACGACAAGGGCCCCTGGAAGAAGGCCATGCAACCGGTCAAGGCGGAGTACATCGAGAAGATTCCCGACGGCAAGGCACTGGTCTCGCTGATCGAGAACGCCGACTGAGCCAGTCGACGGCCCCGTCATGACGACGGGGCCCCTGCGTTTCCCTTCCAATGGCATTGCCATTCTGGAGCCTACCGGATGTCCGCCTTTCGTCTTTCTCTCGCCCTGCCGTCGCTGGGGATCGGCCGTATCGCGACCGGTCTGGAGTCGGCGGTGCGCCTGCTGATCTTCGTCGACCTTCTGGCGATGACACTGGATGTGTTCGCCGGCGTGGTCTCGCGCTACGTGTTCAACGATGCCTTTTCCTGGACGGCCGAATTCGCGGTGTGGTCGTTCACCTGGCTGATCTTCCTCGGTGCAGCGCTGGGCATCCGCTACCAGCGTCACGTCGCCGCCGACTTCCTGCCGCAGAATCTGCCAGGCTGGCTGTCGGGCTCGCTCGGCTTCGCGCAGAGCCTGATCATGGCCCTGACGGTGCTGATGATGGTGTTCGGCGGCTATCAGCTCGCCACCCTGGTCGGCGGCGTCAGCGCCAGCCTCGAATGGCCCAAGGCCTACAAGTACGCCGTCATTCCGCTGTTCGGCGTGATCAGCCTGGTCTTCCTGCTGGCCCGCGACGCCGGGACCCTGCGGGTGCTCTTGCGCAACCTCCTGGCGCTGGTGCTGGCCGGCCTGCTCTATCTGGGCATGGACCACGGCCTGCTGGGTCCGCTTCAGGGCCTCTCGCCCAGCCTGATCATGCTGGTGGCCTTCTTCGTCGCCTTGAGCGTCGGCGTGCCAGTGTCGTTCTCGCTGATGTTCGGCGTCTTTCTGGCCAGCTCGGCCTCGTTCATTCTGCCGGCGCCGGCGGTGGTCCAAAACATGGTGACGGGGTCGACCAAGTTCATCCTGCTGGCGATTCCGTTCTTCCTGTCGACCGGCTATCTGCTCAACCTGGGCGGGCTGTCCACACGTCTGATCGACTTCGCCTCCAGCCTGGTCGGCCACCTGCGCGGCGGCCTGGCCCACGTCAACGTGCTCAACAGCCTGATGGTCGGCGGCATTTCCGGCTCGTCGAGCGCCGACGCCGCCAGCAGCACCAAGATCCTGGTTCCCGAGATGGTCCGGCGCGGCTATTCGCCGGCGTTCTCGTGCGCCGTCACCGCCTCCTCGGCGATCCTGCCCAACGTCGTGCCGCCGGCCATCGCCATGCTGGTGTACGCCTCGGTGGCCAACGTGTCCATCGCCCGGCTGTTCATGGCCGGCATCCTGCCGGCGATCCTCTGCGCCGGCGCCCTGATGGGGGTGGCCTACCTGATCTCGGTACGTCGCCATTACCAGACGGCCACGGCAAGGGCGCCCGGTAGCGAGATCTGGCGCACCTTCCTGCGCGCCCTGCCGGTGCTGGTGATCACCGTCGGCGTCCTCGGCGGCATCCGCTTCGGCGTCATCACCGCCACCGAGGCCGGTGTCGTGGCGCTGATCTGGACCTTCGTGCTCGGCAAGTGGGTGTTCCGCGCCTACGGCTGGGGCCGCTTCTATCGTGCCTTCGCGGAATGCGGCACCGACGCCGCACTGGTGGGCTTTCTGATCGCCGCCTCGGTGCCCTTCGCCTGGATCCTGATCGCCGAACAGGTGCCCCAGACCATCGTCGCCTGGGCAGGCAGCATCGCCGACGGCCAGTTCGGCCTGTTCGTCATCCTGCTGCTGGTACTGGCCGCCGCCGGGATGTTCCTCGACCTGACCCCGGCGATGCTGATCATCGCCCCGCTGTTCCTGCCGATGATGACCAACGCCGGCGTCGATCCGGTCCAGCTCGGCATCATCATGATCATCACTCTGCAACTGGGCGGTGTCTCGCCGCCGGTGGGGCTGCTGGTGTTCATCTCCTCGCAGATCGCCAAGGTCTCGCCCTCCGCGGTGTTCCGCGCCGTGACGCCGTTCATCGCCGCCGCGATGGGGGTCGTGCTGCTGCTGTGCCTCTTTCCGGGACTCACCCTGGGCATCTGGGAGCTGATGGAATAAGAGCCCGGCAAAGGGCTCACGCTAGCGGCGACGAAAAAAGGCCGGCCTGCCCCCTTCGGGCAGACCGGCCTTTTTGTCTCTTCTCCATCAGCACGACCAGCAGGACGCGGCGCCCGAGGGCGCGCATCAGGCCGCCGGGCCTGACGAGGGCGCCTAGGCGCTCAGCCGTTGCTCGGGCTCGGCCAGCACCTGCTTGAGATGAGCGACGTCCGCGGCGGTGCTCGCCTCGGTGAACTGCGCGAGCACTCGCTCCGCCTCGGCATGGATGGCGTTGCGAATGTAGTCGTCGTAGAGGGTGACGAAGCCTTCGCAGGCGCGGCAATAGAGCTCGTCGGTGAGCCCCGGATTACCGGTCCAGAAATTGGCTTCTTGACAATGCGGGCACGTGACTTGCCGGGTACGATTGAACATGATGGCCTCCTGCCAGATTGAGCGATCTCGAGCCACCCTGGCCCGAGTATCCCGTCGCGCCGACTCCTTCGGCGACTAACGAGTCTCTAGCATAAGACATCCGTGAACTTATACAAGGGCGGCGACGCACGATCGGAGAGCGACGCCGTGGCGACGACGGGATCCAACTGGAGGAATCGACCGGCAGCACACAACGAAAAAGCCGCCCGGCAATGCCGGACGGCTTTTCGAGAATCTTGGTGGAGCCTAGCGGGATCGAACCGCTGACCTCAACACTGCCAGTGTTGCGCTCTCCCAGCTGAGCTAAGGCCCCAATCGCGTTACCTGCCTGCCGTGTCGGCCTGCTTGGCAACGGCACGAATAGTACGCGACCACCCTTTCCCCGTCAAGTACTCGCGTTAGACCCGGTGGCTGGCGTCCCCATATCAGAAAACAGTAAACTGACCGCGCCGGAACCGATAACGGATTCTCGCACTCACTACGCCAGAAAGAAAAAGATGCCAGGAGCGAGCACTTGATCAGGGTTCTAGTCGCAGACGACCATCACCTCGTTCGCACCAGCATCGCGCGCATGCTGGACGCGGAGGAAGGCTTGCGCGTCGTCGGCGAAGCCGCCGACGGCGAAGAAGCCATCAGCCAGGCGCGAAACACCCGTCCCGATCTCGTCCTCATGGACATCCGCATGCCCGGGATCGGTGGCCTGGAGGCAACCCGCAAGATCGCCCGGGGCATGTCCGACATCAAGGTGATCGTACTCACTGCCTACCTCGAGGACACCTTCGCCCAGCGTCTTCTCGACGCCGGGGCCAGCGGTTTCATCAGCAAGGGCACCGAACTCGACGAGATGGTCAGGGCGATTCATTGCGTCCATGCCGGCCAGCGTTACATCAGTCCCGACATCGCCCAGCGACTGGTTCTGGCGAAGCTCGACAGTCAGGAAAACCCCTTCGATCAACTCTCCAGCCGCGAGTTGCAGGTGGCGATGATGATCGTCAACTGCCACAAGGTCAGCGAAATCTCGGACAGCCTGTTTCTCAGTCCCAAGACGGTGAACACCTACCGCTATCGCATCTTCGAGAAGCTCGGTGTCCAGTCGGACGTCGAGCTGACTCACCTGGGACTGCGCTTCGGCCTGATCGAGGACTATCCGGCGCCGGGCTGATTCGTCCGACGCCACCCGCCGGTGAATTTGCTATCCTCGGGGCCTTTTCCAGTCAATCGAACGGCCCATGAGTTTCGACGCCAAGCACTTTCTCAAGACGGTCAGCGAAGCGCCGGGCGTCTATCGGATGCTCGATGCCGAGGAGAACATTCTCTACGTCGGCAAGGCCAAGCGGCTCAAGGCCCGTCTGGCCAGCTACTTCCGCGGCGCGCTCAATGCCAAGACCCAGGCGCTGGTCGCGCGGATCGCCGATATCCAGGTCACCATCACACGCAGCGAGACCGAGGCGCTGCTGCTCGAGCAGACGCTGATCAAGGAGCAGCGCCCGCCCTACAACATCCTGCTGCGCGACGACAAGTCATACCCCTACGTCTTCGCCAGCGACCGCCACCCCTACCCCGCCCTGGAGTTCAAGCGGGTGCGCCACAAGCGCAACGACGGCCGCTATCTCGGGCCTTTCCCGAGTTCCGTCGCGGTCCGAGAGAGCCTGGCGCTGATGCAGAAGATCTTTCGCATCCGCAACTGCGAGGACAGCGTCTTCGCTCACCGCACGCGCCCCTGCCTGCAGTACCAGATCAATCGCTGCAGTGCCCCCTGCGTCGATTACATCAGCGAGGCCGAGTACCGCCGCGACCTGGAGCACGCCGTGCTGTGTCTCGAAGGCAAGAGCGAGCAGGTCACCGCGCAGTTGACCGCCGCCATGGAGGCGGCGAGCCGTGCGTTGAACTTCGAGGAAGCGGCACGCCTGCGCGACCAGATCCAGCAGCTGCGCCGCCTGCAGGAGCGCCAGATCGTCGATACCGGCAGCGGCGAGGCCGACGTCTTCGCTCTCGCCCAGCGACCGGGCGGCCTGTGCATCAGTCTGCTCACCGTGCGCCAGGGGCGGGTACTGGGGGCCCGTCACTTCGCCCCCGACAATGGCCTCGACCTCGGCGAGGCCGAGCTGCTCGGCGAATTCGTCAGCCAGTACTATCTCGGTCAGGAACGCGAGTTGCCCCAGGAGGTGCTGACCAGTCATGCGCTGCCCGATGTCGCCCTGTTGCAGTCGGCGCTCGCCGAGAAGGCCGGCCGACGGTTGCGCATCGCCCACCAGGTGCGTGGTCATCGCGCCCAGTGGCTGCAGCTGGCCCGTACCAACGCCGAACAGCACCTGGCCACCGAGCTGGCCAATCGCAGCCAGTTGTCGCGGCGCTTCGAGTCGTTGCAGGAAGCCCTGGCCATGGACGCGCCGCCCGAGCGCATCGAGTGTTTCGACATCAGTCACAGCCATGGCGAGGCGACCGTCGCCTCCTGCGTGGTCTTCGATCACGACGGTCCGGTGAAATCGGACTACCGCCGTTTCAACATCGAGGGCGTGGCTGCCGGCGACGACTACGCGGCGATGCGCCAGGCCCTGGAGCGGCGCTTCAAGCGTCTGCAGAAAGGCGAGGGCAAATGCCCCGACATCCTGCTCGTCGATGGCGGCAAGGGCCAGCTCAACATGGCCCGCGAGGTCTTCGAGTCGCTCGACGTGGCCGGCGTGCGCCTGATCGGTGTCGCCAAGGGCACTACCCGCAAGCCGGGCCTCGAGACGCTGTTCCTCGAGACGGTCGATCGCAGCCTGACCCTCGAGGGCAGCTCGCCGGCCCTGCACCTGATCCAGCACGTGCGCGACGAGGCGCACCGATTCGCCATCACCGGCCACCGCCAGCGTCGCGACAAGGCGCGTCGCACCTCGACGCTGCAGGACATCCCGGGCGTCGGCCCCAAGCGCCGCCGCGAACTGCTGCGCTTCTTCGGCGGCTTGCAGGGGGTGCGCCGCGCCACCCGCGAGGAACTCGCTCGCGTGCCCGGCATCAGCGCCAGCCTGGCGGCGTCGATCCATCAGGCGCTGCATGGATGAAGCCCCATCGCGCGGGTAGAATGCAGCTTTACGTAAACCGGCAAGGGACCCCTGCTGAGCGATGAACATCCCCAATATCCTGACCATGGCCCGTATCGTGTTCATCCCGCTGCTGGTGATCCTCTTCTACCTGCCCTATGCCTGGAGCTTTCTGGTCACCGCCGCCCTGTTCGCCCTGGCCGCCGTCACCGACTGGCTGGACGGCTACCTGGCCCGCCGCTGGGATCAGAGCACGCCTTTCGGCGCCTTCCTCGACCCGGTGGCCGACAAGGTGATGGTCGCCGTGGCCCTGGCCCTGCTGATCGAGCGCTTCGACTCGGCCTGGCTGACACTGCCCGCCCTGGTGATCATCGGCCGCGAGATCGTGATCTCGGCCCTGCGCGAATGGATGGCGGAAATGGGCAAGCGAGCCAGCGTCGCCGTCTCCTGGATCGGCAAGATCAAGACCACCCTGCAGATGGTCGCCCTGCTGCTGCTGCTGGCCTCGCCGCCGGGTACCTGGCTCTCCGACCTGGGCGTCGTCACGCTCTACCTGGCCGCGATCCTGACCTTGTGGTCGATGATCCAATACCTGCGCGCCGCCTGGCCGCACCTCACCCGCTCGCTGTGAGCGGACCATAAACGTTTGACAGTCACGCACTTATCCGTATAATGCGCACTCGAGTCGAGCGGGAATAGCTCAGTGGTAGAGCATCGCCTTGCCAAGGCGAGGGTCGCGAGTTCGAATCTCGTTTCCCGCTCCAGACTTCGATTCGGATTATTGTTCGGATCAGGAGTTGGAAAAGAGGGTCGCGAGCTGGAGCGCCAGTCCGATCGAATCCTGTTTCCCGCTCCAGACTTCGATTCGGACTATCGTTCGAATCAGGAGTTGGAAAACGAGGGTCGCGAGCTGGAGCGCCAGCCCGGTGGAACGCCACCCGATCAAATCCCGTTTCCCGCTCCAATTATCGAAATGTTCGATATGGCTGGATGGCAGAGTGGTTATGCAGCGGACTGCAACTCCGTGTACGCCGGTTCGATTCCGACTCCAGCCTCCATTTCCCCGCCTGAAACCGGCACCTTCCTTCCTGCCCGGATGGCGAAATTGGTAGACGCAAGGGACTTAAAATCCCTCGGTGGTAACACCGTGCCGGTTCGAGCCCGGCTCCGGGCACCAGGCACCTCGATTCCACCGGCCTCCATGCGGCAACCGACTCATCACGCAACGCCCCCTGCCGCTTGCGGTTTCATGGCATGCTCCCTCGGGGCGAATACGCCACCCCCAGCGAGCCCGTTCGGCACTCGACAAGGCCGCGTCCGATGAAACTGCCACGCCTGCGCGACCCCTATTTCAACTACTTTCATCGCCACCGGCTGCACGTTCTGCGCACCAGCCTGGCGCTGGTGATCACTTATGCACTGATCCGCAGCCTGGCCCTGCCCCACGGCAGCTGGGCGCTGGTCAGCAGTCTCATGGTCATGGGCAATCTGCCGCACATCGGCGGCGTTCTCGACAAGGGGCTGCAGCGCCTGCTGGGCACGGTGCTGGGCGCGCTCTGGGGCATCCTCCTGATTCTGATCCCGGAACCGTCACCCGGCGTCGTCCCCGCCTGGACCCTGATCAGCATCGCCGTCGCCACCCACGCCACCTTCGCCACCCGCTACGGTTACAGCGCGCTGATGTTCGGCATCTCGCTGCTGCTGGTGGTCGGCAGCGGCGACAACGACCTGAGCGTGGCACTGTGGCGGGCGGCCAACGTCCTGCTCGGCACCCTCATCGGCATCGGCGTCACGCTGCTGGTGCTGCCCCAGAAGGCCACCGACACCTTTCGCTTTCTGCTCGCCGACAATCTCGACAAGCTGGCGCGGCTCTATCACGCTCACACCAGCAGCGCCTCCGCCGACAACGACCTGGACACCCGCGAACTGCTGAAGACGACGACCGCGCAACTGGTCAAGCAGCGCAGCCTGGTCGACGCCATTCACCGCGAGCGGCGATTGCGCCGTGATGCCCTGGAGGACATCCTGTCCCTGCAGCGGCGAATGCTTTCCACCGTCGAGCTTTTGCTGGAAACTCACTGGACCACCCGCGAGGGCCACGACCGCATCGACGCCATGGACGGCCTGCGTGACGAGCAGCACCGCCTGGCCCGCGGGCTGGGCACGCTGGCCTTCCAGGTCCGCACCGGCCAGGCGATCCGGGTCAGCGTGACCCGCTTCGACCCGCAACGCTATGCCGACCAGGCGACGACCGCCCGCGGCGCGGATGGTCGCATGCTGTTCAGCCCCAGCGGCTATCTGTGGCTCAATCGCGAGCTGGCACGCCTGACCCGCGAGATGAGCCTGCGCCTGGCCCGGCTGCGGCGCCTGCCCAGCCGTCGCCTGCGGCGACGCGCCAGTCGTCATACCCTGATCAGCGATGCCCGCCGCCTGGCCATCGGCAACGCCGATACGCCCCACGAGAACCACGGAGGAAGAAACGAACGCCATGACTCGCAGTGAGCACGATGTTCTCGTCGTCGGCGGCGGCGTCGCCGGCCTGACCCTGGCCCTCGAACTCGCCGATCATCGGCAGGTCACCCTGCTCCGACCGGTGCAGGACGACATCGGCGCCAGCCGCTGGGCCCAGGGCGGAATAGCCGCGGTTCTCGACCCGCGGGATGCGGTGGAGGACCATGTCCAGGACACCCTGATCGCCGGTGACGGCCTGTGCGACGAGGAGGCGGTGCGTTTCACCGTCACCCACAGCACCGCGGCGATCGAATGGCTGGTAGCGCTCGGCGTGCCCTTCACCCCGGACCCCACGCCGGACGCCCCCTACCCCTTTCACCTGACGCGCGAAGGCGGGCACGGTACCCGGCGCATCATCCACGCCGCCGACGCCACCGGACAGGCACTGATCGAGACACTGCTCGAGCGCGTCTTCGGCGACCCGCGCATCCAGGTGCGCGACGACCTGCAGGCCATCGAGCTGCTCGCCGACGCGCAGCGTGCCTGCTGTGGCGCCCTGTGCCTCGACGCCGCGGGCAATCCGGTCACGCTCGCCGCCCGTGACGTGGTGCTTGCCACCGGCGGGGCCAGCGGCCTGTTCCGGCACACCACCAGCCCCGCGCCGGCCTGTGGCGAAGGCATGGCCATGGCCGCCGCGCTCGGCGCCACCCTGATGAACCTGGAATTCCAGCAGTTCCACCCCACCTGCCTCTATGACCCAGCGGGCGCCCCCTTCCTGATCAGCGAGGCGGTACGCGGCGAGGGCGGACGGCTGCGCGACATCCACGGGCGGGCCTTCATGACCGACTACGACAGCCGCGCCGAACTCGCGCCGCGCGACGTGGTCGCCCGCGCGATCCATGCGGAGATGCAGCGCACCCGCGCCTCCCACGTATTGCTGGACGTCACCCACCTGCCCGCCGCGCAGATCGCCCATCATTTCCCGACCATCCAGGCCCACTGCCAGTCCCGCGGACTCGATATCACCCGTCAGCCGATTCCCGTGGTTCCCGCGGCTCACTACAGTTGCGGCGGCGTCGCCACCGACCTCAACGGTGCCAGCGACGTGCCCCATCTGTACGCGATCGGCGAAGTCGCCTGCACCGGCCTGCACGGCGCCAACCGCATGGCCAGCAACTCGCTGCTCGAATGCCTGGTATTCGCCCGCGCGGCGGCGCGCGCGCTGCGCGAGGACACGTCACGGGAGATCGCCGGCGACCCGGCGACCCACCGCGCCGGCGGCGAGGCACCGATGCCCCCTGCCGAGGCCAACGCAGGACTGCAGGAACTGCGCAGCCTCATGAGCGCCCATGCCGGCATCGTGCGCCACGATGCCGGCATGGACGAAGGGCTCCGGGCGCTGGAGGCACTGGCCGAGCGTTACGCCCCGTTCTGGCGACGCCAGCGACCCAGCGTCGAATCGGCACGCCTGCACCACGCCACCCGGCTGGCGATCCTGCTGATGCAGGCCGCACGCCGGCGTCGTGAATCGCGCGGACTGCACTACAACCGCGACTGCCCGGACCGGCAACCCGGCCCGGCGCGGGCCTCACGCTCCCGCCTCGCCCCGCCAGAGTAACAGCCGCCGCAGATGCCAGCGCTGCCGAGGGCCCGCGCTGTCGGGCCAGACCCAGCGGCACTGCCCGTCGATACGCAGGCCGGCCAGCCAGGGCCCCAGGTAGAAGCCATCGACACTCGCCGAACGCCACTCGCCGTCCCGCCGGCGCTGCCAGCCGGGGGCGGCACCGGGGACCCAGCGCAGCTGGATCGGGGTCTCGCCGCGCCATTCGACGGCCAGCCCCGTCACCAGAGCGGCCAGGCTGAGCATCCACAGCCACCCGGGCGCGAAGGCGATCAGCAGAGAAACGACGGCCGCTCCCAAGGCCACGGAGAGGCCGCGCCCCCATCTAGAGGGTGCGATACTGATCGTTATCGGTCGTTTCCGCATACTCGACGATCAACTTGACGATACGCCGCAGGGCGTCGTCCGAGGGCCACTCGCGACGCATCAACCAGATGAACAGATCCTGATCCTCCTGGTCGATCAATTCCCGATACGCCGCCTGGTCGGCCGCGTCCAGCGAGGCATAACGATGCTCGAGAAACGGCACCAGCAGCAGGTCGAGCTCCCACATGCCGCGACGGGAGTGCCAGTAGAGACGTTTGAGCGTGGAATCTTCACTCACCGGGGAACCTCGCATGACTCGAATTGACGAGCCGGCAGTATACCCGAGCCCGGAAGCCGACGACACGGACCCGGTCGGGGCACGGCCGGCGCTGGCGCGCTCGGTCAGCGCTTGTCGCCTTTCCCGATGGCAGCGCGGCTCCCCAACCTAGTGCGTTGTTTTCTCACGATTTGCCAAGTATGCTGACAAAAACAAGAAGACGCGCCCTGCCGCCGGCAGGCCTCGTGTGGAGACGACCGATGACCAAATCAGAGTTGATTGAACAGATCGCCATGCGACAGCCCGAATTGTCGATCAAGGAAGTCGAATCTGCCGTGCGGCTGATCCTCGACGACATCACCAATGCCCTGGCGGACGGCGGTCGTGTCGAGATTCGCGGCTTCGGCAGCTTTTCGCTGCATTACCGTGAGCCGCGTGTCGGTCGCAACCCCAAGACCGGCGACCCGGTCGACCTGGATGGCAAGTTCGTGCCACATTTCAAGCCGGGCAAGGAGCTGCGAGAGCAGGTCAACGCCAGTCGCGCCCTGGGCTACTAGCGGCCCCTGTCCGAGACCGTAAAAGGAACACACTATGCGTTGGCTAAAAGGCCTGCTGCTCGCGATCATCCTGCTGGTCGTCCTGCTCCTCGGCATCCTGTTCGCCGTCAACAATCAACAGGCGGTACCGCTGAACCTGATCTGGATCGACCTGCCGCCGGCCTCCCTCTCGCTCTGGCTGCTCGTCGCCCTGGCCTGTGGCGTGATACTGGGCATGCTGGCCATGACCGGCGTCTACCTTCGCCTGCGCACGCTGCTCACCCGGGCTCAGCGCCACAACCAGCAGCAGCGCAAGGAGCTCGATCGTCTGCGTATCCAGGAGTTCAAGGAAATTCCCTAAATGCCCGATCTGATGCTGCTGGCCCTCTTGTTGGCGGCAATTGCCATCGGCTGGTGGCTGGGACGACGCGAGCAGGGACGCTCGGAACCTCGAACGCATCACGCGAACCGCCTCTCTCGCGACTATTTCGTCGGTCTCAATTATCTGCTCAACGAGCAGCCCGATCAGGCCATCGAAACCTTCGTCCAGGCGCTGGAAGTCAACAGCGACACCATCGACACGCACATCGCGCTGGGCAACCTGTTCCGGCTGCGCGGCGAAGCCGACCGTGCCGTGAAGATCCACCAGAACCTGCTGGCCCGCCCCGCGCTCACCGCCCTGCAGAGCGGCCAGGTACAGATCGAACTGTCCCGGGACTTCCTGCACCTGGGCCTGCTCGACCGCGCCGAACGCCTCCTCGAGTCGCTGTCCCGCGAGAGTATCGACGAGGAACAGCTCAACGCCGCCAAGCGGCTGCTCGTCGATCTCTACGAACGGGAACGCGAATGGCAGAAGGCGCTGGACGTCGCCCTCCCCCAGTTGGTCCGTCAGGACGACGACACCCGCCGCGCCGCCGCCCACTGGCTGTGCGAGCTGGCCGAAGGCGACATGCGCTCGGCCAGCCCCGCCCTGGCCCGCAAGCGGTTACGTCACGCGCTCAACATCGACGCCCGCTGCGTGCGCGCCAACTGGCTGCTCGCCGAACTCGAGCGTGATACCGCCAACTACAAGAGCCAGATCCGACTCTTGCAGCGGCTCGCCGAACAGGACCGGGATTTCATACCGATCGTTCTCGAGCCGCTGCGCGACGCCTACCTGAAGCTCGAGGACGAAAAGGGCCTGGAGCGCTGCCTGCACCGCTGGCTGGAATCGGCGCCGCACATCAGCACCGTGATCATGCTCGCGCAGCGCATCGAGCATCGCGAAGGGAGCGACGGCGCCGCAGCGTTCGTCAGCGAGCAACTGGCCGTCAACCCGAGCCTGCGGGGCGTCGACTACCTGATGAATCTGTATCTCGTCGATGCCCAACCCGACCAGCGCCAGCACTTTTCACTGCTCAAGCAGCACACCGGCAAGCTGCTCGAGGCGCGGCCGCGCTTTCGCTGCCATCGCTGCGGCTTCTCCGGTGGGCAGTTGCACTGGCAATGCCCGCGCTGTCGCAGTTGGGGCACCACCAAGCCGATTACCGGCCTCGAAGGCGAATGAGCGCCGGCCGGTTCAGGCCGAAAGTTCCTGCTCGATCGCGGCCAGCGCCGCCATCGGCTCCCGCGCCTGGGTCACCGGACGCCCCACCACCAGATGCGTGCTGCCGGCCCGGATCGCCTCGGCGGGCGTCAGCACACGCCGTTGATCGTCGGCGGCCGCGAAGGACGGGCGGATCCCCGGCGTCACCTTGAGGAAGGTGTCGCCACAGACATCGCGCAGCCGCTGCGCTTCCTGCGCCGAGCAGACCACGCCATCCATGCCGCTGTCCCGGGCAAGGCACGCCAGCCGCTCGACCTGGCTCATGGGCTCGACGTCGAGCCCCGTCTCCGCCAGATCGGCCCGTTCCATGCTCGTGAGTACCGTCACCGCGATCAGGTGCGTGGCCAGCCCGGCGTGATCCAGCCGCTCGCGGGCGGCTTCCATCATCCGCCGACCGCCGGCGGCATGCAGATTGACCATCCACACGCCCTGATCGGCCGCCGCCTGCACCGCCGCGGCGACCGTATTGGGGATGTCGTGAAACTTGAGGTCCAGAAAGACCTCGAATCCCCGCCCGTGCAAGGCTTCCAGCACCGCGGGTCCGCTGCGGGTGAACAGCTCCTTGCCGACCTTGAGCCGACAGCGCGCGGGATCGAGTTGATCGGCCATGCACAAGGCGGTATCGAGCGATGCGTAGTCGAGCGCGATGATCAACGGGGAACGGGTGACGGCCATGACGACTCCAGATCGGGTTTTCCGCGGAGTATACCAGCGAAGCCGGAAACGCCGGAAAGCCGCCAATGTCGTCTTTCGCCGACAGACTTCTCCGAGATCTCTTACACAATGTTGAGAAAAAGTAACTAAACGTTCCTCGCGTCATTGCTTAGCGTGAAAGGTCCCGTCGGTTCCGGGGCAACTGTGCACACTACCGCGAGGAAACGCCATGACCATGAAACGCGTCATCCAGACACTGTTACTCACGCTGGCGCTGGGCGTCGTCGCGTCGCCGGCCTTCGCCGAGGACACGCCGGCCATCGACGTCAACACGGCCACCGCCGAGCAGCTCGCCCAGCTTCCGGGCATCGGCGAGGTCAAGGCACAAGCGATCGTCGCCGACCGCAAGGCCAATGGAGACTACCAGACGGTCCAGGATCTGGCCCGCGTCGACGGCATCGGCGACGCCACGATCGAAGGACTAGAGGGCAAGGTCAGCTTCTGACGCGACAGGGAGATCAACGACGCAGGGCGCGGCCATGGCCACGCCCTGCGTCGTTGCATTGGACCGCCCCCTGTCAGATACGCAGCGCGCCGTCACACTCCAGAACCCGGCCGCTGAAGTAGCCGTTCTCGAAAATGTAACGAACACTGTCGGCAATGTCCTGCGGCTGGCCGAGATGCCCCAGCGGGATCCCTCGGGTGATCTTGTCGAGCACATCCGAGCGCATCGAGGCGGTCATCTCGGTCTCGATGAAGCCCGGCGCCACGGCACCGACCCGGATCCCGTGGCGCGCCAGTTCCTTCGCCCAGGTCACGGTCAGCGCCGCCACGCCCGCCTTGGTGGCCGCATAGTTGCTCTGGCCCATGTTACCGGCCCGCGAGATGCTCGAGATGTTGACGATCACGCCCTCGTGGCCGGCTTCGATCATCTGGCGCGCGGCTTCCCGCCCACACAGGAAGACGCCGGTGAGATTGACGTCGATGACCTGCTGCCACTGTTCGAGCGACATCGTCTTTTCCACTTCGCCGTTCTTGGCCTTGACCAGCAGACCGTCACGGGTCACGCCGGCGTTGTTCACCAGCCCCGAGACCGGTCCCAGTCGGTCGGCGATCGCGGCGAAGGTATCCACGACCGAGCGCTCGTCGGCGACATCGGTCACGAAGGTCTCGACGCCGATGCCCCGTTCGGCCAATGCCCCCGCGGCCTCGACGAGGGCCTCGTCCTCGCGGTCGAGCAATGCCAGCCGTGCGCCCTGCGCGCCCAGCGTCTTCGCCATGGCCAGGCCCAGACCGCGAGCCCCGCCGGTAATCGCGATGATGGCACCATCCAGTTGCATGTTCGTTCCTCCGCACCAGTCGGTTTTGTGCACTGCAATATAATCCCAAGATAGCATGGCTCCCCGACCGAAGCCATTGGCGCATGGTGGTGTCGCGCCGCGTCCCGGAACACTTGCATTCCGCGTGTTTGCCTCCATCTTGTCGAGAGTCCCACGCCTCGGAGCAACTATGCCGATTCTGCTGTTCTTCACCCTGTTCGCCCTGCTCGACTTCGTCATCCTCTTCACGGTCGGCGCTCACATCGGACTGCTGATGACGCTTCTGCTGGTACTGGGTACCGGCTTCCTGGGCCTGCACCTCATCAAGCGTGAAGGCGTTGCAACCCTCCAGCGCGCCCAGCAGCGCCTGGCCGAGGGGGAAATTCCGTCCGACGAACTGATGACCGGCGCCGCCCTGATCTTCGGTGGCGCCCTGCTGATGGCGCCGGGGTTTCTCTCCGACACCCTGGGCTTCCTGTGTCTGTTGCCCAACACCCGCCGCTGGCTGGGCCGGTTGCTGACGCGGCTACCCGCCCAGGTGCGCGGCTTCAACCTGCACACCTATCGTCGCGGCAGCGACGGCTGGCACGAAACCTATCGCCCGTCCGGCGCTCGCGAGAGCGATTCGCGCCAGCAGCAGGCCTCGGAAGGCGACGCACTGGAAGGCGACTTCATCGCCAAGGACGAGCCTCGTCAGTGAATTTTTTTCATTGCAACCCCTTGAAAGGGGTTGAGCCGACCCCATCAAGGGAGCAGCAATCAGCTTCGGTCTGCATCCCGATGCAGACCATTGACACCGGGGGGTCGAGGCCCTCCGCCCGTGAGCCTTGCTCGACAGGGAAATGCATTCTAGTCATGCAACCATCAGGAGAACGTGAGCAATGAACATCCGTCCCTTGCACGATCGCGTCGTCGTCCGTCGCGTCGAAGAAGAACAGAAAACCGCTGGCGGCATCGTGCTCCCGGGCAATGCCCAGGAAAAGCCGACTCGTGGCGAGGTCGTCGCCGTCGGTAACGGCCGGATTCTGGACAGCGGCGAAGTTCGCCCCCTGGACGTGAAAGTGGGCGACACCGTGATCTTCAAGGAAGGCTTTGGCGTCGAAAAGCAGAAGATCGATGGCGAAGAAGTTCTGATCATGAGCGAATCGGACATTCTGGCCGTCGTCGAAGGCTAACCAGGACTTCGTGTCGAATCCGACCTTTTACTACTTCTAATCTCGTTCATCGCACAGACATCAGGAAGTAACGAAAATGGCAGCGAAACAGATCAAGTTCTCAGACGACGCTCGCAAGCGCATGGCGCGTGGTGTCAACGTTCTCGCCGACGCCGTGAAGGCAACGCTGGGGCCGAAGGGCCGCAACGTGGTTCTCGAAAAATCCTTTGGCGCTCCCACCGTGACCAAGGACGGCGTTTCCGTTGCCAAGGAAATCGAGCTCAAGGACAAGTTCGAGAACATGGGCGCGCAGATGGTCAAGGAAGTGGCTTCCAAGACCTCCGACGTTGCCGGTGACGGTACCACCACCGCGACCGTGCTGGCCCAGTCCATCGTCAACGAAGGTCTCAAGGGCGTTACCGCCGGCATGAACCCGATGGATCTCAAGCGCGGGATCGATCAGGCCGTCACCGCCGCGGTCAAGGAAATCGAGCAGCTGGCCGTGCCCTGCACCGATTCCAAGGCCATCGCCCAGGTCGGCACCATCTCGGCCAACGGCGACGCCCGCATCGGCCAGATCATCGCCGAAGCGATGGAAAAGGTCGGCAAGGAAGGCGTCATCACCGTCGATGAAGGTCGCGGCTTCGAAGACGAGCTGGAAGTCGTCGAAGGCATGCAGTTCGATCGTGGCTACCTGTCGCCCTACTTCGTGACCAATCAGGAAACCATGGCCGTCGAGCTGGAAGACGCCCTGATCCTGCTGGTCGACAAGAAGATCTCCAACATCCGCGAACTGCTGCCGGTACTCGAGAGCGTCGCCAAGGCCGGCAAGCCGCTGGTGATCATCTCCGAGGACATCGAGGGCGAAGCCCTGGCGACCCTGGTGGTCAACAACATGCGCGGCATCGTCAAGGTCGCCGCCGCCAAGGCACCCGGCTTCGGTGACCGCCGCAAGGCCATGCTGCAGGACATCGCCATCCTCACCGGCGGTACCGTGATCTCCGAGGAAGTCGGCCTGACCCTCGAGCAGGCCAACCTGGACCATCTGGGCAACGCCAAGCGCGTGACCATGTCCAAGGAAAACACCACCATCATCGACGGCGCCGGCGCCGAGGGCGACATCGAAGCCCGCGTCAGCCAGATCCGCGCGCAGATCGAGGAAACCTCCTCCGACTACGACCGCGAGAAACTGCAGGAGCGTGTCGCCAAGCTGGCCGGCGGTGTTGCCGTGATCCGCGTGGGTGCGGCGACCGAAGTCGAGATGAAGGAGAAGAAGGCCCGCGTCGAGGATGCGCTGCACTCCACTCGCGCCGCCGTCGAGGAAGGCGTGGTACCGGGTGGCGGCACCGCACTGATCCGCATCCTGACCAAGGTCCAGGGCCTCAAGGGCGACAACGAGGATCAGACCCACGGCATCGCCATCGCGGTACGCGCCATGGAAGCGCCGCTGCGTCAGATCGTCACCAACGCCGGTGAAGAAGCCTCCGTCATCGTCAATCGCATCAAGGACGGTGAAGGCAACTTCGGCTACAACGCCCAGACCGGCGAGTACGGCGACCTGTTCGAGATGGGTGTTCTCGATCCGGCCAAGGTCACGCGTTCTGCCCTGCAGTCCGCCGCCTCCGTGGCCGGCCTGATGATCACCACCGAAGCGATGATCGCCGAGGATCCGGACGAGAAGGAAGCCGGCGGTGCCCCCGACATGGGCGGCATGGGTGGCATGGGCGGCATGATGTAAGCCAGCCCGGCCGACCGCCGATACGTCGCCTCCATCGAGGCGACGCAGAAGCCCCACCGCACGCGGTGGGGCTTTTTCATGAGCGCCGTTCCGGCACATCAACGGCGAGCCGGCGACAAAGCCCGGCCACAGCAGACCGGACAGGTTCAACCCAGCGGGGCGTCCTCCTCGAGGCGTTCGACCACCCAGTCGTGAACATCGCGCTGCTGGCGCAATGCAGACGGCAGCTCTTCCTTGATCAGGGACTCGCCCTTGTGGAGCTTGGTCTTCTCGGACGCCCCCAGCGTCTCGAGCGCCTTGTTGAGCACATACAACACCTCATTGCCCTCCTCGGGCACGAACTCGCTGCCATCGGGCTCGCCCTCGAAGCGCGAATCCTTGGGGCCGGTACGCCAGGAATAGTGCGTCAGGCTCATGTCGGACTTGTCGAAAAGCATCACAATCTCCCTTTGTTGCCATTGAACGGGCATTTTCCCAATGCCCTCCCCAGCCTAGGCGTTATCCCCCTTTTTCGTCACCCGGCTCGTCGGGATTTTTCTCCCCGCACCGCTGGCGCAGGCCCCGACGCCCCGTCGTCAACGCGTACCAGCCAACACCCCGTGAGCGAGATCGCGGGTTGCCTTATGATGGGCAGGTTGAAAGACGACCCTGGCGCTAGCCGATGAGGATAATGACCGAATGTCGAGTGACACGCCCCGAGAACAGCGGATAACGACCTGGCTCGAACAGGACGACGTTCGCATGAAGGCGTTGCGCCTGGCCCGGTCACTGAATCTCGACGACTGGTGCATCGGCGCCGGCTTCGTCAGGAAGCTGGTCTGGGACACCTTGCACGGCAAGGCCGAGTCGACGACGTTGAACGACATCGACCTGATCTACCATGACGCGAGCCATGCGACGCCCGCCCGTGACGCGGCCCTCGAAGCGCGACTGGCCAGTGTGTCGCGGCTACCGTGGTCGGTCAGGAACCAGGCACGCATGCACCATCGCAATGGCGACGCGCCCTACACCTCCACCGAGCACGCCATGCGCCACTGGGTGGAAGTGGAAACGGCGATCGGCGCGCGTCTATCGCCACGAGGCGATATCGAACTGATCGCGCCATTCGGCCTCGCGGCCCTGTTCGCCGGAACCATCACGCTGAATCCGTACCGCCCCAGGCCGTCGGCTTTCCAGCAACGTGTCGCGGATAAACGCTGGCGGGAAACCTGGCCGACACTCAAGGTAAACTGTTCTTGAGGGACCACTAATCGCTGTCTGAAAAGTCGGCGAGCGCAGACATTTTTCAGACAACCCGTAACCGCCAGCCCTTCTCGACGAACCCGGTGAACCATGACCCAACATAGCGGACGCTGCCTCTGCGGCGCGGTGACCTACACGATCAACGCCGAACTGACGATGGCCCGGGTGTGCTGGTGCCGCGCCTGCCAGCACATCGCCTCGAACGGTACCGTCAACGCCCTGGCGCCCACGGACGCCGTCTCGGTGAGCGGCGAACTCAGCACCTTCACCGCCACGGCCGACAGCGGCAACGAGATCCAGCGGCGGTTTTGCCCGCAATGCGGCGCCCATCTCTTTGCCAATTCGTCCGGTCGACCGCAATTCACCGTCGTGCGCCTGGGCACATTGGACGACCCGTCCTCGGTCCCGCCGACGATGAACATCTGGGCACAGAACGCACCGTCTTGGGCATGCCTGGACCCGGCCCTGACACGTATCGAGGGTCAGCCCGCGCCTCCCCGCCCGGCCGGACAATGACACCACCCCGAGTCATCACCGCTCTCGACATGGCATCGCCTGAGCCGGGATGCGGGGCCCGGTGTGAGCGAGGCAAGCTCGCGGCTCAACGGGTAACGCTGACCACGTGGCCGTAACAGATCTTCACCCGGTGGTCGGGACGCCACCAGATCAGCTCGTCGCACCCTTCGCCATCCGCCGCGACTCGATCCGGCGGGCCGTAGATCAGACAGGCATCGCTGGCCATCATGCCCGGAATGACCTGTTCGGCGATGATGAGATGCTCCAGGCGTCTGCCGAACGCCAGACGGTCGAGCAGATGACTCGCCTCACTGTTCTGGGGGCCGCACAGCGACCGCCGCGTCACGGAAGCCCCCCGCTGGCAGGCACAGGATGGCGTCGCGCTGTCGGGATGCGCGATCTGATGATAGAGGTCGAGTTTCGCCGGGCTGGCCATGGCACCACTGGCGGCGACGCCCAGGCCGAGCAGCATGCCGAGCATCAATGATTTGACAGGCGGGATTGCGTCGCTTCGAAAGGCTTCCTTGCCCATAGGTCACGTCTACACGCTTGATCGAGTCAGTCGGAAAACGGCCCCGATGCCAGCGGAGCGGAACAACGAGCGTACGGCGTCGGGATCGCAAGGGCAAGCGGCCAGGCGACCGCCCGGCACCGCAAGCGCCGGCACACCGCCATTGTCGTCCATGGCAGGCGGCCCATCCCGAACGTTCACACGGGAACGGCACCCGTTCAGGCGTCTAGCGCGGTTCGACGCGCAGGCCCTCCCCGGCCATCACCGACTGATCGTCCGCCCTTGCCGGTAAGGCACATGCCAGGGCGGCAGTCGCCAACACCCCCGCCAGAACTCCAGCAATCAGCCAACGCTGCATAGTGTTTCCCCTACGTTGCCATTCACAGTTTTATACGTCGATTATCGTGAGGGTATTACTATAAACAGAGGAAACGGGTGCGTTCTGTCAGCCAAGGCTTACATTCGCGTGCGAAAGTGGCGAAACCACGTAGGCATTGCCATGGCGACGGCCCCCGTCCGGCCGAGGTACGCGCAGGCACTCCAAAAAAGCCCGGCCTCAAGGGCCGGGCCGCTGCGTAGCGCTATGCTCCTTGCTGCTCACCCGTGAGCCATCCCGCTCACGCCTCCTTGGTGCATCGGGCATTCCCTGCCCGGGGTCCTTCACGGGTCTTCCCTGGCCACAGAAAACTGCCTGTCTGTGCTCGGCACCTTTTCGTACTAACCCTAAGAACGCCTTTCACAACCGGTAGACGAAACAGGCTTATCCGGCGGCAGGGCGTCGCGAGGGCGCTGTAAACCCCTCCCTGGGCGCTACCTTTGCCATCCATGGCAAAGGACCCTCGCTTTACCCTGCCACCGGCGCCCATCATCAGAGGGTTTGGGAATGCGTTCTAAGAACAGTATAGCGAGGCATTTCGCCAGGTAATTAACTCAAGTTAGAAACCCGGGTAAGCGATCGCCCAAGACGAGGTAAGAGATAACCTACAAAACACCGGCGAGATCGTTGGCCACGGCGTCACTGCACCGCGCGCCGCGGTGCTGCTCAGTGGATAGCCGGCTCGTTCACTTCCGGCACCAGTCCGAGCGCATCGTCGTAGACCGCGATCCCGGCACCGTCGCGGTGGGCGTTTCCGGAGAGATGACGGCGGAAGCGACGCCCGCCCGGGCACCCCTGGAAGAGTCCCAGCAAATGCCGGGTAACGTGGTTGAGCCTGGCACCCTCCTCCAGCCGCCGAATGATATAGGGGCGCAGGGCCTGCGCCGCTGCATGGCGCGACGTCGCCGGGCCGGGGACCCCGTACAGGGCCGCATCCACACCGGCCAGCAGCCAGGGATTCTGGTAGGCTTCGCGACCGATCATCACGCTGTCGACGTGGGCGAGATGCGCACCGCAATCATCGAGGGTCTTGATGCCGCCGTTGATGCCGATGTGCAGCTGCGGATTATCGCGTTTCAGGCGATGGACCCGCGGATAGTCGAGCGGCGGCACGTCGCGATTTTCCTTGGGCGATAGCCCCTGCAGCCAGGCCTTGCGCGCGTGGACGATGAAGGTCTCGCAGCCGACGTCGGCCACCTCGGCGACGAAACGCGCCAGATCAGCGTCGGCATCCTGATCGTCGATGCCGATACGGCACTTCACCGTCACCGGAATCGATACCGCCTCGCGCATGGCGCGTACCGCCGCCGCCACCGTCTGCGGATGGGCCATCAGACAGGCGCCGATCAGGTTGTTCTGTACCCGGTCGCTGGGACAGCCGACATTGAGGTTGACCTCATCGTAGCCCCAGGCCTCGGCGATCGCCGCGCAGGCCGCCAACTCCCCCGCATCGCTGCCGCCCAGTTGCAGGGCCAGCGGATGTTCGGTGTCGTCGTAGCCCAGGAAGCGCTCCCGCGGCGAGCCGTGAAGAATCGCCCCGGTGGTGACCATCTCGGTATACAGCAGCGCATGCCGGGTCAAGGTCCGCGCGAAGGCCCGGTAGTCCCGGGTCGTCCAGTCCATCATCGGCGCGACGGAAAACGTCCTGTCCAGCGCAGGCCGCAGGGGGTGAGTCGTGGTACGGGAAATCGCGTCTTGGAGCTTTGCCATGGCGTATCGATCACGGAGAATTCGAGGCATCACCGCCCCCGGCGGCGCAGTGCGCCAGCGGGAGACGGCAGAAAGGAAGGGGCGGATTCTCGCACAGCACGGCGCGATTCGCATCCCGACGCGCCACCGCCCTCCAGCCCTCGGGTCGATGGCCCGACACGGCCTCTTCAGAGGATGTCCGGCAACCCTTCATAGTCGGACTGGAACGACTCGACAGCACTCTCCGCTTCTTCGATGGCCTCGAAGCGCGCGACGTGAAACAACGCCTCGCCCTCGTTGGCCAGGGGCAGATTGCTCTGGCCGATGACGATACCGTCGGCATTGGATACCACCTCGCCTTCGGTGTTGCCGAACGGATCCGCGACGATGCCCAGCACCTGGCCCTTGGCCACTCGCGTGCCCAGGCGCACGCGCGGGCGCAGGATGCCGTCGATCGGCGCCCGAGCCCAGCTCGACCCGTTGGCGATCTCCGCCGGGGGCGGTTCGCGACGCCGCCGGCTCGCCGCCAGCATGCCCAGGTGGCGCATCACCCGCAGCACACCACGCACCCCCGGGGCGATCGCCCACTCGTCGAAACGCAGCGCCTCGCCGGCCTCGTAGGTGAGTACCGGCACCCCGCGCCCCTGGGCGTAGGCGCGCAGACTGCCCTCGCGCAGCTCGGCGTTGAGGATCACCGGCGCGCCGAACGCCTCCGCCATCGCCGCGGTTTCGTCGCCCACGTCGAGCTGCGAGCGCACCTGCGGCAGGTTGGTACGGTGGATGGCGCCGGTGTGCAGATCGATGATGTGCGACGCCAGGTCGACGATCTGCTCGCGAAACAGCGCGGCCACCCGCGAGCCCAGCGAACCCGATTCACTCCCCGGGAAGCAGCGGTTGAGGTCGCGCCGGTCCGGCAGGTAGCGGGTGTGCTGGACGAAGCCGAAGACGTTGACGATGGGCACCGCGATCAGCGTGCCGCGCAGGCGACGAATCGACGAGGAGCGCAACAGGCGGCGGACGATCTCGACGCTATTGATCTCGTCGCCGTGAATCGCCCCGCAGACCAGCAGTACCGGGCCGGGCTGCCGGCCATGGACCACCTCGACGGGAATGTCCAGCGGCGCATGCGTGTAGAGCTTGGCCACCGGCACGTCGATCTGCTCGCGCGACCCCGGCGCCACGCGCACCCCGGCCAGTTCGAAGGGGGCTCTTGCCATGTCCTTGCGTTCCTTTGATGAAGCGTGGGTTCCTTATACGCGGCGAGTGGCGCATTGACGACCCCCCATGCTTTCTTGCCGGTCCTCTCGCACGCCGGACTGATACACTCTGTCCCCTCGTCGTCTTACCCGTGCGAACCCAAGGAGCCCGCATGACCCTGCCGGACTTTTCGCTGCTCGCCTGGTCCCTGATCGTGATCTCGACCTTCTTCACCGGGGTCTCCAAGGGGGGATTCGCCGGCGGGTTCGGCACCCTGTCGGTGCCGTTGATGGCACTGGCCATCGGTCCGGTCGAGGCAGCGGGCCTGCTGTTGCCGCTGCTGATCGTGATGGATGCCTTCAGCGTCAAGGCCTGGTGGGGCCGGCAGGACAATCGCGAAGTGAAACGGCTGCTACCGGGCATGGCCGTCGGCGTGGTGATCGGCACGCTGACCATCGGGCTGCTCGACGAGGACCTGATCCGGCTGCTGCTGGGGATCATCTCGCTGCTGTTCGCCGCCTACATGCTGGCGCGCCCCGCCGCCTCACGCGCGATTTCCGCCCTCTGGTCGATCCCGGCCGGCATCGGCTGCGGCTTCACCAGCTTTCTCGCCCATGCCGGCGGACCGCCGGTGAACCTCTACCTGATCCCGCGACGCCTCTCCAAGGAAGCCTTCATCGCCACCAGCGTGCTGGCCTTCGCCGCGGTCAACCTGATGAAGCTCGGCCCCTACCTGTGGCTCGGCGAGATCGACTTCACCAGCGCCAGCGCCTCGCTCTTGCTGGTGCCGGTGGCCTGGGCCGGGGTACGCAGCGGCCTGTGGCTGCAGCACCGGGTCAACGAACGGCTGTTCTATCGCTTGATCATCCTGGCCATGGCGATCGTCGGGGGGCAGTTGATCCTCAAGGCGCTGGGCGTGGTCTGAACGTCCCGTCTCAGCACTCGCCCGCCGGCACGGGGACGTGACGGCGGCGCGCCAGCCAGCGCACATCGAGCGCGAAGGACAGCCCCAGCAGCGCCAGCGCCACGCCGGCCAGCCCGCTCGCCAGCGACGCAGGCGTCCAGGGCAGCAGACCGACGAGCAGGGTCGCGACCTGCCAGACACAGATCACCTTGCGGCGACGCGACGCGAACAGCGGGCGCTGGAGCCACTGCCAGCGCCAGCCGGCCATCACGAACAGGTAGCGCAGGGCGCCGATCGCCAGCACCCAGCAACCGACCTTGCCCAGCACCGTCAGCGCGGCACACAGCACCACGATGAAGAAGGCATCGAGCTCCATGTCGAAGCGCGCCCCGAAGCGCGATATCGACCGGGTCAGGCGCGCCACCCAGCCGTCCACGCCGTCGAGCAGCAGGGCCACCAGCGCCAGCCCGGCCATGGCCCCGGCGTGCCGGGCCATGAACTCGGGGAACACCAGCGCGCCGGCGATCACCGCCACCGGCATGCCGCGCAGCAGGGTGACACGGTTGGCCCAGCCCAGCGCCTGGCGCGACGGTGCCCAGCCCCACGCCACCAGGACCAGCATGGCCAGATAGATCGCGCCGGCACTCACACGCAGCCCGGCGGGCGCCGCCAGCCAGGCCAGCAGGCTCTCGACCAGCAGGGCGAACAGCGTCAATACGGCCAGGCTCTCGGCGAGACTCGGCAGCGGTAGACGCCGGAGACGGGGGACACCGGCAGGTGGCGGGGATGACCGACGCATGTGGCGCTACCTCCTCGTCGACTGACGCGCTCGCCAGATGATGACTTGACGTCGCCGGCCCCACCACGGAACTTAAGGACGACGGCGCGATGACGCGCAGCACCCCACCCGGTGCAGGTCGAGCATTGATGATGCAAGGATGCATTGCTATACAATCATTGTACAACGGTTGCACCGATGATGCCCGAGCGCATCCCGCGGACGACCCCGGTCACGACAAGGACGCTAGCATGCCCGCCACCCCCGCACAGGCCTTCTGGACCCTGGCTCCCGGCCACGGCGCGATCCGCGAGGAGGCCCTGCCGGCGCCCGCCGCCGGCGAGCTGCAGATCCGCACCCGTTACAGCGGGATCAGCCGCGGCACCGAAGCGCTGGTCTTCAACGGCCGGGTGCCCTCCTCCGAATACCAGCGCATGCGCGCGCCCTTTCAGGCCGGCGGCTTCCCGGGCCCGGTGAAGTATGGCTATGCCAGCGTCGGCGAGGTCGAGCGCGGCCCCGACGAATGGCTCGGCCGCCGGGTGTTCTGCCTGCACCCCCATCAGGACCGCTACGTGGTCCCCGCCGAAGCCGTCGTCGCCCTGCCCGAATCGCTGCCCGCCGGCCGCGCCGTGCTCGGCGCCAACATGGAAACCGCCGTCAACGGCCTGTGGGATGCCGCCCCCGGCCCCGGCGATTGCATCGCGGTGATCGGCGCCGGGGTGGTCGGCGCGCTGATCGCCTTTCTCTGCGCCCGAATCCCCGGCACCCGGGTCGAGCTGATCGACATCGACCCGGCCCGCGCCGAACTGGCCCGAGCGCTCGACGTGCCTTTCCGCACACCCGGCGAGGCCACCGGCGAGGCCGACCGGATCTTTCATGTCAGCGGCAACCCGGCCGGGCTGCGCCGCGGCCTGGAACTGGCCGGATTCGAGGCGACCGTGATCGAGATGAGCTGGTACGGCGAGCAAGCCGTCGAGGTGCCGCTGGGCGAAGCCTTCCACGCCCGCCGCCTGACGCTGCGCTCGAGTCAGGTCGGCTCGGTCGCGGCGTCGCACCGCGCGCGCTGGAGCCATCACCGGCGTCTCTCGCTGGCCCTGGAACTGCTCGCCGACCCGCGACTCGACGCGCTGATCGAGGCCGAAAGCGCCTTCAGCGATCTCCCCGACCTGATGCCGCGCCTGGCCGCCGCCCGCGGGGCGCTGTGCCACCGCCTGCGCTACTGAGCGACACCCGAGACCCGCACGCCAACCAAGGAGGCTCGCATGTTCAGCCTGACCGTCCGCGATCACATGATGATCGCCCACAGCTTCCAGGGCGAGGTCTTCGGACCCGCCCAGCGCCAGCACGGCGCCACCTATGTCGTCGACGTGACCTTCCGCCGCCCCGAGCTCGACGAGCACGACCTGGTCGTCGACATCGGCCTGGCCAGCGAGGCCCTCAAGTCGTTGCTGGCGGCGTTCAACCTCAGCAATCTCGACGACGACGAGGCCTTCCGGGGTCGCAACACCACCACCGAATTCATGGCCCATGCCGTCTTCGAACGCATGGCGGCGATGATCCGCGAGGGCCGGCTGGGCGAAGGCGCCAAGGCGCTGACCCACCTCACGGTCACGCTGCACGAGTCGCATATCGCCTGGGCCAGCTACGAGGGGGCATTGTGAGCGCGACCCTGACGTTGATCGTCGCCGGCGACCCGCAGCAGCTCACCGGCGGCTATGTCTACGACGCCCGCATCGCCGAGGCCCTGCGCGAGCAGGGCTGGCGAGTCGACGTCATCGGCCTGGAGGGGCGCTTCCCCGAACCCGACGCCGTCGCCGCACAGGCGCTCGACACCGCCCTCGCCGGGCTGGCCGACGGCGCCCGGGCGGTGATCGACGGCCTGGCGATGGGCGCACTGCCCGAAGTCGTCGCCCGCCACGGCGAGCGCCTCGACCTCACCGCCCTGGTCCACCATCCGCTCGCCGACGAGACCGGCCTCGACGAGGCCCAGCGCACGCGCTTCGCGGTCAGCGAGACGCGCGCCCTGGGCGCCGTGGCCCGGGTCATCGTCACCAGCCCCTTCACCGCCCGGCGCCTGGCCGATTACCACGTTGCCCCCGGGCGCATCGCGGTCGTCGAGCCCGGCGTCGACCGCGCCCCGCTGCCCGCCGACGGCGGCGACAGCGCGACGCGCCTGCTCTGCGTGGCCACCGTTACCCCGCGCAAGGGCCACGACGTGCTGATCGACGCTCTGGCGACCCTTGCCGATCGCGACTGGCGCTGCGACTGCATCGGCGGCCTCGACCGCGACACCGCCCATGTCGATCGGGTGCGCGAGCGCATCGCGGCCACCGGGCTCGAGGCGCGCATTCATCTGCTCGGCGAACGCCCGCCCGCCGAGCTGGGATCGGCCTACCGGGACGCCGACGTCTTCGTGCTGCCTTCCCACTACGAAGGCTACGGCATGGTGATCAGCGAAGCGCTGGCCCACGGCCTGCCGGTGATCACCACCACCGGCGGTGCTCTGGCGCATACCCTGCCGGCGGATGCCGGCCTCCCGGTGCCCCCCGGCGACGCCGAGGCCCTGGCCGGCGCCCTGGCACGCTGGTTCGACGACGCCGAGCTGCGTCGCCACCTGCGCGACGGCGCCCGTCGCGCCCGCGACGCCCTTCAGGACTGGAACCAGGCCGGGCGCGCCTTCGCCGCCGCCCTGCAGCGGCCGCCGGGAGACGCCCCATGAGCGATACCACCGGCCACTTCGACGCCCACTGGCTGCGCCTGCGCGAAAGCATCGACCACCGTGCCCGCGACCCCGGCCTGACCGAGCAGGCCCGAGACTGGCTGCTCGCGCGCCAGACACCGGCCCATGCCCTTAGCCTGGTCGACCTGGGCAGCGGCGGCGCCAGCAACGTCGCCTATCTGGCCCCGCGGCTGCCCGGCCCCCAGCGCTGGCGGCTGGTCGATCACGACGCCACCCTGCTCGGCCAGGCCGCGACACGCCTGCATCGCCTGGCGGACGGAGCCGACCGTCCGCTGGAGTGGATCAGCGATCATCGCGGCCTGCAGCCGCTGGACGCCGCACTGCTCGACGGCTGTGACCTGGTCGTCGCCTCGGCGCTGTTCGACCTGGTCTCCCGCGACTGGCTCGATGCCCTTGTCGAGGCCTGTGCCCAGCGCCGGGTGGCCGGGCTGTTCACGCTCAGCGTTACCGGCGACTGGGCCTTCGTCGACGCCCGGGGCCATCACCACGAGGACGACGACGACCGCTGGCTGCGTGGCGTGCTCGCCGCCCACCAGCGCCGCGACAAGGGCTTCGGCCCGGCGCTGGGCGGCGACGCGCCGACATGGCTCGCCGACCGCTTCGCCGCGCGCGGCTACCAGATCGCGCGGGCACCGAGCCCCTGGCAGTTGCCGGCGGGCGCGGCGGACGCCACGCCCCTCGCCACGACGCTGATCGACGGTTGGGCCCAGGCCGCCGGCGAGCAGGCCCCGGACGACACGCGGCGGATCGCGACCTGGCTGGAACGCCGTCGCCAGGCACTGGCAAGCGGCCGGCTGGGGCTGTGCGTCGAGCACGACGACCTCTTCGTCGTACCGGGGGATGCCGCGTGACGGCGTCTCGCCGCCGGAGCGTGCTGCGGCTGGCGGTCAGCCTGGGGCTGCTCGCCGCGCTGGCGGCGTGGCTCGAGCCGTCGGCGATCGCCGCGCAACTGCGCGATCTGTCGCCCGCCTGGGTGCTCTTGGCGCTGGCCCTGGGGCTGCCCCAGGTGCTGGTCTCGGCCTGGCGCTGGCGGCTCACCGCGCGCCTGCTGGGCGTGCCGCTGGCCTACCCCACGGCCGTCGCCGACTACTACCTGGCGACCTTTCTCAACCAGTTGCTGCCCGGCGGGGTGATGGGCGACGTCACCCGGGCCTGGCGCCATGCCAGCGCCAGTGGCGAACGCGGTCCGGCAGTGCGCGCCGTGGTCATCGAGCGCGTCTCGGGGCAACTGGTGCTGTGGCTGCTGGCGGGTATCGCGCTGCTCTCGCCGACCTGGCGCGACCCGCTGATTCACGCCGTCACGACACTCGTCGAGCGGCTTGGCGGACTGGGGCTACCGGGCGTGGCGGTGCCGGGTCTCATCGTGCTGGCGGTTGGCGGTGGGCTCCGGCACGCCTGGCATCGTCCGCCACGGGCCCTGCAAGGGCTCGGCGGTGACCTCAAGCGCGCCTTGCTCGACGCCGCGGCCTGGCCGGGTCAATTGCTCGGCTCGCTGCTGGTGGTCGCCAGCTACGTGGCGGTCTACCTCTGTGCGGCCCGCGCCATCGGTGTCGAGCTGGCCACACCCACACTGCTGGTCCTGGTACCGCCGGTCCTCATGGCCATGGCCCTGCCGCTGTCGGTGGCCGGCTGGGGGCTGCGCGAGGGCGCCGCGGCGCTGGTGTGGGGCGCGACCGGGCTCGACCCGGCCCAGGGCGTGGCGGTGTCGGTGGCCTACGGCGTCCTCGTGCTGGTGAGCAGCCTGCCCGGCGCGCTGTTTCTGCTGCGCCGACGCTCAGGGGTCGAGCAGGCGCAGATCGAACAGGGTGTCGTCGCCGCAGGGGAAGGTCCGGGCCGGCGGGCGCCGCGCCGCGTCGAGGGTATCGATGGGCGTCAGCGCCAGGCCCGGGCGGCCGGAACCGATCAGCAGCGGCGCCACCAGCAGATGCAGGCGGTGCAGCACGTCGGCCTCGACGAAACGCGAGACGGTGACCCCGCCGCCCTCCACGAGCACCCGCGTCAGGCCGCGCTCGGCGAGCGCATCGAGGACCGCGCGCGGCTCGATGCCGCGGGGCCCCGCGGGCAGTTCGAGACGCTCGACGTGCGCCCCGGCGCCGACCAGTGGCGGCGCGCCGCGCCCCACCAGATGCAGGGTGGGCGCGGCAGCGGTCTGGAACACGTCGCGCCGGACGTCGAGCCGCCCGCGCGGGTCGCAGACCACCCGCCAGGGGTTGGCGCCCTCGACATGGCGCACCGTGAGTTGCGGATCGTCGGCCGCCACGGTACCGGCGCCGACCAGCACGGCGTCGACCAGGGCACGCAGACGGTGCAGATGCACGCGACTGGCCAGGCCGTTGATGTAATGCGAGGCCCCGCTCTCGGTGGCGATGCGCCCGTCGAGGCTCTGCCCCAGCTGGGCGATCGCCAGGCCCCCGCACCGGGCCACCAGCGGCAACAGGCTGTCGAGCAGGGCGCACGCGCCGGCGGGCCAGACGGCATCAGCGGACCAGTCGCCGCCGCGCCGGACCTCGATGGCCCCGACGCCGGTGTCGATACGGGCGACGGTCGAGCGTGACCAGTCGTGTTCGCGCGCCCGGCGCACACCGCGCCAGGCCGCATCGAGAAGCGAGTCGTCCATGTCGGCTCCCATCGAGACAGGCGATTCATCATGCGCAGCCCGGCTGCGCCAGGGCAACCCCCAAGCAAGGAGACGCTCATGCATCAGGTCGAACGCGCCCTATTCGATATACGCCGCGGCTTGCCGGTGCTGCTGCGCGACGCCGACGAGGCCGTCCTCGTCCACCCGCTGGAGAGCGTCGACGAGGCGGCCTTCGAGCGTCTCGCCGAATCCGCCGAGATGCCGACACCGGCGCTGGTGCTCAGCCGTCACCGTCTTGCCCGCCTGGGGCACAGGATCGACGCCGACAGCGCCCGTCTGGCGCTGCCGCCGGCACTGTGGCACGACACCCGGCGTCTGCATGCGCTGGCCTTCGGCCTCGAGCCCGGGGCGACGGACGCCGAACCGCTCGCCGCCAACCGTGCCGAACAGGCCGCCCTGGCGCTGATGCGCCGCGCCCTGTTGATTCCGGCGGCGCTGACCCGCCGCCTCGACGGCGAGGCCCGCACGGCGATCGAGGCACGCATCGCCGAAGGGGCCCTGCTCGGCGTCGCCGCCGAGGATGCCGAGCGCTGTCTGGAGAGTGCCGACGGCATGCTGCGCCGCGTCAGCGAGGCCCGTATCCCGCTCGCCGAGGCCAGCGAGAGCCGCTTCATCCTGTTTCGCGAGCCCGACGGCCTGCGCGAGCACGTGGCGATCGTCATCGGTGACCGCGAGACCTGGCAGCGGGACGTGCCCCTGCGCCTGCATTCCGCCTGCCTGACCGGCGACCTGTTCGCCAGCCTGCGCTGCGACTGCGGCGAACAGCTGCGCAACGCCGTCGCCGAAATCGCCGCCCTGGGCGGCGGCGTGCTGCTCTACCTGGCCCAGGAGGGCCGCGGCATCGGCCTGGCCAACAAGCTGCGCGCCTACGCGCTCCAGGACGAGGGCCTGGATACCCTGGACGCCGACCAGGTGCTGGGCTTCGGCGAGGACGAGCGCCGCTACGGCGTCGCCGTGGACATGCTCGCCGCACTGGGCGTCCAGCGCGTGCAGTTGCTCACCAACAATCCGGTGAAGATCGCCGCGCTGGCCGAGGGCGGCATCGAGGTCGCCGGCCGCCAGGCGCTCTACGGGCGGCTCACCGAGCAGAACTACCGCTACCTGCACGCCAAGGCGCATCGCGCCGGGCACCTGCTCGATGACGTCCTCGACGGTCACTCCGGCTCGGAACGGGCCTGAAAGTCGTCGATCGCCAGCTCGCGGGTCTCGACGAGCACCTCGGCGAGGCACTGCGCGTAGTGCGCGACCAGCCGCTCGCCGAGGGCGGCGCTGGCCAGACGCGCATCGCCGACCACGCCGCCCGGGTGCAGGTCCTCGGCCATCCAGGCGAACGCCGCCTCCCCCTCGGGGCCCAGCCGGCCGCCCTGTGCCGCCATCGCCTCGCCCCGCGACGGCGGGTGATCGAGCCACGCCCGGCGTAGCGTCTCCGGGGCCAGATGCAGCATCATCGCGGTCTCGGCGGCCCCGCCGTGCAGGCCGTGGCGCCACTCCGCCGCGGGCAGTGAATCCGCCGGCGGCGCGAAGCGCATGTAGTGGGCCTTGACCACCAGCAGGCCCAGCCGCCGGCGCAGCTTGAGCGCGGCAATGTCGGCCACCGCGGTATTGCCGCCGTGGCTGTTGAACAGCACCAGGCGGCGCAGGCCGGCCCGCGCGACCGCCTCGCCGTGGGCCTCGATCACTGCGATCGCCACCTCCGGCGGCAGGCTCAGGGTGCCGGCAAACGCCGTGTGCTCGTCGCTGGCGCCCACCGCCAGGGTCGGCAGCACCAGCAGCGGGAAGTTCTCCGGCAGCCGATGGCGCGCCGCCTCGAGCAGTCCTTCGCCGATCGTCCGGTCGGTGGCCAGCGGCAGGTGGCCGCCGTGCTGCTCGATCGCCGCCAGCGGCAGCACCGCCACGCCGTCGCCCTCGGCCCAGGCCTCGAGTTCGACGCTGGTCAGCGCCGTCCAGTCCGCGCCCTGTCGCGATGCGTTCATGCTTCCTCCCTTGCCGACGGTCGACGCCGCCGATGTCATCGAATCGTCCCGCTGACAGGATACGTCAGCGTCGCCGCGAACGCTGACGCTTTGCGCGTTGACCGAGGTCAATCCGGCGTCGCCGACGGTGGGCATGACGGCCGAGTTGCGGTAAAAAACCCGGGAATCGCTCGTCATACCGCCGGGCACACCAGATCGTCTCACGGGAGCCCGCCCATGCTGGAAGTCATCTGTCTGTCGTTCGCCTTCGTGCTGGGCCTGCTCGCCTGGCGGTGCGGGCTGCCAGCGCTGATCGGCTTCCTGGCGGCGGGCTTTCTGATCAACCCCTTCGCCGACTCCCTGGCGCTGCCCCCGTCGACCCCCGAGATCCTCGACCATGTCGCGCACCTCGGCGTGCTGCTGCTGCTGTTCACGGTGGGCCTCAAGCTCAAGCTCAAGAGTCTCGCCCAGCCCGAGGTGTTCGGCGGCGGGCTGATCCACTTCCTGGCCACGCTGCTGGTGTTCGCGCCCGGCCTGCACTGGCTGGGTGGGGCGACCTGGGCCACCGCGTCGATCCTGGCCATCGCCCTGGCCTTCTCGAGTACCGTGCTCTCGGCCAAGAGCCTGGAGGCCCGCCGCGAACTGCGTGCCTTTCACGGCCGGGTGGCGATCGGCATCCTGATCATCCAGGACCTGATCGCCCTGGTGGTGCTGGCCTTCTCCACCGGCCAGGTGCCCTCGCCCTGGGCCGTGCTGCTGTTCGGCCTGCCCCTCGCGCGGCCGCTGTTGAAGCGTCTGATCGACCTCAGCGGCCACGACGAGCTGCTCCTGCTGATGGGCCTGGTCCTCGCCGTGGTGGTCGGCGGCGCGGGATTCTCGGCGCTGGGGCTGTCCGGCGAGGTGGGCGCGCTGCTGCTCGGCGCGCTGGTTGCCGATCACCCCCGCGCCCAGGAGCTCGGCAAGACGCTGTGGGGGCTCAAGGAGCTCTTCCTGGTGGGGTTCTTTCTCAAGATCGGCATGTCGGGGATGCCCGACTGGGATTCGCTGGTCTTCGCCGTGACCTTTACCGCGCTGCTGCCGCTCAAGGCGGCGCTGTTCTTCTTCCTGCTGATCCTGTTCCGGCTGCGCGCCCGCAACGCCTTCCAGGCGGCGATCAGCCTGACCAGCTACAGCGAGTTCGGCCTGATCGTCGCCGCCGCCCTGGCGCCCGACACCCTGGTGGGCCTGGCGCTGGCCGTGGCGCTGTCGTTTCTGGTCGCCGCACCGCTGCAGCGCAACGCCCACTCGCTGTTCGCGCGTCTCGAGCCCTGGCTGCGGCGCTTCGAGAATCATCGCTGGCATCCCGACGAGCAGCCCGCCTCGCTGGGCGACGCCCGGGTGATGATCGTCGGCATGGGGCGTACCGGCACCGCCGCCTACGATCGTCTGCATGCCGACGACACCCGGTTGATCGGCCTGGATGCCGATCCCAACCGGGTCGAGAGCCACGTCCGCGCGGGGCGCCACGTGGTCTACGCCGACGGCGAGGACATCGGCTTCTGGAACAGCGTCAACCTGCGCCAGATCGAGGTCGTGATGCTATCGCTGCCGGATGCCGAGTCGAAGATCTTCGCCACCCGCCAACTGCGCGATCACGGCTTCGCCGGCACCATCATCGCCCACAGCCTCTACGAGGACGAGGCCGAGGCGATCCGTCGCGCCGGGGCCAACCAGACCTACCTGACCATGCACGAGGCCGGGCTGGGGCTGGCCGAGCACGTTCGCCAGGGGCTCACCGCCACGCGTGGCTGATACCCCCCGATACACGAAAGCCGGCCGCCACGCGTGAAAGGGCTTGCAAGGCATCCGGTCAGCCGTTGCAATGGTCGGCATCAGTCGTCTACCCCGGAGGGTCGCATGAAACCCGCAGCGCCACCCTCGCCCCGAACGCCCGAAGGCCAATTACGGCGAGTGGGCGTGGAGATCGAATTCGCCGCCATTGCCCCGACCGCCGCCGCCGAGCTCGTCCGCGACCGCTTCGGCGGCGAGATCGAGCGGCTCGGCCCCCATCGCTACAAGGTCGTCGATACCCGGCACGGCGACTTCACCATCGAGCTGGACGCCAAGTACGCGCATCCCGACGACAAGCTGCTGGCGAAGGCCCGTGAGCACGGCGACGACGAGTGGTCGCACCTGCGCCTGGAGCTGCACAATCGTACCCGGGCGCTGATCGGCGACGCCGTGGCCGGCGTGGTGCCCACCGAGATCGTCTGCCCGCCGATACCCTGGCTGGCCCTCGGCGAACTCGACGGGCTGTTCGACGCCCTGCGCCGGCAGGGCGCCCGCGACACCCGCGACAGCCTGCTCTACGGTTTCGGCCTGCATCTCAACCCCGAGGTGCCGGACACCGATGCCGAGAGCGTGCTCGCCCATCTGCGCGCCTACCTGATCCTCGCCGAGTGGCTGCGCGAGGAGATCGACATCGACATCACCCGCGAGGTGCTGCCGCACGCCAACCCGTTTCCTCGCGACTATGCCCTGCGGGTGCTCGAGCCGGACTATCGGCCGGACCTCGACACCCTGATCGACGACTACATGGCCGCCAACCCCAGCCGCAACCGCGAACTCGACTTCTATCCGCTGTTCGCCTTCCTGAGTCCCGATCACCCCGGCTTGGCGGACGACGATCGCGTCAAGCCGCGGCCGACCTACCACTACCGGCTGCCCAACGCCCAGTTGTCGCAGCCGGACTGGAGCGCCACCGCGGAATGGAATCGCTGGGTGGAGGTCGAACGCCTGGCCGCCGACCCGACCCGGCTGGCCGAACGCAGCGCCGCCTATATCGCCCATCACAGCCGCTCGTCGGTATCGCGCTGGCTGGATCGGCTTCGCGAGTGGATGAAGGACGCATGAGACGACCGCTGATCGGCATCACGACATCGGATCACAAGAGCCGGCTGGCCTGGTGGTGCGACTGCCTCGCGGTATGGCGCGCCGGCGGGCGGCCCGTGCGGCTGTCCCCCGCCCGGCCCGACATCGATAGCCTGGACGGGCTGGTGGTCGGCGGCGGCGACGATATCGGCGCCCAGCTCTACGGCGGCGAGATGCAGCTCGACGTGCGCGTCGATCCGCAACGCGACGAGCTGGAACTGACGCTGCTCGACCGCCTGGTACCCACCGGATGCCCGGTGCTGGGCATCTGCCGCGGCGCCCAGATCATCAACGTCTTCCTGGGCGGGACGCTGATCAGCGACATCCAGACCACCTACGCCCACATCAAGCCGCGCCGGACGGTGCTGCCGCGCAAGACCGTCGACGTGGTGGAAGGCAGCCGGCTGCACCACATCCTGCAGGTCGACTGGTGCCAGGTGAACAGCCTGCACCATCAGGCCATCGACCGTACCGGCCACGGCATGAGCGTGGTCGCCCGCGACCGCGACGGCCTGGTCCAGGGCATCGAGAGTTGTCACCACGAGTTCCTGATCGGCGTGCAGTGGCATCCCGAGTTCCTGGTCTTCAACCGGCCCCAGCAGCGCCTGATCCGCGCCCTGGTCGAGCAGGCCGCGATACGTGCCGAGGCCTCGCGGTCCGCCGGGGACGAGACGCGCGCCTAAGAACGCTTTTTACAACCGGTAGATGAAGCGGACTTTTCCGGCGACAGGGCTTCGCGAGGGCGCTGTAAACCCATCCCTGGGCGCTACCTTTGCCATCCATGGCAAAGGACCCTCGCTTCGCCCTGTCCCCGGCGCCCATCATCAGGGGGTTGGAAATGTGCTCTAAGAGCCTTCGACCATCGTCGGCTGCCGATGGCCGGCCTCTCTCGCCTAGTCTGGCAATGACCGACAACGACAAGAGACGCCCGCCGCCATGACGCATGCCCGTTCCTACGCGGCCGCCGATACCCTGATCGTGGGTGCCGGCCCCGCCGGCTGCCTGCTCGCCAAACGCCTCTCCGAGGACCCGCACCACCGCGTCACGCTGGTCGAGGCCGGCGGGCGCGACAACTACCCCTGGATCCATATCCCGGTCGGCTACCTGTACTGCATCGGCAATCCGCGCACCGACTGGTGCTATCGGACCGAGGCCGAAACCGGGCTCAACGGCCGTTCGCTGGGCTACCCCCGCGGCCGGGTACTGGGCGGCAGCTCGTCGATCAACGGCATGATCTACATGCGCGGCCAGGCCCGCGACTACGACCACTGGGCAGCGCTGGGCAACGCCGGCTGGGACTGGCAGAGCGTGCTGCCCCTGTTCCGCCGCAGCGAGGATCACTACGCCGGCGAAAGTGCCCTGCACGGCGCCGGCGGTGAGTGGCGCGTCGAACCCCAGCGCCACGCCTGGGAGATTCTCGAGGCCTTTCGCGAGGCCTGCGCCGAGAGCGACATCCCCGCCATCGAGGACTTCAACGGCGGCGACAACGAAGGCTGCAGCTACTTCCAGGTCAACCAGCGCCGCGGGGTGCGCTGGAATGCCGCCAAGGCCTTCCTGCGCGGGCTCGAGACCCGCGACAACGTCACCCTGGTCACCGACGCCGAGGTCGACCGCGTGCTGTTCGACACCCGCGGCGAGCGACCGCGCGCCTGTGGCATCCTGGCGCGCCTCGACGGGGCCTTCCAGACCCTCGAGGCCGGCGAGGTGATTCTCAGCGCCGGGGCGATCGGCTCGCCGTCGATCCTCCAGCGCTCGGGGGTGGGGCCCCGCGAACTGCTCGACGAACTGGGCATCCCCGTGGTTCACGCCGCGCCGGGGGTCGGCGCCAACCTGCAGGACCACCTGCAGCTGCGGATGATCTATCGGGTCACCGGCGCGACCACCCTCAACGAGATCGCCGGTTCCTGGTGGGGCAAGCTGGGCATGGCCTGGCAGTACCTGAGCGCCCGCCGCGGGCCGCTGACCATGGCACCCAGCCAGCTTGGCGCCTTCGCCCGTTCGCGTCCCGACCGGCCCAGCGCCGACTTGGAATATCACGTCCAGCCGCTGTCGCTGCCGGCCTTCGGCGAGCCGCTGCACGACTTCCCGGCCTTCACCGCCTCGGTCTGCCCGCTGCGCCCGGCGAGTCGCGGCACGGTGACGATTCGCGCTCGCGATCCGCGCCAGCCACCGCGTATCCAGCCCAACTACCTGAGCGAGCCGGAGGACCGGCGCGTGGCCATCGATGCGATTCGCCTCACTCGCCGCATCGTCGCCTCGCCCGCCCTGGCCCGCTACCGGCCCGAGGAGATCAAGCCCGGCCCCGACTGGCAGAGCGACGAGGAACTCGTCCAGGCCGCCGGCGACATCGGCACGACCATCTTCCACCCCGTGGGCACCTGCAAGATGGGCCAGGACATCCACGCGGTGGTCGACGACCGGCTACGGGTGCACGGCATCGAGGCCCTGCGCGTCGTCGACGCCTCGATCATGCCCACCATCACCTCCGGCAACACCTGCTCCCCCACCCTGATGATCGCCGAGAAGGCCGCGGCGATGATTCTCGAGGAACGCCATTGGCGGGCCATCGGACAGGCCACCGACGAGCGGGCCACTCTCTCGGCGACGGCGTCCTCCTGAGCCGCCAGCCCGGGGCCCGACGCAAGGAAGCCGACCCGCGGGCCGGCTTCCGATGTCGTGCGAACGGCTTCCGCTCAGTTGGCGAGCTTGGCGTCCAGGGTGATCTCGGCCTTGAACAGCTTGGAGACCGGGCAACCTTCCTTGGCCTTGTTGGCGCAGGTCTCGAAGGTCGCCTGATCGGCGTCGGGGATCTTGGCCACGGTTTCCAGGTGAATGGCCGAGATGGTGAAGCCGCTGTCGTCCTGCTCCAGGGTCACCGTCGCCCGGGTATCGATGCTCTCGGGCTCCAGGTTCTCCTCGCCGAGGATCATCGACAGCGCCATGGAGTAGCAGCTGGCGTGGGCAGCACCGATCAACTCTTCCGGATTGGTGCCCGGCTGACCCTCGAAACGGGTGTTGAAGCCGTAGGGATTCTCCCCGAGCGCGCCACTCTCGGTGGAAACGGTGCCCTTGCCCTTCTTCAGGCTGCCACGCCACTGGGCCGACCCCTGCTTCTTGATCGTCATGAACTGCCTCCTTTCGTGGGTTGATCGCCCGACGCGGCGCCTCGCCGCTGCCGGGTCAGCATCATGCCTTCCTGACTGTAGTGCATTCGGGCCGGTAAGGGACAATTCAACCCCGCGACTCGCCTTCGTGGCCGAGCGGACTCTCCAGACAGGCGAGCCGTTCGGCCGTCACCCGCGCCAGCCCCAGCCGCCGCATCGCCGCGACGTTGCGTTCGGGGATGGCCTCGGGGTCGGGGTAGCTCTCGAGGACCCGACTCAGGCTGGCCTCACGCAGCAGGTGGAGCATCGGCCAGGGCGAGCGATTGGTGGCATTGGCCGGGTCGTCCGCCTCGGCATCCGCGAAGCGGTAATCGGGGTGAAAGCTCGCCAGTTGATAGATGCCTTCGTAGCCCTCGGCCTCGAGCAGCGCCTCGGCGAGGGCCAGCAGATCCAGATAGTCGTCGAACGAGGCCATCCCGCGGGTGAGGATCAGCAGCGTGGTCTCGATCGCCGGGTCCTCGTCGAGCCGCCGACATTCGTCGATCAGGGTCCGCAGCGCAGGTTCGATGGCCTCCGCCGAGACGGTGGCGTAGCGTACGCGCTCGCGACGCACCTCGGGCGCGGCGAAGGGGCACAGATGGTGGGCGACGACGAAGCGCTCGACCCAGGCGCGGGTGGCGGCGATCGCGGCAGTATCGGCGGACGGCATGACGGACCTCGTTGATGAAGACGGGCCAGTATAGCCCTTGCGGCAGCCGGCGGGGTCGAGCACCATGCATGGCAATGGCTACCACGACCGATCCGGAGGTCCTCGTGCCCCACGCTAGCGTCACGTTACCCGCCGCCGCTGCGGCGCCGGCCATCAGCCTGCCGGCGATCGGCCAGGGCACCTGGTACATGGGCGAGGGCCTCGCGCCACGCGATGCCGAGGTCCGCGCCCTGCAGCAGGGGCTCGACGCCGGGCTGACACTGATCGATACCGCCGAGATGTACGCCGACGGCGGCGCCGAAGAGGTCGTCGGCGAGGCGCTCGCCGGGCGCCGCGACGACGCCTTCCTGGTCTCCAAGGTCTACCCGTGGAACGCCGGTCGCGACAGCGCCATCGCCGCCTGCGAACGCAGCCTGGCCCGGCTGGGTACCGACCACCTGGATCTCTACCTGCTGCACTGGCCGGGCAGCATCACCCTCGACGAGACCCTGGAAGCCTTCGAGCGCCTTCGCGACCAGGGCAAGATCCGCCGTTTCGGCGTCTCCAACTTCGACGTCGACGACCTCGAATCGCTCTGGCGGCTTCCCGGCGGTCGCGACTGCACGGTGAACCAGGTGCTCTACCATCTCGGCTCGCGGGGCATCGAGCACAGCCTGCTGCCCCGGCAGCGCGAGCGCGGCCTGCCGACCATGGCCTACTCGCCGCTGGCCCAGGGCGGGCGGCTGCGGGACTCGCTGCTCGCGAATCCGGCGGTGACGGCGATCGCCGCCGACTACGGCGTCACGCCCACCCAGGTGCTGCTGGCCTGGGCGATCCGCCCGGCGGCCGACCGTCACGACGGCGACGCCCGCGACGTGATCGCCATTCCCAAGGCGGTACAGCCCGCGCACGTGCGCGCCAACGCCGAGGCGCTGACGCTGCGCCTCGACGCCGAGGCCCTCGCCCGGCTGGACGCGGCCTTCCCGCCGCCCGCGCGCAAGGAACCCCTCGATATCGTGTAAAGAAGAATCGGGAATGCGAGAGATTTACGTTACGAGCGAAGATAGGCAGGCCGTCGCCGGAACGGAGAAACCGGAGTTTACACGCCAGTAAATGAGGATTTTGAGTACCGCCGGCGGCCTGGATATCGAGCGCAGTAGTAAATCACCGCATTCCCCGCCGGGAGGCCAGCCGATCCGCCAACCGCGTCGGCTCGGGCAGCTTGGTGCGTCCCAGGCAGGCGATCGTCCAGTCCAGCGCGGTGGCCAGGCTCAAACGATGGCCGGGGGAGACGATCACCGGCTTGACGCCCAGACGCGAGCGCAACATGGCCCCGATGACCACCCGGCCGTCGGCATCGGTGGCCACGTCCGCCGGGTCCTCGGCGCGGCGGCGATCGGTCAGCGGCGTCCATTCGCCGCGGACCTCGGGCACCTCGCCATGACGCCCGCACAGGCGCTTCTTGGCCACGCCGAGGGTGGGCAGGTCGAGCCATAGCCCGAGATGCGCGGCGATCCCCAGGCGTCGGGGATGGGCGATACCCTGGCCGTCGACCATCACCAGATCGGGGCGCCGCGAGAGCTTGTCGAAGGCCCCCAGCGCCGCCGGTATCTCGCGAAACGACAGCAGGCCGGGAATGTAGGGCATGCGCGTCGGCTCGCGGTGGACGAGCTCCTCGACCGGTGTCAGGTCGGGCCAGTGCAGCAATACCACCGCCGCTCGGGTGGTCGCCCCGTCGTCCTCGAAACCGATGTCGACGCCGGCGATCCACTCGACCTCACCGATCCGGTCGTGGCGCTCGAGACGCGGCGCGAGTTCTTGCTGCAGAGCGATGGCGCGCTCCGGGGACAGGGTCCAGTCATGCAGGGCCGCGTTCTGAACGCGCCCTTCGTGAAACGGCTCTTCATGAAACGATTCGGGCATCGAGACAACATCCTTTTGTCGATCGTTCCCCCAGCCTAGCATGCCCGTCACGCCATTCCGGAACGCCCCTGAGATGCTTTGCCACTGTCTGCCGGAGCCCCGGGCGGACGCCATCATGGACCCGGCCGGCAGAGCCGGTACACTGAGGCGCCGACCGATCATCGTTGCGCGGATACCCCGACGTGAAACTGCTGCATACCGCCGACTGGCACCTCGGCCAGACCTTTCATGGCCAGGAACGCCATGCCGAACACCGGTCCTTTCTCGACTGGCTGCTGGAGACGCTGGAGACCCGGCGGCCCGACGCGCTGCTGATCGCCGGCGACGTCTTCGACGTGGTCAACCCGTCGCTGCGCGCCCAGGCCCTGCTCTACGACTTCATCGTTGCCGCCCACGAGCGCCTGCCGACGCTGGACATGGTGCTGATCGCCGGCAACCACGACAGCGGCAACCGCATCGAGCTGCCCGCCCCGCTGCTGGCCCGCCTGCGCACCCACGCGCTGGGCCGGGTTCACTGGCTCGACGATGGGCGGCTCGACGCCGAGCGGCTGCTGGTACCGCTCACCGACGCCAGCGGCGAGACCCGCGCCTGGTGCCTGGCGCTGCCCTTTTTGCGCCCCGCCGAGGTCACCGGGCGGCGCGGCGACGATGACGCCCCGGTCGACGACTACGTCGGCGGCATCAGCCGCGTCCACGCGGCACTGATCGATGCGGCCCGCGCGCGCCGCGCCAACGGCCAGGCGCTGGTCGCCATGAGTCACGCCCACCTGCGCGGCGCGGCGGTCTCGGAGGCCAGCGAGCGGCCGATCGTCATCGGCGGCGAGGAATCGATCCCGGCGGCGCTGTTTCCCGAGGACATCGCCTACGTGGCGCTGGGTCACCTGCACCGCGCCCAGCAGGTCGGCGAGGCGCGCATCCGCTACAGCGGCAGCCCCTTGCCGCTGGATTTCAGCGAGGTCGACTACCCGCATCAGGTGGTCGAGGTCACCCTCGACGGCGAACGCCTGGTCGATCTCGAAACCCTCGGCGTGCCGCGCCCGGTGGCCATGCAGCGGATCGGCCCCGCGCCACTGGCGCAGGTGCTGGACGAGCTGGAAAGCCTGGACGACGACCCCGACCTGCCGCGCGAGCGCTGGCCCTGGCTGGAGGTACGCGTCGAGCTCGACGCGCCGGCCCCCGATCTGCGCGCCCGCATCGAGGCGGCGCTGGCCGGCAAGGCGCTGCGCCTGCTGCGGCTCACGCGGCGCCTGCCCCAGACCGAGCACGAAACGGCTCCGGCACGGGTCGATCTCGAGACGCTCGGCCCGCGCAAGCTCTTCGAACGCACCTGGCAGGCACGCTGGGACGCGCCACCCGACGATACGGTGCTGGCCGACTTCGACCGGCTCTGCCAGGACGTGCTCGACGGTCAGCAGGACGCCGGGGAACTGGACCGATGAGAATTCTCGCCCTGCGTCTGGCCAACCTCGCCTCGCTGCCCGGTCCGCTGGAACTCGACTTCGCGAGCCCGCCCCTCGCCGATGCCGGCCTGTTCGCCATCACCGGCCCCACCGGCGCCGGCAAGAGCACCCTGCTCGACGCGCTGTGCCTGGCGCTCTACGGCAATACACCGCGCCTGCGACTGGCCCCCCAGCGCGACAGCCAGCTCGACGATGCCGCGGGCACCGCGCTGACCACCAGCGATCCGCGCACCCTGCTGCGCCGGGGTACCGCCAGCGGCCATGCCGAGGTCGACTTCGTGGGTCGCGACGGCCGCCGCTATCGCGCCCGCTGGGCGGTGCGCCGGGCCCGCGACAAGGCCGACGGCCGCCTGCAGGCCGTCGAACAGTCGCTGCGCGATCTCGACGACGACCGCCTGTTGACCGCCCAGAAACGCGAGTTCGATCGCCTGCTGCCCGAGCGTCTGGGGCTGACCTTCGAGCAGTTCACCCGCGCCGTGCTGCTCGCCCAGAGCGAGTTCGCCGCCTTCCTGCAGGCCGACGACAACGCCCGCAGCGATCTGCTGGAGCGGCTCACCGGCACCGCCGAGTATTCGGCGATCTCGATGGCCGCCTTTCGTCGCGCCAGCGAGGCGAAGAAGCGGGTCGAGGCCCTGGAGACCCGACTCGCCGACGACCTGCCCGCCGAGCCGGCGGCCCGCGCCGACCTCGAACGACGGGCCCGCGCCGCCCAGGACGCCTTCGATGCCGTGCAGCGCGACGCCAGGGGATTAGAGGCGCGCGAGCAGTGGCACGCCAGCGATGAACGGCTGCGTGACGCCGTCACTGCGGGTCGGCGCCGCCAGCAGGCGGCCGAGGACCGCTGGCAGTCACTGGCGCCCGTACGGGAGGATCAGGCGTGGCGGCGGGTGATCCTGCCCCAGCGGCATCGTCTGACGCGTCAGGCCGAACTGCCCGGCGAACTCGACGCCCTGGAAGCCGCTCACCAGCAGACCCAAGGGGCACTGGCCGACGCGGAGAGCGCCCGGGACCAGGCTGGACGCGCCTTCGAGGCCGCCGAGCGGACACTGGCGCAAGCCGCCGAGGCACGCCGCACGGCCGAGCCCGCGCTGCGCGAGGCTCGGGAGCTGGCCATGGACCTGGCCAATCTCGACCATCAGCTGGCACAGCTGGAAAAGACCCAGGCCGAGCGGCAGGCCCAGCGCGACCACCTGGAGACCGATCATCAGAAGGCTCGGACGGAACATCGTCAACGCCGCCAGCAGCACGCCGACTGGCAGGCGACGTTGCAGCAACTGCTGGGCGAGCACGACGACCTCGAGACCGCCCGCCAGGCCCACCGCAGTGCACTCGAACGGGCACATCAGCGCCAGCTGGCCCTCGAGGAGCTCGCCAGTCACTGGCGGGAGTACCAGCGCGCCCTGACCCACCATCAGCGGCTGTTCGAGCGGGTCCAGGCGGACGAACCCCGGCTGGCCCGGCTGCTGGAGCAGGGCCGGCAGGCCCGACGCCGGCTCGATGACGCCCAGGCCCGCCACGACACCGTGACCGGCATGATCGAGCGCAGCCGGGCGGCGCGCAGCGACGGTGTCGTCGCGCTGCGCGAGACGCTTGTCGAGGACGCCCCGTGCCCGGTCTGCGGCGGGCTCGAGCATCCCTGGCGGCACCATCCACCGGCATCGCCGGAGGCGGAACAGCTGGCAGCGCAGCAGCGCGAAGAGGAACGCCAACGCCAGGAAGTCGACGAGGCCCTGACCCAGGCCAAGCAGGCACGCGACCGCCTGTTCGGCGAGTACAGTGCCCTCGACGCCTCGCTCAAGCAGGCGCGTCAGGAGCTTCAGAGCGCCGAACGGCAATGTCGGGAGGCCCGCGACGCCCTCGCACGGCACCCGCTGCATGGCGAACTCGCGACGCTCGAAGAGGACCAGCGCGACACCTGGCTGGCCGAGCAGAGCGAGCGCGCCAAGGCCGATCACGCGCATCACGACACGATACTAGGCAAGCTGAATCAGGCCGAGGCGCGCATCGAACCACTACGCCAGGCCCTGCAGGAAGACGCCACGCGGCTGGCACGTTTCGAGACGCGCCGCGAGGGGCTCGACACGGAGCTGCAGGCACTCGCCGAGCAACTGCCGCCGCTTCGTCAGCGGCGCGACGATCGCGCCCGCGCCCTCGCCGCGAGACTCGGCGAGCATGCCTCGCCGGACGCCTGGCAGCAGCATCTCGATGCCCGTCAGGAGAACGCCAGACAGGCCCGGGAGGCGGCCCAGACACACCGGCACGAGACGCAGCGCGAGCACCAGCGGCTCGCCCAGCAGGCGGCCCACGAGGCCGAGCGCCTGGCGACGCTGACCCATGAGCGCGACACCCTGAACGCCGAGCTGGCCGAGTGGCGGCGCACGCATGCCGCGCTGGACGAAGCCCGGCTCGCCCGCCTGCTGGCCCAGGCCGACGACGCGGCAGAGCGCCAGCGCCAGCAACTGGAAGACGCCGATCATGACCGCCAGCAGGCCGCCGCCAGCCTGGCCGAGCGTCGTCAGGCACTGCTCGATCATCGCCGCGATCAGCAGCTCCTCGACGGGGCGGCAGACGACGCTGCCCTGCTCGACGAATCCGCCGAGGCCGAGATCGTTCGGCGCCGCGAAGCGCTCGAGCATGAACGCGAGGCCCTGGCCCCGCGCCTGGACGCCGCCCAGCAGCAGCGCGACGAGGCCGTGCATGCCCTGCGCGACGACGACCGGCGACGTCAGCGCCACCAGGACGCCCAGGCCGAATTGCAAGCGGCTCGCAGCGAATTCCGCCGCTGGGGCCGGATCAGCGAGCTGATCGGTTCCGCGGACGGCAAGGCCTTCCGGCGTATCGCCCAGGCCTACAATCTGGAACAGCTGCTCGAGCACGCCAACGTCCATCTCGCCGGGCTCAGCCGCCGCTACCGGTTGGTACGCGGCGGCAGCGAACTCGGTCTGCTGGTGATCGACCGCGACATGGCCGACGAGCGCCGCTCGGTGCACTCGCTCTCCGGCGGCGAGACCTTCCTCGTCTCGCTGGCGCTGGCGCTTGGCCTGGCCTCGATGGCCTCCGGCGAGCTGGCCATCGAGTCGCTGTTCATCGACGAAGGCTTCGGCAGCCTCGACCCCGAGTCGCTGGCGCTGGCCATGGATGCCCTGGACGGCCTCCAGGCCCTGGGCCGCCGTGTCGGGGTGATCTCCCACGTCCCCGAGATGCACGAACGCATTCCGGTACAGATCCGCATCGAACCGGAGGGCAACGGCACCAGCCGGGCGCGGCTGGTGAGCGAGTGACTCGGCCTCGCCATTGCCGCGCGCTCTGTTGAACGCTATTCTTTACAGTACAACATCCCGTACAGGAGATATCCGATGGATGCCATCAGCTATACGGCGGCACGCAGCCATCTGGCGAAGACCATGCAGCAGGTTTGCGACGACCACACCCCCATCACCATCACACGCAGCAAGGCGCCGTCGGTGGTCATGATGTCGCTGGAAGACTATGAAGCCTTGCAGGAAACCGCCTACCTGTTGCGCTCGCCGAAGAACGCCCGACGCCTGCTCGAGTCCATCGCGCAATTGGAGAATGAAGATGGTCGCGAGCGGGAGCTCATCGAGGAATGAAGCTCACCTTCTCCGAGCATGCCTGGGAGGAGTACCTCTATTGGCAACGAACCGACAGGAAGACACTCCGCCGGATCAATCAGTTGATCAAGGCGATCCAGCGAGCGCCCTTCGAGGGTATCGGCAAGCCGGAACCCCTGAAGCATGGTCTCGCGGGCTACTGGTCACGGCGCATCGATGAGGAACACCGTCTCGTCTACAAGGTCGCGGAGGAACATCTCTTCATCGCTCAGTTACGCTACCACTACTGAGACACCGGGCACGACGTCAATCACCGCAACAATCGCCAGTCGCGCTGATATCGGCAGGTCCCGTCCGGCGGCGGGGTTGGGTATCATCGCGTCACATTCGCCAGGAAGCCGCCCATGACCCGCGACGTGCCGCGCCCCAATCTCGCCATCAGCGCCCACCAGCGTCTCAAGCGCGACATCATTCGCGGCGTCTTCGCCCCCGGCGAGAAGCTGCTGATGAGCCGCCTGAAGGCGCGCTATGAACTGGGCGTGGGGCCGCTGCGCGAGGCGCTCTCGCAATTGATCGGCGAACGGCTGGTCACCGCGGTCAGCCAGCGCGGCTACCGGGTCGCGGGGATGTCGCTGCAAGAGCTCGAGGACGTCTACGATGCCCGCGCCGAACTGGAAGGGCTGGTGCTGGAGCTGGCCATCGCCCGCGGCGACGACGACTGGGAGGCACAGATCCTGGCCAGGGCGCACACCTTGGCCAAGGTGATGGAGGTCAACAGCGCCGAGGAGATGCTCGACGTCTGGGACGCCCGCCATCAGGCCTTCCACACCGCCATCGCCGCGGGCTGCCGCTCGCCGCACCTGCTTCAGGCCCGCGCCGCGTTATTCGACCAGGCCGAGCGTTATCGCCACCTGTGGCTGTGTCGCACGGTGTTCTCCGACGACGCCCTGGACGCCAAGCGCCGCGAGCATGCCGCCCTGGTCGAGGCGATCCTGGCCCGCGACACCCCCCGGGCACGGGCGATGATGCGCGACCACCTGATGACGCCGGTGCCGATCATCCGGCAGGAGCTGGAAGCGCGCGCACTCATCTAGGCGTCGTCGGGTCGGCCGAGCACCCCACTCTCGTGCAACGCCGCCAGCGCGGCGGGATCGAGGCCGAGGCGTTCGGCGAGCACCGCATCGGTATGCTCGCCGAGCCGCGGCGGGGCCCGCTCGGCGTTCAGCCGCTGGCCGTCGAGCCGAATCGGGTTGCCCACCAGCGACATGGGCTCGCCGGCCGCGTGACATCGCTCGATGCGTAGCCCGCGATGACGCACCTGCGGGTCGTCGAATACCGCGTCGAGCCGGTTGATCGGTCCGCAGGGCACCCCCGCCGCTTCCATGGCCGCCAGCCACTCGACGCTTTTCGCCCCTCGCAGCCGGGCGTCGAGCAAGGGAACCAGTGTCTCGCGATGGGCGACGCGAGCGGCATTGGTGGCAAAGCGTGCATCGTCGGCCAGCCCCGGCATGCCCAATACCTCGCACAGGCGCCGGAACTGGTCGTCGTTGCCCACCGCCAGGATCAGATGGCCGTCGGCGGTGGCGAACGCCTGATAGGGCACGATGTTGGGATGCGCATTGCCCAGCCGCTCGGGGTTGCGGCCGCTGGTCAGGTAGTTGAGCGCCTGGTTGGCCAGTACCCCGACCTGCACGTCGAGCAGCGCCATGTCGATGTGACCGCCCCGCCCGGTGGTCTCGCGGCGGTGCAGGGCGGCGAGGATGGCGTTGGCGGCGTACAGCCCGGTGAAGATATCGACGAACGCCACGCCCACCTTGGTCGGCTCGCCGTCGGGCTGGCCGGTCACGCTCATCAGCCCGCCCATGCCCTGGATCAGGAAATCGTAGCCGGCCCGCGAGGCATAGGGGCCGTCCTGGCCGAAGCCGGTGATCGAGCAGTAGACCAGACGGGGGTTGGCCTCGCACAGGCTGGCCGCGTCCAGGCCGTAGGCGGCCAGCCCGCCGACCTTGAAGTTCTCGATCAGCACGTCGCTGTCGGCGGCCAGCCGGCGAACCAGCGCCTGCCCCTCGGGCCGGGCGAGGTCGATGGTCACCGAGCGCTTGCCGCGATTGGCGCTGAGAAAGTATGCCGACTCGGTGGTGCCGTCGAGCCAGGGCGGCCCCCAGCCGCGGGTGTCGTCACCGCGCCCGGGGCGCTCGATCTTGATCACCTCGGCCCCCAGGTCGGCGAGCTGCTGGGTACACCAGGGACCGGCCAGCACCCGCGACAGATCGAGCACGCGGATACCGGCGAGCGGCTTGCGCGGGGTCTCATCGCAAACGGTCATGGCGGCCTCAGGCAAAGGCCTGGATGCCGGTCTGGGCACGTCCCAGAATCAGCGCGTGCACGTCGTGGGTCCCCTCGTAGGTGTTGACCGTCTCCAGGTTGACCATGTGGCGAATCACCTCGTATTCCAGCGAGATACCGTTGCCGCCATGCATGTCGCGGGCCTGGCGGGCGATCGCCAGCGCCTTGCCGCAATGATTGCGCTTGATCAGCGAGATCATCTCCGGCGTCGCCTGGCCGGTGTCGAGCAGCCGGCCGACGCGCAGGCAGGCCTCGAGCCCCAGGGCGATCTCGGTCTGCATGTCGGCCAGCTTGACCTGCACCAGTTGGGTCGCCGCCAGCGGACGCCCGAACTGCTGGCGTTCCAGGGTATAGCGGCGCGCGGCATGCCAGCAGAACTCGGCGGCGCCCATGGTGCCCCAGGCGATGCCGAAGCGGGCCTTGTTGAGACAGCCGAAGGGCCCGCCCAGGCCGCTGGCATCGGGCAGCAGGGCCTCGTCGGGGACGAAGACGTCGTCGAGGACGATCTCGCCGGTCACCGAGGCGCGCAGCGAGAGCTTGCCGTGGATGGTCGGCGTCGAGAAGCCCTCGGCGCCGCGCTCGACGATGAAACCCTTGATCTTGCCCTCGTGGGCATCCGAGCGCGCCCAGACGATGGCGATGTCGGCGATCGGGCTGTTGGTGATCCACATCTTCTGCCCGCTCAGCCGGTAGCCGCCGTCGACCCGGCGCGCCCGGGTCTGCAGGCTGCCGGGGTCGGAACCGGCGTTGGGCTCGGTGAGGCCAAAGCAGCCCACCAGCTCGCCGCTGGCCAGCCCGGGCAGGTAACGTTGCTTCTGCGACTCGCTGCCGTAGGTCTCGATGGGATACATCACCAGCGAGGATTGCACGCTCATCGCCGAGCGGTAGCCGGAGTCGACCCGCTCGACTTCGCGGGCGATCAGTCCATAGGCGACATGACCGACCCCGGCCCCGCCGTAGGTTTCCGCGACGGTCGCCCCGAGCAGCCCCAGCTCGCCCATCTCGCGCAGGATCTCGCGGTCGAAGCGCTCCTGCTCGAAGGCCTCGCGCACCCGCGGCTGCAATGTCTCCTGGCAGTAGGCGCGTGCCATGTCCTGAATCTGTCGTTCGTCGTCGCTGAGCTGCTGTTCGAAGAGCAGCGGGTCGTGCCACTGGAATCCACTCATGTCGGCCTCGCGGGAACCGGGTTGCAGGGGATGACGCTCGCCATCATGCCGAAAATATTATCGACACAAACAAAAAATATCTACATTTTTAACGGACAATGAAAGGCCTGCTCGATGGCCCGGCAACAACGGCATAAACGAAATCGGGCGGGGCCCTGCGGCCCCGCCCGAGTGAGACGTGCGATATGGCGATGTGAGGGAGAGGCGATCAGCCGGCGAGCTTGGCGGTGGTCCTGGCGACATGTTCGCCCTGGAAGCGCGCGATGGTCAGTTCGTTCTCGCTGGGCTGGCGGCTGCCGTCGGGGCCGACGACAGTCGTGGCACCATAGGGCGTGCCCCCGGTCACCTCGCCCATCTCGGTCAGCGCCTGGCAGGAATACGGAACACCGACCACCACCATGCCCAGATGGAAGAGCATGGTATGGATCGAGGTCAGCGTGGTCTCCTGGCCGCCGTGCTGGCTGGCGGTCGAGGTGAAGGCGCTGCCCACCTTGCCGATCAGCTTGCCCTGGGCCCAGAGACCGCCGGTCTGGTCCCAGAAGTTGCGCATCTGCGAGGTCATGTTGCCGTAGCGAGTGGGCGTGCCGATGATGATCGCATCGTAGTCGGCCAGTTCGTTGGGATCCTCGATCAACGGCGCCGCCTGATCCCGCTTGTAGCCGGACTGCACGGCCACCTCGTCGGGCACCAGTTCGGCGACGCGGCGGATGTCGACCTGTGTCCCGGCAACGCCGCGCGCGCCCTCGGCCACGGCATTGGCCAGGGTCTCGACATGCCCATAGCTGGAATAGTAAACGATCAGGATACGGCTCATCGGAAACTCCTATCGACAATGAATCAAGCGCGAAAACGAATCATGAGTTGGCAAACGTTCTCAAGATGGCTCATGAGCGCTTTTCCGTCAAAAGCCCTGCCGGGGGCGCGCGGGGCCATGCTAGGCTGTGGCAAACGATCCCCGGAGCCCTCATGCAGTCCGCTCAGCAGCTACTCGAAACCCTGGTCGGGCACCCCACGGTGTCCCGCGATTCCAACCTCGACCTGATCCGCTTCGTCGAGGGCTATCTCGACGATCTGGCGGTGCCCTACCGCCGCATCGAGAGCGATGATGGCAAGAAGGCCAACCTGCTCGCGCGCATCGGCCCCGAGGTCGAGGGCGGCGTGGTGCTCTCCGGCCACACCGACGTGGTACCGGTGGACGGCCAGCCCTGGTCGAGCGATCCGTTCTCGCTCACCGACAAGGGCGACGGCCGCCTCTACGGCCGCGGCAGCTGCGACATGAAGGGCTTCATCGCCTGCGCGCTGGCCCAGGTCCCGCGCTGGCTGGAACAGTCGCTGACACGCCCCATCTATCTGGCACTCTCCTACGACGAGGAAGTGGGCTGCGTGGGCGCGCCACGGCTGATCGAGTCGCTGGTGGCCGACGAGCCCCGCCCCGCCGCGGTGATCGTCGGCGAACCGACACTGATGGCCCCGGTGGTCGCCCAGAAGGGCATCACCAACCTGCGGACCACCGTGACCGGACTGGAGGCACATTCCAGCCAGGTCAACCAGGGCGTCTCGGCGGTCCACGTCGCCGCCCGGCTGGTGACCCGAATCGAGGACATCATGGCCGAGCTGCGCGAGGCCGGCCGGGTCGACGAGGCCTTCAACGTCGCCCACTCCAGCCTTCACGTGGGCAAGATCGCCGGCGGCACGGCGATCAACATCATGGCGCGCGAATGCCAGTTCGACTGGGAGATCCGCCACCTGCCCCAGGACGGCTTCGAGTCGGTCTACGCGCGTTTCACCGAGTACGCCGAGTCCCTCGAGGGCGAGCTGCGCCAGCGCGCGCCGCAGGTCGCCATCCGTACCGAGAACCTGACCGATACCGTGCCGGGGCTGGCCGATCGCGACAACGCCGCGGCCCTCTCGCTGTGTCGCGACCTGCTCGGCGAGCGCGACAGCGAGGCCGTCGCCTACGCCACCGAAGCCGGCCAGTTCCAGCGCGCGGGCCTGCCGACGGTGATCTGCGGCCCGGGCAGCATCGCCCAGGCCCACCAGCCCGACGAGTACCTGGACAAGACCCAACTGGAAGCCGGGGCGGCCTTCATGGCCCGGCTCGGCGATCGCCTTGCCGGCGATTGATCCAGGCTTTCACGCCCATCGCCCTTGTTAACCGTTGGTCACGTTGTCCAAATGTTGAACATATGGCAGCGTTGATCGAAACCGTCTTGGAATCACATCCGTGAAGGGACAGCAACGCAAGTCAGCGTCGAGGCCCAGCGTCGCCGAGGCGCTGGCCGAGGCGATCTTCTCCGGCGACTACCAGCCGGGCGATTTCGTACCCAAGGAGCTCGCCCTGTGCGAGCACTACGCGATCAACCGTTCCGCGGTGCGCAGCGACCTGCGTCAGCTGGTCGACGTGGGCATCATCGAGCGCATCTCGGGGCATGGCTCCAAGGTGCGCGACTACACCGAGTGGAACATTCTCGACCCGCAGGTGACCGAGTGGATGACCCGCTACGCGGCGCCCAATCCCCGCGTCCAGCGCGAGATTCTCACCTTCCGGCTCGACGTCGAGCCCTACGTCGCGATGACCGCCGCCAAGCGCGCCACGGCACGCGACCTAGTAGCGCTCGAGGAAGCCTTCGAGGGCATGGGGCAGAACCTGCACAACGCCACCAACCCCGAGGAACGCCGCCTGCACAGCGACTACGACGTCGCCTTTCACGCGGCGATCTTCAAGGCCACCCACAACATCGTCTGGTCGCAGCTCTCGCACATCCTGCGCCCCTCCATCTACCTGCTGGTGTCGATGTCCAACGTCAGCGAGACCGATGACCCCGCGGCAAGCCTGGAGCGTCACCGCCAGTTGATGGAGTGCATTCGTGCCCGCCAGCCCCGCGAGGCCTTCCGCGCCGCCCAGCGGGTACTCGCCGGTACCGCCAAGGCACTCGGTCTGGAAGACCCCGAGACGTCGCTGGGGCGCGGCGTGGAACTGGAGTGACCGCCACGCCGACCCCGCCCGCTCAGTGGTTGTCGCGCGGCGGCGAGCGACGCGCCACATCGCGATACTTCGTCGCCGGCGCCAGCGCCATGCCGCGATCGAGCTGCTCGACCATGCCGCGCTGGATCTCCTGCCAGGGGGTCTGATGCGGCGGATAGATATAGCCGCCGCGTGACGCCAGCGCCTCCCGGCGCGAGGCGAGTTCCGCGTCGTCGATCAGCAGGCTCGCCTCACCGCGCGCCAGGTCGATGCGGACACGATCGCCGCTCTCGAGCAGCGCCAGGCCACCGCCAACGGCTGCCTCCGGCGAGGCGTTGAGGATCGACGGCGAGCCCGAGGTGCCCGACTGGCGCCCGTCGCCCAGGCACGGCAGCGACTCCACGCCCTGCCGGATCAGCGCCTCCGGCGGCTGCATATTGACCACCTCGGCACCGCCGGGGTGACCCACCGGCCCGGCGCCGCGCATCACCAGAATGGTGTTCTCGTCGATCGCCAGGGCGGGGTCGTCGATGCGCGCGTGATAATCCTCCGAGCCGTCGAACACCACCACGCGCCCTTCGAAGGCGCCGGGATCCTCGGGCCGGCTCAGGAAACGCCGGCGAAAGTCGTCGGCGATCACGCTGGTCTTCATCAGCGCCGAGTCGAACAGATTGCCCTTGAGGTTGATGAAGCCGGCGTGCTCGACCAGCGGATTGTCATAGCGACGGATGACGTCGTCGTCCCGGGTCTCGCAGCCGCCGACGTTGGCCGCGAGCGTTCGCCCGTTAGCGGTCATCACGTCGCCGTGCAGGCGCTTCGCCTTGAGCAGTTCGCTGAGAACCGCAGGCACGCCGCCGGCCCGATGGAACTCCTCGGAGAGGTAGATGCCGGCCGGCATCACGTTGGCCAGCAGCGGGATCTGGTGCCCCAGGCGCTGCCAGTCGTCGTTGTCGAGCTCGATACCGGCGTGGCGGGCGATGGCATTGACGTGGATCGGCGCGTTCGAGGAGCCGCCCAGCGCCGAACAGACCACGATGGCGTTCTCGAAGGCCTCGCGGGTCAGGATGTCCAGCGGGCGCAGATCCTCCCAGACCATGTCGACGATGCGCTCGCCGGTCTGGTAGGCGACCATCGCCCGCTCCTTGTAGGGCGCGGGAATCATCGCCGAGCCCGGCAGGCTCATGCCCAGCGCCTCGGCCATCGAGTTCATCGTCGAGGCGGTACCCATGGTGTTGCAGTGCCCGATCGACGGCGCCGAATCGGTGGCCCGGTCGAGAAACTCCGCGTAGCCGATATCGCCGGCGGCAAGACGCTTGCGCAGTTCCCAGATGATGGTGCCGGAACCCACGCGCTCGCTGCCCCGCCAGCCGTTGAGCATCGGCCCGCCGGAGAGCACGATCGCCGGGATGTTGACGGTCGCCGCGGCCATCAGACACGCCGGGGTGGTCTTGTCGCAGCCGGTGGTCAGCACCACGCCATCGAGGGGATAGCCATGCAGTACCTCGACCAGCCCCAGATAGGCCAGGTTGCGATCCAGCGCCGCGGTCGGCCGGCGCACGTTCTCGTGGATCGGATGCAGCGGGAACTCGAAGGGCACCCCACCGGCGGCGCGAATGCCATCCTTGACCCGCTTGACCAGCTCGACGTGGTGGCGGTTGCAGGGCGTCAGGTCGGAACCGGACTGGGCGATGCCGATGATCGGCTTGCCGCTCTTCAGCTCGTCGAGCGTGAGGCCGTAATTCATGTAGCGCTCGATGCACAGCGCCGTGGTGCCGGGATGATCGGGATTGTCGAACCACCAGCGTGAGCGCAGCTGGTCGGGAGTCATCTTGTGATCGCTCATGGTCTGACGCTTTTCTCTCGATGGTCGGTTGTCGAAAACAGGTCTCGCCCTTTCGCCAGCGTACTCTACCGGGACCTTCACGTATGTTGAACAAACGGATTATATGTTCAACATTAATGCCAGCACGACCGCCCCCCACGACCGGAGTCACGCAACCGGCAGGGGTGTCCTTTCGGGCCCCCGGGTCTCTGGCCCTATAATGGCTCTGGACAACAAGCACCAACCCGCCCGCACAGGACACGCCATGAAGCCCGAAACACTCGCCCTCCACCACGGCTATGCCCCCGACAACCAGCATGCCGTCGCCGTGCCCATCCACCAGAGCACGTCCTTCGCCTTCGACAACGCCCAGCATGCCGCCGACCTTTTCGACCTGCAGGTGGAAGGCAATATCTACTCGCGGATCATGAACCCCACCTGCGCGGTACTGGAACAACGCGTCGCCGCCCTCGAGGGCGGTATCGCCGGCCTGGCGGTCGCCTCGGGCATGGCGGCCATCACCTCCGCGATCCAGACCATCGCCGAGGCGGGCGACAACATCGTCTCGATCAGCGAACTCTACGGCGGGACCTACAACCTTTTCGCCCACACCCTGCCCCGTCAGGGCATCGAGGTACGCTTCGCCCACAAGGACGCCCTCGCCGAGATCGAGGCGATGATCGACGAGCGTACCAAGGCGGTGTTCTGCGAGAGCATCGGCAACCCGTCGGGCAGCCTCGTGGACATCGCCGCGCTGGCCGACGTGGCACACCGTCACGGCGTTCCGCTGATCGTCGACAATACCGTGGCGACCCCCTTCCTGTGGCGTCCCATCGAACATGGCGCGGATATCGTCGTCCACTCCGCCACCAAGTACATCGGCGGGCACGGCACGACCGTCGGCGGCGTCATCGTCGATTCCGGCCGGTTCCCCTGGGCCGATCAGGCCCGGCGTTTCGCGCTGCTCAACGACCCCGATGCCTCCTATCACGGCATCAGTTACACCCGGGACGTCGGCGACGCCGCCTTCATCACGCGGGCCCGGGTGGTGCCACTGCGCAACATGGGGGCCGCCCTCTCGGCCCAGGCCGCCTGGAACCTGCTGCAGGGGCTGGAGACCCTGGGGCTGCGCATCGAACGCGTCTGCGACAACACCCAGCGGATCGCGACCTACCTGGAAGGCCACCCGCAGGTCACCTGGGTGCAGTACGCCGGACTCGCCAGCCACAAGGACCATGCCCTGGCCGAGCGCTACATGGACGGTCGGGCGTCCGGCATCCTGAGCTTCGGTGTCCAGGGCGGCCGCGAGGCGAGCGCACGCTTCTACGACGCCCTGCAGCTGGTACTGCGCCTGGTCAATATCGGCGATGCCAAGACCTGTGCGGCGATCCCGGCGGCGACGACGCATCGCCAGCTCAACGACGAGGAGCTCGCTGCGGCCGGCGTCACCCCCGACATGGTGCGCCTGTCGATCGGCATCGAGCATGTCGACGACCTGATTGCCGACCTGGATCAGGCACTGGCCGCCGCCCGGGCCTGACACTCGCCACCGTGCGGTCGTGAGCTGTCACCACTCACGCCGCCGATTCGAAAACCTCTCCCCACCCGAAAGAACGCCGGCACGACGCCGGCGTCGGGGGGGGGCATTATCTCGCTCGTCGATTTATTCAGCATTTCCTAAGAGGGTGTTTACAAAATGCCTGCGCTCGACAATACGGCGTTAAAATCGGCCTCAAAATACTCATTTACCCCGTGTAAACTCCGTTTTTTCGGCCGATTTTGCCTTGTCTTGCCTTCGCTCGCCGACTTTGTAAACACCCTCTAAGCCAAACATCTCTGCCGCCTGTTCAACATGAGTGATCAGCCTTAAAAGCCCGACGCTTGCCGGGAAGACTCGATACGCATTCCTCCGCTGTCGAAGCAATGCAGTGACTCGGGTCGCGGCGTCAGCCACAACGACTCGCCGGACCTCGTCGGGTCGTCTCCCGGCAAGCGCACGATGAGGCCCCCCAGCTCGCCAGCGTCCATGTAGGCGAAGGTATCGGCGCCGAGCTTCTCGATCACCCGCACGCGGCCACGCCAGGCGCCCTGCTCGCGGCTTACGTCGATATGCTCGGGCCGCACTCCCAGCGCGTGTGCGCCATACGCTTGTGCGGTCGGCCCCTCGATCAGGTTCATGCGCGGCGAGCCGATGAATTCGGCCACGAAACGCGTCGCGGGGCGCGTGTAGAGCTCCATCGGCGTCCCCGCCTGCTCGATGCGTCCGCCGTTCATGACCACGATCCTATCGGCCAGGGTCATCGCCTCGACCTGATCGTGAGTCACGTAGATCATCGTCGCGCCGAGCCGCTGGTGCAGTTCGGCCAGTTCGACGCGCATGCGGTTGCGCAGGGATGCATCAAGATTGGAGAGCGGCTCGTCGAACAGGAACACCCCGGGATTACGCACGATGGCCCGACCGATCGCCACGCGCTGGCGCTGCCCACCGGAAAGCGCCGCCGGCTTGCGATCGAGATACTCCTCGAGATTGAGCAATCGAGCCGCCTCGGCGACCTTGGCCTTGCGCTCCTCGACTGGCACCTTGGCCAGACGCATCCCGAAGTCGATGTTGCGAGCCACGCTCATGTGCGGATAGAGCGCATAGGATTGGAAGACCATTGCCACGTTGCGCTCGGCGGGCTCCTCCTGGGTCACGTCGCGTCCGTCGATCGACACTGTGCCTTCGCTGGCGGTCTCGAGACCGGCGATAATGCGCAGCAGCGTGGACTTGCCACACCCCGAGGGCCCCACCAGGACGGTGAAGCTGCCGTCATCGATCGTCAGGTGCATGTCGGGAATCACGTCCGCACCGCCCTTGAAGCGTTTGCGAACTCCCTTCAGAGTCACGTCGGCCATGGGATTATCCTCTCGGTAAATCGTTGTCGGTCATCCGTGGCTCGGACCGGATGTAGCGAAACGCGCTGAAGTCGGCCGGCAGGGCGCGACCGCTGATGTCGTGCGCCGCCATGCCCAGGAAGGTGCCAGTGAAGTAGCCGTGGGCACGCCCCGCCCCCTCGTCGGAAAGCACCCCGGCGTCCAACGTGGGCCCGACCGGCTGCCATTCGCCGCCACCCTCGGCGTAGCGAAACTGCAGGCTGGCCCCGTCCATCGTCAGTCCCAGGCGCACTGACGTTTCCTCGTCGAGCATCACGGGAGCGGCCAGAGGGAAGTCGAGGTCGCCGCTCGGCCAGTTGTCGGCGCAACTCAGGATGGTCAGCACGCGCCGACCGGCGTCATCGCGGGTGACTGCCAGGTAGTGGAACTTGAAGCGGTTGTAGTAAGCGATCAGCCCGGCGCACTGCTGGTAATCCTCGGGCGCGAACTCGAGTGTCGTCTCGGCCTCACAGGAAAAAACGTCACGCCGCCGTGCGACCAGCGCCTGCTCGAACCACGAGCCCGGCGACTGACGGCCGTAGAGGCGCAGATACCCGCGCCGCTCGGTCAACGAGAACAGTCGTTCGGGATACGGCGTGCGCAACCACTGAAAGGCCATCGGCAACGTCGCGCTATCGAACGCATGGCTCTCCTCCCGCTCGAGGGGCCAGGACGTCGCGCCGTACGGCGCCTCTACCTCGTTCTGCGGGGCGTTGCCGCCGACTGCCAGGCGCAACCAGCCATCGTCGTCCCAGTGAGCCCGTTGCAAGGCCGTTTCGCGGCCCAGTGGCGAACGCTGAGTACCGGGTAGCGGGCGGCCACAGAGATGCACCAGATAGGTCTCGCCCGCCGGGGTGTCGACAAGATCGGCGTGACCCGCGCGCTGTAACGCAAGGCTCTCGTCGTCCCGCGAGGTCAGCACCGGGTTGTCCGGGTGGACCTCGTAGGGGCCGGTGATCGATCGCGATCGGGCCATGGTCACCGCATGGCCATACCCCGTGCCGCCCTCGGCGACCAGCAGGTGATACCAGCCGTCACGACGGTACAGGTGCGGGCCCTCGGTCAGCTTCATGGCGGTGCCCGCGAAGATCGTATGGATCGGACCGATCAGTGTCCGCGCCTCGGCATCGTACTCCTGCAACACGATGCCACCGAAGCGGTCCGGTCCCGCCGCCTGACGATAGTCCCACTTCAAGTTGAGCAGCCAATGGCGGCCATCGTCGTCATGGAACAGCGATGGATCGAAACCGCTGGCATTGAGAAACACCGGATCGCTCCACGGGCCTTCAATGCTCGGCGAGCTGACCAGATAGTTGAGCCCATCCTTGAAGTGCCCCTCGTAGCGCTTCATGTCGGTATAGATCAGCCAGAAGCGGCCCTGTGAATGACTCAGGCAAGGGGCCCAGATACCGCAGGAATCGGGGTTGCCGCGCATGTCCAGTTGGGCCGGCCGTTCGAGCGGCCGGCGCACCAGCCGCCAGTTGACCAGATCCGTCGAATGGTGGATTTGCACCCCGGGGTACCATTCGAAAGTGGAGGTGGCGATGTAGTAATCCTCGCCCACCCGGCAGATCGAGGGATCCGGATTGAACCCGGGAAGAATGGGGTTGGTGAACGTGACAGCCATGCTTCACCCTTTTACGGAACCGCCGGTCAGCCCGGCGACAATGTATTTTTGCGCCGCCAGGAAGAACACGATGGCGGGCAGGATGGTCAGCGAAACGAATGCCAGGATCAGATTCCACTGGGTCAGGTACTCGCCGCGGAACTGCATCATTCCCAGCGGCCAGGTGTAGATCGACTCGGTATTGAACACCACCAGCGGCAACAGGAAGTTGTTCCAGCTCTGCACGAAGACGAACACCCCGACCGTGGCCAGAATCGGCGTCGACAGCGGCAACGTGAAGGCCCAGAAGAAGCGCAGGTAGCTGCAGCCATCCACATAGGCCGCTTCGAACAATTCGCGTGGCAATTGGTCGAAGAACGCCTTGAAGAGCAGTATCGCCAGCGACAGCCCGAAGGCGGTCTGCGGCAGGATTACCGCCCAGTAGGTATCCAGCAGCCCCAGATCCCGCACCTTGATGAACAACGGCAGGATCGCCGCCGCGAAGGGGAACATCAGCCCCAGCAGCAGATAGGAGTGCAGCATGCGCGAACCGAAGAAACGGATGTGCGAGAACACGTAGGCCGCCGCCGCCCCGACGATCAGTGTCAGCACCACCGTCGCCGACGAAATCAGCAGCGAGTTGCCCAGGTACTGCCAGAAGTCGGGATTCTCGAGGATGCCCGCGTAGTGGCTCACGTCCCAGCTCGCCGGCAGTCCCAGCGGATTGGTGCGCAACTGCGCATTGCTCTTGAAGCCGCCGAAGAACGCCGCCAGCAGCGGACCGATGACGAAACCGGCGACGACCAGCAGCACGATCACCCGCAGACTGTTGCGCAACAGGAACAGGCGTCTCATGCGCCCTCCTTGGCCATCGCGTGGCGCTGGTAGAAGAAGGCGATCAGCATGGCGATGACGAACAGGAAGATGGCGGCGGCACTGCCGAAGCCGATCTTCAGCCGGGTCAGGCCGAAGGTATAGAGATAGGTGACGATGGTGTGGGTGCTGTTCGACGGCCCCCCGTTGGTCAGGGGAATGATGATGTCGAAGATCTGCAGCGAGCCGATCAGCGCGAAGAACACGCTGACCACGATGGCGTGCTTGATCATCGGCACCTGGACATGACGGGCAATCTGCCAGGGACCGGCGCCCTCGAGCCGCGCGGCCTCGACGAGATCCTTGGGTACACCCTGCAGGGCGGCGATATAGATCATCATGTGGAAACCGAAATACTTCCAGACGATGACCGTCATGATCGCGGCGAACGCCCATTGGCGATCGGCGAGGATATACACCGACTCCATGTCCATGGCATGGAAGAGTTGAGCCGTCACGCCGTATTCGCCATCGAAGACGAAACTCCAGATCAGCCCGGCGGCCACCTCGGCAAGGATATAGGGAAGGAAGAACACCAGCCGGAACAGGGCATTGGTCGGCGTCTTGCGATAGATCAGCAGTGCCAGGCCCAACGCTAGCGGTAATTGGACGACCAACGAGACGACGACCAATTGTGCGGTGTTCCAAAGCGCGGTGTGAAAGGTCGAATGCCCCAGCAGACGCTGATAGTTTTCCGCCCCGACGAAGTCGCTGGGCGTGGCATAACCGTTCCAGTCGAACAGGCTGTAATAGGCGGCATCCGCCAAGGGCAGGATGACGAAAAGCGAGAACAGGATAAGTGCCGGCGGCAACAGCAGCAGCACGGCGCTCAGTCGACCGCTGGCGCGACCACGCCGCAGCCGTTGTCGCCAGCCGGAAGGGGAATACGACGATGTAGTCATCTCAAACACCCGGTATGAGGCTCGACAGGGGCCGTTACCGGCCCCGGCGAAAGGCACACTTAGCGGAACTGCCAGGCTTCCTCGACACGCTCGGCCGCTTCTTCCGGCCCGGTCACGCCCTGAGCGATGTCGGTGCTGATGTCGTTCACCGTCGCACCGACCGACACACCCAGGTCATGATCGAGGAATACCTGATGGTAGGAGGATTGGCCGATGTCCCGGGCCACCTTGCGGGCATAGGGCGTCGTCAATGCCTTTTCGGCCCCCTTGACGATCGGCACGAAAATGCCGCGCCTGGCCGCCTCACGTTGATTGTCGAGGCTCAGCAGGCTCTTGAGGAATGTTATTGCCACTTCCGGGGCGTCACGCGTGACCGCCCAGCCGTTCAGGCCGCCGAAGGTCGCTTCGTTGCCTTGCCCCCCTTCCACGCGGGGAAACGAGATGAAGCGCAGATCCTCGTCCGACACCCCTTCTCCGCTCATCGAGCGCTGCTTCGAGGGCAGATAGTCCCAGTCGCCCATCAGGTGGAAAGCCGCCTCGCCATCGCCGAACATGCCGCTGGCGCGCTCGTAGGTGGTGGTCATGAAACCAGGCTGGAACGGCTCGAGTTCGACCAGTTGCTCGAGCTTGTCGCCGGCCTGGACGAAGGGCGGCGCGGCAAAACCCTCGCCCTCACCCGCCTTGGCGGCCGCGAAACCCTGCTGACCGGCCAGCCGGGTGGCCAGGCTGCCCCAGTAGAAATGCATCGGCCAGCCATCCTTGGCCCCCACCACGATCGGCGTGACGCCGGCCTTCTTGAGCTTGGAGACGGCATCGAGGAAGTCCTGCCAGGTGTCGATGGCATCGACATCCACGCCGGCCTTCTCGGTCAGTGCGGTGTTGGTCCACAGGCCCACCTCGGTGACGTATAGCGGCGCGCCATAGATCTTGCCATTGATGGTAAAGGCGTCGATGGCCGAGTCCGGGAAACGTGACTGCCAGCCGCCCTGCATGGCCGCGGTCAGATCCTTGACGAAGCCGGCCTCGACCTTCTCCTTCAAGGCCTCGCCACCCCAGCTGTAGAAGATGTCCGGGCGCTGGCTGGACTGCAGCAAGGTGGGCAGCTTGGACTTGTAGGCTTCGTTGGAGAGGTAGTCGAGTTCGATGGTCACGCCGGGGTGGCTCTTCTCGAATTCGCGAGCGATCTCGGCGTAGTAATCCTTCTCGACCTGACTGATCTCGACGCGCATCATGCGAATCGTGGTATCCGCCATCACCGACTGCACGGAGCCGAGCAGCGTGGCAGCGGAGACGACCAGCAGCGTCTTTCTGGTATGACTGAACATGGGCTACTCCCGTCTTGTTGTTGGAGCGTGGCATGGGCGGTCACTCAGCGCGTGACGCGCGGTTCGACCTGCCCCGGGTTGGGCGCGGACATGGCGAACAGGCTGCCCGCCGACGGCCATTGATGGTGTTTTTCCTCATCGCTCAAATGCTGGGTGGCGGTAGTGATATAGAGTGTTTTTCGGTCGGCACCACCGAAGGCCACCATGGTGGGGTGCGGGCAAGGCAGTGCGTGGCTCTCCAGGAAAGCGCCGTGACGATCGAATCTGGCGATCTGGCCGCCTCCGTAGAGCGCACACCAGTAGTCGCCGTGGCTGTCCACCGCCGCGCCGTCCGGCACTCCGGGCAGGTCATGGCGCGCCAGATCGATCCATAATTCGCCCGACTCGAGCGTGCCGCGCTCGGCGTCGAAGGCGTAACGCCATACCTGGCGGGTGGGTGAATCGGCGTGATAGGCGAAGCGACCATCCGGGCTGAACGCCAGGCCGTTGGAGATGGCCAGGGCGCTTCTCATGGCTGTGAGGCGTTCACCGTCCAGGCGATACAGGCTGGCACTTGGCAAAGCTTCGGCAGCATCGATCGTGCCCACCCAGAATCGCCCGAGCGGGTCGCAGCGGCCGTCGTTGAAGCGGTTACCGGACGCATTGCGCCATTCGGGATTGGCGACGATTAACGATTTCTCGCCATCAGAAGCATCCAGCCGATAGATCCCCGAGCGCGCGGCGACGACCAGCCCCGTGGCACTCAACGCTACGCAGCCCAGGGGCTCGCCCAGCGCGACACGCGATGGCGCGTCGTCGCTCCCGGGCCGCCAGCTATAGACCAGCCCGAGGTTGATATCCACCCAGTGAAGGGACTCGTTCGATGCGTCCCACACGGGGCTCTCACCCAGGCTCATGTCGAGCTCGACGGCGACGATGGGTATGCTCATCCCCAGCCTCCATCGACCGGAATTTCCTGGGCACTGATCTGGGCGCTATCGTCGGCGGCGAGAAACAACGCGGCGGGCGCGATGTGCTCGGCTTCCAGGCGTACCTTCAGGCATTGATGGGCCTGGATATTGGCCTCGTCCTCGGGGCCGATCCACTTCTCGAGCTGACGCTCGGTCATGATGCTGCCGGGCACCAGCGTATTGACGCGAATGCCGCAAGGGCCCAAGTCGCGGGCCAGGCTGCGCGTCAGCCCGTGCACCGCGGCCTTGGCACTGACATAGGCGGCCATGTCACCAAGCGCCAGGCGCACGCTGATCGAGCCGAAGTTGATGATCGAGCCGCCCCCCGCCGCGCGCATCTGTTCGGCCACGGCCTGGATGGTGAAGAACATCGGACGCAGGTTGAGCGACATTCGCTCGTCCCAATAGTCGACATCGACGTCACGCCAGTCGTGACGATCGTCGTTGGCGGCATTGTTGATCAGTACGCGAATGGGACCGATCGTCTCAGCGACCCGAACGATGGTCGCCTGCAAGGCCTCGACATCCCGGATGTCGCAAAATTCGAAGCGAGGCGCCCGACCGGTTTCCCGCTCGAGCTCTTCGACCAGTGCCTCGCTCGCCTCTCTGGCGATATCGACGAAAACCACCCGAGCCCCCTGACGATGAAAGGCGCGTGTCAGGGCGGCACCGATCCCGCTACCGCCCCCGGTAATGAATACCACACGCTGTTCGAGACTCGGATATCGCGCTGAAAGGTGGGTCATGCCGGCTCCTGTTTTTCGCCTTGTTCAGGGTCTTGGGGCTAGATGGCCCGCCATACGTGACTTCCTTGCAGCCGCTAGGGATAAGGCTGGCTCTGCAAGCGCATTTAATTTAGCAAATAAATTAAATAATCCCACATGCCACTTTAGTCGTTGCGCCAAATCACCGAGTAACACGCTCAAGGCCTGTCTTGGTGTAGCCGGCAGCCATCGATCTCGTACTATCCATCGACAGACGCGGTTGACGAGAGCATTTTCTTCGTGCTTTCGTCACTATATAATTAAGGCCAGAAATTAATCTGAGGTTTACCCATGGCCGCCCCGGTCACCGAATCGATACGTACCGACAACACCTTGGCCCTGATCCGCTCACTGCGTACCCATGGCGCCATGGCACGTATCGACTTGGCAGCCGCCAATCAGCTGAGTTCAGCGACGGTGACCTCGATCAGTGGCGAGCTAATCGACCAGGGCATCGTCGTCGAGCGCCCCCCCGACAGCCAAGGCCCTGGCCACCGTGGCCGCCCCAAGACACTGATCGCGCTCCATCCGCATGCGGCTTGTGTCATCACCGTCAAGTTATCGATCAACGAAGTGCGCTTCACGGTCGGCAATTTCTGTGGCGAGCTACATCACGACGACACATTAGCGGTCGATACGCTGGCTCTCACGGCCGAGGCTCTGAGCGAGTTGCTCATACGCCATATCGATGATCTGTGCCTGCGCATGACGTCCGCCTGCGGCCCGGTCGCCAGTATCTGCGTGGCCGTGCAAGGGATCGTGTCACCACTGCGCGGCAGCATCGTCTGGTCCCCGGCGTTCACCCTGCGCAATGTCGATATCGTCTCGCCACTCCGGGCTCGCTTCGCCTGTCCGGTCCAGCTCGAAAACGACGCCAACTGCATCTCTGCAGCGATTACCCGCCATCCCGACTACATGGCCATTCCCAACCTGGCAGTGATAATGCTCGGCTATGGCGTGGGCATGGCGATCATGATCGATGGCAAACCCTATCTCGGCGCGCACGGTTCGTCGGCGGAGTTCGGGCATACCAAGTACGAAGCCAACGGTGCACTCTGCGCCTGCGGCAAACGTGGCTGCATCGAAGCTTACGTCAGCGACTACGCGCTCTACCGAGACGCCCATACCTTATTGCCGCTACCTGCCGGCGATAGCGCCCACCCCTCGGAAGAACAAATGCAAGTGCTAGTTCGGCTCGCCGAAGACGGCAATCCGATAGCCAGACAGATATTCGACAAGGCAGGTCACGTGCTGGGCACCGGCATCGCCAACATACTGGCGCTTTTCAACCCTGATCAGGTTCTGATCACCGGATCAGGCGTGCGAGCCTACGATCAACTCAAGCCCAGCCTCGAACAGGCGTTGAATGATGCCTTGGTCGCGGAATTGATCGGCCAGACACGCCTCACCACTTACGGCTGGGACCACGACATGACCTGCATGGGAGCCATCCAGCTGGCACTGAAGGCAGCGGACCGTCGCCTGATGCAAGCCGACCGTCCAAGGGCCCTGCCCCTGGCCTGAGCCGTCACGGTAGGCAACTCGAACATTCCGCGCGGCTGTCTTCCCGGAAAGCCCCTTACAACAGCCGACATTCGCAACTGACACAAAAGCGCCGCCGGCTTGTGGCGGCGGCGCTTTTATATCGCCTGGATATCCTGCCACCTGCTTTTCAATGCGAGTGGCGTGGCACCTCGGCGCCGCGGCAGCCGACCAGGAAGTCGAAGTCGCAGCCCTCGTCGGCCTGCAGCACGCGCTCGATATAGAGCTGGCGGTAGCCGCCGCTACTGGCGATCCGGCGCGACGCCGCGGTGGGGTCGTTCTCGGCCAGACGACGTTCGAGCTCGGCGTCGTCGACCTCCAGGTGCAGGGTGCCGGCGTAGGCGTCGAGTTCGATCCAGTCGCCGTTCTCGACCGCCGCCAGCGGGCCGCCAGCGGCGGCCTCGGGGGCGACGTGCAGCACCACGGTGCCGTAGGCGGTGCCGCTCATCCGCGCGTCCGAGATCCGCACCATGTCGGTGACACCCTGCTCGAGCAGCTTGGCGGGCAGGCCCATGTTGCCGACCTCGGCCATGCCGTGATAGCCACGCGGTCCGCAGTGCTTCATGACCAGGATGTCGTCGGCGGTGACGTCGAGATCGGGGTCGTTGATGCGCGCCTTGTAGTCGTCGAAGTCCTCGAACACCACGGCGCGGCCGCGATGGGTCATCAGCTCGGGGGTCGCCGCCGAGGGCTTCAACACCGCGCCCTGGGGGGCGAGGTTGCCGCGCAGGATGCACATGCCGCCGTCCTCGCGCAGGGGGTCGTCGAGCGGGCGGATGACCGCGTCGTTGTAGAGCGGGGCGTCCTTGACGTTGTCCCACAGCGTCTTGCCGTTGACGGTCAGGGCGTCCTTGTGAGGAATCCGCTCGGCCTCGCCGAGGCGCTTGAGTACCGCCGGCAGCCCGCCGGCGTAGTAGAACTCCTCCATCAGATAGCGCCCGGAGGGCTGCAGGTCGACGATCGTCGGCGTGCCGCG
>NZ_JAGXFF010000004.1:382162-386198 GCF_020147985.1 Modicisalibacter sp. MOD 31.J | reverse complement strand
GGAATCCGCTCGGCCTCGCCGAGGCGCTTGAGTACCGCCGGCAGCCCGCCGGCGTAGTAGAACTCCTCCATCAGATAGCGCCCGGAGGGCTGCAGGTCGACGATCGTCGGCGTGCCGCGGCCGATGCGGTTCCAGTCGTCCAGCGCCAGGTCCACGCCGATGCGCCCGGCGATGGCCTTGAGGTGAATCACCGCGTTGGTGGAGCCGCCGATGGCGGCGTTGGTGCGGATGGCGTTCTCGAAGGCCTCGCGGGTCAGGACCTTGGAGAGCGTGAGGTCCTCGTCGACCATCTCGACGATGCGGTTGCCGGAGAGGTGGGCGAGCACGTAGCGCCGCGAGTCCACCGCCGGAATGGCGGCATTGTGCGGCAGCGATACCCCCAGCGATTCGGCCATGCAGGCCATGGTCGAGGCGGTGCCCATGGTGTTGCAGGTGCCGGCGGAGCGCGACATGCCGGCCTCGGCGGCCATGAAGTCGTGCAGCGAGATCTGGCCCGCCTTGACCTGCTCGGAGAGCTGCCAGACCACGGTGCCGGAGCCGATGTCGCGGCCCTGGTGCTTGCCGTTGAGCATCGGTCCGCCGCTGACCACGATGGCGGGGACGTCGCAGCTCGCCGCGCCCATCAGCAGCGCCGGGGTGGTCTTGTCGCAGCCCACCAGCAGCACCACGGCGTCGAGCGGATTGCCACGGATCGCTTCCTCGACGTCCATGCTCGCCAGGTTGCGGGTGAACATCGCCGTGGGGCGCAGGTTGGACTCGCCGTTGGAGAACACCGGGAACTCCAGCGGGTAACCGCCGGCCTCGAGCACGCCCTGCTTGACGTGCTCGGCGAGCTTGCGGAAGTGGGCGTTGCAGGGGGTCAGCTCCGAGAAGGTGTTGCAGATGCCGATGATCGGCTTGCCCTGGAACTCGTGGTCGGGGATGCCCTGGTTCTTCATCCAGCTGCGGTACATGAAGCCGTTCTTGTCGGCGGTGCCAAACCAGGCGGCGCTGCGCAGCGGTTTTTCTCGAGTACGTGGCGGGCGTTTGTTGTCGGTCATGCGGTGACTCCCCATCCGGGCGACGGCAACCGTCGCGAGAAACTGGCGTTGGCGTACGTTACTCGACCATCGATAACCTTAAAATGCCTATTTATCGAAATATTGATAACTAAACTGATATCAAAAGCTGCGCGTTCGACCACTGCCTCACCGCCCCTTCCCCGTCATGCTCGATCAGTGCGACCAAGGTCGTGAACCACCCGCCGAGCACGTCTTTTCGAGTTCCGTGGCATCACCCGACAAGCAAGAGGACCGGAAGCCGTCGAGGGCTCATACCCGACGAAAGTATATGTTGAACATAAACCATCTATGTTCAACATTTAGAGCCACATCGGCATACCGAGCGAACAGGCACTGACCATGACACACCCCCTGCTGCCCGAGGGCGCACCCGACAACCGCTTGATCGGCCGGCTCTGGGAGCCCGAACGGCAAGGCCCGCGACTGGTCGTGCTGCGCGCCGGCTGGTTGCACGACGTCGATGCACTGGCACCGACGCTGAGCGCACTGCTCGAGCGGGACGATCTGCTCGAGTGCCTGGATGGTGCTCCCGATGCGCCGCTGGTGGCGATCGAGAGCTGCCTCGAAGAAACGCTCGACGCTCAGGGTGACCCGGCCCGTCGTCATCTGCTGGCACCCTGCGACCTGCAGGCGATCAAGGCGTGTGGCGTGACCTTCGCGACCTCGATGCTCGAGCGGGTGATCGAGGAGCAGGCGCGCGGCGATGCCGCCCTCGCGGCCTCGATCCGCCAGACCATTCAGGAACTGATCGGCGACGATCTGTCGCGCCTCGAACCAGGCTCCGACGAGGCCGCGGCGCTCAAGCGGCGGCTCGTCGACCTGGGCGTGTGGTCGCAGTATCTCGAGGTGGGCATCGGCCCCGACGCGGAAGTGTTCACCAAGGCCCAGCCGATGTCGGCGGTCGGCCTCGGCAGCCCGGTGGGCATCCATCCCGCCTCGGCCTGGAACAATCCCGAACCCGAAGTGGTGCTGGCCGTGGACTCGCGGGGCGCGGTGCGCGGCGCGGCGCTGGGCAACGACGTCAACCTGCGCGACGTCGAAGGACGCAGCGCCCTGCTGCTGGGCAAGGCCAAGGACAACAACGCCTCCTGCTCGATCGGCCCGCTGCTGCGGCTGTTCGACGACGGCTTCGGCATCGACGACGTGCGCGCCATGGACGTGCACCTGGAGGTCGAAGGGCCGGACGACTTCCGCCTCGAGGCGATCAGCTCGATGAACGAAATCAGCCGCGATCCGCTCGACCTGGTCGCCCAGACCATCGGCGCGCACCACCAGTATCCCGACGGTTTCCTGCTGTTCCTGGGCACGCTGTTCGCGCCGACCCAGGACCGCGGCGAACCCGGCAGCGGCTTCACCCACGCCATCGACGACCGGGTGACCATCGCCGCCCCGCAGCTCGGTGCATTGATCAACCGCGTCGAGCGCTGCGACCGGATTCGCCCCTGGCAATTCGGCACCGGTGCCCTGCTCGCCTTCCTGACAAGGCGTGGCACCGCCTAGCCACGATTCAGCGCCGCCCGCGGGCGGCTTCACGGGCGGGCCTTCCCGCTCGCCCTCAGCGCCCTTCGGGGCCTGTCCCCTGCGCGTTGATAACAACAAACGCCATCTGGAGAGAGATTATGCTCACGCTCAAACACGCCATCTTCGCTACCGGCTCGCTGCTGCTGGTCGGCATGACCACCGCCCAGGCGGCCGATTACGACTGGAAGTTCCAGGCCTCGGAAACCGCCGGCGAGCCGAGCTTCAAGATCAAGCAGAAATGGGCCGACAAGATCGAGACCATGACCGATGGCCGGGTGAACATCGAAGTCCTGCCGATCAACGCCATCGTCGGCCCCACCGAGACCCTGCAGGCCGTCTCCTCCGGCATCCTCCAGGGGCACATGACCGACCCCAGCTACTTCTCCGGGCAGGATCCGGCGTTCGGCATGATGGGCAACCTGGTGGGGGCCTGGAGCAACCCCTATGACTTCCTCGAATACATGAAGCACGACGGCGGCGAGGAACTCTACAACGAGCTCTCCGAGCCCTACGGCGCCCACCTGATCTCGGCGGCCACCTTCCCGCTGGAATCGCTGCCGTCGACGGTGCCGATCGAGAAGATCGACGACTTCAAGGGTCTCAAGATCCGTGCGCCGCAGGGCATGGTCTACAACATCTTCGAACGCGTCGGCGCCTCGCCGGTCAACCTGCCGGGCTCCGAGGTCTACACCTCGCTGCAGAAGGGCGTGATCGACGCCGCCGACTCCACGGTGCTCTCCAACAACGACGCCCAGGGCATCCACGAGTTCGCCAAGTACCCGCTGTATCCGGGCTTCCACTCCATGCCGATGATTGCCGTGTCGCTCAACAAGGAGATCTGGGACGGCCTGCCGGAAGACCTGCAGACCACCCTCAAGACCGCCTTCGACGAGATGGCCTACGACCTGATCGCCGAGCTCAAGGCGCAGGACATCGAGACGCTGCAGAAGCTCAAGAAGGATCCCGACGTCCATCCGATCGACCTGTCGACCGAGCAGCGCAAGAAGTTCCGCGAGGTCGCCGAACAGGAATGGAAGGTCTGGGCCCAGAAGAACGACATGACCCAGAAGTACTACGATTCGGTCACCGACTTCCTGAAAACGCGCGGCCTGCTGTAACCCTCGCTGCGGTCGCCTCTCTCGGGGCCGGTTCGACCGGCCCCGTTTGACGTCCCCCCGCTTCCTTCTGACCACGGCGGCGCCCGTGGCGTCGTCCGGAGGAACCATGTCTAGCAACACCCACAAGGATCACGATCGCGTCGCCGCCGGCGACGACGAACTGGCCCCGGCGACCAGCGGCGCGCCGGAGCCGGCCAAGGAGCCTGCGGCCGGCGCACCGGTGCGCAGCACCTTCGACCGCGGCGTGGTGGCCTGCGCCCGCGTCGCCGCCTGGCTGGTGGCGATCTCGATGGCGATCAGCGTCTTCGAGGTGATCATGCGCTACGGCTTCAACTC
>NZ_JAGXFF010000004.1:0-382152 GCF_020147985.1 Modicisalibacter sp. MOD 31.J | reverse complement strand
CCGGTGCGCAGCACCTTCGACCGCGGCGTGGTGGCCTGCGCCCGCGTCGCCGCCTGGCTGGTGGCGATCTCGATGGCGATCAGCGTCTTCGAGGTGATCATGCGCTACGGCTTCAACTCGCCGACCTCCTGGGTCCACGAGACCACCGTGATGCTGGTCGCGGTGACCTTCGCGCTGGGCGGCCCGGCGGCGCTGGCCAGCAACCGCCACATCCGCGTGCGGGTGCTCTACGACAGCGCCGGCCCGCGGCTGCGACTGTGGCTCGACCGCTTCAACGACCTGGTCACCTTCGGCTTCTGCCTGGCGATGAGCTACGCCGCCTACACCATGTTCTGGGAGTCCTCCCACAACCCGCTCGGCGAGTGGTCGCTGGAGCGCTCCGGGACCGCCTGGAACCCGCCGTTCCCGGCACTGATCAAGGGCATCATCATGGTCGCGCTGATGATCATGTGCATTCAGGCGTTCATCCACCTGATCCAGTCGCTGCGCGGCAAGCCGGCCCCCGTGGCCGCCGACACGGAAGGAACCGCGTAATGAGTATCGCCGACGGAACCCTGTTGATGGTCGGGGCGATCTTCGCCCTGCTGGTCACCGGCCTGCCGCTGGCCTTCATCACCGGCCTGGTGGCGCTGTGCTTCACCTTCGGCTGGTTCGGCCCCAACGCCCTGCCGCTGGTCACCACCCGGGTCTACGGCTTCGTCACCGAGTACTCGCTGGTGGCGGTGCCGATGTTCGTGCTGATGGCCTCGCTGCTCGACCGATCGGGGATCGCCAAGGACCTCTTCAACGCCATGCGTGTGTTCGCCGGGCGCCTGCCCGGCGGGGTGGCGATCCAGACCGTGGTGGTGGCGTTCTTCCTCGCCGCGCTGTCGGGCATCATCGGCGGCGAGATCGTGCTGCTGGGGATCCTCGCCCTGCCGCAGATGCTGCGCCTGGGCTACGACAAGCACCTGTCGATCGGCGTGGTGTGCGCCGGCGGCTCGCTGGGCACCATGATGCCGCCGTCGATCGTGCTGATCATCTACGGGCTGATCGCCAGCCAGTCGATCGCCGACCTGTTCACCGCGGCGATCACCCCGGCGCTGCTGCTGATGGGCAGCTACATCGCCTATGTGCTGGTGCGCTGTTTGAAGAACCCCAAGCTCGGCCCGCCGCTGACCGACGCCGACCGTGACGAGGGCTTCTCGAGCCGCGGCCAGGCGCTCAAGGCGATCGTCGTCCCGGGGCTGATCGCCTTCCTGGTGCTGGGCTCGATCTACGGCGGCGTGGCCTCGGTCACCGAAGCCGCGGCGATGGGCGTGTTCGGCGTGCTGCTGGCGGTGATCGGGCGCGGCGAGTTCTCGTTCAAGACGTTGCACGCGAGCCTCGGCCAGACGCTGATGACCTGCGGCATGATCATCTGGATCGGCATCGGCGCGGCGACCCTGGTCGGGGTCTACAACCTGATGGGTGGCAACCGCTTCATCTCGCAGCTGATCCTCGGCCTCGACGTGCCGCCGATCGCCATCCTGCTGGTGATGATGGCGATCCTGCTGGTGCTGGGGATGTTCCTCGACTGGATCGGCGTGGCGATGCTGACGCTGCCGATCTTCGTGCCGATCGTCGACCAGCTGGGCTACAGCCCGATCTGGTTCGGCATCCTGTTCGCGGTCAACATGCAGGTGTCGTTCCTGTCGCCGCCGTTCGGCCCGGCCGCCTTCTACCTGAAGGGGGTGGCGCCACCGAGCGTGAGTCTCAAGGACATCTTCGTCTCGCTGTTGCCGTTCATCGCCATCCAGCTGGTGGTGCTGTTCGCGCTGCTGTTCTTCCCCGAGCTGGCCATGTGGCTGGTGTAACATTCGAATTCTTGGAGGTCGTCATGCGACTCATCCAGTGTGAACACGAAGGTCGACTGCGGGTGGCCGTGGTGGAAAGCCCCGACCGGGTCCGCCTGATCGCCGGCGAGGACGGTACCTACGGCCTGGCACGCCGCGCCATCCGCGAGCATCGCCCGCTGGCCGAGGTGGTCGAGGCGGCGCTGACCGGGGAACGCCTCGCCTACGCCGAGCTGGTCCGCGAGCGCCGCCTGCGCGCCCCGTTCAGCCACCCCGACCCGGCCCACTGCCTGGTCACCGGCACCGGCCTGACCCACCTGGGCAGCGCCGATACCCGCTCGGCGATGCACAGCCAGGCCCAGGCCGACGACAGCCAGCTGACCGACTCGATGCGCATGTTCAAGATGGGCGTCGAGGGCGGCAAGCCCGACCCCCGTCAGGTCGGCGCCCAGCCGGAATGGTTCTACAAGGGCGACGGCGACTGCGTCGTCGACCCCGAGGCCGCCATCCCCGTGCCCGCCTTCGCCGAGGACGCCGGCGAGGAGCCGGAACTCGCCGGGCTCTACGTGATCGACGACACCGGCCAGCCCTGGCGGATCGGCTACGCGGTGGGCAACGAATTCTCGGATCACGTCACCGAGCGCCACAACTACCTGTGGCTGGCGCACTCCAAGCTGCGCGCGTGCAGCTTCGGCCCGGAACTGCTGGTCGGCGAGCTGCCCGCGCACCTGGAGGGCGTGAGCCGCATCGTCCGCGACGGCGAGACGCTGTGGGAGAAACCGTTCCTCACCGGTGAAGCCAACATGGCCCACAGCCTCGCCAACCTCGAACACCACCATTTCAAGTATCCGGGGTTCCGGCGCCCCGGCGACGTCCACGTGCACTTCTTCGGCACCGCGACCTTGAGTTTCGCCGACGCCGTCCGCACCCGGGACGGCGACCGCTTCGACATCGAGCTGCCGGCCTTCGGTCGGCCCCTGCGCAATCCACTGCAATTCGATGACGGCGATCGCGACACCGTGACCGCGGTCAACACGCTCTAGACCAGAGCTATTACGTCAGGAGGGAATCATGACACTGGAAGGCAAACTGCTGATCGGCCAACAGGCCGTCGCCGGATCGAGCGACCCGATCCAGGCCATCAATCCGTCGTCCAACCAGCGCATGGAGCCGGTCTATGCCGGCGGCACCGCCAAGGAGGTCGACCGTGCCTGCGAGCTGGCCTGGGCGGCGTTCGACACCTACCGCGAGACCTCGCTCGAGGAACGTGCAACGTTCCTCGAGACCATCGCCGACGAGATCGAGGCGCTGGGCAACGACCTGATCGAGCGCGCCAGCGACGAGTCGGGCCTGGCGATCCCGCGCATCGAGGGCGAGCGCGGGCGGACCTGCGGCCAGCTGCGGCTGTTCGCCTCGGTGGTGCGCGCCGGCGAGTGGCTCGACGTGCGCGTCGATCCGGAACTCCCCGAGCGCCAGCCGATGCCGCGCGCCGACCTGCGCCAGCGCCATATCGCGCTGGGCCCGGTGGCGGTGTTCGGCGCCTCGAACTTCCCGCTGGCGTTCTCGGTGGCCGGTGGCGACACCGCCTCGGCACTCGCCGCCGGCTGCCCGGTGGTGGTCAAGGCGCATTCCGCCCACCCCGGCACCAGCGAGCTGGTGGGTCGCGCCATCCAGACAGCGGTGGCCAAGTGCCAGTTGCCCGAGGGGGTGTTCTCGCTGCTGTTCGGGTCCGGTCAGGAGGTCGGCCAGGCACTGGTCGCCGACCCGCGCATCAAGGCGGTGGGCTTCACCGGCTCCCGCGGCGGCGGTCAGGCGCTGGTGGCCACCGCCCAGTCACGCCCCGAGCCGATCCCGGTCTATGCCGAGATGAGTTCGATCAACCCGGTGTTCCCGCTGCCCGCGGCGCTCAAGGAGCGCGGTCGGGCCATGGCCGAGGGTTTCGTCGGCTCGCTCAACATGGGCGCCGGGCAGTTCTGTACCAACCCGGGGCTGGTGATCGCGGTCCAGGGCCCGGAGCTGGACGCCTTCGTCGAGGCCGCCGGCCAGGCGGTGCGCGACAGCGCCAGCCAGACCATGCTCACCCCGCGCATCCATGACGCCTACGAACAGGGCGTGAGCAGCCTGGCGAGCCACGAGAAGACCCGCGAGGTGGCCCGCGGCAACCTGGGCGAGAGCCCCAACCAGTGCCAGCCGGGGCTGTTCGTCACCGCGGCGAGCGACTTCCTCGCCGACGAGCGGCTGCAGGCCGAGGTGTTCGGCGCCAGCTCGCTGATCGTCGAGTGCGCCGACGAGGCGGAAGTGCGGCAGGTCGCCGAGCACCTGGAAGGCCAGCTCACCGCCACCCTGCAGATGGACGACGCCGATCTCGACAGCGCCCGGGCGCTGCTGCCGATCCTCGAGCGCAAGGCCGGGCGGATCCTGGTCAACGGCTGGCCGACCGGGGTCGAGGTGTGCCACGCCATGGTTCACGGCGGGCCCTACCCGGCGACCTCGGACTCGCGCACCACCTCGGTGGGCACGGCAGCGATCCATCGCTTCCTGCGCCCGGTGTGCTACCAGAACCTGCCGGACGCGCTGCGTCCCGAGGCACTCAAGGAGAGCAATCCGCTCGCACTCAAGCGGCTGGTCGACGGCCGGCGCGAGGACTGAGCGAGCCGGCGCGACTCGCGCATCACCGCAACAACGGGACGGCTTCGGCCGTCCCGTTTTTTGATCGCGCAGTTGGCCCGACACGCTGGCACCCGCGTGTCAGCGGATCGCCAAGGACGCCCCAACGAAAAGACCCCGGCAATGTGCCGGGGTCCTTACCGTCTTGAACGGTCAAGCACGCATGTCGCGATTCACCCTCTGGAGAGGCGATAGCGGCGCATGCGCGCCATCAGGGCTTAGAGCGCCTTGATGTTGGCAGCCTGAAGGCCTTTCTTGCCCTGAGTGACTTCGAAGGAGACCTTCTGGCCGTCCTGCAGGGTCTTGAAGCCTTCAGCTTGAATTTCGGAGAAGTGAGCGAACAGGTCATCGCCACCGTCATCGGGAGAGATGAAGCCGTAGCCTTTGGTGTCGTTGAACCACTTGACAGTGCCAGTTGCCATTTGTCGATTTCCTTACTTGCGGATGATGGTGCTGGGCTAACGCGGACCATTCCACGCCATTTGCCCAAATTGCGCGGGTAAGACAAGAGGGGAATGCGCACTCAGAGTCTTCGAAGGGTCGACAACAACTGACGCTATTCTACTTGCTAACCAACGCAGCGGATGATGCATCATTGCCTCGAACCACGTCAAGCTACGTTGAGAGGGTCTTACGCGTTACGATGCCCGCACAAAGCACCATAGATGGAAAAACCGGGGACGTCCAGAAAGTCGACACCCTGTTTGGCGAGACGGGCCGAGGCTTCGCGACCTCGCTCGTGCCGGGCGATAGCGCCCCGCCCCGGCCCCGCGCGACAGCGAATCGGCCGAGGTGAGTCATCGCTTGCGCGGGCGGCGGCATCACCCGGCGTGAACCTGGACGCACTCCTGCTTCACCTGCCGAACATGGTATCGTCCGGCCATCCCTAGATCCCGGAACCAACGAGGAAGCGGCGTGACACAACTGGCATCCAGCAACACTCACAGCAAGGCGATCGGCTATCTCTTGTGGCTGTTCGGTTTCACCGGCGCCCATCGCTTCTATTACGGCAAGCCGGTGACCGGCACGATCTGGTTTCTGACGCTGGGCCTGCTGGGCATCGGCTGGCTGATCGACCTCTTCCTGATCCCGGCCATGGACCGTCAGGCCGACATCCGCTTTCGCGCGGGACCGATCAACTACACGGCGGCGTGGGTGCTGCTAACCTTCCTCGGCGTGTTCGGCATCCATCGCATGTACATGGGCAAGTGGGTGACCGGCTTCCTTTATCTGATCACCGGCGGGTTGTTCCTGATCGGGATCCTCTACGATTTCTGGACGCTCAACGACCAGATTTCCTACAAGAACGCGCGTCGCGGCCTGTAAGCGCCGCCCAGCCACGGGCGTAGGGAAACGCCCACTGCAACGACAAGGAGAGTATGACATGGCCGAACGCATGGCCCTGACCGGCTTGCTCGATGGCATGGATGAAGCCCACTCCGGGAGCAAACTGTGCCTGCAGGATATCGTCGACACCTTCGCCTCGCGCGGCTTCGGGCCCTTGCTGGTGGTCCCCGCCCTGATCGTGGTCCTGCCCACGGGCGCCATTCCCGGGATCCCGACACTGTGCGGCCTGTTCATCGCCATGGTGGCCATCCAGCTCGCACTCGGCAAGGATTCGCCCTGGCTGCCGCGCCGCCTGCGCGAGCGCGGCTTCGACCACGAACGCTTCCATCGAGCGGTCGTCCAGGTACGCCCCTGGACGCAACGCTTCGACCGGCTGCTGAAGCCGCGCCTGGTGGGGCTCCTCAATCCGGTATCGCGGCGACTGATCGCCCTGCTGGCCGCCCTGCTCGCGCTTTCCATGATGCCGCTGGAGCTGCTGCCTTTCGCCGCCGTCCTGCCGGCGCTGGCCATCGCGTTGATGGGCCTTGGCCTGGCCGCGGAGGATGGCCTGCTGATGGTGCTCGGCCTGGCCGTGGTGGTGATCGGCGCCCTGGTGATCTGGCGCTGGCTGTTACCCTGAGTCGGCTTCTCGCCCCCGGCCAAAGAGGACCTTCATGCTGATCGATGCCCAGTTCCTGCCCTTTCTGCTCGCCATCACGCTGCTGAGCATCACCCCGGGCGTGGACACCCTGCTGGTGATCCGCAACACCGCACGCGGCGGCGTGCGCGACGGCATTCTCACCAGTCTGGCGATCTGTTGCGGGTTGTTCGTGCATGCCACGGTGTCGGCGCTGGGGATTTCGCTGATCCTGCTGCAATCGGCCTGGGCCTTCGCTGCGCTCAAGCTTGCCGGGGCCGCCTATCTGGTCTGGCTGGGCGTACAGAGCCTGCTCAGCGCCCGGCGCGGCACGCCGTTGCCGGTGGCCGGCGTGACCGGCGCGAAGCAACGGGTCGGCGTCTGGCAACCGGTCCGCGAAGGCCTGTTGTCGAACGTCCTCAACCCCAAGACCGTGGTCTTCTACATGGCCTTCCTGCCGCAGTTCATCGCCCCCGGTGATCCGGCGCTGCTGAAGTCGCTGTGGCTGGCCGGGGTGCACTTCGTGATCGCCAACCTCTGGCAGATCGGTATCGCCCTGATGGTGGGTCGCGCCGGCCACTGGCTGGCCAAGCGCTGGCTTTCCCGGACCCTCGACACGGTGACCGGCACGGTGCTGGTGGCCTTCGGCATCAAGCTGGCCCTGCAGCAGCGGCCCTGACCCTCAAGGGTCGCCGCCCCGTGCCGGCACGGCCGTGATACGTATCATGCGCTCCTGGTTGACCGCATAGCGCTCCAACAAGCGGTTCCTCGACGGACGATAAGCGGGTCAAACCCGCCCTGACTCGGCTCCTTCCACTAGCTTCCCACGCTCCCCCAGCGAGCGGCGGAAGAGCAACCAGGCCGCTCCGCCCGCCAGCAGGTTGCCCAGCGCGGCCCCCAGCGCCGTACCGGTGATGTCGCCGGCCCACTGCGTGCCCAGCCACAGGCACGGCAGATAGCAGACGAACAGCCGAACACCGGACATCAGCATCGCGCGCAGCGGCCAGCCCAGTGCATTGGCGGCGGACACCACGATCATGCACACCCCCAGCAGCGCATAACTGGGCAACAGTGCGCGAATCAAGGTCGCCAGGCCATGCTGTATGTCGGGATTGCCCGACAGCAGCACGGCCAGCCAGGGGGCCAGCAGGGCCATGATCACGCCCAGCGACAATTGCCAGATCACCACCACCCTGAAGGCCAGCGCCATCAGGCGTCGAATCTGCGGCCAGTCACCGGCGCCGTAGCAGCGCCCCAGCCAGGGTGGCAACGACATGGTCAGCGCCAGCACCACCATCAGCGATACCGTCTCGAGCCGGCTGGCCAGCCCCCAGGCCGCCACCCGGCTCTCGCCCAGATCGGCGACCACCGCGGTGGCCAGCATCGCGGCCAGTGGCGGCATTAACTGGCTGACCATCGCCGGGCCGGCGATGGCGAGGAAGGGACGGGTCGACACCCGGGCTTCGGCGACGAGCCCGCGGCCGGTCAACCAGTCGGTGTGGCGCACCCGATTGCCCACCACCAGCAGGCCGATGGCGAAGGCGATGGCCGTGGCCAGGGCCGCGCCCGGCAGCCCGAGCCCCGACCAGGGACCGATACCGAAGATCAGCAGCGGATCCAGCACCAGGTTGATCAGACTGGTCACGACCATCAGCTTGCCGGGCAGCCGGGTATCGCCGTGGGCGCGGAACAGGCTGTAGCCGAAATACAACGCCGCCCCCAGCCAGGCGGCCAGCAGTTGCAGGTTCCAGTAGTCGCGGATCAGCGGCAGCAGCGTCGCCTGGGCACCCAGCCCGCGAAACAGCGGGGTCTGCAGGCCATACAGAACCAGTGCCAGCACGGCCACCAGCAGGCCGCCGCCGATCAGCACCAGCGCCCCCAGCCGGCGGGCCCGGTCCGCCTCCCCGGCCCCCAGGGCCCGCGAGATCAGCGCCGCGATGGCGATGCCGATACCGACCTGGACACCGATGAGCAGAAACGACAGCGGGAAGGTGAACGACTGCGCGGCGAGCGGCGCGGTCCCCAGCCGGGCGATGAAGGCACTGTCGACCAGTTGGAAACCCAGCAGCGACAGCACGCCCACCGCCATCGGCCAGGTCTGTCGCCAGAGTTGACGAGGTAACGAGGAACTCACGCGTTCTCCCTATCGGACATGCGGGGTGGCGCATTCTGGCATGTCGCGGATGACAGCCCAATCGCAGGCCGTGAAAAAGGCCGGCTACTGGGAACCGGCCTCGGCAGCGACCCTCGAACCGTCACTCGTCCCAGCGAGGGCAAAGCCGGGATTGGCGATCCGTTCGCCGACATCGAGGTGCTCGATTCGCGCCATGGCCTCGTCCGACAGCGTCAGGTCGAGCGCCGCGAGGTTGGCTTTCTGGTGTTCGGGTTGCGAGGACGAGGGTATGGGCACGATGCCGCGGGCGGCGACCCAGGCCAGTGCCACCTGTGCCGGCGTGGCATCGTGATCGGCGGCGATCTGGTGCAGTATCGGCTGGTTCATCACCTTGCCCACCGCCAGCGGCATGTAGCCGGTGACGGTGACCCCCTGGTCCTGGCAGGCCTCGACCAGTGCCTGGTTGGCGAGAAACGGATGGACTTCGACCTGGTTGGTGACGATGTGCTCGCCGCCGGGCACCGACAGCGCCTGGTCGAGATGGGCGATGGTGAAGTTGGACACGCCGATGTGGCGTGTCAGCCCCTTGTCGCGGGCTGCGGCGAGGGCACCGATGTATTCCGACATCGGCACCTCGTCGCCGGGTGACGGCCAGTGGATCAGCGCCAGATCCACGCCCTCGACGCCCAGTCGCCGCACGCTTTCCTCGAGACTGGCGATCAGGTCGTCGTGGCGCAGACGGTCCCACCACACCTTGGTGGTCAAGAATATCTCGTCGCGCGGAACGCCGCTGCGGCGGATCGCCTCGCCGACCGCCGCCTCGTTGTCGTACATCTGGGCGGTATCGATGTGCCGGTACCCCAGCGAGAGCGCCGAGGACACCGCAGCGACGGCCTCCTGACCCTTGAGCCTATAGGTGCCCATACCGATGTCGGGAATGTCTGCCTGGGCCATTGCGTGACTCCTTTCCTTGCGGTGAAGACGCTGTCGGGCGGCGGACGACCGGCAGCGGTGTGTCTTGCGGGATGCTTAGGGAAACGCTGCATAAATGCCTGCGCGGACTCGGCGTCCCCAACGAATCGCTTCGTTGCGTGGTACTGGGGCGCCAGCCCGGTCGAAAACTCGCCTAACTTCATGTTATGTCTCGTTTTCTGCGTTCCATGCGCCTCGCGCTTCATCACGCTCGTCGATTTATTCAGCATTTCCTTAGTTCTCTAATGACTGATCCGGGGTAAAAAAATTCCGCCCCGGGGACGGACGATGGTAGGTTCGTGTCAGGTTAGCAGCGAAGAACACGCCATGGACGAGACCACCAACATCGTGCTGGTGGGGGCCGGCCACGCCCACCTGCACCTGGCCGCCCGGGTCGAGCGCCTGATCGAGCGGGGGGCCCACGTCACCCTGATCTCGCCGGGGGACTTCTGGTACTCCGGCATGGCCAGCGGCATGCTGGGCGGCGATTACCGGGACGACGAGGATCGTCTCGACCCGGCGGCGCTGATCCGCGCCGGCGGCGGCGAGGTGATCGACGACCGGGTGGTCGGCATCGACCGCCAGGCACGGCAACTGCGCCTGGCCGAGTCACCGCCCCTGGCCTACGATCTGCTGTCGCTCAACCTGGGCAGCCGTGTCGCCACCAACGCCATCATCGGCATCGGCGGCGACGCTCACGTCTGGCCGGCCAAGCCGGTCGGGCGACTCTGGCGGCTGCGCCAGCTGCTGGAAACGGCGCTCGCCGAACAGGCCCCCCTGCCCCGACTCGCCGTGATCGGCGGCGGCCCCACCGGCGTCGAGCTCACCGCCAACCTGCTGGGTCTGGGCGAACGCTATGGCCGCGAACTCGAGATCAGCCTGGTCAGCGCCAGTGAGCGCCTGCTTCCCGAGGCGCCACGCAGCGCGAGTCGTTGGGTCGCCCGGCGTCTGTACCGCCGTGGCGCCCGGCTGGAACTGGCGGCCTCGGCGGTGGCCTGGGAGCCCGGGCGGCTGAGACTCGACGACGGCAGCGAGGTCGGCGCCGACCATGTGCTTCTCGCCAGCGGTCTAGTGGCGCCCGACCTGGTGGGTGAACTCGGCCTGCGCAGCGATGCCCGTCAGGGGCTCGCGATCACGCCGGCCCTGCATGCTCCGGAAGACCCGCGGATCTTCGCCGTCGGCGACTGCGCCTGGCTCGAACACGCCCCCTACCCCAAGCTGGGCGTGTTCGGTGTTCGCCAGGGGCCGGTGCTGCTCGCCAATCTGGAGGCCCGGCTGACCGGCGCCGCCCCGCGCCATTTCCAGCCACAGCGGCGTTACCTGTCGATTCTCAACCTGGGCGACGGACGCGGCCTCGGCCTGTGGGGGCGGTTCTGGTGGCGGGGGCGCTCGGCACTCGCCCTCAAGCGCCGACTCGACCACCGCTTCATGGCCGCTTACCGCGCCGGGACGGGCCGCTGAGGCCCCGTCCGGTGCACGCGACTCACCCCGGGCTCAGGCCGCGCAGGCGCTCGCCGCGACGCCGCAGCAGCTCCAGGGTGGTCAACAGCAGGATCGACAGCCCCACCAGCAGCGTCGCCACCGCCAGGATGGTGGGGCTGATCTCCTCGCGAATGCCCGACCACATCTGGATCGGCATGGTGCGCTGTTCGGGTCCGGAGACGAACAGCACCACCACCACCTCGTCGAACGAGGTGATGAAGGCGAACAGCGCCCCCGAGACCACCCCCGGCGTCACCAGCGGCAGTACCACCTTGAAGAAGGTCCGCACCGGGTTCGCGCCCAGGCTGTGGGCGGCCCGGATCAGCGTGGTGTCGAAGCTCGACAGCGTGGCGGTGACCGTGATCACCACGAAGGGGATGCCCAGCGCGGTGTGCGCCAGGATCACTCCGAGGTAGGTCTGGGTCAGGTGGATCTTCGAGAAGAAGAAGAACATCGCCGCCGCCGAGATGATCAGCGGCACGATCATCGGCGAGATCAAGAGCGCCATGATCAGCCCGCGCGCCGGCATGTGCCGGCTCGTCAGTCCCAGCGCGGCGATGGTGCCCAGCACCGTGGCCAGCAGCGTCGCCGAGATGCCGATGATGAAGCTGTTCTTGATCGAGTCGAGCCAGGCGCTGGAGGTGAAGAATTCATGGTACCAGCGCAGGGAGTAGCCCGACGGATCGAGATGCGCCATCGCCCGGGTGAAGGTGAAATAGGGCTCGGCGTTGAACGACAGCGGGATGATCACCAGCAGCGGGCCGATCAGGAACAGGAAGATCAGCGCGCACAAGCCCAGGAAGACGTAGTGCCAGAGGCGCTCGCCGCGCGTGGCGTAGGATGGAAGAGCCATGGAATCACCCCAATTTGACCTTGTCGACGCCGATCAGGCGATTGAAGAGCATGTAGAGCACGATCACCACCAGCAGCAGGATCGACGCGATCGCCGCCGCCAGGCCCCAGTTGAGCGAGGTCTGCATGTGATAGGCGATGTAGTTGGTGATGAAGCGACCGGACTGGCCGCCCACCAGGGCCGGCGTGATGTAGTAACCGATCGACAGGATGAACACCAGGATGCCGCCGGCGGCGATACCGGGAATGGTCAGCGGGAAGTACACCCGCCGGAAGCTCAGCAGCGGCTTGCCGCCCAGTGAGCGCGCCGCGCGCATGTAACTCGGCGGGATGGTCTTCATCACCGAATACAGCGGCAGGATCATGAACGGCAACAGGATGTGGGTCATGGCGATGATCGTGCCGGTCTTGTTGTGGATCATCTGCCAGCGGGCGTCGTCGGCGATCAGCCCCACCGCCACCATGATGTCGTTGAGCACCCCCTGCGACTGGAGAATCGCGATCCAGGTGGTGGTGCGCACCAGCAGCGACGTCCAGAACGGCAGCAGCACCAGGATCATCAGCAGATTGGAGTGGCGCAGCGGCAGGTTGGCGAGCAGGAAGGCGACCGGATAGCCGAGCAACAGCGTCAACAGCGTGATCACCGCGCTCATCCAGAAGGTCCGCCAGAACAGCCCGACGTAGACCTGCATGTACTCCGGCACCGCGACGATGTCACCGTCGGGCGAATACTGACGATCGATCGCGGCCAGGTAATAGGAGAGCGTATAGGGTGAGGACTCGCGCTGGATGACGCGCCAGGTGGCCAGCTCGCCCCAGTCGGCGTTGATGGCGATCAGCGCCGGCTTGTAGGGCGGCTCGACCCCCTCGATGCGCCGCGCGGTGCCCATCACCGCCGAACGCATCCCGGATTTCTCGTAGTTGAGTCGGCTGGCCATCTTGCCCAGACTGCGCGCCTTGTCGCCCGCCTCGAGATCGGCGGCCAGGGCGGCGTAGACGGCTTCGTCGGGCAGCGCTTCGCCGTTCCAGTCGGCCAGCGCCTCGGCGGTGCGCGGCAGCGCGGTGGCCACCTCGGGATTGTCGACGCTGCGCCAGAGCATCTCGGCGATGGGCATCACGAAGGCGATCAGCAAAAAGGCCAGCAAGGGCGATACCAGCAGCAGCGCCTTGAGCCTGGAACGCCGGACGGCGCGGCGCAGGCTGGTCTTCAGCGGCACGCCGTCGGCGGTGGTCAGGGGATACGAGGATGAATCGGACACGCGGGCCCCTCCGTCAGGAAATCGACACGACGGACACGCCGCTCCCGGCGGGAGCGGCGTGCCGGGCTCACATGGCCAGCCAGGCGTTGAAGCGCTGGGTCAGTTCGTCGTTGTGGTCGGCCCAGAAGGTGTTGTCCTTGGGGATCGCGGTCTTGAAGTTGGGCGGGAAGGTGGGCATGTGCGTCTTCATGGGAATGCCCGTCGCGGCATGGGTGGTGACCATCGCCGAGGACGACTTGCGCGCCGGCCCGTAGGAGATGTACTTGGCCTGGTCGGCGAGGCGCTGGGTATCGGTGGCGAACTTCAGGTAGTCCTTGACCTTGTCGAGCTTGCCGGTGGGTACCACCCAGCCGTCGAGCTCGAAGACCTGGGCGTCCCAGATGATCTTGAACGGCTGCCCCTCCGCGACGGCGGCGTTGAAGAAGCGCCCGTTGTAACCGGACCCGAAGGCGACTTCCTGATCGGCGAGCAGTTGCGGCGGTTGCGCGCCCTCCTCCCACCAGATCACCTGGTCCTTGATGGTGTCGAGCTTCTCGAAGGCCCGCGCCACCCCTTCGTCGGTCGACAGCACATCGTAGACGTCCTTGGGATCGACACCGTCGGCGACCAGCGCCCATTCGAGATTGTTGATCGGCTTGCGCATCAGCGCCCGCTTGCCGGGGTACTTATCGAGATCGAAGACGTCGGCGATGGTGCTGGGCTGATGATCCGCGGGGAACATCTCGGTATTGAAGGCGACGACATTGGAATAGACGATCTGCGGCACGAAGCATTCACCCAGCGAGCCGGCGATGAAATCCTTGCTCGGCGGCGTGCCGTCGGGCGCGTCGGTCAGCAAGGCGTCGGCATCGATCGTTTCGGCCAGTCCCTCGTCGCAGGCGATCATGGCATCGGCCGGCAGCATGTCGACCAGGTCCCAGGTAACGTTGCCCGCCTGGCTCTGGGCACGCAGCCCCGCCAAGGCGTTCGAGCTGCGATCGATGTTGACGATCTCGTCGCCGGTCTTCTTCATCCACGGCTCGTGATAGGCCTTCTGCTGGCTTTCGCTGTACGCCCCGCCCCAGGAGACGATATTCAGCGTCTGGGCCTGCGCCGCCACGGCGGCCACCAGGGCCGAGACACCCACGGCGCCGGCCAGGGTTCCCTTGAATCGCGTTTTCTTGATCATGCTCGTTTCTCCGCTTGTTGTTGGCATGCCTCTTGATCGGCCTGCGCTGCGCCGCCGCAGGACCATTCGGGAAAGGAGGATCGGGATCGTTCAGGCGTCGAGCGCGCGGCAGTCGCGAAACGTCCAGCCGACATCGACGGTGTCGCCGGGCCGCAGGGTCGCGAAGCCATCCGCATTGGGCGTCTTGATGATGAACTCGTCGTTGCCACACACCGACAGCCGGGTGCGCAGATGATCGCCGAGATAGATCACCTCGAGCACCTTCGCCGTGAAGCGGTTGTCGAGCGGCTGCGCCGACTCGGCGCTCACCAGCGCGACCCGCTCGGGCCTCAGCGACAGCGTCGTGCGCGCGCCGACGGCGTCGATGGCCACCGGCTTGGCGATCACGTGCTCGCCGCTGTCGAGACGCACCGCGCAGCGTTCGCCGTCCAGCTCGACGACCTCGCCCTGGAGGCGGTTGTTCTCACCGATGAAGTAGGCGACGAAGGCGTTGTCGGGTTGCTCGTAGAGCGTGTCGGGCGAGGCGAGCTGCTGGACCACACCATCGTTGAACACGGCGATACGATCCGACATGGTCAGCGCCTCGGTCTGATCGTGGGTGACGTAGACCATCGTCACCCCCAGGTCCGCATGGATGCGCTTGATCTCGTACTGCATCTCCTCGCGGAGGTTCTTGTCGAGCGCCCCCAGCGGTTCGTCCATCAGTACCAGTTCGGGCTCGAAGACCAACGCCCGAGCCAGGGCGACGCGCTGCTGCTGACCGCCGGAGAGCTGGGCCGGGCGTCGATCGCCGAAACCCTCGAGCCGCACCATGGCCAGGGCGCGTTCGACCTTGCGCTCGATCTCGGCCTTGGAGAGATGTCGCACCTCGAGGGGAAAGGCCAGGTTCTCGGCCACCGTCATGTGCGGGAACAGCGCGTAGTTCTGGAAGACCATGCCGATGCCGCGCTTGTGCGGCGGCAGGTCGTTGATCGGTTCGTTCTTGAGCAGGATCTGGCCGTGGGTGGGGGTTTCGAACCCGGCCATCATCATCAGGCAGGTGGTCTTGCCGGAGCCGGATGGGCCCAGCAGGGTGACGAATTCACCACGGCGGATGTCGAGATTGAAGCCCTTGACCACCAGCTCGACACCGTCGTAGCTCTTCTGCACGTCGATGAAGCGGGCGAAACAGGGTTCGTCGGGGGAGTCGGCCCGGGAGACCCGAGGCTCGGCTTCTAGGGTTTGGGTCATGCAGTGATCCCTACGCAAAGTGTCTTTATTGGATGTTGTTACTCGGCGTGCCGGACTGCAGGGAGATCTTTTTTTGTCGCTTTCCAATGACTCTACGCGCCGAAAGCGGCGATCCACAACCGCCCCAGGGGACAATCAGCGTTGAAGGGGGGCACTGCACGTTGACCGTGCATTGACTAGGAAGCGGCCGAGCGAGCGTCGGCTCGCTCGGCCACCGGCGGGATTACTGGCGTACGCCCTCGACGACCAGATAGAGATCGACGGTCTTGGCCGTCGGCCCGAGCTTGCTGGTATCGATGCCGAAATCGGACAACGTCAGGGTCGTGGTGCCTTCGAAGCCCTGACGATAGCCCCCCCACGGGTCCTCGCCACCCCCGATGTGATCGACATCGATGACGATCGGCTGCGTCTCGCCGTGCAGCGTCAGGTTGCCCTCGAGCTTGCCCTCGCCGTCGCCGGTCGATTCGAAACCGGTCGACTCGAAGGTCGCCTGCGGATACTTGGACGCATTCAGGAAATCACTGCTGAGCAGGTGCTTGTCACGTTCGGCGTGGGCCGAATCGAGGCTCGCGACGTCGACGGTGACATCGACACTGGACTGCTCGGGCTGATCCGGGTCGTAGTCGAACGAACCAGTGAAGTCATCGAAGTTACCGAGCACGTAGGAATAGCCCAGATGGCTGATCTTGAACTGAATGAAGGCATGCTGCCCTTCGCTGTCGATCTTGTACTCGGCGGCCTGTGTCGCCAGTGGCAACAGGCTCGAGGCACCCAGCAGGGCGATGGCGGTCTTTTTCAACATGAGATGAACTCCTTGGACAGCGGCACGCGAGGTGCCGTCACTCGGGTGAGCGTTGTGACAAACGCGGATCGAACATGCGACGCAGCGTATCGTGGCCATCGATCCAGTGATGCTTGAACGCCGCCAGGGTGTGGCCCAGCACCAGGATCATCAGCGCCCAGGCCACGTACCAGTGAACGTCGCCGGCGATACTCGCCTGGTTCGGCAACCCCGATACCAGAGCAGGCACCGTGAACCACTCGAAGACGGGAATGCCCTGCCCTTCGGCGGTGGAAATCAGATAGCCGCTGACCAGCACCACGAACAGCAGGGCGTAGAGCAGCAGATGACCGGCATGGGCGAGGCGCGCCTCGAGACGCGAGCCGGGAGCCCTCGGCGTGGGCTGTACCAGCCGCCAGAGCACCCGCAGCAGCGTGACACCCAGCAGCAACAGGCCGAGCGAGCGGTGCCACCATGGCGCCAGGTGGTACCAGCCGTCGTAGTAGCCCAGGCCGGTCATCCACCAGCCGAGCGCGAACAGGCCGATCACGGCCAACGCGCTGAGGCCATGGATGACGATGCTGAGCAGTCCCCAGCCGTGAAGCGTATTGCGCCACATGGGTCGTCTCCGAGGTGGTCGAGGGATCCAGCATAGCGGCGCCAGCGATGTCGGACAGCCACCCGAGTGGAAAGGCAGCCTTTACCCAGACGAAACAATCCGGGCCCGAAAGCCCGGATCATCTTCGCGTGAGACGGAAAAGCGGGCGGTCACTGCCGCAGCACGTGGAGCAGGAGATCCGCAGTGGGTGCGCTGGAGGCGGGATTCTGCCCGGTGATCAACAGTCCATCGCGCAAGGTGAAGGCGGTGAAGTCGCCCTCGCTGCGCTCGAACCGGGCTCCGCGCTTGACCAGCTCGTCCTCGAGCAGATGCGGCACCACCTCGGTCAGCCCCACCGCCGCTTCCTCGCTGTTGGTGAAGCCGGTGACGCGACGACCCTCGACGACCGGCTTGCCGGCCTCGTCACGCACCTCGAGCAGCACGGTCGGGGCATGGCAGACCGCGGCGACCGGCTTCTCGGCGGCCAGGAACGCCTGGATCAGCTTGCCGGCGTCGGCATTGCCGGTGAGGTCCCACAGCGGGCCGTGACCGCCGGGGAAGAACACGGCGTCGAAGTCCTCGGGATTGACCGTGGCCAGCACCCGGGTATTGGCGAGTTGCTCGCGGGCCGCGTCATCCTGCTCGAAGCGCCGGGTGGCCTCGGTCAGGGCGTCTTCCTGGGTGGAGTTGGGATCCACGGGCGGCTGGCCGCCGGCCGGCGACGCCAGGGTGATCTCGGCGCCGGCATCCTTGAAGACGTAATACGGCGCGGCGAATTCCTCGAGCCAGAAACCGGTCTTCTGGCCGGTGTCACCGAGACTGTCGTGAGAGGTGAGGACCATCAGGATCTTCATCGCATTCCCTCCTTGGCGGGAGATGGGTGACTGACCCTGGATATGGTGATGACGCGCCCTGGCTTCAAGCCGCCATCACGAGGCCCCGTCAGGCGGGGCCTCGCGGGTCCGGGCACGACAACCGCTAGGCGTGGCGGCCGGCCGCGTCAGACCAGGGTGTCGAGCCCGCGGGCCAGATCGGCCTTGAGGTCGTCGAGCCCCTCCAGGCCCACGGCGATGCGGATCAGGCCTTCGCTGATGCCGGCGGCGGTCTTCTGCTCCGCCGAGAGCCGCCCGTGGGTGGTGGTGGCGGGATGGGTGATGGTGGTCTTGACGTCGCCCAGGTTGCCGGTGATCGACATCAACTGGGTGGCATCGATCACCGCCCAGGCACCCTCGCGGCCGCCGGTCACCTCGACACCCAGCACGGCCCCGAAGCCCGATTGCTGCTGTGTGGCCAGGGCGTGCTGCGGATGACTCTCGAGCCCGCTGTAGTGAACCCGCTCGACCGCCGGATGGGCCTCGAGCCAGCGCGCCAGCGCCAGGGCGTTCTCGCAGTGGGCGCGCATGCGCACGCCCAGCGTCTCCAGCCCCTTGAGGAAGATCCAGGCATTGAACGGACTCATGCAGGGCCCGCAGGTGCGCACCACGCCGAACAGCTCCTCGAGCTCCTTGTCGCGGCCCACCACGGCACCGCCGATCGCCCGCCCCTGGCCGTCCAGGTACTTGGTGGCGGAATGGATGACCAGATCGGCCCCCAGCTCCAGCGGGCGCTGCAGAGCCGGCGTCAGAAAGCAGTTGTCGATCGCCAGCCAGGCGCCGTGATGATGCGCGATCTCGGCCAGCGCGGCGATGTCCACCAGCTCGGAGAGCGGGTTGGACGGCGTCTCGGCGAACAGCAGCTTGGTGCGCGGGGTGATCGCCGCCTCCCACGCGTCGAGATCATCGACTTCCACATAGCGGGTGGTGATCCCGAACTTGCCCAGATACTTGCTGAACAGGCTCACCGTGGAGCCGAACAGCGAGCGCGAGGCGACGATCTCGTCGCCGGCCTCGAGCAGGGCCAGTGCCGTGGACAGAATCGCCGCCATCCCGGAACTGGTGGCCACGCAACGCTCGCCGCCCTCGAGCGCCGCCAGACGCTGCTCGAAGATGCGCACCGTGGGGTTGGTGAAGCGCGAGTAGATGTTGCCCGGCTCCTCGCCGCCGAACTTGCGCGCCGCCTCGGCGGCGCTGCGGTAGACGAAGCTCGAGGTGGTGAAGATCGGCTCGCCGTGTTCCTGCTCGGCGGTACGCACGTGGCCGGCGCGAACCGCCAGCGTCTCCAGCGACAGGGCGTCGGTGTCGAAATCGTCGTGTTGCATGGAAGCGCTCCCTAGCCGTCGTCCTCGACGTCGTTGTGCAGGTCGACCACCGCATGGACGTTGTCGCCCTGGGTCTTGGCGGCATCGTTGCGCGAGGCCTCCAGCGCCGCCAGGTAGGCCTCGTCGATGTCGCCGGTGATGTACTTACCGTCGAACACCGAGCAGTCGAACTGCTCGAGCGTCGGGTTGACCTCGCGACACGCCGCCTTGAGATCCTCGAGGTCCTGATAGACGATCCGATCGGCGCCGATCAGTTCGCCGACCTCGGCTTCGCTGCGGCCGTGGGCGATCAGCTCGCTGGCCGCCGGCATGTCGATGCCGTAGACGTTGGGATAGCGGACCGGAGGCGCCGCGGAAGCGAAGTAGACCTTGTTGGCACCGGCCTCGCGGGCCATCTGGATGATCTGCTTGCAGGTGGTGCCGCGCACGATAGAGTCGTCGACCAGCAGCACGTTCTTGCCGGCGAACTCGATGTCGATGGCGTTGAGCTTCTGGCGCACCGACTTCTTGCGCTGGGTCTGTCCCGGCATGATGAAGGTCCGCCCGATGTAGCGGTTCTTCATGAAGCCTTCGCGGAAGGTCACCCCCAGGTGCTGGGCGAGCTCCAGCGCGGAGGTCCGCGAGGTGTCGGGGATCGGGATCACCACGTCGATGTCGTGCTCCGGCCACTCCTGGAGGATGCGATCGCCCAGGCGACGGCCCATCTGCATGCGCGTGCCGTAGACGTAGGCGCCATCGAGGATCGAGTCGGGGCGCGCCAGGTAGACGTGCTCGAAGATGCACGGCGCGAGTACCGGATTATCGGCGCACTGCAGGGTACGGATACGCCCCTGCATGTCGACGAAGATCGCCTCGCCCGGCGCCAGATCCCGAGTCAGCTCGAAGCCGCCGACGTCCAGCGCCACCGATTCCGAGGCAATCATCACGTCCTGCCCCTCGCTGGTCTCGCGGGTGCCGAACACCACCGGGCGGATGCCCTGCGGATCGCGGAAGGCGACCATGCCGAAGCCGTTGATCATCGCCACCGCGGCATAACCGCCCCGGCAGCGACGATGCACCCGACGCACGGCGTCGAAGATGTCCTCGGGGTTGAGGTGATGGCCCTGCTTGCCCAGCTCGTGGGCGAAGACGTTGAGCAGCACCTCGGAGTCCGAACTGGTGTTGATGTGGCGCAGGTCGGTGGTGTAGAGCTCCTGCTTGAGCTGGTCGGAGTTGGTCAGGTTGCCGTTGTGCGCCAGGGCCAGGCCGTACGGCGAGTTGACGTAGAACGGCTGCGACTCCGCCTCGCTCGAGGAGCCCGCCGTCGGATAACGCACGTGACCGATGCCCAGGTTGCCCTTGAGCCGGGTCATGTGACGCGTGTGGAAGACGTCGCGCACCAGTCCATTGCTCTTGCGCAGCAGGAAACGTCCTTCGTGCCAGGTCATCATTCCGGCGGCGTCCTGCCCCCGGTGCTGGAGCACCGTCAACGCATCATAGAGCGCCTGATTGACCGGCTGAGTGGCCATGAGGCCCACGATACCGCACATTCCGCCTTTCCTCGCTTGCAATGGACTCGGGATGCCCGTCTCGGACATCGCGTCGGTGAAGATTACTGCGTGGGCTGCCGCTCGCCGGGCAGCCGCACCGGCAGCGACAGGGCCCGCCATTCGTCGACCTTCTGCGGGTTGCGCTGCTGCCAGTCGGTGAACCGGGCCACGGCCCAGTCGCGCAGGTCCTCGAAGGTCGGGCGCAGCCGCGCCTCCTGCCAGGCCTGCAGCTGGACCAGCGGTGTCAGACTGATCAGCACCGTGGCCAGCACCAGGATCGCCCCGCCGCGCAGCACGCCGAAAGCGGCCCCGGCGACGCGATTGAAGAAGCCCATGCCGACCCACTCGATGGCCGCCTGGACACCGCGAATCACCATGCCGCAGAGCATGATCACCGCGAAGATCACCAGCACGAAGGCCACGATCAGCCGGACGTCGGGGCTGTCGATCAACCCGGCCAGCCAGTCGGCGACCGGCGGCGCCAGAAATCGCGAGGCCAGCAGGGCGAGGATCCACGCCCCCAGGCCCAGCGCCTCGCGGACCAGCCCGCGCAGGAAACCGGCCATCATCGAGGCCGCGAGAACGGCCAGGAACAGCCAGTCCAGCCAGGTGAAGGTCATCCCCCCTCCTGGACGCGGATCAACAGCCCCTGGATGTTGACCTTCTCCTTGAGCGCGGCACGGGCCTTCTCGCCCGCCTCGGAACTGGCGAAGGGCCCGATGTAGACCGAGGTCAGGTTGTTGTCGCGGGGCCGGCTATAGGCGTGGAAGCCCTGGGCGTTGAGCTTCTTCTCGAGCCGCTCGGCATTGCCCGGCTCGCCGAAGCTGCCCACCTGGACCGCCCAGTCGCCGTTCTCCGTGGTCGCCGGGGTGGGCGAGGACGGCGTCTGCGCGTCGGGTTCGGACGCCGCCTGCGATGCCTCGGGGGACGACTCGCCGCGCTCGCCCTGCTGCTCGGCGTTACGGGCGATCTCGGCGATCGGATCCGACTTGGGCTGACTGACGGCCTGCGACGGGGCCGACTGCGATGCGGCCTCGTCACCCGACGCCGCCGGCTCCCGGGACGTTCCGGACGAGGCCTGCGGCGACTGGATCTGACCGAGACTCGACGGCGGCTCGGGGGCCTCGACCGGCGCCTGCTCGACATCGATCGGCTGGTCGATGGTCAGCGAGGGTTGCGGGCGCTCTTCCCGCGCCGGCGGCTCGTCGAAGAGCATGGGCACGAAGATGACACCCAGCGCCAGCAGGATCACGGCGCCACTGATACGTTCGCGCATTCCGTACTTCATGTTTGCCTCCTAGCGATGGGCCTGGGGCCCGTGGCGGGAACCCTTCCCTTCCCGCGCGGCATGCCAGCCGAGTACCTCGGCCACGGTGAAGAAGGAACCGCAGACCAGCACCTGATCGTCGGCCGCGGTCCGGGCGGCGAGCCACTCGGCACCGGCTGCGGGAGACTCGGCCCGGTGCAGCACGTCCTGCTGGTGCTCGACGAGCAGCGAAGCCAGCGCCTCGGCGCTGCGCCCGCGCGGCCCGTCCAGCCCCACCGGGACCCAGCCGTCCACCTGCGAGGATAGCGCGTCGATCACGCCCGCGGCATCCTTGTCGCCAAGCATGCCCAGCAGCGCGAGGCGTCGTGCCGGGCGGGGCGAGTCGGCGAGCCGTTCGGCCAGATAGCCGGCGGCATGCGGATTGTGGGCGACGTCGAGACACCAGTTGTCCAGCCACTGCATGCGCCCGGGGAGCGTCACGTCGGCCAACGCGCGACGACAGCGCGCGGCGTCGAGCGTCACCTCGGCCAGGGCCAGGGCCTGGAGGGCCATGGCCGCGTTGTCCAGCGGCAGATGCGGGTCGGTCAGGCCGTCGAGCGTCAGCACCCGGCCGTGGGCGTCACGGCCCTGCCAGGACCAGCCGGATGCGGTGTCGCGACGCCGGAAATCCGCGCCCAGGGCGTGGACCCGGGCGCCGAGTTCGCGGGCGGTGTCGAAGACGCTGTCGGTGATGTCCCGGCCCAGTACCGCCGGACGGCCGGCGCGCAGGATGCCGGCTTTCTCGCGGCCGATCGTGGCCAGGTCGCTGCCCAGGAAATCGGCGTGGTCGAGCGCCACGGTGGTGACCACGGCGATGTCGGCATCGACGACGTTGGTGGCGTCGAGCCGCCCGCCCAGCCCGACCTCGAGGATCGCCAGGTCGGGACGACACTCGGCGATCGCCCACAGTGCCGCCAGGGTTCCGGCCTCGAAGTAGGTCAGGCTGATCGGTTCGGGCGCCAGTCGCGCCGCCTCGACCCGCGCGAAGCCGGCGACCAGCAGGGCGTCGTCGGCTTCGCGGCCGTCCAGGCGCAGACGCTCGTTGTAGTGCAGCAGGTGCGGCGAGGTGTAGGTGGCGGTGGAATGACCGTGGGCCCGTGCCAGCGCCTCGAGCATCGCCACCGTGGAGCCCTTGCCGTTGGTCCCGGCGACGGTGATCACCCGACCGGCGATCGCCCGCTCGCATAGCCCCAGCCGCTCGGCCACCACGGCGACCCGTTCGAGGCCCAGATCGATGCTGACCGGGTGCTGGCGCTCGAGACGCGCCAGCCAGTCATTGAGTGACACCGGTTCGCTCATTCAGCGGGTATCGCCCCGGGACTCGTCATCGGCGAAGGTCTCCTGTTCGGCCTGCGCCTCACCGACTTGCTCGTCGTCGTCCGTCTCGACGACCGGTTCGGCCGCGTCGGGCAGCCCCTCGAGCGGCCAGTGGCTCAGCTTGCGCAGCACGCCGCCGAGTCGCTCGCGCATCTCGTGACGGTGCACGATCATGTCGACGGTGCCATGCTCGAGCAGGAACTCGCTGCGCTGGAAGCCTTCTGGCAGCTGCTCGCGCACGGTCTGCTCGATGACCCGCGGCCCGGCGAAACCGATCAGCGCGTTGGGCTCGGCGACGTTGAGATCGCCGAGCATCGCCAGCGACGCCGAGACACCGCCGAACACCGGGTCGGTGAGCACCGAAATGTAGGGAACACCGGCCTGCTTGAGCTTCTCGAGCGCGGCCGAGGTCTTGGCCATCTGCATCAGCGAGAACAGCGCCTCCTGCATGCGTGCCCCCCCCGAGGCGGCGAAGCAGATCAGCGGCACGCCCTCTTCCAGCGCCAGGCTGGCGGCACGCACGAACTTCTCGCCGACCACCGCCCCCATCGAGCCGCCCATGAAGGTGAACTCGAAGGCCACGGCGACCACCGGCAGGCCGTCGAGCCGGCCGCGCATCACCACCAGGGCGTCGTTCTCGCCGGTCTCCTTCTGGGCCGCCGCCAGGCGGTCCTTGTACTTCTTGGAGTCGCGGAACTTGAGGCGGTCGACCGGTTGCAGGTCCTGGGCGATCTCCTCGCGGCCCTCGTCGTCGAGGAACCAGTCGAGGCGCTTGCGGGCCGTCAGGCGGAGATGATGGTCGCACTTGGGACAGACGTTGTGGTGCTTCTCGAGTTCGGGGAGGTAGAGCACCGCGTCGCATTTGGGGCACTTGCGCCACAGGCCGTCCGGCACGCTGGTACGGCGGTCATTGCGCTGGATGCGCCCCATCGACGGCACGATCTTGTCTAGCCAGCTCATGGTCAGAAGGTATCCGTTCTGCTGCTGTCGCGACCCGGACGAGACTCGGCCGGGCCGACGCGTTGGTTACGAAGGGTGTGGGGCTCAGGCGTCCAGCGCCTGACGCATCTCGCCCAGCACGCGCTTGAGCGCATCGGGAATCGCCTCGGGCGCCTCGGCGCCTTCGGCGATCCGCGACACCAGCGCACTGCCGACGATCACGCCGTCGGCAACCCGCCCCACCGCCGCGGCCGTGGCCCCGTCGCGGATCCCGAAGCCGACGCACAGCGGCAGCCGGGTCAGCTCGCGCAAGCCGCCGAGCTGCCGGTCGACGGCATCGACGTCGAGCGTAGCGGCCCCGGTGACGCCCTTGAGGGAGACGTAGTACAGGTACCCTTCACCGTGGTCGCATATTGTAGCGGCACGCGAGCGCGAGGTGGTAGGGGCGACCAGGAAGATCGCCTGCAGGCCGCGGGCCTTGAACAGCGGCGCGATCTCGTCGGCCTCCTCCGGCGGCATGTCGACCGCCAGTACGCCGTCGACCCCGGCCTCGGCGGCCTCGTCGGCGAAGCGCTGGTAGCCGAAGCGCTCGATGGGATTGAGATAGCCCATCAGCACCACCGGCGTCTCGGCGTCGTCGCGGCGGAACTCGCGGACCATGGCGAACACGTCGGCGAGCCGCGTGCCGTGCGCGAGCGCACGCTCGCAGGCCTTCTGGATCACCGGCCCGTCGGCCATCGGGTCCGAGAACGGCACGCCGAGCTCGATGATGTCGGCCCCGGCCTCGACCAGGGCGTGCATGAAGCCCACGGTATGCGCGGGTGCCGGATCACCGGCGGTGATGTAGGGAATCAGTGCGGTGCGGCCCTGCTCCTTGAGGGCAGCGAAACGCTGGTCGATACGATTCATTGTTGCCCTCTCAGATGTCGACGCCATCGATCTTGGCCACCGTCAGAATGTCCTTGTCACCGCGCCCGGACAGATTGACGACGATGTGCTGGTCGGGGCGCAGGGTGGGCGCCAGCACCTTGGCATATGCCAGGGCATGGGCCGACTCGAGCGCCGGCATGATGCCTTCGAGACGGGTCAGCTCGCGAAACGCCTCGAGCACCTTGTCGTCGTTGGCGGCCACGTACTGCACGCGCCCGACGTCCTTCCACAGCGCATGCTCGGGGCCCACGCCGGGGTAGTCGAGTCCCGCCGAGATCGAGTGGGTGTCGGTGATCTGGCCGGCCTCGTCGGACATCAGGTAGGTGCGGTTGCCGTGGAGCACGCCACGCGGCGCGTTGGCGGTCAGCGGCGCGGCGTGGCGACCGGTCTCGACGCCGTCACCGCCGGCCTCGACGCCGTACATGGCGACGTCCTCGTCCTCGACGAACGGATAGAACAGGCCCATGGCGTTGGAGCCGCCGCCCACGCAGGCGATCAGGGCGTCGGGCAACCGGCCGATCTGGGCCAGCGACTGTTCGCGGGCCTCGCGACCGACCACGGCGTTGAAGTCGCGCACCAGCATCGGATAGGGGTGCGGCCCGGCCACGGTACCGATGATGTAGAAGGTGTCGTCGACATTGGTCACCCAGTCGCGCAGCGCCTCGTTCATGGCGTCCTTGAGGGTCCGCGAGCCGGATTCCACGGGAATCACGTTGGCCCCCAGCAGGCGCATGCGATAGACGTTGAGCTTCTGCCGCTCGACGTCCTCGGCGCCCATGTAGACCTCGCAGGTAAGGCCCAGGCGCGCGGCGACGGTGGCGGTGGCCACGCCGTGCTGGCCGGCGCCGGTCTCGGCGATCACCCGCGGCTTGCCGCTCTTCTTGGCGAGCAGCGCCTGGCCGATGGTGTTGTTCACCTTGTGGGCGCCGGTGTGATTGAGGTCCTCGCGCTTGAGCCAGATCTGCGCGCCGCCGAGCTGGCTGGACCATCGTTCAGCGTGGTACAGCGGAGACGGGCGGCCCACGTAGGTCGCCAGGTCACGGTCGAATTCCGCCTGGAAGTCCGGGTCGTCGCGAAGGTCCCGATAGGCCTTCTCCAGTTCCTCCAGCGCGAAGCTCAGGGTCTCCGAAACGAACCGACCGCCGTAGGGGCCGAAATGGCCGCGTGCATCGGGCAATCGGGTCAGGTCGCTGAACTTGGTCACGAAAGACACCTCACAGGGTCGCTTGGGCTCAAGGGGTTTGAGTCAGGGTCACTTGGTGGATGAACGCGTGCAACTTGGCGGGGTCCTTGACGCCCCGGGAGCGTTCGACGCCACCCGAGACATCGACCGCGAAGGGGCGTACCGCACGCACGGCCTCGCCGACATTGCTCGGGTCGAGACCTCCGGCGAGGATAACAGGTTTTGCCAGGCTTGCGGGGATTCGCGACCAGTCGAAGACCTCGCCGGTGCCCCCCGGCACGCCGGGCTTGTAGGCGTCGAGCAGCAGCGCCCGGGCGTCCTTGTAGGCCGCCGCCGCGGCGGGCAGGTCCACGTCGTCGCGCATGCGCAGCGCCTTGATCCAGGAACGCGGGGCGTGCCGGCACTGCTCGGGGGTCTCGTCGCCGTGGAACTGGATCAGATCCAGCCAAGGGGCACAGCGCTCGATGAATGCCGGCTCCTGGTCGACGAACAGTCCCACGCGCGTGACGAATGCCGGCACCCGCGCGGCCAGGTGCGCCAGGCGCCCGGGATCGATGGCGCGGTCGCTGCCCGGCCAGAGCACGAAGCCCAGGGCATCGGCACCGGCGGCCACCGCCGCGTCGACGTCCGCTTCGCGGGTCAGGCCACAGATCTTGATGCGGGTACGCGGCATGTGGAGTCTCCTTGCCGACATCGGCTCAGCCGCCGTCGTTGGCGATCGCCGCCGGGTGGCGGGCGCCGGCCTCGCCCCGCCGGTAGCGGACCATCGGCGTGTCCGGCAGCGGCCGCTCGCCGGTCCACTCGCCGAGGAAGGCCAGCAGGTTGGGGCCCAGCGGCTCGCTGGGCAGCGCAAAGCGCTCGTCGTAGATCGAGTCGACGAAATGCAAGCCGCAGCCCGGCGCGGTGACGTCGCCGCGCGCCCGGTCGCGCATGGCCAGCAGTTCGGCGAGGTAATCACCGCCCTGGTCGCCGCGCCCCACCGCCACCAGTGCGCCGGCGATGTTGCGAATCATGTGGTGCAGGAAGGCGTTGGCCTGGATGTCGATGGCGACCAGCGGCCCGTAGCGATTGACCTCGATGAAGTGGACATGCCGAATCGGCGACTTCGACTGACAGCCGGCGGCGCGAAAGCTCGAGAAGTCGTGCTCGCCGACCAGCGCCTGGGCGGCGGCGTGCATGCGCGGCACGTCCAGCGGCTCGCGACACCAGGTGGCGTTGGCCCGCTCGAGCACCGGCCGGTTGGGCTGGTTGAGGATCAGGTAGCGGTAGCGACGCGCCAGCGCCAGAAAGCGCGCATGGAAATCGTCGGGCACCGGCCTGACCCAGCGCACGGCGATGTCGCGCGGCAGGTTGGCGTTGGCGCCGAAGACCCAGGCCTTGTTGGAACGCGGCACCGGCGCATCGAAATGCACGATCTGCCGGGTGGCATGGACGCCGGAGTCGGTACGCCCGCTGCACAATACCTTGACCGGCGCGTTGGCGACCTTGCCCAGGGCGGTTTCCAGCGCTGCCTGAACCGACGGCGAGTGCTTCAGACGCTGCCAGCCACAGTAGCCGGTACCGTCGTACTCGACCGCCATGGCGAGGCGGCCGGTCAACGGGCGTTTTTCATCGAGAAACTCGAAAAGGGACATCGCTCACTACGGATTCGGGACCGGCAAGGCGCCCGGTGAGCCGCCCTACAGGCCGTGACGATCTAATAAAGCCCGCGCCTCGCCGGCCTGCTCGTCGTCCCCCGACTCCAGCAGGGGTTCCAGCAGGGCTCGGGCGGCATGCGACTCGCCGTCGTCGAGATGCTGGCGAGCCTGCGCGAGACGTCGTTCGGCATCGGCAGGCGAAGCGCTGGCCGTGGAGCGCTCATTATCCAGATCGAGCGGATCGAACGCCACCTCTTCGACGATCCAGCCCTGCCCGGCATCGACGCCCGATTCGGCGGCGCCGGCGCTCGCCGACTCGCCCAGCGCGGGATTGTCGAGCCCGGTGAAATCCTCGGGGTAATCGACCACCGGCTGGGCCAGCCGTGGCTCGTGGGAGAGCGCGTCGCTCGGCTCGAGAACGGGGGGCTCGTAGTCGATGACACTTTCGGCGCTCGCCGTGTCGCCTTCGCTTCGCTCGGCTGCCGTTGCGGATGGCGCTTCCCCCTCGTCGTCCATCGGGGCTTCGTCGGGCTCGTCGTGTCTCTCGGCCGACCGGGGAGCGATGCCGCGGGTGTCGGCGGCGGCCGTTGTATCGTCGACGAGCGCCTCCTCGTCAGCCCCGTTCGGTACTGCAATGCCCGTATCCGCCTCAGCGAGGTCGATTCGCTCGGCGTCATCGGCCCGCTCGGTGATATCGGCCTTCCCGGCGGCGTGAGGGTCTGCCGCGCCGGCCGGTACCAGTCGTTCCAGCAGATCGCGAGCCTCGCGGCGCTGCGCCTCGTCGCCCTGGCGTTCGAGTTCGGCCGCCTCGCGCTCGGCGGCCGCGCGATCGCCCAGCGCCACACAGGCGCCCAGCAGCTCGAGCCTCAGATCCTGACGATCGGGTTCCCGGGCCAGGCTCTGCTCGAGGCGCTCGCGAGCCTGATCGTAGCGCCCGTAGGCCATGTAGATCTCCGCCTCGCTGATCGCCTCCGCCTCGGGAGGCATCTCGCTGGCCGACGCTGGCGCCTGCCGGGAAGACGCGGCTTGCGTCTCCGCCACGGGCCGCGACGCCGGCACGACGCCCGGCTCGTCCACCGACCGCCGATCGCCGGCCGCCGTCCCCTGGAGTGACGAGAACGGCCTGGCAGGCGGTTCGTCGGACGCTTGACGGTGCTCGCGACGCCTCAGCCAGGCCCAGAGCCCCAGCAACAGGGCAATCGCGGCACCGCCCAGCAGGGCCAGGTTGTCGACCAGCCAGTCGAGCATGCCCCGCTCGGGGGCAGCGTCTCTCTCGTTCGGCGCCGCCGTCGGCGCATCACGGCCAGCATCGCTGGCGGGCGCCTCGCGGCGTGTGGTCAGGGCCGTGGCCAGTTGATCGCGCAGCCCGCTGATCTCGGTGCGCAGCTCGCCGACCTGCTCGGTCAACTGGTCACGCTGGGCGCGGGCGTCGTTCAAGCGCTGTCGGGTCGTCTGCAGCTGTGACTCGAGTTCGGCGAGGCGTGTCGACTGGCTCGCCTGCAGGGCGGCGGCCAGCGCTGCCGGCGACAGCGGCTGACGACCGGCGTCCGCCGCGCTCCCGGCGGCCAGCGCCCGGTCGTCGAGCACGCTCAGCCGCGAGCCTCCCGGCGACGGCTCGCCGTCGTCCGCGTCGGGTTGCGACGCCGGGCCCTCGTTCGTGGCCGCGTTCGCTTCGCCGGTACCCGATGATGTCGCGGTGTCCGGTGGCGACGTCGAGTCCTCGCTCTGCCATTGGCGCGTCTGGTCCCGAATCTGTCGATCGGCGACCTCGGGCTCACGGGCCAGAATCGCGTCACGGGAAGGCACGTCCAGCGTGACGCCGGCGCGCAGGTTGTTGACGTTGCCGTCGGCAAAGGCATCGGGGTTGGCACGCTGCAACGCCAGCATGGTCTGTTCGAGACTCGCGCCGGCTGGCCGGACCCGGCTGGCCAGGCCCGAGAGGGTGTCGCCCGGGGCGACGCGCAGCGACTGCGGTGTCGCGGCGGCCGATGCGGCGGCGCCCTCCGCCGGGGAAGACGACTCGCCGGTCGCCACGCTGCCGGCGGAGCTCGCGGGCCGGGCCGGCGTCGCCGCGCCGGGCGCCAGGGCTGGCATCTGTGCGTAGCCGGGCGGATCGAGCAGCAGCGTGATCTCGCGACGCTGGCGGCCCCCCGGCCATTCCAGCGTCAGCAGCAGGTCGAGATAGGGTTCGTTGACCGGCTGGCGGGTGGTGAGTGTCACCGCCAGATCGCCGCGGCTGCGCTCGATGGCCACCTTGACGCTCTCCGCCAGGGTGGTGCGGGGAATGCCCGCCTCGTCGAAGGCCGCGGCACTGGCCAGACGAGCCTTGAGCAGCGACGGATCCAGCCCGCCGAGATCGGTCAACGGCAGGCGTGCCCGAAGGGGCGCATCGAGGCTGGAGCGAACCTCCGGCTCGGCCAGCCCCAGCGCCAGCGTCACGGGGCTGGCCACCAGCAACGCCAGGCAGGCGCCCCAGGAAAGTGTACGTCTCATCGTTTTCCCCGCGCCGGTTCCACGTCACTCTCGCAACGCTCTCATGGCGTCTTGGCGAGATCGTGACGGCGTCGTTTTTTCGTATCGGAATGGTCAGACACTATCATTACTACACGACCTCATTCGAAATCGCGATAACAGCGACCGAAAGCGTTCGCTATTCATGCCTCGTCAACACAAGAACGCCTCCCGGAGGAGGCGTTCGTCATGGCCGAGCGGCGCGACCGGGTCGCGCCGGGCGCTCACTGCTCGCGCAGGATCGAGAGCATGCGCTTGAGCGGCTCGGCGGCGCCCCACAGCAACTGGTCGCCGACCGAGAAAGCGGTCAGGTACTCGCCGCCCATCGCCAGCTTGCGCAGACGCCCCACCGGTACCGTCATGGTTCCGGTCACCGCGGCCGGGGTCAACTCGCGCAGGGTGGCTTCCTTCTCGTTGGGCACGACCTTGACCCAGTCGTTGTGCCTGGCGATGCGATCCTCGATCTCGTCGAGCGGCACGTCCTTCTTGAGCTTGATGGTGAAGGCCTGGCTGTGCGAGCGCATGGCGCCGATACGCACGCAGAGCCCATCGATGGGGATCGGGTTGTCGGTGTGGCCGAGGATCTTGTTCGACTCGACACCGCCCTTCCACTCTTCCTTGCTCTGGCCGTTGTCCATCGGCTTGTCGATCCACGGCAGCAACCCGCCGGCGAGCGGCGCGCCGAAGTTGTCGATCGGGAAACCGTCGCCGCGCATCGTCTCGGCGACCTTGCGATCGATGTCGAGGATCGCACTGGCCGGATCGTCGAGCTCGCTCTTGACGCTGTCGCGCAGCGAGCCCATCTGGTTGAGCAGTTCGCGCATGTGCTTGGCGCCGGAGCCCGAGGCGGCCTGATAGGTCATCGAGGTCATCCACTCGATCAGATCGGCCTCGAACAGACCACCCAGACCCATCAGCATCAGGCTGACCGTGCAGTTGCCGCCGGTGAAGGTGCGGGTGCCCCGGGCCAGCTGGGCATCGATCACGTGGCGGTTGACCGGATCGAGAACGATGGTCGCGTCGTCGCTCATGCGCAGGGTGCTGGCGGCATCCAGCCAGTAGCCCTTCCAGCCTGACTCGCGCAGCGGCTGATAGACCTTCTCGGTGTAGTCGCCGCCCTGACAGGTGACGACGACGTCGAGCGCCTTGAGCGCCTCGAGATCGAAGGCATCCTTGAGCGCTGGCACGTCGACGCCCACGTCCGGGCCGGGCTGGCCGACCTGCGAGGTGGTGAAGAAGACCGGCTCGAGACCGGCGAAGTCGTTCTCCTCACGCATGCGATGCATGAGAACGGAGCCCACCATGCCCCGCCATCCGACGAAACCGACTTTCAACATGAAACTGTCCTCCTGACGTTCTGGGGTTGCCCCGTGAACCGGGATAATCGTGAATTATTGAAAACCAGGGTAACAAATAATCTGACGCTATGCTTCAGATGACTCATCGCGGATATCAGGCCTGCCGAAAGGCCGCCACCACAGCATCGCCCATTTCCGCCGTACTGACACGCCGCGTGCCCGCGTAGGCGATGTCGGCGGTACGCAGGCCATCGTCGAGCACCCGGCCCACGGCGCGCTCGATGCGCGCGGCCAGTTCGCCCTCGCCGAGGCTGTAGCGCAGCAGCATGGCCACCGAGAGAATGGTTGCCAAGGGGTTGGCCTGGCCCTGGCCGGCGATATCCGGCGCGCTGCCGTGGCACGGCTCGTACATGCCCTGCCCCTGCTCGTTGAGCGAGGCCGAAGGCAGCATGCCGATCGAGCCGGTGAGCATCGCCGCGGCGTCGGAGAGGATGTCGCCGAACATGTTGCCGGTGACGATCACGTCGAACTGCTTGGGCGCGCGGACCAGTTGCATGGCGGCGTTATCGACGTACATGTGCGACAGCTCGACGTCCGGATACTCCGCCGCCAGGCGCTCGATCACCTCGCGCCAGAGCATGGTGACCTCGAGGACGTTGGCCTTGTCGACCGAGCACAGTTTCTTGCCGCGCTTCTGGGCCATCTTGAAGGCGACCCGACCGATGCGCTCGATCTCGGCTTCCGAGTAGACGTAGGTGTTGTAGCCGACGCGCTGACCGTCACGTTCCTCGATGCCGCGCGGCTGGCCGAAGTAGATGCCGCCGGTGAGTTCGCGCACGATCATGATGTCGAGCCCGGAAACCACTTCCGGCTTGAGGCTGGAGGCCTCGGCCAGCTGCGGGTAGAGCAGCGCCGGGCGCAGGTTGCCGAACAGATTGAGCTGCTTGCGCAGACCCAGCAGGCCCTTCTCGGGGCGCTTGGCGATGTCCTCCAGCTTGTCCCACTTGGGCCCGCCCACGGCGCCCAGCAGGATGGCGTCGGCGGCCTTCGCCTTGGCCAGCGTCTCGGCCGGCAGCGGCTCGCCGTGGGCATCATAGCCGGCACCGCCGACCAGGCCCTGTTCGAGGGTGACGTCGAGCCCCTGCTCGCGGCAGGCCTCGAGTACCTTGACCGCCTCGGCGGTGATTTCCGGACCGATGCCGTCACCCGGCAGAACGAGAATCTTGCGACTCATGAGCGATTCCTGAATGGCGTCGGCCCCGCTGGGCCGACGCGTCGTGAATGGGGCGCTGTCCTTGCGCGGCCGTCGTGCGACGGTGTCCCGGTTTGTGTCCAGCGTTGTGGTTGTCTGGGCGCTGACAAGCGCCGATCAGCCCGCCTGGCGGAACAGCCAGGGGCGCTTTTGCCGATGCGCCTGCTCGAACTCGCGGATCGCTTCCTCATGCTGCAGGGTCAGACCGATGTCGTCGAGCCCGTTGAGCAGGCAGTGCTTGCGGAAGGCGTCGAGCTCGAAGGTCAGCACCTCGCCGCTCGGCGTGGTCACGGTCTGCGCCTCGAGGTCGACGTCGAGCCGGTAGCCCTCGTTGGCCTCGACTTCCCGGAACAGCCGCTCGACCGTGGCTTCGTCGAGGGTGATCAGCAGGATGCCGTTCTTGAACGAGTTGTTGTAGAAGATATCGGCGAAGCTCGGCGCGATGATCACCCGGAAACCGAAGTCCTCGAGCGCCCAGGGGGCATGCTCGCGGGAGCTGCCGCAACCGAAGTTGCGCCGTGCCAACAGCACGCTGGCCCCCTGGTAACGGGGCTGGTTGAGCACGAAGTCGGGGTTGAGCGGACGCTGACTGGCGTCCTGCCCCGGATAGCCCTCGTCGAGATAGCGCAGCTCGTCGAACAGGTTGGGCCCGAAGCCGGTGCGCTTGATCGACTTGAGGAACTGCTTGGGAATGATCAGGTCGGTGTCGACGTTGGCCCGGTCGAGCGGGGCCACCAGGCCCTGGTGCTGTTTCAGTGCTTGCATGGCTCAGGCCTCCTCGGGCTGGCGGTTGAATTCACGGACGTCGACGAAATGCCCGGCCAGGGCAGCGGCGGCGGCCATCGCCGGGCTGACCAGATGGGTACGCCCGCCGTAGCCCTGGCGCCCCTCGAAGTTGCGGTTCGAGGTCGAGGCGCAGTGCTCGCCCGGCTCGAGCTTGTCGGCGTTCATCGCCAGGCACATCGAACAGCCCGGCTCGCGCCACTCGAAACCGGCCTCGATGAAGATCTTGTCGAGTCCCTCGGCTTCGGCCTGGCGCTTGACCAGACCGGACCCCGGCACGACCATCGCCAGCTTGACCGAGTCGGCGACCTTGCCGCCACGCGCCACCCGGGCGGCCTCGCGCAGGTCCTCGATGCGCGAGTTGGTGCACGAGCCGATGAACACCTTGTCGAGGCGGATGTCGGCGATCTTCTGACGCGGCGCCAGGCCCATGTAGTCGAGCGCTCGGGTCACGCCGCCGCGGACCGTCTCGTCGGCCTCGGCCGCCGGATCGGGGACTTCGCCGGTGATCGGCGCGACCATCTCGGGACTGGTGCCCCAGGTCACCTGCGGGGCGATCTCGGCGGCGTCGAGCACCACCTCCTTGTCGAATACCGCGTCGTCGTCGGAGACCAGCTCGCGCCAGTCGGCGACCGCGGCCTCCCAGATGTCGGCGGCGGGCGCGAAGGGACGCTCGCGCAGGTAGTCGATGGTGGTGTCGTCGACGCCCACCAGGCCGACCCGCGCGCCGGCCTCGATGGCCATGTTGCAGATGGTCATGCGCCCTTCCATCGACAGGTCGCGGATCGCGCTGCCGGCGAACTCGACCGCGTAACCGGTGCCGCCGGCGGTACCGATGCGGCCGATCACCGCCAGCACAATGTCCTTGGCGGTGACGCCGGCGCCCAGTTGGCCCTCGACGCGCACCCGCAGGTTCTTCATCTTCTGCGCCACCAGGCACTGGGTGGCCAGCACGTGTTCGACCTCGGAGGTGCCGATGCCGTGCGCCAGGGCGGCGAAGGCGCCGTGGGTGGCGGTATGCGAATCACCGCAGACCACGGTCATGCCCGGCAGCGTGGCGCCCTGCTCGGGGCCCACCACGTGCACGATCCCCTGGCGGGCATCGTTGATGCGAAACTCCTCGATGCCGAAACTCTCGCAATTGTCGTCCAGGGTCTGGACCTGGATCAGCGATACCGGATCCTTGATGCCGGCATTGCCCTCGGCGCGCTCGACCAGCGTGGTCGGCACGTTGTGATCCGGCGTGGCCAGGTTGGCGTCGAGTCGCCACGGCCGGCGGCCGGCCAGACGCAGCCCTTCGAAGGCCTGCGGCGAGGTCACCTCGTGCAGCAGGTGGCGGTCGATGTAGATCAGGGCGCTGCCATCGTCGCGCTGCTTGACCAAGTGTTGCGACCACAACTTGTCGTAAAGCGTCTGGCCTGCCATGGGTCTCCTCCAGCGGGCTCGTCCGAGCCGGGTTGTCACGTGGGCCGGGGCGTCCGGCATATCGACATTCTGGGATGTCTTGCTTGCCGACTAGCCTAAGAAGTTGCCATCATGAAAGCAATTCATGTTTTTCATTCTTTGGATTCCAAACAGGAATTCATCAAGTCAGGCGAGCCCCATGGACACCCAAAGCCTTCAGGCCTTCGTCGCCGTGGCCGACAACGGCTCTTTCTCGCTGGCCGCCGAGCAGCTGTTTCTGACCCAGCCGGCGGTCAGCAAGCGTATCGCCAGCCTGGAGGATCAGGTCGGCGCCCGGCTGTTCGATCGCATCGGACGCCGCGTCACCCTCACCGAAGCCGGTCGCTTGCTGCTCGGCCGGGCCCGCGAGATCCTGGTGATGGTCGACGACAGCCGCCGGGCCCTGGCCAACCTGTCCGGCGACGTCGGCGGCAGCCTGACCATGGCCACCAGCCATCACATCGGCCTGCACCGCCTGCCGCCGCTGCTCAAGGCCTACACCCAGGCACACCCCGAGGTGCGCATGGACATGCGCTTCCTGGATTCCGAACAGGCCTATCAGGGAGTGCTGGACGGTGAACTGGAGCTCGCCGTGGTGACCTTGGCGCCCTCCCCCAATCCACAGCTCACCGTGGTGCCGGTATGGGTCGACAAGCTACGCTTCGTGTGCGGCAACGAGCACCCGCTGGCCAGGCACGAGACACTGCCGCTCGCCGCGCTGTCGGACTTCGATGCGGTGCTGCCGGGACCGCTGACCTTCACCCGCGGGATCGTCGTCGAGTCCTTCGCGCGGGAGGGGCTGCAGGTGGAGGTGGCCCTGTCGACCAACTACCTCGAGACCCTCAAGATGATGGTCGCGATCGGCCTGGGCTGGAGTGTGCTGCCGGAATCGCTGATCGACGACGAGCTCAGCGTCCTGCCGATCGAGCACCGCCCCATCGAGCGCCCGCTGGGCTACCTGTTCCACAAGAGCCGCACCCTGTCCAACGCGGCCCGCTCGATGATCGCGATGCTCGACGAGGCCCGAACGCAGGAAGCCCGCCGTCGGGAATGACGGCGGGCTTCACGATACGACGGGTGAGGCTTACGAAGGGATCTAGTCGGCAGCGGCCTGGGAAGCGAGCACCTCGGGAATGGTCTGGCGCACGTAGCGCCCCGGCGCCGCCTCGATCGGTTCCAGTTCGCCGTCGCCCGGCTGACGGGCCGGCACCCGCTTGTCGGGGTCGGCGTACTTGTTGTCGGTCATCCAGGCCTGCCAGTGCGGCCACCAGGATCCCTCATGCTGGGTGGCGCCCTCGAACCATTCCCGCGGCGTCGGCGGCAGTGCGTCGTTGGTCCAGTAGCCGTACTTGTTCTTGCTCGGCGGATTGACGATCCCGGCGATGTGGCCGGAGCCGCCGAGCACGAAGGTCACCGGCCCCTTGGGGTACTGGGTGCCGTAGTAGGTGGAGTTCCACTTGGCGATATGGTCGTCGCGGGCCGAGACGAAGTAGCTGGGCGTGGAGATCTTGCGCAGGTCGATCTTGACCCCGTCGAGCTCGATGCCGCCGGGCTCGACCAGCCGATTTTCCAGATACATGTGACGCAGGTACCAGCCATGGGTGGCCGCCGGCAGGTTGGTGCCGTCGGTGTTCCAGTAGAGCAGGTCGAAGGCCGCCGGGGTCTCGCCCTTGAGGTAGTTGTTGACGAAGAACGACCAGAACAGGTCGTTCTCGCGCAGCAGGTTGAAACTGAACGCCATCACCCGGCCGTCGAGATAGCCGTCGGCCTCGAGTTGCCGCTCGATGCCCTGAAGGACCGGCTCGTTGATGAACACGCCGATCTCGCCGGGATCGCTGAAGTCCTGCAGGGTCGCCATGTAGGTGACCGAGCGCACCTTGCGCCCGCGCCGGGTACTGGTCAGATAGGCCACCGTGCTCGCCGCCAGGGTGCCACCCACGCAGTAACTGAGCAGATTCACCGACTTCTCGCCGCAGGCCTGTTCGATCGCCCCCATGGCGGCGATCGGCCCCAGCTGCATGTAGTCGGCCCAGGTCATGTCGCGCTGCTCGGGGCCGGGGTTGCGCCACGAGATCAGGAACACCGTATGGCCCTGATCGACCAGCCACTTCATCAGCGAATTGTCCTGGCGCAGGTCGAGAATGTAGTACTTGTTGATCCAGGGCGGCACCACCAGCAGCGGTGTCTTGAACACCTCCTCGGTGGTCGGGGTGTACTGGATCAGCTGGATCAGTTCGTTCTCGTAGATCACCTGGCCCGGCGTCACGGCGATGTTGGTGCCGACCTGAAAGGCCTCGCGGTCGGTCATCGCCACGTTGATGCCCTCGGCCGAGTTGGCCAGGTCCTCGCGCAGGCGGGCCAGGCCGTCCACCAGATTCTGCCCCTGCGTTTCCTGGGTGAGCCGCATCACCTCGGGGTTGGTGGTGACGAAGTTGGTCGGCGCCAGGGCGCTGACGTACTGGCGGGCGTAGAAGGCCAGATTCTGCTTCTGCTTGTCGGGCAGGTTGTCGGCGCCCTCGACCAGCTGTTCCACCAGCCGGGCGAACATCAGGTACTGCTGGAGGATGTTGCGATAGAAGGGGTCCTGCTGCCAGGCCTCGTCGCGGAAACGCCGGTCCTTGGGATCGGGCGCGACGACCATCTCGCCGGGCTCGCCCATCATCTCGCGCATCGTCTGCTGCCAGAGCTGCAACTGATCCTGAGCGAGACGAACCTGGGCGCCATAGATCGTCTCGGGCCGCTGGGCGAGCGCTTCCAGGGCAGCCATCACGCTGTCCCGGACGTCGCTGTAGACCGCCGAAGCCGCCTCGCTCGGCCACAATCGAGTGAACATCTCCTGCATCAGGCTGTGGTATTCCTGACTGATGGCCTCGATCTGGGCGGCCAGTTCCGGGTTCACCGGGACACCCAGTTCATTGGGCAACTCCGAGGTCATAGACCCTCCTCCCCCTGTCATTGTGATGCGCCAGACACGCCAAGACATGTCGACGCCCCCTGGGGCATCGACATGTCGTCGCCAATGGCGTCGCTCACCAGGGCCGACGAAGGCCCCGATGCCAGCGTGACCACGGTCGTCGGATCAGCTCGACTTGCGAGACGACGACTGGCTGGTGGACTTGGCGGAAGCCGTGGATTCCTTCGCCGTCTGGGCGGCCTTCTCCACCGTCTGGTTGGCCTGGTCGACCGCCTTCTCGGAGACTTCGTTGAAGGTGGTCTCGACCTGCGACTTGAAGGCCATGCTCAGTTCGGTCATGGCGCGAGCGTCCTCGATCATCTGCTTGGACAGCTCGTTCATCAACTCGGCCTGGCGCGTGGTGAAGTCGCGCATGTCGTCGGCGTCCTTGATCTCCGACGCGGCACGCATGCGCTCGGTACCCAGTTGGGTATAGCGCTTCATGGCCTCGAGCTGGTACTGGGTCATCTTCTCCATGTTGTCCAGCATCAGGCCGTTGAGCTTGCGCATCGGCTCGAAGAAGCTCTTGGCCTGGTCGGCGAAGGCGTTGAACATCTGGTCTTGTTGCATCACGAATCCCCCCTGGAGGAACGGCGTGGTCGAGACAGCGAACGTCGATTGCTGCACCGCACAAAGCGTAGTCCGAGACCCCTTGGCTTGCAACAGCCGGCCGCGAATTTACGTCTTGCGCCCCTGACGCGACGTCGCCTGGGCACTCGACGGGCGCGTCGTCGACTCGGCCGACGCCTCGTCGTTGCCGGTCGAACGGCCACTGCCCGCCTTGCGCAGCATGTCCATCATCATCTGCTGGTAATTGCCGAAGTTGGCCATGCCCTGGGTCATGCTCTGCTGGAAGAACGGCTGCATCAGGCTCCACGGGTCATAGCCCTCGACCCCGGCTTCCATCTGCTCCTGAATGCGCGCGAGCATGTCGCGCTGGAAAGCATCGACATCGGGCAACCCCAACGACTGTCGAAACTCGGCCGGCGTGAGATCGAACTCGACGTTTATCTTCATGGCATGACTCGTCTCGGGTGTGTTGCCCTGAGTGTAGCAGGCCTGGCACGGCTGCCGGCCAACGCCCTGGACAACGCCTCGCCAGGCGTCCTGACCGGCGAAGCCGACCGGGATGGCCCGGGTGCCGACAAAGCCGGCGGCTGGGGAAAAGCGACGGAAAAGGCAGGGTGCGCCCGGCGAACGCCGGGCGCGGAAAACGACTCAGGTCAGCCGCGGCGTATCGACCCGGACATCGGCATTCTGGGCACGATGGCGCAGCAGATGGTCCATCAGCGTCAGCGCCATCATCGCCTCGGCGATCGGCGTGGCGCGGATGCCCACGCAGGGGTCGTGACGCCCCTTGGTGACGACCTCGACGGGGTTGCCGGCGACGTCGATGGAGCGCCCGGGCACGGTAATGCTCGAGGTCGGCTTCAAGGCGAGGTGAGCGATCAGCGTCTGCCCCGAGCTGATGCCGCCCAGCACCCCGCCGGCATGATTGGAGAGAAAACCCGCCGGGGTCATCTCGTCGCGATGTTCGCTGCCGCGCTGGGCGACCGACGCGAAGCCGTCGCCGAACTCGACGCCCTTGACGGCATTGATGCTCATCAGGCCATGCGCGAGCTCGGCATCCAGGCGGTCGAACACCGGCTCGCCCAGCCCCACCGGCACGCCTTCGGCGACCACGCTGATGCGCGCGCCCACCGAGTCCTGATCGCGCCGCAGCTGGTCCATGAAGGCCTCGAGCTCCGGCACACGCTCGGGGTCGGCGCAGAAGAAGGCATTGTCGTCGACGGCCTCCCAGCTCTTGAAGTCGAGGGTCAGCGGGCCGAGCTGGCTCATGTAACCGCGCACCCGGATGCCCTGGGTGGCCAGGTACTGCTTGGCGATCGCCCCGGCGGCGACGCGCATCGCCGTCTCGCGGGCGCTGGAGCGGCCCCCGCCCCGGTAGTCGCGCAGACCATACTTGTGATGGTAGGTGTAGTCGGCGTGCGCCGGCCGGAAACGGTCCTTGATCTCGGAATAATCCTTGGAGCGCTGGTCGGTATTCTCGATCAACAGTCCGATCGACGTACCGGTGGTCACGCCCTCGAAGACGCCTGAGAGGATGCGCACCGCGTCGGGCTCGCGGCGCTGGGTGGTGTGACGCGAGGTGCCCGGCCGCCGGCGGTCGAGATCGCGCTGCAGGTCGGCCTCGGTCAGCGGGAGCCCCGGCGGGCAGCCGTCGACGATGGCCCCCAGTGCCGGGCCGTGGCTCTCGCCGAAGGTGGTGACGGTGAACAGCTTGCCGAAGGTGTTGCCGGACATGCAGCGATCCTCGATAGACTCAGGCGAAATGGGCGGCGTATTCGTCGAGCTCGGCGGCGGTGAGCGCGAACACGCCGTGGCCGCCGCGCTCGAACTCGAGCCACAGGAACGGCACCTCGGGATAGGCCGCCTCGAGATGGCGGTCCGAGTTGCCCACCTCGACGATCAGCACCCCGTCGTCCTCGAGGTGGCTGCGCGCCTCGCGCAGCAGCCGGCGCACGATGTCCAGGCCATCCTGGCCGGCGCCCAGCGCCAGCGACGGTTCGTGGCGGAACTCGGCGGGCATGCCGGTCAAGTCGCGCGCATCGACGTAGGGCGGATTGACGACGATCAGGTCGTAGCGCTGGCCGGCCAGCCTCTCGAACAGGTCCGAGGCCACGGCACGCACGCGGGAGCCGACCTCGTGGCGGGTGATGTTGATCTTGGCCACCGCCAGGGCATCGGGGCTGATGTCGGCCAGGTCGACCTCGGCGGTGGGCAGATGCAGCGCCGTGGCGATGCCGATGCAGCCCGAGCCGGTGCACAGGTCGAGCACCCGGGCCGGCGGCTGGTCGGGGAACCAGGCCGCGAAGTCATGCTCGATCAACTCGGCGATCGGCGAGCGCGGAATCAGCACCCGCTCGTCGACCACGAACGGATAACCGGCGAAGAAGGCCTCGCCCAGCAGGTAGGGCAACGGCTTGCGCGTCTCGATGCGTGCGCGCACCAGGGCGACGATGCGGGCGCGCTCGACGTCCAGCAGGCGACCGTCGAGCACCGCGGGATCGACATCCCAGGGGAGATGCAGCGCGCCGAGCACCAGCGCCACCGCTTCGTCCCAGGCACTGGCGGTACCGTGGCCGAAATGCAGCCGACCGACGTGGAACTCGCTGGTTGCCCAGCGCAGGCAGTCGCGCAGCGTGACCAGTTGCGCGGCGATCCGGGCGTCGTCGAGTGTCAGGGTGCTGTCGGGAGAAGAACGGGAAGCGCTCACACGGAGTCCTGTGCTGATGCCAAGGGTGAGCGGGGATTGTACCCGTCCGGGATCACGCTTCACAGTCGGTGTGCAGCCGCTATACTGGGGCGCTCGCCATTCACCGCCCGGAACCAGCCAGGAGAGGGTCGCATGAGCCGACGCCGCGGCGCGTCCGATGAGGAGGTCTCGCTGTTTCGCCAGGCCCTGGAAGAGGCCGGCGTCAGACGCCTGACCAGCGACCGAGCCGACCCCGGCAAGCCGCGTCGCGACGACCGGGAGCGGGTGGCCGCGCGCCGCGATGCCGCCATGTCGTCGGCCAGCGATGCGCCGTCCAGCCGCACCAGCGACGGCCGCGTCGAACCGGTACGCCCCAGTGCGCGACTCGACTTCGCGGTCCCCGACCTGCCCTACCGCACCCGTAGCGCCCTGCAACGCGGGCGGATCGACTGGGAGGCCGGCCTCGACCTGCACGGCTATACCCTCGACGAGGCACGTGACCAGCTCGAGACCTTCCTTCACGATGCCCGCGGCCAACGCCTGCGCTGCGTCCTGGTGGTCCACGGCAAGGCGTGGACGGGCATGGCCGACTATCCGGTGATCAAGAGCCACGTCAACGCCTGGCTGCGCGAATGGCCGAGCGTGCTGGCCTTCTGTTCGGCCACCGACGCCGACGGCGGCACCGGCGCGGTCTACGTGCTGCTGCGCCGGCGCGGCGAGCACTAGGTGCTTTACGAAAACCTGCCGGCGTTCAATTGGCCGGCTTGCCGGTATCCGGCGCGCTGACCATGGCCTGCCCCTCGGACAAGGCGCCGCCCGGGCCCTCGTAGCGATCCAGCGCCTGGCGGGCGAGATGCCGTCCCAGGCAGATCAGCGCCTCGGCGCGATGGAACTCGTAGGCGCCGCAGACCGTCTTGGGAATCTCGACCAGTACGTCCGGCGGGTAGCCGGCGATCTTGTACTTGGCCAGCGCTGCCTGGGTGATCTCGAACGAGGTCAGCATGATGTCGAGCTTGCCCCAGGCTCGCTCGACGGCACGCGCCGAATGGCGCTCGTCGCCCGCATCGCCCTCCCCTGTGCCATTGCTGAACATCTTCTGGGCACGGGTCCTGACGCCGTTGAACCACTCACCGAGACCGCTGCCCTCGCCACCCCGCTGCGCCTCGCGCGCCTGCTCCTCGGCCGCCTCGGCGGGCGGCAGCAGCTCTTCCAGGCTGACCGGCCGGTGGGTCTGGGCGGTGGCGTTGACCGCCAGGATCAGGTCGGCGTGCGCCGCCACGGTGGGGATGATCGGCAAGGGGTTCATCAACCCGCCGTCGACCAGCACCTGATCGCCATGGTGGACCGGGGTGATGAGGCCCGGCACGGCGATCGAGGCGCGGATCGCCCGCAACAGCGGCCCGGACTGGAACCACACCTCACGCTGACGCAGCAGGTCGGTGGCGACGCTGGTGAAGGGAATCGCCAGATCCTCGATCGAGAGCCTGCCCAGCAGGCTCTCGAGCTTGGACATCACCTTGCTGGCACGCATCGCGCCCATCGGGCTCCAGGTGACGTCGACCAGCCGCAGGACGTCGAAGTAGTCGAGGCGGGTGACCCAGTCGCGGTAGCCCTCGAGCTCGCCGGCCGCATAGACCCCGCCGATCACCGCCCCCATCGAGCAGCCGGCGATCGCCACCACCTCGTAACCGCGACTCTCGAGTTCGTCGATGACTCCGATATGGGCGTAGCCCCGCGCTCCACCACTGCCCAGCACCAGCGCGACCCGCTTGTTCATGCCCTTTCGCCCCCCTCTATCGACCTTGCGACGCTTGCACGTGGTCCACGATGGCCTCGGCCACCGCGTCGACGGCCCCGGGCTCGAGATGCAGGTGGTGACCGCCGGCGAGAACCCGACGTTCCAGACGCCTCACGGCCTGACGGGCCCGCCCGGCGAATTCGCGTCCGCCGAGGATCCCCTGCTCGCCCTCGACCAGCAGCGCCGGCGCCTCGATGCTCGACAGCAGGGCCACGATCTGCTCGGGGCTGAAGCGCACCAGCGAGGGGCGCAGCAGGCGACCGTCGGTCCGGAAACGACACGCCCCATCGGCCTCGAGCATCACGTTGCGCCGGACCAGCGGTTCGGCGGTGACCGCGTCGATGGGCGTCACGCCGCCGTTGACCCGCATGGCGATGGCGGCCTCGATGTCAGCATAGCGCGGCGGCGCCGACAACGGACGACGATGCCCCAATAGCCCCTTGCGCAGTTGCGACGCGGTCTGCTCCACGGGGGTATTGAGCGTCCCCAGGCCGTCGAGCAGTATCAGCCTTTCCACCCGTTCGGGGACCGACGCCGCCAGCAGCCCGGCGACTCCCGCGCCCATCGAGTGGCCCACCACGGTGGTGGACGTCAGATCCAGATCGCTCATCGCGTCGAGCACGTCGTGCAGAAAGTCCCAGATCGCATAGTCGCTGTCGACGCTCTTGTGCCGCGACAGGCCGTGCCCGGCGAAATCCAGGGCGACCAGGCGAATGCCCAGCCGCTCGACCAGCAATGGCGCCAGGCGCGAGAAACTCGCGGCGTTGTCTAGCCAGCCATGCAGGGCCAGCCAGATCGGCGCCGCCTGCGGCCCCCAGCTCAGGCCGGCGAGGCGCCCTCCGGCCAGGGTGATGTCGACGGGTTCGGTCATGGGCAGGAATCTCCAAGCGAGTGATGGACAGCACGGGCGGCGAAGGTTCGCGGCGGCGCCATGGGCGGCCCCGATGGCCCACCCCGGCGATCCGGCTGGGACTAGCAGGCTAACGGGTTTACCATGTAACGCCAATGGCGAGCCACCCCGAGGCCTTCGCCCCCGCCTTCATCACCTCAGGAGATGCTCGTGCCCCCGTCGCCCCGTTCCCGCGGAACCCGCCTGCGTAATGCCCTGTTCTTCGCCACCGTGATTGCCGCGCTGGTCGTCGGTTTCTGGCTGGTCCGCCAAGGGTGACGGCCGTGAACCTGTTCGACGCCTTCCTGCACACCCTCGACGTCACCCTGCCGGTCTTCGCCATGGTGTTCCTGGGGATCCTGCTCAAGCGCATCCGCTGGATCGATACCGCGTTCATCTCCACCGCCTCGATGCTGGTCTTCCGGGCGACCATGCCGACCCTGCTGTTCTTGAGCATCATCAAGGCCGACCTCGATGTCGCCCTGCAACCCGGCCTGCTGTTCTACTTCCTGGGCTTTTCGGTGGCCAGCTTCTTTTTCGCCTGGGCTTGGGCACTGTGGCGCTGCCCGGTCGAGGACCGCGGCGTTTTCGTGCAGGGCGCCTTCCGCGGCAACTGCGGCATCGTCGGCCTGGCGCTGGCCGCCAGCACCTACGGCACCTTCGGGCTTTCCCTGGGCGGCATCATGGCCGGCTCGATCATCGTCATCTACAACATCTTCTCGTCGATCGTGCTGGCTCTCTACAGCCCCGGTGCCCAGTCGGACATCCGCTCGCTGCTCGTCAATCTGGCCAGGAATCCCCTGATCCTGTGCGTGATCCTGGCCATCCCCTTCGCCTACTTCCAGGTGAGCCTGCCCACCTGGCTGATGACCTCGGGCGAGTATTTCGGTTCGATGTCACTGCCGCTGGCACTGATCTGCATCGGCGGCACGCTCTCCACCAGCGCGCTCAAGGAAGGCAGTCGACTGGCGATCGATGCCAGCCTGTGGAAGACCATCTGGCTGCCGCTGCTCGGCACCCTGGGGGCGCTGGCACTGGGCTATCGTGGCGAGGCACTGGGCACGCTGTTCCTGTTCCTGGCCAGCCCCACCGCCGCCGTCAGCTTCGTCATGGCCAAGGCCGCCCATGCCAACGCCCGGCTGGCGGCCAACATCATCGTCATCTCGACCTTCTCCTGCATGCTCACCATCGCCACGGGGCTGTTTCTCCTCAAGGCGACCGGCCTGATCTGACCCTCTCGCGCCGACGACAGAAAGCCCCATCCGCAACGAATGGGGCCATTCTCAGCAGCCGGTCGGGGACACCGGCAGACACCGGCGGCTAGCGTCGTGCAACGCGCCCCGCCGTCGGCGCTCAGCCCTCGCGCTGGCCGTCGACCAGCCGCTTGAGCGCGAGCGGATTGCTCTCCTTGAGTGCCTCGGGACGCAGCGCGTCCGGCAGGTTCTGGTAGCACACCGGGCGCAGGAAGCGATGGATCGCCGCCGTGCCCACCGAGGTGGTGCGCGAGTCCGAAGTCGCCGGGTAGGGCCCGCCGTGGACCATGGCGTGGCACACCTCGACCCCGGTCGGCCAGCCGTTGACCAGGATGCGCCCGGCCTTGCGCTCGAGGATCGGCAGCAGCGCCCGGGCGCTGTCGAGATCGGCGTCGTCCATCTGCAGCGTGGCGGTCAACTGCCCCTCCAGGTGCTCGGCGACCTTCCGCACTTCCGCCTCGTCGGCGCACTCGACGATCAACGAGCTGGCGCCGAACACCTCGGCCTGCAGCCGCTCGTCGGCGAGGAAATCGCTCGCCGCGGTGACGAACAGCCCCGGCTGGCACTGGTTGGGGCTCTCGCCCAGGCTGCCGCGGGCCACCTCGCGGGTTTTCTCGTGGCTCGCCAGGCTGCTCACGCCCTGCTCGTAGGCGTCATGGATGCGCGGGGTGAGCATGGTCTGGCTGGCGCTGTCGCGCACCGCCTGGCCGGCGGCCTCGATGAAGGCGTCCAGCTCGGGGCCCTGGACCGCGATCACCAGCCCGGGGTTGGTACAGAACTGCCCGGCGCCCATGTTGAGCGAGCCGACGAAGCCCTCGGCCATGGTCTGACCGCGCTCCTTGAGCGCCGCGGGCAGCGGGAACACCGGGTTGATCGAACTCATCTCGGCATAGACCGGAATCGGCTCGGGGCGTGACTGGGCGGTGGCCACCAGCGCCTGACCGCCGCCGCGGGAGCCGGTGAAGCCCACCGCCTTGATGCGCGGATCGGCGACCAGCGCCTGGCCGACCTCCTGACCGGACCCGAACAGCAGCGAGAACACCCCCTCGGGCAACTGGCACTTGGCCACCGCTTTCTGGATGGCGCGGCCCACCAGCTCACTGGTGCCGGGGTGGGCGGAGTGCGCCTTGACCACCACCGGGCAGCCGGCGGCGAGTGCCGAGGCGGTATCGCCACCGGCCACCGAGAACGCCAGCGGGAAGTTCGAGGCGCCGAACACCGCCACCGGGCCCAGCGCGATGTGGCGCTGGCGCAGGTCGGCGCGGGGCATCGGCTGGCGCTCGGGGAGTTCCGGATCGACGCGCACGTCGAGCCACTCGCCGGCGCGCACCACCGAGGCGAACAGCCGCAGCTGGCCGCAGGTGCGGCCGCGCTCGCCCTCGATGCGCGGGATCGCCAGGCCCGACTCGTCGCTGGCGCGCTCGATCAGGTCGTTGCCCAGCGCCTCGATCTCGTCGGCGACGGTCTCGAGGAACGTTGCGCGTTCCTCGAGCGAGGTCTCGCGGTAGGTGTCGAACGCCGCCCAGGCCAGCTCGCAGGCACGGTCGACCTCCTTGGCGGTGCCGCCGGCATAGACCGGCTCCATGCGCTGGTTGGACGACGGATTGATGGCCTGGATCGGGTCGCTCGATCCGGCGACGGCCTGTTGGCCGATCAGCAGTTTGCCTTCCAGTGTCATGATTCCTCCCTCGTGCGTGGGGCAATAGGGGCTATTGCCGGTAAGACGCGTAGTTATCGCGTGCTCGACTCAAGTGCTCCAGCATGGCGTCACGGGCCGCTGCGGGGTGTCGCGCCAGGATCGTCTCGAGGATCACGTCATGTTCCTGGCCGACGCGCTCGAGATAATGGCGCGTGGCCTCGACGTCCAGTTCGACATCCAGCAGCTTGGCCCGCGGGATCGCGCCGAGATCGAATTGCTCGTAGAACGTGGCGAAGACCGGGTTGTGGGTCGCCCGGGCAATCGCGAAATGGAACGCGAAATCTTCCTCGCGAGCCTGCGAATCGTGCCGACACGCCGCGACGAATGCCCGATGGGCGGCCTCGAGGCGCCGACGGTCCTCGGCGTCGTGACGCGTCGCGGCCAGGGCGGCCGCCTCGGGCTCGAGGGTCAGGCGCAGCTCCAGGATGTGCAGAATGTCCTCGACGGTCGTCAGGCTGATCCGCTTGGCCGGCAGGGCCTCGACCGGCCGCGAGCGCAGCACGCGAGTGCCGATGCCGCGGCGCGTCTCGACCAGTCCCAGCGACTTGAGATGCGTGATCGCCTCCCGGACCACGGTACGGCTGACGCCGAACATCTCGCAGAGGCCGTTTTCCGGCGGCAGCTTGTCGCCGACCGGGATACGGCCCTCGACGATCAGCGTCTCGAGTTGCCGGGATACCTGGCCGGAAAGGCTGCCGTGCTGCGAGACACGTGACACGCCGAGTTGATTCATTGCTTGCTTCATCGTCCGTCCTGGATGCCGCGAAATACCTCGCTCGTCCCTCACCGGGCCAGTGCCGGCCGCTCGGGATCGAACCGCCAGTTCGCTATCAAGTATTGCATGGCCATGACGCCGTTGCGTCGTGACGCGGCGCTCATGGCCGACCCCGGCCTCACAGGAACATCATCCAGGTGATGAACCCGGCCATGAACAGACCGACGACCTCGGGCCACAGACCGAACCTGAATTCGTTGACCTCCTCGGGGGAGTCGCTGATGGTCAATTCGTCTTCCTGGCGCGTCAAATCTTGGTTGGACGGTTGCATATCGGCCTCCTCACTGGAACATCAGGTTGGGCAGCCACAGGGCCAACTGCGGGATCAGCAACACCAGCAGCATGCCGATCACCTGGAGCCCGATGAAGGGCAGCACGGCCCGGAAGATATGCTGCAACTCGACGCCCGGCGGCGCCACGCTCTTGAGGAAGAAGCACGCCGGGCCAAAGGGCGGCGACAGGTAGTAGATCTGGATATTCATGGCGAACAGCACCCCGAACCACACCGGATCGTAGCCCAGACCCACCACCACCGGCGCAAAGATCGGCACGGTGATGAAGATGATCGCGATCCACTCGAGAAACGTCCCCAGCACCATGACGATCGCCATCATGATCATGATCACCGCCAGTGGCGGAACGTCCAGGTTCTTCAGGAAATTGCTGAGAAAGCTCACCCCGCCGATCAGATTGTAGATGCCCACCAGGCTGACCGCCCCGAGCACCAGCCAGATGATCGAACCCACGGTCAAGGCGGTCTGACGCATTGCATCGCGGATCATTCGATACGAGAACTGCTTGAGAATCACGGCAATGATCATCGCCCCCACGGCGCCCATCGCCGCCGCCTCGGTGACGGTGGTGATGCCCGAATAGATCATGCCCAGGACCATGCCGATCAACAGGAACGGCAGGATCGCCCCCTTGAGGTACTTCAACCGTTGCCACAACGGCAAGCCCGTTTCGGGAATGTCGTTGATCGGCGCCAGCGCCGGATTCATCTTGCAGCGCACCACGATGTAGGCGATGTAGATGGCGGCAAGGATCATCCCCGGGATCGCCCCGGCGGCGAACAACTTGGTGATCGACACCTGAGCGGCGAGACCGTAGACGATCATCACCACCGAGGGCGGAATCAGTGTGGCCAGGGCACCGGCGGCGCAGATGATGCCGATCGACAGGTTGCGGTCGTAGCCCAGGCGCAGCATCTGCGGCAAGGCAATCAAGCCGAGCATGACGATCTCACCGCCCATGATGCCGCTCATCGCGGCGAGGATCACCGCCACGACACAGGTTTGCACGGCCACCGAGCCACGTGCGCGCCCACCGAGGATCGACATGCTGTCGAACAGGGCGTGGGCGATACCCGAGCGTTCGAGCACGTTGGCCATGAACACGAAAAAGGGCACGGCCACCAGCTCGTACTTTTCCAGGACGTGGTAGACGTTGGACGCCACCAGGAACAGCCCCTTGGGGCCGAAATAGATCAGGGCCGTGCACACCGACACCGACAGCGTGGTCACCCCCAGCGGAATGCCGAAGGCCATCAACGCCAGCAGCGCCAGGACGATCAACAGTGTGACGAGTTCGATACCCATTATTCGTGGCCTCCCCGGGCGTCGGATTGTTCACGGGCCCGGTCTTCGAACCAGTGGACCACGTTGGCCAGGAGCTGGAGCAGATACAGGGCCGCCCCGACCACCAGGGTCGGCTTGAGGTAGGCCGGCAGCAGCGGGTTGAAAGAGCTGCCGCTGCGCTCGGCGCCATGCATGGCCATCATCGCCGGTTCCCAGGCGGCGTAGATCAGGGCGGCCAGGGCGAAGATCGCCACCCCCAGGGACACCAGCTCCATCTTCTTCCACACGTGAGCCGGCACCAGCAGCTCGACCATGGTGATGGCGATATGGCGCTTGCGTTGGGTCACGTAACCGCTGGTCAATACCCACCCCGTGGCGCACAGCGCCATTATCGTCTCGAAGGTCCACTGGGTAGGAGCGTCAAAGATATAGCGCATGACCACCTCGAAGGCGGACAATGCGATGCAGGCAAAGAACAGTACGGCGCACGCATACCCGATGAAGGCGCTGACTCGATCCATACCCGCCGCCAGTCGGCTGAGTAGTCGCATAGCAGACTCCGGACATGAGAAGGGTCACGGCCGGTCCATGCCGTGACCCGAAGCGGGAACGCGTTAGCCTTGGGTGTTCTCGGTCTTGTCGTCGTTGCCCTGAGACGCCTGGTCCTTCAGCAGGCCGTGCGCCTTCATGTAGGCGACATGCGCATCGAACGCTTCCTGAGCCAGTTCGCTTTTCTGGGCATAGGCCTCCCAGGATTCGCGGGCGATTTCACGGAACTTGTCGCGTTCGGACTGCGGCCAGTCGATGACGGTAATGTCGCCCTTGGCCTTGTCGCGGGCGACCAGCTTTTCGTCCTGCTGATGGACGGCGTCGGCCAGGTCATTGAAGGCGTCGTAGAACCACTCGTGCAACGCCTTCTGGTCCTCTTCGCTCAGCGACTCCCAGGTACTCTGGTTGAGCGTGAACTGCTGCGACGACATGCTGTGAATGCCGGGATAGATCGGGTACTTGGCGATGTCGTTGAGACCGGAAGCGTCGTTGTTGACGTAGGCCGATGCATCGGCGGCATCCACCACGCCCTGCTGCAGCGAGGTATAGACCTCGGAGAAGGGAATGTTGACCGGCGTCGCCCCGGCCCGCTTGAAGACGTCGGCCGCCAGGCCCTCCGGCGAGCGGATCTTCACCCCCTTGAGGTCGTCGACACCACGGATCGGCACGGCGGCAACCAGCGCCTCGCGCTTGTAGGGGCCACAGCCGACGACATGCACCTTGTCACCGACTTCGGCGTCGATCGCCTTCTGCAGGACGGCCTCGCCGCCCCCGTTCTTGCAGAAATCGAGGAACTGGGAAGGCTTGTCGTAACCGGCAATCAGGTCGCCCATCAGTGCAAAGACCGGGTCCTTGCCGCTGAAGTAGGACGGCGCAGTCAGGTCGCCATCCAGCAGCCCCATGGCGACGGCGTCCATGGTTTCCTTGTAGGGCACGACACTGCCGGTAGGCATCAGATTGAGCGTGACATCGCCGCCCGTGGCTTCCTCGACCTTGGGAACCCAGTTGTCCTGCAGGTACTGATAGGCGTAGTCGCCGGAGTTGAAAGAGGTCTGGACCCGCAGTTCCTTCGCCTGGACGGCAGTCGCCGCCAGCATCGCGGTCGAAGCCAGGGAGATGGAATAAACCAGCGTGCGCATCTTCATGTTGTTTACCCTTGTCGCTGTTGTCGTGTTCAACATCGTTGCATGCCGCCCCTCGGAGCGGTCTCAGAAGCGGGGAGACTTGCCGGTCCAGTGCGGATCGTACTTCTGCATCTCCTTCACATCGTTGCGCGAACGGATGCCGCACTCCTGATAGTTGCGGGCCAGCACCGCGAGGGATTCACGGTCCAGCTCGACGCCCAGGCCCGGGGCATCCGGAACACGGACGCTACCGTTCTCGAACGCGATCTTGCCGCCGACGATGACCTCTTCCTCCTGCCACGGATAATGCGTGTCGCAGGCATAGGTCAGATTATCGATCGCCGCCGCGGCATGCGTCATGGCCATGAGGCTGATGCCCAGATGCGAGTTGGAGTGCATCGACAGCCCCAGCCCCCAGGTCTCGCAGATACGGGCGAGATCGCGCGTGGCCTGGAGCCCGCCCCAGTAGTGATGATCGGAAAGGATGACGTCCACCGACTGACGGCGAATCGCTTCGGGAAAATCGAAGAAACCGATCACGCACATGTTGGTCGCCAGCGGCATCCTGGCGGTCTCGTGGACCTTGCCCATGCCCGCCTTGCCCGGTGTCGGGTCCTCGAGGTACTGCAGCAGGCCGTCCATCGCCGGCATCAGACGCTCGGTCGTCTCGACCGTCCACCCGCCGTTGGGGTCGATACGCAGCGGATGATCGGGAAACGCCTCCTTGAGGGCCCGGACCGCGGCGAGTTCCTGCTCGGGTTCGAAGACCCCGCCCTTGAGCTTGATCGACTGGAATCCGTATTCGTCGATCATCTGGCGTGCCTCGCGCACCACGGCTTCCGGCGTGATCACTTCGCCCCACTTGTCGACCCAGCCGTCATCGAGGGACTTGTGCTCGCCGTACTTGTAGAACAGGTAGGCGCTGAAAGGCACCGCATCGCGGACCTTGCCACCCAGCAGATCGCAGACGCTACGACCGGTCAGCTTGCCCATCAGGTCGAGAAACGCGACCTCGAACGCCGCAAAGATGCGCGGCAGGGTGGTCGCCTTGTTGGTCCCCGGGGCCAGTTCGAGTCCGGTCTCGTCGGGCCCCTCTCCCCCCACGGCCTCGTCGACGATCGCCTTGAGCGTGTTGAGTTGAAAGACATCGAGCCCTTCCAGCTTCGGCGCCACCTTGTTGAGCTCTGACAGCGTCTGCTCGTCGCCATAGGACTCGGAGAGACCGTACTGGCCATCCTCGGTGACCACTTCGATGATCGAACGCAGCGCCCAGGGCTCGTGAATGCCGCTGACGTTGAGCAGGGGCGGATCCCGAAAGGCGATGGGCGTGATGACGACCGATTTGATACGCGACATGACGTACTCCCTCGTGGGCATTCGTTACAGGGTTTCAGCGCGTTCTACGAGCGCCTTGAGCGTGTTTCGCTCGTCGGCGGTGGGCATCACGAGCGGTGCGCGCACCGCTCCTGCCGGCTTGCCGATCAGCGCCGCGCCCGCCTTGATCAGGCTGACGGCATAGCCCTTCTTGTTGTCGCGCAGGTTGATGAAGGGAATGAAGAACTCGTTGGTGATCGTCTTGACCGTCGCGGCATCGCCCTGTCGCAGGGCCTTGTAGAACTTGCTCGCCATCGCCGGCACGAAGTTGAAGACCGCCGAGGAGTAGGTGTTCACGCCGATCGACAGGTAGGCTTCGGCGAAGATCTCGGCCGTCGGCACCCCGCCCACGTAGACCAGCCGGTCACCGACCGTCTTGACGATCTTGTTGAGGGCCTGGATATCGCCCTTGCCGTCCTTGAGACCGATCAGGTTGGGACAGGCATCGGCGAGACGTTGCACCGAGTCCGCCTCGAGCACCCCGTTGCCGCGGTTGTAGTAGACGACGTTGATCGAGGTCGACTCGCAGATCGCCCGGGCGTACGCCACCAGGCCGCCCTGCGGGCACTCGGTCAGATAGGGCGGCATCAGCAGGATGCCATCCGCCCCGGCTTCCTCCGCCGCCTTGGCGTAGGCCTTGCCGGCACCCACGCTGAGACCGGCACTGGCAATGATCGGCAGCTTGCCGCCCACCGTTTCCACGGCCACGGTGACGATCTCGCGGAATTCATCGAGCGTCAGGTTGAAGAACTCACCGGTGCCGCCGGCCACGAAGATGGCGGAGATGTCATGGCCGACGAACCACTCCAGACGCTGGCGATAGCTGTCGCGATCGAAACGCCCCTGGTCATCGAAATCGGTCACGGGGAAGGAAAGCAGGCCATCACCGATCGCCTCGATGACTTCGTTTCTGGAAAAATTCACGGATCGTTCCTCTTGCCCGGCTCGGGTATTTGAGACAACTGGTTCGTATGACAGGCAATCGCTGGGGGGCGCCATCACCAGGTGTCATACATCATACAAGTAGGAATCTAGGAGCCCGGTAGAAGTATGACAACATAGACCATGGTCTATGCGCCCAAGGTCAAAGGCGATCCAGAAGCGCTCTCGCGCTGGAAATGACAGGCCCCGAGGCTCGATGCACGAGTTCCGGGGCCGAGCGACAAAGCAACCGGGCCGAATGCCGGCTCAGGCGAGATCGCCAGGATGGCGGAAGGCGACGAGATCGGCGCAACCCGCCGCCCAGACCTCGGCTTCAAGGGCGGCGATGGCCGCGGTGGGCATCGGCAGCGAACTGCGGCGATCGCCCTCCACCAGGCGCCCGGTCAGCTCGCCGACCAGCGGCATGTGGCTGACCAGCAACGTCGGTGTCGCCGCGGCCTCGACCTGCAGCCAGTCGATCACCGGCGCCACCGGATCGTCGGGGGTGATCGAGGCGAGCGTTTCCACGTCCTTGCCGAGCGATTCGGCGACGATCCCGGCGGTCTGCTGGGCGCGTCGATAGGGGCTGGCAACGATCCGCAGCGCCCGGCGTTGCGCCTCGCTCAACGACCCGGCGAGCCAGCCCGCCATGCGTCGCGCCTCGTCCCTGCCGTGCTCGGTGAGTTCGCGAAGATGATCGGGCCGTCCCGGCGCCGCCTCACCGTGGCGCATGATCCAGATCGTCGCCGTCATGATTCCTCCTCGCGCCGCTTGGCCTCGACCACGTCCGCGCGGGCCAGGGTGAATTCCACGTCGCTGCTCTGCTCGTTGCGCATCAGCAGGGTGGCCATCTGGCGGGCCGGCACCTGATTGAACAGGACCTGATAGAGTCCCTCGCAGAGCGGCATGTAGACACCCTCCTCGCGCGACTTCTCGCGGACCAGGCTGACGGTGTTGACCCCCTCGGCGACCTGCCCCAGCGCCTCGATCGCCTCGTCGAGCGAACGCCCTTCGCCGAGCGCGAAACCCACCCGATAGTTGCGCGAATGCTGCGACGAGCAGGTGACGATCAGATCGCCCACCCCGGCCAGCCCCAGGAAGGTCATCGGATTGGCCCCCTGAGAGACGGCGAAACGGCTCATCTCGGCCAACGCCCGGGTCATCAGCATGCTGCGGGTGTTCTCGCCCATGCCCAGCGCCGCGGCCATGCCGGCGGCGATGGCATAGATGTTCTTGAGTGCCCCGCCGAGCTCCACCCCGTAGCGATCGTTGCTGGCGTAGACCCGGAAATAATCGCAGCCCAGAGCGTTCTGCACCTTGGCCCGGGTCAGCGCGTCGTCGCTGGCGATGACCGTGGCGGTGAGCTGCTTCTCGGCGATCTCCGCGGCCAGGTTGGGCCCCGACAGCACGCCGATGTGGGCAAAGCCGGTCTCCTCCTCGAGGATCTGGCTCATCAGCTTGAACCCATCGGCCTGGATGCCCTTGGTGGTGCTCACCAGGATCTGTTCGGGGTGCAGGAAGGCACGGGCCTGGCGCACCACCGTGAGGAAGGCCTTGGAGGGGATCGCCACGAACACCAGCTCGGCGTCCTCGAGTACCGTCTCGAGATCATCGGACGCCTCGACGGCGGGATTGATGGCGAAGTCGGGCAGATAGCGCGGGTTGCGATGCTCGCGGTTGATCGTCGCCGCCAGCTCGGGATCGCGCAGCCATTGGCGCACCCGCGCCCCGTTATCGGCGGCGATGCTGGTCAGCGCGGTCCCGAAGCTGCCGCCGCCCAGTACCGCGACCTTCAAGCGATCATCGGACATCCTCGACCTCTGGCTGGGGTGTGATGCAGGCATTGTAACGAAAAAACGCCCCGTGTCGGGGCGTCTCGAGATCGACGATGGCGCCGGCCCGTTACCGGACCGACGCGCTGGCTGGCGGGATCGATCAGTCGATCAGCGGAATCAGCGAATCGATGCTCGAACGGGCATCGCCGTAGAGCATGCGCGTGTTCTCCTTGAAGAACAGCGGATTCTCGATGCCCGAGTAGCCGGTACCCTGCCCGCGCTTGCAGACGAAGACCTGCTTGGACTCCCAGACCCTGAGCACCGGCATGCCGGCGATCGGGCTGTTGGGGTCCTCCTGGGCGGCCGGATTGACGATATCGTTGGAGCCGATGACGATCACCACGTCGGTCTCGGCGAAGTCGTCGTTGATCTCGTCCATCTCCATCACGATGTCGTAGGGAACCCGAGCCTCGGCAAGCAGCACGTTCATGTGGCCCGGCAGGCGTCCCGCCACCGGGTGGATGCCGAACCGCACTTCCTTGCCGGCGGCGCGCAGCTTGCGGGTCAGGTCGCTGACTGCGTTCTGCGCCTGGGCGACCGCCATGCCGTAGCCGGGCACGATGATCACGCTGTCGGCATCGTTGAGCGCGCTGGCCACGCCGCCCACGTCGGTGGCTACCATCTCGCCCTCGATCTCCGCGGCCGGCCCCTTGCTGCCGCCGAAGCCCCCCAGAATCACGCTGACGAAGTTGCGGTTCATCGCCTTGCACATGATGTAGGAGAGGATCGCCCCGGACGAACCGACCAGCGCGCCGGTGACGATCAACAGATCGTTGGAGAGTGTGAAACCGATCGCCGCCGCGGCCCAGCCGGAGTAGCTGTTGAGCATCGACACCACCACCGGCATGTCGGCGCCGCCGATGCCCATGATCAGGTGGTAACCGATGAAGAAGGCCAGCAGCGCGATCAGCAGCAGCGTCCAGAAACCCGCGCCGTTCAGATAGGCGATCGCCAGCAACAGGGAAAGGATCGCCGCCCCGGCGTTGAGCGCGTGCCCGCCCGGCAGCTTGTGCGGCTTGCCGTCGACCTTGCCGGCCAGCTTGCCGAATGCCACCACCGAGCCGGTGAAGGTCACCGCGCCGATGAACACGCCCAGCACGGCCTCGACCTGCAGGAAGGTCAGCTCGGCCGACGTCTTGTGCGCCAGCAGCGCGGCGAAGGCGGAGAATCCCTCGGTGCTGCGCTCGGCGATCTGGGCGGCCAGCACCCGGCGGCGCTCCAGATCGGCGTTGAAGCCGATGAACACCGCCGCCAGACCGACGAAGCTGTGCAGCGCCGCCACCAGCTGCGGCATCTCGGTCATGGCGACCTTCCTGGCCACGTAGGTGCCGATCACCGCGCCGATCAGCATCATCGGCAGCATCCACCAGTAGCCGCCGATGTTCGGCCCCAGCGCGGTGAACACCACCGCCACGGCCATGCCGACGATGCCGTACCACACCGCCCGCTTGGCCTTTTCCTGGTTGCTCAGCCCCCCCAGCGAAAGGATGAACAGTACACTCGCCGCGATCGCCGCGGCAGAAACGAACTCGTGTCCCAACATGTCGTGTCTCCGCGGTTCAGGACTTCTGGAACATGGCCAGCATCCGGCGTGTCACCAGGAAGCCGCCCACGATGTTGATCGATGCGATCAGCACGGAAATGCCCGCCAGCAGGCCGACCAGCCAACTGCCGGAGCCGATCTGCAACAGCGCGCCGAGGATGACGATCCCGGAAATGGCATTGGTCACCGCCATCAACGGCGTGTGCAGTGAATGGCTGACGTTCCAGATCACCTGGAAACCCACGAAGCACGACAGGGCGAAGACGATGAAGTGCTGCATGAACGACGCCGGGGCCACCAATCCGAGCAGCCACATCAGCACCCCGCCGACGGCGAGCAGGGTGACCTGACGCTTGGTCTGGGCGACGAAGGCGGCGTGTTCGGCGGCCTTCTTCTCCTCCGCCGTCGGTTCCTTCTCTTTCGCCTTGGGCTTGGCGGCACCGATCGCCTTGACCTTGGGCGGCGGCGGCGGGAAGGTGATCTCGCCCTGGTGGGTCGCCGTGGCCCCGCGTATCACGTCGTCCTCCATGTCGTGGACGAGCGTGCCATCCTTCTCCGGCGTGAGATCGGTGAGCATGTGCCGGACGTTGGTGGCGTAGAGCAGCGACGCCTGGGTGGCCATCCGCGACGGGAAGTCGGTGTAGCCGACGACGATCACGCCGTTGTCGGTGACGATGCGCTCGTCGGGCACGGTCGCCTCGCAGTTGCCGCCCTTCTCCGCGGCCAGATCGACGATCACCGAACCCGGTCGCATCGCCTCGACCATGTCCTGGAGCCACAGCTTGGGCGCCGGCTTGCCGGGGATCAGCGCGGTGGTGATGACGATGTCCACCTCGGGCGCCTGCTCGCGGAACAGCGCCAGCTGCTTCTCGCGGAACTCGGGGCTCGAGGGCTTGGCGTAGCCGCCGCTTTCGGAGCCGTCCTCGCTGTCCTCGAAGTCGAGGAACAGGAATTCCGCCCCCATCGACTCGATCTGTTCGGCGACCTCGGGGCGCACGTCGAAGGCACGCACCACGGCACCCAGGCTGGTTGCCGTGCCGATCGCGGCGAGCCCCGCCACCCCGGCGCCAACGATCAGTACCTTGGCCGGCGGCACCTTGCCCGCGGCGGTGACCTGGCCGGTGAAGAAACGCCCGAACTGGTTGCCCGCCTCGATCACCGCCCGGTAGCCGGCGATATTGGCCGTGCTCGACAGGGCGTCCATCTTCTGGGCACGGGAGATGCGCGGCACCATGTCCATGGCGATGACCGTGGCGCCCCGGGCTTTGCAGCGCTCGAGCATCTCCTCGTTCTGGGCCGGCCAGAAGAACGAGATCAGGGTCTGTCCCTCGTGCAGGCGGTCGGCTTCCTCCTCGGAGGGCTCGCGCACCTTGATCACCACGTCGGCCGTCTCCCAGAGCGCCTCGGCGCTCTCGACGACCTCGACGCCGGCCTCGCGATAGGCGGCATCGTCGAAGCCGGCGGCGCTGCCCGCGCCGGCTTCGATGAGGCACTCGTGACCCAGCTTCTGGATATGACTGGCGCTCTCCGGCGTCAGCGCGACACGCGCCTCGCCCCGGGCACGCTCCTTGGGTGCACCGATCTTCATGACACGCTTCCCTCCCCTGGACGGTGGTCACCTTCCCGAACGGCAATGACCTGCTTGGCCGAGTGCAGTCTGGCGACCGGACCCGGCTCCCTCGAAAGTCGAACGTCGAGCATCAGTTGCGACTCCTTGCTGGTTGGCATTTTTCTGGCGCCCTCCCCGTTAGCGACGGCGAAAGGTACGACCCGATGGTCGTGAAAGCCCTCGTCTCATCGACAATCTGGAGAGCGACGAATCGTGGTCAAGCGACGCATGGTCCCCCAGTCTTTTGGCAAACGCGGCAAAGATCAATATCCGCCCCCAAAAAAACCATCATAATCATCGACTTATGCCATGCATAAAGCAGTACTTATGCTCAAACCAAGAATTAAATATCTGTTTTTATAGAGAAAATTGGAAATATCAAACCTGTGGTTTCGATTATGAATGGCATAAGTAATCGGTTATTCCTGCTGGCACGCCGCGGCAATCGTGACGCCGATCCCTGACTTCGGCCTCCGGCAAGCCGGCTCGAATTCGCCGCGATTCCTCAAAAAAGACGGATCACGTCATGCGTGCTGAGCACGTTTCCGCAATGCGCATCGAGCAGGACCATGCCGAACTCGTGTACCGCTTCGGCACTCCAGTGGGTGCCGTGACGATCGGTCAATTCGAAGTCGGCACAGGCGTCCTCGACGATCGTCACCGCGAAGTCCAGACAGGCCGCGTGGGTGGCCGTGGCATTCACCGCCCGCGAGGTGGCCACACCCGCCACGACCAGACGCGAGACACCGTGACGGCGCAGCCAGGTTTCCAGGCCGGTACCCACGAAGGCGCTCTCGACGTACTTGGTGACGATGCGCTCCCCCTCATGGGGCATCACGCAGGGCTTGAAGGCGGCACCGGCGTTGCCGGGATACAGCGGCGAGGCATGCAACCGGGCATGGTGACGAACATGGGTCACCAGGCCATCGCCACCCCGCCAGCAGGCCAGCAATTCGCTGAGATGATCTTCCAGGGCAGGATTGTTGCGCCGCCCCCAGTAGGCCGTGTCGTCGATCCCCCGCTGCACGTCGATCAACACCAGCGCCGTTCCCCCGTCGCGGGCATCGGCGGGACGCAAGTGGGCTGCACCATGGGAAAAGGGCATCGCGCGGGCTCCTGAAGCGAACGCATGTCCACTCAGCATAGGTGTCCGCGCAAGGATTCGCTTGCCACGCTCGGCCAATCGACATAGCGACGGAAAAACGCCCCCGCCGCGGCGGACCGTGACGGGGGCGTACCGCGGACTGCCGATCAGACGGTGTCGTCGCGGCGATGACGCTCGATCAGCGAATCGTTGCTGCGCAGCAGCCCGAGCAGCACGTCCTGATAGTCGTGGCGGGTGGCATAGCCATCGAGCGCGCCGACCAGGGACTCGGCGGTGACCTCCCGCCCCTTGGCGATCAGCCGGGCGCGCAACTGACGCAGGCCGGCGTAGGCCTGGTGCGTGTTGAGGTTGCGCAGGTAGCTGCGCACGGCGTCCTGAACGCTGGCGAAGACCTGGTAACCGCGCCCGCTGCCCCGCTGTTCGAGCCCGCAATCGGCGCTGAAACAGCGCATGCCGAAGAGATTGTTGCCCTGGCGGGCAAACCGCGAGGTGCCCCACCCCGACTCCTCGACCGCCTGGACCACCACCAGCGCCACCGGCACCGGGGCGACCCGGGTCAACAGCGTTGCATCGGGCTTGCCGCGACACTCGACGTCGTAGGCGCGGCACAGGTCGTTCAAGGCGGCTCGCTGACTCTCGCCTTGCGGCCCGCCCTGGGCCTCGAGCCCGGCGAGGAAGGCCCGCTGCTCGGCAATCCGGGCATTCTCGGCCTCGACGATGGGCACCACCAGCTCGAGAAACGCCTGCTTGCGCGCCGGCCCCGCCGGATAGCTGCGCAGGTCGGGAAGTTCGGTGATCAGGGTCTCCTCGAAAGCGGCGGCGGAGCCAGGCGAGAGCGACGTTTCGCTCGGGGCTGCCATCTTGTCGCTCGAGGCTGCGGTCGGGAGGGGTCTCGTTTCCGATGCCGGCTCGGCGTGAGCCATCATGGGAAAGGAAGCAACGCCGATACCGAGACACATCATCAAGGCTAGCGGGGATGTGACTCGCGGACGTCGCCGGAAGGGACGACATCGACGCATGACGATGATTCTCCAGAGGAAAACAGTCACCAGCCGCTCCGAGAGCCGCTGGACCCGTTTGCTGCATCGCCGTATAAAACGACAAAACCCGCCGGCCAGTCAAGGCCGACGGGTTAGCGATGGCTCACAGGCCGAGACCGTTCAGGCGGTCAGCAGCCCGTTGAGACGCTTGACATAGGCCGCCGGGTCGTCGAGGTGACCGCCCTCGGCGATGATCGCCTGATCCAGCAGGATGTGCGCCAGATCGGCAAAGCCCTCGCCGTCGGTCGCCTCGAGACGCGACACCAGGCGGTGCTCGGGATTGAGTTCGAGGATCGGCTTGACCTCGGGCATCGGCTGGCCGGCGGCTTCCATGATGCGCCGCATCTGGAAGCCCATCTCGTGCTCGGAGAGCACCACGCAGGCCGGCGAATCGGTCAGGCGATGGGTCACGCGAACTTCCTGGACACTGTCGCCCAGGGCGTCCTTGACGCGCTTGACCAGATCTTCCTTGGCCTTGGCGGTCTCTTCCTGGGCCTGCTTCTCTTCCTCGCCCTCGATGTCGCCGAGATCGAGATCGCCCTTGGCGATATCGACGAAGGCCTTGCCGTCGTACTCGGTGAGATGGCTCATCAGCCACTCGTCGATGCGATCGTGGAGCAGCAGCACCTCGACGCCCTTCTTGCGGAAGATCTCCAGATGCGGGCTGTTCTTGGCCGCATTGAAACCGTCGGCGACGATGTAGTAGATCTTCTGCTGGCCTTCCTTCATGCGCGAGACATAGTCGGCCAGCGACTGATCCTGCACCGCGGTATCGGTATGGGTGGTCGAGAAGCGCAGCAGCTCGCTGATCTTGTCGCGATTGGCGTAGTCTTCCGCCGGGCCTTCCTTGAGCACGCTGCCGAAGGCGTTCCAGAACGTCTGGTAGGCGTCCTTGTCCTTGGCCAGTTTCTTGAGCATGTCCAGCGCGCGCTTGGTCAGCGCCGACTTCATCTTGTCGACCTGCGGGTCCTTCTGCAGCAGCTCGCGGGAGACGTTGAGCGACAGGTCCTTGGTGTCGACGATGCCCTTGACGAAGCGCAGGTAGAGCGGCAGGAACTGCTCGGCATCTTCCATGATGAACACGCGCTGCACGTACAGGCGCACTCCCCGGGCGCCGTCGCGCTCGTAGAGATCGAACGGCGCGCGCTCCGGTACATAGAGCAGGCTGGTGTACTCGAGCTTGCCCTCGACCTTGTTGTGGCTCCAGGTCAACGGGTCGCTGAAATCATGGGCGATATGCTTGTAGAACGCCTTGTACTCGTCGTCGTCGATCTCGCTCTTGGGCCGCACCCACAGCGCCTGGGCCTCGTTGACGGTCTCCCAGGTGGTGACCTCGCTGCCCTCGATCTCGTTGCCGTCGTCGTCCTTGGCGGTCTCGGTCTTGGGCATGCGCACCGGCACGTCGATGTGATCCGAGTACTTGCGCACCAGGTTGCGCAGCCGGAAGTCATCGGCGAATTCCCGGGCGTCTTCCTTGAGATGCAGGACGATCTCGGTGCCGCGTTGCGGCTTGTCGACGTCGGCGACGGTGAACTCGCCCTCGCCGCGCGAACGCCACTCGACACCGCTGTCGTTGCCGGCGCGACGGGTGCGCACGGTGACCTCGTCGGCGACGATGAAGGCGGAATAGAAGCCCACCCCGAACTGACCGATCAGCTTGGCATCCTTCTGCTGCTCGCCGGAGAGCTGCTTGAGGAATTCCGCCGTCCCGCTCTTGGCGATGGTCCCCAGATTGGCGACCACATCGTCGCGGGTCATGCCGATGCCGTTGTCGCGCACGGTGACGGTGCCGGCTTCGGCGTCATGCTCGATCTCGATGCGCAGGTCGCTGTCGCCTTCGTAGAGGGCATCGTTGTCGAGCGCCTGGTAGCGCAGCTTGTCGGCGGCATCCGCGGCGTTGGAAATCAGCTCGCGCAGGAAGATCTCCCGGTTGGAATACAGGGAGTGGATCATCAGATGCAGCAGCTGCTTGACCTCGGTCTGAAAACCCAGCGTCTCTTCATGGGTGGCGGTGGTCATGGTGTCGGGCCCCTCATGGTGTTGAAAACGGTACGCCCGGGATATGGGGTTTCCGGTCGGCTTTTCAAGCACCTGGCGTCATCGGTGAGGCTCTCCCCCTCACCCCGCCGGGGGCGGGTCGCTCAGCAGGAAATGCATGCGCGCCGTGGCCACCGGCTTCGCCGGGTCGTCCTGCCAGGCGAGAGCACGGACGTTGGCCAGACGCCGGCCCTCGCGGACCAGCAGGCACTCGGCTCGGGTCGCTACCGGAGCGGCACTGCGCAGATAATCGATGGAGAAGTCGATGATCTTGGGCAGTCGCGTACTGCGCGCCTCGCGCATCAGCGCCAGGGTGCCGGCGGTTTCCAGAAACGCCGCCACCACGCCGCCGTGCAATGCCGGCACCAACGGATTGCCGATGTTGTGCGGATGCGGCGCCAGGACGAACTGCAGCGTGTTCTCCGCTGCCTCGACCGTGATGCCGAGATGCCTCGCATAGGGGATGTCGTCGACCAGCGCCTGCAGGTCGTCGTCCTGACGAAGGCGCCGGAACCAGTCGTCACGATTCATCGGTGCCCTCCCCGGCGAACAGGGCCTCGGCCAGCCCCGCCGGCGTGTTGCGTTCGCCGAGACGCACGAAGTTGGCCGTGCAGCGGGCCACCGGTCGCGCCGCGTCCTGCCACAGGCGGCCTTCGGTGAAGACCACCGAGTCGGTGATGTGCACGACCCGCGCCGCGCCGAACAGGTCCTCGCCGGCGACGGCCGGACGCAGATGGTCGATGCGCAGGTCGAGGGTCGGACACACCTCCGGCCGCGGCAGACCGCACAGCACGCTGGCCCCGCACAGGGTATCGAGGGTCATGCTCAGCACGCCGCCATGGATCAGGCCGCGTACCGGGTCGCCCAGCAGCACCGGCTGCCAGGGCAGGCGCACGCGCACCTCGGGGGGCTCGACGGCCTCGACCGTCAATCCCAGGTCGCGGGTGTGCGGCACGGCGGTCACGAAGCGTGCGATGGCGCGCTGCCAGTCGACGTCCGAGGTGGGTCCGGCCATCGTTCAAACCCTCGTTTGAATTCAGCACTAACGATAGCTCGTCGAAGGGCGTCGGACCATCCGACGTTTGGACCGGAACCGGGCTCTCAGCGGTCGTCGGGCGGGCGCCGGTCAGGCAGATCGACGCCCTTCCAGCGGCGATAGTCGGTGAGCGCCGCGTCGACGCGGGTGAGCAGCCAGCCGACGATCACCACGTCGTCGACCACCCCGATCAGCAGCAGAAAGTCGGGAATCAGATCGAGCGGCGACACCAGATAGACGACCGCCAACGCCATCCAGCCGAAGGCCGGCCACGGCACCGGACGATAGCGGCCGCGCATCACGTCGGCACACATCGGGGCGAACAAGCGCATGGCGCGCCCGATGTGCGACAGCGCCCGGCCGCGTTTTTTCAGCCGGGCGGCGATGTTCCATCCCTTGAAGGCGCCCATGTGCTCTCCTGTCGTCGTCGTGCGACACTACTCAAGATCGCACGTATCGGCGAGGATGAAGCAGATCGCAACCGATAGGCAAGCACCGAGGAGGAGCCGTCGATGCCCCTTCGAGTTCCCCGTCATGGACTCGCCCTGCTGAGCGCGCTGATGATCAGCCTGCCGGCTTCCGCCGCCGCCGACGAGACCGATGATCGCGCCCTGCGCGACGCCCTGAACGCCGCGCGCCACCACCAATGGAACCGGATCGACGAATCGGCCATCGAAGGACACGTCCTCGCCGGTTACGTCGAGTACCATCGCCTGCGTACCCGCCTGCCCGATGTGTCGCCGGACGAGATCAACGCCTATCTGGCCCGCAATGCCGGGTCACCGCTGGCCGCCTGGATGCGCGGCCTCGCCGAAGTGGCCTACGGCAAGGCGGGTCGCCTCGACGACCTGCTGGCGGTCAGCGACGGCGAACCCAGCGGGACGATCCGCCAGTGCTACTACTACACCGCCCTGCTCGACCGGGCCCCCGACGAGGCGGCCGAGGGCGGCCGCGCCCTGTGGCTCACCGGCCATTCACAGCCCAGCGAATGCGACACGCTCTTCGATACGCTGCGTCGCCGTGGCGAGATCGCCGGACCCCAGATCTGGCAGCGCCTGCTGCTCGCCTGGGAGAACGGCGAGAGCGGCCTGATGGCCTACCTGGAGCGCCAGCTGCCCGCCGGCTGGGGCCAGGCCGAGGCCGCCCTGGAGCGGCTGCGCAAGGATTACGCGGCGATCACCCAGGTGCCCCGCGACGTCGGGCCCCGGGGCGCCAGCGGGCCGCTGTTCGCCGCGGCGATGCATCAGTTCACCCGCGCCGATACCGAAGCGGCACTGGAGGCATGGCGCAAGGTCGGATCGCACCTGACCCTCGACGACGATCGCCGCCACGCCGTCGAGAAGGACCTGGCGTTCTACTCGATGGTCCGCGAGATCCCCAACAACCGGGGCTGGGTCGATGACGTACTGCCCCGGCTGAACGACCCCGATCTCTACGAGCTGCGCGTGCGCCGCGCGCTGGCCGAGCGCGACTGGCAGGGGGTGATCGACTGGGTCCATCGAATGCCCGATGACCCACGCCAGGACGCCCGCTGGCAGTACTGGCTGGGTCGGGCCCTGGCCGAACTGGGCGACTCGCAGACCGCCCGCAAGGCCTACGCCGCCGCGGCCGACCAGCGCAACTTCTTCGGTTTCGCCGCCGCCGACCGGCTCGGCCAGCCCTACGATCTCAACCGGGCACAGGCCACGTTCAACGACGCCTACCGTCAGGAGGTCGCCAACTGGCCGGTGGTCCAGCGCACCGAAGCGCTGATGCGCATCGGCGAGCCGGGGCTGGCCCGCAGCGAGTGGTATTACGCCTCGCGCAAGGCCGATGCCCCCGAGGCGCAGGCGCTGGCCGACTATGCGCTGCGCCGGGGCTGGTACGCGATGGTCGTCCAGACCACCATTCTCTCGCAGCAGTGGGACGCCCTCGACTGGCGCTTCCCGCCCGCCTATCGCGAGAGCTTCCAGCGCTGGGCCAAGCAGGCCGACGTCGACCCGTACCTGCTGATGGGGATCGCCCGCCGCGAGAGTGCCTTCAATCCGCAGGCCCGCTCGCCGGTGGGCGCCCGGGGCCTGATGCAACTGATGCCGGCCACCGCGCGCCACGTCAGTCAACGTCACGGCTTCGACGCCCCCGATACCGAGCAACTGTATACCCCGGAGACCAACATCAAGCTGGGCAGCCAGTACATCCGCGAGATGCTCGATCGCTACAGCGGCAATCGGCTCGCCGCGGTGGCCGCCTACAACGCCGGCCCGGGCCGCGTGGATCGCTGGCTGCGCGACGCGCCACAGGCCTTCGACCTATTCGTCGAGAGCATTCCCTATCACGAGACCCGCCAGTACGTGCAGGCCGTACTCGCCTACCGGGTGATCTTCGAAAGCCTCGCCAAGGGGGGCGACACCCGCAACGTCGCCCTGCTCGATGCCGCGGAGCGCCAGCCCCGCTACGATGCCTCGCTGCTGGCCCGCAACTGAGGCGCGACATCGCCACGCAAAAAGACGGGGGCGGCCATTCGGCCGCCCCCGTTCTTGTCACTTCACCGTCTCAGAAGCCGCGCTGCTTGTAGCGCTGCGCCTTGCGGCTCGTCTGCGGGCGCCGGCGCCCGTAGCTGCCATTGGCGATCTTGCCGCGACGGCTGCGCTTGTCTCCTTGGGCCATGTTCACCTCCTGGCTATCGGCACATGTCATGTCGAATCGTCAGTGTGGTGAACACGCGCCCGCAGGGTCAAGCCTGCGTCGTTCAGGCCCGCGAGCGACGCGGCAGCGGGTCATCGCCGCTGCTGCGCCGACGTGCCGGGCGCTCCGGGGCACCGCGATCCTCGGCGATCTCCAGGGGGCGACCGGCGACGCGGGCGCGCGCCATCTTGGCGAGAATCGACGTCGGCAGGCTGCTCGGCAGCTCGACCACCGAAAAGGCATTGCGGATGTCGATGCGACCGATACGCCCGCCCTCGATACCGCCTTCGTTGGCCAGCGCGCCGACCAGTTGGCCGGGCTTGACGCCATCCTTGTGGCCCACCGACACCCGATAGCGGGTCATGCCCTCGGAGGGGCCGCTGTCGCGGCGGCGCGGCGGCTTGCCGTCGCGCGGCGCGGCCTTGCGCTCGCCCGGCTTGGGCAGACGCCCGATGGGGGCCTCGTCGCCACGTGCCAGCGCCGCGAAGACGCAGGCCAGCTCGAGCGGATCGTGGCCCTCGGCGACCAGGCGCTCGATCAGTGCGCGCTGCTCGTCGGCACCGGCGGTCAGCGCCGCCAGCGCACGCTCGCGGAAACGCTCGTCGCGATGGGCGCGGATCGCCGCTTCGTCGGGCAGTTCGGTGTCGGCCATGGTCTGGCCGGTGGCCTGCTCGAGCCAACGCACCTTGCGGGTCTCGCGAACGCCGGCGAAGGTGATCGCCACCCCCGAGCGACCGGCACGGCCGGTGCGGCCGATACGGTGCGTGTAGGCTTCGCTGTCCTGCGGCAGGTCATAGTTGACCACGTGCGTGATACGCGGCACGTCGAGGCCACGCGCCGCCACGTCGGTGGCGACCAGCACGTCGATCTTGCCCTTCTTGAGCCGCGCCACGGTACGCTCGCGCAGGCTCTGGTCGAGATCCCCCGACAGCGCCGCGGCATTGATGCCGCGTGCGGAGAGCTGCTCGACCAGCGTGGTGCAGGCGGCACGGGTCCGCACGAAGACGATCGCCGCATCCACCGGCTCGACCTCGAGGATACGCGACAACGCTTCCAGCTTGGCGGCACCGTCGACGCGCACCAGACGCTGCTCGATGCTTTCGGCGGTGCCCGCGCGAGCCTCGATGGCCACCTTGACCGGATCGACCAGATAACGGTTGACGATGCGTTCGATCTCCGCCGGCAGTGTCGCCGAGAAGAAGACCCGCTGGGCGTCGCTGGGGGTATCGGCGACCACGCGCTGGACGTCGTCGATGAAGCCCATGCGCAGCATCTCGTCGGCCTCGTCGAGGACCAGCGCCGACAGTCCTTCGAGCTTGAGGCTGCCGCGATCGAGGTGATCGATCACCCGGCCGGGGGTACCGACGATGATCTGCGCGCCACGCTTCAGGGCGCCAAGCTGTTCACGGTAGTCCTGGCCGCCGCACAGGCTGGCGACTTCCAGACCGGACAGGTTCTGGCCGTACTTGCCGAACGATACGGCGACCTGCTGGGCCAGTTCACGGGTAGGCGCGAGCACCAGCACCTGGGGCTCGCGACGACCGAGGTCGAGGCGGCTGAGCAGCGGCAGGGCGAAAGCGGCGGTCTTGCCGGTTCCGGTCTGGGCCTGGCCCAGCATGTCCCGCCCTTCCAGCAGGGCCGGGATGGTCTGCGCCTGAATCGGCGAGGGTGTTTCGTAGCCCAGCGTCTCGAGAGCGGAGAGAACGGCAGGCACGAGTGCCAGGTCGCCGAAGCTCGGCGAGGCAACAGAAGTCGAGGTCATATCACACCTTGAATGGCCGGCATCGATGCCGGCGGAAAATGTCGTGGTGCCTTGCCGCTTCCGCTTGCCTGACGCCTGAGGCGGGCAACTTGACATGGCACCGGGTCGCGCTCGGCCGAACGACGCTATCGTCCGGCCCGCTCCTGCGTCCTGTCCGCTTGACGACCGCCATTGCGGGTGTACCGGCTGGCGGACAGTGTGGCGACCTCATCGATGCCGAACCGCTGGGCAGCGGCGGCATTCCATCAATGCACCCAGGCACGAAATCGTCGACTCTTCAACGAGCCGTCGGTGCGCCTTGCGAGAGAACGTCCCCAGCCGTCGAGGCTGCATTCGGGGAATCATTCAACAGGATGGTGGGGTCAACACATGCGAGGAAATGGCATACTACCATCGTCGAGGGCCACTTGCCTACGCTTTTTCCATTTCGTTCAGTCAATCGCCGGCCCAGCGAACGGAGCCGGCCATTTCTTGGGGAACCGCATGCCGAATCTCTGGGTCGATGCCGATGCCTGTCCACGCGCTGCACGCGACATCCTGATCCGCGCCGCCGAACGCACCGCCACACCGACCTGGCTGGTCGCCAACCATACCCTGCCGCTGCCCCCCTCGCGCTGGGTCAAGGGGCTATCCGTCGCCAGCGGCTTCGATGCCGCCGACCACGAGATCGTCCGCCGTATCGCGCCGGGCGACCTGCTCGTCACCGCCGACCTGCCGCTGGCCATGGAGGCACTCGACAAGGGCGCTAGCGTGATGACCAACCGCGGCGAGTCGCTGACCGCGGACAACATCCGCGCCCGGGTACAGATGCGGGATTTCATGGAAACCCTGCGCGCCAGCGGCGAGCATACCGGCGGCCCCAAGAGTTACTCGGACGTCGACCGCCGCGAATTCGCCAATGCCCTGGACCGATGGCTGGCCAAGAATCGCTGATCCGGCGTTTCGCATCTGCAGGCAGATGCGGCTGACAAGGTTTGGCATGGAAACCCTGCGCGCCAGCGGCGAGCATACCGGCGGCCCCAAGAGTTACTCGGACGTCGACCGCCGCGAATTCGCCAATGCCCTGGACCGATGGCTGGCCAAGCAGAAATAAGAAGGAAGAAGGAAGAAGGAAGAAGGAAGAAGGAAGAAAAGCCAATGTGCCCTATTCTTCCAGGCACGAAACGCCGATCTTCTCTCTTCCAGGCGCGGAGCGCCGTTCTTGCCTCTTCCGGCTCGGCGTCAGTGCTTCTCGCGCACGCCGCGCCCCGGCAGGCGCTCGCGGTCGTGCGGCCGGTCGAGTTCGAGTAGCGGCCCCTTGGGAACGATGCGGGTCGGGTTGATGGTGTCGTGGCTGTAGTAGTAGTGGCGCTTGATGTGCCCCAGGTCGACCGTCTCGGCGATGCCCGGCCATTGATACAGCTCGCGCAGGTAGTTGGACAGGTTCGGATAGTCCTCGATCCGCCGCAGATTGCACTTGAAATGGCCATGATAGACCGCGTCGAAGCGCGCCAGCGTGGTGAACAGGCGGATGTCGGCCTCGGTGAGCCACTCGCCGGCCAGATAGCGCTGCTCGGCGAGCCGGGCCTCCATGCGATCCAGGGCCTCGAACAGCGCCGTGACGTGCTTCTCGTAGACGGCCTGCTCGGTGGCGAACCCTGACTTGTAGACGCCGTTGTTGATGTGGTCGTAGACATCAGCGTTGACCGCGTCGATGGTCTCGCGCAGATCCGCCGGGTAGAAGTCCAGGTGGTTGCCGGTGAGATGATCGAAGGCGTCGTTGAACATCCGCACCAGGTCCGCGGACTCGTTGCTGACGATGCGCCGCTCGCGCTTGTCCCACAGCGCCGGCACCGTGACCCGGCCGGTATAATGCGGGTCGGTCAGGGTATAGAGCTGGTAGTGGTAATCGACGCCGTTGACCGCATCGCCGCTCGAGCCTTCGCTGGTGTCGTAGGTCCAGCCGTTGCCCAGCATCAGCGGGCTGGTATGCGAGACCCCGATCAAGGGCTCGAGCTGCTTGAGCTTGCGCAGGATCAGGGTGCGGTGCGCCCAGGGGCAGGCCAGCGAGACGTAGAGATGGAAGCGATCCCCGGCCGCCTCGACGCCGGGCTGGCCATCGGGACCGGGCCCGCCGTCGCGGGTGACCCAATCGCGCAACTTGGCGGATTCCCGCACGAACTCCCCGCCGTGGGACTCGGTGTCGTACCACTGGTCGTGCCAGCGTCCGTCGATCAACAGGCCCATGATGTCGCCTCCTCGTGTCTACGATGATGTCGAGGCTCAGGATAAATCGATTTCATCGACGTTGCCGCGCAATGTTTGCCCATCTTCATTCGATATAATCGAACTTCGGCAGGCCAATACCGCCCGATGCAAGGCCCGGGCCATGGCATGTGTCGCCGGACCGGCACGATCGCGATCCTGGAAGATCAACTGCATGGGCACTTCGCGCTCGCCGCCGGCCGCCAGGGGCAACGGTACCAGGCGGCCTGTATCGAGGGCTTCGCGAATGCGCGTTTCCGGCAGCCAGGCGAATCCCAACCCGCGCTCCAGCATGTCCTGCGAGGTGGCCAGATGGCTCACCGTCCAGCGCTGCTCGGCCTTCAGCCAGCCGGCGTCCATCGACTGGCGCAGCGCCGAGTCGCGCACGACCAATTGCCGATGCCGAGTCAGGTCGCGCAGATCCAGTTCACGGCCGAGCCTATGCAAAGGATGCGAGGGATGGGCCACGGCGATGAAGCGCAGCGTCACCAGCGGCTCGCCGAGGAAGCCCTGCGCGGCGAGCCCGGAGATCACCAGATCGGCCCGCCGGTCGTAGAGCATCTCCACCCCGCCGTTGAGTACCGTCTCGTGCAGCTGCACGCGCACGTGCGGATAGTCGTCGGAAAACTGCTGGAGCGCTTCGGCCAGTGCATCGGGGGGAAATATCTGGTCGACCGCCAGCGCCACCTCGGCCTCCAGCCCGGTCGCCAGACTCGCCGCCACGTCCTCGATTGCCGCGGCGTTCTCGATCAGTTGCCGGGCCCGGCGCAGCAGCATCTCGCCGGCCTCGGTGAGCCTGACCTGTCGGCCCACCGGCTCGAGCAGCGCCACACCGAGCTGCGCCTCCAGCTTGTGGACGGCATGATTGAGGGTCGAAGGGCTCTTGTGCACGACCTCGGCGGCACGGGCAAAACCGCCATGGTCGATGACGGCCGCCAGCATCTGCCATTGGGCCAGGGTGACGCGTGACATTTCGTTTTCCTCGAAAGGTATCGGCAAAACTATGCGCTTAACCTTCGAAAAAATCGTCCTACAATCGAAATCAGTCAAGTCACGATCAGGAGTTTCGCCATGTCCGCTCGTACCATCGAACGTCTCGTCACCAGTCATCCCAGCCAGGACGGCGACGGCGTCAAGATCTCGCGTATCCACGATTTCGGCGGCGGGCTCGACCCGTTCCTGATGCTCGACGAACTGGGCTCCGACCAGCCGGATGACTACATCGGCGGCTTTCCGCCCCACCCGCATCGCGGCATCGAGACCTTGACCTATGTTATCCACGGTGGCCTCACTCATGAGGATCACCTCGGTCATCGCAGCACCATCGGCGCCGGCGATGCCCAGTGGATGCACACCGGACACGGCATCATCCATTCGGAGATGCCCTTGACCGACAGCCAAGGGCTGCACGCCTTTCAGCTGTGGATCAACCTGCCGGCGCGCGACAAGCTGAGCCCGGCGACCTACCGTGACATCCGTCACGCCCAGATGCCGCGCCTAGAGACGCAAGGCGCCGCCCTGGTGGCCCTGGGCGGCGACTGGAGCACGTCCTCGCAGCGAATCAGTGGCCCGCTGGACGCCCTGGCCGGGGAGTCGGGCATCGCCCATGTCACCCTCGAGCCCGGCGCCTCGCTGACCCTCGAGACGGCCGCCCCCACGCTGCTGGTCTACGTCTTCGAGGGCGAGATGCAGGTGGCGGGCAGCCCCATCGGCAGCCAGCGGCTGGCCCGGTTGAGCGGCGGCGACACGCTGACCCTGGACAGTCGCCACGGCGGCCAGGCGCTGCTGCTTGCGGGCCACCCCCATCACGAGCCGATCGCGCATTACGGGCCCTTCGTGATGAATCATCGCGAGGAGCTCGACCAGGCGCTTCGCGACTATCGGGACGGCACATTCGCCGAAAAGGCGCATTGACGAACGGCGTTCGTCTTGTACAGTAAAGGCAAAGGGATTTGCCGCAACCCATCAGTCACAGGGAGTGACAATGAGTAACCTCATGTAGCCGTTGGTGGTCAGCTTAATACCCTGTATGGCCATACAGGGTAGGCATGCCGTAGGGCATGGGTTAAGGTGCATTCGGTTTCTGTCAATCGTCATGCACCCGAGCCCTTTTTATATGTTGCGAATCCTTCATTCGCTGCCCCGCACGCACAAGTTGCTGCTTATTCCCGTTGCCACCATGGTCACCGTGCTGGGCACGCACAAGATTCTTGCCGCATTCGATGACACCGGAAATACCGAGGCCTCCCGTCAAGTCAATCTGGCCGTCGGCATCCCCGCGTCGAGTGACACTTCTGATTCCGTGAACAGCGTGGCGACGGTTTCCGCCACCGAAACGCCACCGGTCGCCGCGCTGCAGCCGGCCGCAGCGAATTCCCCCGACGACGAGATCCCGCTGGCCGACCTGGCCCCGCAGGGCATCGTCGACATCGATTTCATCCAGCAGGCGCAGGCCGCCCAGTTGCCACCGACAGCCGACCCGCTACCGCTGCAGCCGGCCGGCAGTTCCGACGTGGCCCGGGCCGATACCATCGCCTCCCCGGCGTCCATCGGCAACGATGTGCTGCAAGTCGCCCTGCAACTGGCCCGCAGCACACCCACCGACATGGACGGCAGTGACCAGGACGTCTTCTCCTCCGACCCGCTGGTGCTGGACGATGGCGATGTGGACCTGGCCAACGAGCTGGCCGCCAAGGAAGTCTTCGTTCCCCAGTGGGAAACCTACACCGTCCAGCCCGGCGATACCTTTGCGGTGATGGCCCAGCGCACCTTCGGCCTGGGCTACAGCGAGGTCATCGGCCTGCTCGACGAGCTGCCCGACAAGCAGGTCCTGACGCGCTGGCGGGTCGGCGACAACCTCGACTTCAAGCTCGACGAGAACGGCCACCTGCTGGCCCTGCGCGTGATGAAGAACGCCCGCGAGGGCTACCTGATCGAGCGTGACGGCGGCGACGCACCGTTCGACGTCGCCACCGTCGAGAAGGCCACCGAAGCCACCCAGCGGCTGTTCGCCGGTACCGTGAGCGGCAGCTTCGCCGGCTCCGCGGAGGCCACCGGGCTGTCGAACGGCGATGTCGCCGATCTGACCAATCTGCTGGCCAAGAAGATCAACTTCCGCCGCGACGCCCGTCGCGGCGATCATTTCCAGGTACTGGTCGAATCCGACATGGTCGACGGCCAGGCCATGGACTCGCGCATCCTCGCCGCCCATTACGAGGGCCAGCGTACCGACCTCACGGTGGTCCGCAACGACGACGACGATCGTTTCTATACCCCGGACGGCCACAGCCTCGACCCGGCCTTCGACCGCTACCCCTTCAACGGGCATTATCGGATCAGTTCCTCCTTCAACCTGCGTCGCGTCAACCCGGTGACCGGGCGCGTCTCGCCCCACTACGGCACCGACTTCGCCATGCCCCGGGGCACGCCCGTGCGCGCGCCGGCCGACGGCCGCGTGGTCAAGGCCGCCTATCAGCGCGGCGGCGCCGGCAACTACCTGGTGATTCGTCAGGACAACGGCTACAAGACCCGCTACATGCACCTCTCCAAGACCCTGGTCAAGGAGGGGCAGCGCATCCACATGGGCGAGAAGATCGCCCTGTCGGGCAACACCGGGCGCAGTACCGGGCCCCACCTGCACTACGAGATCATCGTCAACAATCGCCCGGTGGATGCCATGCGCGTCAAGCTGCCCGAGAGCAAGAACCTGTCCGGCAAGGCGCTCGCGGCGTTCAAGAAGCAGTCCAAGGAGCTGCTGGCCAAGCTCGAGGATCGCGAGAACGGCCAGCTGGCGAAGGTATCCCCGTCGAAGCATCGTCCCGACGATATCTAACCCCTCGGTTCTGGATGACCAGCACGACGAGGCCCCGCCATGGCGGGGCCTCGTCGTCTCTGCCGCCACGCCACCCTGCAATCAGGCGGTGAACACCTCACCGTCGATGAAGCGGTCCGCCGCCATGGCGATATCGCCACGACTTCCCGGGAGCGTCCAGGGCCCGGCGTGAGCGCCCTCGCCACCCGGTTTGACATCACTGAGCGGGCACGACAGTGCCAGTTCATCCGCCGCCTGGCGGTACAGGTCGGGACGCACGCAGCCCGCGAGGGCCACCTCCAGATCGAGCGACGCGTCCAGGTGTCCCCAGCGCTGCATCTGAGCGGCATACCAGCGGGTCTGCGAGCGCCATGGAAAGTTGGCGGCGTGGCGGTGAAAGAGCGTCCTGCCCGACGACGAAGCCGTCTGAGTCGGCAGTCGCAAGCCCTCCTCGACCACCAGCGGCGAGACGTCCAGATAACCGCCCATGCACAACCGTCGCGCGGCCCGCTCGCGGTGCGCCGGCGTATCATCGAGCCAGGCACAGGCCGCGAGCAGGGCCCTCAGCAGAGCGCGGTGCGTCGCCGGGTAGCGGTCGGCCCAGGCCTCTCGCACACCGAGCACCTTCTCCGGACTGGCGCCCCAGATGGCGAAACTGTCGCACAGCACCACCCCCGAGCCGCGACTGACCGCCAGGCGGTTCCAGGGCTCGCCGACGCAGTAGCCGTCCAGGCGGCCCGCCTCGAGTTGACTGACCATCTGGGGCGGCGGTACCACCCGCAGATCGAGATCGCGATCGGGGTCGATGCCACCGGCGGCCAGCCAGTAGCGCAGCAGATAGCGATGCGACGAGAACGGGTAGACGTTGGCGAAGCGCAACGGTGCCTCGCCGGCCCGTTGGCGCGCCGCGACCACCCGCGCCAGGGCCCGGGCCTGTTCGAGTGGCGCGTCGAGTCCGTGCGGCGCCACGTCGAGCAGGCGCGCATGGAGTTCGGGCGAGACGGTAATGGCGTTGCCACCGAGATTGAGCGTCAACGCCGAGAGCACCGGGGTCGGCCGGCCATCCAGCCCCAGCGTCGACGCCAGCGGCATCAACGCCAGCATCTGGGCAGCGTCGAGCAGCCCCAGTTGCAGGCCGTCGCGCAGACTCGCCCAGGACGACTCGACGACGAGCGTCACCTCGAGCCCCTGCTCGGCGAAAAAGCCCTCCTCGAGTGCCACCACCAGCGGCGCGGCATCGTTGAGCGGCAACATGCCCAGCGTGACTTGCCGCCGCTCGGGCGCGGTGAACGGGCCATCGGCCGGGATCGCGTTCATGCCTGTCTCCTATGATGATTGCCTGCCGGTCGCGGCGAGCAGTTCCCGGGCAAGTTCGTGAAGGGTCATGCGCCGGTTCATGGCCGTCTTGCGCAAATACTGGTAGGCGGCTTCCTCGCCGATGCCGCGGTTTTCCATGATCAGACTCTTGGCCCGGTCGATCGTCCGCCGCTGAGTCAGGGTTTCCTGAGTACGGCTCAATTCGCCCTTGAGCGCGCGATGCGACTCGAAGCTGGCGATCGCCACGTTGACCATCGAGCGCACCAGCGCCGGCATCACGCTGTCGACGACATAGGCGCTGACCCCGGCCCGGGCGGCCTGTTGGGTGAGTTCCGGCGTTTCCTCCTCGGCCAGCATGATCATCGGCTTGGGATAGCGCTTGCCGAGCTGGCCCAGGTGCTCGAGGGTATCGCGCCCGGGCAGCGCCGCGTCGACGATCACCGCGTCCGGCTGCGTGCGCGCCATGGTCGCATAGAGATCGTCCTGCTCGTCGACGATGGTCACCACCTCGAACCCTGCCTCGGCCAGCGCCCGATCGAGCTCCCGGGACCGCTCGGCCTTGGCATCCACGATCAGAATCCTGATTGTCATGCCCCTTCCTCTGCTAGGGATGCCCTGCTTCCTCCGTCCATCCAGTCTTCATGCAGTAATCGCGCCAGCATGTCACCGCCCGATCGGGGCGTCTTATCGGCGCCGGCGTCTCGTCCGGGTGCATCGTTCGGGTGCAACTCCGGTCATGGGTGCCCCAAAGCGGCGCTCCACGACACCGGCGAGAGCCGCTTCGGCCGGCCCAAGCGCTTGAAATATCGCACCTCGCATCGATTGGCACGGCTTCTGCATCGGGGCTTGGCAGACTGACGTGGACCAGGCTTGCCTCGCGAGTACGAGTGCGTCGAACCCGGACCTTCAACGGCGAAGGCCCACGACTCCGTGTTCGAAACCACTCGATGAGGGCTGTCCCATGGACATTCGCAACAAGGCCAACAGGATCCGCCTGTTCAGTCTCAAGACCCCGCAAATGCGCGCCTTCCACCTCTCCTGGTTCGCCTTCCACATCTGCTTCTTCGGCTGGTTCGGCATCGCCCCGCTGATGGCGGTGGTGCGCGACGATCTCGGCCTGACCAAGACCCAGATCGGCAATACCATCATCGCCTCGGTGGCGATCACCGTCATCGTGCGCCTGGCGATCGGTGTGCTGTGCGACAAGATCGGCCCGCGCAAGGCCTACACCTGGCTGCTGTGCCTGGGCTCGCTGCCGGTGATGCTGATCGGTCTCGCCGACAGCTTCGAGAGCTTCTTCCTTGCCCGCCTGGCGATCGGCGCGATCGGCGCCTCGTTCGTGATCACCCAGTACCATACCTCGGTGATGTTCGGCCCCAACGTGGTGGGCACCGCCAACGCCACCACCGCCGGCTGGGGCAACCTGGGCGGGGGCACGACCCAGATCGTCATGCCACTGATCTTCGCCGCGGTGATGATGCTGGGCGTCGAGGAGACCCTGGGCTGGCGCCTGGCGATGGTCGTGCCGGGCATCGTGCTGTTCCTGACCGGCATCGCCTACTACCGCTTCACCCAGGACGCCCCGGACGGCAACTTCAGTGAGCTGCGTGAACGCGGCGAACTGCCGCGCAGCGAACGCGAATACAGCATGCGCAGCACCTTCGGCGCCGCCGCCAGGGATGTCCGCGTCTGGGCCCTGTTCGTGGTCTATGCGGCCTGCTTCGGGGTCGAACTGACCATCAACAACATCGCCGCCATCTACTTCTTCGACAATTTCGAACTCGACCTGGCCACCGCCGGCCTGATCGCCGGCCTGTTCGGCCTGATGAACCTGTTCGCGCGGACACTGGGCGGGGTGTTCTCGGATCTGTTCGCCCGCAATGGCGGCCTCAAGGGACGCGTGCGCTGGCTGTTCATCGCGATGTTCTGCGAAGGCATCGCGCTGATGGGTTTCGCCCAGATGGAGACCCTCGCCGTGGCCATCGGCATCATGCTGGTGTTCAGCCTCTTCACCCAGATGGCCGAAGGTGCCACCTTCGGGGTCGTGCCCTTCATCAACAAGAAGGCGCTGGGAGCGGTGGCCGGCATCGTCGGTGCGGGCGGCAACGCCGGGGCGGTGGCCGCCGGCTTCCTGTTCCGCGCCGAGACGCTGACCTACCAGCAGGGCCTGCTCTACCTGGGCATGGCGGTGATGGTTGCCGCCTTCTTCACCTTCCTGGTGCGCTTCTCACCGCAGGTGCTGGCCGAGGAAGACGCGGCCTACCGCGCGGCCGCCGACGGCGAGGCCGCCCCCGGCGCGTTGTCGCTGCGCTGAATTCCCGATCCTGCCACGCCGGCCCGCTCCGCAACGCTGTTCCACCTGCAGGCGGCGGGCTATCGGTGGCGCTGCGACGCCGACGCCCCGGCACGTGACCGGGCGTCGGCGAACCGGGGTGGTCAAAAAGCACTAGACCTTTGATGCATTTACAGATTTTTCCTCATCTCGCCCAATCGAAAGCACGGCGCACGGTTTCCGGCTTCCCGCCATGCTCGGCCGCGCCGCCGTCATAAAACGATAAAACGCGATTCGCGACGCAGGAGTAGCCCTTCAATGAACAGAATCTGGATCAAAACCCTGGCATCCTGCGGGGCGCTGAGTGCCGCACTACTCGCCTCGCCCGCCCTTGCCAAGGACGTCAGCGCTTGTCTGATCACCAAGACGGATACCAACCCCTACTTCGTGACCATGAAGAAGGGCGCCGAACAGACGGCGAAAGAACTGGGAGTCGATCTGACAACCTATGCCGGCACGTACGACGGCGACAACCAGAACCAGGTCGCCGCCATCGCATCCTGCATCGACGAGGGCGTCGACGGCATTCTGATCACCCCGTCCGATACCAAGGCGATCTTTCCGTCGATCGGCAAAGCGCGTCAGGCCGGGATCATGGTCATCGCGCTCGATACCAAGCTGCAACCGGCCAGCGCGGCCGACGCGACCTTCGCCACCGACAACGTCCAGGCCGGCAAGCTGATCGGCGAATGGGCCAGGAAACGTGTGGACGACGAGAAAGCCCGTATCGCCTTTCTGGATCTGGCCGTCAGCCAGCCGTCGGTGGGCGTGCAGCGCGACCAGGGCTTCATGCAGGGCTTCGGCATCGACGTCAAGGACCCGAACAAATGGGGTGACGAAACCGATCCGCGCATCGTCGGCCACGACGTGAGCTACGGCGCCGAGGATCGCGGGCGCAAGGCCATGGAAAACCTGCTGAAGAAGGACTCGAGCATCAATCTGGTCTATACCATCAACGAACCCGCCGCCGCCGGGGCCTATCAGGCACTCGAGGCGGCCGGCCTGGAGGATCAGGCCACCATCGTGTCCATCGATGGTGGTTGCCCGGGCGTGAAGAACGTTCAGGAAGGCGTCATCGGCGCCACGGCGCAGCAGTACCCGCTGCTCATGGCCTCGAAGGGCATCGAAGCGGTCAAGACCTATGTCGAGACCGGCGAGAAACCCCAGAACAGTCCGGGGCTGGACTTCATCAACACTGGCGTCAACCTGGTCACCGACCACCCTGTCGAGGGCGTCGACTCCATCAGTATCGAGGAGGGTCTCGAACGCTGCTGGGGCTGAACGCCTCGCTCGGACAGAGGATTTTCCCGCCCTTGTCCCGGGAAAAGACGCCCGTCACATGCCCCATCAAGGATATCGACCGTAACCCGCAAGGCAACGCCCGGCTCAGTGCCGGGCGTTGGCGCTTTTACACATCGAAGGGGTCAGGGCTTGGCCTTCTCGGCCACCGCCGGCGGCTCGGCGACGACCGGCCCGGCCAGCCATTGGCTGGCAACGTAGTAGACCACTGCGCCCAGCGCCGAGCCGGTGAACCAGCCGTAGTCGTAGAACCAGGTCCAGGCCCCGGTGGCCAGCGAGAACACCGTCAGCGCCACCGGCACCAGAAAGGCGATGAATCCGGCCGGATTGTAGGCCGGGTACGCCGCGCCGTCCTTGTAGAGGCTGGCGACGTCGAGCCACTGACGCTTGATCAGGAAATAGTCCACCGCCATTATCCCGGCGATCGGCCCCAGCAGGCTCGAATAGCCCAGCAGCCAGTTGGAATAGAGGCTCTCCAGGGTCACCCCGGAATCGATCAGCCCGGCCTTCTGCAGCAGGTCGTAGCCCATCAGCAGCACGCCGACCAGGCCGGTCAGCAAGGTGCCGCGGGTCTGGTTGATCAGCTTGGGAGCGATGTTCTGGAAGTCGTTGGTCGGCGAGACGATGTTCGCCGCGGTATTGGTCGACAGCGTGGCGACGATGATCAGTACCATGGCGATGACCACCCACACGGGGCTGTCGATGTGGCCGATCAGGCTGACCGGGTCGGAGACCGTCTCGCCGACCAGCGAAGCCGAGGCCGCGGTCATCACCACCCCCAGGGCGGCGAAGAAGAACATGGTCAGCGGCAGGCCGATGATCTGACCCACGATCTGGTCCTTCTGGCTCTTGGCGAAGCGGCTGAAGTCGGGAATGTTCAGCGACAGCGTGGCCCAGAAGCCGACCATGGCGGTCAGTCCGGCGAAGAAGTAACCGAACACCGAGGCCCCCTCCGGGCGTGACGGCGGCTGGCTCATCAGCTCGTCGATCGAGACGTGGGGCATCGCCCACACCATCAGCCCGATCCCCACCGCCAGCAGCAAGGGCGCGGCCAGCGTCTCCAGCCACTTGATCGACTCCGCGCCGCGAATCACCACGTAGAGGTTCATCGCCCCGAACAGGAAGAAGCCGATCACCTCGCCGACGCCGTCCAGCGCCCGCCAGGGCGGAAAGATCGCCGACAGCAGCAGGTGGATGGCCAGGCCACCGAACATAGTCTGGATGCCGAACCAGCCACAGCCCACCAGGGCACGGATCAGACACGGCACGTTGGAGCCGCGAATGCCGAACGACGAGCGCAGCACCACCGGGAACGGAATCCCGAACTTGGTCCCCGGAAAGGCGTTGAGGGTCAGTGGCACCAGCACCACGATGTTGGCCAGCAGGATGGTGAGCAGTGCCTCGCCGACGCTGAGACCGAAATAGGCGGTGAGCACGCCGCCCAGGGTATAGGTGGGCACGCAGATCGCCATGCCCACCCACAGCGCGGCGACGTTCCATCGCGACCAGGTGCGTTCCTCGAGGCGGGTCGGCGCGATGTCCTCATTGAAGCGGGAGCTGTCGCGGACGTCTTCGCCGACCTCGAGTTCGACGAGTTCGCCGCGCCGCACGGCACGTGATGTCGCTTCGGTCATTGTTGTTGTCTCCTCGTATGGCTATCCAGTCTCCCCGACGGGGCTGGCATTCGCTTCGCAAGAAACGTGCCCGAATGGCGCGCCGGGTCGATACATTGTTGTCGTTTTCCGCGCCGCCGCGGGTCATCGGCGACACAAGTCATTGTTTTTTCTAACCTCAAAAACCTGCCTCGAGTGTCAGGTTTAAACCCCGCCGCCCCGACAGACCCGTTGCGGAGAAGCCAGGACAGGTATCGAAACACCCTGACACTCTAGTCAATTTCCAAAGTAGTGCACAATCCGCGCAGCCCGGTGCTCAACTGGCGCTCAATACAATCTCAAGATACTGATTAACAAGAAAATATAGAAAACGCAGAATCTAGTGCACGGCATCACCAAACTGGTGAAAGCGCGCCCGAAGAACACTAAACAATTGTTTTTAAAAGCCTCTGAATATTTTTCAAAAAATCCTTGCTAGACATCCTAAACAGCGACTAGCTTCATTCTTATCCTGTCTCTGCTGTCAGGTTTCAGGCAGTCCAACAACAAGACACTCGCAACGAGGAACCGTGCATGCAAAAGGTAAAGATCGGCTTGATCCAGATGGCCCTGAAGACCGGCACCGACCTGGCGCCGGAAGCCATCCGTGACGCCATGAACGAGGCGCACCTGCCCTATATCGAGAAGGCCGCCGCCGACGGCGTTCAGGTGCTCTGCTTCCAGGAGGTGTTCAACCAGCCCTACTTCTGCCCCAGCCAGGACAAGAAGTGGTATGCCGCCGCCGAGAAGGTGCCCGACGGCCCGACCTGCCGGATGATGCAGGAACTCGCCGCCAAGCACCGCATGGTGATCGTCGTGCCGATCTACGAAGAGACGGTGACCGGGATCTACTACAACACCGCCGCGGTCTTCGACGCCGACGGCAGTTATCTCGGCAAGTACCACAAGACGCACATTCCCCAGGTCGCCGGCTTCTGGGAGAAATACTTCTTCAAGCCCGGCAAGTCCGACTGGCCGGTGTTCGACACCGCCTACGGCAAGATCGGCGTCTACATCTGCTACGACCGTCACTTCCCCGAAGGCTGGCGGGCCCTGGCGCTCAACGGCGCCGAGATCATCTTCAACCCCTCGGCCACCGTGGCCGGCCTCTCGCAATATCTGTGGGAACTCGAACAGCCCGCCTCGGCGGCGGCCAACGGCTGCTTCATCGCCGCCATCAACCGGGTCGGCAGCGAGGCACCCTGGAACATCGGCGAGTTCTACGGCAGTTCCTACATCGCCAATCCGCGCGGTCAGATCGAGGCCCAGGCCAGCGACAAGGAAGACGAGCTGCTGATCCACGAGGTGGATCTGGCGATGGTCCGCGAGGTGCGCAACACCTGGCAGTTCTTCCGCGACCGCCGGCCGGAAACCTACGCGCGCCTCACCGACGGCGAATGACGAGGCCCGCCGGAAACGGGCTGCGTTCGCCACGCTTCCGGCGCCCCTCGTGCTGATCCCAACGGCCAAACAACTCCAAGAGGTTCCAAGATCATGGCGACCCTCCTGATCCGTGGCGGCACCGTCGTCACCCACGATGCCACCTACCGCGCCGATGTGCTCTGCGTCGACGGCAAGATCGCCGCCGTCGGCCCCGACCTGGATGTCCCGGGCGACGCCGAGGTGATCGACGCCGGCGGCCAGTACGTGATGCCCGGCGGCATCGACCCGCATACCCACATGCAATTGCCGTTCATGGGCACAGTGGCCAGCGAGGACTTCTACACCGGCACCGCCGCGGGGCTGGCCGGTGGCACCACCTCGATCATCGACTTCGTGATTCCCAGCCCCGGCCAGCCGCTGATGGAGGCCTTCCAGACCTGGCGCGGCTGGGCCGAGAAGGCGGCCAGCGACTACGCCTTCCACGTCGCCATCACCTGGTGGGACGACAGCGTTCACGAGGACATGGGCACCCTGGTACGCGAGCACGGCGTCAACAGTTTCAAGCACTTCATGGCCTACAAGAACGCCATCATGGCCACCGACGACATCCTGGTGGCCAGCTTCACCCGCTGCCTGGAACTCGGCGCCGTGCCCACGGTGCACGCCGAGAACGGCGAGCTGGTCCATCACATGCAGCAGAAGCTGCTCGCCCAGGGGCTCAGCGGGCCCGAGGCCCATCCGCTGTCGCGCCCGCCACAGGTCGAGGGCGAGGCCGCCAGCCGCGCGATCCGCATCGCCGGCACGCTGGGCGCACCGATCTACGTGGTGCACGTCTCGTGCAAGGATGCCCTCGACGAGATCACCTACGCGCGCCGCCAGGGCCAGCCGGTCTACGGCGAGGCGCTCGCCGGGCACCTGCTGATCGATGACAGCGTCTATCGCAGCAAGGACTGGCTGCAATCCGCCGGCCACGTGATGAGCCCACCCTTCCGCAGTCCCGAGCACCAGGCGGCACTCTGGACCGGCCTGCAGTCCGGCAACCTGCAGACCACCGCCACCGACCACTGCTGCTTCTGCGCCGATCAGAAGATGATGGGCAAGGACGACTTCACCAAGATCCCCAACGGCACCGCCGGCATCGAGGATCGCATGGCGGTACTCTGGGACGCCGGGGTGGGCGGCGGACGCATCTCGATGCAGGAGTTCGTCGCCGTCACCTCCACCAACACCGCCAAGATCTTCAACCTCTACCCGCGCAAGGGGGCGATCCAGGAAGGCGCCGACGCCGACCTGGTGGTCTGGGACCCCAACGGCACTCGCACCATCTCGGCCAAGACCCATCACCAGAACGTCGACTTCAACATCTTCGAGGGCAGAACGGTCACCGGCATCCCCCGCCATACCGTCAGCCAGGGCAAGTGGGTGTGGCGCGACGGCGACCTGCGCGCCGAGCGCGGCGCCGGCCGTTACCTCGAGCGCCCGGCCTATCCGGGGGTCTTCGACGTGCTCAAGAAGCGCGCCGAGCGCAACGCGCCCACGGCCGTGGAACGCTGAGGCGCCCGCTACGCCCCGTACGACCCATAACGAAAATGACAACAACCGGCCCGCCGCGTCGCCCAGAGCGAACGGCGGCGCCGAAGGAGACCGACCGTGACCGATTCCCTCGATCACCTGCCCCGAGCCGGCGACGGCGGCCGTAACGCTGCGGCGCTGGAAGCCAACTTCCGCGACCTGCACCCGCCGCTGACCCAGCGCCAGGCGATCATCGAGAGCCAGCGCTGCCTCTACTGCTATGACGCGCCCTGCATCGAAGCCTGCCCCTCGGACATCGACATCCCGCGCTTCATCCGCGAGATCAGCGAGGACAACATCAACGGCGCGGCGCAGACCATCCTCGAGGAGAACATCCTCGGCGGCAGTTGCGCCCGGGTCTGCCCCACCGAGATCCTCTGCGAGCAGAGCTGCGTGCGCAACCACGACGCCGAGTGCCAGCCGGTGCTGATCGGCCTGCTGCAGCGTCACGCCATCGACCACATGCACTTCACCGAACACCCCTTCCCGCGCGCCGCCGATACCGGACGACACGTCGCCGTGGTCGGCGCCGGCCCGGCGGGGCTGTCCTGCGCCCACCGCCTGGCGACCCACGGTCATCGGGTGACGATCTACGAGGCCGACCCCAAGCCCGGCGGGCTCAACGAATACGGCATCGCTCGCTACAAGCTGGTCGACGACTACGCGCAGAAGGAGATCGACTTCCTGCTCGAGGTCGGCGGCATCGAGATTCGCCATGGCCAGCGGCTCGGCGACAACCTCGACCTCGCCACCCTCAAGCGCGATCACGACGCGGTCTTCCTCGGCCTGGGGCTGGGTGCCAGCCGCCGCCTGGGGCTGACCGGCGAGGGCGCGCCCGACGTGGCGACGCCCGGCCTGATGCCGGCCACCGACTACATCCGGACGCTGCGCCAGACCGACGACCTGAGCGCACTACCGCTGGCCCGGCGCTGCGTGGTGATCGGCGCCGGCAATACCGCCATCGACATGGCGGTGCAGATGGCACGTCTCGGCGCCGACGAGGTCACCCTGGTCTACCGGCGTGGCCTGGATGCCATGCCCGCCACCGGCCACGAACAGGAGATCGCCCGCGCCAACGGCGTCAAGATCGTCACCTGGGCGCGTCCCGAAGAGATCCTGCTCGATGCCGAAGGCCGCGTGGCCGGCATGCGCTTCGCGCGCACCGAATCCCGCGACGGCACCCTCGTGGACACCGGCGAGACACTGGAGATCGCCGCCGACGGCGTCTTCACGGCGATCGGCCAGGCCCTCGACGAGGCCCATCTGGCGGCTATCCCGGGGCTGGAACGCGAAGGCGGCAAGGTCCACGTCGACGGCCACTTCCGCACCGACCTGCCCGGCGTCTACGCCGGCGGCGACTGCATCGCCCTGGGGCAGGATCTCACCGTCCAGGCCGTGCAGCACGGCAAGCTGGCCGCCCAGGCCATTCATCAGGATCTCATGGCCCAGCAGGAGGTGGCGTAATGAAAGCGATCGCCAAACGACCCGACGTCGACCTGAGTATCGAGTTCGCCGGCATCAAGTCCCCCAACCCGTTCTGGCTGGCCTCGGCGCCGCCCACCGACAAGGCCTACAACGTCGAGCGCGCCTTCGAAGCGGGCTGGGGCGGCGTGGTGTGGAAGACCCTCGGCGAGGACCCGGCGCCGGTCAACGTGTCGTCGCGCTACTCGGCGCATTTCGGCAAGAACCGCGAGGTGCTGGGCTTCAACAACATCGAGCTGATCACCGACCGCAGCCTGGAGACCAACCTGCGCGAGATCACCGAGGTCAAGCAGCGCTGGCCCGACCGGGCGCTGATCGTGTCGATCATGGTGCCCTGCGTCGAGGAGAGCTGGAAGGCGATCCTGCCCCGGGTCGAGGCCACCGGCGCCGACGGCATCGAGCTCAACCTGGGCTGCCCCCACGGCATGCCGGAGCGCGGCATGGGCGCCGCGGTGGGCCAGAACCCCGACCTGATCGAGCAGGTCACGCGCTGGTGCAAGACCTACTCGCGGCTGCCGGTGATCGTCAAGCTGACCCCCAACATCACCGACATCCGCGCGCCGGCCCGTGCCGCATTGCGCGGTGGCGCCGACGCCGTGTCGCTGATCAACACCATCAACTCGATCACCTCGATCGACCTCGACCACATGGTCGCTCGCCCTACCGTGGGCCACCAGAGCACCCACGGCGGTTACTGCGGCGCGGCGGTCAAGCCGATCGCCATGAACATGGTCGCCGAGATCGCCCGCGACCCGGCCACCCAAGGGTTGCCGATCTGCGGCATCGGTGGGATTTCCAACTGGCACGACGCCGCCGAGTTCGTCGCCCTCGGCGCCGGTGCGGTGCAGGTCTGCACCGCCGCCATGCTCCACGGCTTCCGCATCGTCGAAGAGATGCAGGATGGCCTGGCACGCTGGATGGCCGAGAAGGGCTATCGACGCCTGAGCGACTTCTCCGGGAAGGCGGTGGCCCATACCACCGACTGGAAGTATCTCGACATGAACTTCCAGACCATCGCCCATATCGACCAGGACCAGTGCATCCAGTGCGGACGCTGCTACATCGCCTGCGAGGACACCTCGCACCAGTCGATCGCCAAGCTCGTCGACGAGGCCGGTGCGCGACGCTACGAAGTGATCGAGGAAGAATGCGTGGGCTGCAACCTGTGCCAGATCACCTGCCCGGTGGAAGGCTGCATCACCATGGTCCCCCAGGAAAGCGGCAAGCCCTACCTGAGCTGGAACGAGGACCCGCGCAATCCCTTCCGCGAATCGGCGTGATACCAGCCTCGAGATAGATACGATGCCCCGGCCACGAGCCGGGGTTTTTCGTCATAATGAACAGGAGGCGCTCACGGCGACAACCCGATCCCCCGCAGCAGAGTGCTGGTCACGGTCTGCACCGCGCGCTCGAACTGCCTGTCGTCGAGCGGGGCATCGTCGTTGAGCAGGTAGATCTGGTAGTCGAAATCGGCGTAGTGCTGGGTCGAGGCCCAGATCATGTACAGCAGGTAGGAAGGGTCGACGGGCAGGATGCGTTCGGCCTCGATCCATTCGCGGATCTTGGCCTCCTTGAGCTTGGCCCATTCGTAGAGGTTGTCGCGCAAACAGTCGCCGAGCACCGGAGCACCCTGCATCACCTCCGCCGCCCAGACCTTGGAGCCGGCGGCGCGATTGCGCGAATGCAGCATCTTGGCGCGGATGTAGGTCGACAGCACGATGCGCGGGTCGTCGTAAAGCTCGAAGCACAGCGCGTCCTGCTTCCAGACCTCGAGCAGGCCCAGCAACACCTCGCGGTACAACTCCTCCTTGGTCGAGAAGTAGTAATGCACGTTGGACTTGGGGATCTCGGCCAACTGGGCGATCTCGCCCATCGAGGCACCGGCATATCCCTTCTCGGCGAACACCCGCTCCGCCGCCAGCAGAATGTTCTCGACATTGCGCTGGCGAATCCCGCTCTTCCGCTTGGCCATGACGTCCCCTGGACCGCTACCGACTCCCTGTAAGATATTCGCGAGTCTACCATTTTTCGCGGGATTTCAGGGGGATGCCTTGGTCGTAGGGCACCGGGCCAGGTGACGGCCCCGTCGCCCGGCGGGCAGTTCCCTCTCCGGCGGACGGTTGCTAGAGTGAAGGGTTACCGGGTCGGCGAAATGCCGGCTCTCACACTCAGGATTAAGGACGACTCATGAGCATCTCGGTAGGCGACAAGATTCCCGACGTCACGATCAAGACCAACGGTGCCAACGGCCCCGAGGACATCTCGACCGGCGAGCTGTTCGCCGGCAAGCGGGTGGTATTGTTCGCGGTGCCCGGTGCCTTCACGCCCGGTTGTTCCAACACCCACATGCCGGGCTTCGTGATCAAGGCCGACGACATTCTCGCCAAGGGCGTCGACACCATCGCCTGCATGGCGGTCAACGACGCCTTCGTCATGGATGCCTGGCAGAAGGATCAGAACGCCCAGCAGATTACCATGCTGGCCGACGGCAATGCCGATTTCGCCCGGGCGCTGGGCCTCGACATGGACGCCAGCGGCGGTGGCATGGGCACGCGCAGCAAGCGTTTCGCGCTGATCGCCGACGATGGTGTGGTGGAATACCTGGGCGTGGATGCCAAGGGCGTCGACCAGAGCAGTGCCGAGACGGTGCTGGGCAAGCTCTGAGCCACGGCGTGCTGCGCTGCACGCAAACTGCCTGCGCTCGGCGTGGTGACGGAGAACCGCGCACTACGCCGAGCACGCCTCTTGTCCCCGTCAGCCCCACCCTCCAGCCTGTCGCGCCCCGCGCCTGATCGGCGGCCCGGTGGGGCCCGGCCAGCGGTACGCCCGATGCCAAGGCGCTTTTGGCCCCATCGTTCGTTCAGCCCCTATCACCGACTGACTCCTCGCCCCGAATGAAATACCGCGAGGCGAGCTCTCTCGTCGCGGATGCAACCCCTTAATGTCCAACGGTTCTTGAACGAAGCAAGCGCCGATTTTGGACTACGCTTTATCGGTAACGGCGCTCGGCCGGGGGTTTTGCGACGAAAAGCGGGCGCCGGCGACCAAGATAACAACCCACAATAACGAGGGTGACCGATGAGATTTCTGGGACTCGAGACGAAGACGCTGACCGCCGGACTGATCCTGTCGCTGGGCACGCTGGCCGCCGCCAACAGCCAGGCCGCCGACACCTACACCGTGGGGGTCGAGGCCTCCTTCCCGCCCTGGGCCTACGTGGAGGCCGGCGAATACAAGGGCATCGCCATCGACGCCATGAAGAAGATCGCCGAGAACGAAGGGCTGGAGATCGAGTTCAAGGACCTGCCCTTTCCCTCGCTGATCCCTGCACTCTCGGCCGAGAAGATCGACATCCTCGCCACCGGCCTGACGGTGACCGAGGAGCGCAGCAAGGTGATCGACTTCACCGTGCCCTGGTGGGAAACCAACGACGTGATCGTGGTCCCCGAGGACTCCGATCTGAACGTCTTCACCGCCGTGTGCTGCGGCGCCAACGTCGGCGTCCAGGGCGGCTCATCGCAGAAGGCCTGGATGGAGGAAAACGTCCTCGACAGCGACATCGACGTCAACCTCAAGAGCTACGACAGCTACGTCACCGCGATCAGCGACATGCTCAACGGCCGCCTCACGGCGGTCGACGTCGACGACACTTCGGCGCAGGAATACATCAACGAAGGCCGCCCGGTGAAGATCGCCGGCAAGATCTTCATTCGCGCCCCGCTGGCACTGGCGGTCAGCAAGGGCGACCCCCAGGGCCTGCTGCCCAAGCTCAACCAGGGCATCGTCGCGCTCGCGGATTCCGGCCAGTGGGCGACCATCGTCCACGACTACATCCCGGGCGTCACCGTGCCGCCGGTGCCCGGCAACATGCCCGCGTTCGTCGACACCTACGCCAAGCCCGTGGCCGGGCTGCCCGACCTGGGCAACTGATCGCTTCGATCAATCGGCGCCCGATCCGGTCGCCGGTGCCCTCCCGCAGGAGCACCGGCGTCGGTCGGGTGTGTCACTCGCCTGACGGACGCGCACCGGCATGAACATCTACGACGTCATCCTCAGGGACTTTCCGTTCCTGCTCAAGGGCCTGGGCATCGCCGTGATCCTGCTGGCGGCGCTGCTGGCGCTGGGCTTCGTGATCGGCCTGACGATCTGCCTGCTGCAGCTCTACGGCCCCCGCACCCGCTTCGTGCAGTGGCCACTCAAGGCCTACGAGCGCGTGTTCCGCGGCGTGCCGATCATCATCATGCTGTTCATCTTCTACTACGGGCTGGCCGGGGTCTTCGACATTTCGTCGTTCGCCGCGGCGATCCTGGCGCTGGGCTTTCGCTCCGGGGCCTACCAGTCGCAGATCTTCCGCAGCGCCTTCCAGTCGGTCCCCGCCGGGCAGATGACCGCCGCCCGGGCCCATGGCATGAGCCTGGCCCAGGCGATCCGCTGGATCCTCTTTCCCCAGGCGATCCGCCACGCCATCGGCCCCTGGACCAACGAGTTCTCCTCCGAGATCAAGGAGACCTCGCTGGCCTACGTCATCGGCGTGGTCGAGCTGACCCGTCAGGCGCACTACATCATCACCAGCACCCAGGGCAACACGCTGACGGTGTTCGCCGTGGTGGCGCTGCTCTACTTCATCGTCAACAAGGCCGGCAACAGCGGACTCTACTGGCTGGAAGCCCGACTCGCCGTGCCCGGTTTCGAAAAACGCCAGTGATGACAGGAACCCCCATGGCCGACACTCCCGTACTGCGCGCCGACGCCATCCACAAGCGCTACGCCGACAACGAGGTCCTCAAGGGCATCTCCCTGACGCTGGCACGCGGCGAGACCAAGGTCCTGATCGGCCCTTCCGGGTCCGGCAAGAGTACCTTCCTGCGCTGTCTCAACCATCTGACCAAGCCCGACCGGGGCACCATCGAACTCGACGGTGTCGAGATCAGCGACGCCAACATCGACCGGATGCGCGCCCGGATCGGTTTCGTGTTCCAGGACTTCAACCTGTTCTCGCATCTCAGCGTGCTCGACAACGTGAGCATCTGTCCGATCCGCGTCAAGCGCCAGGCCCGCGACGAGGCCATCCGCCGCGCCCGCGAGGAACTCGAGCGCGTGGGGCTCGGCGACAAGGCCGACGCCTACCCCGCCGAACTCTCCGGCGGTCAGCAGCAGCGGGTGTCGATCGCCCGGGCCCTGGCCATGGACCCCACGCTGATGCTCTTCGACGAGCCTACCTCGGCACTCGACCCCGAACTGACCGGCGAGGTCGTCAAGGTCATGCAGCGTCTCGCCGACGACGGCATGACCATGCTGGTGGTCTCCCACGAGATGGGCTTCGCCCGTCAGGCGGCGGACGAGATCGTGTTCATGGAGGGCGGCCACATCGTCGAGCAGGGTCCGCCGGAGACGCTCTTCTCGCAGCCGGCCCAGGACCGCACGCGGGCCTTTCTCAACGTCATCGCCGAGCACGGGTGAGCGCCATGATCGAGTTCCTGCAGTTCAGCGCCGAGCAGTTACCCGAACTGCTCAAGGGCGTGCCGGTCACGCTGTCGCTGTGGATCATCGCCATCGTCCTGGGGTTCTTCCTGGGGCTCGCCCTGGCCTGGGCGCGGGTCTACGGCAACCGTTTCTGGTACGCCCTGAGCACCGCCTACATCGAGCTGTTTCGCGGCACGCCGATGCTGGTGCAGATGTTCTTCATCTATCTGGGCCTGCCGCAGCTCGGCATCGTCTTCGACGCCTTCACCTCGGCGGTGATCGCCATCACCCTCAACAGCGCTGCCTACCAGGCGGAATACTTCCGCGGCTCGGTGCTCTCGGTGCCCCAGGGCCAACTGGTCGCCGCGCGTGCCTGCGGCATGACCCAGTGGCAGGCGATCCGCTACGTCGTGCTGCCCCAGGCACTGCGCCGCGTGCTGCCGCAGTGGTCGAACGAGGCGATCATCGAGCTCAAGTTCACCTCGATCGCCTACACCATCGGCGTGGTGGAGATCACCGCCCGGGCCTCCGACATCGGCTCGCGGACCCTGGAGTTCTTCCAGATCTTCCTGCTCGCCGGGGTGATCTATCTGGTGCTGACCTCGAGCGTCGCCAGCTTCCTCAACTGGGTGGAACGCCGCTATTACGTGCCGGGCGTCACCCATGTCTGAGGTGGCGGCTGCACGGCCACCCGACCCGTGATAGAACGGGGGCGTTTCCCGATTCGGAAGAGGCCCATGACCCGCACCCGCCACAGCACACCCACCTTTCAGTTGCGCCTGGTCGCCGACAAGGACGTGGTCATCGGCCCCGGCAAGGCCGACCTGCTGGAGGCGATCGACCGCAGCGGCTCGATCGCCTCGGCGAGCCGCGAGCTGGGCATGAGCTACAAGAAGGCCTGGCAGCTCATCGAGACCATGAACCGGCATTTCGCCACGCCGCTGATCGACACCCGCATGGGCGGCAGCCAGCACGGCGGTGCCACGCTCACCCCGCTCGGCCGCGAGGTGATCGATCACTATCGCGCCCTGGAACGGCGCCTCGCCCCGGACGACTGCCCCGAGGCCCGCGCCCTGCTCGAATGCCTGGCGCCGTCCGAATAGAACGCTGCCGACGCCTTGTCAGAGCACGAACGCCCTGGCTATAGTGTTGCCGCTATATCCATTCATACATAGCGGATAACCCCATGCCTCGATCCGAGCACCCCACGCGCCGCCGGACCCTGCGCCTCTGCCAGCTGGCGGCGCTGACCCTGCTTGCCGGTGCATCGCTGGCCCGGGCCACGCCCACCGTCACTGTCTACGCCGCCGCCTCGCTGACCGACGCCCTGAATGCGGTGATCGCCGACTACGAAGCCGATCACGACGCCGACATCGTGGCGGTCTATGCCGCCTCCTCCACCGCTGCCCGCCAGATCGCCAACGGCGCACCGGCCGACCTCTACGTCTCGGCCAACGAGCGCTGGATGGACTGGCTGGCCGAGCAGGATGTGACGCTGACCCAGCGCGCGGATCTGCTGAGCAACCGCCTGGTGCTGATCGGCGCGCCGCAGGAGGACGCCGAACCCTTCACGCCGGGTGCCGGTCAACCGGTCGCCTCGCGGCTCGACGACGGCCGGCGGCTGGCGGTGGGCGATCCCGATCACGTCCCCGCCGGCATCTACGCCAGGCAGGCGCTCGAATCGCTCGGCGAATGGCGGACCCTGGAACCCCGGCTCGCCCGTGGCGACAACGTGCGCGCCGCGCTGGCGCTGGTCGAACGCGGCGAGGCGCCCCTGGGCATCGTCTACCGGAGCGACGCCCAGGCCAGCGACAAGGTCCACCAGTTGGGCGTGTTCCCCGCCGACAGCCACCAGCCCATCACCTATCCGCTGGCGCTGATCGACCCGCCCGCCAGTGACGCTGCCCGGGCCTTCCGCGACTGGCTGACCGGCGACGAGGCGATGACCCTCTTCACGAAGTTCGGCTTCTCGCCGGCCCCCACCACTCGCCCCTGAGCGCGGTCGCTGATGCTCTCCGATGCCGAATGGCAGGCCATCCTGATCAGCCTCAAGGTCGCCGGCAGCGCGGTCGGCTGGATCCTGGTACCCGGCGTGGCCGTGGCCTGGCTGATGGCGCGCCATGACTTTCGCGGCAAGGCGCTGCTCGATGGCCTGCTGCACCTGCCGCTGGTGCTGCCGCCGGTGGTGGTCGGCTATCTGTTGCTGCTGTCGCTGGGCCGCCGGGGCTGGCTGGGGCAGTGGCTGGACGGCACCTTCGGCATCACGCTGCCGTTCACCTGGCAGGGGGCGGCGGTGGCCGGCGGGGTGATGGCCTTCCCGCTGCTGGTGCGCGCCGTGCGCCTCTCGCTCGAAGCAGTGGACGTCAAGCTGGAAGCCGCCGCCAGCACCCTGGGCGCCAATCGCTGGCGGGTGTTCTTCACCATCACCCTGCCGCTGGCCTTCCCGGGACTGATCACCGGCGCGGTGCTGGCCTTCGCCCGGGCGCTCTCGGAGTTCGGCGCGACCATCACCTTTGCCTCCAACATCCCCGGCGAGACGCGCACCCTGCCCCTGGCGCTCTACACCCTGATCCAGACGCCGGGACAGGAAGCCGCCGCCGCCCGACTGTGCGCCCTGTCGATCGCCATCGCCATGGCCTCGCTGCTGGCCTCGGAATGGCTGACCCGCCAGGCACGGCGCCGCCTCAAGGAACGGGACGGATGACCGACGAGCCGGCAAACGCGCTACATATCGACGTCCGCAAGCGCCAGGGTGACTTCGATCTCGACGCGACCCTGAGCGTCCCCGCCCGGGGCGTCACCGCCTTGTTCGGCGCCTCCGGCAGCGGCAAGACCAGCCTGCTGCGACTGATCGCCGGCCTCGATCTCCCCGACGAAGGCGCCATCACGCTCGGCGACGAGACGCTCACCGACACCGCGCGTGGCGTGGCGGTGCCTCCCCACCGCCGGCGTCTGGGGGTGGTCTTCCAGGAGGCCCGGCTGTTTCCCCACTACCGGGTACGCGGTAACCTCGCCTACGGCATGCGCCCGGCGGCGCGCGGGCGCTTCGATGGCCTCGTCGAGATGCTGGGCATCGGCCATCTGCTGGAGCGCTTTCCGACCACGCTCTCCGGTGGCGAGGCGCGCCGCGTGGCGATCGGCCGGGCGCTGCTCAGCGAGCCGCGGGTACTGCTGATGGACGAGCCGCTCACCGGGCTCGACGGGGCGCGCAAGCAGGAACTGCTGAATTACATCGCCCGGCTCGCCCGCGACATCAACATTCCAATCGTCTACGTCAGCCACGACCCCGAGGAGCTGACCGCCATCGCCGATCATCTGGTGCTGCTCGACGCCGGGCGAGTGATCGCCCACGGTGCCCTGGACAGCATGCTCGCGCGCTTCGAACTCACCGCGCACCTGGGCGGTTTCGACGCCGTCTCGCTGCTCGGCGCCACGCTCGAATGCCACGAGCCGCAATACGCCCTGAGTCACCTGCGCCTCGACGACGGCCAGCGGCTCACGGTACCGGCGCTCGATGCCGCGCCCGGCGAACGTCGCCGCCTGCGCGTGCCGGTGCGCGATGTCGCCCTGGCCCTCGCGCCCCCCCAGGGGACCAGTTATCGCAACCACCTCACGGCGACGATCGAAGGTGTCGCCGACCCGGCCCCCGGCGCGGCGATCGTCGAATTGCGCCTGCGTGTCGGTGGCCAGTTCCTGCGTGCGCGGCTGACCCGCAAGTCGTTCGACGAACTGGGACTGCGGGAAGGCATGACGGTGGTGGCATTGATCCGCAGCGTGGCATTCGCCGCGTCCTGACCGGCCCCGGCTGGACAAGGCGAGCGAGGCAGGCATCATTGATCGCAACACTTCCAAGCGTGACGACGTCATGAGCCAAACCCTCTCGTCCCCCAGCTCCCTCACCGTGCGCGATGCCCGCGATACCGACCTGCCCGCCATCCGCGATCTGTATGCCGCTCACGTCGAACACGGCACGGCGTCCTTCGAACTCGAGGCGCCGACGCTCGACGAGATGCGCGCCCGTCATGCCTCGATCGCCACCGCCGGCCTGCCCTATCTGGTCGCCGTGGACGCGTCCGATAACATCCTCGGCTTCTGCTACGCGGGCCCCTACCATGCCCGGCCGGCCTATCGTCACACCCTGGAGACCTCGATCTACGTCGCCGAAGGGCGCGGCGGCCAGGGCATCGGCAAGGCCCTGTTCGAGGTCCTGATCGATCGCTGCGAACGCGGCCCCTGGCGGCAGATGCTGGCGATCATCGGCGACAGCGACAACGCCGGCTCGATCGCCCTGCACCGGCGTTTCGGCTTCGCGCACGTCGGCACCTTTCACGCCGTGGGCTTCAAGTTCGGCCGCTGGCTCGACACCGTGCTGATGCAACGTGCGCTGGGCGACGCCGCCTCGCCACGCGATCCCTGAGACCACCTGCTAACGCAGGCCCTGAAAGGCCTCGATCACATGCCCGGCCAGTACCTCGCTCGCCGAGCCGGCCTCGGCGGCGCGAATCAACTGCACCCGATACTCGCCGAGCGGTGGGAGGCCGGCCTCGCTACCCAGGCGTCGCAACGGCGGGCGCACCATGCTCTGGGGTAATGGCGCCACCGCCAGATCGGCGAGCAGCGCCGCCTCCTGACCGGCGCAATTCTCGCTGGTATAGGCGATGCGATATGCCAGGCCACTGCGATCCAGCGCCGACAGCGCCATCGCCCGCCAGGCGCAGCCCTGATTGGCCAGCGCCAGCGGCAACGGCGTGCGCTCCAGGGCCACACCACCGTCGAGACACGCCCACGCCAGCGGCTCGCTGTACACCACCTCGCCACGCCCACCCGGCATTTCTTGAGTGCCGGCGGTGACCAGTGCCAGATCGAGCTCGCCACGGTCCAGCCGCTCGAGCAGCTCCACGCTACGGCCCACCACGACGTCCACCTGAACCGCGGGGTGCGAGCGAGCGAACTGCGCCAGCACCCGCGGCAGGATGCGCGAGCCGACGTCGTCCGGGCTGCCGAAACGCACCGCGCCCTCCAGGGGCGGGGCGAGAAAGTGCGTGACCGCCTCCTCGTTGAGCTTGAGCAGCCGACGACCATAGCTGAGCAATACCTCGCCCTCCGGCGTCAGACGGACCTGACGCGCCTCGCGCACGAACAGCGTACGCTCCAGGGTCTCTTCCAGGCGCTTGATCTGCATGCTCAATGCCGAGGGAGTACGAAACACCTGCTTGGCCGCACGAGTGAAGCTGCCGCTCTCGGCAATGGCGACGAAGGTCCGCAGCACGTCGGTATCGAGCAACGGCAGGGTCGGAGGGAGGGTGGCCGTGGAGTGGGGCATGACATCACCAATGGCTTCAATTTTCCTTAACACTCAATGTAGACCTTTTCGTTGTACTGAACAAAGAGCGTCAGCCAAGCTGAATCCCGAGGTCGCGACCCTCGTCATTCATCCACGATTTACCGACCGCGCGTGCGGCCGGTCATCAGGAGATGTGTCATGTCCGCTCTCGACCCGATTCGCCGCGAACGCTGCCAGGATCGCCAAACTCGCCTCCCGTCGCGACCGCCGATGCCCGATTTCTACATGCCGGCGATGCCGCCCCTGGGATTGATCCAGGCCGTGGAGACACGACTCCGCGATTGGCGACGCCGCCGCCAGTTTCGGCGTCGCTTCCTGCCCCTGCTCGACCATGAAGATCCCATTCTCGCCGACATGGGGCACTGCCGCGCCGAGATCGAATGGGCGGCGAGTCTGCCGTGGCGCGAGGATGCCACCCGCGCCCTGCTCGAGCGTCGCGAACGCCGTCTCGCCGCGACCCGGAGAGCGCCCTACCGCGAGCGAGCCACGGCTCCGCCGGCCTGAGCGGAGGATCAGCCGAGCAGCATCATGCCCTGCTCGATGTCCGCGGCGATCGCCCGGCAGAAGCCGTCACGATCGCCGCGTCGCAGTGCCTCGGTCACCTCGCGGTGGTAATCGTCGGCGATGCTCGCGCCCCAGCGCGAGCAGATGTAGCGCATGCTGGGGCCGTACTGCAGCCACAGCACCTCGACCAGCGGCAACAGCACGCAGGAGCCGCTGAGCCGGTAGATGTGGAAGTGGAACTGATAGTTGCCGCGCATGTAACTGACGATGTCGGCCTCCTCGATGGCGGTGTTGATCCGGGCGTCGATGGCCTCGAGCTCGAGAATGTCGGCCTCGCCGATGTGGACGAAGGCCTGGCGCGAGACCTCGGTCTCGAGGTTCTGGCGCGCGAACAGGACCTCCGCGAAGCGCTGGCGGCTCAACTCGGGCACGCGAATCTTGCGACTGTCGGAGAACACCAGCGCCCCTTCGGTGACCAGCCAGCGGATCGCTTCGCGCGCCGGCATCGCGCTGGTGCCGTATTCGGCGGCGATGCGGCGAATCGAGATCACTTCGCCGGGTGAGAAGTCCCCTTCGCACAGGCGCACGCGCAGCGCCCGGTGCAGGCGGGTGGAGGCGGTATCTGGCGAAAAGCTGTCGCGACTCGGTGTCAGTTCCATGCAGGTGTCATTGTCGGTGGCATGAATGAACGCGGTACGGGCGTGGTACGCGGCATCGGGGTTCACTGTAACGCAATTCACCGCGCTCGCCTCGTCGCTGGCAACACCGAGATTGAAAGCCTCTCGGGCCGCTGCTAGTGTGATCACACACATGTGATCACACAACGACAAGAGGTGCCGCCATGTTGCCGAAAGCTGCCATGCTGTTCCGCCCGAGACCCGAGGTCGTGTCATGACCGAGGAACGCTGCGCCTCCTATTACGCGGCATCGATCGTCGAGGAATCCGCGTACCCGGTGCTGGAGGGCGACCATCGCGTCGACGTGGCGATCGTCGGCGGCGGCTTCACCGGCGTGGCCAGCGCCGTGGAACTCGCCGAGCGCGGCTATCGGGTCGCCGTCGTCGAGGCCCACAAGATCGGCTGGGGCGCCAGCGGTCGCAACGGCGGCCAGGTCACCGGCAGCCTGTCGGGGCAGGACGCCATGCTCAAGCAGTTGCCGCGCACCCTGGGCGACGCCGCCGCCGATTTCGTCTGGGATCTGCGCTGGCGGGGCCATCGGATCATCCGCGAACGAGTCGAGAAATACGCGATCCCCTGCGATCTCAAGTTCGGCCACCTGCAGGCCGCCTACCAGCCGAGCCATTTGAAGGCGCTGCGCGACGATTACGAGGTGTCGCAACGTCACGCCATCGGCGAGCACGTCCACTGGCTCGATTCGGCTGCGGTACGCGAGGTACTGGGCACCGAGCTCTATCACGGCGCGCTCCGCAACGACTACAACATGCACCTGCACCCGCTCAATCTCTGCCTCGGCGAGGCGCGGGCGGCGGCGGGCCTGGGGGTGCAGCTCTTCGAGCACTCGCCGGTGGTGCGCATCGACCATGGCGATACACCGGCGGTGATCGGCGAGCACGGCCGGATCACCGCCGACAGCGTGATCCTCGCCGGCAACGCCTATCATCGTCTCGAGCGCAAGCGGCTCGGCGGCAGGCTGTTTCCGGCCTCGCTGGGCATCGTCACCACCGAACCACTGTCCGACGACCTGGTCGCGGCCATCGATCCCGAGGACCTGGCGGTCTACGACACCCGCTTCGTGCTCGACTACTACCGCCTGACCGCCGACAAGCGGCTGCTGTTCGGCGGCGGCGCCAACTACTCCGGGCGCGACTCCGAGGACATCGCCGCCGAGTTGCGTCCGCGTCTCGAGCACACCTTTCCGCAGCTCGCCGGCGTGGCGATCGACTACCAATGGCAGGGCATGGCGGGCATCGTCATCAACCGCGTGCCGATGCTCGGCAAGCTCTCCGATCACGTCTACTACGCCCAGGGCTACTCCGGCCACGGCATCGCCACCTCGCACATCGTCGGCGAGATCATGGCCAACGCCGTCGACGGCTCGCTACGCGAGTTCGACGCCTTCGCCGACGTGCGCCACCTGCGCGTCCCCCTCCATGACCGGCTGGGCAACACCCTGCTGGCCGCCGGCATGTGGTACTACCAGCTGCTCGAGAAACTGCGCTGACCCCTCACCCCCCGCCCCATCACGAGGCACAACAACAAGACTCCGAGGTGACGACGACATGCAATACGACAACCCCGTCATTCTACTGCCCACGGTCGTGGTGCTGGCGCTCGCGTTGTGGACGCGCCGCGCCCTGGAACCGCTGGTCTTCGGCGCCTTCGTCGGCGCCCTGCTGATCGGTCCCACCGATGCCCTGAGCACCCTCAGCGAAAGCCTGATGAACGTGATGACCGATGCCGACGTGGCATGGGTGATCATGGTCTGCGGGCTGATGGGCAGCATCATCGCCCTGCTGCTCAAGTCGGGCGCCTCGCGCTCGTTCGCCGACGGCCTGATGCGCTATACCACCAGCAAGCCCCGCGCGCTGATCGGCTGCTGGCTGATGGGCATCATCCTGTTCGTCGACGACTACCTGAACTCGCTGGCGATCGGCACCTCGATGCGCCAGGTGACCGACCGCTTCAAGACCTCGCGGGAGATGCTCGCCTACGTGATCGATTCCACCGCGGCGCCGATCAGCGTGCTGATCCCGATCTCGACCTGGGCGGTGTTTTTCGGCACGCTGATCGAGAAGAACGGCCTCGCGGCGGACGGCCAGGGTGTCTGGGCCTACATCCAGGCGATCCCCTTCATGTTCTACCCGATGATCGCGGTGCTGCTGGTGCCGCTGGTGGCTTACGGCAAGCTGCCCGCCATCGGCCCGATGAAACGCGCCGAGCGGCGCGCCATGGAGACCGGACGCTGCGTGCCGCCGGGCTCCGAGCACATCGACGAGGAGATCGCCCACCTGCAGGCGGACGACGACACCCGCAGCAGCATCTGGATGTTCCTGCTGCCGATGGCCTCGCTGGCGTTCTTCACCTGGTGGTTCGACCTCGACTTCCTGATGGGCATCTTCGTCACCCTGGCCGGGATGATCGTGGCCTTCATCGGCCTGCGCAAGCTCACCCCCGGGCAGACCTTCGACAACATCCTCGAAGGGTTCAAGTCGATGCTCGACGCCCTGGCGGTGCTGGTCGCCGCCTTCCTGTTCAACGAGATCAACACCACCCTGGGGCTCAACGACTACATCATCGGCCTCGTCGAACCGCTGGTCTCGGCGGCGCTGCTGCCCTTCCTGATCTTCACCGTGATGGGCTTCGTATCCTTCGCCACCGGCTCGAACTGGGGCGTGTTCGTGATCATCCTGCCGATCGTCGCGACGCTGGGGCAGAACCTCGGCGCCGACATGACGCTGGTGATCGGCGCCACCCTCTCCGCGAGCACCTTCGGCAGCCACGCCTGCTTCTATTCGGATGCCACGGTGCTGACCGCCCAGGCCAGCGGCTGCACGCCGTTCCAGCACGCCGTGACGCAATTGCCCTATGCCGCGCTGGCCGGCGCCATCGCCGCGACCATGTACCTGGTGATGGGCATGACGGCATGATCGCGCCGACTCGGGAGACGACCATGGACGACACCCCGCCGCCCAATTACTGGCGCGCCAGCCTCGACCGCGAATTCGCGACACGCCCGTCGCTACGGGGCCGGCAAGAAGCCGACGTGGCGATCATCGGCGCCGGCTTCACCGGGCTGTGGACCGCCTACTACCTCAAGACGCTCGACCCGCAACGCGAGGTGACGGTGGTCGAGGCCGAGCGGATCGGCCACGGTGCCTCGGGGCGCAACGGCGGCTGGGTGATCGGTAGCCTCGCCGGCCTGGAACGCCATGTCGGCGATCTCGACCGTGCCCGCCGCCAAGACTGCTGCCGAGTGCTCGCCGACAACGTCGACGCCCTCGGCGCGACCCTGGCGCGGGAAGGCATCGCGGCCGACTTTCACAAGGGCGGCGCGATCTACGCCGCGGCGCGCTACCGCGACCAGCTCGCCATCCAGCGCGACTACCTCGCTCATCTCCATGAGCTGGGGCACAGCGAGACCGACTGTCATTGGCTGAGCGCCGACGAACTGACCCGACTCGCACGCTTTCGCAAGCCGTTCGGCGGCATCTACCAGCGTCAGGTCGCCACCGTGCACCCGCTCAAGCTGCTCCATGGCCTCGCCGAGACCCTGGAACGCCTGGGCGTGACCCTCCACGAGCAGAGTCGTGCCCAGCACGTCGACGGCGGGTGCGTGCAAACCCGGGAAGGCAGCGTCACGGCACCGATGATCGTCTGCGCCACCGAGGGCTATGCCGAACGCCTGGCAGACTTCCGGCGCCACGTGATTCCGGTGCACAGCCTGGTGATCGCCACCGAGCCGCTGAGCGAGGCGCAATGGCAGGCGGTGGGCCTGGACGACCGGCCGACCTTCGCCGACGCCAGCCGGCTGGTCAATTACGGTCAACGCAGTGCCGACGGGCGGCTGATCTTCGGTGCCCGCGGCAGCTATTCCTACGGCGCCCGGCCGCGTCACGGCCAGGCCATCGACCCGGCGGCGATAGACATGCGCCGCGACCTGCTGGTCGACCTGTTCCCGGCGCTGGAAGGCATCCGTGTCGATCACGGCTGGGGCGGTTCGCTGGGGCTGTCGCGCAACTTCCGTCCCCACGCCATCGTCGACCGCGACGCGGGCCTGGCCACCGCCGGCGGCTATGCCGGCGAGGGCGTCGCCGCCTCGCACCTGTTCGGGCGCACCCTGGCCGAGCAGATCCTCGGCCACGACAGCGAACTGACCGGCATGCCCTGGGCCTTCTCCCGGGGCGGCCATCGCCAGTTGCTCAAGCGCTGGGAGCCCGAGCCGCTGCGCTGGCTGGCCGCCCAGGCGATCACCCTCAGCTACGCCGGCGAGGAGGCGCTGATGAAGCGCGAGCGACCGGCGCCGCTCATCAAGCCGGCGCTGACCCGGCTCAACGACGTCTTCGCCTCGGTCATCGAGTGATTCGACCGAGCGACATTGCTCAACCGCCTATGCCGTGCCGCTTGAGCTTGTTGGCGATGGTGGTATGCGAGACGCCCAGCCGCCGGGCCAGCAGACGACTGGAAGGGTGTTCGGCATAGAGGGTGGTCAGCACGCGCTTTTCCACCTCGCCGAGAATCTCGCCCAGCGAGCCCTCGAGATCGATGCCGGCCAGGCCACTGTTCTCGCCGACATCGGGCAGGCGCAGGTGCGACGGTAACAGTTCGTGGCCCTCGCACAGCGAGACCGCCTGGAAGAGCACGTTTTCCAATTGCCGCACGTTCCCCGGCCAGTAATAGGCGCTCAACCGCGCGCGTGCGGCGTCCGAGAGGGTTGGCATCGGGCAGCCGATCTGCCGCGCGGCCCGGTCGATGAAATGCGTGGCGAGCTCGGCGATACCGTCGAGGCACTCGCGCAGCGGCGGGATATGCACCGACAGCACGTTGAGCCGGTGATAGAGGTCCTGACGAAACTGCCCGGCCGCGCACAGCCGCGGCAGCTCCTGCTGGGTGGCGCAGATCACCCGCACGTCGAGATAGGTCTCCTCGTCGCTGCCCACCCGCCGAAAACCGCCATCCTGCAGAAAGCGCAGCAGCTTGACCTGCAGCCGCGGGCTCATCTCGCCCACCTCGTCGAGGAAGATGGTGCCGCCGGCGGTCAACTCCAGCAGCCCCAGCTTGCCCTCGGGACGCGCGCCCTCGAAGGCCCCCGGCGCATAGCCGAACAACTCGGTCTCGGCCATCGATTCCGGCAGACCGGCGCAGTTGAGCGCCATGAACGGCGCCTGACCGCGCGGGCTGGCCAGGTGACAGGCCCGCGCCAGCAGCTCCTTGCCGGTGCCGGTCTCGCCCTCGATCAACAGCGGCGCGTCCAGCGGAGCCATGCGGCGAGCCTCACGGACCACCGCCGCGAGCCGCGGGCTGGCCTGGAAGATCGCCTCGAAGCCGCGCAGCTCCTGACGCTGCACATGGTAGATCCGCTCGCCCACCCGGTCGGCGCGGTGCAGGGTCACCACCGCCCCGGCCAGCGAGGCCACGTCGTCGTTCTCGGTGTGCAGCGGCGCGATGTCGGCCAGGTAGGTTTCGTCCTTGAGCTTGAGCCGCAGGCCGTTGATGCGGGCGTTATTGCGGCGAACCAGGCCGGGCAGGTCGAGATCCTGGATATAGCGGTCGAGCGACAGGCCGGGCACCTCGTCGACACGCACCCCGAGCATCTGCCCGGCGGCGCGGTTGGCGGCGACGACCCGCCCGTCCATGTCGATCGACATCACCGGATCGGACAGCGACGACAGCAGCGCGTCGAGTTCCAGGTGACGACGCTCGCTGGGCATCAGGCTGACGCGCCTGACGCTGAACACGCCGGGCAACGCCTCGAGGGTCGGCTTGAGCGTGGCGAGCTGGGCATTGAGCAGGTGCGGCACGAACAGGTAGATGGCATTGCCCTGGTCGCCGCCGACCTCGCCGCGGGCCACGTTGAGGCCGTAGTCGGCGAAGGGAGAAACGACGTCGCGCAGGATGCCGATGCGATTCTGGCAATGAAACTTGAGACGCATGAACCCGGAACCTCGAAAACGGCAGTCGATGGAGAAGACGGCGTCACGGCAATGTGACTCACTCGTAAAGATATTCTGACACCAAGGCGCGTCGCGATCCACGGAGATCGGGTTCCTGTGCTTTTTTGCGACTCGACATCGTCATTCGTCAGGTTTTCTTGACGAAAATGGCGTATCTCTCCCGCCTGCCGTCCCATGAAGCCCCTCCCCGCGCCAACCGGCGGCACCTACGCTGAAGGGCATTCCTTCCCGACAACGACAACTTGCCAAACGGGAGCCCGAGATGGCGAAACAGACCCGGTATCAGGCCCACCATCCCGACGCCGACGGGATCATCCACTACAGCGAGACCGAGAACGCCACCTGGCAGACGCTGATGGCGCGCCAGACGGCGATCATCGAGGGGCGCGTCTGTCAGGAATACCTGGACGGCCTGGAACGCCTGGCCCTGCCCATGGAGCGTATCCCCCAACTGGGTGACGTCGACCGTGTCCTGCAGGCGACCACCGGCTGGCGCACCGCCCCGGTCCCGGCGCTGATTCCCTTCGACACCTTCTTCGAGCTGCTCGCCAACCGCCGCTTTCCGGTGGCCACCTTCATTCGTACCCCCGAGGAGCTGGACTATCTCCAGGAGCCGGACATCTTTCACGAGATATTCGGTCACTGTCCGATGCTCACCAACCCGGCATTCGCCGAGTTCACCGAGACCTACGGCAAGCTGGGACTGGCGGCGAGCAAGCAGGAGCGTGTCTATCTGGCACGGCTTTACTGGATGACCGTCGAGTTCGGCCTGGTCGACACGCCCCAGGGCCGGCGCATCTACGGTGGCGGCATCATCTCCTCGCCCAAGGAGACCTTCCACGCCCTGTCCGACGTACCGGCGCATCACCCCTTCGATCCCATCGACGCCCTGCGCACCCCCTACCGGATCGACATCCTGCAACCGCTCTACTACGTCATCGACGGCCTCGACACGCTCCACGAACTGGCCGGCCGCGACATCATGGCGCTGGTCCACGAGGCCATGGCACTGGGGCTCTATGCCCCCACTTTCGAACCCAAGCAGGCCGCGGGGGCCTGACAGGCGCCCGCCGCCATCACTACCCTGAAACGACACCTCTCATGGAGCCGACGATGAGCCAGCTTTCCGAACAAGCCTGTGAAGCCTGCAGCTGGGACGCCCCCCGGGTCACCGACAGCGAGATCGAGCAACTCAAGCCCGCGATCCCCGACTGGCGGATCCTCGAGCGCGATGGCATCATGCAACTGGAACGCGTCTTCACGTTCCGCAACTTCAAGCAGGCCCTGGCCTTTACCAACCAGGTCGGAGAGATCGCCGAAGAGGCCGGTCACCATCCGGCACTGCTGACCGAATGGGGCAAGGTCACCGTGACCTGGTGGTCCCACTCGATCAAGGGTCTGCACAGGAACGACTTCATCCTAGCCGCCAGAACCGACGAGGTAGCACAGTCCAATGTTCGAGCAGATTGAGCGGGTCCCCGGTGATGCCATTCTCGGGTTGATCGATGCCTTCAAGAAGGACACCAATCCGCAGAAGGTCGACCTGGGTGTCGGCGTCTATCGTGACGAGAACGGCAACACCCCGATCCTGCGCTCCGTCAAGGAAGCCGAGGAGCGGCTGCTGAAGAACGAGACCACCAAGAGCTACATCGGCTCTCACGGCGATCCGCGTTACGGCCAGGCGATCCTGCCGCTGGTGCTCGGCGAGGACTCCCCGGTGCTGGCCGCCAATCGCGCCAGCGCCACCCAGTCGCCGGGCGGCACCGGTGCCCTGCGACTGGCGGCGGACTTCGTCAAGACCAACCTCCCCGGCAAGGGCATCTGGGTTTCCGACCCCACCTGGCCCAACCACCTGGGCATCTTCCATGCCGCCGGCATCGAGCTGCACAAGTACCCCTACGTCGACGCCGACAACCGCCTCGACTTCGACGGCATGTTCGAGGCACTCAAGCGCATTCCCGAAGGCGACGTGGTCGTGCTGCACGCCTGCTGTCACAACCCGTCGGGTTTCGACCTGTCGAAGGCGCAGTGGCAGCAGGTCCTGGAGGTGGTTCGCGAACGCAAGCTGCTGCCGCTGATCGACTTCGCCTACCAGGGCTTCGGTGACGGGCTCGACGAGGACGCCTACGGCGTGCGGCTGTTCGCCGAGAGCCTCGACGAAGTACTGATCACCAGCTCCTGCTCGAAGAACTTCGGCATCTACCGCGAGCGCACCGGCTGCTTGATCGTGGTCGCCAAGGACAGCGAGCAGATGGAGAACGTGCGCTCGCAGATCGCCATCGTCGCCCGCGAGAACTACTCCAATCCCCCCGCCCATGGCGGCTCGATCGTCATCGAGATCCTCGAGTCCGCCGAACTGGCCGCCCAGTGGCGCCAGGAAGTCGCCGAGATGCGCGACCGCATCAACGGCCTGCGGCGCGATTTCGTCGATGCCCTCAAGCCGCACGGGCTGGACGAGCGTTTCGCCTTCATCGCTGAGCAGCGCGGGATGTTCTCCTACACCGGGCTCAACGCCGAACAGGTCGACCGCCTGCGCGACGAGTACAGCATCTACATGGTGCGCTCCGGCCGCGCCAACGTCGCCGGACTGGTCAGCGACAACCTGCCCTACGTCGCCGAGGCGATCGCCAGCGTCGTCAAGTGACCGCGCCGGCCTGACCGCCTGCAGACGCCCGGGCCCGCCCGGGCGTCTGTCGTTCACCGGGGCTCCCATCCGCCAACGCGTATCACCGCCCTCGCCCTGCACTGACGTCCGCCCACGGCTTGCCGCCCCCCGCCCCCTCGGGGACAATGTCGGCCTTTGCCGCCATGCTCCGGGAACCCGACGCCTCGATGAGACATGCAGTCGCCGTCCACGACGTGATCTGGCAACTGGCCTTCCAGTTCAAGATCGCCACCAAGCAGGCCATCCGTGACTACGGCTTGTCGCTCAACGGCATGCACATGCATCTGCTGCGCCGAATCCGTGACCGTGCCGACTGCACGGCCAACCGGCTGGCGCAGGACACGCGCCGCGACAAGGCGCAGATCACCCGCACGCTCAAGGAACTCGAAGGCATGGGCCTGATCACGCGCTCCCCGAACCCCCGCGACGGGCGCAGCCAGATCGTCGCCCTGAGCGACACGGGGCAAGCACTGATGCGGCGCACCGATCAGGTGGAACGTGACGTGGCGGGCCGTCTGCTGGAAGGGCTGAGCGAGGCGGAAGTGACGACCTTCCTCGGCCTGGCGCACAGGATGCTCGACAACCTCGACACCGCATGACGGCGCGAGACCGCCCGTCTCCGTGGCAGTCGACGAAAACGCCCCGACAGGCCGTTGCCGATCGGGGCGGGGTTAGCGCGTGGAGAGACGCTCTCAGGGAGATGAGGACGACGTGGCGGAATCGCCGTTATCCGCCTCCACGGCGGGAGCCTGGATCTCCTGCTGCTGCTTGACGTCCTGCTGCTGGGCTTCCTCGAACTGCTCGTTGATTTCGCGCTCGGCCTCCTTGAAGCGTCGCTCGGTTTCCTTGAGCGCCTGGTCGACCTCGCCCTGGGTATCGTCCCACGACCCGTCGCCGGCTGGCTCGGCATCGCCGTTCCCGACGCTACCGTCGGTCTCGGGCTCGTCCGCGGCGACGTCACCGGCGCTTGCCGACGCCCCGGCCTGCGCCGTGTCGGCGTCATCGCCCGCGACGGCGCCGTCATCGGCCGGCGCTGACGCGTCGTCGGCGAGGGTCGTATCACTCCCGTCGTCCGACAGTGCTGCCGGGGTCGACGACGTCTCGCCGGCCTCCCGCGCCGTGCGGCTCTCGCCGGCGGCCGGCTCGCGGGAGGGCCGTGAACTCGCCTCGCCGGTCGCGGCGCTGGCGTCCTGCGCGGCTTGCGACGACGCCACCGACGACTGGCTCGGCGCGTCGGTGGTATCGCTCTGTCCCGACGCGCTCGACGCCTCGTCATCACCATTGCAGGCCGACAGGCCCAGAACCAGTACCGTCACGGCGGCGAGTTTCCAGGGCATCTTGGGCATCGATGTTCTCCTTGAGTTCGGTGGGTCGGCCAGACGGCCGCTATTGCAGCAAACGCCATGCCACGGCGCAACAGGGCGCCCGGCAGCTCACTCGCCGATATCCTCGTTCCACACCTCGGGGTGCCGGGCGATGAACGTGGCCATCAACTCGCGACAGGCCGCGCTGTCGAGCACCTCGAGCTCGACGCCCCTCTCGCGCAGGTGGGCCTCGTCGCCCAGGAAGGTGCGATGCTCGCCGATCACCACCCGGGGAATGCCGTAGAGCAGGATCGCCCCGCTGCACATCGGACAGGGCGACAGCGTGGTGTAGAGCACCGACTGGCGATACACGGCGGCGGGCAGTCGTCCGGCGTTTTCCAGGGCGTCCATCTCGCCGTGGAGCACCACGCTGCCCTTCTGCTGGCGGCGATTGTGGCCGCGACCGATGATTCGCCCGTCGTGGACCAGCACCGAGCCGATCGGCACCCCGCCCTCTTCCAGCCCCTGGCGCGCCTCGTCGATCGCCGCCTGCATGAAGGCGTCCACGACCTCATTTTCTTCCATGCGACTGATCCTCCTCTATGTCCGTCCCGTCACGATGCCGACGACAAGACGGCCGTGTCCGACGACATCATCAATTCGATGGCGCGCGGCTCGAGCGTCACCTCGAATTGCCGCAGGCGACGCGGCTCGCCGTCCAGATTGAGCGGAAAGGCCGCGTCACTGGTGAAGCTCAGCCGGGGCGTGCGAATGTTGCGCACGAACTCGCCATCCTCGGGCAGGCGCTCGATCTCGCTCAGTACCTGGCGCATCTCGTGCAACGACGAGAAATCGCGCACCACCAGCACGTCCAGCAGACCGTCGTCGAGCTTGGCCTGGGGCGCCAGTTGCTGGCCGCCACCCGCCTGCCTGCCGTTGCCGATCGCCAGCAGGAACAGCGGCGTCTCCAGCTCGCCGTCGGGCCAGCGCAAGTGGCCCGCATAGGGCTGGTAACGCCAGGCCTTGAGCATGCCCATCAGCGAGTAGGCCCCCCCGCCCAGCAATCGCTTGAGGGCCACCGGCGTGGAGGTGGTGATCTCGGCACCGAAGCCCCCGGTGGCCATGTTGATGAAACAGTCCTCGCCGAGGCGCGCCACGTCGACCCGATGGCGATGTCCCTCCAGCGCGACCGTCAACGCCGGCTCGGCTTCCAGCGGCAACCCCACGCCATTGGCGAAATCGTTGGCACTGCCCAGCGGCAGAATGCCCATCGACGGGCGTTGCGACGCCTCGAGGGCCATCAGCCCGGTGACGACTTCGTTGACCGTGCCGTCGCCACCCCCGGCAATCACCCGGGAAATGCCGGCGTCTACGGCTTCATGCACCATGCGGATCGCATCGCCGCCTTCCCAGGTGACCCGCACGTCCAGCGCGTGCCCCTGGTCGCGCAGGGCATCGACCGCATCGCGGACCTCGGGAATCTGTGCCGATTTGCCATTGATGATCAAGCGAGCCTGAGGGCGCTCCGTCTCGGCCATGCGCACGCCTTCCTTGTTCGTTCAGTCCATTGAGAGATATACCATCGCCCGTCGCACCGCGCATCGCAAGCGCTCGCGCCATCATGCCGGGCTCCCGCGCCTGTCGCTGAACAGCAACAGTGCCACCGGCAGCGTGGCCACCACCGCCAGCGCGCCCTGCAGGGGCAGCGGCGTGGCCAGCATCGCGGTGGCGACCACCGCGCCACCGCCCAACTGGATGGCGCTCAGCAGCGCCGCGGCGGTGCCCGCCAGCGCCCGGAACGGCTCCAGGGCCAGGCTCGACGCCGCCCCCAGCGCCAGCGAGAAGCCGATCGACAGCACCGCCACCGGCCCCATGAACGAGACGATCGACAGCGGCGCAGCGACCACGGCAACACCATGCAACAAGCCGGCCAGAAGCACCAGCGCCAGTCCCAGCCGCACGGTGGGACGCCGACCCAGGCGATGGATCACGCGGGGCGCCAGGAAGAAGGCGATGATGTTGATCAGCGCGTTGCCGCCGAAACAGGCGGCGAAGGTCAGCTCGTCGAGCCCCAGTTGCTCCACCAGCAACACCGGCGCCGCCGAGACATAGACCAGGATCGCCGCCATGCCGATGCAGGCGGTGCCGGCATAGCGCACGAAGAGCCGGTTTCCCAGCACCTCGCGGTAACGCGCCCAGCTGTAGAGCGGACGCGGCGGGGTCACGTCGCTGGGCCGGGTCTCGGCGAAACGCCAGACGGCGGCACTCAGCAGCGTCAACGCGAACAGCGCCATGAAGGCAAAATTGCTGCGCCAGCCCAGGCTTACCGCCAGCAGGCCGCCGATCACCGGCGCCAGCGCCGGCACCAGGCACAGCGAGCCGTTCAGATAGCTGTAGAGGCGCGCTCCCTGGGTCGGCGTGAAGGCGTCGCGCACCGCGGCGAAGACCACCGCGGTGACCGCACAGGCCCCCAGCCCCTGCAGCACCCGCGAGAGATACAGCGGGGTCAGCGACATCGAGAGCATGCCCATCAGGGCACCCAGCGCATAGACACCGGCGCCGACGATCAGCAGCGGACGCCGCCCGAAACGGTCGACGAGCGGACCGACCAGAATCTGCCCCAGCCCGGCACTGAACAGCAGCAGCGTGATGGTGACCTGCAGCGCGGCGGAAGGGCGACCGAAGTCGCGGGCCATGACCGGCAATGACGGCAGGTAGATATCGATCGCCAGCGGCATGAGCATCACGCCGCCGATCAGCAACGGCAACAGCCAGCGATATGCCGGCCCGGCGGGGGATGAATCGAGGGACATGGAAACTCCGACTGTCGTGGGCCGACTACTGTAACGTCCTGGCCGGCCAGGGCAAGCCGCTCATTCGCCGGCAGGCGCCAGCCGGAATTCCAGCACGTTGGGCGATGAATGGCGCAGATCATGCGCCAGACGCGCCAGATTCCGCTTGTCGTGAGTCTGCAACACCATGTGATACTGGAACAGGCTGCCATGTTCGCTGAGCCGATAGCTGATCGACTGGACCCGGCAGTCGTACTCGCCGATGAAACGCCGCACCGAGGCTTCATCGGGCGCCGACTCCCGGGCATAGCTCAGCACATGGTCGGCATAGCACTCGCTGGGCAGGTGCTGCTCGACCCAGCGAAACAGCGACAGCGTGAGCAGCGTGCCCACGGTGGCCAGCACCGCCGGCATCATGAAGCCCACGCCGAACAGGATGCCCAGCGCCGAGGTGATCCAGATCGAGGCGGCGGTGGTCAGGCCGTGGACGTTGAGCCCCTCCTTGAAGATCACCCCGGCGCCCAGGAAACCGATACCGGTCATGATGCCCTGCGCCATGCGCGTGGGGTCGGTGCGAATGGTCGATTCGGGGATTCCCGCGTCGAGCCATTGCCACTGATAGGTGGTGACCAGCATCAGCAGCGCCGACGAGGCACACACCAGCGCATGGGTACGAAACCCCGCGGGCCGGCCATGAAAGCTGCGTTCGAGACCGATCAGGCTGCCCGCCAGCCAGGCAGCTCCCAGGTTGAAGACGATCGTCAGTGCCTCTCCCTGCATGGTGTCACTCCCTCTTCCATCGTCGAACCCTGATTCAAGAATAGCCGAATCGTGTCGCGGAAGACTTGTCAGTCCCGCCCCCTTCGCGCAGAGTCGAGGCCTCAGGCCACCGCCGAAAAGGAGCTTCGCGTGCCGACAACCGGATCCACCACCCCGCCGAGCCATGATCTCGAGCTCGACGACGACCACCTGCCCTCCCAGGCCGCGGCCGTTCACGAAACCATCCGTGCCGACGGCGAGAAGGAGCTGACCCGTACCAGTTCGGCACTGTTCTGGTCGGCGCTCGCCGCCGGGCTGTCGATGAGTTTCTCGATGCTTGCCAAGGGCCTGCTCGCCGCCCACCTGCCGGATACCGACATCGCCTATCTGGTGGCCTCGCTCGGCTACACCGTGGGCTTTCTGGTGGTGATTCTCGCCCAGCAGCAACTCTTCACCGAGAACACCGTCACGGCGGTACTGCCGCTGATGAGCGAACCGCGCTTCTTCAAGCTGCTGCGCCTGCTGCGGCTCTGGAGCGTGGTGCTGGTCGGCAATCTGCTGGGTACGGCGATCTCCGCCTACGCCATCGTCGCCATGCCGTTGTTCGACGGCGAGACCCACAAGATATTCCTGGGCCTGGGCCATCACCTGCTGGAAAACGGTGTCGGCGCGATGTTCGCCAAGGGCGTGGTCGCCGGCTGGATGATCGCGACCATGGTGTGGCTGATTCCCGCCGCCGGCGCGGCCAAGATCTGGGTGATCCTGATCGTCACCTATCTGGTGGCGATCGGCGGTTTCACCCACATCATTGCCGGCTCCACCGAGGTGATCTATCTGGTGTTCGCCGGCAAGGCCTCGTTCGGCGAGTATTTGCTGTCGTTCGTGCTGCCCACCCTGGCCGGCAACGTGGTCGGCGGTACCTTCATCTTCGCGCTGATCAGTCACGCCCAGATTCGCAGCGACAGCTGATCGTCGACGACCGCCTGGCGGGCGGTCGTCGGGACCTCACTTCTTTGTCGCGACGCTCAGGCCGGCGTCGCTTCGCGCCTCGCCACCGTCTCGGCGGCCCCGGCCCGAACGCGATTGATCGCCGAGAGCACCGCCTTGAGCGAAGCGCTGACGGTATCGCCATCCTCGGCCATGCCGCTGACACGCTGGCCGTCGATGTTGAGCTGCACGAAGGCGATCGCCGAGGCGTCGCTGCCCTCGCCGAGGGCGTGCTCGCCATAGTCGACCACGCTCACCACCTGACCGCTGTGACGCTGCCAGGCGTCCATGAACGCCGAGATCACGCCGTTGCCGGCGCCCTCGAGAGAGAGCGTCTTCTCACCCTCGTACAGGGTGATGCTGAGCTGTTCGGCCTCGTCGCGGTCGAGCCGGTAGCCCTTGAGACGCAGCGGTGCCTCGATGACGAAGGTCTCGCGCAACAGATCGCGGATCTGCGCGCTGCTGAGTTCCCCGGTCACCCGTTCGCTGGCCTGCTGGACGTGCGGTGCCAGTTCCAGCGCCAGCCAGCGCGGCAGGCTGATGCCGTAGTCACGCTCCAGCAGGAACGCCATGCCGCCCTTGCCGGACTGACTGTTGACGCGAATCACCGCCTGGTAGTCGCGGCCGATGTCGCGCGGGTCGATGGGCAGGTAGGCGACCTGCCAGGGCTCGTCGTCACCCTGCTTGCGCAGCGACTTGCGGATGGCGTCCTGGTGACTGCCCGAGAAGGCGGTGTAGACCATCTCGCCGACCCAGGGATGTCGCGGGTGCAGCGCGATGCCGGTGCACTCGTCGACCACCTGGATGATCTCGTCGGGGTTGGACAGATCCAGCTCCGGGTCGATGCCCTGGCTGTAGAGGTTCATCGCCAGGGTGACGATGTCCATGTTGCCGGTGCGCTCGCCGTTGCCCAGCAGGGTGCCCTCGACGCGCTCGGCCCCGGCCAGCAGCGCCAGCTCGGCGGCCGCCACCGCGCCACCGCGGTCGTTGTGGGTGTGCACCGAGACGATCACCGACTCGCGATTCTTGATGTGCCGGCAGAAGTATTCGATCTGGTCGGCGTGGTGGTGCGGTCCGGCGGCCTCGACGGTGTTGGGCAGGTTGAGGATCACCTTGTTGTCCGGGGTCGGCTGCCAGACGTCCATCACCGCTTCGCAGATGGCGATCGAGAAATCGATCTCGGTACTCGAGAAGCTTTCCGGTGAATACTGGAAGCGCCAGTCGACATCCGGATGGCGCGCGGCCTGTTCCTTGACCCAGGTGGCGCCGTCGACGGCGATCTGCGTGATGCCCTCGCGGTCCATCTCGAACACCCGCTCGCGCTGCACGGTCGAGGTCGAGTTGTAGAGGTGGATGATCGCGCGTTCGACGCCGACCAGCGCCTCGAAGGTGCGCTCGATCAGATGTTCGCGGCACTGCACCAGCACCGCGATGGTCACGTCCTCGGGAATCTGGTCCTCCTCGATCAGCCAGCGCACGAAGTCGTAGTCGGGCTGACTGGCCGAGGGGAAGCCGACCATCACTTCCTTGACACCCACCTTGAGAATCACCCGCCACAGCGCCTTCTTCTGCTCGACGCTCATCGGCTCGAGTAGCGCCTGGTTGCCGTCGCGTAGATCCTCGCTGAGCCAGGTCGGGGCACGATCGAGCTGGCGATCCGGCCACTGGCGGTCGAAGGCGGGCACACGGGGGGCGGGGCGATACTTGCGATGGTCGAACGAAGCCATGTCGGGTTCCTTGCCAACGATAAATGTAGGCGGCGGCTGGCCGCCTGGTGTCGCGTTCCCCGGCCGGGTGGGCGCGTCGGGAACGGGGCCGACCCTTGTGGGGTGTCCGGCCCGTTGCGTATCGCCGAGCGGGCGTGTGGTGACGACCGCCGGCTAGGGAAGCGCTGAACAAATAGGCGAGCGGGATGAAGCGCAAGGCGCACGGAGCACAGGAACCGAAGCATATGGGGTATATGTGAGGATTCCGCGCACCGCGCAACGCAGCGATTCGCCCGTGCAGGCATTTGTGCAGTGTTTCTCTATCGCTCGTGACGATAAACAACAGCATAAGCCAGACGACGCGACGAAGGATTGCGAATGACATGGCGATTCGACGAGATATTGGCATAAAATGCCTACAACCATTCCTTCAAGCCCAATAAATTGCCCATCATGTCCGAGACATCGCCAATCCCTGCTCTGGATCGCTATGATCGCCACATCCTCGAGGTGCTTCAGCGCGAGGGCCGCATCAGCAATCAGGAGCTCGCCGAGCGTATCGGCCTCTCGCCATCGCCCTGCCTGCGTCGCGTTCGCGCCCTCGAGGAATCGGGACTGATCGCCGGCTACCGCGCCCAGGTCGACAGCAAGCGTCTCGGCTACAGCCTGACGGCACTGCTGCACATATCGATGGACCGCCACACGCCGGAGCGCTTCGCCAACTTCGAAGCCAAGGTCGCCGCCCTGCCCCAGGTCCAGGAGTGCCTGCTGATCACCGGCCAGGAGGCCGACTACCAGCTCAAGGTGGTGGTCCGCGACATGGACGACTATCAGGACCTGCTGCTCAACCGCATCACGCGCATCGACGGCGTCAGTGGCGCCCATTCGAGCTTCGTGCTGCGCCGGGTGATCGACCACCCGGTGGTACCGGTGGGATGACGCCCGTGACCTGCCCGCACGCGTTTCGAACATGCTATCGTGAGCGGCCTGATCCCATCCGTCACGGAGTCCGCATGTCATCCAAGGTCTATTGCATTGCCAGCTTCAAGCCCAAGCCCGGCAAGGAAGATGCGGTATTCAGGGCGCTCCAGGCCCTGGAACCCAACGCCCATCGCGAGGACGCCTGCCTGCGCTATACCGTGACCCGCCATGTCGACAACCCTTTCGCCCGGGGCACCAGCTACCCGATCGTCTTCCACGAGGTCTGGGCCGATCGCGCCTCCTTCGAGGCCCACTGCCAGCGCGAGGAGATCCGCCGGTTCTTCGCCACGCACCTGGAAGCCGAGGACGGCGACATCGAGGACGCCAACGTCTGCGTCTATACCGACGAGCCCAGCGATTTCGACGCCCCGGCGCTCTAGGTTGGAAACCCGCTTGCAGACCCCATGACATGAGTGGCCACGATCACCGCCCGCGTCTGGCGATGTATCGGTCGACCGACGCCGTCACCCTCAACCTCGGCGACGAGATCGTGCATCTGGAGCCCGCGACTCCGGCCGACCGCGGGCGAGCCGAGCGACTGGTGCGCGACAACATGCGCCCCTCCCTGAAGCAAGTCGGGGTCGCCTGGCGCCCCCGCCTGTTTCGCGAGGGCTATGCCGAAGCGGACAATTATCGCCTGATGGCCGGCCAGACGCTCGTCGGCTTTCTCTCCCTGAACTACACCGCCACGCACGCCTATCTTCGCGAACTGCAGCTCGTGCCCGCCTATCGTCGGCGTGGCATCGGCAGTTGGCTGTTGCGCGAAGTGGAGCGGCTCGCCCGCCACCGGCGGCTGGATCGCATTCGGCTGCGCGTGCTCAAGAACAGTCCAGCGCTCGATCTCTACCGGCGTCACGGGTATCGCGTGGCGATCGAGGAAAACGCCACGCTGGGCATGGAGAAGACACTCGGTACCGGGGCGCCGAACGCTAGATAAGGACCACCTCGGACGCCACCATAGGGCGACGCCTTGAATGCGCTTGTTCGAGTTCCGCCCCGCTCCATTCCTCACCCTGCATGAACGGCCAAAGGGATTGTCAGGCACACACAGAACACCTGACCGATTGCAGTGCTGACGGAGATAGAACATGGACATCCATTTGAGAATGGCGACAGAAAGCGATCTGGACATCGTGGAACCTTATGTTCGTGCCTATCATGAGTTCGAGGGCATTTGCGGTGATGAAACATATTCGCCATCCTCGATCCGGCCGCTTCTCGGCGACAGTGAACTGGGCCGCTTATGGATCATTGATTGGGATTCACAACCGATAGGATATATTGCAGTTTGCTTCGTGCATTCCATCGAATTCGGAGGGCGCGAAGCGACCATCGACGAGTTTTTCATCGTTCGAGAAAAAAGAGGCATGGGTATCGGCAAGATCATCCTGAATCGTGTCAAGCAGGCGCTGGCAGCGCTCGGTGTCCGAGCGCTGAGCCTGGAGGTCGCGCGGAACAACGAACAAGCCCAGCGCCTTTATCGTTCGGCGGGGTTCGCCGCCCGAGAACGTTATGTACTGATGTCGGCACCTTGCTAACTCAGTGCCAAGCGCGAGCCATCGTAGGAATCAGAATGAAATCGTCAGAATTGCCGGCTGGGGCAGCTCCGCTACAGGTGTGCAGAGCCTCAGAAGGCTGCGGGTCAAGAAGAGGAACGGAATGGTTATCATGAAAAGGCTCATCACGATGGCCATGGCCTTGCTCGCCACTTCGGTCACAATGGCGGCGGAGCCCCCCGAACCCAAGGAGCTGCCCGCCACCATCGACGCCCGAGTCAAAAGCCTTTCCGAACGGGGCGATGCTCTAGCAGAGCGCCAACATTACCGCAAGGCTATCGCGACCTATCGGCAGGCATGGGAACTTCTACCCGAGCCAAAGCAAGAGTGGGATGCTGCATTATGGCTGCTCGCCGCCATTGGCGATGCCAATTTTCTTGACGACGATTACGCCGCGTGTCGTGACAACTTCAGTGCCGCAATGCACCTTCCCGGGGCCATCGGAAATCCATTCCTGCACCTTCGGCTCGGCCAGTGCCAATATGAACTCGGCAACATGGCAAGAGCCGAGGACGAACTGGCACGAGCCTACATCCCTGCAGGCAAGGCAATTTTCGAACTCGATGATCCCAAGTATTTGACGTTCATCAAATCCAAGTTACAACCACCGCCGCAAGGCTGGCCGGAAGGGTGGTAATGACACCCAACCATCGGTTTCCCGCCCCAGGCTATATAACCGGATGCCGATGGACGCACTTCCTCGGCGATGGCGCCGCCAACTATCTGCCGGGCGAGATGGCGACGATCCTGGTGTCGCTCGACCTGTCGATGCGCTGGGCGTGATGGCGCAGGGTCCGCAGGCCGCCTGGGTTTTAGTGGGTGGTCCTGGGCCTCCCGGAACACGAACGGACCGCGTGAGTCAGACCGGACAGTGTGCACGCCGCCTCAGTGGCCGGTATGACGCACCGAACCAGCCACCGGCTTCCAGTGCGACGATCTACACTCACTGCGAGCGTCGACACGGGACGCCCGTCCGCGACAATCCGCGTCAGGAGTCATCCATCATGCACTCACCCACTCGGGGAATCGCTGCCTGCCTGCTCTGTCTTGCCCTCGCGCTCCCGGGCATCGCCGCGGCCGACGCGCCCTCCCCGAAGGCGGTCATCGCCGAAAGAAAGGCGGAGAACCTGCAGGACAGCGCCGCCTCCGATGGCGACGGCAAGCCGCCCACCAGGGCCGAGCTGATCACCCCACCCGGCGTCCAGGCCGTCGACCCCGCCGGTGAAGCGCCGCTCGACGACCCCATTACCTGTCTGGCGCGTTCCATCTACTGGGAGGCCCGCGGCACCGAGGCCACCGACATGGAAGCCGTCGCCAACGTGGTAATGAACCGACTCGGCAGCCCGGGGTTCCCCGATACTGTCTGCGGCGTGGTCAAGCAGGGCTCGGAACAGGGCAGTTGCCAGTTCTCGTGGTGGTGCGACGGGCGTGCCGACGATGCCAGGGAGGACACCGCCTACGACACGGCCAAGGAGGTCGCACGCAAGGCGCTCAACGGGCAACTGAAAGATCGGACCGGCGGCGCACTGTTCTTCCATCACCGCAATGCGGCACCCTACTGGTCGAAGCAGTTCACCCAGACCTTCGAGGCTGGCGACTTCATCTTCTATCGGCCGGAGGGCGACTGCCCCTGCTGATGATCGCCGGCACGGCGAGGCGAGAAAGGAGACGCCGCGGGATCACCACGGCGCCGTAGGTAGCGCCCGATCAGGCGACGGTGTTGATGCGGGTACCGACGGTGCCGGTCGTGGCCAGCTGGTTCTGCGGAGTCACGGAGTCCATCAGTTGTTCCATCTGTGACGCTTGCGTATCCAGCGCCTGCTTGAGCAGGCTCGTCTGGGCCTGCTGGTCGGCATTGAACTGCTGAAGGGCCACGGCCGTGCCCACGGTGGCGTTGACGGATGTATCCACGTTGCGAACCTCGGCATCGGTGAGTGTATGTCGAACCTACACCCTGTCTATCGGCATCGCCACGCCCAACCTTAGCGCGGATACGAAATACCAACACGAGCGCCTCGACCGTGACATCCCGCTTCCCGAACGCCGCTCGCCGATGGCGTCGTGTCGCGATCACGCCCTAGCCTCTGAGATAACATTATGGAATCCAATTAATAATAAACATGAATTGTTTTTATAAAAGGAGCGCTATACCGTCACTCGACCCCCGAAGCGACGAGTACCAAGGCGATGACGACGCCCCCGAGCCGAACGAACGGCAGTTGGCAGATGAACCTTTGGATCAGCGGTGGCGGAGCCTTCATCAATGTCGTGGCGATGACATTGATGTTGCCTTTCCTGCCCGCCTACCTGGAGACCCTGGACGATTACTCCACAGACGCGGTGTATCTCTGGTCAGGGGCGATCTATTCGGCGACCTTCATCACCGCGGCCTTGCTCGCGCCGCTGTGGGGAAAGCTATCCGATCGTTACGGCTGCCGTCTCAACCTGGTCCGCGCCAGCCTGGGCATGTTCGTCTGCATGACGCTGATGGGGCTGGCGACCAGCGCCTGGCAACTGGCATTGCTGCGCCTGCTGACCGGCGTGGCCGGCGGCTACGCGTCCGGCGCGACCATCCTGATGGCCCGGGAGGCGCCCGCCGAGCGCAGTGGCTACGCACAGGGCGCCCTCTCGGCCTGCATCCTCGCGGGCAGCCTTGTCGGCCCCGCCCTGGGCGGCATCCTCGCCACTCATGTGGGCATGCGCGAGGCCCTGTTGATCACCGGCAGCCTGATCTTCGTCAACGTCCTGGCGACCGCCCTGCTGATTCGCGAGCGAGTACCGCCGGGGCGCCGCAATTCCCAGGCCGACTCCCGCCCCGCGACGACTCGGGTACGACCGGTCATGCTTGCGGTGCTGGTGGCCACCGCAGGCCTGATGGTCGCTACCCTGTCGATCGAGCCGATCATCTCGACGGTCGTCGCCGGACTGGACAACCACGGCCTGGCGATGGCCTCGGCGGCCGGCCTGGTACTCTCCGCCACGGCGCTGGGCAGCCTGATCTCGTCGCTGAGGCTCGGTACCCTCGCCGACCGTTACGGCGCCCGACGTGTCGCCATCGCCGGCCTGTTGGTCAGCATCGCCTGCATCGTGCCTCAGGCCTTCGTCGACGATCTGATCACGCTGACAACGCTGCGTTTCGCGATGGGGCTCGCGCTCGGCGGCGTGCTGCCCTGCCTGAAAGCGGCGCTGCGAGAACTCGGCAATGACGCTGCCCAGCTCGGCGTGGTGCTGGGCTGGTCGACCGCCTTTCAATACCTCGGTCAGGTACTCGGCCCGCTGCTCGGCAGCATCATCGCAGCCGGATGGGGTATGCCCCATGTCTTCGTGGCGACGGCGCTGGTGTCGCTGGCCTGTGCCCTGCTGCTGGCGGCCATTCGCGACGAGACGGCCCCGGCTACCGCGTGAGCTCAGTCGTCCAGCGCGAAGGCGAGCGCTGCCCGGGCGTGCAGGTCGGTGGTATCGAACAGCGGCAACGCGGTGTGCGCCTGCTGTACCAGCAAAGCGATCTCGGTGCAGCCCAGGATCACGCCCTCGGCCCCCCGCGAGGCCAGCGTGTCGATGATCGCCAGGTAGCGCTCGCGGGAGGTGTCGTCGATGGTTCCCAGTACCAGCTCCTGGAAGATGATGTCGTGAACGGCCTGGCGCGCTTCGGCGTCGGGGACCACGACCTCGATACCGTGACGCTGCTCCAGACGTTCCCGATAGAAAGGCTGCTCCATGGTGAAGCGCGTTCCCAGCAGGCCGACGCGGCGAATCCCGGCCTCGCGCAGCGCCGCTCCCGTGGCGTCGGCGATATGCAGTAGCGGAATGTCGATGGCGGTCTCGATCGCCTCGGCGACGCAATGCATGGTGTTGGTGGCCAGCACCAGGCAGTCGGCGCCGCCCGCCTCGACCTGGCGCGCCGAGGCGGCCAGGTAGCGTCCGGCCGCGTCCCAGTCGCCGGCCCGCTGCAGGGTCTCGATGTCGGCGAAGTCGACGCTGACCAGGCACACGCGGGCCGAATGGAAGCCACCCAGGCGGGCCTTGACGCCCTCGTTGAGCAGCCGGTAATAGCTCTGGGTCGACTCCCAGCTCATCCCACCGAGCACACCGATGGTCTTCATGCTTGTCTCTCCTTGGATAGGTATTCCAGTGCATGGGGCGACGACGGGGCCGATCCCTTGGTTCCGTCGTCGATGGGGCATGGAGTCGCCGCGACCGCTCCTCCGGCGGCCGCGGCCACGCTAGGTCAGCGCCGCGCCACAGTGGGGACAGTATCCCCCTTCGTCACGGTTGCCGGCCACCCGCGGCGTGCCGGTGAGCGGCAGTTGACGCACCTCGACGCGCGCGGCGAAGGCCTCGGGGTCGAGCGGCCTGACGGCGCCGGCCTCGACATGCAGGCCGACATCGCGCAGCAGGCGCGCGTCGAGGTGGGCCAGCGACTCGAGGGTCACGCGACCACGGCGACGGGCATGCAGCGCACGTGCGATGTTGCGGTAGAGTGTTGCCAGAATCATGGGTCGGTCTCCTGTCGGGAGGCCGGGATCCTGGCGAGGCAAAGAGAGATGGCTGGTGAGAAATCACTCGGGGCCGCGGTAGGATCCGCGGCCGGGAAAGTCAGACTCGATCGACGGCACACGGACGGACGCACATACGTGGGTCACGATGATTCATGACTCGGTACGTGGCGTTGGTCCAGGTGGCCCGGGATAGCATCATGTCGAGGTCCGACGGGTGGTTGACGAAAAAGCGATGGCTTTATCGACCATCGCTCATTCATTAGAACCATCCCTTATTAACGGCGTCAACCGGCACGATTCGCGAACCGTCCGCTCAGGCTCTATCATGACGCCCTTCCGGAATCCGTGGAGCCGTGAATGAAGCACATCGGAGCCCATGTCAGCGCCGCCGGCGGCCCGGCGAAAGCCATCGAGCGCGCCGTCGAGATCGGCGCCGACGCCCTGGCGCTGTTCACCAAGAACCAGCGCCGCTGGCACGCCAAGCCGTTGAGCGAAACCGCCATCGCCGAGTTTCGCGAGGCCTGCACCCACCATGGCTTCGGTCCGGGGCAGATCCTTCCCCACGACAGCTATCTGATCAACCTCGGTCACCCCGAGCGCGACGGCCTGGAGAAATCGCGGGCGGCGTTCCTCGACGAATGCCGGCGTTGCGAGCAGCTCGGCCTCACGCTGCTCAACTTCCATCCCGGCAGCCATCTGGGGCGGATCAGCGAGGACGACTGCCTGGCACGCATCGCCGAGTCGATCAACTGGGCCCATGCGCAGACCGAGTCGGTCGTCGCGGTGATCGAGAACACCGCCGGCCAGGGCACCAACCTCGGCCACCGCTTCGAGCATCTGGCGGCGATCATCGAGCAAGTCGACGACAAGTCCCGCGTCGGCGTGTGCATCGATACCTGCCATGCCTTCGCCGCCGGCTACGACCTGCGCAGCGCGCAAGCGACCACCGCCACGCTCGACGAATTTGGCGAGATGGTCGGCTTCGACTACCTGCGCGGCATGCATCTCAACGACGCCAAGAGCGCGTTCGCCAGCCGCGTCGATCGGCATCACAGCCTCGGCCATGGCAATATCGGCCTCGAGGGCTTCACGACCCTGATGCGCGACCCGCGGCTCGACGGGATTCCGCTGATTCTGGAAACCATCGACCCGGCGCTGTGGTCGGAAGAGATCGCCTGGCTGCGCGCCCAACAGGCCATGCCTCGGCCCGCCTGATTCGACACAAGGACCCCCATGCGAGAAGACGGATTCTTCAACTGGCTGGGCGAAACGCTCGGCGACGCCATTCACGCCCTCGTCGAGCTGCTGCGCTCGCTGTTCGGTGGCCTCTACTTCGCGCTTCACGACTTCCTCGAGGGGCTGACCGGCTCGCTGGGGATCAGCGCCTCGCTGTTCAGCCTGATCGTGCTGGTCATCGGCCTGCTGCTGCTCTACAAGGGACTACGCGCCTTCCTGCGCGGCAGTGTCGTCGGCGGCCTTTGCTGGGTGCTGATCGGCCTGTTCGTGCTGGGCTGGCTGATCGCCTGAATGGGCCCGGCCGATCGCTCGCCACCCCCGGCAAGGGCGCCGCATTCGCCAGCGGCCCCCTCATCGTGTTGAACTACCTTGAACCCGAGTCCTTCCACCATCCGACGACAAGGAGTCCCCTCGCCATGCTCGAACGCCTGACCCGCCGCCTGCTGGCCACCGCCCTGATACTGATGGCCGTGGCCCCGGTGGCCTTCGCCCAGCAGCAGGGCGCCAACGGTGCCAACGTCAAGACCCAGCGCTTCCAGGACTGGGAGGTGCGCTGCCCGACCGACCCCACCCAGGGCAACTGCACCATGACCCAACTGATCGACAACCCCGGGGGCAACGAGCCGGTGATGCGCGTGGTGATCGCCTATCCGCCCCAGATCGACGGGCCGGCGATGGTCTTCCTGCTGCCGCTGGGCGTGCGCCTCGCCCCGGGCCTGCAACTGACCATCGATAACAGCAAGCCGCTCAAGTTCCCCTATCAGGTCTGCGTGCCGGATGGCTGCCGGGCGGACATCCCGGTCAAGCCGGAGCTGCTCAACCAGCTGCGCAGCGGCAGCAAGGCGACCGTGAGCCTGATCGGTCCCGACGGCCAGCGCATGGACCTCGACATCTCGCTGATGGGCTTTACCGACGCCAGCCAGCGGATCGCCCGCTGACCCCGAGCGGCCGCGTCATGCCGCCGGACGACGGCCCCGCGATGGGGCCGTCGTCGCTTCCCGCCCGGCTTCACCGCCCCCCGCACCGCTCGCCCTTCCCGATGGCGCGCTCTCGGCACAAGGTCGCAGCGACTCGCGATTGCCAACCGAAATGCCAACCAATATCATTTGATGCTCATCACGCTTGCGCGGCCACCGCTCCTTCGTCTCGCCGTGCCGGGCGTGTCGATCATCGCGACACTCATCATCGGGATACGAAAGGAACACCATGAAACGCACAACACTGGTGGTTGCGCCCTGGCTGCTGGCCTGCGCGTCGGCCCAGGCCGGCGTCACGGTCAACGTCGACGACGACACCTTCGAGGTCGGACCGGGCATGCTGGCCTATACCGAATTCGAACTCTCCGGGGAGCCCCTGGCCGAGTCGCTGGGTCTCGACCTCGACATCCTCGACCCCAATGCCATCGACCAGCCCACGGCGTTCGACTACACCGCCGGCATCGAGAGCTACGAGTACTCCGAAGAGGCCATGTACGCGGTCAACTACCAGTCGCGAATGGGCCCGCACCTCGCCAACGGCCCGCGCAACCAGGCCCGCGGCGGTAGTCTCGAGGATCTCGGCAAGCGGGTGATCGGCCTGAGCCAGGCCGTCGGCTATCCCACCGACGAGATCCCCCTGAACCTCTACCCGATCAGCCTGCCGCTGCGCGCCGGCGTGCCCGCCTTCGCCGGCAAGGTCGACACCAGCGTCGTCAACCACGATGAAGTCACCACCGCCGGCGGCGAGACGGTGCAGACCGACATCCCCGCCTACAGCCGCGACTTCGCCAGCCTGGCCTGGGATCCCGCGCAGATGGACGATCAGCTGAGCCCGGCGGCGATCGGCGGCATGCTGCTCAAGGAAGTCATGTGGTCGCAGGACTTCCTGGGCGGCATGCACACCACCGACGGCGACGAGGAAACCGCCGCCCGGTCCGCCGACATGGACCAGGACGGCACCTACGCCCTGGGGGTCTCCTCGGTCGACGGCTTCAACGGCATGCTGCTCACCGAGATCTCGCTGGACAAGATGGCCCTGCTCCAGAACCGGCTGGCCTACGATGGCGAGTCGCTCGGCGCCGAGGTGAGTCCTGACTACGATCCCGCCGAGCAGCCGGTGTGGTTCCCGCATCGCATCGACACCAGTCTCGTCCAGCAGCAGGGCGTCAACGCCCTCGGCGAACTGAGCGTCGCCGATGCCAGCTCGCAGCTGCGCGACGAATGGATGCTGCTGTGGCCGCTCGCCGAGTACTACGGCTTCACCGACCAGCGCGACGCCAACCAGTCGCAGAACCCGGCCTTCCTCGCCGTGTTCGACGGCCAGCCGTTCAAGGCCACCGCCGAGGCCAATCGTGACGACGACACCACCAACGACGTCGTCGGCGACGACGCCTTCTCGCTGGCCAGCAATCTCGCGCACCTGGTCTTCAGCAACCTCGATGCGCTGCACTTCGACGATGAGGCCGGCACTCTGGTCGATACCTGGCAGGACGGCGAGCGCGGCCAGCACGTCACCACCTTCGACGCCGCCTATAGCCTGGTGGCGCTGGACATCTACCATCGCGCCCAGAGCGCGCAGCCGGTCGGCTACGCCAGCGCCGAGGCCGCGGCCTCCGAAATCGAGACCGATCTCGGCGAACGCGCCCTGACGATGCTCCGTCGTCAGGCCGACTTCCTGCTCGCCAACGCCTTCACCGACGATGGCCTGGTCAGCGACGGCCTGACTCTGGACGGCGACGCCGTGACAGCCGACGACGGCCGGTCGCTGGCCACCCAGTTCGCCATGCTGCGCGGCCTGGGGGCGGCCTTCGCCGCGACCAAGGATGCCAAGTACCGCGACGCCGGGCGCAAGCTGTATCTCGCCATCGACGAGCAACTCTACGATGACGCCGTGGGCACCTGGGCCACCCGGCCCGGCGAGCCCACCGTGCACACCCCGCTGAGCGAGGCGGCGATCTCCGGCGGGCTGCGCAGCGCCATGCTGCAGTTCCGCAACGAAGGCCAGGAAAACGCCGCGGCCCTGGAACTCGGCCCGCTGACCCAGCGCTACGTGAGCTGGTTCCGCACCGTGCACAACGGCCCGAGTCTCGACGGCGGCATGCAGCTCGCCGAATGGGGCACCGACACCGGCGAGCACGTGATCCCCGGCAAGGGCGGCGATACCGACGACGACCACGTCCCGCAGGTCACCGCCGCCGGCGATGGCAACGGCATGGCCGCGGTCATGGCCGCCAAGGCGACGGTCGCGGCCGACTGACACGCCACCCCGCTCGACCGAAGGCCGCCCCACCGGGCGGCCTTTTGCGTTGTCGGCCGTCGCGACATGCGTCAGGTCAAGGAACCTTGCGCCACGCCGAAGGTCGAGCAGAAAAGAACAAGCGAATAAGAATGAGGGTTGATATCATCTAGTCTCCCAGCAGAGAACGGTTATCGCGCACAGCTCGACATGACGACGTTGCCCACCCGACTGACATCGCGCTCCCCGCTGCCCGAGGCCGCCGCCGGGTACTGGTGGCGGCTGGCCTATCGTCATCGCGCCGCGGAGTGGACCCTCTACGCCCTGCTGCTCACCGGCCTGCCGCTGGTCGCCTGGTGGGCGGCGGACTGGCCGTTGCAGCGCTGGTCGCTGGCCCTGCACGGCCTGCTCGGCATGTTCGGCGCGCCACTCGTGGTGGCGCCCTTCTGGCTCGCTCACCGGCGGCTCTTGCAGACTTCGCGCAAGGCCTTGCTGCGCGTCACCGGCCGGCTGATGGAAATTCTCCTGCTGATCATCGCCGTCAGCGGCTTCTATCTGGTGTGGTGGGGCAATCGCGGCGACACGCTGGGTGCCGTCATGCACTGGGCCCACCTGATCGCCACCCTGACCTTCGCCCCGCTGCTGCTGCGTCACGCCTTCCGCTGGTCGGTACTGCGCCCGTTGTGGCGGCGCCTGGGCTGGCTGCGGACGACGCCATGAGTCGAGTGTCGCGCAGCACGGGGTGGCGGGGGCTGACGGCACTGGTGTGCCTGCTGGTCTGTGTCACGGCCTCGGCGGCGGTCAGCAGCGGCGGCTTCATCGCTTCGCCGGACGGTGACTTCCTCTATTCGGCCAATCTCGAAGCCGGCAGCGTCTCGCGGATCGCCGTCGACGATCCCGACCAGCGCATCGAGCGCCACCTGGGCCGCGACGTCAGACGTCTGGCCCTGGCACCCGACGCGGGGCTGCTGGCGGTGACCGACGATCTCGCCGAGACGCTCTGGCTGCTCGACGCCGATACCCTCGAGGTCGAGAAGACCCTGTCGCTGGCGAAGAAACCCTTCGGCGTGGTCTACGATGCCCGCAATCGGCTGTTCTGGGTCACGCTCTACGAGTCGGCCGAGCTGGTCGGTGTCGGCCTCGACGGCAAGATCCGCCAGCGCCTCGGCACCGCCGACACGCCGCGAGGCTTGGCGCTGCTCAGTGACGGCCGGCTACTGGTCAGCCACGCCATGACCGGCCAGGTGTCGCTCTACGACACCAGCCGTCTGCCGCCGAAGCGGGTCAAGCGCATCGACCTCGCCGTCGAACAGAATCCCGACGAGAGCGTCTCCCAGGGCCTGCCGCGGCGCCTCGACGACATCGCCGTGTCGCCGGACGAGAGCGTCGCCTGGCTGCCCCACGTGCTGTGGAACTTCGACCACCCCTTCCAGTTCCAGTCGACGGTGTTTCCGGCGATTTCGGAGCTCGCGCTGACCCCGGGCAAGGAGCGCGAGATCCTGCCCTGGCGCAAGCAGCTGTTCCAGCAGATCAACCTGCAGAACACCCGCAACCGCACCCTGATCACCTCCAACCCCACGGACGCCGAGTTCTCCGCCAGCGGCAAGAAGGTCTACGTGACCATGGCGGGGAGCGAGGACGTGCTGGTCTTCGATCGCTCGCGCGGGGTCCACGACCCCGAGAAGCTCGGCCACAGCAAGCGTGGCCGTGGCACCGAGAGCGGCGCCCAGGCCTCGCAGCTGGTGCGCGACATCCCCGGCGACAACCCGCGCGGGCTGGTGGCACTGGGCGACAAGCTCTACGTGCAGAACGCCATGAGCCTCGATGTCACGCGGCTGAATACCGGCGGCGACTCGCCCTTCGCGCGGGTCCGTGTCGACACCCCCCACTGGGCGAAACTGGTCGCCGAGGACCCGCTGCCGGCCCCGGTACGTCGCGGCAAGACGATCTTCAACGATGCCAATACCGCCGAGAACCCCGACTACCCGATGGCCGGCGACTTCTGGATGAGTTGCGACAGCTGCCACGTCGACGGCTTCAACTTCACCAACCGCTACCTGATGGCGGCCGGCGAGGCCAATCCGCATGGCCCCAATCGTTCGGACAACACCGCCATCACCGGCCACGCTGGCCTCGAGCACATGGTCGGCGGCGACTTCGTCGGCGACTACATCCGCATGATCCAGGACACCCAGGGCGGCCTCGGCGAGGACACCCGCGACGGCGCCAAGCCGGTCGATCCCGATCATCCCCCGGCGGTGGTGAAGACGGCCATGGACGATCTGCACGCCTACGTGACCCGCCGTCAGAACCTGCCCTACGTCTCCACCTGGCTGCGCTTCGACCGCGACGAACGCTTCGTCCACCCCGAGGAGTGGCTCAGCTCGGCCTCCTGCGCCGGCTGTCACAGCACCATCTACAAGCAGTGGGCCAACTCGAATCATCACTTCATGGGCGCCTCCAATCCCTATTACCGGGTGGTCGAGGACATCGCCGGCGAGAGCGAGGGTGAAGGCTTCCGCGCCTGGTGCCTGGGCTGTCACAACCCGCAGCGGCTGAGCGTGGGCAAGAAGACCCACGCCGACGACAACCGCATGTTCGACAGGGACGGCCAGACCCTGCTCGCCCAGTACCGGGACACCAGCCACGCTCTCGACGAGGGCACCGGCTGCCTGTTCTGCCACCGCATCACCCGGCTGGAGGACGCCGGCGGCAACGCCGCCTTCACCGTCAACCTCAAGGACCGCCCGACCTACCCCGGCGAGACCAGCGACAACCCCATGCTGCGCTGGTTCTCCGAGCGGTTGATCGGCGCCAAGCCCAAGGTTCATGCCGACTCCTACAGCCAGCCGTTCTACGACGACGCACGCTTCTGCGGCAACTGCCACGACGAGTTCTCGCCCGGCCCGGGATCCAAGATCGTCGGCACCTACCAGGCGTGGAAGACCTCCTCGTTCAACGACCCGGCACGCCCCGAGAAGCAGCGCAGCTGCATCGACTGCCACATGCACGGCGACATCTCGCGCATCGGCGAACCGGTTCCCGGACGCAGCACCGACGGCGGGCCGATGAAGGAGAACATGGTCAGCCACCAGTTCACCGGCGCCAACTACCATCTGGCCGGGTTGCGCAGCGACGAGCAGCGCCGCATGAGCATCGAGCTGCTGCGCACCGCCGCCGAGCTCGAGGAGCGGCTCGACGACGGCCGGCTGGTGGTCCGCGTGCGCAACGTCGGCGCCGCCCACAAGCTGCCCACCGGGGTCTCCGACTTCCGCCAGTTGTGGCTGCAGGTCACGGTCACCGACGCCAGCGGCCGGGAACTGATCCATAGCGGCTTCCCCGACGCCGACGGCAACCTGCCCGAGGACAGCCGCCTCTTCCGCAAGGTGATGGGCGACGAGAACGGCCGGCCGGTGAAACTGCACTTCTGGCGCTTCGCGCGGATGCTCGAGGACACCCGGATCCCCGCCGACGGCTACCGCGACGAGGCGTTCGAGTTGCCCGCCGACGTCGAATGGCCGATCACCGTCGACAGCAAGCTGCAGTTCCGCATCTACCCGCAGTGGATCACCGATCGCGTCCAGCAGGCATTCCCCGACCTGCCCACCCCCGACATCATCACCTTGAACCACCTTCGAGAGACCCTTGGAGCCGCCGATGCTGACTAGCTTCCTGATCACCTTCCGGGAGGGCCTGGAGGCCTTTCTGCTGGTGGGCGTGATCCTCGTCCACCTGGCCAAGCTGGATGCCCGACGCTACTTCCGCTACATCTACCTGGGCGTCGCCGCGGGCCTGGTGGTGTCGTTCGTCGCCGCAGTGATGTTCCAGGTGGTGGTCGATCAGTTTCACCAGCAGCAGTATCGGCAGATCTTCATGGCGGTGATCATGCTCACCGCCGCCGCGGTGCTCACCTACATGGTGACCTGGATGAGCAGGCAGGCGGGCAGGAAGGTCTCGCAGGTCCACGAGGATCTCTCGCAACTGGTCTCCGGCGGCGACGTGCTGGGCCTGTCGCTGCTGGCCTTCGTCTCGATCGCCCGCGAGGGCCTGGAAACCGTGCTGTTCTTCTCGGCGCTGACCTACAGTGGCGGCGCCGGCGGCCTGCAGGGCAGCGTCACGGGCGCCCTGATCGGGCTGGTGGCGGCCGTGGCGCTGGTCTGGGTGGTCTTCTCGCGGGCCCGCAAGGTGCCGCTGCAGCCGCTGTTCCGTTATACCAGCCTGCTGCTGATCGTGATCGCCGCCGGACTGCTGGCCTCGGCCACCAACATCCTGCAGGCCGCCGAGGTACTGCCGCTGTTCCAGGGCCAGTTGTTCGACCTGTCCGGCGTGCTCAGCGACCAGGGCCCGTTCGGCATGTTCCTGCGCGGCCTGTTCGGCTACAACGCCACCCCGACCACCGCCCAATTCGCGGTATGGGCCGTCTACCTGGCGGTATTCCTGGTCATCTGGCAACGGAGCTATCGTCATGCCCAGCACGGCTAACGTGCCCCCCCGCGCCGACCACGTCGCCGTGCTCGGCGGCGGCCCGGCCGGCCTCGCCGCCGCCTGGAAGCTGATCGAGAACGGCTGCAAGGTCACGGTACTGGAAGCCGAGGACGGTGTCGGCGGCCTGGCCGCCACCCAGGTGTTCGAGGGCCGTGCCGGCACCTACCGTTTCGACTTCGGCGGCCACCGCTTTCTGACCAAGAACCCGGAGCTGCTGGCGTTCATCGAGCAGCTCATGGGCGACGACCTGATGCACGCCCAGCGCTCCAGCGTGATCCGCTACCAGGGGCGCACCTACGACTACCCGCTGTCGCTGGGCAACCTGCTGCGCAACGCCCCGCCCGGGCTGCTCGCCGGGGCCTCCCTCGATCTGCTGAACAAGACCCTGCGCCCGCCGAATCTCGAGGAGCGCGACGACGAGATCAGCTTCGCCGAGTGGATCGAGGCGCGCTTCGGCAAGACGCTGTATCGCAACTTCTTCGAGGGCTACACCGGCAAGCTGTGGGGCATCGACCCGCGCCAGCTCTCCGGCGACTGGGCGGCCCAGCGCATCAGCCTGATCGACCTGCGCGACGTCGCCCGCCGGCTGATCCAGCGTCGTGGCGACACCCCGCGCACCTACGCCCGCCACTACCGCTACCCGCGTCACGGCTTCGGCATGATCTTCGACAACCTGGTCGATCTCATCCATCGTCACGGTGGCGAGGTGATCACCGGCGCGCCGGTCAAGGGCTTCGTCCGCGAGGCAGGCCGCATCAAGGCGGTGCGCTTCGGCCGCGACGGCGACGAAGGCGAGATGCCGGTGGATGCGGTGATCAGCAGCCTGCCGCTGCCCGAGATGGTGCGCATGCTCGGCGGCGAATCGCGGCTGGGCTTTCGCGCGCTGCGCTTTCTCAACATGCCGATGCGCGGCCCGGACATCTCGCCGCACACCTGGCAGTACCTGTCGGACCCGGACATTCTCGCCACCCGTCTGCAGGAACCGCGTCGTCGCTCGCCCTACATGGCCCCCGAAGGCCATACCTCGGTGATGCTCGAGATCCCCTGCAACGTCGGCGACGCCACCTGGCGGATGGACGGCGAGACGCTGCGCGAGCGTGCCCACGCCGACCTCGAACGCCTGGGCATCCCCCGCGAGCGCGCCACCGGCGAGCACTTCTCCGCCTACGCCGCGCATGCCTACCCGCTGATGGCGCTGGGCTACCATCAGGAGCGTCAGCGCAACCTGGGCTATCTGGGCCGCTTCGACAACCTGCTGATGTGCGGCCGCCAGGGCACCTTCCGCTACATCTTCACCGACACCGCCATGGAGATGGGCCAGTTGGCGGCCCAAGCCTTGCTGGAACAAAGAGACCTTCGCCATGAGATCTACAATCACCGCAACGAGAAGACCGTCATCGAGACCCAAAGCGTCGCCTGAGCCCCGCCCGGCGCGCCACCTCTGGCTGCTGGCGCTGCTGGTACTGCTCGCCCTGACGACCAGCCAGGCCTGGGCCTACTCCTATGCCGCCGCCGGCAAGGAGCCACTGATCGAGGGCCGCCAGACACTGCTCGACGCCCTGGCCGCCGACGATCAGGCCAAGGCGCTCGAGACCCTCGAGGATCTGAAGCCGGAGCTGGCCTACCTGCAGGAAGACTTCGACCGCGACTATTACGCCGAGCTCGAGAGCGCGGTGAAGAGCGGCGACACGGGCACCGTGGTCGCGGCCCTCGACAGCGCCTTCGTCGCCGAGATCCGGCGCCGCCTGGACGGCGCCGGCGAACACCTCGACGACTACCAGACCGCCAAGGCGCTGGTGTTCAAGGCCAAGCGCTTTCTCGATCTGGTCACGCCGCAGCTCGACGCCGATGCTCGCGACGCCGCCAACCAGGCGATCAACGCCGGCATGGACGCGCTGGGCAACCCCGGGGTGTTCGGCGTGGGTCAGAAGCCGGCCGACCCGGACGCCTACCGCGAGGCCAGAAAACACCTGCTGGAGGTCCTCGCGCCGCTGCAATGAGCGCTTCGCCCCACCGCCTGCGCCGCCCGGCTTCACGCTGGTCGGGCAGCCTTGCCGGGCTCGCGGCGCTCATCCTGGGCGCCGTACTGCTGTGGCGTTTCCCGGCCCTGCCCGGCAGCGACGATGCGCTGTTCCTGGCCCGCGGCGTCGAGCATTTCAGCGTCCTCGCGTTCTCGCCCAACTTCCCCGGCTACCCGGGGATGATCTGGCTGGCCCGCCTGCTGGCCCCTGTCACCGCCACGCCCTTCGCCGCGCTGTTCGGCGTCTCGCTGGTCGCCACCCTGGCGATGGCCTGGCTTGCCGGCGCGCTGTATCGCCGGCTGCTCGACGACGACCTCGGCGGCCTGACGGTGACCCTGTTGATTCTCGCCACCCCGCTGACCGGCCAGGTGGCGATCTCCGGTCTCACCGACGGCCCCGGCCTTTGCCTGCTGTTGCTGGCCGGTTGGCTGGCGCTGCGCGGCGGCGGCGTCACCACCGGCCTGGCCTGGGGGCTGGGCGGGTGCGTGCGGCCCACCTACGCGCTGCTGTGGCTGGCCCAGGCGGGCGGCTTCCTGCGTCGCCCCGGCTGGCCGTGGCGGCGTTTCGTCGTCGCCGTCATCTTCATGGTATTGGCCGCGCTGGCCTTCGTCTGGCAGGCCGACGGCGCCGCCTACGTCGCCGAGGGCTGGCGCTTCGTGATGGGCCATTTCCTGATCTGGGGCGAGGCGGCCGGCGCCCGTGACGCCCACACCAGTTGGCCCGGCGCGCTGCGCGAGGCTGGCGTGCAGGGCGTGATCTGGGCACTGCTGGGGCTGGTCGTGGCCCTCGCCACCCCGTGGCTGACACGGCATCGCCCGGCCCTGCGCCCCTGGCTGCTGCTGTGGTGGCTGGCGCTGGCCTGGACCGCCCTGGCCCAGAACCCGCAGCATCTGCGTCACCTGCTGCCGCTCGTCGCGCTCGGCGGGTTGCTCGCCGTCGCCGCGCTGCGCGCCCTGCTGCCGAGGTACCTGGCGACGGGGCTGCTCGCCGCGCTGCTGCTCGGCCAGGGCACGCTGCTGGTCGGGGCGCTGGCCGGCGCCCCGCGCCTGGCGCCGGTCCAGCAGGCGATCGCCTATCTGCGCCATCATCCCGGCGACTCGCAACTGGTGACCCACCACGAGGTCGAGCTGCTGCGCGCGGCGCTGCCCCGGTTGGGGGTCACCGACGCCTACTACCACGGCGACGCCGCCATTCGCCTGCGCGCGGGCAGCTGGCGGCTGGTCTCGACAGCCGCCCTGGTCAATGCCTTCGACGGCCGGCGCTGCGCCTTCTTCCCCGCCCGACTGACCGGCGATACGCCACTCTGGCTGGTACATACGCGACCCCCTTGCCCTCGAAAGCAACGGGCCGCTCGATGAGCGGCCCGTCGTCCTGCCTGTCGTCGTTGACGCGGATCAGCCGGCCAGCGCCTTTTCGACCACCTCGTAGACGTTGGGCGAGAGCTCCTCGGCCTGGATGCGTTCGAGTTCGGCCTTCATCAGCGCCTGGCGCTGCTCGTCGTAGCGCTGCCAGCGGGTCAGCGGGGTGATGATCCGCGCGGCGATCTCCGGGTTGAGCCGGTTGAGCTCGATCACCACATCGGCCAGCAGCTTGTAGCCCTCGCCGTCGAGGCGATGGAAGTTGACCCGGTTCTGGCCGGCGAAGGCGCCGATCAGCGCGCGCACCCGGTTGGGGTTCTTGAGCGAGAACGCCGGGTGATCCATCAGGTACTTGACGCGCTCCAGGGCGTCGGACTGCGGCCGGGTGACCTGGATGCTGAACCACTGATCCATGACCAGCGGATCGTGGGCCCACTTCTCGCCGAAGGCCTTGAGCAGCGGATCGGCGACGTCACCCCGCGAGCTGTGCACCAGCAGGGTCAGCGCCGCGCGCACGTCGGTCATGTTGTGCTGATCCTCGAACTGCTGACGGGCCAGTTCGACCGCTTCCTCGTCCTCGATGCTCATCAGGTACGCCAGGGCGACGTTCTTGAGGCGCCGTTCGGCGATCTGCTCGGCGGTCGGCGCGTAGGGCGCGTCGCTGCGGTTGGCCTGATAGAGCGCCAGGAAGTCGTCGCGCAGCGCCAGGGCCAGCGACTGGCGGACGAACTCCCGCGCGGCGTGGATGGCGTCGACATCGACCACCGGCTGCTGCTCGGCGATGTAGGCCTCGGAAGGCAGCGTGAGCATCTCGGCGAGTACCGCCTTGTCATCGGCGGGCTCGGTGAGCAGCGTGCGGAACGCCTCGATGACCCGCGCGTCCATCACCTTCTCGACGCCGTTGCGGTGCGCGGCGATCAGGTCGTCGAGCGCCAGCAGCGCCAGACGCTGGCCGGCGTCCCAGCGGTTGAAGCCGTCGGAATCGTGCTGCAGCAGGAAGGCCAGGTCCTCGCGGCCGTAGGGGAAGCGCAGCTTGACCGGCGCCGAGAAGCCCCGCAGCAACGACGGCACCGGCGCCTCGGCGACGTCGGTGAAGACGAAGGTCTGCTCCTCCTCGCGCAGGTGCAGCACGCCCGACTTGCCGAGCGATTCGCCGTCGAGGGTCAGCGCCAGGTCCTCGCCCGACTTGGTGCCCACCAGGCCCACGCGCACCGGAATGTGCAGCGGCAGCTTGTCGGGCTGGCCCGGCGTGGTCGGCGTGCGCTGACGCAGGGTCAGGTGGTATTCGGCCTTGGCGTAATCGTACTCGCCATGGGCGTCGATCTCCGGCGTGCCGGCCTGGGAGTACCAGCGCATGAACTGGTCGAGATCGAGCCCCGACACCTCGGCCATGCAGCCGACGAAGTCCTCGATGGTCACCGCCTGGCCGTCGAAGCGCGCGAAGTACAGATCGCTGCCCTGGCGGAAGGTCTCCCAGCCCAGCAGGTTGCGCAGCATGCGCACGATCTCCGAGCCCTTCTCGTAGATGGTCAGGGTGTAGAAGTTGGAGATCTCGATGTAATGGTCGGGCTGCACCGGATGCGCGGTGGGCCCGGCATCCTCGGCGAACTGCGCGGTACGCAAAAAGGAGACGTCCTCGATGCGCTTGACCGGCGCCGAGTTGACGTCCGCCGAGAAGCTCTGGTCGCGGAAGACCGTGAAGCCCTCCTTGAGCGAGAGCTGGAACCAGTCGCGGCAGGTCACGCGGTTGCCCGACCAGTTGTGGAAGTACTCGTGGGCGACCACGCCCTCGACGCGCTGGAAGGCGGCGTCGGTGGCGGTCTGCGGGTGGGTCAGCACCGCCGCCGAGTTGAAGATGTTGAGCCCCTTGTTCTCCATCGCGCCCATGTTGAAGTCGTTGACGGCGACGATCATGAACAGGTCCAGGTCGTACTCGCGGCCATAGGTCTCTTCGTCCCACTTCATGGCCGTCTTCAGCGAGCGCATGGCGTGCTCGGTCTTGTCGAGGTTCTCGGGCTCGACCCACAGCTGCAGGGTGACCTCGCGACCGCTCATCGTGGTGAAGTGGTCCTCGACCTTCTCGAGCTTGCCGGCGACCAGCGCGAACAGGTAGCTGGGCTTGGGGTGCGGGTCCTCCCAGGTGACGAAGTGCCTGCCATTGGGCAGCTCGCCCTTCTCGACCGGGTTGCCGTTGGAGAGCAGCACCGGCAGCGCGGCACTGTCGCCGATCACCGTGGTCGAGAAGGTCGCCATCACGTCCGGACGATCCGGGTAGAAGGTGATGCGCCGGAAGCCCTGCGCCTCGCACTGGGTGCAGAACATGCCGTTGGACAGGTACAGCCCTTCCAGGGCGGTGTTGCTGGCCGGATCGATCACGACCCGGGTTTCCAGACGAAAGCGCTCGGGGACCGCGTCGATGGTCAGGGTGGCGGCGTCGACGCGATACTCGTCCTCGCCCAGGTCCTGGCCGTCGATGGCCACGCGCTCGAGATCGAGCTTCTCGCCGTCGAGCACCAGCGGCTGCCCCGGGGCGCTGTCGGGGTGGCGCTCGAGATGCAGCACGGCATCGACACGGGTGGCGGACGCCTCGAGATCGAACTTGAGTTCGGCGTGGGTGACACGATAGGCCGGCGGCTGATAATCCTTCAGGTAGACCGGCTGGTGAGCGGCGTCGACGGGCTTGATCTCGGCCTCTTCGGAAACGCGCGTATCGGACATGACACTGGTACTCCTTGTACAAGGTTACCGGCATTGTACGGCGAGCGAGGCGGGAGTCTCAAAGGCGACGGCGGGCCATCCCGGTGCCGGATGGCTCAGCGCCCCGACTGGCGCGAGGCGCAGGAGGTCTCGGACAGGCGCTTCTCGGCGGCGGCATCGGCGGCCAAGGCGAACGGACAGGCGGCGCGCGGTTCCGGCCGCGTGACGATCCACACCCCGAGCGCGACGAGCCCCACGATCAGCGCCAGCTTCAGCAGCGGCGAGGTGACGGTGAAGCCGATCACCAGCGTCGAGACGACGAGCATCGTGGCCGCCATCCACTTGGCATGCCGGGGAATCGCCCGCTCGTCCTCCCAGGCGAGGATCGGCGGCCCGAACCGCGGGTGCTGGCGAATCCAGCTCGCGAAGCGTGGCGATCCCCGCGAGGCCAGCCACACCGCCAGCAGCATGAAGCCGGTGGTCGGCATCAGCGGCAGGAACAGCCCCACCACCCCCAGCACGAAGCTGACCGCGGCCAGGCTTGTATAGATGGCATGCTTGAGCTTGGGCATGGGTCGTGTCTCCGTCTCGCGGTTCTGTTCAGGCTAGCGGATTTCGGCGCATCTTGGCACGCGAAGGATCGTCGCACCTTGCGTTGGGTCAAGCGCGACGCCGATGCCCGCCAACCGGCTGCTGGCATCGCCGGGGCGAGTCGGTCACCGCGGGCATCGTTGCCGCTCGGGCAAGGGTCCCTTGCCCGAACGCACGCTGTCAGCGGCGTGACACGGCGTTATGCTCGTCGGCAGACAGTCAGGAGACGCACCATGCCCCATGTCCTGTTTCTCTCCCACGGGTCGCCGAGCCTGGCACTCGAGACGCACCCGGCCCGGGACTTTCTGACCGCCCTGGGTCGGCACCTGCCCCGGCCGCGAGGCGCGCTGGTGATCTCGGCGCACTTCGAGACACCACGCCCTTGCCTGGGCAGTGCGGCCCGGCCGGACACCCTGCACGACTTCCACGGTTTTCCCGAGGCGCTCTATCGCATGCGCTACCCGGCGCCGGGCCTGCCCGACGCCGCCGAGCGTCTGGCCGCGACCCTGACCGACGCCGGCTTCGCGGTCGATCTCGATGCACGGCGCCCGCTCGATCACGGCATCTGGTCGCCGCTGTCGCTGGTCTGGCCCGAGGCCGACGTGCCCCTGCTGCCGGTCAGCGTTCCCATGGCGATGAGCGATGCCGAGCGGCTCGCGTTCGCCACCGAGCTGGGACGCTTCGCCGAAGCGGAGGGGCTATGGCTGATCGGCTCGGGGTCGGCCACCCACAATCTGGGCAAGCGCAAGCCGCCCGGCAGCGAGCCCGATGACTGGGCCCGCGCCTTTCACGACTGGGCCCGCGATGCCGCCGAGCGCGGCGATGCCGAGACCCTCGCGGCCTGGCGCGAGCGGGCCCCGCACGGCGCCCTCGCCCATCCCTCGGCGGAGCACTTCCTGCCCCTGCCGATGGCGGTCGCCGCCCTCGGCGGCGCGCCGATGGTCACGCTTCACGAAAGCTTCATGCTCGGCAACCTGAGCATGCTGGCACTGGCGGACGCCGCTACCGCTGCGCTGCTGGATGCAACGCCAGCCCGAGAAGTCAGTCGCGAAAGTTGTTGAACTGCAGCGGCAGCTCGATCGACTCGTCGCTCTTGAGCAGGGCGATGGCCTGTTGCAGGTCGTCGCGCTTCTTGCCGGTGACCCGCACCTTGTCGCCCTGGATCTGCGCCTGCACCTTGAGCTTGGCGTCCTTGAGGGACTTGACGATCTTCTTGGCCAGCGGCTGATCGATGCCCTGACGCAGCACGATCCGCTGGCGGACTCGCACGCCGCCGGTCTCGGCGGTTTCCTCCTCGAGGCAACCGACGTCGATGCCCCGGGCGATCAGGCGCGCCTTGAGGATGTCGAGCATCTGGCGTAGCTGGAACTCGGCGTCGGCTTCCATGAGCACTGCGTCGGTTTCCTCGCTGAAACTCGCGGTCACGCCGCGAAAGTCGAAGCGCGTGGTGAGCTCGCGATTGGCCTGGTCGACGGCATTGGTGACTTCGTGCTTGTCGAGCTCTGAGACGATATCGAAAGAGGGCATGGCAGGACTCCGGAAGGTAAGGGGCTGGCTCGGCATCCTAGCCGATGCGCTCCGCGGTTGCAGCGGTATCTGCCAGGCCCTCGTCCACTGCCGTGTCGGCCAGCGGCTTGTCCATCTGCCAGGCGGCACAGCCGTCGACGTAGTAGTCGTCCAGCCAGCGCCGCGGCAGATAGCCCATGCGTCGATAAAGCCCCATGGCGACGCGATTGTCGGCACGGACTTCCAGGCTCAGGCGCTGCATGCCACGCTCGACGGCGACCGCTTCCAGCGCGGCGAGCAGGCGGCGGCCCACGCCGCCGCCACGCCGTTCGGGGTGCACACAGAAGGAATAGAGCCGGCCGGTGCGGCTGTTGCGACGAAACAGCAGGGTCCCGTAGCCCTGCAGTTCGCCGTGCTCATCGACGACGACCCGGGTCACGGCCTTGGCACGCTTGAGCAGATGGGAGAGCTGGCGACGCGAGAAGCGATCCCCCGCGAAGCAGGCCTGCTCGAGCCGACACAGGGCATCGAGATCCTCGGGGCGGGCGTCGCGAAGCAGCGGTGGTTGCGGCGAATTCATGACGGATTCCGAAACTGACGGCGAAGGCATTGTCGGACGCCGAAAACCGGCCTGTCATGGCCTGGTTGCATGAAATTATTTCACCGGCGCCCCCGCTTGTCGCGAGTGGCGGTCAAGGGCATGCTAGCGGCAATTTTGCCCCGTCCCGCTCCCTTTGCAAGCAGGAAACGCATTCATGGCCCCCTTGCGCATCGTCGTCGACCGCCTTTCAGATTGGCGCCCCTACTACCCGACCGAGGATCTGATCACCGCCGCCGACTACCTGGCCCGCGAGTCCAACGGCGAGCAGGACGGCGCCACCCACGTCATCAACCTGTGCGGCGACCTGGACTATCTGGAGACCGGCTACTACGTGTCGCTGCTCGCCCAGGCGCGCGGCCAGCGGGTACTGCCCACGGTCGAAACGCTCAATCAGTTGTCGCGCAAGGCGCTGGTCGACCTGCAGCTGGAATCGCTGGCGCCGCTGATGGACGAGCTCGCCCGACGCGGCGCCCTGCCCGGCGAGGCGTTCACCCTGCGGGTGATGTTCGGCGAGTGTCTGGAGCCAGGTCTCGGCAGGCTGGCCCGCCGGCTGTTCGAGCGGCTGCCCTGCCCGCTGCTCGAAGCGCGTTTCCAGCGCCGCCAGGGGCTGTGGCGGCTGACCCGGCTCAAGCCACTGGCGCTCACCGCCCTGCGCGGCGAGGAGCAGGACCTGTTCGCCCAGGCCCTGAACCGCCATTCGCGCAAGGTCTGGCGCACGCCCAAGGCGCGCCGACGCTATCGCTACGACCTGGCGATCCTCGTCGACCCCAAGGAAGCGCTGCCGCCCAGCAACAAGAGCGCGCTCAAGCAGTTCATTCGCGCCGGGCGCCGGCTGGGAATCGATGTTTCGCTGATCACCAAGCGCGACGAGGGCCGGCTGGCGGAGTTCGATGCCCTGTTCATCCGCGAGACCACGAGCCTCGATCATCACACCTACCGCATGGCACGACGGGCCGAACACGAAGGCCTGGTGGTGATCGACGACCCGCGCTCGATCCTGCGCTGTACCAACAAGGTCTACCTGCACGAGCTGCTGCGCGCCAAGGGCGTGCCCGCCCCCGACGGGCTGCTGCTGTATCGCGACGACCTGCCGCGGCTGGCCGAAAAGGCCGCCGGACTGCAGTTTCCGATGGTCCTCAAGGTCCCCGACGGCGCCTTCTCCCGCGGGGTGGTCAAGATCGCCTCCAGCGAGCAGCTGGTTCAGGAAGCCGAGCGACTGTTCGCCGCCTCCGCCCTGCTGCTGCTCCAGGAGTGGCTGCCCACCGACTTCGACTGGCGGATCGGCGTGCTCGACGGCAAGGTGCTGTTCGCCAGCCGCTACTACATGGCCCGCGGCCACTGGCAGATCTACGATCACTCGCGCGGCAAGACGCGCAGCGGCGGTTTCACGACGCACGTCCCCGAGGACGTGCCCAAGCCGGTGATCCGCGCCGCGCTCAAGGCCACGCGACTGATCGGCGACGGCCTCTACGGCGTGGATCTCAAGCAGATCGGCGAGCGGGTGGTGGTGATCGAGGTCAACGACAATCCCAACCTCGACGCCGGCGTCGAGGACGTGGTGCTCGGCCCGCGCCTCTACGACAGCGTGATGGCGGTGTTTCTCGAACGCATGGAGGCCAATCGCCGCCGGCCGGCCTGACGGCCGCGCCCGCGCGCAGCACCGGGGTCCGAGCGGGCCGGGTCACGCGCGGGCAGGCCGCCACATCAGCGGAACCAGAGCGCCGTTGCCGGCACGAAGGACACCACCATCAGCACCAGGAACATCGACAGCAGGAACCACTTGCAGTAGCCCATGACCTGCTCGATCTTCAGGCCGGTGGTCGAACACACGGTGAGCAGCACGCTGGCCACCGGCGGTGTCTGCTGGCCGATCCCCAGGTTCAGACAGACGATCACCCCGAAGTGCACCGGATCAATGCCCATCTGGGTGGCCATCGGCAGCAACAGCGGCACGACCACGATGATCGCCGCGCTGGCGTGCAGGAACATCCCCAGCAGCAGGACGAAGACGTTGATGATCAGGATGTTGAGCACGTAATTGTCGGTGATGCCGCCCAGCGCGCTGGCGATCTGCTGCGGCAGGCGTTCGTTGGCCAGGTACTGGCCGAGCACCGCCGAGCCGGCGACGATCATCATCACCACGGCGGTCTGACGGCCGGTGGTCACCAGCAGCGAACCGAGAACCCGCGGATTGAGGTCGCGAGTGACCAGCAGGCCGAACAGCAGGGCGACCACGACGCCGATGCCGGCCGCCTCGGTGGGGGTGTAGATGCCGGCGATCAGCCCGCCCACCACGATCAGCGGAATGGCCAGCGGCACCAGCGCGCGCTTGAACGCCACGCCCAGCGCCTTGACCTGGAAATCGCCTTCACGGGGATGATGATCGCGCCGCGCGAACAGCCACGAGGTCACCATGAACGCCCCCGCGAGCAGCAGCCCCGGCACGATCCCGGCGATGAACAGATCGCGGATCGAGGTATTGGTGGTGACCCCGTAGAGCACCATGGGAATCGATGGCGGGATGATGATGCCCAGGGTCGCCGAGACTGCCGTGATGGAGGCCGCGAACCCCTTGGGGTAGCCGCGGCGTTCCATCTGCGGCACGAAGATCTTGGACATCACGGCGGCATCGGCGACCGCCGAGCCGCTCATCTCGGCCATGAACATCGAGGTCACCACGTTGATGTGGCTCAGCCCGCCGCGCATCCAGCCCACCAGCGCCGCCGCCAGGTCGATCAGGCGCTGGGCGATGCTCGTGGCGCTCATCAGCTCGCCCATCAGGATGAACAGCGGCACCGCCAGCAGGACCAGCGAATTGCTGCCCGAGTAGATCTGCACGGGGATCATCAGCAGGTTGATGTCAGCCAGCCACATGGACACCGCGGCGGTGATCATCAGCGCGAACCCCACGGGGACGCCCAACAGAATGATGCCGAACAGCATCGCGACTACCAGCCAGGCCATCAGGCGTTCCTCCAACGGTCGATCAGGCGCGCCAGCATGGCGATCACCATCAGGATGCTCGCCAGCGGCAGCACGCCCATGAACACACCCTGGTCGATGGGCAGCGTTTCGATGGAGCGTCCGCCGACGCGCGCAATCATCTGCCAGGAGGTCACGCCCAGCAGCACAAAGAAGCCGGTCACGGCGAGATCGCCGAGTGCCCGCACGACGCGGCGCAGCGCACGCGGAAAGGCATCGACCAGCATGTCGAAGGCGATGTGGCCGTCGTCCCGGGCGGCGAGATAGGCGCCCAGAAAGGCGATCCACACCAGCAGAAAGCCCGGCACCTCATCGGCCCACACCAGCCCCGAGTTCAGGACGTAGCGAAAGAAGACGTTGAGGCAGACCGCGACGGCGGTGGCGGCCACCAGGGCCCCCACCACCACGCGCACGAGTCTATCCAGCCAATTGAGCATCGTGGCGCTCCGCCCTTACGAGGATTTGGCCGTGCGATACACGAGGTTCAGCCACTCGCCGCCATACTGCTTCGAGTAGTCGTCATAGACCGACTGCACGCGATCGCGGAACGGCTTGATGTCGACCTCGTTGATCTCCAGCGACTCGCCCATCGCCTCGAGATTCGACGCTTCGATCTCGGCCGCCTGGGCGTAGGCCGCATCGCGCATGTTCTCGCCGACCTCGTCGAACACCCGACGCTGCTCGTCGGTCAGCGACGACCAGAACCTCGGCGACGCCAGCAGGAACGACGGGGTGTAGACGTGCTTGGTCAGCGACAGGTAGTCCTGCACCTCGTACATCTTCTGGCCATAGAAGCCGTAGGCCGCGGCCTCGGCGCCATCGACCACGCCGGTCTGCATGGCGGTGAAGGTCTCGCCCCAGGCGAGCTTGGCGGGAACCGCACCCAGCGAAGCGAAGATCTGCTGACGGAAATCACCGCCCGAGATGCGGATCTTCATGCCTTCGAGATCCGGCGGGATCCGAATCGGATGCTGGGAGTTGATGATGTGCCGGAAACCGTTCTCGTAGATGCCCACCACATGGGCGTCCATGTTGTCCTCGATGTCCGTGGTGATGGCGTCTTCCAGCCCGGCGGCCATGGCGCGCTGGACGTGATCACGCCCCTGGAACAGCCACGGCAGATCGAAGATCCCCAGCTTGTCGTCGACCTTGAGCACCCCGGAGGCGACGTTGACCATCTCGATGGTGCCGAGCTGCAGGTTGTCGAGCAGCGCCGACTCCTTGCCGAGCTGGCCGTTGGGATAGAACGCGAAGTCGAACTGCCCGGGCAGCTTCTCCTCGATGCGTTCGGCGAACATCTCGGCCTGCTTGGCCAGCGGCGATTCGGCCGAGACGTGAGTGGCGATGCGTACCTCGCGCGGCTCGGCGTGCGCGGACAGTGCGACCACCCCGACGCCGGCGATACCGGCGAGCATGACGGCTTTCTTGAAGGACATGGCGTGACCCCTTACTTGCTGGTTTATGTCGCGCCGCTGCCGCGGCGCTTGTCGTGGCGGCCGGTGGCCGCCTAGCGAATGTCGAAACTGTAATGGAACCAATCGAGCCGCCCGCGGCTGACGCGCCACTCCAGTGGACGCTCGTCGTACCCCCGGGCCAGACGGGTGATCTCGATCACCGGCGACGCGGGCTCGACCGCCAGCTGTGTCGCCACCGTATCGCTCGCCGTGACGGCGGAGAGCGTGTCGGTCGCACGAAAGACCATCTCGCCGCAGACGCGCTCGTAGAGCGGGTACAGCAGATCGCCCCAAGCCTCGGCGGGCAGGTCGAGCAAGGCGGCAAAGCGCGCCGCCGGCAGATACAGCGTCTCGTAGAGCAGCGGCGTGCCCTCCACCCGACGCAGGCGCTCGATCTCGATGAGCTCGGCATCCTCGGCCAGCTCGAGCTGGCGGATCGGCTCGGCCAACGCCGGGACGGCACGCACGCCGAGCAGTTCACTGGTCGGTGTCAGCGGTGTGCCCTGACGGTCGGTGAGACGGAAGAAGCGCGCCAGGGAATGGCTGAAATCGACGCGCCGGACGAAGGTGCCCCGCCCGTGCTGGCGATCGACCCAGCCCCGCTCCTCCAGCAGGTCGATGGCCTTGCGCGTGGTCCCCGGCGAGACGCCGTAGGCCTGCGCCAGATTCATTTCCGACGGCAGCCCGTCGCCGGGCTTGAGCTCGCCGCGATGGATGCGGTCGAGAATCGCCCGATAGATGCGGTAATACCGCGGCTGACGCTCTTGCTCGGCGGAATCTTGTAAATTCATGGCGCACAGTGTACTTATGGTCTTATATAAGAGTAGACAAGCTGTGACACATATGGCACAGGACGACTGCGGACACAAGCACCATGCGACCAATGGATAAGAGCATAGATAGTCATGCGCACGTCTTCACGAGCGCCTGTCGGGTGACCGACAATCCACGCCACCGGCCTCGCTACGAGGCGCCGCTGGCCACCTACCTGGAGCGACTCGACACCTGGGGGATCAGCCACGCCGTGCTGGTGCAACCCAGCTTCCTGGGCACCGACAACAGCTACCTGATGGATTGCCTGCGCGAGCATCCCGACCGCCTGCGGGGCGTCGCGGTGGTCGGCCCGGACGTCACCGATGCCAGCCTCGACAGCATGCAGGCACTGGGCATCCGCGGCACGCGGCTGAACTGGATCGGCCAGCGTGCCGACGCGCTCGACGCGCCGGCGTGGCAGGCCCTGTTCCGGCGCCTGAAGCAACGCGGCTGGCACCTCGAAGTCCAGGCCGAAGGTCCGGCGCTGCTGGCGATCCTCGACCGGCTGGCGAAATGGCACTTCGAGGTGGTCGTCGACCACTTCGGTCGCCCGCGGGACAGCGCCTGGCGCGATCCGGTCGTCGAACGGCTCTGCAACGGCCACGACCGGGACCGCTTCTGGGTCAAGTGCTCGGCCCCCTACCGCAGTCAGGCGGAAAGCGTGACCGACACCGCCAAGCGGCTGCTCGACACCCTGGGCCCCCAGCGGCTGATGTGGGGCAGCGACTGGCCATGGACCCAGCACGAGCATCTCTACAGCTTCGACAAGGCCCTCGAGGACCTGCAGGACTGGGCGGGAGACGATGCACTGACCACCATCGCCTGGGAGACGCCCTGTCGCTTCTACGGGTTCGAGCGCACCGCATAGCGCGGCGGCACCCGCCGCTCAGCGTTGCGCCAGCCGCGACATCCCGCGCAGCAGCCAGGGCAGCAGCAGGACCAGGACGCTGAGGCGCAGCAGATGGTGGGAGGTCACGAAGGCAGGGTCGATGCCCAGCGACAGTGCCGCCAGGCTCAGTTCCGGGGCGCCGCCGGGCATGTAGGCCAGCAACGCCGCCGCCGCGGAGATTCCGGTCGCGGCATGGATGCCCCAGGCCGCGCCGACGGCGATCGCCAACAGGGCCACGGCCTGGACCACCGCCATCATCAGGCCGTGGCCCACCTCGCGTAGCGGTGTGCCGCCGAACCGCACCCCCACCGACAGACCGATGATCACCTGGGCCAGCGCGACGATCATCGGCGGGATACCCGCCTCGGTCATGCCGCTGACGTGGAGCGCTGCCGAGACCAGCACCGGGCCGAACAGCAGCGGATTGGGCAGGCGCAGCCAACGGCCCAGCCACACCCCGGCCAGCCCCGCGAACGCCAGCATCAGGCTGTCGCCGGGGCCGGGGACCGCCAGCCAATGGGCCCAGCCGACGGTTTGCGATTGCAGGGTGACATGCCCCAGCAGGCTCAACACCGGCGGAATCGCCACCAGCAGCACCAGAATGCGCACGGCATGCGTCAGCCCCACGATGCGCAAATCGGCGTTCGACTCCACCGCCATCAGGGTGACCGCCGACACCCCGCCGGGCACGCCGGCATACAGGGCCGTGCTCACCGAATACCCGGCGACACGCCGCCCGAACCACATCGAGAAGGCCATCATCAGCGCCGTCGCCGCCAGCATGACGATCAGGCTCGTGCCCCAGGCGGTCACGTCGCCGGTCATGTCGGGCGAGAAGGCCGTCCCCAGCATGACACCGATGACGACCAGCACGACCCGGCGCGCCCGCCCCGGCGAGCGCAGACGCGTGCCGCTCAGGCTGACCAGCGTCGAGGCGATCAGCGCGCCCAGCAGCCAGGGCAGCGGCAGGCCGGCCACATAGGCCAGCCCGCCGCCGGCGATGCCCAGCAGCAGCGTCGGCAGAAAACGTATCACGCCCGTCAGCCAGGCCCGCCGCGGATTCGGTCCCGCGCTCATGAGCGATTCTGCGCCATGCCCGCAACACGCGGCAGCAGCCAGGGCAGGACCAGCAGTGCCACGGCCGCGATCCACAGGCCGATGGAGATTCCCGACTGCCAGAGGATACCCAGGTCGCCGCCGCTGATCGACAGCGCACGACGCAGGTTGCTCTCCATCATCCCGCCCAGCACGAAGCCGAGGATCACCGGCGCCAGCGAGAAGCCCAGCTTGCGCAGCAGATAGCCGCCCACGCCGATGAGCAGCATCAGATAGATGGCCGCCAGGTTGGAGTGCAGCTGGAAGACGCCGACGAATGCCAGCAGCGTGATCGCCGGCACCAGGACCCAACGCGGGACGATGAGCACCCGGGCGAACAGCCCGGCCAGCGGCAGGTTGAGCGCCAGCAGCGCCAGGTTGCCGATGTACAGCGAAGCGATCAGCCCGCCGGCCACTTCGGGGCGCTCCGAGAACAGCATCGGACCGGGGTCGATGTTGTAGAGCATCAGCGCCCCCAGCAGCACGGCGGTGGTTCCCGAGCCGGGAATGCCCAGCGTCAGCATGGGCACGAAGGACCCCGCGGCGGAGGCGTTGTTGGCGGCCTCCGGGGCCGCCAGCCCACGCATGTCGCCGGTCCCGAAGGTGCCCTCCTTGTCGCTGATGCGCTTTTCCGTGGTGTAGGCGACCGCCCCGGCCACCGAGGCGCCGGTGCCCGGCAGAATCCCCACCAGGAAGCCCAGCAGGCCGCAGCGCCCCATGGTCGCGCGGCAGCGGCGGATCTCCTTCCAGCTGACGAAGACCCGGCCGAGCGGCGGCAGTCCCTCGCCGCCGCCACGCATGTTGTGCTCGAGCATCAGCAGGATCTCGCTGATCGCGAACAGGCCGATGATCATCACCACCAGGTCGATGCCGTCCTGGAGCTCGGCCATGCCGAAGGTATAGCGCATCACCCCGGTGCTCGAGTCGACACCGATGGTGGCGATCATCACCCCGATCACCGCACCGATGGCGGTCTTGATCGGGTCCTTGCCCATCATCACCGACATCGAGGCGAAGGCGAACACCATCAGGCCGAACAGCTCCGCCGGGCCGAACTGCACGGCGGCTTCGGCGAGCAGCGGCGCGAACAGCGTCAGGCCGATGATGGCGATGGTCGCCCCGACGAACGAACTCACCGCCGACAGGCCCAGCGCCGGCCCCGCCAGGCCCTGCTTGGCCAGCGGGTGGCCGTCGAGGGTGGTCATCACCGCGCCGGCGTCGCCGGGCACGTTGAGCAGAATGCTCGACATGCGCCCGCCGTACTCGGCGCCGGTATAGATCGCCGCCAGCATGATCAGCGCCGACTCCGGCGGCAGCCCCAGGGTGTAGGCCAGCGGCATGAGAATGGCGATGCCGTTGATCGGGCCGATCCCGGGCAGCGCCCCGAACAGGGTGCCGAGAATCGCCCCGAACAGCGCCAGGCCGAGATTCAGCGGGCTCAAGGCCACCTCGAAGCCCTGAATCAGGAAATCGAACATTGCGGATTCCTTCTAGAACCAGGCGCTCAACCAGCGCCCTTCCGGCAAGCCAATGCCCAGCGCCTGGGTGAACAGGAAGTAGGTCACGACGGTCATCGCCACGCCGGTCACCAGCGCCTTGCGCCAGCTGGCGGCGAACAGGCGCGCCAGTACGGTGACGGCGCACAACGAGGTCAGCGGATAGCCCAGTCGCGTGAACAGCAAGGCATAGACCAGCAGCACGGCCAGCACCAGGCCCAGTTTCAGCGCCATGGGGCGATCCGGCCACTCGCCGTTGGCGCCAGGCCGGATCACCAGCACCAGCGACAGAACGGCGAGGATCAGCGCCAACCCCATGGGGAAGGCCTTGGGCCCCAGGGGGTCGTAGCTGAACGGTACGTTGAAGCGCGTCGCCCAGGCGGCGGCACCCGCCGCCAGGACGATCAGGACCAGACCGAGAACCCGATCGGCGGTCCGATTCATTGCGTCAGCCCCACTTCCTTGGCCAGCCCCTTGAACTGCTGGATCTGCTGCTGCACGTAGCTGTCGAAGTCATCGCCGAAACGTGCCATCGGGAACAGCCCGCGCTTGGCGCGCATCTCCTCGAAGGCCGGCTTCTGGGTCAGCGTCTCGAAACGCTTCTCCCAGGCCTGATAGGCCTCGTCGCTGACATCGGGGCCCATGTAGAAGCCGCGCCAGATCGGCCACTGCACGTCATAGCCCTGCTCGGCGGCGGTGGGGATGTCCTTGAAGGGCCCGCCCATGCGTTCCTCGGAGAGCGCGGCGAGCACGCGAATCTTGCCGCTGGCGAGTTGCGAGCGCAGTTCCGACAGATCGCCGGTGAACACCTGGATGTGATTGCCGAGCAGCGCCGACAGCGCCTCGCCACCGCCCTCGAAGGCCGCATAGCGCAGCTTGCGCGGCGAGATGTCCGCCGCCTTGGCGGTCAGCGCGGCCTTCATCCAGTCCTGACTGCCCACCGTGCCGCCGGCACCGAAGGCGATGTCGCCGGGATTGTCGCGCAGGTCGTCCATCAGTTCGTCGAGGTTCTGCCAGGGCGCGTCGGCCTTGACCACGATCGCCCCGTAGTCGACACCGAAGGCCCCCAGCCAGCGCACTTCGTCACCGCTGTAATCGCCGAACTTGCCCAGCGACAGGTTGACCGCGGCGCCCGTGCTGGCGGCGACGATCAGGTTCGGGTCGTCGGTGCGCACCCCGGTCAGGTGGTTGTAGGCCACGGCGCCGATGCCGCCGGGCATGTAGGTAACCACCATCGGCTCGTCGATCAGCCCGGTCTCCAGCAGGCCGTTGGCCGCCAGACGACAGGTCAGATCGTAGCCGCCCCCCGGCTTGGCCGGGGCGATGCATTCGCTCTTGCCGGATTGTGCCTGGGCGCTGCCCAGTACCAGACCGCCGGCGACCAGCGCCAGCGCCGAACAGCTCTTGAACAAGCGGTTGAACTTCATGGCGAACTCCTGTCTTCTTGTCGTGGAAGCGACGACGCCACCGGCATCGCCACTGGTGTGACACGAGCGATGGTAGGGCGAGACCCTTTCATCAACCTGTCATCGTCACAGCCACCACCTACGACTTTGGTCCCATGCGCATACTGGTCGTCGAGGACGACGCGCTGCTGGCGCGCTCCCTGAACAAGTCCCTGGCCCCGCTCGGCCATCAGGTCGAGTCGTTCACGACCTACCAGGCGGCCCACGCCGCCATGGAGCGTGCCGAGTTCGACCTGATCCTGCTCGACCTGGGCCTGCCCGACGGCGACGGCCTGGGTCTGCTGAGCTGGCTGCGCGACCGCGGCAATGCCACGCCGGTACTGATCATCACCGCCCGCGACGCCATCGACGACCGCGTGCGGGGGCTCGACGAAGGCGCCGACGACTATCTGGCCAAGCCGTTCTCGCTGGCCGAGCTCGAGGCCCGGGTGCGCGCCCTGCTGCGCCGCAGCCAGCAGCGCACCAGCAACCGGCTGAGCCTGGGGCCATTGAGTTTCGATGCCCAGAGTGGCGCCGTGTATCTCGACGCTACGCCGCTCGACCTGCCCCACCGCGAGCGCTGCCTGATCGAGGGGCTGCTCCAGCACGGCGAGCGCATCGCCCCGCGCGAATTGCTCGAGAACCGGGTCTTCGGCTTCGCCGAGGTCGGCTCCAACGCCCTGGAGGTCTACGTCAGCCGCCTGCGCAAGCGCCTCGAGGGCAGCGGCCTGCGTGTGCGCACCTTCCGGGGGCTGGGGTATCGCCTCGAGATGGACACGCCGTGATCGAGGTCACCGGGTCGCTGAAGTCGCGGCTGGCCCTGTGGCTGCTGGTCACCGTCAGCGGACTCGGCGCCCTGCTGTTGCTGGAAGCCTATTTCGGTGCCCGCAACGCGGCCCAGCGCGCCTTCGACAGCCAGCTCGAAGCGGCCGGCCTGACCATCGCCGAGGGCATCCAGTGGCAGGGCGGGCAGCCGGTGGTCAAGATCCCCGCGGCCGCGCTGTCGATCCTCGCCACGCATCATCAGGAGCGGGTGTTCTACGCGGTGCTCGATGCCCGCGGCGAGACGATCACGGCCGATCTGGACTTCTCCGTCCCCGCTGCCTGGCAAGACGCCGCGGCCCAACGGCCCGTCTGGCGCAACGCCCGTTTCCTGGGCGCCGACTGGCGTCTTCACGGCCGCGAACTGGAGTCGGCCGGCTGGCAGACCCAGGATCCCGTGCAGATCTGGGTCGGGCACACCCTGAGCGGCCGTCGCGCCCTGGCCCACGAACTGTTCGAACGCTCGGTGTCGCGCTTTCTGGCCATGGTCCTGCTGGCCGGCGTATTGATGCTGCTGGCGATGCGCGCGGCCCTCACGCCGATGCGCCGCCTGCGCCACCTGTTGCGCCAGAGAACGGCCGAGGACATGCGCCCGCTGGACGCCAGGGTCCCCGAGGAACTGCGCGAGCTGGCCGAGACGCTCGACACGCTGTTCGCCCGGCAACGCGACAGCCACGACGCCCTGCTGCGATTCACCGCCGATGCCAGCCACCAGCTCAAGACACCGCTGGCCGGCCTGCAGCACACCAGCGAACTGGCGCTCGAGGAGCGCTCGCCCGAGGCATGGCACGAGGCCCTGACGATGATCCACCGGCGTGCCGCCGATACCAGCCGCCTGGCCAGCCAGCTGCTCAGCCTGGCACGCCTGCGGCATCTGACCGGGCATCACGAAACGCAATGTGTCGAGCTGGCGACGCTGGTGCGCGACACCCTGCTGGAATCGGCCGCCAGCCTCGCGGCCCGCGATCACGACCTCGGCCTGGCACCGCTGCCCGAGGCACCGACCACGATTCGCGGCGAGCCCTGGGCACTGCGCGAGCTGCTGGGCAATCTGATCGACAACGCCCTGCGCTATACCCCCGCCGGCACGACGATCACCGTGCGCGTGAAACGCGACGCCGAGAGCGTCGAGCTCGTCGTCGAGGACGACGGCCCCGGCGTGCCGACAGCGTGGCTGGGGCGTCTGCACCAGCCCTTCGAGCGTGGCGGCCGTCAGGACACCGAAGGCTCGGGCCTGGGCCTGGCGATCGTCCACTCGATCGCCCTGCGTCACGCCGCCGAACTGTCCCTCGAGGCCGGCGACCAGGGCGGCCTGCGAGCGCGCTTGCGCTTTCCCTTCGCCGCGACCGGGACGACCTCATGAAAACCTGGATGGCCGCCCTGCTGCTGACGATCGCCCCGGTGCTCGCCGGAGCCGCCCAGGCCCAGCCGCTGCGCATCGAGGCGGCGCTGGACCGCGAGGTCGTGCAGCCATTGCTCGACGCCTTCGCCCGGCAAAACCCCGACATCGAGGTTCACTTCCACGATCGCTCCACCCGGGAGGTCGACCGACGCGTCGCCGCCGGGCCGCCACCGGACGTGGTGATCAGCTCGGCGATGCCCTGGCAACTGGCGCGCGTCAATCAGGGCTACGCACGCCGCCTGGATACCCCCGAGACCCGGAACTGGCCGCAATGGGCCAAGTGGCGCGACGCGGTGTTCGGCTTCACCTTCGAGCCGATCGTCATGGCCTATCGTCTGGATCTCGCCCGGCACATGCTGCCCCCGACCACCCATGCCGACCTGCACGACCTGCTCGACACGCACCCGGCCCTGCTGCGCGGACGCGTGACCACCTATTCGCCGAGCGTGAGCGGCATCGGCTATACGCTCTTTCAGCAGGACGCCCGCTACAGCTCGCGATTCTGGGACCTGGTCGCCGCCATGGGCGCGGCGGACGTCGCACTGGAAGACGAGACCCGGGCGATGCTCGAAGGCCTCACTCAGGGACGCTACTGGCTGGGCTACAATCTGCTCGGCTCGTACGCCATGGTCTGGGCCCAGGATCATCCCGAAGTGATGGTGCAGGTTCCCAAGGACTATGCGCTGGTGCTGATGCGCATGGCCTTCGTGCATCGCGATGCCCCGCACCCCCGGGCGGCGATCCGCTTCATGGAGTTCCTGCTCAGTCGCGCCGGCCAGCGCGTACTCGCCGGTCAGACGCCGTTGTTCAGCATCCGCCCCGACGTGGTCGGCCCCTACACCGCGCAGCGCCTGCGCGACCAGGTCGGCGACCATCTCTACCCGATTCCCCTCGACGCCTCGCTGCTTGCGTTCATCGACCCCAAGCGCCGCGCGGCCTTCATGGATCGCTGGCGGCGCGAGATCAATATCCTCGAGGACGGCGACTGATCCGCGATTGCCGACACGATTGTAAGACATTGCCGACAGGGTCTTTCAGTCATTCGCGATAGCGACCATTGGCGCGTGTTACGTAAAGTTTCCCATCGATTCATTCGTGACAGTCGGCTACGGCGCGGCCCGTGGCCGCGTCATCACCCGGGAGACGCGCCGCTCATGACCGACACGCTTCGCGATACGCTATTCGATACGTTCGGCATCGACCTGTCGCAGTCACAACGTCTGCTGCAGCTCTCGGTGCCGGGCGCGTCACTGATCCCGCACCGTCTGGCCGGCGAGGAGCGCGTCAGCGAACCGTTCGCCTACACCATCGACTGTATCTCCCAGCAGAGCGACATCGAACTCAAGACGCTGATGGCCCAGCCGGCGCGTCTGTCGATCCTGCAGGCCGACGGTGGCTACCGGCCGCTGCACGGGCTGGTCCATGAGGCGGCACTGCTCGGCGAGGACGGCGGCGTCAGTTATTACCAACTGACCCTGGTGCCGTGGCTCAGGATGCTCGAGCTGGGCCGCGACACCCGCATCTTCCAGAATCGCTCGGTGGTCGACATCCTCACCGACGTATTCGCCGGCTTCCCGCCCGCCGGCGGCCGCTGGCGCTTCGACCTGCGCCGCGGCTACCCGACCCGCAGCTACTGCGTGCAGTATCGGGAGAGCGACCTGCACTTCGTCAGCCGCCTCTGCGAGGAAGAGGGCCTGTGGTACTACGTCGAACACGGCGAGGACGACCACTGCGTGGTCTTCACCGACGATACCGACACCACGGCACCGGTCGAGCCCCGGGCCATCCGCTTCCACCGCCAGGATGCCACCGAGGCCGAGGACGCCCTGACCCACTGGGGTGGCGGACGCCACCAGCAACCCACCCGGGTCAGCGTCGCCAGCTTCGACTACAAGCAGCCTCAGCTTCCCAAGCGCACCGGCCTAGACACCCTGAGCGACCCGGGCGACCTGCCGAAACGCGAACTCTACGACTACGCCGGTGAGTACTACTACCGCAGCCATGATCGCGGCGAACGCCTCACCGCCAACCGCCTCGAGGCCCACGAGTCGCTGGCCAAGCGCTTTCACGGCGCCGGCGGCGCCCGCCAGCTCCAGGCCGGGCGCTGGTTCGAACTCACCCAGCACCCGTTGCACGACGAGGGCGGCGAGGTCGAGCGGACCTTAACTTCCCATCGGTAGAGATGCTGGAGACAACCAGATTTATTTGGATTTAAGTGACAGCCCTCCTTCGGTTTTGATTTTTCTTCATGACGAAGGCGAGATCAGGCTAAAACTTTCAAGAAGCTTTTCAGAGTTTTTGGACAGCTTAACCACTCACCCGGATTTTATTTGAGAATGACTTATGGATAGATATTCAGGAAAGCCTTTTCTTTTACTACTTGATCATTACGTCCTTGCTTGCATCAATCAGCTCAGCGATACCCAGGAAAAAATGTTAGAAAAAATGGAACCAAAACTAGCCAGTATCTACAACACAAGCGGAGGCTGGTTAAAAATAGTTAGCACCCAAATGGATTTCCCGGAATCTATGCCAGATACCATTATTGATTTATGGTTGCAGTATTTAGATCAAGCTAAGGAGCAAGGCGTCTCAGTAGATCCTAATGAGTTTGCCATATCGTTTGTCAACCAAAACTTTCCCGAGATTTTAGAAGCTCAATGAATGTCTGATCTAAAATCTTCGTGTCAAAGGGCGGCGGTCTACTGGCCCAATGCAACACCTGCCCCATTCAGCATGGCGTTGCACTCCTGAATTCAGAACTTACGTCGAGTCGCTAGAATTTTAGTGGGCGGACAACTCTTTTGAATTTAAAATGTAACCCATACCTCATCGGGAAAACGCGAGAATATGACAATATTCATCTCATTTTTGCTATTCCTTATTTGTGCATTTTTTACTCTAGCCACCTCCAACGGTTATGCGAACTACGAGGGGTTGGCGGCGGATGTCATTTTAACGGCATTTTTGATTCCATCAGTAATAGCACTTCCTTTCTGTCTTCCAAAATCTGGCAGAAACTTCAGCCGCTTTCTAAAAGCTTATAACTTTGCATTGATTTTCATTATAGTACTTCACGCCAAAGACATCCCTGCCACTGAAAAAACCATCAACACTACAAAAAGTGCCAATCACGCTGAAGTAGTCAGCAATGCCGCCATGAACAAAATTACCATTGGCGATTTTTCCATATTAATTCCAAACACATGGACTGTATATGCACCTAACAAGACAAACTACATTCTAAAAACGGTGGACGATAAAGGCAAAGTAGCGATGTATATTGGTTACGATAAAAGCAATGAATCGCAAACCCTCGAAGAATACGCTTTAACGCTTGAAAGCAGCTTCAAATCAAACTTGTCAGGCGACATCTCTACATCAAATATCGCTGACTGCGGCATAAAAAGAATCGAGTGTCTTTATGAGATTTTTAATCTTTCCAATGACAATGAAAAAACAACAACCGTCATCGCTTCTTTTAGCGCTCCCCATGGTCATTACAGAGTAATGATAACCACTTTTACGCCATTATGGGAGGTGAAAAGTGATGTGTTTTTTAAAACAATACGTTCTTTTAGATTGCTATGAGCACCGGGTTTTGCTTGGCAAAGACGGTCGCAAATCTGAGTGCAACCACCTGCCCCATTCAGCATGGTCTGTACTTGATCATTGAGACTGGCTTCCGACAACTACACTTTAGATGATCACTCGATAAGCAGGTCTCAAGGCGCAAAAATTGGAAAAACATACCTACCACCCATAGGCCATTAAGGAAATTTATCATGGCAGGAAAAAAAACTCCCACAGGAAATTGAAAATCTCATATACGAAAAAGGTAAGATGGCTGTCGAGGCAGAACAAAACGGCAACAAAGAAGGATTTGAAAGATATTTCCTTGAGGCATGGGACATGCTCCCCGGGGAAAAAATAGACCAAGATCATGCCCACAGCATCTCACAAGTACTTGTAGGGTCCCGGATGATCAAATGAGCTATAGAAGTTATCCTTTGCTGGCCGCCAAGGAGCTTCTTCAGCAGTTCATCCGGGAGCAAGGATATGGACATCAAGCTACATAAACAGGCGACCACCACACCGAAGATCCGTGCCGAGATCCAGGCAGCGCCCTCCAGCATCACGGATAGTGAGCTAGTCCGTCAGTATGGCGTTGCCACAGTGACCATCCGGCGCTGGCGGTACCGTGACGATGTACATGATCGATCGCATACACGTCACTAATCTTGCCCAGCACAATCAATTACCCATCGAGATGATGAAGGAATGGCAGACCAAGCGTCCCGAGTTATTTACCAAGCGGGGCCCGACAGCGCCGGCATCTCGCTAACAGGATTTTAAAATGCTAAGCCATATGACTGCCACAGGTAAAAAATTACGCCCTGAGGATTTGAGCAGGGCTGAAGATGAGCTGGGCCATGCATTACCCGAAGCGTACAAAAGCTTTTTGTTAAAATATAATGGAGGCGTGCCGCTAGAAAGCTATATTGACTTTGAGGCCGAGAAACTAAAGCTACCAGGCGATGAGATAAAGAAGTTTTATGGGCTAAATGCAAAGCCTGCAAATGACATTCTTCACAAAATGAAAGAAATCGGCTGCAATCTTCCAGCAGGCCTTATCTTTATTGCAAATACTCATGGCGGAAACTTTTTCCTGCTATCTTTGCGAGAGGACTCTTATGGAGAGGTCTTTTATAAAGATCATGAACTTGAAGACAAATCTCCTTTTGATCCTGAAAACGGCACACTGCCCGAAAGCACTGCAAAGGTATCCCGCGCCTTTAGTGACTTCTTAGATGCCCTTTATGAGAATGATGAATGACTTTATTTAACGCCTCGTCTAAAATGAAAAAAGGTTTTAGTTGAAAATGGTGCCGGGACAGTCCATCAAAAACACAGCGTGTACAGTGACAGTATTCACCTGCCACATGTCTCGCGGACTCCCTCTAGTTGTGTGAATCATCCGGGTTGTTCACGGAAAGCCTCAGCTGACTGATCGGAGGTTGGCAGCTATAGGGTCCCGAATGATCGGATCGCATATAGAAGTTATCCCCTGCTGGCCGCCAAGATGCTCCTTCAACAATTCATGCAGGAACAGATTCATGGACATCAAGCTGCATAAACAAGCGCCCACGACGCCGAAGATCCGTACCGAGATCCAGGCAGCGCCCTCCAGCATCACGGATAGTTGTCGGGCCCAGTATGATTAACAACCAGAAAGGAGTCTTAAAATGAGTGTTGAGCCACAAGAAACTGCAATTCAAGAGATCGCGCTTCTAGCACCCCACAAGTGGGATAAAATTCAGCTGAATATTGAAATTGATGATATTGAAGGCGAACTGGTCATCAGCCCGAAGGGGACATTCCTTATTGATGACGAATCTCATGAGTTACGTTTAGGGGTTGATGCCACCAATGCTTTCAAAGAACTCCGAAAGGTTATGACTCAGAACGACAGGGAAGGCCGAGCCTGGACTATATGCGACCTTGAGATTCAAAATGATGGCCAATACAATTTCAAGTTCTCATATGATGAACCACCCAGGCTAGCCACTTTGAAAGAGTGATAATAAAGAGTTCTTCGTCACCCAATGTGGATTTGGCCTGATCGAGCAGGCGGCCCACCGTGCTGGCGAGAGCACCTGACGGCTCGTCACAAGCCGCTGACTCTCCGCGCGGATAACGGAAGCCCGATGAAGGCGTCGACCTTCCTGGAAACGCTGTACGATCTGGGCCCCTTGTATAGCCGGCCGAGAGTCAGCAACGATAACGCCTTCGCTCGTCGACGCTTCAGACGGCACCTAACCGACACTCACCTCGTAGCCGGTGAACTTGCGCAGGTTGATCACCCCGGTGTCGAACATCAGGTACTGCCCCTTGATCCCCATCAGGGTGCCGCCGACGGTGGGTGTCTTGTCGAAGTTGAGCGAGACCACCTTGGTGGGCGCTTCGAGCACCGGATAGTCGAGTGTCACCGGTGTTTCGTCGAGGATACGGATGGCGTCGGCGCCGAAGCGCTCGCGGAGTTGTTCGAGGCCTTCGGCCAGGACATCGAGCAGACGGTCGCGTTCGGCGACGAGATCGAGCGCTGCCACCTCGCCCTTGAGCATCGCCCGCCAGTTGGTGCGGTCGGCGACCTGGGTCTTGAACAGCGTCTCGACCAGCCCCGACTGCTGGCGGGTGGCGACCTCGAGGATCGGCAACGCCTGGATCGCCCCCTGGTCCAGCCAGCGGGTGGGCAACTGGGTCTTGCGGGTAATGCCGACCTTGAGCCCCGAGGAATTGGCGAGATAGACCACGTGCGGCTGGAAGCAGTGCCGTTCGCCCCATGCCGGGTCGCGGCAGGTACCCAGGAAGTAGTGACAGGTTTCCGGCTTGACGATGCAGGTATCGCACAGGGGCAGACGCTTGAAGCAGGGGTAACAGTACCCCTGGCCGAAGCTCTTGCGGGTCGCCCGCCCGCAATGCGTGCAGGCGATGGCGCCGGTGTGGGTGAGGCCCAGCGTCTGCCCCAGCCGCGCATTGAGATCCAGGCGCGCCTCGCCGGCGCGCAAGGTGTAGCGCGCCGGCCCGCCGTCGCCGGGGGCGATCGCCATCTTGCTCAGGCAGCCCCGGGCGGCCATCAGTTCAGCCACTTGATGCGTTCCTCGCCGTTGCCGGACGCGCTCTGGCAACTGCCCTGGAGATAGCCCACGCGCTCGGTCTCGGGCACGTCGTGTTCGATCTCGTAGCGGATCACCGCCTCGAGACACAGCTCGGTCTGCTCCTCGGAGAGGCGCCGCCCGTCGGGCCACTTGCGCAGCGCCACCGCCTGCTTGAGGCTGCGATAGACCTCGGGCGTCATCTGCTGGATCATGCGTTCGAACGTCATGTCGCTCATCGTCGTCTCCTTCGCCTTGTCGGCCTGATTGTCTCACGTCACGCCGGCCCGCGGTGTTCAACCGGCGCGTTTCTTGCGGCTGGCCCAGCCCCCGAACGCCAGGCCCAGCAACAGGCCGCCGAGGTGCGCCTCGTTGGCAACGTTGCCGAAGCCCAGCGGCTCGGCAAAATCGGTCATGGTGAAGACCATCCAGCCAAGCATGAACACCACCAGCATCTGCGGCACGAAGAAACCGCTCGACGGGCGACGCCGCGACATCAGCCAGACGTAGCCCAGCAATGCATAGTCGACCCCCGACATGCCGCCGAACAGCACGGTGCCGGTGGCGTACTGGGCCAGATTCGAGCCCACCGCGCCGATCACCACGACCAGGGCCAGACGTCGGGCGCCATTCAGGCTTTCGACCTGACGGCCGAAGTACCACAGCCAGAGCATGTTGAAGATCAGGTGCATCCAGCCGAAATGCAGCAGCACCGGCGTGAACAACCGCCACACCTGGCCGCTGGCCAAGGTCTCGCCGAGCGAGCCGAGATGCACCGCGTTGCCGACCACACTGACCGGCGTGATCATCAGCCAGGCGAGCACCCGGTCGCCGAGCAGGGCCATCAGGGCAAAGACGATCACACACATGCCGACCAGCCCGGCGGCGACCGGCGCCTCGGCCAGCGCCCCCCGTTTCCAGTGGCCGCGGGCGCGTGCCGGCGGCTCGACATCGAGCGGCTCGCCCCGACGCCAGCGCTCGACCAGTTGCCAGAACGCCTCGTGCTGGCCGGGGTCGGCCAGCCATATCACCAGCGCCTCGTCCTCCTCGCTGATGCGGTGGCCGATGCGCTGCGCCCACAGCGCCTGGCGCAGGCCACGGATGTCGATGTCGCGGGAGATCCTCAGCACCGGCTGCATGGGCGTTCCTCGGAGGCGATGGGTGACGGGGCGCGGGACGCGCAAAAAGAAAAATCCGGCGGAGGGGGCCGCCGGACAAAGAGCAAGGGATCATTCAAGGGAACACTCACTCTGACGGCGGTCACGCGGGTAAGTTTCATGGCGAGGCAAAAAAATGTGTAATTAATTGTAATCGACCAATCGCGCCTCGAACGCCGCGGTTCCCGAGCGCCCGGGGCTCAATCCAGATCGATCTCCCAGGGGCGGGGACGCGCCCGTTCGTCGCGTGGGACTCGCAGCCAGACGAACTTGTCGGCATCGAGCGTCGCCTCGCCGTCCCAGCGATAGGCCACCAGCCGCCCGAACTTCACCGCACTGTAGTCCAGGCAGGCGATGTTGGGCGCGGGCAGCGCCGGCACGCCCTCGCACCAGTAATGGCCGAGGAACAGCGGCGGCTCGTCGGGGCCGTAATAAGGCAGACTGGCCAGCTCGGCCTCGGAGAGGGGCTGGGTCTCCAGATCGCCGGGCAGGTTGTCGGGCTGGAACACCACGTCGCCGTAGGTGCGCGGCTCCCTCGCCCAGAAGTGCGCCCGGAAGGTTCGCCGGGTAAAGCCGTCGCCGGAATGAATCTCGACGCCCTCGGGCAGGCGCAGGTGGGTCCCCCGCGTCAGCCGCTCGAGGACGCGAAAGGCGAAGCTGCCGGAATCCGCGGACTCGGCGAGGAAGGCCTCATCGATGCGTCCGCTCGGATGACGCGCCAGAAAGCGCCGGATCAGCGGGGCGTCCCAGCAGGCGTGCACCACCCGCAGGCCATCGATCTCGAGCACCAGCGGAATCGTCATGAACCAGGCCAGGGCATCCTCCCACTCGCCGGGATGATGGCGATACTGCTCGAGGGTCTCGCGGATGATGCGATTGTGCCGCGGGGTATGCTCGCGCAGCCACTCGCAGCTCGACCCGCTGGGACAGCGCCGGTTGTAGGCCAGGGCATTGATCTCGTGATTGCCCATCACGATGTGGGCCTCGCCGGCCTCGACCATGCGGCGGGCGATCGACACCGCCAGACGAATCCGCGGTCCGCGATCGATGAGATCGCCCAGGAAGATCGCCTTGCGCCGCGGATGGCGGTAGACGCCGCCCTCGCGGCGGTAATCTAGCTTCTCCAGCAACGCCGCCAGGGTCGCGCCGCAGCCGTGAACGTCGCCGATCAGGTCATAGCCATCGATGCCGTCGGTCATGCTCATCTCATTCCCCCAGCCGGCTGCTCCAGCCGAGTTTGCTGCGACAGATCTCGTAGTAGTTGTGACCGTGCGGATGGATCAGCGTCAGGCGTTGCGGCTTGCGTCGCACGTGGAGGATGTCGCCGGGCTTGGAGACCACCTGGGTCTGACCGTCACAGCTGACGTGGGGGTAGGCTTCGTTGGTCTCGCCGATGTGGATCTTGATCTCGCAGCCGGCGTCGACCACGATCGGCCGGCTCGACAGGGTGTGCGGGAACATCGGCACCAGGGTAATGGCCTCGAGTCGCGGATGGACGATGGGCCCGCCACCGGACAGCGCATAGGCGGTCGAGCCGGTCGGCGTGGCGATGATCAGGCCGTCCGAACGCTGGCTGTAGACGAACTGATCGTCGACGAACAGCTCGAACTCGATCATCCGCGCCGCCTTGCCGGGATGGATGACCACGTCGTTGAGCCCATCGGCGGTGCCCACCAGGGTGCCGTTGCGATAGACCTCGGCGTCGAGCAGGAAGCGCTCTTCGCTGTCGTAATGGCCGTCGAGCACCTCGCCGACCTTCTCCTCGACCTCCGCGGGCGAGATATCGGTGAGAAAGCCCAGCCGCCCGCGATTGACGCCCAGCACCGGCGTGCCGCTCAGGCACATCGCCCGGCCGGCGCCGAGGATGCTGCCGTCGCCACCGACCACGATCACCAGATCGCAGATGTCGCCGAGCAACCGCCGGCTGGACTCCTGCTGGCCGTGGTCGAGCAGCACGGTGGCGGTGCGGTCCTCGATGATGACATGATGACCCCGGGCATTGAGGAAGCGGATCAGGCGCCTGAGGGTCTCGACCACCTTGGCACTGCCCAGGCGGCCGATCAGGCCGATGTTCTTGAAGGGTTCCATGCACGCTCCCCTGCCTCGTCGAGCCCGCCATTATGCGGGCAGGGCCGGCCCCGGGCAAACGCGCCGGGCGTCGCGCAGCCGCCACGCCGCCGCCCATCACGAGCCCGATCGGGGGAAATGCTCATGAACCAGGCGCCTTCGCCGTCAGCCTATCTGGACACCCTGCGCCATCCGCTGGTCCGTGACCTGGCCTGGCTGCTGCACGCCCCGGACCTGCTGGTCACGCCCTACCCCGGCCGGCCGACGCTCGACGAGCTGGGGCTCGGCGACGCGCCGACGTGCGCGGCATGGCTGGCGGCGCTGGAAGCGGACCCGGCAGCGCTCGAGACGGCCCTCGACCATCGCCTGACGGGGCGGCTGGGGCTCTATCACGAGGCACTGTGGCACTTCCTGCTCGACCGCGCCCCGGCGACCCGGCTGCTGGGGCGCAACCTAGCGGTCCGCGACGCCCACGGGGCGACGCTCGGCGAGCTCGATCTGATCTATCGACGCGAAGGCGACGGGCCGCCGGTGCATCTCGAACTGGCGATCAAGTACTACCTGGGACTCGCCGACGGGCCGGGCGCGCCCGATGCCCCGGCACGCTGGATCGGCCCCGGCTGTGCCGACTCCCTGGCCCTCAAGCACCACCATGCCCTCACCCACCAGTTGCCGATGAGTCGGCGTCCCGAAGCCCGAGCCCTGCTCGCTCCGTTCGGCGCCCCACCCCTGGCACGGCGACTGGCGATTCTCGGCGTACTGTTTCGGCCCTGGCGGGCGGTGCTGCCCCTGCCGCGGGGCTGCGCGCCCGGGGCGCCGGTCGGCGTCTGGCTGCACCTCGCCGACTGGCCGGCCTTTCGCGCCACCCTCGGCGAGGCGCGCGGCGCCTTCCTCGACAAGCCGCACTGGCTGGCGCCGCCACCCGACGACGCCCTGCAGCCCCTGGCGGCGCTCGGCGAGCGACTCGACGGCCATTTTCGCCAGCACACCACCCCGCGCCAGCTGGTGGCGAAGACGGCAAGCGGCACACGGCACAGGCTGTTCGTGGTCGCCGACGACTGGCCGCGCCTCGTCCCGCTCGCCCCACGCGCGGCGGGCTGAAGCGCGGCGGCGCGTTCAATCGGCGATCAGCAGCACCTTCATCGCCCGCTCGTCGGCGGCGTTGGCAAAGACCCGGTAGGCCTGTTCGATGTCGTCCAGATCGAAGCGATGCGAGATCAGCTCGGCCGGCGCGATCCTGCCGCCCTGCACGGTCTGCAGCAGCATCGGCGTGGTGTTGGTGTTGACCAGGCCGGTGGTGAGGGTGATGTTCTGGATCCACAGCTTTTCGATGTGCAGCTCCACGCTCTTGCCGTGCACCCCGACGTTGGCGATGTGTCCGCCGGGCGTGACGATCGACTGGCAGACGTCGAAGCTGGCCGGCACGCCCACCGCCTCGATGGCCACGTCGACGCCCTTGCCGTCGGTGAGCGCCATGATCGCCTCGACGGCCGACCCTTCGCGGGCGTCGATGGTATCGGTAGCCCCCAGCCGGCGCGCCATCTCGAGCCGTGCCGGGTCCATGTCGGCGACGATGAGCCGCGAAGGCGCATAGAACTGCGCGGTCAGCAGGGTCGCCATGCCGACCGGTCCGGCGCCGACGATCGCCACGCTGTCTCCCGGCTGGACCCGGCCGTTGAGCACGCCGATCTCGAAGCCGGTGGGCAGGATGTCGCTGAGCATCACCAGCGCCTCCTCGTCGGCCTCCGCCGGCACCGGATAGAGGCTGTTGTCGGCATGGGGAATGCGCACGCGCTGCGCCTGGGTACCGTCGATCAGGTGGCCCAGAATCCAGCCCCCGTCCTCGCAGTGCGAATAGAGTTGCTTCTTGCAGGCAGAACAGCGACCGCACGCGGTAATGCACGAGATCAACACCCGATCGCCGGGCTGGAAATTGGCCACGGCGTCGCCGACCGCCTCGACAATGCCCACGCCCTCGTGGCCCAGAATGCGTCCCGACTCGACCTCGGGGACGTCGCCCTTGAGGATATGCAGATCGGTACCGCAGATGGTGGTGTACAGGATCCGCACCAGCGCATCGGTAGGCTTTTCGAGGGTGGGATCGGGTGTTTGCTGCCAGGCCTTCTTGCCAGGCCCTTGGTAGACCAGTGCTTTCATGGAACGAGGCTCCTCACGCTGGGGCGACGTCGCGTCGCCCGTCGGCACTACCCCGCCGCCGACCCGTGCCGGCGGCATTTCGAGAGTGCCCAAGGAGCATGGCGCATGACCGCCGCCCCGCCTTGACGTGCATCATTCCCGTTGGCGATGGCCCGCCGCCAAGCTGACCGGGATCAAGTCCGGCTCATGCGGCGGCCGTGGCGCGCCGGCGGTGCCGCACCCACCACTCGTTGACCAGCAGGGCGGCGACGATGACCGCACCGCCCGAGGCCAGGCGCAGGAGATCGGCATCGCGATTCCAGATCAACAGATTGACCAGCAGGCCGGCCGGGATCAGGGCGTTGTTCATGATCGCCAGGGCCCCGGCGTCGACCCGGGTCGCGCCCTTGTTCCACAGGAAGTAGCCCAGCCCCGAGGCGGCCAGGCCCAGCCAGGCCAGCACGCCCCACTGCACGCCACTCGTCGGCAGCTTGGCCGAGCCCAGGCCCAGGTAGGCCATGGCCACCAGCACCAGCGCGCCGAGATAGAACCAGCCGAACACGCTGCGCTGGGAGACCCCGTCCGGCAAACGCAGCGCCAGATGCCGGTAGGCCACCTGCCCCACGGCGAAGCACAGGTTGGCGCCCTGCACCACCCAAAAGCCCAGCCAGAAGTCCTCGCTCACCCCCTGGTAGCGGATCACCGCCGCCCCGGCCACGGCAATCGCCGCGGTGAGCAGGTAGAATGGCGAAAAGCGCCCGCCGATGGCGTCGTCGAGCAGCGTGACGTAGAGCGGCGTGAAGATGGTGAATAGCAGCACCTCCGGCACCGACAGCAGCAGGAACGACTGATAGAAGAAGATGTACATCAGCCCCAGCTGGACGGCACCGATCGCCATCAGCGCGAGCTTCGCCCCGTGACTCAGCGCCCGGGGGCGCAGGAACGGCAGGAACAGCAGGCTGGCCAGCGAGATGCGCACCAGCACCGCGAAATAACTATCGACCTGACCGGCCAGATAGGCGCCGATCAAGGAAAACGAGAACGCCCACAGGGCGGTGACACCGATCAGGTAGGACATGAGTCAGCATTCCGTCGAGCAAGGAGACGAGCCGGCCATCTTAGCGCTGCGCCGCCGGCTCCTGTCAACCAAAACAGTTTCCTTTAGTTCACAGCCAGGCGAGCAGTCGCTCAGCGGCTGGGCCGGCCATGGCGACGGCGCTGTCGTGGTGGCCGAGCACACCGACGCCAGCGTGACCTTCACCGAGACCGGCCACTTTCGTCTCGCGGCCGGCGACCGTCGCCCACCGGGCGCGCCGGTGGCGTTTCGCAACGTCTTTCGCTGGACGCCCTACCCCGGGCGCATCGCCCTGTCCCACGAAAGGCGCGGCAGCGAGGCGGCGGTCTGGCTGTTCGATCTGATCGCCGGCGAGACGCCCGACACCCTGGTGTCGGCCGCGGCGCATCTCTGCGGAGAGGACCGCTACCAGGCCCGTCTGGTACTGGGCGAGGACGGTTTCGAACTGAGCTGGACGATCGACGGCCCGCGCAAGCAGGAGCGGCTGGTCTATCGGTACCGCTGACGCTCGGCCCGTAGGCCCCGGAACGCGCGAGGCCAGCCGGATACGGCTGGCCTCGTGGATCGAAAGGCGCGGCTGACGCTGGCAGCCTACTTGCGGGTTCTGGCCTTGCTCATGCCCCAGCCGATCAGCTTGGTCGCCAGCCAAGCCACCAGCAGCAGGATCAGCACCGTCAGCAGCATGGAGACCGGCTCGACGATGCAGGTGGCGCCGATGATCGCCGCCGCTGCGCACCAGACCCAGCGGTCGTCCTGGCTGCGCAGCACCCGGGGCACGCGGCGGTCGATGAAGTGGCCGAACGGGCCGTCCCAGCTTTTCCAGGTCAGAAAGAGAATCAGGGCGAAGACGATCAGCCAGATCACGGTCAAGGTCATTGATTAGCTCCTGAGAGTCACTCGAGGTCGGTGGTGGATAGCGTTGTTATCGGGATCGAGCCCGCCCCGTCACGCGATCGGCGACGAACGGGTTGCTGCGTCGCTCCTCGCCGAAGGTCGACAGCGGCCCATGGCCGGGCACGAAACGCACGTCGTCGCCCAACGGCCAGAGCTTGTCGACGATCGAGCGCAACAGGTCGGCCTGATTGCCCCGCGGGAAATCGGTACGCCCGATGCCGCCGTGGAACAGCACGTCGCCGACCCAGGCGAGCCGCGCGGTCGCCGAATGAAAGATCACGTGGCCCGGCGTATGGCCGGGGCAATGCAACACCGCCAGCCGCTCGCGACCGATGCTGACCGCATCGCCCTCGCTCAGCCAGCGATCGGGCAGGAAGGGTTCCGGTGTCGGCAGGCCGAACAGCGCGGCCTGTTCGTCCAGGCCGTCGATGAGAAACCGGTCGTCGCGGTGCGGACCGATGATCTCGACCCCGGTGCGCCGCTTGAGTTCACCCACGGCACCGACATGATCGAGATGGCCGTGGGTGAGCAGGATGGCGGTCAGGGTCAGGCGACGCTGCGCGACGGCGTCGAGCAGGCGATCGGCGTCGCCACCCGGGTCGACCAGGGCCGCCTCGCCGGTGGTCTCGCAGTACAGCAACGAACAGTTCTGGGCAAAGGCGGTAACGGGGAAGCAGTCGAATTGCATGTTCGGTGCCATCGGGCCTGGGCTTGCGAATCCTGTCGGCAGGGTACCCCTGCCCCGTGAGCGGCGCAACCAGCCGTCAGGCCGCCCCGGAGCGGGCGTCCGGGGCTTTCCCGCGACTGCCGCCGCACGCGTCTTGAAGCACAGTCATGCCGGGCCCGGGATGCATGAAAAAATTCCCGCAGCCCCTGACAGCCCTGGGACGAGACGTTACCATTGTCGTGACATACACATACCGAAAGGTCCATCACATCATGCAGATTGCGCAGAATTCCGTTGTCGCGTTCCACTACACCCTGACCAACGACTCGGGTGAAGTGCTGGACAGCTCGGAAGGCCGCGAGCCGCTGACGTACCTTCACGGCGCCGGAAACATCATCCCCGGCCTGGAAAAGGAGCTGGAAGGCCACCAGAGCGGCGATAAGCTGCAGGTGAACGTCAACCCCGAGGAAGGCTACGGCGAGAAGCAGGACGCACTGGTCCAGGAAGTTCCGCGTGATGCCTTCCAGGGCGTCGAGAGCGTCGAGCCGGGCATGCAGTTCCAGGCTCAGACCCAGGGCGGACCGCTGATGGTCACCGTCACCAAGGTCGAGGGCGACACCGTCACCGTCGACGGCAACCATCCGCTGGCTGGCCAGAAGCTCAACTTCGACGTCGAGATCGCCGAAGTCCGCGAAGCGACCAACGAAGAAGTCGAGCATGGTCATGTCCACGGTGAGGACGGTCACGAGCACTGAGTTCGCACGCCGCAACGGCCGAGAACATCGAGGGCAGCGCCAGGCGCTGCCCTTTTTCGTGGGCGGGAATCACCGGGGCGTGCCTGCCGACGCCTCGCCCCGCCCCACCTCGCACAACGTCCGATAGCCGCCCCACAGCCGGGTCAGCGTGGTGATCAGGCACGCCACCGTGAAGCCCCCCGCCAGCCAGACGAACTGCCCCGGCCACAGGCAGAACGCCACGAAGGCGAGAATCGTCTCGGTACCCTCGGTCAGGCCGTCCAGATAGAAGAACGCCTTGTGGGGAAATGCCGGCCGCTCCAGGCGGTGCCGGGCGGCCATGATCGCAAAGGCCAGGAAGGTGCTGCCGGTGCCCACGAAGGCAAACAGCAACCAGACCGCGGCCAGGGCGTTGGCCGCTGGATCGGCCAGGGCAAAGCCCACCACCACGGCGGCGTAGAATACGAAATCCAGGCCGATATCCAGAAACCCCCCGGCGTCGCTGGCGCGATGCGTGTGGCGCGCCAGCGCGCCGTCCAGGCCGTCCGCCAGGCGGTTGAGCAGGATCGCCACGAGTGCCGCGCCATAGGCCTCGACGGCCAGCAGCGGCAGGGCCAGCATGCCGATGGCGAACCCCGCCAGGGTGATCTGGTCGGGCGACACCCCCCGCGTGGCGAGGCGTGACGCCACCCGGGCGAGCGGCGGTTGTACCCAGTTGGCGGTCCAGCGGTCGAGCATGTGCGCTCCTTTCGTCAGAGGGTCTCGTCGCGCCGCGCCCGGCGCCGCCAGGCAAAGTAGCGCGCCAGCCAGCCCAGCACGCGCTCCGGCTTGTGGGCGTTCTTCCAGACCCCGGCACTGGCCTTGGCGGCTTCGGCATAGGTCGGATAGGCATGGATCGTGCCCAGCAGCTTGTCGAGGCCGATGCCTTGGGTCATCGCCAGGGTGAACTCGGCGAGCAGTTCGCCGGCCGCCTGCCCCACCAGACTGACGCCGAGAATGCGGTCCTTGCCCGGCACGGTGAGCACCTTGATGAAACCCTCGATGGCGTCCTCGGCGATCGCCCGATCGAGTTCGGCAAAATCGTAGCGGGTCACCTCGACGGCGATGCCCCGGGCCGCGGCGTCACGTTCGTTGAGCCCGACCCGGGCGACTTCGGGCTGGGTGAAGGTCACCATCGGCAGGTTGCGGTAATCCACCGCGAAGCGCTTGAACTCGCCGAACAGGGCATTGACCGTGGCGTGCCAGGCCTGATGCGCGCCGGCATGGGTAAAGCGATGCGGTCCGACCACGTCGCCGCAGGCCCAGACGTTGGGATGCAGGCTACGCAGGGTCTCGTCCACCTCGATGGTGCCCGCTTCGCCGACGCCGATCCCCAGCGTCTCGAGGCCCAGCCCCGCGACGTTGGCCTCGCGGCCCACCGCCAGCAGCAGATGGCTGAACGCCAGACGCTGCCTCGTGGCGGGCGCCCGGCCGTCCGGTGCCTCGGGGCCCTCCGCCGCGTCCCGCTCGACCACCAGCCACTTCTCACGGCCCCGTGTTTCGACACGCAACGCCCGTGTCGACAACCGCACCTCGACGCCTTCCGCCTCGAGCCGGGCGACGAGCGGCTCGGTCACGTCGCGGTCCTCGCGGGGCAGCAGCTGATCGCCGCGCTGAACCAGGGTCACTCGACTGCCCAGCCGCGCGAAGGCCTGGCCGAGTTCGCAGCCGACCGGCCCGCCCCCCAGAATCACCAGCCGTTCGGGCAACCGTTCGAGCCACCACAGGGAGTCGGAGGTCAGATAGTCGATCGTGTCCAGTCCCGGCAGATCCGGCACACGCGGCCGCGCCCCGGTGGCGACGATCACGTGACGCGTGGTGAGGACGCGCTCGCCGACCCGCACCTCCCAGGGCGTCTGCAGGAATGCCTGGCCGGCGACGACCTCGACACCCAGCGACCGGTAGCGCTCGGCGCTGTCGTGGGGCGCCACCCGCTCGACGGCGCGGTGCACGCCGGCCATCACCGCGGCGAAGTCGACGCGCGGCGCCGCGGTCTGGATGCCCAGACGCGGTGCCTCGCGCACCTGCTGGGCGAGGCGCGAGGCATGAATCAGCGCCTTGGAGGGCACACAGCCGGTGTTGAGACACTCGCCGCCCATGCGCTCGCGCTCGACCAGTGCCACCCGGGCACGCAGCGCCGAGCCGATGTAACTGGCCACCAGCCCCGCAGAACCGGCCCCGATCACCACCACGTCGTAGTCGAAGCTGCGCGGTTTGCCGAAGCGCCGCGCCGTGCGCCGCCGTTTCAGCCAGTCGACGCCGCGCCGCGCCAGCAGCGGAAACAGCCCCAGCGCGACGAAGGAGGCGATCACCACCGGCGACAGGATCCCGCCCACGCTGTCGACCTCGCCCAGCGCCCGTCCGGCGTTCACGTAGAGCAGCGTGCCCGGCAGCATGCCCAGTTGACTGACCCAGTAGAAGGTGACCAGGCGCATCCGGGTCAGGCCCATCACCAGGTTGATGATGAAGAACGGGAAGATCGGCACCAGGCGCAAGGTGAACAGATAGAACGCGCCTTCCCGGCGGATACCGCGATTGATCCATTCCAGTTGCCGCGAGAAACGCCGCTCCACGGCACCCCGCGCCAGCCAGCGGGCGGCCAGGAACGCCAGCGCCGCACCGATGGAACTGGCGAAGGAGACGATCAGCACGCCCCAGCCGAGCCCGAACAGCGCGCCGGCGAGCAGGGTCAGCAGCACCGCGCCCGGCAGTGACAGCGCGGCCATGGCCACGTAGACCGCGAAGAAGCCACCGGCCATCGCCAGGGGGTGCGCCGCGAACCGGGCCTGGAACTGCGCCTGTTGCGCCTTGAGGGTGGCGAGGGTCAGGACGTCGTCGGCGCCGCTGACGAAGAACATCGCCACGAGCAGAACGAGGACGAGCAGCAGGATCAGGCGCGTTCGATTCACGAAAAGGGCTCCCCGGTTGGATTGACGACGATCCGGCATCCAGCCAGGGCGATCGTCCGTACCGTTATACTGAAGAACCTTGCTATTGGATTCATCCGCTTTGCGACGATCACGACCCGGGAGGTACCCCCATGCGTCAGATCATCTTGCCCCTGCTGCTTGTGCTCGGGGCCGCGAGTCTCTCGGTCCAGGCCCAGGCTCAGCCCCAGGATCAGGAAACCCGCACCGCCACCTTCGCCGGCGGCTGCTTCTGGTGCGTGGAGCAGGCCTTCGACGAGGTCGACGGTGTCCTCGAGACCACCTCGGGCTACACCGGTGGCGATCAGGCCGACCCCACCTACGAGGCGGTCTCCGCCGGCGACACCGGCCATACCGAATCCGTGGAGGTCGTCTACGACCCGCGCAAGGTCGACTACGCCACCCTGCTGCAGGCCTTCTGGCACAACATCGACCCCTTCGCCGAGAATCGCCAGTTCTGCGACAGCGGCAGCCAGTACCGCAGCGCGATCTTCTATCACGACGCCGAGCAACAACGCCTCGCCGAGGCCTCGAAGGCCGAACTCGCCGAACGCTTCGACCGGCCGATCGCCACCCAGATCGTTCCCGCCGGGCGCTTCTGGAAGGCCGAGGCGTATCACCAGAACTATTACCAGAAGAACCCGGTGCGCTACCGCTTCTACAAGGCCGGCTGCGGACGCGTCGAACGCCTGAAAGAGGTCTGGGGCGACCAGGCCGGCCACCCCGGGAAGTGACGAATACCCCCGGCCGGCGGCATTCGGGCGCTCCGTCTCAGACGCCGTCGGTGGCGGCCAGCGGCCGCCGCTCGCGGCGCCATAGCCAGGCGGCGGTGGCCAGCGTCACCGCCAGCACCAGCCAGGAGCCGGCGATCACCGCCGGCCAGCCGCCGGCGTGCCAGAACGGCTCCAGATAGAGCCCGCCGAGACTCGCGCCCAGGTAGTAGAACACCAGATACAGCGCCGAGGCCGTGCCCCGCGCCGCCCGGGCCTGGCGGCTGACCCAGCTCGAGGCCATGGAATGGCAGAAGAAGAAACCGAAGGCGTTGACGGTGAGTCCCAGCAGGATCCCGGGCAGCGCCGCGCTGAGCGTGACCAGGTTGCCCAGCATGAGGATGACGATCCCCAGCAGCATGCATAGCGGCTGCGCAACGCGCTGAGCGACCCGCCCGGAGAGCGCCGATCCCAGGGTGCCGCCCAGGTAGGTGACGAAGATCATCCCCAGCCACTGGGTCGACAGCGCATAGGGGGCATCGCTGAGGCGGAAGGTGATGTAGCTGTACTGGTTGATGAAGATGAAGAAGTTCAGCCCGCCGATCAGGTAGGCGCCGAGCAGCAGCGGGTTGCGCAGATGATCGGCGATCCCGCCGAGGGCGACGTCGAGGCGCAGCGATGTCGGGTGGAAATTGCGCGCCGCCGGCAGCAGGCGCCAGAAGATCGCCACGCAGGCCACGCTCAGCGCCCCCACGGTGAAGAAGCTGGCATGCCAGCCGCCGTATTCCCCCGCGAAACCGCCGATCACCCGGCCGCCGATGCCGCCCAGGGTGTTGGCACTGATGTAGAGCCCCACCGCCAGCATCAGGGCGCGGCGGTCGAACTCGTCGCCCATCCAGGCGATCGCCACCGCCGGCAGGCCACCGAGCACCAGCCCCTGCAGTGCCCGCAGCGCCAGCAGGCAGGCAAAGTTGGGTACCAGCGGCAGCAGCAGCGAACACAACGCCGCCAGCAACAGTGTGATGCGCATGATCGCGCCACGCCCGATGGCGTCCGAGAGCGGCCCGTAGATCAGCAGCGAGGCCGCGAGCGTCAGAGTCGACACCCCCATCACCATGGCACTGGCCAGTGTCGAGACCTCGAAGGCATGACGCAGGTCGGGCAGCAACGGCTGCGCCGCATAGAGATTGACGAACACGGTAAAGGAGCCCAGGCACAGGGCCAGGGTGGCGCGCCACCAGTCACGACTGTGCGCTTCGATCATCGGTTTCTCCTCGGTCGGGGCGCACAGGATCGCGCATCGCGCTATCATCGGCCAAATAGAGCTTGAAGATGGCAACGATCGGTTTTCGTGATGACTCTACCCTTCGACCTGCGCGCCCTGCGCGTCTTTCTCGCCGTCGCCGATCTGGGCGGCTTCACCCGGGCCGCTCGCGAGCTGCACACCGCCCAGTCGGCGGTCAGCCAGACCATCGCCACGCTCGAGGCACGCCTGGAGCTGACGCTCTTCCACCGGCACGAGCGGCGCATCACGCTGACCCCGGAGGGGGCGCTGCTACGCGACCGGGCCCGCGAGCTGCTGGAGCGGGCGGATCAGGTCCACCTGGCGATGCGCGAGATCAACGGGCTGGTCAAGGGCGAGGTGCGCATCGGCATCCCCTCGATGCTGGGGTCGTACTACTTTCCGCCGCTGCTGATGGGCTTCAAGGCGCGCCACCCCGGCATCCGCCTGACCGTGGTCGAGGCGGGAACCCGGCGTCTGCAGCAGATGATCGATGCCGGCGAGCTGGACCTCGGCGTGATCACCTCGGATGCCAGCAACGAACGGCTCGAGCGACGCGCGCTGCTGCGCGAGGAGATGGTGGTCTGCGTGCCGGCGGATCACCGCTTCGCCGACCGCGACGCGGTGAGCGCCGAGGAGGTCTTCGACGAGCCGCTGGTGCTGTTCCAGGACGGCTACTTTCATCGCGAGTTCGTCGACCGGCTGGCCACGCGGATCGGTCGCGAGCCGCAGATCGCCTTCCAGTCGAACCTGATTCCGTTGACCAAGGCGATCGTCCGTCAGGGCTTCGGCATCACCACTTTCCTGCGCCGGGTGGTCACCGAGACGGATCTGGTCGCCGTCTCGCTGTCACCACCGGCCTGGCTGGACCTGTCGCTGGCCTGGGGGCGTGGCGCCTACCTGTCGCGGGCCGAGAGCGCCTTCGTCGAGTTCGTGCTGGAACATCGCGAGCAACTCTGACGGACCGGACTCGTCCCGCCGGCAGGGATCGCGGGCGGGATGGCGGTTTCAGCCTTCGCGGGTCGCCAGCCAGCGCTCGGCCAGCTCCACGCGCGGCAGCGGACGACGCGCCTGCCAGTAGTAGCGGCGCCAGTAGATGTTGTCGAGACGCGAGATCTTCACGCCCTGAGAAGAGGACGCGTGCAGGAAGCGTCCGCTGCCGACGTAGACGCCGACGTGGTTGTAGGGGCCGGGCGGGCGGAAGAAGACCAGATCACCGGGCTTGAGGTCGCCGCGGGCCACCTGCTCGCCCTCGCGAACCTGGTCGTCGGTGGTACGCGGCAGCATCAGGGCGAAGGCTTCGCTGAAGATACGCTGCATGAGTGCCGAACAGTCGATCCCCTGGGGGCCCTCGCCACCCAGCCGATAGGGCGTGCCCATCCAGCGCTGGTGTTCGTCGAGCAGCGCTTCACGGATCACCTGGGGGGATGCCTGCCGGAAATGGCGCAGCCGCTCGGCCAGGGTATCCGACGGCGAGCGGGTGGCCGACAACGCATAGGAGGCGAGATTGTGGGTGTCGGCCGTCTGCGGGGACGACATCGACGGCGAGCCGGCACAGCCCGCCAACAGCCCGGCGAGAGCCAGGCCAGCGAAAATGACACGGAGCATCCAGCGACCCCATCGCGATCCGTGGGACCGACCCGCCGCGTGAGGCACGGGAGGGGCGTCGCTGTGGGAGTGATGCCCGGGTACCACTCCCAAAGCGGCCTGTCATCGGTCCGGCTAGGTGTTGGACGGATGCCCGACAGCGGCACCCGCGTTGATCGGAAGGATGATAGGCAAGAGCCCGGGGCGTTGTCACGCAATGTGATGAGACATCTTTCAACGCCACGCCACGGTCGATGCCGCGCCGGGGTACGCGGTCAATGCAGGGTGCGCGCATCCCCGGGCAGCGTATCGATGTGCATGGGCGCCCAGTGTCGCGGCCGGGCCCCCGGAAAGTCGAGGCTCGCCCAGCAACCGGCCAGCGGCGGAGCGCCGCTCAGCCAGGCCACCAGCGCCTGACGGAAGTTGTCGAGCAGGGCCTCGCGCTCGTCGGTCTCGCCCATGAAGAACGAGAAGCCGGCGTACAGGCCGAGGGCGTAATCCCGCCAGTTGCCGTAATGGCGCTGGGCGATGCCCAGGGCGGCGTCGAGAATCCCGCCGAAGGCGTCGCGACCCAGCCAGTCGAGACTGCGCCCGGCGACGGCGATGTCCACCGCCTGGGCGATGTCCCAGGCGGTCATGTCGGCCTCGTTGCAACCGGCATCGTTGTCGCGCACCCGCTTGAGTCGCAGCAGGTGATTGCGCGAGTCCTCGTCGCACTCGCCCGACTCGAGGATGGCGATCTCCTCCTCGAGCCGGGACGCATTGAGCGTATAGGGGGCATAGTTGATCTGGTATTCCTGGCGATCCCCCGCCTCGAGCAGGAAACTCAGGAAGTCGTCGAGCTCGGCGGCGCTGTGCAGGCCGTACTGGCTGTCCAGCCACTGGCGCACGGCCTCGCGTTCGACATGCCCCTCGGGCTGCGGCTCGGCCCATACCCCGGCATTCAGCGGCCCGGCCAGCGCCAGGGCGGTGAAGCGCGAGAGCGTCGGCCGTGGCCCCGGCTCCTGCCAGGCCGTCTGGCGCCAGTCGAGCCAGTGGAAGGGGCTGCCCGGATCGTCGCGATGCCAGCGGATCTCGTGCACCAGGCTGTCGTCCGGCAGTTCCGGCAGCGCCGCCTCCCAGCTCGCCCAGGCGTCCAGCAGCCGGCGCGGATCGGGATAGAAGCGGCACAGCACGCCGCGCAGCGATTCGGCCAGACGTTGCAGCCCGGTCGCCTCGAAATCGCCGCTGTCATCCGCCATCAGCAGGTAGAAGGCGTACTTCTCGGCCATGAAGATGGTGGCCGCATGCCGCACGCACGGCTTGAGGGCGTCGCGCAGGCCGACCGCCTCGGCGGGCGGGCGGCCGAGGCGGGTCTCCAGCGACGGCAGGGCGTTGTGCGCGGCATCGGCCGCCAACTGGTTGAGATGGTGGACCTGAGCGGGCAGCCAGAAACGCGCCAGGCCACCGACACCCTCGTCGGGAAACAGCGCCAGGGTTTCCTGCAGATAGCGCCGCACGTCCCGACGCCGCGCGTCGTCGACCGCGACGGGGATGCCCTGGCGGTAGAGCAGATCGGGTTCACGTACCGAGGCCAGGGCCAGCAGCCAGTGACGGGTATCGTGACGCCAGGCGCGCATCGCCTGCCGCGATGCCTCGCGGCGTGGCTCGTCGAGCAGCTCCGCCAGCGGTGCATGCCAGGGGCTGAGCGGCGAATGCAGCAACAGCGCCCAGTCGTCGGCGTGAGCGGCCATCTCGTCGCGGCCCTCGAACAGGCTGCGGCCGCGCTGATAGGCCAGGGTCAGTGCGGTCCAGTCGCTGTAGCGCCGCATCACCAGATCGGCGGCATGACCGGCGAACTGCTCGGCTTCGTCGGGCTCGAGCCAGCCCAGCGCCGCCCCGGCATAGGCCAGATCGGCCAGTCGCAGCCAGTCCCAGGCCGCCCACTCCAGGGGTTCACCGCGCTCCAGGAAGCGCAGCAGCACCTTGCCGTAGCGGCGTTGCTCGCCCAGCCCGGCGAGCCAAGCCTGGCGTGCCGCGGCATCCATCTCGACCAGGCGGGCGGCATCGATGTCCCAGCCGTAGCGATGCCCCTGCCCGGCCAGCCACAGCATCACGCGGATCAACTCGTCGCGGCCATGCACCTGCCAGCCCTCGGCCAGCCAGGCTTCGGCATCCGGCCAGTCGGGCCGCTGCGCCGGCGGCAGCACCAGCACCGGGGCAAAGGCGGCGCGCAATGGCCAGGCACCGGGCGCCTCGGGCCACGGCGTGCCCCGGGGGCGACGTTCGAGCGCGTCGGCGAGCAGCGGCCAGGTCACGCCGTCGCCATCCGCCTCGATCTTCGACAGTGCCTCGCCGGCCGCGGCGAAGGCTTCATCGCCGTGGTGCCAGCCGGCCGCGAGCCGCGCCCGGCGCAGCGAACTCAGCCAGGCGTCGAGCGAATCGTGATGACTGTGGATGCCGCGACACAGGGCGTGCAGCCAGGCATCGACGCGCTCCTCGGGCAGCCAGCCCGCCGCCGCGCCCAGCGCCAGCATCTCCAGCGCCGCCAGTTGGGCCCGGGGATCGTTGCCGCCGGGCGGAAAGCCCTCGATCAGACGCCAGCCCAGTTCGCCGCGATCCGGAACGCCCAACTGCGACAATCGCTCGATGGCCAGGGCCAGTTCCAGCGAGGTAGGGTCGGGTTCGAAGGCCCAGCCGCATAACACCAGCTGTTGGGCCCACCAGGCATAGAGCGGATCGACCAAGACGCACCTCTTGTTGACTGACTAGCGGAGACGGTTTCCGGGCGACATAGTGTAGCGGAAAGCCGTACGTTCGCCGATGCCCACGTGCCCGTCCCGCGGCGGGCGATACCGGCAAACACGGAGCTTGCCGGTTATGGTCATTGTGTACGACGCTTTGCTCGAGACAAATGCGTTTCTCGCGCATCGGCGCGAAACCCTGCCGGCGTTTCGCGTGTCGATAGCGGTCGATCGCGCATCGCCATCCCCAACCAGGAGGTCAGCATGAACAACGCCCAACTCAACGAGCTCAAGCTACGCTACGTGGCCAGCGGCGCGGCCAGTCCGGCCGAGCAGTTCGCCGACCGGGCCGAGAACGCCGAACTGTGGGACGCCGACGGCAAGCGTTTCATCGACTTCGCCGGCGGCATCGGCGTGCTCAACATCGGCCACCGCCATCCCAAGGTGGTCGAGGCGGTCAAGGCGCAGCTCGACCGGGTGATGCACACCTGCCAGACCGTGATGCCCTACGAGGGCTACGTGCGGGTCGCCGAGAAGCTCAGCCAGATCACCCCGGTCCGCGGCCATGCCAAGGTGATGCTCGCCAACTCCGGGGCCGAGGCGCTGGAGAATGCGGTCAAGGTGGCGCGCGCCGCCACCGGGCGCAACAACGTGATCTGCTTCGACGGCGGCTATCACGGGCGGACGTTCATGACCATGGCGATGAACGGCAAGGTCGCCCCCTACGCCACGGACTTCGGCAGCATGCCGGGCAACGTCTTCCGCGCGCCCTACCCGGTGCCCTACCACGGGGTCAGCGAGGACGAGGCGATACGCGGCCTGAAGATGGCTCTCAAGACCGACGCCAACCCCAAGGATACCGCCGCCATCGTCATCGAGCCGGTCCTCGGTGAAGGCGGCTTCTACGCCGCGCCGGCGAGCTTCCTGAAGAAGATTCGCGAGATCTGCGACGAGCACGGCATGCTGATGATCGTCGACGAGGTGCAATCCGGCTTCGGGCGTACCGGCAAGATGTTCGCCATCGAACACAGCGGCGTCGAGCCGGACATCGTCACCATGGCCAAGAGCATGGCCGACGGCATGCCGATCTCCGCCGTGGTGGGCACCGACAAGCACATGGACGCTTCCGGCGGCAACTCGCTGGGCGGCACCTACACCGGCAGCCCGGTCTCCTGCGCGGCAGTGCTGGCGGTGCTCGAGGTCTTCGAGGAGGAAAAGATCCTCGACAAGAGCCAGGCCCTGGGCGACAAGCTGGCCAGCCGCTTCAGCCAGTGGCAGCAGGACTTCGACTGCGTCGACAATCCCCGCAACCTGGGCGCCATGGCGGCCTTCGACCTGGTATCGGACAAGGCCAACCATACGCCGGACGCCGAACTGGCCGGCAAGCTCTGCAAGAAGGCCCGCGAAAAGGGGCTGATCCTGCTTTCCTGCGGTCTCTACGGCAACACCATCCGTTTCCTGATGCCGGTGACCATCAGCGACGAGGTCCTCAACGAAGGCCTGGCGCTCATCGAGGAAACCCTGACCGAACTGGTCGGCCAGAAACAGACGGCCTGACCGCAAGGGGCGGTGTCAGTCAACGCCCCTCGATAGCCCCCAACGCAAACGCCCCGCCGGTCTGGCGGGGCGTTTGCTGGGTGGCTTCAGCCGGGGTGACCGGTCAGGCCGGCATGGCATTGGCCTTGGAATCGCGCGTCCAGACGCGATGCTGGCCCAGCGACTCGGCGAACGGCGTGAAGACGTCGTCCACCGCGCCACCGACGAATACCCCCTCCTCGGCATCGGGTACCCGGGCAGTGTCGAGCAGCGTCTTGCCCTCGCCCACCGCGGCGATCGGCTTGAGGTGCTTGTAGGCTTCCTGCACGTAGTACACGCCCAGCCCGGATTGAGTCAGCGCCCGGGCGCTCTCGGCGCCGCCGGCGACGATCACCGCGTCCAGGGTCACCGACGGCAGGCCGTTGAGCATCGCATCCGGCGTCACCGTCCGGCCGTCGGCGGCCTGGAGTGGCGCCATGCTCGGCGCGATCACCAGGCCCTGGGCACCGCCGGCCTCGAGCTGCTGGCGGATCTGCTCGACCTGATCGGCGTCGACGCCGTCGGCGGCGAGAATCGCCACCTTGCGGTACTTGATGTCCCGCGGCAGCCGCGCCATCAGGCTCAGTGCCTCGGAGGAGCGTTGCGAACTCTGGCCCAGTTCCTCCGCCGGCGCCGGCTTCTCGGTGGGCGCCTCGATGCCGTGCATCTCGCCGACCCGGCGTGCCAGTTCGAGGTCGATGTTGGGCAGGATCTCCTGGATCACCCGCTCGCGGATCCACGGCCGGCCGACCTTGGAGAGCTCGAAGGCGTAGGCGGCGATGATGTGCTCCTTCTCGACCTCGGTCTGGCTGTTCCAGAACAGCGTCGCCTGGGAGTAGTGATCGCCGAACGACGCACTGCGTGCGCGTATCTTGTTGGCATCGACGCGCTCGTTGACCGTCTCGAAACCGCCGTTCTCCTCGGCGGGCGGCGTCTCGCGCGGCCAGCCGCCGTCGATCGAGTTGGGCTCGTAGGAGGCCTGGCCCTTGTTGATCGTCTGGCGATGCATGGCATCGCGCTGGTTGTTGTGGAACGGTGCCACCGGCCGGTTGATGGGGATCTCGTGGAAGTTGGGACCGCCCAGACGCAGCATCTGCGTATCCAGGTAGGAGAACAGCCGCCCCTGCAGCAGCGGGTCGTTGGTGAAGTCGATGCCCGGCACCACGCTCGCCGGATTGAAGGCGACCTGCTCGGTCTCGGCGAAGTAGTTGTCGGGGTTGCGATTGAGCACCAGCTTGCCGATCGGCGTCACCGGGACCTGCTCCTCGGGGATCAGCTTGGTGGGATCGAGCAGATCGAAGTCGAACGCATGTTCGTCTTCCTCCTCGACCACCTGGATGCCCATTTCCCACTCCAGAAAGTCACCGTTCTCGATGTCGTTCCACATCTCGCGGCGGTTGAAGTCGGGGTCGCGCCCCCAGAGCTTCTGGGCCTCGTCCCAGATCAGCGACCAGGTGCCGGCGAGCGGCTTCCAGTGGAACTTGACGAAGCGCGCCTTGCCCTGTTTGTCGACCAGCCGGAAAGTGTGCACGCCGAAGCCTTCCATGGCGCGATAGCTGCGCGGGAAGGCGCGGTCGGACATCGTCCACAGCACCATGTGGCTGGCTTCCGGCATCAGCGAGACGAAGTCCCAGAAGGTGTCGTGGGCCGACTGCCCCTGGGGGATCTCGTTGTGCGGCTCGGGCTTCACGGCGTGGACGAAATCCGGGAACTTGATGGCGTCCTGGATGAAGAACACCGGCATGTTGTTGCCGACCAGGTCCCAGTTGCCCTCGTCGGTATAGAACTTGGTCGCGAAGCCGCGCACGTCGCGCACCGTGTCGTTGGAGCCCCGCGGGCCCTGGACGGTGGAGAAGCGCACGAATACCGGGGTCTTCTTGTCAGGGTCCTGAAAGAGACCCGCCTTGGAATACTGCGCGGCGTTGTCGTAGGGCTGGAAGAAACCATGCGCGGCCGCGCCGCGGGCATGCACGATGCGCTCCGGGATGCGCTCGTTGTCGAAGTGGTTGAGCTTTTCGCGGAAGATGAAATCTTCCATCAGGGTCGGACCCCGCTCGCCGGCCTTCAGCGAGTTGTGGTTGTCGGCGATCCGGGTGCCCTGGTTGGTGCGCAGGTCGTGGCCTTCGGCGTCGCTGCGGTGGGGTTCCAGGTTCTCCGACTTGCTCTGTTTGGTGGTCTTGAAATCCGTGTCGTGCGCCGCGTCACTGTTGGGGCGCGTATGCGGGTTCTTCGCCATGGTCAAACGCTCCTGTTTGCTGTTGGCTACCCATCCTCTGATAGGGCACCGCTCGCGCCTTGGCCTCGCTATTCCCTGGCGCGGCGACGAGCGGTGGATGTTTTATCAGTACGTCATCGTTTGCCTCTTAGAAGGTAGACACCGAATGTCGCATCGGGCAAATACGTCTCAGGATGATTTGCGCAGCTTGGCGACCACCCACAGCAACACCACGGCACCCACGGTGGCGGTCACCAGCGAGCCGAGAAAACCGCTCGACGACAGGCCCAGCAGGCCGAACAGGAAGCCGCCGATCACCGCACCGACGATCCCCACCCCGATGTTGCCGAGGACCCCGAAGCCACCACCGCGCATGATGTTGCCGGCGATCCAGCCGGCCAGGCCACCGATGATCAACCACAGTATCAGGTCCATCGTTCTCTCCTTCCTCCAGTCCATGAAATGCGAAACCCGCGTGGCAAGGGTGCCACAAGCGCGCTCAGAATGACGACCCGGGTTGCTCGAGGAAGGCCCGCTCTTCATCCGTCGAGGCCCGCCCGAGGATGGCGTTGCGGTGCGGATAGCGGCCGAAGCGCACGAGGATCTCGCGATGCCGGCGTTCGTATTTCAGGTTGTCCTCGAGCCCCGGCTGGTCGAACAATCGCAACGCCTCGTCGTGGATCGCCAGCGACTCACTGTGCATGTAGGGCATGTAGAGGAAGGCGCGCCGGGGGCCCTCCAGGTGCCGGTCGGCGTGATGCGCCACCGCTTCCTGGGCCAGCACCAGTGCCTGCGAGTCCTGGGCGAAGGCCTCGGGCCGATCGCGATACAGGTTGCGCGAGAACTGATCGAGAATCAGGATCTCGGCCAGCCGGCCCTGGGGCGACTGGCGCCAGGTCCACAGCTCGCCGGCCCGCGCCGCCTCGAAGACCGCCTGGAAACGTTGCGCGATCTGCCGGTCGAGCGCCGCGTCCTTGGCGAACCACTGCCTGGGCGTCAGGCCGTTGAACCAGAAATCGAGAATCGTCTGTGCCGTCGTTTCGCTCATGCCGATGTCCGTCGCGGTGGGAAATGCCCTTGTCGGGGCCCGTAAGCAGAGCATAGCCGAGGCGTCGACCGCCCCGCGAAAAACCGCATCCGTCACCTCGCGCGACCTCTCGCCATGTCCGCTCGCGGGTGGCGCGCTTCGCGTCACGCCCCGCCGGCTTGCAAAGACATTGAAAAAGTTATGTCCGACAAAGGGATAATGGCAAAATCGACGTCCGCTCATATACTTTCGTCTTGCCGTGAGTTGCAGCGGAGCCTGCCGTAACCGGCGCGGTGCCCGCCACCACGCCGTCCAGTCATCCAAGGACCCTCATACTATGCATGCCCTGACGATCCTATCGTTTCTCTTCTTCACGGGCCTGGTAGCGGCGATCACCTGGTGGATCACCCACCGCGACGATCACCGCAGTACCCGTGGCTACTTCCTCGCCGGACGCAGCTTGACCTTCCCGCTGATCGCCGGGTCATTGTTGATGACCAACCTGTCCACCGAGCAGATGGTGGGCCTCAACGGCAGCGCCTTCACCGACGGGCTGAGCGTGATGGCCTGGGAGGTGGTCGCGGTGGTCGCCCTGGTGGCGCTGGGTCTGTTCTTCCTGCCGCGCTTTCTGCGCAGCGGCATCGCGACCGTGCCGCAACTGCTCGAGATCCGCTTCGACGCCGGCACGCAGATGATCTGCAACATCATCTTCCTGCTCGCCTACGCAGTGATCCTGCTGCCGATCATCCTCTACTCCGGCGCCGTGGGCCTCGAAGGCATGCTCGACCTGCCGGGTCTGACCGGCATCCAGTCGCCCACCGTGCTGCTCTGGGGCACCGTCTGGGTGGTGGGCCTGATCGGCTCGATCTATGCCCTGTTCGGCGGCCTGCGCACGGTCGCGGTTTCCGATACCCTGAACGGCATCGGCCTGCTGATCGGCGGCTTCGTGGTGGTCTATTTCGGCCTGCAGGCGGTCGGCGACGGCCACGGCGTGATGGCCGGCTGGGAGACGCTCAAGCAGCAGAATCCCGACAAGCTCAACTCCATCGGCGGTGACGATCAGCAGGTGCCCTTCGCCACCCTGTTCACCGGGGTGTTCCTGATCAACCTGTTCTACTGGACCACCAACCAGCAGATCATCCAGCGCACCTTCGCCGCCAAGACCCTCGCCGAAGGCCAGAAGGGCGTGCTGCTGACCGGCCTGTTCAAGCTGCTCGGGCCGCTCTATCTGGTGCTGCCGGGGATCATCGCCTACAACCTCTACGCCGGCGACGGCATCAAGGCCGACGCCGCCTACGGCCATCTGGTGTTCAACGTCCTGCCGCCCTACCTGACCGGCTTCTTCGCCGCGGTGATGGTCGGCGCCATCCTGTCGTCGTTCAACTCGGCGCTCAACAGCACCACCACGCTGTTCAGCCTGGGGCTATACAAGACGCTGATCAACAAGAACGCCAGCGAGGAGCAGGTGGTCAAGTCGGGCAAGGTCTTCGGCTGGATCATGGCGTTCGCCGCGATGACCATCGCCCCGCTGCTCGCCGGCCAGGACAGCCTGTTCGGCTACCTGCAGAAGATGAACGCCCTGTACTTCATCCCCATCCTGGCGGTGGTGCTGGTCGGCCTGCTGACCAAGCGCGTGCCGCCCATCGCTGCCAAGATCGCCCTGATCGGCGGCTGCCTGGTGATCGGGCTGGTCTACTTCGTGCCGCCGTTCAACGGCTTGCTCGACGTCATCCAGAACTTCCACTTCGTGGGGCTGGTCTTCGTGCTGCTGGTGGCGATGATGCTGGTGATCGGCAAGCTCAGCCCGCGCACGACCGACTGGGTCCAGGAGGACGCCGGCCAGGTCGACCTGACACCGTGGAAGGGCGCCATCCCCACCGGGATCCTGCTGATCGTGCTGGTCATCGCGATCTACGCCTCCTTCGCCGGCGGCGTTTCCTGAGCCGACCGCCGAGACTCCCCGACGACGACCCCGCCCCTGGCGGGGTCGTTGCATTTTCGCCCCCGGATGTCCCTATCGGTGGGATGATGGTCGTTGCCGACATTGCGACCGCCGGTGACAATCGAGGCATCGTCACCTCGGACCGTTCATCATGTCTCGCCCGATCGCCCTGCTCGCCTATCCCGACTGTCAGCTGCTCGACGTCACCGGGCCCTGGCAGGTGTTCGCCACCGCCAACGAACTCTCCGGTTCGCCGCTCTACCGTCTGAGCCTGCTGGCCGAGTCACCGGGGTTGGTGCGTACCAACTCGGGACTGCCCCTGCAGGCCGACCGCGCCTGGCACAGCCTGCTCGACGCGCCGGCGCCGGACACCCTGCTCGTCGCCGGCGGCCGCGGGGTGTTTGCCCAATGCGACGACCCGGCGCTACGCGCGCTCCTCGCCGCGAGCCTCACCCGGGTGCGACGGCTGGGCTCGGTATGCAGCGGCGCCTTCCTGCTCGCCGCCGCGGGCTTGCTCGACGGGCAGCGCGCCACCACCCACTGGCGCCATGTCGAGCGTCTCGCCGCCACCCATCCGCAGATCCAGGTGGCGGCGGATGCGCTCTACGTTTGCAACCCGCCGACCCACGACGACGAGGCGGCGCGTTACACCAGCGCCGGCGTCACCGCGGGCATCGACCTCGCCCTGTCGCTGCTCGAGGCCGATCACGGTTCGGCCCTGGCCGGGCGCGTGGCGCGCGAACTGGTGGTCTTCCTGCGCCGGCCGGGTGGCCAGTCGCAATTCAGCGAAGCGCTGCGCAGCCAGCAGCGCGACACCGGCCCGTTGCGCGCCCTGCTCGACGACCTGCACGCCGCCCCGGCCGCCGAGCACCGTCTCGAGACCATGGCCGCGCGGCTGGCGGTGACGCCCCGGCACCTCTCGCGGCTGTTCCGTCGTCATCTCGACACCACACCCGGCACCTACCTGACCCGGCTGCGCCTCGAGCAGGCCCGGCGGGTGCTGATCGACAGCCCCACCCCGCCGCCGCTGGAACGCCTGGCACGCGACTGGCGGTTGGGCGGCGCCGAGCAGTTACGCCGACTGTTCCAGCGCCACTACGGCGTCTCGCCCTCGGTCTATCGCCAGCGCTTTTACACCGCCCCTTCCTCGTCCATCACCGGAGACTGACCATGCCCGTCAGCGTCGTGCTGCTTTCGCTATGCCAGGCCCTGCTGGTCAGCGGCAACATCCTCCTGATCGCCGTTTCACCGTTGATCGGCGCCCAGCTCGCCCCGGGGCCGAGCTGGGCCACCGCGCCGGTCGCCACCCAGTTGCTGGGCCTGATGAGCGCGACCATCCCCGCCTCGCTGATCATGGCGCGGCTGGGCCGCAAGCGCGGCTTCGTGCTCGGCAACCTGGTGGGGCTGGCCGGCGTGGCGGTCGCCGCCCTGGCCCTCGTCCATCAGCGCTTCGGGATGTTCATGCTGGGCACCGCACTGATCGGCGTGGGCATCGGCTTCGGCATGCTGTATCGCTTCGCCGCCGCCGAGGCAGCGCCCCCGGCAGGCCGCGACCGGGCCATCGGCCTGGTGATGGGCGGCGGCGTGATGGCGGCCTTCCTCGGCCCCTGGCTGGCCCGCGCCAGCCGCGACCTGCTCGCCACGCCGTTCCTGGGCAGCTTCATCGGGCTCGGCGCACTCTACCTGCTGGCCCTGATGCTGCTGCTCTTCACCCGTCTGCCGGCACCCTCGCGCAGCCACGGCGACGGCCCCGCCCGGCCGCTGGGCGAGATCCTGCGCCAGCCGATCTTCGTCGTCGCCGCCGTCAGCGGCCTGGTCGGTTACGGGGTCATGAACCTGGCGATGACCGCCACGCCGCTGGCGATGCAGCGCGCCGGCTTCGCCTTCGACCCCATCGCCACGACCATCCAGTGGCACGTGCTGGCGATGTTCCTGCCCTCCTTCGTCACCGGACGGCTGACCGCACGCCTGGGTGCGCCGACGATGATCGCCACGGGCTGCCTGCTGCTGATCGGCTGCGCGCTCATCGCCCAGCTGGATCTCGGCCTGGGCGGCTACTACACGGCGCTGATCCTGCTCGGCCTGGGCTGGAACGCGACCTTCCTGCCCGCCACCGGCCTGTTGACCGAGGCCCATCGTCCGGCCGAGAAGGCCCGCACCCAGGCCGCCAACGAGTGCCTGGTGTTCACCACGGTCAGCATCAGCGCCCTGCTCGCCGCGCCACTCGAGGCCAGTCTGGGCTGGGCCGGTCTCAACGCCCTGCTGATCCCGTTCGCGCTGCTGCCGCTGCTGGCACTCACATGGCAACGACTTGTCAGCGCCGCCGATCGCCCGCAGATTAGGGGCTGACATTTCCTGCGGATCCTCACTGCATGCGCCAGAGCCTGGCTCGCGAATTCAGCAACCTCATCGAACGTGGCCGGGACCGCCAGTTGCGCCTGGCGGTCACCGGCCTGTCCCGCGCCGGCAAGACGGCCTTCCTCACCTCGCTGGTCCATCAGTTGCGCCACGCCGGCCTGGAAGCGCGACTCGATCTGCTGCCCTGCGCCCGCGAGGGTCGCCTGCTGGGTGCCCGGCGCGTCGCCCAGGCCGACCTCGGCGTGCCGCGCTTTCCCTACGACCCGGCGATCGCCGCCCTCGACGGCACCCCGCCGCGCTGGCCGGAGCCCACCCGCGGCATCAGCGAGCTGCGCCTGCAGATCCGCTACCGCCCCGAGCGCCAGGGGCTGCGTGGCGCGTTCGTCGGCGACAGTGCCACCCTGACCCTCGACCTGTTCGACTACCCCGGGGAATGGCTGCTCGACCTGCCGCTGCTCGAGCACGATTTCCTGAGCTGGAGCGAGCGCCAGCAGGCCGGGCTGACCCCGGCGCGGCGCGAGCTGGCCGAGGACTGGCTCGCCGCCGTCGGCGAACTCGCCCCCGACGCCGTCGCCGACGAGGCCCGCCTGGCCGACATCGCCGAGCGCTACGCCAGTGGCCTGCGCGCCGCCCGCGAGGCGGGGTTCGCCGACCTGCAGCCGGGGCGCTTCCTGCTTCCCGGCGATCTGGCCGGCGCCCCGGTGCTGCAGTTCTTCCCGCTGCCCGGCATCGGCGAGGCCGATCGCGAGCGGCTCGCCTCGCTCCCCGAGGAGAGCGTCTACCGCACCCTGGCGCGGCGTTTCGCCCACTATCAGCAGCATGTGGTCAAGCCCTTCTATCGCGAGCATTTTCGGCGCTTCGACCGGCAGATCGTGCTGGTCGACGTGCTCGGTGCGCTCAACGCCGGGCCGGAGCGCTTCGAGGATCTGTCCCGGGCGCTCGCCACGCTGATGAAGAGCTTCGACTACGGCAAGCGTAGCCTGCTCTCGCGGCTGTTCGCCCCGCGCATCGATCGCCTGGCGATCGCCGCCACCAAGGCCGATCACGTCACGCCCGAACAGCACGCCAACCTCATCGCCCTGCTCGAGGCGCTGCTCGCCGAGCCGATCCAGGACCTGCGTTTCGCCGACGTGCCGGTCAAGGCGCTGTCCCTGGCGTCGATCCGCGCCACCCGGGTGCACGACGTCGAACGCGACGGACGGCGCACGCCGGCGCTGCGCGGCACCACCCTGGCCGGCGAGGAGACGCTGCTGTTTCCCGGCGAGGTTCCCGCGCAGCTCCCCGACCATGACTTCTGGGCCCGGCAGGGCTTCACCTTCGAGGCGTTCCGACCGCTGTCGCGGGAGACGCGCGGCGAGGGGCTGCCGCACATCCGCATGGACGCCGCGCTCGACTGGCTGATCGGAGACAAGCTGACATGAACGATCCGCGCCCCCACCAGCGCTTCACTCTCGACGAGCCACAGGCCAGCGCCCCCGATCCGCACCCCGCCGAGCACTATCCGGTCACCACGACGAGTCGCCAGCGCGACGACGGCGAGGATCCCGACACCACGGCGGCACTCGACGCCGGCCTGACCCGTCCCCGCAAGCGGCGCTGGGGGCTGCTCACGCTGCTCGGCGGCAGTCTCGCCCTGGGCGCCGTGGAGGCCGGTCAGACGCTGTACCACGCCACCCTGGGCGGCGACCTCATGAGCGGCGCCTGGAGCGCGCTGGCCCTGCTGGCGCTGGGCCTGGGCGGCTCGGCCCTGCTGCGCGAGCTGTGGCGACTGCGCCGGCTGCGTCGCCACACCGACCTGCGCCAGCGCCTCGACGCCCTGGCCGGAACCGATGCCGGCGAGGCCCGGCGCCTCGCCGAGGCGCTGCGCGAGCAGATGCGGCTCGATCGCGACGATCCGCACTGGCAGGCCTTTCTCGCCGCCCAGCAGGCGCATCACGATGGCGCCGAGACCCGCGACCTGCTCGCCCACCATCTGCTGGCGCCGCGCGACCGCGAGGCACGCCGGCTGATCTCGCGGATGGCCGGGGATACCGCGGTCATGGTCGCCGTCAGCCCGCTGACCCTGGTCGACATGATGCTGGTCGCCTGGCGCAACCTGGCGATGCTCGAGCGCATCGCCGCGCTCTACGGCCTGGAGCTGGGCTACGCCAGCCGGCTTAGGCTGTTTCGTCAGGTACTCGCCAACCTGGCCTTCGCCGGCGCCAGCGAGATCGCCAGCGAGGCGAGCATGGAGCTGTTCTCGATGAACCTCGCCGGCAAGCTCTCGACCCGTGCCGGCCAGGGACTCGGCGTGGGCCTGCTGTCGGCACGCCTGGGCCTGCGCGCCCTGCGCCTGACACGCCCGCTGCCCTTTCTCGAGGGCGAGGCGCCGCGCGTCGCCGATCTGCGCAGCGAACTCTGGCGGCGCCTGCGTCGGCTCGAGAAGGCCGATGCCCCCCGCGGGGACGAAAGCCGACAGACTTGATCCGAGTCACGACACGGCGCCGGGGTGGCGCTACGCTGAAGGCACCAGGCCCTTTTACCAACAATCAAGGCCCAAGGAGAACGGTATGTTCAAGACGATCATGGTCCCCGTCGACGGTTCCGAACAGGCGAAGCTCGCCCTCGAGGTCGCCTGCAAGCTGGCCGCCAACGATCAGGCGAAACTGCATATCCTGCACATCCCGGAGCGCCTCGCCCACGACAACGTGCTGGTGTGGGGCGTCGGCGCGGTGAACCTGGAGGCCCCCGAAGAGGAGGTCGAGCGGGCGGGTCACGAGATGCTCGAGGCCGCCAAGCAGGCCGCCGCCGAGCATGGCGCCACCGATGTCGAGGGCTCGGTGCATCAGGGCGATCCGGCGCGGGTGATCCTGGAACGCGCCAAGTCGCTCGGCGTCGATACCATCGTCATGGGCAGCCGTGGGCTCAGCGACATCCGTGGCCTGATGGTCGGCAGCGTGTCGCACAAGGTGTCCCACGCCGCGCCCTGCCACGTCATCACCGTGCACTGATCGCCATCAGGCGCCGTCGTCGGTCGGACTCGCTGCCGACCGACGCTCGACCCAGCCCTCCACGTAGAGCCGCTCGACGACCACCATGCCCACCACCACCAGCGGCTCGGCCATCAGCAGGCCGATCATCCCGGCGAACAGGCCCAGCCACAGCTGGACGACCAGCAGCAACGCCGGCGGAATGCTCACCGCCTCGCGCTGGATCAGCGGGGTGATCAGATAGCTTTCCAGGAACTGGATGACCAGATAGAGCAGGGCGACGTGCAGCATCGCCATCGGGCTCTGCGAGAAGGCCACCAGTGACGCCGGCACCGCCGAGAGAACCGGGCCGAGATAGGGAATGAACGACAGCAGCCCCGCCAGCAGCCCCAGGGTGAAGGCCATCGGCACATCGAGCAGCCACAGGCCGAGCCCCGACAGCCCGCCCACCACGCTCATCGAGGCCAGCCGCCCCAGCAGCCACCAGGTCAGGCGATGCGCGGCATCGTCCAGCAGCGCGCCGGTTCGCGCCCGCCAGGCAGGCCTCACCAGGTGCATCAGCCCCTGGCGGTAGCGGCGCGGTTCGAAGGCGACGAACAGGCCGATGAAGACCACCACCGCGACATTGAGCAGGCTGCCCAGGGTGGTCGAGAACAGGGTCGTGACCTGCGGCGACCAGTGGCGGAAGATCCCGGCCAGCGAGGTCTCGCGCTCGATCCGGGTCACCGCGTAGTCGCCCAGCCAGCTCTGCCGCAGCCAGTGTTCCAGACCGCTCATCGACTGCGGCAGAACCTGGACCAGTTGGCTGATCTCCCGCGTCAGGCTCATCGAGAACTTGAGCACGAAGGCGGCCAGCAGCAGACATAGCGAGACCATCACCGTGACCAGCGCCCCGCGGCGGCCGAGGAAGGTATGCCGTTCCAGCCAGCCGGCCGGCACCGACAGCGCCAGGGCCAGCAATAGTCCGGCATAGACCAGCAGCAGAATCGGATAGCCGAACCATACCAGGGCGGAAACCAGCAGCACCGTCACGGCGATGCCGGCCACGGTCCAGATACGCCGGGCAAAGACCGCGACACGCGCTTCGTCGTCATCGCTCACATCGACACTCCTTGTCGTCGCATGACAGCCGGGAACGCTAGCTCAGGGATGCCTCCAGCGCAAAGAAGCGCTGCAGCCGACGCGCGACACCGTGAGGGTGATGATGGTCGATGCGCGTCGCCCGCGGCACCCGCGCGAAGAGCGCGGGATTGGCGTTGTCCATGATGAAGCCGTGCCCGGCCAGGGCCAGCATCTCGGCATCGTTGAGGTTGTCGCCGAAGGCCAGGCAACGTTCGGCGGGCAGGTCGAGGTGGGCCAGCAGCCGTTCCAGGGCGGCCCCCTTGTTGACCCCCTGGGCCATGATCTCCAGCGAGTCGGCCATCGAGTAGGTCAGGTGCAGGCGCTCGCCGAGGCCGGCGGGGATGCTCGCCTCGAGTGCCGCGAGTGCCTCGGGGTCGCCGATGCACAGCACCTTGCCCACCCCGCGACCGTCATGGGCCGCCAGGTCGGCGACCCGGTAACCGAAACCGGTATGCGCGTGCAGCGCCAGCAGTTCGGGCGCCGGGGCATCGATCAACCACTCCTCGTTGGTATAGAAGTTGAGGCGGATATCGGCCTCACGCGGCAGCGCGACCAGCTCGCGCACCAGTTCGGCGGGCACCCACTGCTCGGCGATCAGGGTATCGTCCGGCGCGTGGAGATGGGCACCGTTGGTGCTGAGGATATAGGCGGGAACGCCGAGCCGGCGACGGAAGGCGGCAATGTCGAGGAAATGCCGCCCCGAGGCCAGCGCCAGGTGATGGCCGCGCGCGGACAGGGCGCGGAGCGTCTCGATGGTCAGGTCGTCGAGGTCGTGCTCGGCATCGAGCAGGGTGTTGTCGAGATCGGTGACGATCAGATGCGGGTCCATGCGGCGTCCTGATGAGTGACTGGCTCTTCAGGCTACCGCAAAACGAGCGCCCGGTAACGGCCGGCGGGTTTACCGCCGAGCATCACCGGACGGGCCCTCGACCAGGGCCCGTCTTGGCATTCGCGGGCACCGCCCGGTGCCGGAACGACACCGGCGGCGCATTCAGCTCGCCTGCCGCAGGCGCTTGAGATCCGCCACCGCCTCGCGCGCCACCGGCGACAGTTGCGAGCCGTCGCTGTCCAGGTAGTCGATGATCTGCGCCTTCATGCTGCGCGCCCAGAACTTCTGGAGGTGCGACGTCACGCGCTGCGCCGCCGTCGATGGGTCACCGTGCTGGTTGGCGGCGATCTGGTTGACCATCTTCACCAACTGACTCAGCTGCTGATCGCTCATGAGCGTGCCTCCCTCATTGCCCGGCGGGCGCCGGTTCCTCGGCGCCCTGCTCCAGGTAGCCGCGCTGGCGTTGGTCGAAATGGTGGAACCGTTTCTGCCACTCCGACGGCTGCGACACCTTCTCCACCTGCACCGCGGTGACCTTGTACTCGGGACAGTTGGTGGCCCAGTCGGAGCTGTCCGTGGTGATCACGTTGGCGCCGCTGCCGGGATGGTGGAAGGTGGTGTAGACCACGCCGGGCTGCATGCGGTCGCTGATGCGGCAGCGCAGCACGGTGTGGCCCACGCGGCTGGACACGCCCAGCCAGTCACCCTCCGCGATGCCCCGCACCTCGGCGTCGCTGGGGTGGATCTCCAGCACGTCCTCCTCGTGCCACTGGCTGTTGTCGGTGCGCCGGGTCTGGGCGCCCACGTTGTACTGGCTGAGGATACGCCCGGTGGTCAACAGCAGCGGGAAGCGACGATTGCTGCGCTCCTCGGTGGGCACGTACTCGGTGACCGCGAAGTGCCCCTTGCCGATGGGGAAGTCCAGCTCGTGCATGGTCGGCGTGCCGTCCGGGTGCTCGGCGTTGCACGGCCACTGGATGCTGCCCTGCTCCTCCAGCTTGGCGTAGCTGACGCCGGTGAAGGTCGGCGTGAGCTGGGCGATCTCGTCCATGATCTCGGACGGGTGCGAATAGTTCATCGGGTAGCCCAGGGCGTTGGCCAGGTCCTGGGTCACTTCCCAGTCCTCCTTGCCGGCCACCGGTGCCATCACCTTGCGTACGCGGTTGATGCGCCGCTCGGCGTTGGTGAAGGTGCCGTTCTTCTCCAGGAAGGTGGAACCGGGCAGCAGCACATGGGCGTACTTGGCGGTCTCGTTGAGGAAGATGTCCTGCACGATCAGGCAGTCCAGGCTGGTCAGTGCCGCCTGCACGTGCTGGGTGTTGGGGTCCGACTGGGCGATGTCCTCGCCCTGCACGTACAGCGCCTTGAAGGTGCCGGCGATGGCGGCGTCGAACATGTTGGGAATGCGCAGCCCCGGTTCGTCGTCCAGCGTGGTCTGCCACACGCTCTCGAAGCGCTGGCGCACGTCGAGGTCGGCGACGTGCTGATACCCCGGCAGTTCGTGGGGGAAGGAGCCCATGTCGCAGGAGCCCTGGACGTTGTTCTGGCCGCGCAACGGGTTCACGCCCACGCCCTCGCGTCCCAGATTGCCGGTGGCCATGGCCAGGTTGGCGATGCCCATGACCATGGTGGACCCCTGGCTGTGCTCGGTGACGCCCAGACCGTAGTAGATGGCACCGTTGCCGACGCTGGCGTAGGCCCGCGCGGCCTCGCGAACCTGCGCGGCCGGCACGCCGGTTTCCGCCTCGAGGGCCTCCGGCGAATTGCGCGCCTCGCTGATGAAGTCGCGCCAGACCCGATAGGCCTCGGTCTCGCAACGCGTCTCGATGAAGGTCTTGTCCTCCAGCCCCTCGGTGACCACCACGTGGGCCAGGGAATTGATCAGCGCCACGTTGGTGCCGGGTTTCAGGGGCAGATGCAGCATGCGGCCGCCGTGGGGCGTCTTCAGCAGATCGATGCGCCGCGGATCGGCGACGATCAACGTCGCGCCCTCACGCAGCCGGCGGCGCATCTGCGAGCCGAACACCGGGTGGGCGTCGGTGGGATTGGCGCCGATCACCAGAATGGTGTCCGCCTTCATCACCGAATCGAAGGTCTGGGTGCCGGCGGATTCGCCGAGGGTGGTCTTCAGGCCGTAGCCGGTGGGCGAGTGGCACACCCGGGCGCAGGTGTCGGTGTTGTTGTTGCCGAAACCGGCGCGGACCAGCTTCTGCACCAGATAGGTTTCCTCGTTGGTGCAGCGCGAGGAGGTGATGCCGCCAATGCTCTCCCGGCCATACCGCGCCTGCGTGTCCTTCAGGCGCTGGGCGGCGAAGCCGATGGCTTCCTCCCAGGACACCGGACGCCATGGCTGGTCGATGGAATCGCGGATCATCGGTTCGGTGATGCGATCCTGGTGGGTGGCGTAGCCGAAGGCGAAGCGGCCCTTGACGCAGGAATGGCCGTGATTGGCGTCGCCGCCCTTGTAGGGCACCATGCGCACCAGTTGATCGCCCTTCATCTGCGCCTCGAAGGAGCAGCCCACGCCGCAGTAGGCGCAGGTGGTGACCACGCTGTGCTCCGGCACGCCCTGGTCGATGACGCTCTTCTCCATCAGCGTCGAGGTCGGGCAGGCCTGGACGCAGGCCCCGCAGGACACGCACTCGGAGTCCATGAACGGCTCGTTCTGGCCGGCGGCGATCTTGGAGTCGAAGCCGCGGCCGTCGATGGTCAGGGCGAAGGTGCCCTGGACCTCCTCGCAGGCGCGCACGCAGCGCGAGCAGACGATGCACTTGCTGGGATCGAAGCTGAAATAGGGGTTGGAGGCGTCGATTTCCGCATCCAGGTGATTCTCGCCCTCGAAGCCGTAACGCACCTCGCGCAGGCCGACGGCGCCGGCCATGTCCTGCAGCTCGCAGTCGCCGTTGGCCGGGCAGGTCAGGCAGTCCAGCGGGTGATCAGAGATGTACAGCTCCATCACGTTGCGGCGCAGCTTGGCCAGCTTGCCGTTCTGGGTGGTGACGTCCATGCCCTCGGCAACCGGGGTGGTACACGACGCCGGGTAGCCGCGTCGACCCTCGATCTGCACCGCGCACAGCCGGCAGGAACCGAACGCCTCCAGGTTGTCGCTGGCGCACAGCTTGGGAATGGTGATACCCGCCAGGGCGGCGGCGCGCAGCACCGAGGTGCCTTCCGGTACGCTGATCTCGATGCCGTCGATGGTCAGGGCCACGGCTTTTTCCGAGAGCCGGGGAGGGGTTCCATAGTCCCGGTCAGGGTCGATGCGATGCTGGCTCGGGTCGAAGTAATTGATCATTGTTGGCCTCCTCCGGTCAGACTTGCCGGGGTTGCAGGTCGTCGGGGAAATGCTGCATGACGCTCTGCACCGGGAAGGGCGTCATTCCGCCCATGGCGCACAGCGACCCGTCCACCATGGTTTCGCAGAGATCGGACAGGAGTTCGAGATTGGCGTCGCTGTCGGTACCCGTCCGGATGCGATCGATCACTTCCACACCGCGCACCGCGCCGATCCGACAGGGCGTGCACTTGCCGCAGGACTCGACGCTGCAGAATTCCATGGCGAAGCGCGCCTGCTCGCCCATGTCGACGCTGTCGTCGAACATCACCACGCCGCCGTGACCGACCACGCCGCCGAAGGCGGCGAAGCCTTCGTAATCGATGGGATTGTCCCACTGGCTCTCGGGCAGATAGGCGCCCAGCGGCCCCCCCACCTGGACGGCCTTGAGCGGCCGTCCGCTCAGGGTGCCGCCGCCGAAGCCCTCCATCAGCTCGCGCAGGGTGGAGCCGAACGCCAGCTCGACCAGCCCGCCGCGCTTGACGTTGCCCGCCAGCTGCATCGCTACGGTGCCCCGCGACTTGCCCATGCCGTAGTCGGCGTAGGCCTGGGCGCCACGTTCGAGGATGAACGGCACCGCGGCCAGCGAGAGCACGTTGTTGACCACAGTCGGTCGGCCAAACAGCCCCTTGATGGCGGGCAGCGGCGGCTTGGCACGCACCATGCCGCGCTTGCCCTCGAGACTCTCGAGCAGCGAGGTCTCCTCGCCGCAGATGTAGGCGCCGGCGCCCAGGCGTACTTCCAGGTCGAAACGCTTGCCGCTGCCACGGATGTCCTCGCCCAGATAGCCCGCCCCGTAGGCGCGCTCCAGGGCCTGGTTAAAGATCTTTTGCGCCAGCGGGTACTCCGAGCGCAGATAGACGTAGCCCTGGGTGGCGCCCACGGCCAGGCCGGCGATGGTCATGCCCTCGATCAGCATGTAGGGGTCGCACTCCATCACCAGCCGGTCGGCGAAGGTGCCGGAGTCGCCCTCGTCGGCGTTGCAGACGATGTATTTCTGGCCCGGCGGCTCGTCGTGAACGGTCTGCCACTTGATGCCGGTGGGAAACGCCGCCCCGCCGCGCCCGCGCAGGCCGGAGGTTTTGACCTCGTCGACGATGGCCTGGGCGTCCAGAGTCAGCGCCCGCTCCAGCCCGGCGAAGCCATGATGGGCCCGGTAGTCGTCGATGGACAGCGGATCGGTCACGCCGATGCGCGAGAAGGTCAGGCGCTGCTGATTCTTCAGGTAGGGGATCTCCTCGGTCGGCCCCAGGGCCAGCGGATGATCCTGACGCCCCTCGAACAGCCCGGCCTCGATCAGCCCCGCGATCTCGCCCGGCTCGACCGGCCCGTAGGCCACCCGCCCCGCGGCGGTCGCCACCTCGACCAGCGGCTCCAGCCAGAACAGCCCGCGGGAGCCGTTGCGGATCACCGTCACCGCCGCGCCCTGATGGCGCACCGTACGCTCGATCGTCTCGGCGACGACATCGGCGCCCATAGCCAAGGCGGTGGTATCGCCGGGTACGTAAACGGTCACCGTCATCCTTTCACCTCCACGACCGTCGTGGTGAGGTCGTCCACCAGGGTATCGAATTTCGCCGCGCTCACTCGGCCATGGATGGTGTCATCCACGCGAATCGACGGCCCGCAGGCGCAATTGCCCAGGCAATACACCGGCTCGAGGGTGAACTCGTTGTCGCGGGTGGTCTGGTGGTAGTCGACGCCGAGGCGCGCCTTGACGTGGGCTTCCAGCTGGCGCGCGCCGACCGCCTGGCAGGCCTCGGCACGGCAGACATGGATCACGTGACTGCCCACCGGGTGGCGGCGAAAGTGATGGTAGAAACTGATCACCCCATGCACTTCGGCACGGGTCTGCCGCAGGGCGTCGGCGATGATCGGCACCGCGGCGTCCGGCACGTGGCCGAAGCGGTCCTGGATGGCATGAAGTATCGGCAGCATGGCCCCGGGCTCGTCCTTCAGCGCATCGACTTCGCGCTGGATCGATTCCCGAGTCCACGCCTGCGGCTGGCGTGTGTCGGAGGGCGTCATGGCTGGGCTCTCATCAGTTATTGTCGTTCGACATCAGGTTGTTGTCGTCTGGTCGTCAGCGGCTCGCGGGCACGACGCGTCAGGCATGTCGCGAGCCGAAAACCGGCAACGCTTGTCACGGGTCTTGTCGCTGGCCAACCTATGAACTAACTTGCCAGCCCTTGGCAGCAGCAGGAAGGCCATTTTCGTGGAAAATAGCACGCCGTATTTCACTCACAAATAGGCAAAACCGTGCATAGAAAAAAGCTGCAGATCTCGCCGGCCTGGTTGTTCAAGAGCGAGGACGGCGAGCTGTTCGACCCCGTGCTCTTTCGCCTGCTCGAGGGCATCCGCGACGGGGGCAAGCTGACGCTGGCGGCCCGTCAGGCCGGCGTTTCCTACCGTCATGCCTGGAACCTCCTCAATCGCGGCAACGACTTCTTCGGCTTGCCGCTGGTGGACATGCACAAGGGGCGCGGTACCCGTCTGTCGACGCTCGGTGAAACGTTACTCTGGTCCGAGCAGCGCGTGAAAGCACGCCTGGGGCCGCAAATGGACAGCATGGCGTCGGAATTGAACAACCAGCTCCAGCAGCTGCTGGCCGGCGCGCACCCGGTCCTGCGGCTGCACGCCAGTCACGGCTATGCCGTCGCTCTGCTGCCCCGCTTCGCCGACCGGGTGGAACTGGACCTGCAGTACTGCAATCCGACGGAGGCGCTGAACGCCCTCGGCCGCGGCGACTGCGACCTGGCCAGTTTTCATTTCCCGGCCTGCCCGCGCCTGGCGGAGCGCGTCATGCGCGCCTATCGCGAGCAGCTCGACCTGAAGAACCTGCGGGTCATTCGCTTCGTCACCCGCGAGCAGGGACTGATCATCCGCCGAGACAGCCGCGACACGGTGACCGGGCTGGCCGATCTCACGCGTCCGGACATCCGCTTCATCAACCGCGACGAACACTCCGGAACCCGTATTCTCTTCAACATGCTGCTGGCCGAGCAGGGCATCACCGAAGGCCAGATCAACGGCGCCGAACACGAGGAGTTCACCCATACCGCCGTGGCGGCCTACGTCGCCGCCGGCATGGCCGATGTCGGCTTCGGCGTGGAGGCCGCCGCGGCCCAGTTCGGCCTCGACTTCATCCACCTCTCCAGCGAGCACTACCTGTTGATCTGCCCCGAAGACCGGCTGAAGCAGGACAACATGCAACAGTTGCTATCGCTGATGACGTCGGCGCCCTTCCTGACCGAGATCGACAAACTGGTCGGCTATGCGCCGGATCGCTGCGGAGAGATCTGCACCTTCGCGCAGTTGCTGGAAAGCGACCGCCATTGACCCGCCGGCGCTCAACCATCACCGGCGGGTCAGCCGCCTTTCAGAACAGCGCCGCCGCCTTGGCCAGCGCAATGTACAGACCGATCAGGAAGGGCACCCGACGTAGAGTACGATCGCCGGGCATGGCATGACCTCAGGTGGGCGACGGCCGAACGAAATGCCGTTCAAACGCTCGTGCCGTCGCCGTCGGCACTCAGGACGGTGCCAGGTAGCGGGCGACAGAACCCGCTCGCTCTCCGAGCAGGACATGGATCAGGTCGTCACCGAGCCGCTGGACGCCCGATGCGCCCAATGCCTGCAAGGCCGCCTCGTCGAACCGCTCGCCGTCCGCAAGGCGTAACCGCACCCGGGTCACGGCGACCGCCTCGGCCTCGCACACGTTGCGTCGACCGCCAAGGGCCGTCCACCAGCGTTCGCCCTCGTCCTCAGTCAGCGCCGGTGACTCGCTAATGGCCGAGGCCGGCTCGACATCGGCAGCGCTCGTCGGCACGGCCCCCTCGGCGGCCATCGCCGCACGGATCTCGTCGGCCACGCCATCGGCGATCGGTCCCAGCACCACCTGCAGGCCACCGCCCCGCAGATGTAGCACACCACGCGCGCCGAGCCGCTTGAGCATGGGCTCGTCGATCGCCGCGGCGTCGCCGAGCACCAGCCGCAGCCGGGTGGTGCAGGCGCCGACGCTGGTCAGATTGGCGGCACCGCCCAGCGCCCGGACGAACGCCGGACCACGCTCGCCAACATCGACCGCAGCATCGCGAGTCGTGGCCGATTCCGGCTCGCGCCCCGGCGTCGGCAGGTCGAAGCGCACGATCGCCCAGCGGAACACCCCGTAGTAGATCACCGCATAGGCCAGCCCCACCGGAATCATCAGCCAGCCATTGGTCGACAGGCCATAGGAAAGCGCATAGTCGAAGGCGCCAGCGGAGAAGGTGAAGCCCAACTTGACGTCAAGCAGGTGCATTACCACCATCGACAGCCCGGTGAGCACGGCATGCAGCGCATAGAGCCCCGGCGCCAGGAACATGAAGGTGAACTCGATCGGCTCGGTGACCCCGGTGAGGAAGGCGGTCAACGCCAGTGACAGCAGCAGCCCGCCGACCTGATGACGGCGCGCTATGGGCGCCGCGTGATACATTGCCAGCGCCGCTGCCGGCAGGCCGAACATCATCACCGGGAAGAAGCCGGCCATGAAGCTGCCCGCACTGGGGTCGCCGGCGAAGAAGCGGTTGAGATCGCCGGTGGCACCATCGAAGCTGCCGAACACGAACCATACGAAGCTGTTGAGCACGTGGTGCAATCCGGTGACGATCAACAGACGGTTGAGCACGCCGTAGACGAACAGCCCCAGGTCGCCGGCCTGGATCAGCCACTGGCCGAGGGTGTCGATCCCGGTCTGCACGGTCGGCCAGATAACGCCGAACAGCATGCCCAGCAACACCGCGGCGAGCCCGGTGACGATCGGCACGAAGCGACGTCCGCCGAAGAATGCCAGATACTCGGGCAGTTTGATGTCCTTGAAGCGGTTGTACAGCCCCCCCGCCACGGCGCCGATGATGATGCCCGAGAGCACCCCCATGTTGATGTCCGCGTTGAGCGTGTGCAGCACGGCATCGAGGACTAGATAGCCGACCACCCCGGCGAGCCCCGCGGCACCATTGCTGTCATTGGCGAACCCCACCGCCAGGCCGATGGCGAATATCAGCGCCAGATTGGCGAAGATCGCATTACCGGCATCGGCGATGAAGGCGATATCGAGCAGATCCGGCTGGCCGAGGCGTAGCAGAAGCCCGGCCACCGGCAACACGGCGATGGGTAGCATGAGCGAGCGACCGAGCTTCTGCAGGCCGCCCATGATGTCGAAATGCATGGAGTCATCCTCCGAGGATCTTGTTGTGGGTCCCGCGACGGGGATGGGTCACGCCGCGGCACGGGCCTCGAGCCAGGCGGTCAGTCGTTCGCGCACCGCCCCGCCGTCATCCAGAGCGAGCCAGTCGGGCAGCACCTCGGCCAACGCACCGGCGTCGAGTTCGCGCAGCGCCGCCTTGACCGCGGGGACGCGGGCCGGTTCCACCGACAGTTCGTCGATGCCGAGTGCGACCAGCACCGTCAGTGCTAACGGGTCGCTGGCGGCGGCTCCACAAACGCCCACCGGGCAACGCCCGGCGGCGCCCTTGACGGTTGCCTGGATCAGCCGCAGCACCGCCGGGTGAAGCACATCGAGCTGCTCCGCCAGATCAGGATCCTCGCGATCCATGGCCAGCGTGTACTGGGTCAGGTCGTTGGTACCGATCGACAGGAAGTCGGCCTCGGCGGCGAGGCTGGCGGCGCAAAGCGCCGCCGACGGCACTTCGACCATCACGCCGAGGGACGGTGTGGCCGACAGCCCCAGTTCGCTGGCCAGCTCGTTGAGCCGGCGGCGCACGGCGCGCACCTCGTCGGCATCGCTTACCATCGGCAACATGATGCGCAGCGCATCGAGCGGCTCGACGCCAACCAGAGCGCGTAGCTGGGTATCGAGCAGCTCGGGCTGACTGCGCCATAGCCGTATGCCGCGCACGCCAAGCGCCGGATTGGGCGCGGCGGGCAGGCTCAGGTAGGGCAACTGCTTGTCGGCGCCGATGTCGAGCGTTCGCACGATCACCGGCTTGCCATTCAGGGCATCCAGCGCGGCCTGGTATTCGCGACGCTGCTCTTCCTCGTCGGGGGCGCTGTCACGCTCGAGGAAGAGGAACTCGCTGCGCAGCAGGCCGATCCCGTCGGCGCCCTCCCCGGCCGCCAGCTCGGCCTCTTCGGCGCCGGCGACGTTGGCGCAGACCTCGATGCTCCGGCCGTCGCGGGTCACCGCCCGGGCGTGTGCCGTCTCGCGTTCGCTCTCCTGGCGACGACGGCGTGCCTCGACCCGCTCGCGCACGGCGGTCAGACGCTCCCTCGATGGGCGTGGCTCGAAGAGTCCGTGCTCGGCATCGAGGATCGCCGCCTCGACGGGTTCGCCTGCCGCCTCGTGCAGCGTCGGCCCCAGCGCCACCAGACATGGCAGATTGCGCGCCCGCGCCAGGATCGCCACATGCGAGGTGGTACCTCCGGCGGCCAGACACAGGCCGGCCGGCCGTGCGGCGGCCAGCGCGATCAGTTGCGACGGCGTCAGGTCGTCGGCGAGAACGATCGCGCCTTCGGGGATGTCGGGGCCCACCGGTGGTGTGCCGAAGCACGCCATCACCCGGCGTTGCAGGTCGCGCAGATCATTGACCCGCCCCGCGAGCAATTCGTTGCCGGTCGCACGCAGCCGTTCGGCCTCGTCGTCCAGCGCTTCGCGCCAGGCCTGGCCGGCACTGCGACCGGCGGCGATGTAGCGTTCGGCGGCCTCGGCGAGCGCCGGGTCGTCGAGCCAGGCCAGGTGCGCGGTGAGGATCTCGGCCTCGCTGGAATGCCGCTCGCGCTCGGCCCGCGTCATGCCGTCCTCGAGATCGACGCGCACGGCCGCAAGGGCATCCCGGAGCGCCGCGGTTTCCGCCGCCGCCCCCGCCCCGTCGGCCGGGACCTCGGGCAGCGGCGGCGCGTAGCGAACCACCGGGCCGACCGCGAGCCCCGGGCTGGCCACCCGTCCAGCCCACTGCCCCGCCCCGGCCTGTGCCAACGGGCGCGATACATCCCCACCGTGGCTTCCCCCCTCCGGGGACTCGAGCAGTTGCCCGGCGGCGACCAATGCCGCCTCGGCGTTCTCGCCACGGGCGATCAGCCTCACCCGGTCGCCGTTGACCAGGCCCAGGTTCATCAGGCTGCTGAGGCTGCGGGTGTCGGCCGACCGCTCGCCGGCGAGCACGTCGAGTTCGACGGCGTGCTCGGCGGCAATGGCCCGCAGCCGGGCCGCCGGCCGGGCATGCAGGCCGCTCTCGAGGGCCAGCGTCACGTCGCGTTCCCTTGCCGGGCCCGTATCTCGCGAAGGTCCGGTCGCTGCCTGCGCGGCGACCTCGAGGATCAGCAGCGTATCGCCGCGTCGCACCCGTTCGCCACGATCACCGCGCCGGCTGTCGATCCGCCAGCCGCCAGGCTCAACAACGATCAGCGGAGTAATCAGGCTCATCGCCTCGCGGGCCAGACGGTCGGGCTCGAAGCGCAGCAGCGGCTCCCCCTCGTGGACACGCTGGCCCACCGCGACCAGCATCTCGATGCCCGCCCCCTCCAGATGGACGGTATCCAGCCCCAGGTGAACGAGCAGTTCGACGCCGCAGGCGTGTCGGATCGTCACGGCATGGGCACTGCGCGCGCACTGCACGACCTCGCCGTCGAACGGCGTGCACAGGGTGTCGCCAAGGGGGTCGATCGCCACCCCATCGCCCAGGGTGGCTTCGGCGAAGACCGGGTCGGGGACCTCGCCGAGGGGTACGATGACGCCGTCGACCGGCGCCGTGATCGCAACTAGAGTAACCATGATGCCTCCGAAGTTGTTGTTGTGCGTGTCACTGCGGTTCAGCGGGTTCTGGTGACCTTAGCGAGGTGGCGGGGTCGGTCCGGGTTGCTGCCGCGCGCCTCGGCCAGCCCGGCGGCCATGATGTAGAAGCTCTGGATCACCGACAGTGGCTGCAGCGCCGGGTGGCCGGCGTCGATCAGCGGCAGGTCACGCGAGGTCACGCCCGCATCCGCCGCCAGCAACACCCGGGCGCCCACCGAGCGCAGCCAGTCGACGAGTTCCAGCAAGCCGGCCTGCTCGGGCCCAGGCGGGGCCAGCACCAGCACGGGGTAGCCGGGGCCGATCAGCGCCATGGGGCCATGCTTGACCTCGGCGGCACTGAACGGCTCGGCCTGGATCGCGCAGGTCTCCTTGAACTTGAGTGCCGCCTCCTGGGCGACCGCCAGGCCGGGACCACGCCCCACCACCATCAGGCGGTCGACGCCCTGCAGGGCCTCGACGGCCGGTGCCCAGTCCTGATCGCAGGCTCGGTGCAGTTGCTCGGGCAACGCCTCGAGCGCCTCGAGCAGTGTCGCGTCGCGGTCCCAGTACCCCAGCCACTGGACGCAGGCGGACAGCGTCGCCAGATAGCTCTTGGTCGCCGCGACGCTGATCTCCTCACCGGCATGAATCGCGATCTCGTCGTCGCTGACCGCGCCCAAGGGCGACTGCGATGTGTTGACCAGTGCCAGGGTTCGTGCCCCGCCGGCAGACAGCGCGCGTTGGGTCTCGACCAGATCGGGGCTCTGCCCGGACTGCGAGATCGCCACCGACAACTGGCCGTCGAGATGCCAGGGTGCCCGCGCCAGCGTGGACAGCGAGGGCGGCAGCGAGGCCACCGGGATGCCCCGGCTCTGCATGCACAGGTAGGCGAAGTAGCTGGCGGCGTGATCCGAACTGCCGCGGGCGACGGTCACCACACCGCGCGGGGGCGCCTGGCGCAGATCAGCGCCCAGCGCCTCGAGCGGGCCGGCATTGCGGCTGAGCTGGTCGGCGATGCGTCCCGGCGCATCCCGGGCCTCGTCGAGCATCAACGAACTCATGAAGCATCTCCCTGGTAGCCGTGCATGGCCTCGCACTCGCCCGCGACGCGGGTTCCCTCGACGTACACGGAACGAACGGTGAGCGCGGCGTCGAGCACCACCGCGTCGGCATAACAGCCCTCGCTGAGCCGACCGCGCTCGGTCAGACCCAGGAAGTCGGCGGGATGGCGCGAGAGTCGTGCACTGGCCTCGTCGAGGGACAGACCGATCCCGACCAGGTTGCGCAGCGCCTGATCCATGGTCAGGGTGCTGCCGGCCAGGGTGCCGTCGGATAGCCGCACGCCCCCCAGGCATTTGGTCACCGCCTGCTCGCCGAGTCGGTACTCGCCGTCGGGCATGCCGGCCGCCGCGGTGGAATCGGTGACCGCATAGAGTCGTGGAATGCAGCGCAGGGCGGTGCGGATGGCCCCGGGGTGGACGTGCAGCAGATCGGGAATCAGCTCGGCGAACTCGGCATGCGCCAGGGCGGCGCCGACCATCCCCGGGTGGCGGTGGTGCAGTCCGGTCATGGCGTTGAACAGATGGGTAAAGCCGTGAGCACCGCTCTTCAGCGCCGCCACACCCTGTTCGTAACTGCCCAGGGTGTGGCCTAGCTGTACGCGAACGCCGCGCGCGACGAGGTGCCGAATCAGGGCATCGTGCCCGGTCAGTTCCGGGGCCAGGGTCACCAGGCGGATCAGCGCGAGATCGCACAGCGCCTCGAGCTCGTCGATCGTGCCGGGATGGGCATGCGCTGGCTGCGCGCCCAGCTTGCCCGGATTGATGTGCGGCCCCTCGAGGTGCACCCCCAGAACCCTTGCGCCATCGCCCGGCCCGGCCACCGTCATGGCTTCGCCGATCTCGCCGAGCACGCGACGGATTTCGTCATCGGGCGCAGTCATGGTGGTCGCCAGCAGCCCGGTGGTACCGAAGCGGGCGTGGGTGCGCGCCATCGTGGCGACGGCCGCGGCGCCTTCCATAGTGTCGGCGCCACCACCGCCGTGGACGTGCAGGTCGATGAAACCCGGCAGGATGCGCGGCGCCTCGTTATCGGCCGGGTCGACCGGGCTGCCGCTGATGCGGCTGATCCGGCCGGCGTCCCAGTGCAGTTCGCCGAACCACCAGCCGTCGGGAGTCAGGATGTTGCCTTGGAGCATGGCGACCTCTGGTTGATGAAATGTGGCGTCCGGTGTCGCACGCCGCCTGTTGATCGCGTCCGGAACTGCGTTTCCTTCCCGTCGCGCCCGCAAAAGCGCTTTGTCTACCGCGGTCGATACCGGGTCATCTCGCGCCTCGATGAAGCTCGACCATGAAGTCGTAGTAATCGGTCCGGCAGTAGGTGACGGTGAGCTCGGCGGGGCTGCCGTCGTGCAGGTAGCCCAGTCGGGTGACCTTGAGCAGCGCTTCGCCTTGCGGCACCTCGGCGAGCTCGGCGAGCTCGGCATCGGCGTTGACCGCGGTGATGTGCTGAAGCGCGCGCTCCACCGGCTTGCCGGCCGCTTCCAGGGTCTTGTAGAGCGACGTCTCGACCGTGCCCGGGTCGGGCAGTACCGCCTCGGGCAGGCAGCTCTCCTCCACCGCCATCACCACGTCGTCGGCCAGACGCAGGCGCTTGAGACGCGCGACCCGGGCCTCTCCGGCAAGCCCCAGGCGCAGCGCCTCGTCGCTGCTCGGTGCGCTCAGGCCACGCGACAGCCAGCGCGAGCGCGGCGTGAAGCCACGTTGGGTGAGCATCTCGGTGAAACTGATCAGGCGAGTCAGAGGCTGATTGAAGCGCGGCGCGATGAAGGTGCCGGAGCCATGGCTGCGGCGGATCAGCCCCTGCTCGGCGAGCCGGTCGAGGGCCTTGCGCGCGGTGATCCGCGAAATCTCGAGGGTCTCCGCCAGAGTGCGCTCCGAGGGCAGCGCCTCGCCGGCCTGCCAGGCGCCCGCCTCGATGGCATCCCCCAATTGGCGCGCCAACTGGTGATACAGCGGCGTGGCCAGGCCAGGGTCGAGCGTCATTTGCGCGAAACGGGGATCCATGGGGCGTGTTCTCCTCTTGTGTAAATCCACTATAGAACCTCTCGAATACCAATCAAATACCAATTGGTCTTACTTTGGTCTTAGAAAGCTTCGGCTGCCGCCGACTCGGCATTACCCACACCTTGATTCTTCGACCCGACAACCGCATCAAGGAAGCAGAAGAGGCGTCATGGGAGACGCCGCCTGAATGACGGACGACAGGAGCGTGACATGAAGACACTGGTGATCGGCGCCAACGGCAAGATCGGCCGGCAGTTCTGCGAACTGGCGCGAACCGCCGGGCTGCCCGTGAAGGCGATGATCCGCGACAGCGATCAGCAGACCTGGTTTCGCGAGCGCGGCATCGAGACGGTGATCGCCGACCTGGAGGGCTCGCTGCGCCACGCCTTCTACGGCTGCGATCAGGTCGTCTTCGCCGCCGGCTCCGGGCCGCACACCGGGCCCGACAAGACCCTGATGATCGATCTGAACGGCGCGATACGCGCCATCGACCTGGCCGCCGAGCTGGGCCTGTCACGGTTCTTGATGGTCAGCGCGATCCGCGCCGAGACGCCCCTCGACGGCCCGGAGAAACTGCGCCCTTACCTGGCCGCCAAGCACGCCGCCGACGACCACCTGCGCGCCTCCCGGGTCCCCTACGTGATCGCCAAGCCCGGTCGGCTGACCGACGAGGCGGCGACCCTGCGGCTGGCGACCTCGCCGGAGGAGGCCGGTGACAATCACATCTCCCGCGCCAACGTCGCCCATGCCCTGCTGTACCTGGCGCAGGAGCGAGCGCTGACTCGCCGTGAGTTCGCGCTGCTCGACGGTGAGCGGCGCATCGGCGACGCCCTGGCCTGACGAGCGCCCCAATCCACCGCCGCCCGCCGGATCGCCCACGGCGATTGGCGGCGGCGGCCCGAATCCGTATAGTGGCCCTTCGTTCCCCGCCAATCGTACCGACTCCCCCATGCTGCAAAACAACGCGCTGCTCTCGCAGCTCAAGCAACAGATTCGTGACAACACCCCGCGCGTCGAGGGCGTGATCAAGGCCACCGAGCGTGGCTTCGGTTTCCTCGAGACCGATGACGGGGACTCCTATTTCGTGCCGCCGCCCGCCATGAAGCAGGTGCTCCACGGCGACCGCGTCGAAGCGGTCCTCAAGGAGGACGGCGACAAGAAGTCGGTCGAGCCCGAGCGCCTGATCGAGCAGTCGCTGGAGCGCTTCATCGCCCGCGTGCAGAAGCGCGAAGGGCGGCTGGCCGTGATTCCGGATCACCCGTCGATCAACAACGTGGTGAAATCGCGCATCAAGCGCAGCCTCGACGAGGAGAGCATCGCCGACGGCGACTGGGTGGTGGCACGGCTGGTGCGCCACCCGCTCAAGCCCGACGATCGCGGCTTCTTCGGCCAGATCGACGAGCTGATCGCCAAGCGCGACGACCCGGCCGTGCCCTGGCGGGTGACGCTCGCCCGTCACGCCCTGGAACAGGCCTCGCCGGAAGCCGGCGACGACTGGGAACTGGCCGACGAGGGGCTCGAGCGCGAGGATCTCACCGCGCTGCCCTTCTTCACCATCGACAGCGACAAGACCCGCGACATGGACGACGCCCTGCACGTCGAACCGCGTGCCGAGGGCGGTTGGCGGCTGACGGTGGCCATCGCCGATCCGACCGGCTATGTCGCCGAAGGCCATGCCGCCGACCTGGAAGCCCGGACGCGGGCCTTCACCGTCTACCTGCCCGGGCAGAACGTGACCATGCTGCCCGAGGTGCTGGCCGACGACCTGTGCTCGCTCAAGGAGGGCGAGGACCGCCCCTCGCTGGCCTGCAGCCTGGACGTCGAGGCCGACGGCAGCCTCGGCGAGTATCGCTTCTTCGCCGCCACCGTGCGCTCCCATGCGCGGCTGGTCTACGACAATGTCTCCGACTGGCTCGAGGGCCAGGGCGAGTGGACGCCCGGCGCCAGCGTGGCGCCGCAGCTCGAGGCACTGGCCAAGCTCACCGAGGCGCGCGCGGCCTGGCGGGCCGAACACGCACTGGTGTTCAAGGACCGCCCGGACTACGTCTTCGATCTCGATGCCGCCGGCAATGTGCTCGACGTGCGCATCGAGGACCGGCGCATCGCCAACCGCATGATCGAGGAGTCGATGATCGCGGCCAACGCCTGCTGCGCCGACCTGCTGGCCAGCCGCATCGGCCACGGCATCTTCAACGTGCACCGCGCCTTCGAGCCGGAGAAGGCCGACGCGGCGCTGGAGTTCCTCGCCGGCCAGGAGATCGAGGTCGAGCGCGAGGCGCTCACCGAACTGCCCCGCTACCGCGAGCTCAAGCGCGCCCTGGAGAGCCGCGACGACGCCTGGCTGGACGCCCGCCTGCGTCGCTTCCAGGGGTTCACCAGCATGTCGGCGCAGCCGGGTCCGCACTTCGGCCTGGGGCTGCCCGCCTACGCCACCTGGACCTCGCCGATCCGCAAGTATGGCGACATGGTCAACCACCGGCTGATCAAGCGGGTGCTCAAGGGCGAGCAGGCGCCCGCCGAGGCGAGTACCGCGCTCACCGAGCAGCTCACCGAGCGCCGCCGCCTCAACCGCATGGCCGAGCGCGACGTCAAGGACTGGCTCTACGTGCGCTATCTGACGCCCGCCGCCCGCGACCAGCAGACCTTCGACGCCGAGATCATCGCCATCAATCGCGGCGGGATGCGCGTGCGCCTGACCGCCAACGGTGCCAGCGCCTTCGTGCCCGGGCCGCTGATCCACAGCGATCGCGACAAGCTGGTGATCGACGACAAGGAAGGCCGCATCAAGGTCGAGGGTGAGGAGCGCTTCAAGCTCGGCGACCACATCCAGGTGGTGCTCACCGAGGCCCGCGAGGATACCCGCTCGCTGGTCGCCCGACCCGCTGCCTGACGATCAGGCACTCTCGCAGAACGACAACGGCGAGCCCAGTGGGCTCGCCGTTTTCGTTCCGAAATGGTGCCATCATGATGGCATCAAGGATCGCCAGGCAGCGATCTCCTTCCAAACCTAATATGCATAAAAAAGATATTTAATTTACCAAAATTGCCTCAACCCCTTTCCAGCACCGTGCCAACTGGCTACCATCCCTCGCCTCGTGCTCCATGAACAGACAGGACTCGCGGAAAAAAGGAAAATCCCGGTACGCAGTGGCTCACCCGGGCCTGTCATCACAATCGACAAGGAGATTCCGACGCTTCCGCGGCCATGGACGCTGCCGGGGAGCCCGACATGGTTGACTGGAGACCTCGCATGAGCCGCACCATCGATATCGAGACCGATATCTCCGCCCGGGAGCTGGAAGCCCGGATCGAGGACGCCCCGAGCGGGGCGACGCTGCGCTTCGCGGCGGGAGATTACACCTTCGATGATGCCATCACCCTTCGTCGCTCCGACATTTCGCTGATCGGCGCCGGCGTCGACCGCACCACATTCACCTTCAGCGACGAGGCGCTGGAGAACGACGACTTCGCCATCCGCCTCGCCGGTGGCCGCGGCGAGACGATCGGCACGCTCGACACCCACGCCGACGAGGGCGATCGTCAGGTCCGCCTGGAACACGCCCCCGACACGCTCGCCGTCGGGGACACCGTGCGCCTCTGGCAGGACAATGACGACGACTTCTTCGACGACATCGGCGATACCTCGTGGCGCAAGGTGGATCATGCCGAACTGCGCACCAGCATGGCCCGCGTCGAGGCCATCGACGGGCGGGACCTGACGCTCGATCGCGGCGTTCACTTCGACCTGGACGGCGACGACACCCACGTCGAACGTATCGACACCGTCGATGACGTGTCGCTGGAGGGGTTTACCCTCGACTTCGAGCTGGGTCGGCCCGAGGCCGGCGAATTCGACAATACCCTCGACGCGCTGAGCCGCTATCACGCCGTGCTGCTGGACGGCACGGTCAACGCTAGTGTCGACGAGATCCGGGTCGTCGACGGGCCCTCGACCGCCTTTCGCTTTTCCCGCGTGCTCGACAGCGACGTCGATAACATCGAGGCCCATGGCAGCTTCAACAAGGGGGGCGGCGGCAACGGCTACGCCTACGAGCTGCACGAGAGCTACGACGGCGACTTTACCGGGCTCATCGACAGCGGCATGCGCCACGGCCTGGTATTCGCCTCCTGGCGATCGTCGGTCGGCAACGAGGTTCACGTGGAATCCACCGACCGGGACGTCAACTTCCACGGCGGCCGCGATCACGACAACCGGGTGCATGTCGCGCAGTCGATCCGCGATCCCGAGACCGACGACCTCTCGACGACGCTGTGGGTCAACGCCGGCGGCGAACACTTTGGCGCCATTACCGACCCCGATGCCAATCAGGTCCGCTTCGACTACGTGGTCGGCTCGCGCCGCGACGATCATCTGCAGGGCAGCGACGACGGCGTCTATCTCGACGGCGGACTGGGCCATGACACCCTGACCGGCGGCGACGGCGACGACATCCTGCAAGGCGGTCCGGGCGATGACGGCTACGATGGCGACGACCACATCGACGGCGGCGACGGTCGGGACAGCGTTCTCTACATGGCCGACCGCGACGCCTACACCATCGACTTCGACGACGACACGCTGCGCGTCACCGGCGAGGGCGGTACGGACACCCTCGAACATGTCGAAGAGCTCGTCTTCGCCGACGGCACCCACCTCGACGTGGCCTCCCGGGAGAGCGAACAGGGAGACCCCGCCGAGGTCCCCTCGGTCGACGACATTCTCGCCGCCGACGCTCACCACAGCGACGCCGCCGATCTGGCGCTGAGCGGCGACGTGACCAGCGCCTGGTCGAGCGGGTACGTGGCCCAGCTGTTCGTCGAGAACCGCTCCGACGAGGTCATCGAGACCCCCGAGCTCCACTTCACTCTGGCCGACGACATCGACGTCGTCTGGAACGGCGAGTTCACGCGCGACGGTGAGGACTATCGAGTCCATGATGACGACCAGCGGACGCTGCAACCCGGCGAGACCTGGCGTTTCGCCTACCGGGCTTACGGCGAGGACCGCTCGATCCCCGACTCGCCCAGCGCACAAACCGCCGATGGCGACGATCTCGCGGTGGCGCTGACGGGCATCGACACCGGCCGATTCGACATGCTGGACGGCTGACGCCGCCGCCACGTCAAACGCCAAGACGGCGGGCCCGCCGGGGCCGCCGTCTTGGCTGTCGTCGAATTGTCGCATTGTCGCGCTAGCCTGATCGCTATTTCGTCCGCCGGTCAGGAGCGCGCCCTTGCACGTTGTCGACGTCACCATGTTCCACGCGCCGTCGAGCGGCGGCGTGCGTACCTACCTCGATGCCAAGCACCGCCTGCTGGAACAGCGCCCCGGGATACGCACCAGCCTGCTGATTCCCGGGGCCGCCGACGATCGCTGCGGCGATTGCCATCAGTTGGCCACCCCGCGCCTGCCGTTCGGCCAGGGCTATCGCTTTCCGCTGCGCCGCGAGGTCTGGCGACGCGCCCTGATCGAGCTCGCCCCCGACCTGATCGAGGCCGGCGACCCCTACCTGAGCGCCTGGGCGGCGCTGGACGCCGGTCGTGCCCTGGACGTGCCGGTGGTGGGCTTCTATCACTCCGATCTGCCGCGGCTGTTCGGCCGGCGGCTGGGCCGCTGGAGCCAGCGGCGCCTGGAGGGCTACGTGCGCCATCTCTACCGCCATTGTCAGCGCGTACTCGCACCGAGTCGGACGATGGCAGCGCGCCTCGCCGCGATGGGGCTGGACAACGTCGCCGTACAGCCGCTGGGCGTCGACCTGCAACGCTTCGATCCACGCCGCCGACGCCCCGAACTGCGTGAGCGCCTGGGGCTGGACGATGCCACCCGGCTGCTGATCTTCGTCGGCCGCGCCTCGCGGGAAAAGAACCTGACGGTACTGCTGGAAACCGCCCGACAGCTGGGTCGCGGCTATCACCTGCTGCTGATCGGCCCGGGCATGCCCCACCGGGTGCCGGACAACGTCACCGTCATCGACCGCTACACACCCGCCGAAACCATCGCCGACTGGCTGGCCAGCAGCGACGCCCTGCTCCACGCCGGCACCCAGGAAACCTTCGGCTTGATCGCCCTGGAAGCGATGGCCAGCGGCATCCCGGTGATCGCCGCCCGCGCCGGGGCGCTGACGGAAAACGTGCCGCTGGGCTGCGGGCTGCTCTGCGAGCCGCACTCGGCCCCGGCCATGGCGCGTGCGGTGCATGAGCTGTTCGCCAACGATGCCGAACTGCAGGGGCACCGCGCCCGACGTCACGTCGAGCGCCATCATGACTGGGCGACGGTCGTCGACGGCTTGCTCGGCCATTATCGCGCGATCGCCGGCCACTCCCCGGCCCTCTCAGGGCGGCGCCATGCCTGAGCGTCACCTGGCCATTGTGCTGCACGATGTCGCGCCGGCGACCTGGCCGGCGTATCGCCCCTTCGTCGCCGCCGTGGATGCCCTGGCGGCCACCCTCGGCCCGATCCCGCTGACCTGGCTGGTGGTACCCGACTTCCACGGCCGGGGGCGTTTCGATGGCGACCCGGCCTTCGTCGACCGCCTGCAGCGGCGACTCGAGCGCGGCGACGAGCTGGCCCTGCACGGTTACTACCATCGCGACGACGCGCCGCCGCCCCGCACGCCCGGGGAGTGGTGGATGCGCCGCCTATACACCCGCGAGGGCGAGTTCCAGGCCATCGATGACGCCACGGTGGACGAACGCCTGGATCACGGGGCGGCCCTGTTCGCCGACCAGGGCTGGCCCACCCCCGGCTTCGTCGCCCCGGCCTGGTTGATGAACGCGGCGACACGCCATGCCCTGACGCGTCGCGACTTCCTCTATACCAGTTGCCGCAAGCGCCTCTATCGGCTACCCGAGTTCACGCCGCTATCGGCGCCCGGCCTGGTATGGAGCGCCCGCAGCGCCTGGCGGCGCGGTCTCTCGCTGGGCGTCTGTACGCTGCAGGCGCATCATCACCGCCAGGCCGGTCTGCTGCGCCTGGGCATCCACCCGGTCGACCTGGGCCATCCCGGCCTCTTCGATCGCTGGCTGCGCATCGTGGTCACCCAGATCCGCGCGGGCCGCCAGCCGATCACCAAGCGCCAGTGGCTCGGTCGCCAGGCCCCTGGAGCGACGCCGCCATGAAGCGACGTCTACTGGTCGGCGCCGCCCTGCTCACGGCGCTCGCCGTGCCGCTGGCCCTCGGCGGCGGCGACGCCCTGGCCGCCCTGGCAACCTTCCCCCTCGATACGCTGGCCGTGATGCTGGCCCTGGTGGCGATCTGCTGGAACCTCAACGCCCTGCGCCTGCGTCTGCTGCTGGCCGGCCGCGCCGGGCGGCTGCGTCACGGCGAGACGCTGGGGATCGTCATGGCCAGCGAGTTCGCCATCTGCATTTCCCCCGGCGGCAGCGGCGGCCCCCTGACCCTGCTGGGTCTGCTGGCGCGTCGCGGCGTCGCCCCCGCCGAGAGCGGCGCGATATTCGCCGTCGATCAGCTCACCGACCTGACCTTCTTTCTCGTCGCCCTGCTCTCCGTGGCGCTCTATCTGCTCAGCGGCTCGAGCGGCGTCGAGCCGGTCTGGGTGGCCGGGCTGGCCGGTTCGCTGATCATGGCGCTGGGCCTGGCGGGCTTGACGCTGCGCCACTTCCGCAGCCTGTTGCGGATCACCGGCGTCGGACTACGTCGGCTCGGCCTGCCACTGCGCCATCGTCTCGGGCTGGTACGCCGCCTGCTGCACTTCCGCCGCGCGCTGATCGCCACCCTGCGTCTGCCCCGCCGCATCCTGGTGACGGTCTTCGCCCTCGCGACCCTGCACTGGCTGCTGCGTTACAGCGTGCTTTATCTGGCCGTACGCGGCCTGGGCGGGCAGATCGACTGGGCCTGGACCTTCCTGATCCAGATGCTGGCCATGGCCGCCGGTCAGGTCAGCGTGCTGCCGGGCGGCGCGGGCAGCAGCGAACTCGCCGTCGCCGCCCTGCTGACGCCCATGCTCGGCGGCCGTCACACGGCGGCGGCGATCCTCGTCTGGCGCTTCGTCACCTACTACTGCTACCTGCTGGCCGGGGCGCCGGCGTTCTGGCTGGCCTGGCGCGGCCGGGCACGGCGCATCGCCCGCTCGTCATGACAAAACAGGAACGCGGCCAGTCCCGATGGCGGACAAGACTCGTCTAAAAGGCGGGTTTGTGGCATGTTTAGCCGACAGCGGCCAGCCAAGAACCTCATCCAAGGCCGCCAACGCTTTGCAGGGACATTCACATGGCAGTTCGCTGGGGGCTGCGCGGCAAGTCGGCCATGGCCTTGCTGCTGGCCTGTCTACTCTCCTTGGTGCCCGCCGCGATCCTCGGCTGGCAGGCCGTCGACGGCATTCGCCATCACTTCGCGACCGCCTACGCCGAGAACTACACGCTGCTGCACATGCAGCGCATCCTCGCCCCGGTTTCCCGGGAACTCGCCCTGGCACAGCGCTTCGCCGACTCGCAGGCCACCCGTGCCTGGCTGGCCGACGAGGATGACCCGCTCAAGCGCCGGCGCTTCTTCACCGAGGCCGAGGGCTTTCGCCGCAGTTTCGCCGACCACACTTTCTTCATCGTGGTCGACGCCAGCGGCGACTACTACTTCGATACCCCCGGCGAGACCGACCCGCGCACGCCACGCTATCGCATCGACCCCGACGACCCCGAGGATGCCTGGTACGTCGAGACGCTCAAGAGCGGCGTGCCCTACAACATCAACGTCGATATCAATAACCGACTCGGCGTGACCAAGGTCTGGATCAACGTGGTGATACGCGATGGAGAGCGAACGCTGGGGATCGCCGGTAGCGGGCTCGACCTGAGCGGTTTCCTCGACGACTTCATCCGCGACGGTGCCAACGGCATGACGCCGATGATCGTCGCCCCCGACGGCGCCTTTCAGGCCTACTCGGACACCCAGCGCATCGCCTTCAATTCGGGGGCCGAGGCATCGGGGAGCGTCGCTCAGGGTCAGCGGATCCAGTCGCTGATCACCGATCCGGGCCAGCGCCGGGCGCTGTCGGACGCGATACAGTACGCCGAGGGTCATCCTGGCGAGGTACGCACCCTCGAGGCCCGCCTCGAGGGCCAGCCGCGGCTGCTCTCGGTGGGCTACATCCCCGAGCTGGACTGGGTGATGATCACCGCGCTCGACGTCCAGGCCGCCCGGATACTCGATCCGGGCTGGCTATGGGCGCTGCTCGGCGGGCTGACACTGCTGCTGGCGCTGCTGCTGGCCGGCTTCACCTACGCCATCGAGCGGCTGATCCTCGGCCCCTTGCGCCGACTGCAGCACTCGGCCCGGGCGATCGCCGACGGCGACTACTCGCCGCAACTCGCGGTACGCCGTGACGACGAGATCGGCGAACTCTCGCGCGCCTTCTCCCGGATGGCCGAGCAGGTCGAGCGCCATACCCGGGAACTCGAGTCCCGGGTGCGCGAGCGCACCCACGAACTGGAGCAGGCCAATCGGGAAATGGCCCGTGCCCGGCGCCAGATCGATGACTCCCTGGAATATGCCGGCATCATCCAGCGGGCGATCCTGCCCGACCACCGGCTCGCCACCGATCTGGAGCACCAGTACGCGGTACTCTGGCGCCCCCGCGATCACGTAGGCGGCGATTTCTACCTCTGCCGCGAAAGCGAGCGCGGCTGCCTGATCGGCGTCGTCGACTGCGCCGGCCACGGCGTGCCCGGCGCGCTGATGACCATGCTCGCCCGTGCGATCATCGATCACGCCATCCTCGAGGCCGGCGAGGCCGATCCCGCCGGGATTCTCAACGCCACCGATCGCCAGACCCGCGAGACGTTCAATCAGGCCTGCCTGCCCGCCTCGATCGCCACCAACATGGACATCGGCCTGGTCTGGATCGATGCTGCGCGCGCCACCCTGACCTTCGCCGGCGCCAAGATGTCGCTGTACGCCAGCGATGGCGAGCAGCTCGAGATCCAGCGCGGCGGCAAGCGGGCGATCGCCCAGAAGCGGCGCATGACCTACACCAACGCCCATCAGCCGCTGCATCCGGGCTGGACCTACACCCTGTGCAGCGACGGTTTCCTCGACCAGGCCGGTGGCGAACATGGCTTCGGCTTCGGCAACCAGCGCTTCGAGGCGATGCTCCAGGCGCGGGCCCGGGATCCGCTGGAGGCCCAGATCGCCGCCTTCGAGGCCGAGCTGGAGGCCTATCGCGGCGACCTGCCGCAGCGCGACGACATCACCGTGCTGAGTTTCCGCTATCGACCGTCGTCCGACGACGACCGGGACCCACGAGATCCGCCCCAGGACGAGTCACCATGAGGACGACGCCATGAATCTGCTCGCCATGCGCGAAAGCTATCTGCAGCAGCGCATCATGCTGTGCTTCAACGGCCCGATATCGCGCAGCCTGATCGAGGAGATCGGCAATGCCCTGCGCAATTACATGGCCAATCAGGAAACCGCGCTCTCCTCGGCGATGGACGTCTTCGCCATCTACATCGAGATGACCCAGAACATCCGCCATTACGCCGGCCTGCAGGGTTACGACGAGACCCAGGCCACCGCCACCATTGCCGTGGCCAGGGACGACGGGGCCCATTACCTGATTTCGGCCGGCAACCTGGTCGAGTGGGCCGACGGCGAACGCCTGGTCGAGAGCATCGAGGCGCTCGCCGGACTCGACAAGGCCGAGCTCAAGCGCGCCTACAAGCAGCAATTGCGCCAGCCGCGCGAGGCCGAAGCCAGCAGTGGCGCCGGTCTCGGCATCCTCGACATGGCCCGCAAGTCCAGCCGTCCGCTCCAGACGTCACTCGAGCGCTTGCCCGACGGCCGTGGATTCTTCAGCCTGACAGCCACCGTATGAGACAGCCCATGCACAGTGACCTGAACATCGCCGGTACTCAATCGACGCCCGCCATCCAGAGCGACTGGTCGGCCGGCCGGCTGGCCATGCAGGGCGATTCCTACCCGGAAAACTCCTATGAGCTCTTCGGCCAGGTCATCGACTGGGTCGATGCCTATCTCGCCGACGGTCCCGCACCGCTGCGCCTGGACCTGACGCTGGTCTATCTCAACACCAGCTCGGTCAAGGCGATGATGGATATCTTCGATCTGCTCGAGGACGCCCATGAACGCGGGCAGGACGTCGCCGTGGACTGGCGCTACGACCCGCGCAACGAGCGCATCGCCGAACTCGCCGAGGAGTTCCGCGAGGATTGCAGCTTCCCCTTCGTGATCGCCCCGACACAGGCCCCCACGTGATGGCGGACGACAGCGATCTGCTCGGCCACGTCGAAGCGCTGCTCGCCATCGACGAGTACCGCGACCACCCGCTCTACCCTGTGCTCGAACAGCTCTATCGTCACCATCAGGGACAACAGAAGCGGCTAGAGCGGTTGCTGTCGATCGCCGACGGCTACCAGCAGTTCAGCCGCGACGAGATGCTCGAGACCCAGCAGCAATACGCGCGCCAGTTGCAACGGGAACGCAAGCTGTCGCGGATCTCGGACCGCTATCAGGAACTGATGCGCGACAACAACCGCGAGCTGCATACGGCCTCGACCCACGACCCCCTCACCGGACTGGCCAACCGTCGCATGCTCGCCGACCGGCTCAAGCTGGCCGGCCAGCGTTCTCGCCGCGAAGGCCTCGCCTTCAGCGTGGCGATGCTCGACGTCGATCACTTCAAGCACATCAACGACCGCCACGGCCACGAGGTGGGCGACCGGATCCTGGTCGAGATGGCTTCGCTCATGGGTCAGACGCTGCGGGCCGGTGACCTCTGCGGCCGCTGGGGCGGCGAGGAGTTCCTGCTGCTGTTGAACGACTGCACCCTCGATCAGGCCCAGGCCCTCGTCGAGCGGCTCTTCTCGCGGTTGCGCCAGTTGCGGGTGACGGCAGGCGATACCCAGGTCACGGTGACGGTGAGCGCCGGCATTGCGCAGTTTCGGCCAACGGAAAACGAGCAGGACACCGTCAATCGCGCCGATCGGGCGCTGCTGGCGGCCAAGCGCGGCGGCCGCGACCGCTACCGGCTCGCCGAGTGAGGCGGCGACGACGCCATCACGCAAAAGGGCACCCGAAGGTACCCTTTTGCGGATCCGCGCCGGGCGACATCGTCATTGCGGCTCGGCAAGGTCGTCGCGCGCGGCGGCGTCGTTGATCGCCACCGCCGGCCCCCGGATCAACTGCTCGAGACGGTAGTCCAATCCGCAGTCCTGACACCGATAACGGCGGGGACGGTGCAGCACACGCTGCCACCAGCGACGCCTGATCGGGTGGACACCGTAACTGGTGCAATTGGGACATTGCAGCACGAAGCGCTCCTCCCCTTCTGGTCCGAGCGATGACAACGAGCGGCGACGTGCAACCGCCGGCACGCTGACGACTGTTCACATTGGCGGGCGACGTCGCGGCATGTCCGCCTTGAGCAGCGCCCAGCAGACCACGGCGAGCGTGAGAAAGCCGCTCAGACCCCGGGCGTCGCGCAGCATCGACTGACTCAGCCCGAAGATGACGAAGGCCAGGATCACCACCAGCCCCGACAGGGCCAGCAGGCGCTCACGAGGCCGTACGGCCCGTCGCAGGTGGCGGCCGAACAACACCAGCGGCACGCCGTAGACCAGCCCCAGGCCGGTCAGTCCGACCAGCCCGCGCCGCGCCGCGGTGTCGACGATGTCGCTGTGCAACTGGCCGTAGGCGGCGATCTCGGGATAGCGCCCGGTCGCCGCGATCCAGCCTCTCAGGGCGGGCTCCAGGCCCGCTTCCCCCCAGCCCCACCCGGGGTGTTGGGCGAACAGCGCCAGTCCGCCACGCCACATGCCCAGGCGCAGGCCCAGCGACGAGTTGGCGTCGCCGGTCGCGAAATAGCCCTGCAGGTCGTTCACCGCCAGTTGCAGGCGCTCGACGACCCCCGTCTGGGGCAGGCTCGCGCCGACCACGACCGGTATCCCGAGCAGGAGCAGGGTGCGACAAACGCCACGCCCGGCCGGCAACGGCCGATAATGGATGACGATCAGCAAGACGAGCAACGGCAGCATCAACCAGCCGCCACGAGTTCCCGACAGCAGCGAGGCAGCCAATCCCGCCAGCGAGGCCAGCGCCAGCAGCAATGTCGAACCTCGTCGCCACGGCTGGCCGTCATCGCGACGCCCCAGCAGCGACACCAACGCCAGCATACCCAGCAACAGCGCCAGATTGCCGAAGGGGATCGCGTTCATGATCTCATAGATGCGCGGCAGCCCCAGCCAGACCCGTTCATGGAGCGCGACGGCGAGCGCCCCCGAGGCGCCTAGCGCGAGCCCCGACAACCAGCCTCGCAGTCGGGGGGGCTGTGCCCGCAGCCAGATCATCAGCAACGCGGCGAGCAGCGGCCACAGGGGCAACAACCTGCCTTCACCACTCAGCGAACGCGGCCAGGCGTCGCTGCGCCAGACATCAGCGAGCCAGCTGCCCGAAAAGGCCACCAGCGCCACCAGCCACAGCAGATCCTCGGCGTCCAGGCTGACGCGCCAGCGACCCGGCGAAGCGACTCCTGCCGCCACGGCCATCAGCGCCGCCGCCAGCGGAAAGAGCGCATAGCCCCGCGGCCAGACCACCAGCGTGGCGAGAAAGCCGCTCACCAAGGCGGTGTTCAACACCCCCCAGATCCCACGCCGTGCCTCCGGGCACGGCGAGACCCGCCCGGCAGCGGCGTCGCCTACGCCGGTCCCCGCGATTCGCGATGTCACGCCCTCGTCTCCCGGCATGCGTCAGGCATGGGCGGCCATGCGCTTGAACATCTCGTTGCGCTGCAGCAATTCCTCGTAACGACCGGCGTCGATGACGCGTCCGCGGTCGATCAGGTAGATGCAGTCGCACTGACGGACCGTGGCCAGGCGGTGGGCGATGATGATGGTGGTCTTCTTGCCCGAGAACTCGTGCACCGCATCCATCACCCGCTTCTCCGTGATGCCGTCCAGGGCGCTGGTCGCCTCGTCGAGCACCATCACCTCGGCATCGCTGTACAGCGCCCGGGCGATGCCGATGCGCTGGCGCTGCCCCCCGGAAAGCTGGACGCCGCGCTCGCCGACACGCGTGTCGAGACCGTGGGGCAGCTCGGCGAGCAGATCGTCGAGATGTGCCATCGAGGCGGCGCGACGCACCTGCAGATCGTCGATCGCCTCGGGCGGCAGGCCGAAGGCGATGTTCTCGCGAATCGTCGCATCGGTCAGGAAGATGCTCTGGGGCACGAAGCCCAGGGCATTCTGCCAGGCCCGCCTGTCGCCCGAATCCAGCGACCGGCCGTCGATCAGCAATGCCCCCGACTGCGGCTCGATCAAGCCCAGCAGCAGATCGATGGTGGTCGACTTGCCGGAGCCCGAGGCCCCCACCAGCCCCACCACCCGGTTGGCGGGGATTTCCAGGGTCAGCCCGTCGAGGGCGGCCTCCGCCTTGCCCGGGTAACGGAACACCACGTCGCGCAGGCTGACCGCCTGGCGCGGCACCCAACGACCGGCAGCCTCGGGGTCGATGACGTCGTCGCCGCTTTCCCGGACGCTGCCCAGGAGATCCTCGCGCAGGGCGTCGAAGGCGGCCAGGTCACCACGGATCTGCGAGATGCTGAAATAGACCTGCTGGAAGGCCGGCAGCAGCTTGAAACCGGCCAGGGCGTACACCGAGAGCACCGGCAGAATGCTGCCGACATTGCCCTGATAGGCGGCGAGCAGATAGAGCACCAGGAAGATCACGCTACCGAAGGCGACCAGCTCCATGGCGTAGCGCGGGACCTGACTCAGGGCCTGGTTGACGCCCTCGGCGTCGGCGTAGCGCCGGCTGGCCTCGCCGAAGCGGCCGGTGAAGATGCGTTGACGCCCCAGCACCAGCACGTCCTTGATGCCGCCGAAGCCTTCGGCCATCAGCCGATAGCGCTGGGTCTGGGCCTCGGAGATCGCCCGGCCGTTGCCGATCAGCCGGCGACGCACGGTCACGTAGAGCAGCAGGTAGGCGCTGACGAACACCAGCAGGCCGGCCACCGCCACCAGCGGGTTGTAGACGAACACCGCGACCAGCATGAACAGCGCCATCACCAGCTTGGCGTTCATCTGCATCAGCGGGTTGATGACCTTGACCGTGATGCGCTGGCACTCCTGGGTGATCTGGTTGATCAGATGACCGCTGTTGCCGCTGGCATGGAAGATCCAGGGCTGGTGCATGTAATGGCGGAACAGGCGGTTGCCCAGCTCGACCCCGACCCGCGCGCCGTACAGCGACAGTCGCCAGATGGTGAACATCGAGATCATCGCCGCCAGGGTCAGGGCGATCAGCACACCGATGCCCACCCAGACCAGGAACCGGGTGGGCGAGCCGGCCCCGCTGGCGCGGTAGAGTTCGGCCACCATGCCGTCGCCCTGCAGCTGACTCATGTCGCCGACCAGCGCCATGAAGGGCCCGATGGAGACCACGCCGGCGATCTCGGCGAAGGCCATGAGGATGACCAGCCCTTGCAGGCGCAGGAGCTTGCGGCGCTGCTCGGCGGTCAGCAACGTATAGAGTTCAGCGAGACTCTTGAGCATGTCGGGTCACCGTGAAGGCGGCCGGTGACGCGCGCTCATCGCGCGCCGAAACCGGTCAGGAGTGTCTTGAGGGTACGCAGCACGATCAGGGCATCGAGCCAGAAGGACACGTTCTTGATGTAGTAGAAGTCGTATTCCAGCTTGCCGACCATGCCGTCGACCTCGGCGGCGTATCCCTGCATGACCTGGGCCCAGCCGGAGATGCCCGGGCGAACCACGTGGCGATAGTGAAAGTACGGCACTTCCCGACCGTACCATTCGGTCAGCGCCATCGATTCCGGCCGCGGGCCGATCAGGCTCATGTCGCCCTTGAGCACGTTGAACAGCTGCGGCAGCTCGTCGAGGCGATACTTGCGGATCACCCGCCCCACGCGGGTCACCCGCGGATCCTCGCCGGCGGCGGTGAATCCGCCACCGGCACGGTCGCTGTACATACTGCGAAACTTGTAGAGCGTGAACTGACGACAGCACAGCCCCATGCGCCGCTGGGTGAAGAACGCCGGCCCCGGGCTGTCCAGGCGGATCGCCAGCGCGGTGACCGCCATCACCGGCAGCGCCAGCGGCAGCAGGCAGAGCACGCCGAACAGGTCCAGACCACGCTTGACGATCTCGTAGCCCTCATGGGGTGACAGGCTGCCGTGGCGAACCTCCTCGGGAAGCTGGTCGAGCGGGATGCGGCCGTAAAGCAACTCCAGCGCCCGACTCTCTGTATAGACCGGAATCCGGTGGATGGTGCATTCGGCCAGGAAACGCTGCCAGCTGTCGCCGAGTTCCGCGCGGGGGTCGGCGACCACGGCGTTGACGCGCACCCGCTCGAGGCTGGGCGCATCGAGCGGACACCAGCCCACCCCGGGGTCCTGGCACAGGGCGGCGGCGCGCCCGAAGGGCACGATGGCCAGCAGCGGCCGCCAGGCCCCGGCGAGCAGGAAGAACGACAGCAAGCCGGTCACGCAGGCGGTGGCGAAACTGGCCAGCAGATAGGCGCTGTCGAACGGCAGTTCGACAAGGTGCAGCCCCAGCGCCGAGGCTCCGTAACCGGCCGCCAGACAGGGCACGATCCAGACCGGCGCCTTGACGCCCGGCAGCCGCGACAGCCGCTGCACGACCCAAAACGCCAGCAGATAACTCAGCGTCCCCAACAGCAGGGCGATATGCCGCTCGGCGGCGATGCCCTCCCAGAAGCCCGCCCCCCACATCATCAGCGCCGGCGCAGCGATGGCCATCAACCAGCCGGTCAGCAGGTGGGTCGCCGGATTGACCAGCAGCCGCTCCCAGGGTCGTGAATGACGCCGCTTGCGATCGAGCCATTGGGTATCGAGTCCATCGGCGGGCAAGACGTGCTCACCGCCCGCCAGGGCCGACGCCTGCCATTGTGTCGACGAATCGTTCAGATGCTTCTTGACGTTAGCCAGCATGAGGCCTCCCTGCTTGTTGGAGCCTTCGACAACGGGGAAAAGACCAAGGCCCGGCGTCCGTCCGGCACGTCGGGGTGCCGGCGGGTTGTTGTCATGGCGGACGCCACCTTGAACGGAATCGGAACGGGTGCCGCCCGGCGAAGGGCGGCGACGACGTCAGGGGTGGAACCGGTCGGTGTCTCAGGAAATCTCGACGAGCCCATGGTGTGCCCAGCGATCGAGATAGGCCTCGACGATGGGCAACGGCAGGCCGACCCGGCGCGCCAGCAGCGTCATGCTGGTGGGTCGGGTCAGCGTGGGGACGGTGTCCATCAACAGGCGCAGTCGACGGCGCTGCTCGTCCGGCCCGTCACCGAAGGCGACCTGGCCGGGGTCGACGTAGAGGTCGTAGCGCGGATGCGACAGGCAGATGTTGCCGGAAAAGCGCTTGCGTACCACCGCGCTGGCTTCCAGGGCATCGATCGCCGCCAGCAACGCCGTCACCGCTTCCTCCAGGCACCCCGGATCCATCAGCTCGATGCTGTCGCGATCGGTGTGGTACTCGGGGTAGGGATAGCGGGACAACGACGCCATGGGAATGCCGTAGGCCTCCCAGATATATTCGTCGTTGAGCAGCGCGCTCTCGAAGGCGCCGGTGTGGTGGCGGAATTCGAGCTGCTCGAGGGCATCGGCGAGGGCGATCTCGACGTTGGCCTGCTCGTGGCGGGAGAACTGCAGGGCCAGCTCGGTGGGCGAGCCGAGCATTTCCAGCATCACCCCCTCGAGCAGGGTGTCGCGCTCCGCCGCGGGCAGACGTCCCAGGTAGTACTCGTTGCCCATGATCCCCGGCGCCAGCACCAGCCGATAGCTGAAGTTGAGCTGCCGACCGCGCCGACGCAGGGCCTCGAACAGCGCCACCCCCACCGCCACGCCGGACAGCCCGTCGTTGGCCACGCCGGGGTGATCCAGGTTGGCACCGAAGACGATGGTTTCCGGCGAGCGCCCTTCCAGGGTGTAGTCGAGCACCCGCAGGGTGCCGGGCGCCTCGCGGGTCTCGATGGTGACCCGGTACTCCCCCGGTGCGAGCGAATCGAAGAAGGTCCGCGGGACGCAGAAACCCCAGTCGCGATCCCAACTGCGGAACAGCTGCCGGAAATGAAAGGGAATCGCCTCGGGATAACGATGATCGTAGTGCAGGTGCCGGCGCAGCTCCTCGCGCGACACGCTGCCGGAGAACGGCGCGGACAGCGCCATCACCGCCAGCGGGTGATGCCGCCCGTCGTAGATCGTCTCGCCGCGGTACTCGATGCAGGCTTGCGTCACGTCCCACTTGGGCGGGATCACCCAGCCGTTGTAGTCGTCGCTATCGGGATAGCACAGCTCGCGAAACGGCAGCACCGCCTTCATGTAATCGATGGTGGCATCGTAGTCGCTGGAACAGATCACCCGGTTGAGCGGCGTGAGATCGGCCAGCAGTTTCATCATGTCGTACATCGTGGTGCCCCCGACTCTCAGGCGCCGACCGGCGAGACGCCGGCCCAGCCGAACGTCTCGAGCGGCACGCTCGCATCGACCGGTACGTCGTTGGTGTCGAGCCGCGGCAGCCGCAGCGGATCGTTGCGGACGATATCGGCCACGCCCACCTCGACGGTGAGCCCCAGGGCACAGCGCTTCTCGCGCAGGAGTGTCAGCAGCGAATCGTCATAGCCACCGTAGGGGTAGCACATCACCCAGTCCCGTTCGGGCACCCCCAGCTCGCCGAGGAAGGCCAGGCTGCGGTCGATCTCGCGACGTTGCTCGTCGGCGTCGAGGGTGTTGAGCCAGCGATGCTGGTCGCCATGACTGCCCAGACACATGCCGGCCTCGCGCAAGTCGCGCAACTGCTCGCGGTCCATGTAGAGCATGGCGGCGAAATCCCGCTCGTCGCGGGTCACGTAGCGCCGGAACAGCCGGTCGACGATCTCGCTGCGCAACGCCAACGGCAGTCCCTTCTGCAAGAGACGCTTGATGAAGGTCACCTCGGGTGTGTCGTAGCGACTCTCCTGCGAATGGGCCTGGTAGTACTCGGCGTTCGATTTCAGGTCATGGGCATCGCGCAGCTCGTCCAGGGCGGCGAATATCTCGCTGACCAGACGCGACGGCGCGACGCCGCTGGCGAGCACGAAATGAATCTTGTTGACGTCGAGCACGCGGCCGTCGAGCACCGAACAGGCGGGCGGGAAGAAACTGCCCTGCATGCCGCGCGCCACCAGCTCGGGCAGCACGTAGCGATGGTGATCGGTATAGCCGTCATCGAAGGTCAGCAGCGCCGCGTTGTCGGGCAGCGTCGCCTCGCCGCGCATGGCGGCGATCACCTCCTCGACGCGCACGACCCGATAGTGGCGTGCGAGAAAATCCAGTTGCCCCTGGAACTCATCGAGCGCCCTCCCCTTGACCGTCAGGAAGGCCGACCGGGGCATGGGCCGGACATAGTGGTACATCACGATCGTCAACGCATCGCTCATGGTTGTCTTGCCTCCTTGTCCCTGCTGTCGATTCATGGCTCGTCGTTCATCACCAGGCGCTGAGACCGCCATCGACGAACAGGGTCTGCCCGGTCACGTAGCGCGAGGCGTCGGACGCCAGATAGATCAGCGCCCCGGTGAGTTCCTCGGCCTCGCCCATGCGCTTCATGGGAATCCGCGCGGCGTAGCGACGCTGGAATTCGGCGTTCTGGCCGCTCGCCACACCGCCGGGCACCAGGGTGTTGACGCGAATGCCGTGCCCTGCCCAGAGCGTGGCGAGATAGCGGGCGAGCCCCGCCACCCCGGCCTTCGAGGCGGCATAGACGGGCGGCGTGTTGATCGCCACGCCCAGGTATTCCGACCCTTCGTAGATGGCGGGATCGCTGCCCAGATGGCCGTAGATCGAGCCGGTATGGATGATGCTGCCGCCGTGGCCCTGAGCGATCATCTGCCGGCCCACGGTGCGGGCGACGAGGAACACCCCGTCCAGGTTCACCGCCATGATGCGTCGCCACTCCTCGAGGGCGTACTCCTCCGCCGGGGCGAAGAAGGCCGCGAGATCCGGGGACTTGCTGGCGGCATTGTTGTGCAGGACGTCGATCCGCCCGAAACGCTCGACGACGCGCGCCACCAAGGCTTCCACCGAGGCTTCCTCGCTGACGTCGCAGGCCAGCCCCAGGCAGTCGACGCGATACGCCGCGGCAAGCTGCGTCGCCAGCGCTTCGGCGGCCTCGCCGTCGACGTCGGCCACCACCACGTGAGCACCGAACTCGGCCAGGGCGCGACAGAAGTGTTGCCCGAGGATCCCCAGGCCGCCGGTGACGACGGCCACCCGGCCGTCGAGTTCAAACAACCGCCTGTAGCTTGGCGTCATCGATCGCTACCTCGCTGCGGGTCTGGAGAGCCTGCTGACCGGCGATCAGCGTGCGGATGACGGTGGGCGTGGCCGCCGCGGATTCGCCGGGGCGGGAGGTCTCGACCATCGTCGCGAATTCGCCGAGCAGACGCCGGAACATCGAGAAGTTGTCGGTGATGTCGTGATGGCTGCGCCGGCGGCTGCCGTAGACGTCGACGCGAAACACCGGCGGCGAGTCGGGCAACGTATCGATGGTGATCAGCGCGCCGTCGTCCAGGGTGATCGCCAGGGCATCGTGGTCGCACGGCAGGGCCCGGATCGTGACCGGCCGCGCCTGCAGCAGCGGAACGATGGCATCCAGCAGGTGCACGCCGTAGCGCGCCCACTCCTGGACGATGGTGCCGCGGACCAGGCTCAGGCGGCCGTAGTCGGCGAGTTCGGCGCGCACGTCGTCGAGCTCGCGGGCGTAACGCATGGCCGAGCAGGACATCAGCGTGCCGGCGGCCAGAAACGGCGCGAAATAGTCGAGCTCGGCGGCATCGAGGGTCAGCGGCTTGTCGATCAGCACCGGCACCCCGGCCTCGAGGAAGGGCGCGGCGAGCTGGCGGTGCGAGGCCGCATCGTCGCGGGCGATGATCACCGCATCGACCTCGCCGAGCATCGCGCCGGGAGCGGCCACGGCGTTGGCGATGTTCGCCGCCCGACACAGCGCCTCGGTGACCGCCGGGTCCTGCGTCCAGGCGTGGCTGACCCGCAGATCGCCGACGCCGAACTCCGAGGCATGGCGGCGGCGCACGTAGCCGTGGATCACCGGCCAGCCGGCCTCGCGCAGCCCGGTATCGTCATAGCCGTTGAGGATCGCCGAATAGGAAAAGGGGTGGCCATTGCCGGGGCTGTGGCCGATGATGCCCACGTTCGTCGTCATGCTGCCTCCCACGAGAAAATCGACCCGCGCTTGGCTGGTGAAGCCATCATCAGGGCCCTCACCAGACAGCCCATCCGCCGTCGACGCACAGATTCTGGCCGGTCATGTAGCTGCCGGCGTCACTTGCCAGAAGCGCGATCGCCCCCTTCAGTTCTTCCGGTTGGCCCAGGCGCCCCAGAGGGGCCTTGTCCCGGAGACGCTGCATGAAGCTCTCGTTGTCACGGGTCACGGCATGCGGGAAGGCACCCGGGCTGATCGCGTTGACACGGATCGCGTCGGGAGACAGGAAGCTGGCAAGGTAACGGGTGAACTGCAGTACACCGGCCTTGGCGGCCCCGTAACTGGGCGGATTGGCATGGTCGGTTCCGACATACAGTCGATAGTCGGGCGCTACGTGGCCGTACATGGAAGCGATGTTGACGATGCATCCATGCCGTTCCCGAATCAGCGGGTGGAAGTGCTTAACCATGCGGAACACGGAATTGAGGCTGATATCCACGTCGTAATACCAGTCCTCCTCGTCGATGCTCTGCCAGCTGTTCTTGCGTCCCGACCAGGCGTTGTTGACCAGAATGTCGAGGCCACCGGCCTCGCCGTCGAGGCGTTCGACGCAGTCCGTGACCGAGTCGGCATCGGTAACGTCCAGCGCCATGCCACGATGCTCTCCCCCGGGGAAGTGTTCACGTAGATGCCGTGCGGCTTCTGCGCAGACCTCTCCGTCACGGCTAGCCACCACCACGCTGGCCCCCAGCTCGGCCAGGGCCTCGCCCATGGCCAGGCCGAGATAGCCCGCGCCGCCGCTGATCAGCGCCGTACGGCCGGAGAGATCGAACAAGTCATGCAATGATCGGTTCATGGTCGATTCCTTTCACCAGGTATTCGGCAATCATGAAGTCTTCGAGGGTGTCTATATCCAGCGAGCGGCTGCCGTCGATCACCACTGCGCCCATGCGCCCGAAGAGCAACGCCTGGCAGTCGGTGCGCAGCCGGTCTAGCCGGAAGGCGTAGACGTCGCCGCTGAGCTGGTAGGCCTCCGGCAACGCCTGCCGGGGCAGCCAGGGGATGGCCCCGTCAATGAACGTCTCGAGCTTCCCGTCCGCCAGTCTCCAGGCCCGATGGGGATTGAGCTCGGCGGGCTTGAACGTCGCCGCGGAGTCCAGCCCCTCCTCGAGGCGCGCCAGACACTGCTGGATGACTTCGGGCCTGCGAAACGGGCTCGTCGGTTCGAGAAGCAGGCCATAGGGGGCACGCTCCCCCTCGCCCCTGAGGCGCTCGGCAAGGTCGACGACCGTATCGAGAACCCGGGACGTATCGGTGGCGAGCGCCGCGGGACGCCACATGACTTCCGCACCGCAGCGTTCGGCAACCTCAGCGATGGCGCGGTCGTCGGTGGAGACGATGACGCGATCGATGGCGTCGCTGTCGAGCGCCATGCGCAACGTCCAGTCGATCAGCGGGCGTCCGCCCAGATCACGTATGTTCTTGCCGGGCACCGACTTGCTGCCGCCGCGGGCCGGCACGATGGCCACGACTCTTTTGTCACCGATCATGAATTCACCCGATTGTCGAAGTGGCGCCAAAAGGCACAGAGCAGAGAGGTCATGCCGACTTGATCTGCGAGAGGGTCTCGCAGTACTGACGCCATTCGCCGGTATCCAGCCAGGCCTTCTCGCTGATCGGGTAGACCCCCACCCGCCCGCCGCGCGCCCTGACGTCGTCGATCAGGTCGGTCAGGTGGTAGAAGGCATTGGGCGGGACCAGATCGAGGGTCGAGGCGCGCAGGATGTAGAGGCCGGTATTGACCATGAAGTCGTAGTGCGGCTTCTCGCGCATGGCGCACAGCTGACCGTTGTCGACGATGTCGCAGATGCCGTAGGGAATGTCGTAGGAACGCATCGACACGACCACCGTGATGTCGTTGTTCTCGCGACGGTGGTGCTCGACCATGGCGTGGTAGTCCGCCCGCACGATCACGTCGCAGTTGGTCACGATCAGGTCGCCGTCGAGCTTGCCGCTGAGCGCGCTGAGGCTGCCGCCCGTGCCCAGCGGTTTCTCCTCGTAGAGGTACTGGAGACGGTAGGCCGGCTCCCGCTCCTCGAAGTAGGCCTGGATCATCCGCGACTTGTAGTTCACCGAGAGGTAGAAGTCGTCCACGCCGTAGTCGACGAAGGAATCGAGGATGATCTCGATGGCGGTCTTGTCGCCGACCGGAATCAACGGCTTGGGCAGGACGTCGGTGAACGGCGCCAGGCGCGTGCCCTTGCCCCCCGCCATGACCACCACCGGCAGGTTCAGATGATGGCGCGGCGAGCGCTCCCCGCCCTCCTGGCAGAGCGACTCCCAGAAATGCGCATCGACCACGCGCCCGCCGTCGTCGACCACCGGTACCGCGGTGATCTGCAGCCGGCGCATCGTCCGGCCGACCTCGGCGAGGTCGTCGTTTTCCCGCGCCGTGAACGGCGCGGTGTTGCAGACCGCCCCCACCTGGCCGGCCAGATCGCCGCCGCCCAGGATCCAGCGGCGCACGTCGCCGTCGGTGAGCGTGCCCAGCAGTCGCGAGCTGTCATCGACCACGAACAGGACCTTGCGCCGGGTCTCCTCCAACTGGTGGAGGGCTTCCAGCACGTTGCGTTGCGGCGGGGTCAATAGCTTCTCGAACATTCTGCCTCCTCGCAGGCACTCGCGACGCCGAAGGGCGCACCGACGAACCGCTTCTTGGGGTGTGGGTCCAGGGGAAACGTCTTGAGGGTTTCCTTGATCCGCCAGGACGTCCTGCCGTCGCCATGACGGTCGTAGGGATTCTCGAGACCGGCCAGCGAGCGCCGGAAGTCGTCGCTCGAGGCGCGCTCGATGGCCGCGCGGATCGCCTCGCGCTCGGCGGCCACCGTGATCACGTTGGCCGCCGTCAGCCGCCCTGCCTGACGGCTGCCGATGTTGACCACCGGCAGGCGGAACGACGGCGCCTCGATCAGCCCGCTCGACGAATTGCCGATCATCAGATCCAGGTGGGCCAGGCAGGCGTGGTAGCGCCGTGGCCCCAGGTTGTCGAAGAGCCGGGCGCGGTCGGCGTGGCGCGCGCACCACGCGCTCAGGCAGGCGTTGATCTGTCGCCCCTGGCTGTCGGCGTTGGCCTTGGTGATCACCAGATCCAGTCCGTCGATGGCTTCCAGCGCCTCGAGCAGGGCCCGTACCGTCGCCAGGGAATCGGCGTCGCTCTCGGCCGTCACCGGGTGGCAGGTCACCAGGGCCGTGGGGCGCGTCAACGCCAGCCCCAGGGCCTGCGCCAGCGTCTCGCGGTCGAGCCGCTCGCTGCGGTGCAGGTGATCGAGCCCGGGGGCACCGTGATTGAAGATCGCCTCCGGTGCCTCGCCCAGTTGCAGCAAGTTGCGGCGATAGGTCTCGGTGGCCGGGAAATGCAGCGAGGCGAGCTTGGTCACCGCATGGCGGAAGTAGTCGTCGAGGGCGCCCCGGGTGATCTCGCCGCCGTGCAGATGCACGACGGGGATCCCCTGGACCACGGCCGCCAGCGCCACCGGGACGATCTCGAACCGATCGCCGAGCACCACCACCGCATCGGGCCGGTCCTCGGCCAGGGCATCGCCACAGGCGAGCATGGCCAGCCCCATCGCCTTGGTCACCGCCGTACGGGTATCCGAGGCGAGCAGGATCTCCAGGCGTCGGTGGATGGCGAAGCCGTCGCGCTCGATGTCGTCGACGGTGTGACCGAATTCGCGGGACAGGTGGCTGCCGGTCACCGCCAGCATCAGTTCCAGGGCCGGATCGTCGTCGATCTCGCGCAGCAGCCAGTAGAGCAGCCCATAGTCGGCCCGGGTGGTGGTCAGGACCCAGAGTCGCCGGCTCATGCCAGGTCCCGCCAGTCGAGCAGGTCGTCGCTGCGAATCGCGCGGGCGGCCTGGCGCCCCACCACCGTCTCGAGCAGCGACGGCGGCATCCCCGAACCGGGCCGCTTGAGGGTCAGATCGGCCCGCGACAGGATCTCCCCAGCGGCGATGTCGCGCCCCACGGCGATGCTCTTGCGCACCACCCGCATGTTGTCGAGCTCGCAGGGCGCCGGCCGCTTGATGCCGTCGCCGCGCGCCAGTTCGACGTGGCGAATCGCCTCGACCATGGCGCGAAAGTCGCCGAGCGCCAGCGAGGCGGCGTGGTCGGGCCCGGGCAGCGTGGTATCCAGCGTGAAATGCTTCTCGATCACCCGGGCACCCATGGCGACGGCGGCGATCGCCATGTCGATGCCCGCGGTATGGTCCGAATAGCCCACCGGGCGGCCGAAGGCACTGGCCAGGGTGTGCATCGCCGAGAGATTGATCTGCTCGAAGGGTGCCGGATACTCGGTCACGCAATGCAGCAGGGTGATCTCGCCCGCGCCGGCGGCATCGAGGGTGCGGATCGCGGTATCGACCTCCGCCAGCCAGCACATGCCGGTGGAGAGGATCACCGGCTTGCCATGAGCGGCGATGCGCTCGAGCAGCGGCGTATTGGTGATCTCGCCGGAGGGAATCTTGAACGAGCGCACGCCCAGGTCGGCGAGGAAGTCGACGCTCTCCTCGTCGAAGGGACTGGCCAGGAATTCGATACCCAGCGCCCGGCAATGGGCCTGCAGGCGCTGGAACGCCTCGGCGTCGAGTTCGAGCGCCTTGAGCAGCTCGTACTGCGACGCCACCGCCGCCGTGCGGCGCTGATAGGTCGCCGTCGCGGCCGCCCGCGTCACCAGCCGGTCGGCGCTGAAGGCCTGGAACTTGATGGCATCGGCCCCGCAGGTCACGGCCTGCTCGACCAGGCGGAAGGCCTGTTCGAGGGAGCCGTCGTGATTGACCCCCGCCTCGGCGATCACGTAGGTACAAAGCGGTTCCTTCATGCGATTCTCCTTGCCGGGGTCCCGACGTAGACGCCGGGTTCGTTGATGTCGCCGACCACCGTGGCCCCCGCGCCCACCACCACGCCCGAGCAGACCGAGACCGAATGGATCAGGTTGGCGCCGGTACCGATCTGGCAGTGGTCACCGATGTGGACCCCGCCGCTCAGGGTGGCGCCCGGCGCGATGTGGACGTCGTCGCCCAGCCAGCAGTCATGGTCGACGCCGGCGCGGGTATTGACGATGCAGGCCCGCCCCAGCCGCGCGCCGGTGACCACCACGGCGCCGTCGAGCACCACGCTGCCGTCACCGCAGACGACATCGGCGTGCACGATGGCGGCATGCGACACCAGGGCCGGAAAGTGGAAGCCTCGTGCCTGGTAACGGAACAGCAGCCCGAGGCGGTCGGCGTGAGCGTCCACCTTGCCCACCCCGATCACCGCCAGGCGCTCGCCGGGGGGCAGATCCCGGGCCAGGATGTCGCGGTCCGTGCCCAGGTAGGCCACGCCGGGCATGCCCTGCGAGGCCTGCGGCGCCGTGTAGCCGCGTGCCCGGTGGCCCAGGGCCACGAGGCAATGCACCAGGACTCTCGCATGGCCCCCGCCCCCCAATACGTAATAGTCCGCCATCCCGTCACCGCTCCGGGCGCATCCATTGCGCTAGATGTTGTAGAGATGGGCCTTGTAACGGGCCAGGTTGGCGGGATCGCTGAACCACTCGATGGTCCTCGCCAGGCCGCGCCGCAAGCCGTCGAGGCCGCCGAAGGCCGGCTGATGGCCGAGCAGACGGACGGCCTTGTCGGTACTCGCCCAGAGGCGTTCGACTTCGCTGCCGGCGGGGCGCAGGCGCTGTTCATCGGTGGTGATGGTGATCTCGCGGCCCGCCAGGTCGGCGATCATGCCCACGGTGTCGCCGATGCTGATCTCGAAACCGCTGCCCACGTTGACCACCTCGCCGATCGCCGCCTCGCTCTCGGCGACCCGGATGAAGCCGCTCACCGTATCGTCGACGTAACTGAAGTCCCGGGTGGGATGCAGCGACCCCAGGTGGATCTCCCGTTGCCCGGCGATGAGCTGGGAGATGATCGTGGGGATGACCGCTCGCGCCGACTGACGCGGCCCGTAGGTATTGAACGGCCGGATCACCGCGACCGGTGTCGCGAAGGAGCGCTGGAACGACAGCGCGATCTGGTCGGCGCCGATCTTGGAGGCGGAATAGGGCGACTGCCCGCACAAGGGATGTGCTTCGGTGATCGGTACCTGACGGGCGGTGCCGTAGACCTCGCTGGTCGAGGTATGCACCACCTTTTCGATGCCCAGGTCGCGCGCCGCCTGAACGATGTTCAGCGTGCCCTTGACGTTGGTGTCCACATAGGTGTCGGGCGAGTGATAGGAATACGGAATCGCGATCAGCGCGGCGAGGTGGAGGATGACGTCACACCCCTCGACGGCCCGCCGCACGCCGTAGGGATCGCGAATGTCGCCGGCCACCACGTCCAGATTGCGTCGCACCTCGAGCGGCGCGCTGTCGAGCCATCCCCAGCTGTTGAAGGAGTTGTACATCACGAAGGCCCGCACGTCGTGACCGGTCTCGACCAGTCGCTCGGTGAGATGGGAACCGATGAAACCGTCCGCGCCCGTGACCAGTATCCGCTTGCCCTGCAGCTCCATGAGTTTTTCTCGCGTCGACGAACCGTGAAAAAGAAACATCGAGAACGAGCCACTTCACTGTTCCGGAAGTCGGCCCCATCGATGAACCGGCGACTCATTGCCAACTCGACAGTCATTACCCCAAATCACTGGCGATCATTCTTGTTGCAGCACTGCAGGCATGTACCGTTTTATCGCTTCCCGAAAACCACGCTACCGCCCCGAAGGGTCACAACCCCTCTGCAACTGACGGATTTTTCGAACAAATATCGATCGGATACAAATCGCTGACTACATATTGTTACAGACAAATCCGGATTTCACAGGCCCAATTAAATGACTAATAAGCAGGGTTTTTTAAGCCATCCGCGGCGTTGTTTATCCTCACACTACAACCATTCACTCGATGTGTTTTTTCATCGCTCGGGATGGTCGGATACTGAGATGATTCATCCTTGCCGCATGAGGTGAAGCCCGACGCTAGGGGCGATACGGCCAAGGTTCGTCAGGCTTGTGACGGCGCGCCAGAATGGCCCGCTGAACCCGAGCCTAGAGCGTGCCCGGGGCCAGCCCCCGAGCATGGTCGGGCATCGCGGAAAATCGCCTGAAAACCCTCTACCCTAGCTATCGAGACGGGAGACGGATGATGGGAGATAGAAGATGGGAGACGAAACCGCGCCATGGAGCTGAAGACCCTATTCATACAGAGTGACGATGGCGCGTTACTCGCCGATGCCACCGCGCATGTCTATCATGCTGACACCACTCGCCTGGTGGACGATCTCAAGGGACCAGCCGATATCCCCCTCACGAACCCGCTCAAATCGGACCACGAGGGTCTCCTGCAATTCTCGGCGCCTAACGGCAAGTACGACATTCATATCCGGAAGGGAAACCTGGAAAAAACGCTGAAGGTTCAGTTCTTCGACATCGACGATGCCAATTCATTGAGCGTTTCGACCTCCTCCGGGTCACAGCAACTGGTCGAGGCACTGGATCGCAGGACACTCTATGTGGAATGCGTGAACGCACTGCAGGAACTGGACACACGGCGATTGCTGGATGGCCAGACGCTTTACATCAAGCGTTTTCGGCAGAATCGAGAAGGCGGGGGCGGCCAGTTCTATTGGTCGGCCAACAGTACGCAAGCCGTGGATGGCGGAACGGTCTTTGGCACGAAGGCACGGCCCGGAAGGTTCATCCGTCTTCCCGCAGGGGCCATCTATTCGGACTGGTTCGATCTGATCGACAGCGTGACCGAAGACCAGACCGAGAAATTCTTCTCGGCAAAAAGAGCGGCCGAGAAATATCATCTTCCCCTCTATCTTGGCGATATCCGTATCGTCATCTCCCGAACGTGCGTCATCGACAGTCGGTCCACCAGCTGGATAGAGGGTTTATCGTCACAGCGCGGAACGACCATCATCTTCCGGAGCCAATCGGCAACCGGCTCCTCCGCGAAACAGGCCTTCCATTATTCGGAGACCTCCAGCGGCAGTCTGCTGAGAAACATTCAGCTAGTGGCCGAGACGGCCGGGACGTCCGTCGGCATCGCGATTTCCTCCTCGCTGTCAGCCGGCATCCCGAATTGGAAAAACCGCTTCGACAGAGTCGAGTTGAGGGATTTCGCCATAGGCGCCATGACGACGACGCAGAATCCGTTCGATGGCAGTACCCACGGGTGGGCGTCTGAAACCCTGTTCTTCAATTGCAAATTCAGAAACTGCCGGACGTCTTTCCTGAACAACAACCTGCAGGCCGTCAACACGACCTTCATCGATACGGACATGGAAAATGACGACAGCGCCGAGCGGTACACCCTGATACGCGATGAGGCGGGAGGAGAGATCAAGGTGATTGGCGGCAGTTTCATCGGCCGCGGTACCTTCTACTCGTGGATATACCCTGACGCCGCCAGGAACCTGTGGTATTCCGGCAAGGTCTCGTTCTTGTCGAGCCGCTGGGAGGCCAGAAGCGCGCCCGGGGAAAGGGCCCTGTGCCAGGAGGATCATGCGACACAGGGGGACCGCAGCAGGATGTTGACCCTCAACCTGTCCGATGTGCAGATCAACGCCGACGGCAAGGATATCGACCTGCTCCATTACGCCGGAAAGCTCAACGCCCGGATCGAGAATGTGGTCTTCAGCTATGGACGCGGGATCATTCGCCAACACCCGACTTCCAACCTCTCGGGCAGTGCGACCCGCGGCGGCATGTCGTCCGTCTACGTGACCCACAGCGCCGGCATCCATTACCAGCGCGCCCGCTCGACGCCCTACGCCGGCACCCATGACGAGAACTTGACGGGCGTCGTCTCCATTTCCTCACCCCATATCGAGACCGGCGGCGCCTACACCATTGACGGCGAGGGTTTTTTCTACCCCCGCAACCCCGCCTGTGCCGAACTGGGAGCCGGTCTGTCGCTCGGGGTGGAAGAAAAGACCGTGACGTTCGGCGTCGCTGAAGCCGTCATGGAAAGGCACCGCCTGAAGATGAAACTGCCGACGCATGCGCGGCCCACCAAGTTCTGGGCGTTCAAGCAGCCGGAAGCCTGGCAGGCCACCACCCATCGCCTGTACGCCGTCAAGGACCGCGACAGGTGGCAGGACGCCACCTTCGACGCCGATAGCGATGCCCGGCTGATCGCGGAAATCGAGGCGCCCCCCGGTGCGGGCTATTACGAGGCGTGCGTGAGGCTGACCAGCCACGACTTCGGGCACCAATTTCAGGCAGGCAGCGACGGCTGGCGGGAAGGAAGACTCTATGTCGAAACCACCGGCTCGGGCTTCGTCGGCTGGGTGGGGATCAAGTACCTATGAAACGCTCGGCGGGCTCGTCATCGGCACCTACCACCCGGGCCAACCATCGCATGAAGACACACCCTCAAAAGGCAATCGATCGAGCCGACGACCCCGACGCGCTCCTGATGACTCGTCGAACCTTCCTGCAGCTTCTGACCGGGACGGTGCTATGGCCCTTGTCGACAACGACGTTCAGCGATGGCCTGCCATCCCGAACGTTACGGATCACCAGCCCTGACGCCATCGTCGTCTTGAGTCCGCGAAGATAGTCGCCATCAAAGGGCATCACTTCTAGAGGAATCGGTGCAGCCTGACCCGACTGATGATCAAATAGGGAACGGCAATGGCCATCATGGTCCCGATCAGGAAAGCCATCCCCGACATCAGATCGCCTCTGAGCAGGAAGAACACATAGCCCAGCAGCACCAGATACATGATCCTGAAAAAGGGTCGTGAATGCCCCAGCCAGTACTTCCTGTCCAGCTTGGCCATGACAACGCCGATCAGCACGGAAAACAGCAAGGCGCCCAGAAAACCGAAATTGGCCCAGCCTTCCGCATACCAGGTCGCCGAGATGTTGGCCAGGTTGTAATTTTCCTGTTCGGCCAGCGCATGTCCGGTACCCACCGGCTTGGAAGACCAGAAGCTTCTGGGCACGTAGAAGAAGACCACCCCCAGCAGCTGATATCCATAGGAGACGAAGTCGTCCGTTATGATACGCGTGAAATTCTGGAAGGCATCGAAATGCCCCGCCAACAAGAACTTGTAGTCCAGGGAGTAACTCAACCCGCTTTCCGACGAATAGCGCCTGAATCCTTCCAGAAACGGGAAGACGAAGACGATCCCCAGGGAAACCAGCAACGGCACCCGATTGTTTTTCAGCAACCTCGGGAAAAAGAAAAACAGCAGCGGGAAGTAATAGGTCGGCACCGAAAGCCTGGCCAGTCCGGTGGGGAACGCCGAGACGACACCGATGACGAGCAGTAGCGCCTTGAGAAACCACATGCCGCGTACCATGAACAACATGACGATGGCCGTGCTGATCGGTATGAACCGAATGAAAAAGCCATACAGCAGTGACGAGGACACGCTATCCAGGCTTTTTCTCTGGACCAGCTCTCCACCTCGGAAGACGAGGGAATACACATTAAAATCATTCATGTAGAGAATCAACAGGCAGGCCATGGCGGACACGCCAACGAGGAGCAGGACCTGAATGAACTCCAGGCGCACCCGATCTTGCTCGGGGAGACGCGCATCGGTCTCGGAGGACAGGTACCCCGACCGGCTGGTCAACAGATAGCTCACGAAAACCACGACATTGAAGAACAGTACCAGCAGCGCCGCATAACCATAATCACCGGCACTGAAGGGCCTGCCTCCCCAATAGACTTCCCCATAATAGAGTTCCAGCGGCGGGACGAAGCCAAAGAACAGGAAGCTGAACAGAAAGAACAGTTTCAGCAGCGTGGCCCCTTTCTGGCGATACAGGAATATGACCGCGGCCGAACTCGTGCATACCAGGAAAAACGCGACCGAATCGACGAAACTCACTCGATGTATGAAGAAAGAGTTGATGAAAATGAAAGAACACAGTGCCACGAAGATCATGACATCGACTTTCTTTATCGACATTCCGGTGGCCCCTGGCGAGTGACACGTCATCGCGGCCGAATTTTCGGGGATCAAGCGGCGGCCTGCGACATGATGGCGGACAGCGCCGCGCATGTTTTTTCGATTTCTTGCGATGTCAGTGTCGGATGAACCAGGAACATCAGGCTGGTTTCGCCCAGCTCCTTGGCGACCGGCAACGCTCGGCCGGGCCTCCAGCCCGTGTTGTCGAAGGCTTTCTCGAGATAGACTTCCGAGCAGGATCCTGAAAAGCAGGGCACGCCCAGTCGCGTCAGTTCTTCCAGGATACGATCGCGACTCCAGGTCTCCTTGAGCGCGCCGGGGTCGACGAACACGTAGCATTTATAGGCGGCGTGCCGTATGTCGTCGGGCACGCCGGCCACTCGCAGCCCCCGGCACTCCGCCGCGGCTCGCCATATTCGTTCGGCATTGCGGCGGCGAATCGCCTGCCACTCGTCCAGGCGCGTGAGTTGAATGCGTCCGATGGCCGCCTGCATCTCGGTCATCCGCCAGTTGGTCCCGAAACTTTCGTGCAGCCAGCGGAAGCCGGGGGGATGCTCGCGCTCGTAGACGGCCTGCCAGCTCTTGCCGTGATCCTTGTAGGCCCACATGCGTCGCCACAGCGCTTCATCATGGGTGGTGACCATGCCCCCCTCCCCCCCGGTGGTGATGATCTTGTCCTGGCAGAACGACCAGCAGCCCACATGCCCGATGCTCCCGACACTGCGCCCCCGATAGCGCGCACCATGCGCCTGGGCACAGTCCTCGATCACCCACAGCCCATGGCGTTCGGCGATCGCCATCAAGGCCGCCATGTCGCACGGCCAGCCGGCCAGATGCACGGCGACGATCGCCCGCGTGCGTGACGTGATCGCCTCTCGTACGGCCTCGGGCGCGATGTTCTGCGTCTCGCGATCGACATCGACGAAGACCGGTATCGCCCCGGCGGTGACGATGCTCGATACCGAGGCGAGGAAGGTCCGCGAGGTCACCAGCACCTCGTCGCCCGCGCCGATGCCCAGCCCCTTGAACGCCAGATCAAGTGCGGTGGTGCCGTTCGACACGGCGATCGCGAACTCGCAGCCCGTGGCCTCGGCAAATTCCCGCTCGAAGGCCCGGGTCTCGTCGCCCGTCCAGTAATTGACGCGGTTGGAGAGCAGGACGCGCCTCACCGCGTCGGCCTCTTCCTCGGTGAAGCAGGGCCAGGGGGAAAACGGCGTGTTCAGCATCGAGCAGCTCCTTCGACCAGGAGGTAAGTGACAATGAGCAGGGCCGAGCGCGGCGTCACCACGGCGATGACACGCGGGCGCTCGGACGATGCGGGGTGAGTCGTTAGGGGGGGGAGTGACGGCGTTCAGAAGAACTGCGGTAGCTTGGAGAGGTTCTTCCAGGGCAACGCCAGCAGCGGGTTGATGCCGTTCTTGCGCATCGCGCGGACATCCTCGCGGGACTTGTTGAAAATCGCCTTGAGACTGCCGTTGCTGGCGCCTCCCAGGCGCATCCTGACCAGCACCTCGGGAATGTAGCGGATGGTCAGCGCCTCATGGCTCAGGTAGCGCAGCAGCGCTTCGTAGTCGCCGGCGATACGGAAACTGGCATCGAAGCCGCCCAGCGTCCGGTACAGCTCACGGCGCATGAAGAAGGTGGGGTGCGGCGGCATCCAGCCACGTCGCAGCTTGGGGCGCTGGAAGTCGCCGGAACGCCAGTGGCGAATGACATGATCCGGGTCGCTGGCGCTGACGTACTGCAGGTCACCGTAGACGGCCCCCACCGCATCGGACTCGAAGCTGGCGGCGACCCTGGCCAGGACCTGTTCATCGGCCAGCAGGTCGTCCGAGTTCAAAAAGCCGATCACGTCCCCGGTGGCACGCGCCAGGCCCTTGTTGAGCGCATCGAAGATCCCCTGGTCGGGCTCGGAGACGAGCACGTCGGCAGCTGAGAGTCGCTCGCGGGCAATGGTGACGGTCGCGTCGCGGGAGGCGCCGTCGATCACCACGTGCTCGACCCCGGGCCAGGTCTGGCACTTGAGGCTGGCGATGGCATCGGCGATGGTTTTCTCGCTGTTGAAGCAGGCGGTGATGATGGAAAACGTCGGTGTGGTCATTGGCAGCGTCCATAGCGGTCGTCGAAGCGCACGATGTCGTCCTCCCCCAGATAGGAACCCGATTGCACCTCGATCAGTTCCAGGGGGATCTTGCCGGGGTTCTCGAGGGCATGGATCTCGCCGATGGGGATATAGGTCGACTCGTTTTCGGCGACCAGGTAGGTCTTGTCTCCCACCGTGACTTTCGCGCTCCCCGAGACCACCACCCAGTGCTCGCTGCGGTGATGGTGCATCTGGACCGAGAGCCGGGCGCCCGGCTTCACGGTGATGTGCTTGACCTGATAGCGCCCGCCCCGGTCGATCGAATCGTAGACGCCCCAGGGCCGATAGACCTCGCGATGATCGAGGTACTCGCCGCGCCCTTCCCGCTTGAGGCGTTCGACGATGCGCTTGACCTCCTGGACGCGGTCCTTGTGCGCGACGAGCACCGCATCCTTGGTTTCCACGATGACCAGGTTCTCGATCCCCACCGCCGCCACCAGCCGATGATCGGCCTGGACCAGCAGATCGTGCGCGTCGTGGCAGACCACGTCGCCGCGGGTGACGTTGCGGTTCGCGTCCTGCTCGCCGATTTCCCAGAGCGTCGACCAGCTCCCGACATCGCTCCAGCCGGCATCCAGCGGCACGACACTGGCACGCTGGGTCCGCTCCATGACCGCATAGTCGATCGAGTCGGACGGGCAACGCCGAAAGGCCTCGGCATCGAGTCGCGTGAAATCCAGATCGCGATGGGCGCCCTGCATGGCCTGCCGGCAGGCATGAACGATCTCCGGTGCGTGGGCCTCCAGTTCTTCCAGGTAGCGTCCGGCCTGGAACAGGAACATGCCGCTGTTCCAGTAGTAGTCCCCGGTCGAGAGATAGTCCTCGGCGGTGGCCCGGTCGGGCTTTTCCACGAAGCGCTTGACCGCGAAGCCGTGATCGCCGCGAGGATCGCCGCGCTGGATGTAGCCATAGCCGCTCTCGGCGTGCTGGGGGACGATACCGAAGGTCACCAGGTCCCCCTGGACGGCCAGTTGCCTTGCCCCTTCGATGCTGCCGTGAAAGGCCTCCACGTCGTCGATGACATGATCCGCCGCCAGCACCAGCAACAGGGCCTCGGGGTTTTCCGCCTGGACACGCAGGGCCGCCAGGGCGATGGCCGGCGCCGTATTGCGTCCGTCCGGCTCGAGGAGAATACAGGCGTCCGGGTTTTGCGACTGAAGCAGTTGCTCGGCAACCAGGAAACGATGGTCCTCGTTGCAGATCACCACGGGCGGCCGGTGCGGGAGCGCCGACAGTCGGCCCAGCGTCTCCTGCAGCAGGCTCGCCTCACCGAACAGCGACAGGAACTGCTTGGGCCGCAACTGGCGGGACAAGGGCCATAGCCGGGAACCGCTGCCCCCGGCCAGAATCACGGGCGTTATCATCGTGTCACCTTTCGTGTCCGTCGAGGGTTCAACCGCGGAAGCGGTACTGATTCTCCAGAAACCACTGATAGGTCATGCGCAGCCCGTCTTCCAGCAGCACGCTCGGGCGCCACCCCGTGGCCTGCAGCCGCGAGATGTCGAGCAGCTTGCGCGGGGCGCCGTCGGGCTTGTCGGCATCGAAGGTCAATCGCCCCTCGAAGCCGACCACCCGGGCGATGGTCTCGGCCAGGTCGCGGATGGTGCATTCGATGCCGCTGCCGATGTTGATATGCGAGAGCATCGGCCGGGTGAGACGCGCCTGGGTCGCCGTATCCAGGTTCATCAGGTGCACGCAGGCACTGGCCATGTCGTCGACGTGCAGAAACTCGCGCCGGGGCGTCCCGCTGCCCCAGATGACCACCTCGCCCGCGTCGCTCTGCCGGGCTTCGTGAAGGCGTCGCATCAGGGCGGGGATCACATGGGAGTTCTCGGGGTGGAAATTGTCGTTGGGGCCGTAAAGACTCGTGGGCATGACGCTACGGTAGTCTCGCCCATACTGCCGATTGTAGCTCTCGCAGAGTTTGATCCCGGCGATCTTGGCCACCGCATAGGGTTCGTTCGTGGGCTCGAGGGGGCCCGTGAGCAGGGCCTCCTCGGCCATCGGCTGTGACGCGAGCCGTGGATAGATGCACGACGACCCCAGAAACAGCAGCTTCTTGACGTCGGCTGCATGCGCGGCAGCGATCACGTTCGCCTCGATCATCAGATTGTCGTAGATGAAATCCGCGGGATACGTGGAGTTGGCATGGATGCCGCCGACCCGGGCCGCCGCCAGATAGATCTGGTCGACGCGAAGATCCCCCAGAAAGGCCTCGACGTCCTGCTGCCGTGTGAGGTCGAGCTGCGCATGCTCGGCGGTGACGATTTCGAGCCTGTCCCGCGCCTCGAGAGACCGCACCAGCGCCGAGCCGACCATGCCTCGATGCCCGGCAACGAAGATTCTTTCCCTGTGCATGTTCAGCCCTCCATCGCCACGGGCAGTTCGTACCCGTGTTCCTTGAGCAGTGCAAAACGCCGGGCCGACCTGAGGTCCTCGGCCACCATCTCCCGACACATTTCCTGTACGCCGATGCTAGGCTCCCAGCCCAGCTTGCGCCGGGCCTTCGAGGGGTCACCGAGTAGCGTCTCCACTTCGGCCGGCCGGAAATAGCGAGGATCGACGCGAACGAGTACATCGCCGGGTACCACCGCCGGGGCCTTGTTACCGACGACGGTGTCGACGACCGCATACTCATCGACACCCTTGCCGAGGAATATCAGCCCGATGCCCAGCTCGGCGGCACTCAGACGGATGAAATCGCGCACCGACATCTGCTTGCCAGTCGCGATGACGAAATCTTCCGGCTTCTCCTGCTGCAGCATGAGCCACTGCATCTGCACATAGTCCTTGGCATGCCCCCAGTCACGCAACGAGTCGAGGTTACCCAGGAACAGGCAGTTCTCGAGCCCCTGTGCGATATTCGCCAGGCCACGGGTGATCTTGCGTGTCACGAAAGTCTCTCCACGCCGCGGTGACTCATGGTTGAAGAGAATGCCATTGCACGCATACATGCCGTAGGATTCGCGATAATTGACCGTAATCCAGTAGGCATACAGCTTGGCCACGGCATAGGGTGACCGGGGATAAAAGGGGGTAGTCTCTCTTTGCGGTATTTCCTGTACGGCCCCGTACAACTCTGACGTCGAGGCCTGATAGAAGCGCGTCTTGCCTTCCATTCCCAGCAGCCTTATCGCCTCCAGGAGCCGCAATGTGCCCAGGGCATCGACGTCCGCGGTATATTCGGGTGACTCGAAACTCACGGCCACATGGGACTGAGCGGCAAGATTGTATACCTCGTCCGGCTGGATATGCTGCACCAGACGAATGAGATTGGACGAATCCGTCAGATCCCCATAGTGCAGCACAAAGCGCTGATGCTTGTCATGCGGATCCTGATAGACATGATCGATCCTTTGCGTATTGAACAAGGACGCACGGCGCTTGATCCCATGGACTTCATAGCCCTTGGCCAGCAAGTATTCCACGAGATAGGATCCATCTTGACCCGTAACCCCGGTAACCAACGCTTTTTTTAGCATGGCGACAACTACCTCATCGTTATTGACGGTCAGCACAAAGAGCTGACGATTTCCTTATATTGCCTGGCAATGACTTCTGACGAGAAATTGTTCACCACGTGCTCCCTGCCGTTATGTCCCAAGTGCTGTCTTACTTCCGGAGCGCAGTGAATCAGCTCGATGATCCTTTCGGCCAACGAACGAGGTTCGTAGGGGTCCGCCAACAGACCCGTGACTTGATGAATGACGATATCCTGCAAGCCTGAGCAACGGAAAGCGACGACCGGCGTTCCACACGCCAGCGCTTCGGCCGCCACCTGGCCGAACGATTCGACAAGCGAAGGCACGACCGCGAAATCCGCCATGGCATAAACGCGTCTCAACGTTTCTATTTCCCTGATCTTGCCCAGATGAATGACTTCAATACCGCCAAACTCTCCCCTGCCAACCTCGCTACCGCCGAACGACACGAGAACCACTTTCCGCAAGACGTCGTCAGAGACCTCCCGGGAAACGATCTCGAGCGCCTTTTCGAGAAGATCAAATCCTTTTACCGGATTCTTCTTGCCATCCACCGCGCCGGTCACGATGACGAGCTGTGAATCGAGAATCCCTCGGGAAATTCTGGAGCGCTGTCTTTCCAGGCTAGTCGACGGATGAAAATCTTGCGTCTCTATCGGATTGGGCAGCAATTTCACGGTATGCTGGCACAATAGATGGCTGCGCCTGGCACGCTCATGCATCCAATGTGATGGTACGGTTATCAGCAGGTCCGTGCGCCCCGACAACTTCAGACACTTCATCTTCCAGGCAAACCAGTTCCAGTTCGGGCCTTTGGTCGTTCGGCATGTAAAGGGGTAACCGGAAACGAATACTTCCTGTCCCAGCAGGTCGTGATAGTGCTCGGTGCCGCAATAAAGCCACTCATCATGCAAGGTGATGATCGACTTCGGAGGGATTTTCTTGAAATCGAAAAGACTCAAACAATCATTGTTGATCCAGTGAAAATGGCAGATTGCGCGCTCCTGGGCCGCCTTGCGCATATTTTTCAAAAAAACGGAAGATGAGAACAGGTTCAGCGAATGCTTGGATATATTGCCGTCTCTCATACCTTTGACCAGAATATAAGAAATGACCCTTTTCAAGAAATGAATGCCCCGGGAGAGCCGGGCGGTCCGGGCTTCACTCACCGCATCGCGTGCCAGATGGTTCACCGCGTCGACCGACACGCAGGTGACCTCGGAAAACTCGGCAGCGAGTCTGGAAAATTTCCTGGCGGCTATCGCGGCTCCTCCACGCTCGAAGGAGAAGGAAAAGGCATACAGCTTACGCATCATCGACACCATGAATGGAGAAGAGCAACGTCAACGGAACAGCAGCGAGAACAAGCAGTCCGGGAATTCGGTAATGTGAGGGCCAAGAGCCCGCGTCATTAAGAACGCCTTTCACAACCGGTAGACGAAGTGGGCTTCTCCGGCGGCAGGGCGTCGCGAGGGCGCTGTAAACCCCTCCCTGGGCGCTACCTTTGCTATCTGACCGCCATGGATGGCGGTAATGCCGGAATGGAAAGGAGCATTTTCCGGCCATGGCAAAGGACCCTCGCTTTGCCCTGCCACCGGTGCCCATCATCCGAGAGTTTGGAAATGCGTTCTAAGGTAACGGATCACTGTCCCCGAGATTGACGAAGCGTAGATTCTCTAATGACACATAACGCGCTACGCTGCTGTCATGATGGTACACGAGGATATCGAGATAATGTTTTGCCAGATCCATGATGGCTATTTCCGCGGGTACGGCAGAAGGCAACATCCGACAATGCCCACTGATCCAACGCGAATCGTAATTCTTGATGTGAGGATGAAGTTTTATGTAAAGGTCCTTCTTTTCCTGCTGGAGATCACTGACGACCTCTTCATAAACCCGCCAACTGGAAAGATAGATAATGCAGGCATCCCCATTCGACTCAGAACCACTCGGAATGACTTCATCGTTGCCGACGAATATCTTCTTCAACAACCCCATATTGGCTTTCAAAAAATCATGCAAAGGTTGTCTTATCTCGCGCACCAGCGTTTTCGTTGCGGGGAATATGTCCAGATATTCATTTTTTTCGTATAGCCAGATCTCATCGGTGAGATGGCATCCTCCCAACCTGTCCCCGACCCCCAGCAATCTCAAGAAGCCGGCCTTGAGAGGTGGGTAATAATCATCCTGATAGGTCCCGCAGCCTTCCTCATACACGGATATCTTGAGTCCTTTCGAGCGCCGCTTGGCCGCCCGCAGGCTCAAGTAAAGCCTTATCCCGACATCCGAATCGATGAATACATTATCCACACTCCGATATTGGAGATGATCTATCGCCGCCTGCCGTGTCGGAAAATTCGTCACTGAGCGCCACTGAAGATCATGATTCGTCAATCGCTGCGAAACCTCAGTCACATTGAAGAAATCATTGACTATGTAAAGATGACAGCTGGTGCCGGATTTAAAGGAATCCCTGATCACCATCGCCATCATGATCTGCAGTGGCTTGGTAACGATGAAGACGATCGATTCTCGAGGTGACATGAAAACATCCTGATAGATTATATTCTTGAAAACTTGCAAAACGATCAAGATGCACTGCTGCCAACATTGGTATATACGTAATTGTAATATCCGTAACCGTAGGCCAGGGCAGACTTTTGTTCGACGGCATTCAAAACGGCCCCCTTGACGGTTACCCCGCCCACATCGAGACGCCTGAGTGCAAGCTTTATTTCCCGCGGCGAGTTCACCTGGAAACGGGCAATCATCAATGTGGTACCGACATTCTTGCCAATGATTGCGGCATCCGTCACGGCAAGCACCGGGGGGGAGTCAATGATCACCAGGTCATAATAATCACTGACGACATCCAGCAGTTCACTAAACCCGGTCGTCACCAGCAATTCCGAAGGGTTGGGTGGCGCGATGCCACGTGACAGGTAATGTAAATTATCAATACCATCTACCGCACGAATCACGTCCTGCACTTTCTGACGACCGGCGAGCACCTCGCTCAAGCCGCCCTCCGCATGCTCGCCGAATACGCTATGTATATGCCCCTTGCGCATGTCGCCATCGATTATCAGGACATTCTTGCCTGCCTGAGCACAAACGGCCGCCAGGTTGATGGCAACGAAGCTTTTGCCATTGGCGGGGCTTGGCCCGGTAATCATCAGCCGATTGTCGGCCCCTTCCAGCATTGCGAAATAGAGGCTCGTTCTCAGGCCACGCAATGCCTCGACGGAGATATCGGTAGGATTCTTTTCGGCTAGCACACCAGTATTGATGCTGTAACCTTCGCCCCCCGTTCTTCTGACTCGCTTGTTGAGTTTGGCCTGCTCGGTCGAAAGAGGAACGGTTGCATAGACGGGAAGTCCAAGCTGTTCCAACTGGTCGGGTGTCTCGACGCCTTGGCTCAGGGCGACTCGCAGTAGGATGATGCCCACGCCCGTCATGCCCCCAAGCAATGTTGCCAGAGCGACGATGAGTTTCTTGTTGGGCTCGACCGGTATCGGCGATACCTTGGCATCGTCCAGCATGCGCACATTACCGACGGTACTCGCTTCGGCAATCTGCATCTCCTGAACCTTGTTGCGTAGTTGTACATAGATTGCCTGATTGACCGACACATCTCTCTGGAGGCGCAAGATCTCCTGCTGGGTCTTCGGCAGGCCATTTATCTTACTTTCCAGGTTCGCCTGTTCTTTCTTCAACTGTCTTTTCTTTTCGAGCAGCGCTGCATACGTTGGGTGGCTGGGCGTAAAGCGCCGCGATATTTCCGCCTCGGAAAACGCGAGCTCATTCAACTGGGATTCGAGATTGACCAGTCGTTCCAGGATCGACTGGGTTTCCAGGGACAGATCCACACTATCACTGTCGGTACGATATTTATTGAGACGATCCTCGGCAGTGCCCAACTCATCCCTGACATGGGGAAGCTGGCCATGCAGGAACTCCAGACTCTTGCGTGCCTCTTCAGACTGCCGCTGTATGTTTTGTGTCACATAGATATCGGCGATGGTACCCAGGGCACGTTCCGCCAGTACCGGATTGGCATCCGTGAGCCCCCAGTTCAGAATACCCGTCTTTTCACCTTGTTCATTGATACTGAGATGCTTGCGAAGATCACTGATCGCCATCAATCGCGGTATTTTCCTGACGATGAATCCCGCTCCCGGAGACGCATTGATGGCGCTCACATTGATGCCGATTTCACCCTTGTCGAACTCCTCTTGCTGGCCAACGACACCCGAACCAATCACGGTGCCGTCATGCAAGAGTTCATAGCGCGAGCCATTCTCCACACGCACCACGAAATTCTCATTGAGAAACTTGTCGGATACCGAAAAACTCGCGACGTCGATAGACTCACCCGCCCAGGCATAATCGAAACTCTTCATGAACGCCTTGCCATCGACGCCGATATCATTCAGCACATTTTCGATGAAAGAATCCGGTCGAGTCATCCCGACCCTATGCAAGAACCCGCCTATGACCGGGACCTGTACGGGCTCCACCAACAGGTCGAGGTTGAGTATGTCGACTGCACGCCCCAGCACCATGCGCGAGCGTATGATCTCTATTTCCGACTCCGAAGGGGGTTCCTCGCCCAGCAAGCTGGTGACCTCCGAGAGTGGATTCTTGGGTGTTGCCTTTTCAATTTGCACGAGGGCATCGGCACGATATATCGGTGTCGCCAGGAATGCATAGATGATTCCCGCCATGGCAAACATCAGGGTGATGGCTGCAATGGTCCAGACATTGTCCTTCAGCGCGCCATAGAGCCGTCCGATATCCAGCTCATCATTGTCCGACGATGAGCGAATTTCATTGTTACTCTGAGCCATGCGACCCCCGAAACAAGTAATGTAGAATATGACGATCAGGCGCTAGGCGAGCTTGCGCGCCCAGCTATCGGCGGCTTGTACGAGCTGCCCATGAATGTATTCGAAGACCTCATGGCTCTTTCCGTGGGGGTCTAATATCTCCTTGCCCTTGCCGTCGTTGTCCAGCCAGCGACCGAACAGCAGCACTTTTCCCATGATGGAAGGATGCATCTTGGCCACGGCCAGTCGTTGTCGCTCGGTCATGACCAGAATCAGATCGGCCTGCTGGATCATCTCCTGGGTCACCTGACGTGCCCGGTGCCGGCTCAGATCGAGCCCTTCCATGCCTTCGACGAGATGCCTGGCCTGAGCCTCCACGGGATGGTCGACCAGGGCGCCGAGCCCCGCCGATTGGATCGTCAGATGGGGTAACCGAGCCCTCAACAGGGCCTCGGCTACCGGGCTCCGGCAGGTATTGCCCGTGCAGAGGACGAGCACCCGGGAGAATTGCATCACTTGAGGTTCTGGTGGATTTCGGTGGCCTGATAGATCGTCGTCAGCGACGGCAGGATCTGATTCAGGACACGGTTCCACAACGACACCGGTGCCGCCGTGACATAGACCACGTCTGCCGGCTGAAGCATGAACTGCGAGCCGAGGACGAAGGCCGCCGCATTCTTGGCATTCAACTGATAGACGGTGGCGTAGGCCTTGCTGGGCTCCGGATTGCGGCGGATGACGAAAATCCCGGAGGCGTCCGCACTTTCTTCGCGGATTCCCCTGGCCTGGGCAATGGCGGTGGTCAACGAGAACGCGCTGTTTCCCATCGGCAGGGCGGCGGGCTCGTTGACCTCGCCCATCACATAGATCTGCTGGTTGCCCACGTCCAGGACATGAACGACATCGCCATCCTTGAGGCGCAGGTTCTGCTCGAGATCGCCGTTGACCAGCATGTCATAGAGGGACAGATGCAGGTCCTGCCCATCACGGCTGAGTACCACGTCGTGCCAGTTGGCCGTTTCCGTCAGGCCACCAGCATCGCTGATGGCGTCGAGCACGTGGACCGGCACGTTGGTCACCGAGAAGACACCCGGATCCTTGACCTGTCCCGTCACGTAGACCTTCTGCGCGTTGTAGCTGGCGACCTTGACGTCAACCTGGGGCTCCGCGATGAAACCGGACAGGCGCCGCTGAATCTCCGACCTGACCTCGCGGACCGTGCGCCCGGCTACCTTGATCTGACCCACGTACGGATAAAAGATGCTGCCGTCGGCATGCACCACGTTGCCCGATTCCTCCGCACTGCGTTCGCTGCCCGCAGGAATGGTGAGTTCCGGGTGGTCATAGACGATGACATTGAGGACATCGCCGCGCCCGATCCGATAGTCGTAATCCTCGGGCACCCTGGTAAAGGTTGTCTGGCCCGAGTCCTCGCTGCCGACGTGATCGATCGCTTCCGGCCGGGGCGCGGCCCGCATGGCGTTGACCAGATCAATGGTAATCGGTTCGACCTCGACGTTGGCAGCGAGGGGCTCCACGCCCGTGTCATAGGGAACGCGCGCCCCGGGGGCCGCCGCACAAGCGGAAAGCCAGACGATCATGGCCACTCCCATGACCGGCAAGCCCCACCGTGATTTGATGTTGTTCAACCTAGAAGCCATGATCCTGTCCCCATGCAATTCACATTGAGCCCCTGTCTTGTCTTTCATGCGCGAGCCGTTAATGCGCCACGCTCACCGTCATTAATTCCGCGAAATAACGACCATCACTTCCCTGCTTCGCGGACATCCTTATTGCACCATGCCCTGAGGCCATCGAGACGGTGATCCCCGGCCACGCTACCGCCCCGGCGGTTGATCGGCTTTCCCCAGCGCCATTAATGATTGATTTCTCTATTTTTTCAGGAAAACGCCCTTTCGATTACTTTGTAATCGAAAGGTATATGTATGTATCTGTCTGTCTCCACTTTAGGTCATGCTAGAGTCTTTTCATGGAAAAAAAAGGGTTATTTTTTGCAATAACCACCTTTCTTCAATCCCCTAATACCGCAAAAACAGCACCATTAATGGACGACTAATCCTGTTGTTAACGGGACTGTTGAGAAAAAGTATTAGAAAACTCAAAAACAATGACGGCGAAGACGGCAGGCAAGCGATGCAACGGCAGTGATACGTTTGGAAGGCGGGAGGCGGGAGGCGGAAGGCGGGAGGCGGAAGGCGGAAGGCGGAAGGCGGAAGGCGGAAGGCGGAAGGCGGAAGGCGGAAGGCGGAAGGCGGAAGGCGGAAGGCGATCATATCCCTGTCAGAATGTAAAAAGGGCACCCGGAGGTGCCCTTTTCGGTCAGGCCGGGCCTGACGACAATGCGGAAGGCGCGATTACCAGCCGGTCGCTTCCTTCAGCGCATCACCGATCTCGGCCAGCGAGCGTACGGTCTTGACGCCGGCTGCCTCGAGGGCAGCGAACTTCTCGTCCGCCGTGCCCTTGCCACCGGCGATGATGGCACCGGCATGGCCCATGCGCTTGCCCGGAGGCGCCGTGACGCCGGCGATGTAGGCCACCACCGGCTTGCTGACGTGCTCCTTGATATAGGCAGCCGCTTCCTCTTCGGCGGTACCGCCGATCTCGCCGATCATCACGATCGCTTCGGTCTGCGGATCCTTCTCGAACAGCTCGAGGATGTCGATGAAGTTGGAACCCGGGATCGGGTCGCCACCGATGCCCACGCAGCTGGACTGACCGAAGCCGTGATCGGTGGTCTGCTTGACCGCTTCATAGGTCAGGGTGCCGGAGCGAGAGACGATGCCCACCTTGCCCGGCTTGTGGATGTGGCCCGGCATGATGCCGATCTTGGTCTCGCCCGGCGTGATCACGCCCGGGCAGTTCGGGCCGATCAGGCGCACGCCCAGCTCGTCGCACTTGACCTTGACGTCGAGCATGTCGAGGGTGGGAATACCCTCGGTGATGCAGACGATCAGCTTGATACCGGCATTGGCGGCTTCGAGGATGGAATCCTTGCAGAACGGTGCCGGCACGTAGATGACCGAGGCTTCGGCGCCGGTCTCCTTGACCGCTTCCTTGACGGTGTTGAACACCGGCAGACCCAGATGCTCCTGGCCGCCCTTGCCCGGCGTCACGCCGCCGACCATCTGGGTGCCGTAGGCGATCGCCTGTTCGGAGTGGAAGGTCCCCTGGCCACCGGTAAAGCCCTGGCAGATGACCTTGGTGTTCTTGTCGATCAGGATACTCATTACTTGCCCTCCGCTGCTTTGACGACCTGCTGTGCCGCGTCAGTCAGGCTGGTAGCAGCGATGATGTTGAGTCCGCTGGACGCCAGCTTCTCGGCACCCAGCTCGGCGTTGTTGCCCTCGAGGCGGACCACCACCGGCACGTTGACACCGACCTGCTCGACGGCACCGATGATGCCTTCGGCGATCATGTCGCAGCGCACGATACCGCCGAAGATGTTGACCAGCACGGCCTTCACGGAGTCATCGGAGAGGATGATCTTGAAGGCTTCGGCAACACGCTCCTTGGTGGCGCCGCCGCCGACGTCCAGGAAGTTCGCCGGCTGGCCGCCGTTGAGCTTGATGATGTCCATGGTGCCCATGGCCAGGCCGGCGCCGTTGACCATGCAGCCGATGTTGCCGTCGAGCGCCACGTAGTTGAGTTCCCATTCCTGGGCGTGGGCTTCGCGCTCGTCCTCCTGGGAGGGGTCACGCATCGCCTGCAGGTCGGGATGCCGGTACAGGGCGTTGCCATCGAGGTTGATCTTGGCGTCGAGGCAGTGCAGGTTGCCTTCGTCGGTGATCACCAGCGGGTTGATCTCGAGCAGTGCCAGGTCCTTGTCGTGAAACAGCTTGGACAGGCCCAGGAAGATCTTGGTGAACTGCTTGATATGGTCGCCCTTGAGGCCCAGCGCGAAGGCCAGTTCACGCGCCTGGTACGGCTGCGCCCCGACCAGCGGATCGATCTCGGCCTTGAGGATCTTCTCGGGGGTTTCCTCGGCGACCTTCTCGATTTCCACGCCACCCTCGGTGGACGCCATGAAGACCACCCGACGGGTACCGCGATCGACGACCGCGCCCAGATACAGCTCGTTGGCGATATCGGTGCAGTTCTCGACCAGGATCTTGGCGACCGGCTGGCCTTTCTCGTCGGTCTGGAAGGTCACCAGGTTCTTGCCCAGCCACTGCTCGGCGAAGGCCTTGGCCTCGTCAGCGCTCTCGACCAGCTTGACGCCACCGGCCTTGCCGCGACCACCGGCGTGAACCTGGGCCTTGACGACCCACTTGTCGCCGCCGATCTTCTTGCAGGCGTCGGCAGCTTCTTCGGGAGTGTCCACGGCAAAGCCCTTGGACACCGGCAGACCATAGTCGGCAAACAGTTGTTTGCCCTGATATTCATGAAGGTTCATCGTGTCATGCCATTGGTTGCATGTGACTCGAACGATGGCCGCGAACGCCCTTGCCAGGCTTCGGTTCGGGCCACCCCCGTTCGCCCATGAGCGGACGACACGCCCCCGGGCGGGGGCGTGGGTTTACAGCGGTGATTGTTATTTGCGCTTCTTGCGGTTGGCCACGTGGATGGCGTGACCTTCCACGGCCAGTGCCGCCTCGTGCACGGCCTCGGACATGGTGGGGTGCGCATAGCAGGTCAGCGCCAGATCCTCGGCACTGGAGCCGAACTCCATGGCGATCACGCCCTGGGCGATCATCTCGCCGGCATGCTGGCCGACGATGTGCACGCCCAGGATACGGTCGGTCTCGGCGTCGGCGATGATCTTGGCCGAGCCTTCGGTGGCGTTGTTGGCCATCGCACGGCCGCTGGCCGCGAACGGGAAGGTCCCGGTCTTGACCTCGATGCCCTCGGCCTTGGCCTGCTGCTCGTTCATGCCCACCCAGGCGACCTCGGGCGAGGTGTAGATGACGCACGGAATCGCGTCGTAGTTCACCTCGGCCTTGTGGCCGGCGATGATGTCGGCAACCATGATGCCCTCTTCCGAGGCCTTGTGGGCCAGCATCTGGCCACGCACCGCATCGCCGATGGCGTAGACATTGGGCACGCTGGTCCGGCAATGGTCGTCGACGAAGATGAAGCCGCGTTCGTCGAGCTTGACGCCGGCGTCATCGTCGAGCACGCCCTGGGTATAAGGACGGCGTCCCACGCAGACGATGATCTTGTCGAAGGTCTGCTCCTGGTCGCCCTTGCTGTCAGTGTACTTGACCAGGACTTCCTTGCCCTTGACCTCGGTACCGGTCACCCGGGCGCCGAGCTTGATGTCCAGGCCCTGCTTGGTGAGCAGCTTCTGGGTCTCCTTGGCGACGGTCTGGTCGACCATCGGCAGGAAGGAATCCATCGCCTCGAGCATGGTCACTTCGCTGCCCAGGCGGTTCCACACGCTGCCCAGTTCCAGGCCGATGACGCCGGCGCCGATCACACCCAGGCGCTTGGGCGCTTCCTCGAACTCCAGGGCGCCGGTGGAATCGACGATCAGCCCTTCGGTGAGCGGCGCGGGCGGGATCTCGACCGGTACGGAGCCGGAGGCGATGACGATGTTGTCCGCTTCATAGGTCGCCTTGTCGCCGTCGTTGCCGGTGACCTCGACCTTGCTGTTGGACAGCACCTTGCCGGTGCCTTCCAGCGGCGTGACGCCATTGGCCTTGAACAGGCCGGAGATCCCGCCGGTCAGGTTGGCGACGATCTTTTCCTTGCGCGCCATCATCTTCTTGACGTCCATCTTGACGTCGCCGGTCTCGATGCCGATGTCGCCGAAGTCGTGCTGGGCCTCGACGAACTTGTGCGAGGCCTCCAGCAGGGCCTTGGACGGAATGCACCCGACGTTGAGGCAGGTGCCGCCGTGTACGGTCTTGCCTTCCTTGTTGACCCATTTCTCGACACACGCGGTCTTCAGGCCCAGCTGGGCGGCACGGATGGCGGCGACGTAGCCGCCGGGGCCCGCGCCAATGACGATCACATCGTATTTATCGGCCATGAATCATTCCTGTTCGATCTGGTTGGCTTGGCGACGCATCACACATCCAGCAGCAGGCGCGCCGGATCCTCGAGCAGTTCCTTGATCGTGACCAGGAACTGGACCGCATCCTTGCCGTCGATCATGCGGTGATCGTAGGACACGGCCAGGTACATCATCGGACGGATCTCGACCTTGCCGTTGACCGCCATGGGACGCTCCTGGATCTTGTGCATGCCCAGGATCGCGGTCTGCGGCGGATTGAGGATCGGCGTCGACATCAGCGAGCCAAAGATGCCGCCATTGGTGATGGTGAAGGTGCCGCCCTGCATCTCGTCGATGCCAAGCTTGCCGTCGCGGGCACGCTTGCCGAAGTCGACGATGGTCTTCTCGACGTCCGCCAGCTTCATGCTGTCGGTATCGCGCAATACCGGTACCACCAGACCGCGGTCGGTGGAGACGGCCACCCCGATGTCCTGGTAGCCATGGTAGACGATATCGGTGCCGTCGATGGAGGCGTTGACGTCCGGGAAGCGCTTGAGCGCCTCGGTGGCCGCCTTGACGAAGAAGCCCATGAAGCCCAGCTTGGTGTCGTGGGCCTTCAGGAAGGTGTCCTTGTACTGGGCGCGCAGGGCCATCACCGCGCTCATGTCCACCTCGTTGTAGGTGGTGAGCATGGCCGCCGTCTGCTGGGCCTGGACCAGCCGCTTGGCGATGGTCTGACGCAGGCGGCTCATCGGCACGCGCTTCTCGGGGCGTTCGCCCTCCACCGCCGGTGCCGCGGCTGCCGCAGCCTTGGTGGTGCCGCCCGAGGCCGGCTTGTCGGCTGACGACTTGGCCGCCTTCTTCGCCGAGCCGTCCTTGATCGCCTTCTGCACGTCTTCCTTGAGAACACGGCCGCCCTTGCCGGTGCCCTCGATCTTGCTGGCATCGAGATCGTGCTCGGCGACCAGTTTGCGCGCCGCCGGGGCGAGGATCTTGTCGCCGACCTTCTCGTCCTTCTCGGCTGACGCCTCGTCGCCCTCGTCGACCGATTCCTCGCCGCTCGCCGAATCGTCACCGCCGGCGCCCTCGGCAAAGACCGCCAGCAGCGCCTCGGATTCGACCTGCTCGCCCTCCTCGACCTTGATCTCGGTCAGCGCACCGTCGGCGGGCGCCACGACCTCGAGGACCACCTTGTCGGTCTCGATGTCGGCCAGCACCTCGTCACGCTTGACGGACTCACCGACCTTCTTGTGCCAGGTGGCCACGGTGCCTTCCTGGACGGACTCGGGGAAGGACGGCGCCTTGACGTCATGGCTCTTGCCCGACGCCGCCGGCTTGTCGGCCTTCTTCTCGCTCTTCTTCTCGTTCTTGTCGTTCTTGTCGCTCTTCTCGGCGTCGTCGGCCTGCTTCTCGTCCTCGGCCGGGGCCTCGTCGGCCTTTTCCTGAGCCTCGCCGAGCATCCCCAGGACCTGCTCGGATTCGCAGGTTTCGCCTTCCTCGACCTTGATCTCAGACAGCGTGCCCGCTTCCGGTGCCACCACCTCGAGGACGACCTTGTCGGTCTCGATCTCGACGATCAGCTCGTCGCGTTCGACGCTGTCGCCGGCCTTCTTGTGCCAGGCGGCAACCGTGCCTTCGGCGACGGATTCCGGAAAACTGGGCGCTTTGATCTCGGTAGCCATTTCGTTTCCTTAGTGAGTTCTCTCTCGTCCCGGTTGGACGCCTCAGGCGTTGAAGGCGTCGTCCACCAGTTGGCGCTGTTGTTCCACATGAACGGACATGTAGCCCGCGGCGGGGGCGGCCGATGCCGGGCGACCGGCGAACTTGAGTTCGCGACCCAGGCCATCCGCCAGCATGTCGGCGACCACGCGCATATGATGCTGGCTCTGGTACCAGGCACCCTGGTTGAGCGGTTCCTCCTGACACCACACCACCTGCTCGAGGTTGGTGAAGCCCTTGAGGGCATCGAAGAGCTCCTCCTTGGGGAAGGGGTAGAGCTGTTCGACACGCACGATCGCCGTGTCCTCGCGCTCGTTCTCGGCCCGATAGGCGGCCAGGTCGTAATAGACCTTGCCGGCGCACAGGACGACGCGCTTGACCGCCTCGGCGTCCAGGTTGCCCTGATCGGCGAGCACCATGTTGAAGCGACCGTTGGCCAGTTCCTCGAGGGTCGAGGTGGCTTCCTTGTGGCGCAGCAGGCTCTTGGGCGACATGACCACCAGCGGCTTGCGCAGCGGGCGGATCACCTGGCGACGCAGCAGATGGAAGATCTGCGCCGGGGTGGTCGGCACGCAGACCTGCATGTTGTGCTCGGCGCACAACTGCAGGAAGCGCTCGAGTCGCGCCGAGGAGTGCTCCGGCCCCTGGCCCTCGTACCCGTGCGGCAGCAGCAGGGTCAACCCGCACAGCCGGCCCCACTTGGATTCGCCGGAGGAGATGAACTGATCGACCACCACCTGAGCGCCGTTGAAGAAGTCCCCGAACTGCGCCTCCCAGATGATCAGGGCGGTGGGCATGGTCGTGGCGTAGCCGTACTCGAACGCCAGCACGGCCTCCTCGGAGAGGAAGGAGTCGTGAATGGTGAAGCGCGGTTGGCCGTCGCGGATATGCTCGAGCGGCACGAAGGTGCTGCCGTCCTTCTGGTTGTGCACCACCGCGTGGCGATGCGAGAAGGTGCCGCGGCCGGAATCCTGGCCGGTCAGGCGTACCGGGTGCCCCTGGTCGAGCAGCGTGGCGTAGGCCAGCGTCTCGGCGAAGCCCCAGTTCAGCGCCATGCCGCCGGCGAGCATCTTGCGGCGGTCCTCGTAGATCTTGCTGACCTGGCGCTGCATCTGCACGCCGTCGGGCACTTCGCACATCTTCGCGGCGAGATGCTGCATGCGCTTCATGTCGATGGCGGTATCGGCGTCGCCGGTCCACTCATGACCCAGGTAGGGCGTCCAGTCGACGAACAGCTCGGTATTGGGCTCCTTGACCAGGGCGTTGGCCACGTGGTTGCCGGCCAGCAGATCCTCGCGGTACTTCTCGGTCAGGTCCTTGGCCTGCTCCTCGCTGAGCAGCCCGGCCTCGATCAGACGCTCGGCGTACAGCGCGCGCGACGTCTTGTGCGACTTGATCTTGCTGTACATCATCGGCTGGGTGCCGGAGGGCTCGTCGGCCTCGTTGTGGCCGCGCCGACGATAGCAGACCAGGTCGATGACGACGTCCTTGTGGAACTGCTGACGGTAGTCGAGCGCCACCTGGGTGGCATGGATCACCGCGTCGGCGTCGTCGCCGTTGACGTGGAAGATCGGCGCCTGAACCATCTTGGCGATGTCGGTGCAGTACTCGGTCGAGCGCGTGTCCTGCGGATTCGAGGTGGTGAAGCCGACCTGGTTGTTGATCACGATGTGCAGCGTGCCGCCGGTCCTGTAACCGCGGGTCTGCGACATCTGGAAGGTCTCCATGACCACGCCCTGGCCGGCGAAGGCCGCGTCGCCGTGGACGTTGATCGGCAGTACCTTGTCGCCCTCGGCATCGTCGCGGCGATCCTGACGGGCACGCACGGAGCCTTCGACCACCGGCGAGACGATCTCGAGGTGCGACGGGTTGAAGGCCAGCGCCAGGTGGACTTCGCCGCCCGGCGTCATCACGTTGGAACTGAAGCCCTGGTGGTACTTGACGTCGCCCGAGCCCTTCTCGATCACCTTCTTGCCGTCGAACTCGTCGATCAGCTCGGAGGGACTCTTGCCGAGGATGTTGACCAGCAGGTTGAGACGGCCACGGTGGGCCATGCCGATGACCACTTCCTTGGTCCCGTAGCCGCCGGCACGCTGGATGATCTCGTCCATCATCGGAATGAAAGTCTCGCCGCCTTCCAGGCCGAAGCGCTTGGTGCCCGGATACTTGGAGGCCAGGTAGCTCTCCAGGCCTTCCGCCGCGGTCAGACGCTCCAGGACGTGCATGCGCACGTCATCGCTGTACTTGGGCGCGCTGCGCACCGACTCGAAGCGCTGCTGCAGCCAGCGTTTCTCCTCGGTGTCGACGATGTGCATGAACTCGCAGCCGATCGAGCGACAGTAGGTCTTCTCCAGCGCGTCGACGATCTCCTTGAGCGGCGCCTTGTCCTTGCCCAGAAACAGCGAGCCGGTCTGGAACTCGGTGTCCAGGTCGGACTTGGACAGCTGGTGGAAGGACAGGTCGAGGTCGGGTACCGGCACCGGGTTGCGCAGGTCGAGCGGATCGATGTCGGCCTTCTGATGGCCCCGGAAGCGGTAGGCGTTGATCAGCTGCAGGACCTTGACCTGTTTCTTGCTCTCGCCGCTGTCGGTCGCAGGAGCGACAGCACCGTTGCGGCGCTGCTGGGCCAGTTGGTAGAACTGCTCGCGAATCGGGCTGAGAGGTACGTCGTGAGAGGGGGCGCCTTCCGGGCGGGGTAACTTGTCGAAGTAGTTACGCCATTCGTCCGGCACGGCGTTGGGATCGACGAGATACTGCTCATACAGCGCTTCCACATAGTGAGCGTTGCCGCCGCTCATATGGGAGGTGCGCCACATCAACTCCATTATGCCTTCTTGCATGTTTCGGTCACCCTGCACTGATGGGGTGGTGTCGGCGCCGGAGTTGCGCTTGAGACTCCGACGTCACTCTTTACTGGCACTTGCACCGACTCGACCGGCTCTGTGCGAACGGGCGTCGTCGACGAGTTTCGGCGGCAATGATCGTCAAGAGCCGGTGCACCAGGGCACCGGCTCTCCACGCTTGGACCGCCCCCGGCTGCGACACTCGACCGCAGCCAGGAACGGGGACCAATGATAACAAGCCGCGAGCCACGGTTTAAGTGGCATTCGCCAGCAGCAGCTCGCGGATCTTGCCGATCGCGCGGGTCGGGTTGAGCCCCTTGGGGCAGACCGCCACGCAGTTCATGATGCCGCGGCAGCGGAACACGCTGAACGGATCCTCGAGCTCGGAGAGCCGCTCGCGCGTCGCCGTATCACGACTATCGGCCAGGAAGCGATAGGCTTGAAGCAGGCCGGCCGGACCGACGAACTTGTCCGGGTTCCACCAGAACGACGGGCAGGAGGTCGAACAGCAGGCGCACAGGATGCACTCGTAGAGGCCGTCGAGCTTGTCGCGCTCCTCCGGCGACTGCAGGCGCTCGATCGCCGGCGGGTTCTCATCGTTCTGCAGGTACGGCTGGATGCGCTCGTACTGCTTGTAGAAGATCCCCATGTCGACCACCAGGTCGCGAATCACCGGCAGGCCCGGCAGCGGGCGCAGCACCAGCTTGTCGTTCTTGACCACGTCCGACAGGGCGGTGACGCAGGCCAGACCATTGGTGCCGTTCATGTTCATCCCGTCGGAGCCGCACACGCCCTCGCGGCAGCTGCGGCGGTAGGCCATCGAGCTGTCCTGCTGCTTGATGATCTCGAGGACGTTCAGGACCATCAGGTCACGGCCCTGGGTGTCCACCTGGAACTCCTGCATGTACGGCGCGGAGTCGGTCTCCGGGTTGTAGCGATAGACGGATACCTGAAGCATGGACATCGGTTGCCCCCTTAATAAGTCCGGACTTTCGGCTCGAAGGTGTCGACGGTCTTCGGCTGGAAGTTCACGTCACGCTTGCCCAGCTTCTTGTCCGCCGGGGTATAGATGGAGTGCTTCAGCCAGTTGACGTCGTCACGGTCCGGATAGTCGTAACGGGAATGCGCCCCGCGGCTTTCCTTACGCTCCAGGGCAGAGATGGCAGTCGCCTCGGCGACCTCCAGCAGATTGTCGAGTTCCAGCGCCTCGACGCGCGCGGTGTTGAAGGCGTGGGACTTGTCGCCCAGGTGGGCGTTGGCGATGCGCTCGCGCAGCTCGGCCACCTTCTTGACGCCCTCTTCCATGTGGTCTTCCTGGCGGAACACGCCGAAGGATTTCTGCATGGTTTCCTGCAGCTCGGTACGCAGCGCAGGCACCGACTCGCCGCCGCTCGACTCGTTCCAGCGGTTCATGCGCGACAGCGCCTGGTCGACGTCGGACTGGGCCGCGTCGAGGTAGTCGACGCCTTCGTTGAGCGCGCTCTCGATGAACATGCCGGCGGCGCGACCGAAGACCACCAGGTCGAGCAGCGAGTTGCCGCCCAGACGGTTGGCGCCGTGGACCGAGACGCAGGCCGCCTCGCCGCAGGCGAACAGACCGTTGACGATCTGATCGTTGCCGTCGCCATCGCGGGAGATCACCTGACCGTGCACGTTGGTCGCCAGCCCGCCCATCATGTAGTGACAGGTCGGCACCACGGGAATCGGTTCCTTGACCGGATCGACATGGGCGAAGGTCTTGGCCAGCTCGACGATGCCCGGCAGGCGCTTGCCGAGGACTTCCTCGCCCAGGTGGTCGAGCTTGAGCAGCACGTGATCGCCGTTCTCGCCGCAACCACGCCCCTCGAGGATCTCCATGACCATGGAGCGGGCGACCACGTCGCGACCGGCCAGGTCCTTGGCATTGGGCGCGTAACGCTCCATGAAGCGCTCGCCATCCTTGTTGATCAGGTAGCCGCCCTCGCCGCGGCAGCCCTCGGTCACCAGCACCCCGGCACCGTGGATGCCGGTGGGGTGGAACTGCCACATCTCCATGTCCTGGACCGGCAGGCCGGCGCGCAGCGCCATGCCGATGCCGTCACCGGTGTTGATCAGGGCGTTGGTGGTCGAGGAGTAGATACGCCCGGAGCCGCCGGTCGCCAGCACGGTGGCCTTGGACTTGATGTGCACCACTTCACCGGTCTCGATGCACAGCGCGATGCAGCCGACCACGTCGCCGTTGGCGTTCTTGACCAGATCCACCGCGTACCACTCGTTGAGGAACACGGTGTTGTTCTTCAGGTTGTTCTGATACAGCGTGTGCAGCAGCGCATGGCCGGTACGGTCGGCCGCGGCGCAGGTACGGGCCGCCTGGCCGCCCTTGCCGAAATCCTTGGACTGGCCGCCGAACGGACGCTGATAGATGCGACCGTTGTCGAAGCGCGAGAACGGCAGCCCCATGTGTTCGAGCTCGAAGACCGCCTTGGGGCCTTCGGAGCACATGTATTCGGCGGCGTCCTGGTCGGTGATGTAGTCACCGCCCTTGACGGTGTCGTACATGTGCCAGCGCCAGTCGTCGTTGGGGTCGGCGGAGGCAATGGCGCAGGTGATGCCGCCCTGGGCCGACACCGTGTGCGAACGGGTCGGGAAGACCTTCGAGATGACCGCGGTCTTCTTGCCGGACTTGGCCAGCTCCAGCGCCGCACGCAGGCCGGAGCCGCCCCCGCCGATGGTGATTGCGTCGAATGTCAGGCTACGCATGGTAGACATGGATCAGGCTCCCCACAGAACTTGTACGCCCCACACCAGGAAGATGAAGATGGCGATGATGATGGCGATTTGCACGATGAAACGGATGCCGGTCGGCTTGATGTAGTCGGTGACCACCGTCCACAGCCCGATCCAGGCGTGGGCCGCCAGCGACACGAAGGCCAGCAGGGAGAAGATGCGCATCCAGGTCTGCGAGAAGAGACCGTGCCAGGTCGCGTAGTCGAGGTCGGGATGGAAGAGCAGGTAGCCGACCATGAAGACGGCGTAAAGCGCCAGGACGACGGCCGAAACCCGCTGTATCAGCCAGTCGGAAAGACCGCTGCGACCGAGATTCGTGATGTTGGTTACCATACCCAGACTCCTGCCAGTACCACGAGAACCGCGCTTGCCACCACGGTGATTTGAGCCTTCTTGTAGCCGCCTTCGAGGTCGACGCCATAGCCGGCGTCCATCAGCAGATGCTTGATGCCGGCGACGAAATGGAAGGCCAGTGCCGACAGCAGCCCCCAGGCGACCAGCTTGGCCAGGAAGTTGTGGGCGAGCACGTCACGGACGGCTTCGAAGCCTTCCGGAGAGGACAGCGAGGCATCCAGCGCCCAGAAGCCGAAGATCAGGCCAATGAACAGGATGATGCCGGTGATACGGTGAGCAATGGAGGTTAACGCAGGAAGTGGGAAATTTATCGTGGAAAGGTCTAGGTTTACGGGTCTTTTGCTATTCACGGCTCTCTACACACTCTCTTGGCCCGCTCATGCTTCCGGTCGGGCACGGTTAGAGCGGGCGGTGGTTTGAGGAAGAGCGATGGTTGGCCAGTCCAGGTGGCATCGATCACCGCCTTCCCGCCAGTCGCGCGGGTTACGATTATAGGGACTGGGCCGTGGCATGACAAATCGTTACCGCGGTAACGCCACCTTGGTGTTACCCTTGGTAACAGGTATTCTTGCTGCCAAGCAGCAAACCGATCCCCTGCAGCAGTGTCCGTCATCGCCCGTATGGCTTGCTGCACCGCCGCACCAACCACTATGGGTGAATTGACAATACTCGGGACATTTCTATAGTAGGCGAACCTTTTTTGCCCGTAAGCAGGCAGGACAACGAGTTACGTCAAGTATCGAGACAAGAGGAGGCCATCATGGCTGACAGGAAAGCGCAGTTGACAGTGGAAGGGCTGGACAAGACCCTCGAGTTGCCGGTCTATTCAGGCACTGTCGGGCCCGACGTCGTCGACGTACGCGGCCTCACCGCCGAAGGCCTCTTTACCTACGACCCCGGCTTCGTCGCCACCGCCGCCACCGAGTCCGGCATCACCTATATCGACGGCGCCCAGGGCATGTTGCTGCACCGCGGCTACCCGATCGACCAGCTGGCCGACAACTCCAACTTCGTCGAACTCTCCTACCTGCTGCTCTTCGGCGAGCTGCCCAGCGAGGACGAGTACACCAATTTCGAGAAGACCATCCGCAACCACACGATGGTCCATGAACAGCTGGCCAACTTCTTCAAGGGCTTCCGTCGCGACGCCCACCCCATGGCCATCCTCTGCGGCGTGGTCGGCGGCCTGGCGGCCTTCTACCACGACAACCTGGACATCACCAAGGAAGAGGAGCGTCGGGTCAGCGCCGTCCGCCTGATCGCCAAGATGCCCACGCTGGCCGCCATGTGCTACAAGTACAACATCGGCCAGCCCTTTAACTATCCTCGCAACGACCTCAGCTACGCCGAGAACTTCCTCTACATGATGTTCGGCAATCCCTGCGAGGAGTACCAGATCAATCCGGTGTTCGCCAAGGCCATGGATCGCATCTTCATGCTCCACGCCGACCACGAGCAGAACGCCTCGACGTCCACCGTGCGCCTGGCGGGTTCCACCGGCGCCAACCCGTTCGCCTGCATCAGCGCCGGCATCGCCGCCCTGTGGGGGCCGGCCCACGGCGGGGCCAACGAAGCCGTGCTCAACATGCTCGACGAGATCGGTGACGAGTCGGAAGAAAACATCCAGCGCTACATCGATCGCGCCAAGGACAAGGACGACCCCTTCCGCCTGATGGGCTTCGGCCACCGCGTCTATCGCAATTTCGACCCGCGCGCCAAGGTCATGAAGGAGACCTGCGACGAGGTACTCAGCGAACTGGGCATGGCCGACGATCCCAAGCTCAAGATCGCCAAGCGGCTCGAGGAGATCGCCCTGGAAGACGACTACTTCATCGAGCGCAAGCTCTATCCCAATGTCGACTTCTACTCCGGGATCATCCTCAAGGCGATCGGCATCCCCACCAACATGTTCACGGTGATCTTCGCCGTCTCGCGGACCATCGGCTGGATCTCGCACTGGAACGAGATGATCAGCAACGGCTACCGCATCGGTCGCCCGCGTCAGCTCTACACCGGCTACGCCAAGCGCGATTACCCGACCCAGAAGTAACCGGGTTTCTCTCCAAGGCCGCCGCAAGGCGGCCTTTTTCGTCAGGCCCTGCCGACCGGCCCTCCCCTCGCCTACGCTGATGTCGGCATGCGCCACACACTTACCGCGAGGTATCTCTCCATGAGCCAGACGATTCGTACGGCCGCCTTCATCGGCCTCGGCGTGATGGGCTTCCCCATGGCCGGCCACCTGGCCCGCGCCGGCCTCGAGATGCGTGTCTACAACCGCAGCCCGGACAAGGCCAGGCAGTGGGTCGACACCCATGGCGGCAGCCGCCACGACACCCCCGAGCAAGCCGCCCAGGGCGCAGACCTGGTCCTGGTCTGCGTCGGCAACGACGATGACGTTCGCGCCGTCACCACCGGCCCCCAAGGCGCGCTGACCGGCATGCGGCCCGGCGCGGTGCTGGTCGATCACACCACCGCCTCGGCGGATCTCGCCCGGGAACTCGAACAGGCGTGTCGGGAGCGCGACGCCCGCTTCATCGACGCCCCCGTGTCAGGCGGCCAGCAGGGTGCCGAGAACGGCACCCTGACGGTCATGTGCGGCGGCGACGAGGCCACCTTCGACGAGGTTCGCCCGCTACTCGCCCACTACGGCCGCGCCGTGACGCGCCTCGGCGACGCCGGCGCCGGGCAGATGACCAAGATGGTCAACCAGATCTGCATCGCCGGCCTGGTCCAGGGCCTGGCCGAGGGCCTGCACTTCGCGGGCAAGGCGGGGCTCGACCGTGAACGGGTCGTCGAGGTCATCGCCCAGGGGGCGGCCGGCTCCTGGCAGATGGAAAACCGCCACAAGACCATGATCGACGGCGAGTACGACCACGGCTTCGCCGTCGACTGGATGCGCAAGGATCTGGCCATCTGCCTGGCCGAGGCTCGACGCATCGACGCGCGCCTGCCGGTCGCCGCCCTGATCGACCAGTTCTATGGCGACGTTCAGGCCATGGGCGGCGGCCGCTGGGATACGTCGTCGCTGCTCAAGCGCCTGGAGCGCGATTGACGGTTCGATTTTCCACACCGGGGAGCGGCGAAAGGACTCGGATTTTTCGTATTTCCCGCACCCCGGCGCTTTTCCACACATTCTGTGGATAACCTTGTTCATAAGCTCTCGAAAAGGTCGCACGATCGCCATGACAAGCGGCCTGCCTACAAATCGGCTATTTTTTGATCAACCGTAAGATACTGATTTTAAATACATTTCAAGAAAGCATGCCCAACCACGGGCCTGGCGGAGTGATTATGCACAAGAGAGGAAAGAAAAGCGTAACGTGGGGAAAACTGACGTGAGAAGTCAAGCGCCTGACGGGTAAAAACCCGGCACCGGACTGAAAAAACGCGTCTTGACAGCGTCTGGTCGGCGACGCTCGCAGCGGTCTTGAGAGAACAGCAGGAAGTGGCGTCCCATAGGGGGTTCGAACCCCTGTTACCGCCGTGAAAGGGCGGTGTCCTGGACCACTAGACGAATGGGACGCAAGAAGATGTCGCGAAGCCGATGTTGGTGGAGCCTACCGGGATCGAACCGGTGACCTCGACACTGCCAGTGTCGCGCTCTCCCAGCTGAGCTAAGGCCCCGAACGTCGGCGTCTTTCGCGAGAACGGGGCGTATGATACTGATTAGCCCCGAATTCGTCAACCCTTCCCAAGGAAGAAGGAAGAAGGAAGAAGGAAGAAGGCATTGGCGTTGTCCTGCCCTTGTCAGCCCTCTTCCAGGCGCGAAGCGCCGTTCTTCCCTCTTCAAGCGGCGCAGCCGCGTCTTACAGCTCCCGGTATTCCTTCTCGAAGCGCTTGGCCTGCTTCTTGGAAACCCCGCCCAGCACGTCGATGGCGTGACGCAACCGGGCCCGGGTAACGTCGGAGCCGAGAATCGCCATGGCGTCCATCACCGAGGTCGAGCTCGCCGAGCCGGTGATGGCGATGAACACCGGCGCCAGCAGGGCCTTCATTTTGAGATCGAAGTACTCGCAGAGTCGCTTGACCTCGGCGAGCAGGCTTTCCTTCTCCCAGCGCGTGACACCCTCGAAGCGCCAGACCAGGAACTGCAGCAGCTTGACCAGACTCTCGCGTTCGAGCTTGACGTCGGCGAAGCTCTGCTCGTCGAGACGCGGCAGCCCCGAGAAGAAATGCCCCGCCAGCGGCGTGACGTCGGCCAGGGTTTCGATACGCGGGCGCACCTGGGGCAGGATCTGGCCGACATAGGCCTCGTTGAAGGCCCAGTCGCGCAGCGCCGCCAGCAGCGCCGCATCGTCGAGATCCTCGCGGATGTAGACGCCGTTGAGCCAGGTCAACTTCTGTAGATCGAAGACCGGGCCGCCCAGCGACACCCGCTGGATGTCGAAGTGGGCCATCATCTCGTCGAGCGTGAACTTCTCGCGATCGTCGGGCATCGACCAGCCCATGCGGCCGAGGTAGTTGGTCACGGCCTGCGGCAGAAAGCCCATGCGCCGATAGTAGTTGATCGAGGTCGGGTTCTTGCGCTTGGAGAGCTTCGACTTGTCGGGATTGCGCAGCAGCGGCATGTGGCAGAGCGCAGGCATCTCCCAGCCGAAGTACTCATAGAGCAGCTTGTGCTTGGGCGCCGAGTTGATCCACTCCTCGCCGCGCAGCACATGGGTGATCCCCATCAGGTGATCGTCGACCACGTTGGCCAGATGATAGGTCGGCATGCCGTCGGACTTGAGCAGGATCTGGGCATCGACCTGGGCCCACTCCACTTCGATCTCGCCACGCAGCATGTCCTCCACCACGCAGGTGCCCTCGCCCGGTACGTTCATGCGCACCACGTAGGGCCAGCCCTCGGCCTCGCGGCGGCGCTGCTCGTCGGCCGGCAGCGCCAGATCGGCCGGCTTGAGCGCCAGATGGAGCCCCTCGGCCTTGCGTCGCTCGCGCAGCTCGTCGAGTTCCTCGCTGGTGCGATAGCACTTGAAGGCGTGGCCGGCCTCGAGCAGCTGGCGGGCGTATTCGGCGTAGATGTCGCCGCGCTCACTCTGGCGATAGGGGCCGTGCGGACCACCGACATCCGGACCTTCGTCCCATTCGAGCCCCAGCCAGCGCAGCGAATCGAGGATCATGCGCTCGGACTCGTCGGTGGAACGCTGACGATCGGTATCCTCGATACGCAGGATGAACTGGCCGCCGTGCTGGCGGGCAAAACACAGGTTGAACAGGGCGATATACGCGGTACCCACGTGCGGATCGCCGGTCGGCGACGGCGCGATGCGTGTTCGTACGGTGGTCATGACAGGCATTCCGTTGGTTCAATGAATGCCGGCATTATACGCACCTCGCCTCGGCCCATCAGCCGTCGGTCGACCGCCACCCACGAGGAGACCCCATGCTCGAGCCGCTTCCCGACGATTTCACCGCCGTGGTGACCGGTGCCGGCGGCGGTATCGGCCGCGCCGTGGTGCGCCATTTGCTGGCCAGCCCCAGGCCCGGCCGTGTGCTGGCCGTATCGCGCACGCCCCCCGACCTCGACGACGCCCGCCTGGAAAGCCTGGTCGCCGATGTCACCACACCCTCGGGGCGCCAAGCCCTGGCCGAGCGACTCGCGGGCGAGACGGTGCATCTGCTGTTCAACGCCATCGGGATGCTGCACGACGAGCCGGGAGGGATTCATCCCGAGAAACGGCTCGAAGATCTCGATGCCGACACGCTCGCGAGACTCTTCCATGTCAACGCCACCACGCCGGTGCTGCTCGTCCAGACCCTGGCCCCCTGTCTCAAGGGTCAGCATTCGGCGATCGTCGCCAGTCTCTCGGCCCGGGTAGGGTCGATCGGCGACAACCGAATGGGCGGCTGGTATGCCTATCGGGCGAGCAAGGCGGCCCACAACATGCTGCTGCGCACCGCCGCCATCGAACTGGCCCGCTACAACCGCCGGGCGATCGTGCTGTGCCTGCATCCGGGAACCACCGATACGGCACTTTCCGCTCCCTTCCAGTCCCGGGTGCCCGCAGGCAAGCTGTTCAGCACCGATTTCGTCGCCGAGCGGCTGATCGCGGTGATGGGCGAGCGCAGGCCCGAGGAGACCGGCAGTTTCTGGGACTGGGCGGGCGAGCCCATCGCCTGGTAGACGAGCGTGCCGGATCGTCGCGGCCGCCCTACAGCACCAGGCGTTCGCGAAACCAGTCGGTAATGAAGTCCAGGTAGGCCCGGGTCTTGTCCGGCAGATACTTGCGCGAGCGAAACAGGACCAGCATGCTGCCGTGCTCGTTCCAGTAGGGCTGCAGCAAGGGCACCAGCTCCCCCTCGGCCACCGCCGACTGCGCGGCGAAGGTGGGCAGGTAGGCCAACCCGAATCCCGCCTTGGCCGCCTCCACCACACCCAGCAGATTGTTGATCACCAGGCGCGAGTTGGGTTCGATGTCCAATGGCTGGCCATTGAGCGAGAAACGCCAGTGCGCGCCGAGGTCATAGTTGCCGTAGAAGACGCTGTCATGCGCCTCGATGTCGCGGGGGTGCTGGGGCCGCTCGGCGCGGGCCAGATAGTCAGGGGCAGCGTAGAGGCCGTAGACCACCTTGCACAGCGGGCGCGACACCAGGCTCGACGCGGGCAGCGGCCCCATGCGGATCGCCAGGTCGACGGAATCGTCGATCGGCTCGAAGCGCTGATCCTCGAGCAGGATCTCGACCGCCACATCCGGATAGCGACGCATGAAGGCCGTGGTGGGCGGCGCCAGATACATGAAGCCGAAGCTCACCTGGGCACTGACCTTGAGCTGGCCGCGCGGACGCGCAGTGACCGACTGGACCTGGGCCTCCGCCGCGGCCAGTTCCTCGCGAATACGCAGGCCATGTTCGTAGTAGATCCGGCCCGCCTCGGTGAGATGCAGCGAGCGGGTCGAGCGGTTGAGCAGGCTGACCCCCAGCTCTTCCTCCAGTGCGGCGAGGCGCTTGGACGCCAGCGACTTGGAGATGCCCAGCCGCCGTGCCGCGGCCGTGAAGCTGCCCGCACGCACCACTTCGACGAAAACCTTCAGGGCATCCAGGGTCGCCAAGAGTCGTCACTGCCTCCGAAACGCTGCAACGCGCCATGTTTCCAATACAGAAACACTAGTTTTCGATTGTACCCACTTATTCCGCAAAGTACGACTGCCTATACTGCGCTCACTTCGGGCGGTCACAGGACCCCCTGAAGCACCATCGGCGGCGCTATCTTGCCGATGGAGCCTTCAGTGCATCATCCTTGTGCGCCGACGGTTGCTCGCTCGAGCAACCGGCGCTTTTTTCCCATGATTCCCTCGGGTTACCGCCAAGCGCGGTGCCTGCCGCCGTTGCGCGCCAAGGTTGTCGTCCGAGGTCCGGACCTCACCGGGCAACGCGCTTCGCTTCCGCCATGATTCGTCATGTAGGATCAATAAGGACTCGCCGTCGTGAAACCTGTCGGAAAAAAACCAATCCAATGGATCGTCGGCCCGTATGGCCAGGGTTAGCGCACGAAATGACAGCCCGTGAAAGTGCCCCGGAGGTCCCCCGTCATGGCAGCACAAGCCTTTGTTTTTCTCAGTAAAGTGAGTGCCATCCAACCCGAAACATACTTCGGTGACGAGTGGCTATGCTAGGCGTTCACGTTACGGCGAGATGCAATCGATGGATGCATTGGGTTCCCGCATAAAAGCGCTAAGACTGAAGGCCAACCTGAGCAAGGCTGCCCTCGCCCGACGAGTGGGCGTTTCGGATGTCACGATCTCCTACTGGGAATCGGGCACCATCAAGCAGATCGGGCACGAGCGCCTGGTGGCGCTGACCGAGGCCCTGGACTGTTCGCTCAGCGACCTTCTGGAAGGCACGCCAGCGCCCCCGAGTTCGTCGGGGATCCTGCATCTCCGGTCCCGGCAACCGGCTCCCTGGATTCGTCAGGGTGCCGGGCTCATGCCGCTGCTCGACGGCCTGCCCCTGCGTCAGGTCACCGCAGACTGCCACCTGGTGACGCCCGCCTACGGTGAAAGCTTCGACTTTCTCGCCAACGGCGACCTGGCCGCGGTGTACCCGCTGACGACATTCCTCGACGATGGTCTTTACATCCTCGAGCACTTCGACCAGCTGGTCGTCCGGCGTCTCGAGAAGCGCAGCGACGGCCAGGTACGCATCAGTGACGAGTATCACGAGATCGAGACCGTGCCCCTGAGCGCCCTCCCCTTCCGCCTGCTGGCTCAGATCCGGGCCCGCTGGCATCTGATCCAGCAGTGATCCTGCATTGCGTCGTCTCGCGGGCCGATCTACGTTGCAGGTCAGGTTCGCAAGGAGAGATGTGATGCCATTGTTCGATAGTTACGAAGCGGCGAGTGACTGGTACGCCACCAGTGATTACAAGGACATGAGCTGGTACGACGGCTTCGAGGAGGAGCAGTTGATCGAGTTCGCCTACCGCCACGGGTCCGACCACGACGGCGACGAGGATCTGGTCGCCGCCTTCCTGCGCGAGCAGGGCGAGGACCCGGACGAATACGGCCTTTAGGGTCTGCCGAAGTAGCATCGCCCCGCCGACAGGACGGGGCGATGCGATTCAATCACGCGACCGGGGATCATTCGTCGCCCTTGAGAACCCCACGCCGGATCTGGTCCTCCTCGATGGACTCGAAGAGCGCCTTGAAGTTGCCCTCGCCGAAGCCCTTGTTGCCCTTGCGCTGAATGATCTCGAAGAAGATCGGCCCGATCACGGTGTCGGTGAAGATCTGCAACAGGACCCCTTCCTGCGGCGCCCCATCGACCAGCAGGTTGAGCGCCTTGAGATCCTCCAGATTCTCCTGGTGGTTGGGCACGCGTTCATCGACCTTCTCGTAGTAGGTCGCCGGCGTGGTCATGAACGAGACGCCGTTGGCCTTGAGCGCCTTGACCGTGGCGTAGATATCGTCCGTGGCCAGGGCCAGGTGCTGGATCCCCTCGCCGTTGTACTCGCGCAGGAATTCGGCGATCTGCGACTGGTCGTCCGCCGACTCGTTGATGGGGATGTGCATCTTGCCGCAGGGCGCCGTCATCGCCCGGGAGTGCAGCCCGGTCATCTTGCCTTCGATGTCGAAGTAGCGGATCTCGCGAAAATTGGCGATGTCGGTGTAGAAGTTGGCCCAGACATCCATCTGGCCGCGGTCGACGTTGTGGGTCAGGTGGTCGAGGACCTTCAGGCCCACGCTGCGCGCGTTGCGTTCGGCACCCGCGATGGGCTCGAAATCGATCTCGTAGATACTGCGTCCGTCGGCGTCGCGCTTGTCGTCGACGAAGTAGAGCAGCGAGCCGCCGATCCCCTTGACCGCCGGGATCCCCGCCTCGCCGGGCCCCACCGGATTGTCGACGGGCTCGGCGCCGCGAGCCACGGCGTGCTCGAAGGCCTGGCGGGCATCGGCCACCTTCCAGGCCATGGCACAGGCGCTGGGGCCATGCTTTGCGGCGAAGGCCGCCGCATGACTGTTCGGCTCGCCGTTGAGCACGAAGTTGATGCCCTCCTGCTGGAACAGCGATACCGCCTTGGAACGATGCTTGCGGGTTTCGGTGAAGCCCATCCGGGCAAAGAGCCGACGCAACGCGTCGCGCTCCTCGGCGGAAGGCGCGGTGAATTCGACGAACGCGAAGCCGTCGGTACCGATCGGATTGGTCTGATTGTCGTTGGCGGAAATGGCGGCCGGTGCAGTCATGCGTATTCTCCTTGTAACGTTGGCAGACGAGCCATGGCGTCTCGATCGTCGTCGGACGACGCATGCGTTCAGCCTAGGCGCGCCCATCGCCGCCGGGAATCCCGCCACCGACCCGCGCGAGCCCCCGGCGCGATGACTCTCGCGGACCGCTCGTAACGCAAAGTTGACACGCCACCACCCTCGGTATGACAGGCCCCTGCAGCGGCCGAAAACCCTGACAGGGCGTCAAGAAAACCTGCCACCTATCCGCCGAGCAGGTGCCCCGCGACGACGATCAGTACCGTGCCGATGAGCCCATCGATCACGCGCCACACACCGGGATGGGCGAGACGCGGCGCCAGCCAGCCGGCCGCCGCCACCAGGGCGAAGAACCACAGCAGCGAGGCCACCATGGCGCCGAGATAGAAGCCCATCGGGCTGGCCTGTACGGCACCGATCGCGCCCAGCATCACCACGGTATCGAGATAGACCTGCGGGTTGAGCAGGGTCACCGCCAGCGTCGCCGCCACCACCCGCTGGCGGGTCGCCGGTGTCGCTTCGGCCGTCAGCGCGCTCGGCACCAGGGCCCGGCGCCAGGCGTGCCCGGCCTGCCAGAGCAGGAAAGCCGCCCCGCCCCAGCGCGCCAGCTGCATCAGGGTCGCCTGCCCGGCGATCAACGGCCCCAGCCCCAGCCCGCCCAGGGCGATCAGCAACACGTCGCAGCCGCTGCAGATCGCCGCTACCAGCCACGGCGAACGTCGGCGCAGCCCCTGCCCCAGGACGAAGGCATTCTGCGCGCCGATGGCGACGATCAGGGCGGCACCGGTGCCCAGCCCCTGAATGGCGGATGACAACATGAGGTGTCTCCCGGTGAACGAGGAGACGGCAGGTTAATTTTGGCGCTAGAATAAGTGAAATTAATTGAGGGAATGGATGATTAACCTGGCTGATGCTTGACTACAAACTCCTGCAGGCCCTCGCGGCCGTGATCGATCAATCCGGCTTCGAGCGGGGCGCCAAGCATCTGGGCCTGACCCAGTCGGCGGTCTCGCAACGCATCAAACTGCTCGAGGCGCGCCTCGGCCAGCCGGTCCTGGTGCGTGCCCCCAAGCTGGCGCCCACCGCCCTGGGCCGGCGGCTGCTCAACCACGTCCAGCAGGTACGGTTACTCGAGCACGACCTGCTCGATCAGGTCCCCGCGCTGGGCGAGCGCGAACAGCGCCTGCGTCTGGCGATCAACGCCGACAGCCTGGCGACCTGGTGGTCGCCGGTGACCGGCGCCTTCTGCCGCGATCAGGGCATCCTGCTCGACCTGGTCGTCGAGGACCAGGACGTGGCGCTCAAGCGCATGCGCGACGGCGAAGTGGCCGGCTGTATCTGCGCCACGCCACGCCCGGTCCAGGGCGCGCGTCAGCACCCCCTGGGCAACATGCGCTACCGGGCCCTGGCCAGTCCCGACTATGTCACGCGACACTTTCCACGGGGGCTCGACCACGCCGCCCTGCGCGAGGCGCCGGCGATCGTCTTCGGCCCCGACGACCGACTCCAGCACCGCTATCTGGAGATGCGCGGCTTTCAGGAACCGTTTCCGCATCACCTCTGCCCCTCGTCGGAAGGCTTCATCCGGCTCGCTCAGGCGGGCATGGGCTACGGGCTGATCCCCGAGCGTCAGGTGGCCCGGGAACTGGCGGAGGGAACGCTGGTCGACCTCGATCCGACCAGCTTCATCGACGTGCCACTCTACTGGCATCACTGGCGTCATGGCGGCCAGATGCTCGAGGCCCTGACCGACCACCTGTTGCGCCACTGCGGCGAATGGCTGACCCCGTTCGCGGCCGAGCCGGCGACGTCCTGAAGCGACGCCGGCTCGACCACCGCGCTCAGGCCGCCACGCTGCCGTGCGGGTCGATGACGAACTTCTTCGCCACCCCGCCATCGAAGTCGGCGTAGCCCTGCGGCGCCTCGTCCAGCGAGATCACCTGCACGTTCACCGCATCGGCGATATTGACGCGCTCGAAGAGAATCGCCTGCATCAGTTGCCGGTGGTAGCGCATCACCGGGCATTGGCCGGTGTGGAAGGAGTGAGCCTTGGCCCAGCCCAGGCCGAAACGCATCGACAGGTTGCCGTGCTTGGCATCGTCGCTCTCCGCGCCGGGATCCTCGGTGACGTAGAGCCCCGGGATACCGACCTGCCCCCCGGCCCGGGTCACGTCCATCATCGCGTTGAGCACCGTCGCCGGCTGCTCGTGCGCGTGATTGTGGCCGTGGCAGCGCGCCTCGAACCCCACCGCATCCACGGCGCAGTCGACCTCGCGCTCACCGAGAATCGCCTCGAGCATGTCCGGCATCGGCGTGTCCTGACGCAGGTCGAGGGTCTCGCAGCCGAAGCTGCGCGCCTGATCGAGTCGCTGCGGGTTCAGGTCGCCGACGATCACGCAGGCCGCTCCCAGCAGACGCGCGGACGCCGCCGCGGCCAGCCCCACCGGGCCGGCGCCGGCGATGTACACCGTGCTGCCCGGCTGCACGCCGGCGGTCACGCAGCCATGGAAGCCGGTGGGGAAGATGTCCGAGAGCATCGTCAGATCGCGGATCTTCTCCATGGCGCGATCCCGGTCGGGGAAGCGCAGCAGGTTGAAGTCGGCGTAGGGCACCATGACGTACTCGCTCTGCCCGCCGACCCAGCCGCCCATGTCGACATAGCCGTAGGCGGCGCCGGGCCGCGCCGGGTTGACGTTCAGGCAGATGTGGGTCTTGCCCTCCTTGCAGTTGCGGCAACGCCCGCAGGCGATGTTGAAGGGGACCGACACCACGTCACCGACATTGAGGAATTCGACGTCACGGCCGCATTCGATGACCTCGCCGGTGATCTCGTGACCCAGCACCAGCCCCGCCGGTGCCGTGGTCCGGCCGCGCACCATGTGCTGGTCGCTGCCGCAGATGTTGGTGGTGAGTACCTTGAGGATCACCCCGTGGTGGCACTGGCGCTTGCCCAGGGCGAGCTCGGGAAAGGCAATGGATTGCACCTCGACGTGGCCGGGGCCCTGGTACACGACCCCGCGGTTGGCTTGACTCATGGCTGGCATCCTTTGTCGTTGTGGGCGCGTCACTGCCCACGGCGGTGACGTCGTCCTCCAGCCTAGTCGCGGCCCGGGGCGGCCAACTATGCTCAAAGAGGCATCGACATGCCCATTCGAGACATCCCCGCCATCCCGACGAGACCCGCCGCATGGATATCAAGCTCGCCCCCGTCACGCTGGCTCTGCTGCTGGCGGCCGCCACCCTCGGCGGCTGCCGGAGCGCGCCGCCCCCGGCCCCGGCGCATCATCTCGAGGTCCACGCCGACACGCTCGGCGCCGCCCGCAAGGCCGCCGAGCACCGTGCCGCGCAACGCTGCGGGGACGCCACGCCGGTCGTCCTCGACAGTCGCCGACGCGCCGGGACACCCGATTTCCGCGTCGATGCCGACCTGCCCGCCGATGCCAGCGAAGTCGCCGAATACGCCGCCACCACCCACGAAGGCGAACAACCCGGGCTGGTCTGGCGGTATCGCTGCGAATAGTGCCTAGCCGTTGAGGATCGCCTCGACGCTCGACACCTTGTCGTCCATGGTCTGCTCACGGTCGGTCCGCGTGCCCACCTTGAGCGTGGTGTTGATGCGCGGCGCGCCCATCGCATGCACCTCTTCGTGGCAGCGCTTGACCACCGCGAAGACGGCATCCCAGGGTCCTTCGATGTTGGTGCCGTAGGCGTGCATGCGATGCACCAGGCCGGCCTCCTCGATGATCCGCTGACACGCCGCCACGTAACGCGACACCGACACCCCCACGCCCATCGGCACGATGCAAAAATCCACGATCACCTGCATGTCGCCTCTCCTCGTCGACTCGATCCAGAACGGGTCGCTCGCCTTGAGCTATGCTTTTTCGAAAAGCTATCGACACCATAGACTGCGACGCTTGCAGTCCGCAGTCTTGATTAGCAAACTAATTGCAAACACTGAACAGTGGCAAGGACCGCCTTGCCCGAAACCGTATCGCGGCTCTCATCCCGCATCCTGATACCGGAGTTCGGCATGACCAGTGACACTCGCATCGGCCCCGTCGCCCTTCCCGACACCCGCTCCCGACGCATCGTCGAGGATCTTCTGAAAGGCTCGGGCATCACCCTGAACGGCTCCTCGCCCTGGGACATCCAGGTCCTGCACCCCGATTTCTTTTCCCGCGTGCTGCACCAGGGCACGCTGGGCCTCGGCGAGTCCTACATGGAAGGCTGGTGGGAATGCGAGCGCATCGACGAGATGGCCCATCGCATGCTGCGACACGGCCTCGGCGAACGCGCCCACACCCCCTCCGAACGGCTGATGTACCGACTCCAGTCCGGCTTCTTCAACCTGCAGAGCAAGGCCCGGGCCTACATCGTCGGCGAGGCGCACTACGACCTGGGCAACGACCTCTTCGAGCGCATGCTCGACCCCACCATGTGCTATTCGTGCGGTTACTGGAAGGACGCCGAGACCCTGCACGAGGCGCAGGTCGCCAAGCTCGACCTGGCCGCCCGCAAGCTGCGCATCGAACCGGGCATGAAGGTGCTCGACATCGGCTGCGGCTGGGGCAGCTTCGCCGAGCACGCCGCCCGGCACTACGGTGCCGAAGTCACCGGGATCACCATCTCGAAGGAGCAGGCCGAACTCGCCCGCAAGCGTTGCGAAGGGCTGCCGGTGGAGATCATCCTCGAGGATTACCGTGATCTCGAGGGCCGCTTCGACCGCATCGTCTCGATCGGCATGTTCGAACACGTCGGCCACCGCAACTACCGCACCTATTTCGAGACCGTCGAGCGCCTGCTCGCCGACGACGGCCTGTTCGTGCTGCATACCATAGGCTCGAACAGCTCCGAGATCAGTGCCGACCCCTGGATCAACAAATACATCTTCCCCAACGGCATCCTGCCCTCGATCAAGCACATCGCCCAGGCCACCGAAGGGCGCCTGCTGATGGAGGACTGGCAGAACTTCGGGGCCGATTACGACCGCACGCTGATGGCCTGGCGGGAGAACTTCGACGCCCACTGGCACGAGATCGCCGCCAACTACAACGAAAAGACCCGCCGCATGTTCCGCTATTATCTGGGGGTCTGTGCCGGCGCCTTCCGGGCCCGCGACATACAGCTCTGGCAGGTGGTCTACTCCAAGGGGCGCCCGGGACGCTACGACAGTCCACGCTGAGGTCTGCCCTGGCGGGGATGCGCTTGTAGGAAATCTCCTCGTCGATTCTGCAGCAATCGCTTACATCTTCCGTAGAATGACGGGTGTTTCTCTTTGCGAGTATAGTGTTGCGTTTTGTATCCGGAGGCGCCGCCAGGCCTCTCCGTCACCCACGCAACGACTCGAAAGCAGGGAGTGATCCGCCGATGTCCCGCCTCGATGCTTCGCTCGCCCATGCCGCCGAGAGTCTCGACCTTCTGGTCTGGCATGTACCGACATCGGGGCAGGAGCGACGGCTGATGGCCGGCAACCCCCGGCCCCTGCTGGGCCTCAGCGAGGCGGACTTTCTCGCCCTGCCAGCGGAGGCCGACTGGCCGGGCTGCAGCGAGGAACGCGACCCGCCGCGCCGGGCAACGCTGATGGAACACGCCCGCCGGCACGGCAACAGCGAGGCGCGCTACAGCGTCGTCGTCGACCGCGATACCCACTGGCTCGACGAGCAGATCAGCTACCGGGACGGGGGCTGGTACGGCTTGATCCGCCGTCTTCAGCGGCCGGCGGCCATGACAGCACTCCCCCCGCCGCTGGACGGGCTCTGCCGGCAATTACTCGACAAGCTGCCTCATTGCGCCTTCATCGCCCGACGCGAGCCAACCACCAAGCGCTTTCGCTACTGCTACGCCAACCCCTTCCTGGCCGAGCGCTTCGGTAGCGAGTCGCTACTCGGACGCTCCCCGCAGGAAGCCTTCGGCGACTATCGCGGGGGGCGCCTCGAGAAGCGCTATGCCGCCTGCCTGACGTATCAGCGTCCAGTCACCTACGAGGAAACCCTCAATTACCCACAGCAGCGCTACAACATCCAGACCACCCTGATCACCCTCGGAGAGCCCAGCGTCGCCCACGAGTTCGTGATCGGCTTCGTCCACGATCTCACCGAACTCGACAGCGCCCGCCAGACCGCCGCCAACGCCCATCGACGCCTGCGTCACCTGCTCGATACCAGTCCGGCCGTTCTCTACGCCTGCGACCCGCACACCCCCTGGTCGTTCAACTACATCAGCCGCAACGTTCGCCGGCTGCTGGGGCTCGACGACAAGGCCAGCTCGCCCGACACCCTGCTGGAACGCGTGCATCCCGACGACCGCGATCCGCTCACGGCCTGGCTCGGCAACTTCACGCACCATCATCAAGGGCGTCGAACCCTGCGTTACCGGCTGCAACATGCCGACGGCCACTACCTGACGCTACAGAACCAGGCGCGACTGTCGCGGCCACGCGTCTCGAACAGCCAGCCCGAGCTGGTCGGGACCCTGCTCGACGTGAGTCGCGAAGCCGAGCTGCTGGCCCAGCTGGAGCTGATGACCACCCGCATTCCCGGGCTGATCTTTCAACTGCACCGCGGTGCCGAGGGCGGCATGCGCTTCCCCTACCTGGCGGGCAACGACCGGATTCTCGACACCCTCGATACCGAGGGTCTGCGCCGTGACGCCCACCCGGTGCTCGGGCGGGTGGTCAGCGAGGACCGCCCGCGACTGATGGCGACGCTCGAACGTTCCGCCGAGTCGCTCGCGCCCGTGTCGCTGCAATTGCGGCTGCACGGTTTCGACGAATCGATCCGCTGGCTGCTGATTCGCGCCCAGCCGGAACGTTGCAATGGCGATGGCACGCTGTGGCACGGGGTGCTGCTCGACGTCAGCGAGCAGATCGCCCGCGAACAGCGCCTGCGCACGCTCTCGGACACCGACGAGTTGACCGGGCTGGCCAACCGTCGCCGCCTGATGAAGGGCCTCGAGGAAGAGACCTCGCGTGCCCGGCGTCACGGGTCGACGCTGTCGCTGATCCTGCTCGATCTCGATCACTTCAAGCGCATCAACGACACCTGGGGGCACGTCGCCGGCGACCAGGTCCTCGAGCGGCTGGCCCAGCTATGTCGCGACACCCTGCGCCAGGAAGACATCATCGCCCGCTTCGGTGGCGAGGAACTGGCGATCCTGCTGCCGCTGACGCCGCTCGACCAGGGCCTGCGGCTCGCCGAACGCCTGCGCCGGGCCGTCGCCGAACACGATTTCTGTGTCCCCCGGGGCGCGGTCACCGCCAGCCTGGGCGTCGCCGAGTATCGCGACGGCGAAAGCCTCGATACCCTGCTCGAGCGCGCCGACCGCGGGCTCTACGACGCCAAGCGAGGCGGACGCAACCGGGTCTCCAGCGACGGCGATTGAGCCTGTCAGCCGAACGCGCTCGATCCCGGCGGCGCGTCGAGTGCCGCCAGCCAGCTCCGCTCCCGGGCCTCATCGAGCGCGCCCCCGGCCAGCTCGAGCAGCGTCGCGTCGTCGATCGCCTCCTGGTCGACGCCCCTTGCCCAGTCGCCTCCCGGGCGCTGGCCGCCCTTGCCGGTCAGCACGTGCAGCGGATGCCCCTCGGCCGCCGCCATCGGTGCATAGAGGGCGGAGAGGCGCAGCCCCGGCAGGCTCGCGCGCAACCGACGGAACTGGCGCAGCCCTTCGGGATCGAGATCGCCCCAGAAGGTCGCCGTCGGCAACGCCATGAGTTCGGCGAGGGAGCAACGCGAGGCCCCCTCGCCGACCAGGCGTACCCGCTCCGGCTCGGCCAGCGCCCGGGCGAGCGAGAGCCCGTAACCGAAACTGCAGATCAGCGCCTGCCGGTCGCCCACCCCCACCCGGCAGGCCTGTTCGAAACTCTGCGGGTTCTCGATCAGCATTAGCCCCTCGGGATGTGTCGGCACCGACGCCAGTACCCAGCTGCACGACTCGCTGAAGGCCCCGCGATCAATACCGAAGGCACGCACCAGCGGCGCCGGCAGGGCATCCAGCAGCTTGCTGCTGCCCAGCAGGTAGCGTGCACTGGCCGTGAAGGCGCTGGAGGCATAGGCGTTGGGAAGCGCCGCCGCCAGCGCTCTCAACCCCTCCGCGAGCCGGCGCTGGTCGGCGAGCGACCACTCCTCGAGCCCCTCCGCCAGGGCATGGCGCCACGCCGCGGCCTGACCGGCGTCGAGACCCAGCGACGCATCGACCGGCACCGCCTCGGACTCCAGGCGATGACGAACGGCCTCCGAGAGTCCCAGCGTCAAGGAAACCTGATGCCTGAGGGACGCCGCCGGCGCTTCGACGATCCCCGCCGCCGCCAGCTCCGCCAGCACCTGCCAGGCTTCGAACTCGGTCTCGCAGGGGCCCTTGTGCTTGAGATTCCGCGCCAGCGTCGAACTGTTCCAGCGCTTGAGCCTGCCGCGCTGACGATGTCGGGACCACTCGCCCTCGAGTCGGGTCTTGACCGCCTCGGCGCGCTCGCTGAGGTGACTCACGACGACGGCTCCGTGACGTGAATGCCGAACAGGCTGGCCTCGCCGTGACCGCGCCCCACCGCCTCGGGGGCGATCGCGCGGCCGTCGCGTACCACCACGTGGCCGCCCTGCCCCTGGGCGCCGCCGATCACGCTGCCCACCAGGTAGGTGGGGAAGATCGCCGCGTCATTTTCATAGTTGGGATTGTGGATCAGGCCGATCATCTGGAAACGCCCGCGGGTGTTGCGCAGCGACTCCAGCGAATCCTGGATCAGCCGCCGGTGCGAGAGCTTGGAGAACAGCCCGTCGAGCAGGATCACGCTCTCGCGCCCGGCCCGGGCACGACGCTTGTGGTGACCCGGCAGCTCGCGCAGTTCGCGCTCGATGGCGAACTCCGAGAGCTTGACCAGCCACATCAGCGACACCGCCTCGCGCTGGCCCTCCGACATGTCCTCGTTGAGCGAGAACAGCCGCCCGTGGGGGCGAATCGCATCGTGCTTGAGGCGGATCGACACGTCGCGGAACAACCCGCGGTAGATGCGCCGGCGAATCTGCCGGGCGAGCTCCTCGTCGCGGCGCCGCTGCTCGCCCGCCGGCGTCGTGCCGTCGCGATCCAGGCGGCGGCGGGCCGCCGCCTGGTGTTCGTCGATGTCGGCGAGCAGTTGCTGGATCAGCTCGCGCACCGCCGCGTCGCCGATCAACGCCGCCCGGACCTCGAAGTAGGCGCCGCCCTCGCTGCTGCGTCGCGCCACGCGCCGCAGCACGTCGAGGTTGCCGGCGGCATCGGTGATGATCGAGCCCAGCCGCTCGACCAGCGTGCCCTCGATCTGCTCGCGCGTGGCGTGCAGCCGCTCGACCCGCTGGCGATGTTCGGCGAGCTGATCGTCGAGCTGGGCGTAGAGCGCGCGCAGATCGTCCAGCGCCGCCGCGCTGACGCCCTCCAGGGAGGCCAGGCGGGCGCGCTCGGTATCGTTGAAGGCGCGGCTCTCGCCGGCGGCGGCGACGGCCTCGGCCAGATGGCGTTCGCCCTGGGCCACCTCGCGGGCCTGACGCTCGCGGTTGCGCGCCCGCTCGCCCAGGTTGAGCTCGCCCAGGGCCCCCAGCAGGCTCTGCTGGCAGGCGGTCAGCGCGGCGAGATCGACGGCCTGATCCGCATCGCCGTCCATGCTGCCCGCCAGGCGCCGCCAGTCGTCGAGTTCCGCGTCGAGCACCTCGTGCTGCGGGTGATCGTGGGGCCAGCGACTCGCCGCGGTCAGGTCATCGAGCGCGGCAAGGCGCGTCGTCCAGCCGCCGGGCAATTCACGTACCCGTTCCATCCAGGCCACCGCCAGCTGGTCGCAGGCCGCCAGCGCCTGCTGATTGTCGGCCAGGCGCGCCTCGACGGTTTCCTGCTCACGGCTTCGGGCCCGGCGCTCGTCCCGCGTCGCATCGCGCTCGCGCTTGAGCCGGGCGATCTCGTGCTCGAGCTGCTGGCTGCCGCCGCTGTCATCGCGGACCTCGAGATAGGCCCGGATCCGCGCGAAGTCGAAGCCCGCCCGCCGGTTCGCCGTGGCCAGCGCCGTCTCGAGTTCGGCCTCGACCGCCTCGGCCGTGGCCATGAAGGCCACGCCGCCCTCGGCCTCGAACGCCTCGAGGCTGCGCAGGCGCTCGCGTTCGCCGTCGGCGAACAGGGACTGCAGGCGGGCGTCGAGTTCCGCGCGGCGCCGGTCCAGCGTCTCGGCTCGCTCGTCGGCCTCGGCGAGCCGCTCGCCGGCGAGTTCATGGGCCTCGCCCAGCTCGGCGAGCCGTGCCGTGAGTGTTTCCAGGCGCTCCACCCCACCGGCATCGGCGAACTTCTCGGCGGCCAGCCAGGTCGCCCCGTGAGTCTCCAGTTCGCGTTCTTCCGCCTGGATGCGCGGGCCGAGTTCGGCGAGGCAGGTTTCCGCCCGGGCCAGTTCCTCGGCGGCCTCCGCCAGCGCTCGCTCGCCGCCCTCGAGCAGGTAGCGCTGGAAATCGTCGATGGTCGCCAGTGCCGACTCCTCGAGCCGCGGCGCGAGCGCCTGACGCTGCGACATGAGATCGCGGCGCTGGTCGGCGAGCGTCTCCAGTACCGCCTCGACGTCCTCGTCGTCGGCCTGCCGGGCATCCAGCGCCAGGGCGAAGCGCTCGCCGTGCGGATCGAGCCGTTCGATCTCCGCGTCGAGGGCCTCGCGACGCTGACGCTCGGCATCCAGCCGCCGCTGGGTCTCGTCGCGCAGCGCGCTCAGATACTGGGGATCGAACGCCGCCTTGACCGCCAGCGTCTCGACGCCCTGAATCGCACCCAGCGGGGGCCGCCCATCGGTCAGACACTCCGCGAGCCGCCCGGCCTCGACCACCGGCACGTTCAGACCGCGTTCGATGAGGCACTCGGCGGCGCGCTCGGCGTCGGTCTCGCCCTCGACGACCGGGGCAAAGAGCTGGCCGGCGGCCTGGGCCAGCCAGTCGCGACGCCGTTCCGGGTCCACGGACTCGCGGTTCAGCGCCTCGTGGAGCGGAACGAAGGCGATCGCCCGTTCGTCGAGCAGCGCATGGGCCTCGGCCTCGGCGACCTGCCGCGCCAGCGGATCGCCGGAGAGGCTCTCCAGGTAGCGCTGGCGGGCATCGATCTGCGCGTCCAGGGTCTCGGCCTCGCTGAGCAGCCGCGGATAGCGCGCCCGGGCGTCCTCGAGCCAGCGCTTCGGATCGCGCTCGTCGAGCTCGGCGAAGGCCAGTCGGGCCCGGTGCAGCCCGCGCAGGCGCGTTTCCTCGTTGTCCAGGCGATGCCAGCGATCGTCGAGCTCGCGGGCCTGGCGATGCAGCCGATCGCGCAGGTGCACCGGGTCCTCGTCGCCGTGCAGCTCGGCATAGCGCGCCGCGGCCTCGGCCAGCGGCGCCAGTCGGGCATGCCGCGCGCGTGACTCGTCGCGCTGCCGGCGCGCCTCGTGCTCGGTCTGACGCGCGTCGGCCAGCGCCGTCTTGCGGCGCGTCCAGAACCCCTCGATCGAGGCGTCGGGCCAGCCGTCGATGAACGCCTGCCAGGCCTCCTGCCCCTGGGCCAGCAGGCCGCGCTCGCCCTCGAGGCGCGCCCGTTCGCCGGCCAGACGATCGCGCTCCTCGCGAGCGGCGTCGCGCTGCGTCCGCGTCGACGCGAGTTCGGCGTCGAGCGCCTCGCGCTCCTCGCCGAGGGCCTCGTGCTGTTCACGTTTCAGGGCCAGCAGCTCGCCCGGCGTGGTATCGGGATGCGCGTCGCGGAACTCGGCGTGCCAGCGTGCCGGCTGCCTGAGTTCGCCGACCCGCGCGAGGTGGCTCGACAACGCCTGGCGGGCCCGCCCGGCGTCGGCCTCGGCGGCCGCCTGCGTGACCTCCGGCGACTCCAGTTCGTTCTCGCTGAACAACCCCTCGGCGAGCGCCTGGGTGTAGAAGCTCTGGTTGTCGGTGAATTCGCGCTGGCGCGACTCGAGGCGCTCGCGCTCGCCGTCGAGGCGTTGCCAGTCGTCGTCGAGGCGCTGGATGTCGGCCTTGAGTTCCTTGAGGTACTCGCGATCGGCGATCACCTCCTCGCGGAAACGGTTGCCGTCGAGCGTCTCGAAGGCCTCGGCCGCGGCGTCGAGCGCGGCCAGCGCCCGATAGCGGGCGGAATCGTCGGCGAAGGCCTGGCTGTCGGCGAGCCACTCGCGGGCCGCCTCGAACGCCAGATGGTGGACATCGCGTGCCAGCGGCCAACTGGCTTCGGGCAGGTGGATCAGCCGGCGATGGCCGTCGACCCGTGCGCCGCGTTCGGCCAGCGCCTCGCGGACCCGCCGTTCGTGCTGGCCACTGAGCCGGGCGAGCAGCCAGGTGGAAACCCGCGGCCGGGCGCTGTCGCCCTCGCCCCAGGCGAGTCCGGCGATCAGCGCCGGGTCCGCCTCATCGTCGGCGGCGGGACGACAAGGCAGACCGGGCAGTGCCAGCAGCGCCTGGCCGCCGAGCAGACGCTCGCCGGCGGCCAGCGCGGTGTCGAGTTCGTCGAGCCGGGCGCGGGCGTCGAGCAGCGCCTCGCCCTGGGCGTTGAGATCGGCGAGCCGTGCGACCTTGTCCGCGGCGCGCTTCTGGTCGCTCTCGGCCTCGGTGAGTCGATGGCGCAGCTCGGTGACCTTGGTCCCGGAGTTGAGGATCACGTCCTCGATCAGTTCCTCGCCCTCGTCGGTCTCGCCACGGGTCGCCCCGGAGAGGATCTGCGGCGCCAGCACCTCGAAGAAGAAGGCCTGATCCGCCTTCTCGCCGGCACGCGGCTTGATGGCGTTGAAGATCTGGCTCTTGTCGGCGCCGCCCTCCTTCTGGAAGGCCGCCATCTGCGCCAGCTCGCGCCGCGAGACATGCTCGCCCACCGCTTCCAGCCACTCCTCGCGGTTGGCGCTGCGGGTCACGCCGTGACGGCGCATGAAGGCCTGGACGTCGGCGTTGGCGTAGAGCGCCAGCTTGCCGTCACGGGTCAGGTGGTGGACCGGGATGTCCTCGAGACCGCCGGGGTAGTGATAGAACGACAGGCCGCTGCCGTCGCTGTAGCCGTAGACACCGAAGACGAAGGTCTCGCCGGCGACCTCCTCGCCGGCGGCGGCGAGCATGTCGTCCTGCCGCGCGGCATCGCCGGCACGGAACTCCACGCGCAGATGGGTCCAGCTGCGCGACTGCCCGGCCACGCTCGACGGCGAGCACTTGCGTCGGGTCCGCGCGAGCAGCGTGCGATCCCGCGACAGCAGGCCGATCAACGCCTCGGCAAGGGTGGTCTTGCCGAAGCCGTTCTCCATGCTGATGGCGCTCGACTGGCCGCGCAGGTCGAGGCACAGGTGACGCATCTTGGCATCCCACGGCGAGGCGATGTCGCCATGCTTGTTGAGCAGGTTGGCGACCTCGATGCGGTTGATCACGCTCATGTCCGCGTCCCCTCCGGCGTCTGGGCGGATTCATCGTCGTCTGCGAACAGCTCGCCACCTTGCGCCTCGGCACTGGCGTCCGGGGCCCCCTCGCCCGACGCGTCGTCGACTCTCGGATCGTCGGGACGTATCTCATCGACAGCCTCGGGGATGGCCGATGCAGTCTCGTCGCGCGGCTGGCCGGAAACCAGCTCGACCAGATGCGAGAGGTGATGCACGCCGACCTGTTCGGCCTCCAGCGCGCCGAGCAGCGTCTGCTGCCAGACGTCACCGTCATCGCTCGCCCGCGCCGCCTCGAGCTGGCCGGCACGCACCTGAAGGTCGATGAACGCCCTGGCCCGGCGGGTCAGGTCCTCGCCACGCTCGTCGAGCAGTGCGCGGCTGGATTCCGGCGCGGCATCGCCGAGCCCGCGCAACGTCTCGATCTGCTCGCGCAGCAACCCGACCAGTTCGGCGCTGGCGAAGGTCGCTTCCTGGTAGCGGCTGACGTCGGACAGGGCCCGGTTGAGCCGGGTGTAGAGCAGCGTGTGGGTCAGCAACCAGAGCTGCAGGTACCACTGGGCCAGCTCGGCGCGGCTTTCCTGACGCAGCCGCAGGGCATCGAACACCGGGTCGCGGGTGTACAGCGGCGGCTGCTCGAGTTCCGGGTCCGGCAGCAGCGCGTAGAGTCGCGAGCCCGGTGCGATCCCCGGATAGTCGCCGGGCTCGAAGGTCTTGAGCCGCAGCCCCTGGCCGGCGAGGAAGTCGCGCAGCGCCTCGCGCTCGGTGTCCAGGGCGTCATCGATCAACGCGCAGACATCACGCTCGGCGAGCTGGCCCTCGCGGGCCGCGCGGCGCTTGCGCCCGCCGCTCGGCTGACGCTCGGCGGTGCGGTAGCGCAGCAGGTAGGCGACCACCTCGCCCATCTCGGTCATGTTCATGAATCATCATCCTCGGCGGCGGCCTCGGCCACCGCGAAACGATCGAAGGCCTCGCCCGGCTCGGGCCGCGACCCGGAAGGTGTCTCGAAAAACCCCAGCGAGGGCGTCACCGACCCGCTGATCTCGCGGCCGTCGGCCAGCGTCACCCGGAAGGGACGCGCATCGATGCCCACCGTCAGGCCCGGATCGAGCAGTTGGGTGTCGACGAAGGTATTGAGCAACTGCGCCAGGCAGTCGGCGTCCTCGAAGCGGTGCCAGTCTTCCTCGAGTGCCTCGGGCAGCGACAGCGGCGCGGTCGCGAGGCGTTCGCGCAGCGCCGGCCCGCGCGCCTCGAGAAAGCGCATCAGCAGCGGATCCTCGGCCGGGGCGTCGTGTTGCTCGTCGAATACCAGCGCGGCGGCGCTCTTCTCGGCGCGGCGCGTCTCGAGCAGCGGCAGCAGCGGGGCCACGCGCGGCATCGCCACCGCCAGGCCCGGCGGCATCATGCGGGCGACCATCGCGTCGCGCAGCGCGTCGGAGGGCGGCTCGGCGAGCAGACGCCGCGACAGGTCGGCGAAGTCGATCACGCCCATCGACTGGATGCGCCCCTCGGCGATGTCGGCGAGCAGTTCGGAGAGCCGCCGCGAGAGGTTCTCGATGGCATTGAGCACCCGGCCGATGGCGCCGGTGAGCATGCCCAGCTCCCAGCTTTCGCCATGCTCGCGCTCGCGGACCTCGCGCCAGGTATCGAAGCGCTCGCCGAGATCCGGCGTGGCGAGCTGCGAACGCGCGCCGAGCAGGGTGTGCTGAATGGTCGACAGGGCGTTGTGGTAGTGGCGCTCGTTGTCGATGAAGGCACTCAGCTTGCCCTCGCGGGTGGGATTCTCGCGCACCCGGCGCAGTTCCTGGGTCAGCGCGCGGATCGCCATCAGGATCTGGTTGGTGATGTCGGGGATCCGCGCGAAGTCGCCCCGCGCCAGTGCGGCGAGCACCTTGGCGGCGTCGTACTCGGAATACAGCAGGTCCTCGACCTGGCTGGCCAGGGTCACCGCCTGGCGGCCACTGGGCGTGAGGCGCACCTGGCCGGTCTGGCCCTGCTTCTCGATCAGCGCGGTGCGCTTGGTGCTGCGCGGCAGCCGTGTCTCGGGGTCATCGTTCCCAGCGCACGCGGCCGGTGTCGACGCCGCGTCCCGGAAGTGAATCTCGCTGGGGGTGGCCAGCAGATTGACGACGAACGCCACGTCGTCGGCCGACAGCCGCGGATAATGCTCGCGCAGATACGCCAGACAGCGGGTCTGGGGCACGAAGGCGCTGTTGGTGGCGAAGTCGACATCGAGCAGGTAATCGAGCAGCAGGCAGCCGAGATCCAGCCAGTAGCCGTCGCGCAGGCCGCGGCGCTGTTCCTGGCTGACCTGGACGGACGGCGTGCCCGGCTCGCGGGCACTGTCGTGCAGGTCGACCAGCCGCGTGGTGGCGACGAGCAGCTTGCTCCAGGCGGTCATTTCCCTCTCCCCGGTGGGCCTTGGGCAAAGGGCGCATTATGCCAACTCCCCCGCGCCGGGTCATGGCGTCCCACGCCGGGCGGCCCTGGTGGGCGACGATATGCGACAATGACCGCGGTCGGCGAACTGTCATCGACGCTGGCGAGTGACGCCAGCGCGCCCGGCCCCGCACAGCCCCACCGTCACCGCCAGGAGTGGTCATGATCGAACAGACCCTGCACAACGTCTTCGGCTACGGCGAGTTTCGTCCCGGCCAGCGCCCGGTGATCGAGGCGGTGACGGCCGGACGCTCGGCGGCGGCGATCTTCCCCACCGGCTCCGGCAAGTCGCTGTGCTATCAGTTGCCGGCATTGCACCTGCCGCACCTGACGCTGGTGGTCTCGCCACTGCTGGCGCTGATGCAGGACCAGCTGGCGTTTCTCGAGCGCCACGGCATCGCCGCGGCGAGCATCGACTCCAGCCAGGGTCGCGAGCAGACGGCGGCGGTGATGGAGGGCGTGAAGCGCGGCGAGATCCGCATCCTGATGATCTCGGTGGAACGCCTCAAGAACGAGCGCTTTCGCACCTTCATCAAGAACGTGCCGATCTCGCTGCTGGTGGTCGACGAGGCCCACTGCATCAGCGAATGGGGGCACAACTTCCGCCCCGACTACCTGAAGCTGCCCGACTACCAGCGCGAGTTCGCCATCCCCCAGGCGCTGCTGCTCACCGCCACCGCCACACCGCGGGTGATCGACGACATGGCACGGCGCTTCGCCATCGCCGCCGACGACGTCACCACCACCGGCTTCTACCGGCCCAACCTCAACCTGCTGGTCGAACCGCTGGCGGCCGAGGCCAAGCCGCGCTTTCTGCGCGACTGGCTGCGTCCGCGGCTGGCCGGCGACACGCCGCCGTCGAGCATCGTCTACGTCACCCTGCAGCACACCGCCGAGCGGGTCGCCGGCTACCTGCGCCAGGCCGGGCTGGATGCCGTCGCCTACCACGCCGGGCTCGACGCCGAAACGCGCGATCGCATCCAGCGCGACTTCATGCACGACCGGGTCGCGGTGATCGTCGCCACCATCGCCTTCGGCATGGGCATCGACAAGCACGACATCCGCAACGTGGTGCACTTCGATCCGCCCAAGTCGCTGGAGAACTACAGTCAGGAGATCGGCCGCGCCGGCCGCGACGGCGAACCTTCCGATTGCCTGGTGCTGGCCGGCGGCGACAACCTGCGGGTACTGGAGAACTTCGTCTACGGCGACACCCCGGAACCGGGCGGCATCCGCACGGTGATCGAGGCGATTGTCAGCGAGCGCGAGGGCAATCACTGGGAACTGGTCCTCAATCGGCTCGCGCAGCGCAGCGACATCCGAGCGCTGCCGCTCAAGACGCTGCTGGTGCAGCTCGAGATGCGCGGTGTGATCGCCCCGCGCTACGCCTATTTCGCCGAGTACCGCTTCCAGTACCGGATCGAGCCCGACGAACTGGTGGCACGTTTTTCCGGCGAGCGCCGCGATTTCGTGGCGGCCATCGTCGCCGCCGCCGAGCGCGCCCGCACCTGGTGTCAGCTGGACTTCGAGGCGCTGCATCGCCATGGCCGGGAACACGGCCTGGACACCCGCCGCGCACGGGTGATCACGGCGCTGGACTACTTCCACGATCAGGGCTGGATCCGCCTCGAGACCCGCCAGATGACCGAGGTCTACGAAGTCCTGCAAAGCGACGTCGACCCCGCGCGGCTCGCCGCCGAACTGCACGCCGACTTCCGTGCCAAGGAAGCCGCCGAGATCGCCCGCATTCACGCCATGCTGGCGTTCTTCGCCAGCGACACCTGCCTGAGCCACCGCCTGGCCGACCACTTCGGCGACGACCGTGCGCCGCGGCACTGCGGCCACTGCTCGGTGTGCGCCGGACGCGTGGCGCGCCTGCCCGAGCCGCCGGCGCCGACGCCGCTGGCCGAACGGGATTTCCGCGAGCTGGCCGGCGAGTTCCTCGAGCGTGCCGCCGACGAGGGCGACCCGGCGAGCAGCGAGTGCGTCACGCGCTTCCTGTGCGGGCTCACCACGCCGCGCCTGACCCGACTCAAGGCGCGCCGGCTGCCGGGCTTCGCGGTGCTGGAGGGCTATCCTTACGGCGAGGTACGTGGCTGGGTCGAACAGCACCTGGAGGGGTGATGGCTGGACGCCGCGGGGCGTCTCGGCATACTAGCCTAGCTAGAGAGGCCGGATTCGCGGCTCGACCCCGGAGGCATCGCCATGACGACACTCGACCACGTTCGCCTGCTCGCCCGCTACAACGCCTGGATGAACGAGCGGCTCTATACGGCGGCGGCGCGGCTGCCGGCCGAGGCACTGCAACGCGACCGCGGCGCCTTCTTCGGCTCGCTGCTGGGAACGCTCAATCATCTGGCCGTCGCCGACACCATCTGGCTGCAGCGCTTCGCCACGCATCCCGCCCAGCACGGCGAACTCGAGCCGGTGCGTCGCCTGCCCCGGCCGCGCTCGCTCGGCGAGACCCTGTATGCCGATCTCGAGGCCCTGGGCGCGTATCGCCACTGGCTCGACACCCTGATCCAGGCCTGGTGTCAGGCGCTCGCCCCCCGGGATCTCGAGCACGTGCTGCGCTACTCCAACACGCGCGGCATCGCCGCCCACAAGCCCGTCGACCAGCTCCTGCTGCACTTCTTCAACCACCAGACCCACCATCGCGGCCAGGCCACCACATTGCTCAACCAGGCCGGCGAGGATGTCGGCGTCACCGACCTGCTGGCCTTGATCGACGACGTCTGACGCCGACCGGGGCGTCACACCTTCTTGACGAACTCCGACTTGAGCTTCATCGCGCCGATGCCATCGATCTTGCAGTCGATGTTGTGATCGCCTTCCACCAGTCGGATGTTCTTGACCTTGGTCCCCACCTTCACGACCGACGACGAGCCCTTGATCTTGAGGTCCTTGACCACGGTGACGCTGTCGCCATCCTGCAGCAGGTTGCCGTGGGCGTCGCTGACCACCGGCGTGTCGTCGTCATTTTCGACCGCGCCGTTGGCGACCCACTCGTGGGCGCACTCCGGGCAGATCAGCAGGTCCTGATCCTGATAGGTGAACTCCGATCCGCACTGGGGGCAGGCAGGCAACTGGCTCATGAAGGATGTCCGTTAACAGGGATGAAGCGCGCAGTGTAATCGGTCGCGACGCATTGCCCAACCTGGCTGCCCAGCGCGAGGCTTTCACCGGGCACGCCGCCCGCTCAACCGGGCCCCGACCCGGCGTCGTCGCCCCACTGCGCCAGCAGCGTCTCGATGAACAGCTCGGCGGTGCTCGAAAGGGGGTGATCGTTGCGCTGGATCAGGCCGATGGTGCGCTCGATGCGCGGCTCGGGCAGGGGGCGCGAGCACAGCGTGTCGTGGTCGGCGCCCGGCATGGTCAAACGCGGCAGGATGGCGACCCCCAGTCCGGACTCCACCAGACCCAGCGACGTGGAGAGATGCTGTACCTCGTAGAAGCCGTTGAGGCGAATGCCCTCCGACGACAGCACGTTGTCCAGCAGGGTGCGATTGCCGCTGTCGCGACTGACGGTGATCATCCTCACCGCTTCCAGGTCGGTCCAGGTGATCGTCTCCTTGGCGGCCAGCGGGTGATCGGAGCGCAGTGCCAGCACGAAGGGGTCGCGCAGCAGCGGCGTGAAGGAGACTTCGGGTAGCTGCGGACTGATCATGTTGATGCCGAAATCCGCCTCGCCGTTGACCACCCGTTCCAACCCCTCGCTGGCGCTGACATCGAGAATCCGGATCCGGATCCCCGGCCAGGCCTCGTTGAACCGACGAATGACGCTGGGCAGGAAGTAGAAGGCCGCCGTGGGCAGGCAGGCGATGGTCAGGGTGCCCTTCTGGTGCGTCGCCAGTTCACGGATGCCGAGGATCGACGATTCGTAGTCGTCGATCATCCGCCGGGCCCGCGGCAGGAAGTCGGCGCCGATCGCCGTCAACCAGGTACGCCGGGTGGTGCGCTCGAGCAAGGTCACTTCCAGCGCTTCCTCGAGCTTCTGGATCCGCCGCGACAGCGCGGGTTGTGACAGGTGGAGCCGTTGTGCCGCCTCGTGAAAGCTGGCCAACTCGGCGACCTGGACGAAGGCCTGCAGGTCGAGAAACTCGATGCGATGTAACATGAACGATTCTTGCATTGGAATTGGGTCATTGAACAGATTAACACATTAATAAAATATAGACATCAATCGCCGTTTTTATTTGCATTTGAGGCATTAAAATAGCGGTGACATGCTCGTTTCATGAGTTCTGGCACGGAAAGTGAAACGGCAATGATCCACAGCATCCCCTGCATCATCATGCGCGGCGGCACCTCCAAGGGGCCGTTCCTGCGCATGAGCGACCTGCCCGAAACGCCGGAAGCGCGGACGGAGACCCTGCTCAATCTGATGGGGGCCGGTCATGCCCTGCAGATCGACGGCATCGGGGGCAGTGATCCGTTGACCAGCAAGGTGGCGATCGTCGAACGCTCCGATCATCCCGACGCCGACGTCGACTACCTGTTCGCCCAGGTCGATGGCCCCGGACGCCGCGTCGACTTCAACCCCAACTGTGGCAACATGCTCTCGGCGGTCGGCCCCTATGCCATCGAGACCGGGCTGGTCGAACCGCGTGACGGCATCACCGTGGTGCGGGTGCGCAATCTCAACACGCAACGCCTCATCGAGTGCCACGTCCCCACGCCGGGGCGCCAGGTGGACTACGAAGGCGACACCCGGATCAGCGGCGTGCCGGGGACCGCGGCCGGGATCCAGCTGAGCTTTCTCGATGTGGTGGGTACCAAGACCGGCGCCCTGCTGCCCACCGGCCAAGCCCGGGAGATCATCGACGGCATCGAGGTGACCTGCCTCGATGCCGCGACCCCGACCCTGCTGATCGCCGCCGAGGCCTTCAGCCTGAAAGGCGACGAAACGCCCGCCGAGCTCGATGCCAACGGCCCCATGCTCGCCCGTCTCGAGGCCATCCGCCGCGAGGCGGGACAACGCATGGGGCTCGGCGACGTCAGCCACGGCGTGCTACCCAAGCCGGTACTGCTGTCGGCCCCCGAATCGCCCGAGGCGACACTGCGCGCCCGCTACTTCGTGCCGCATCGCTGCCACAAAGCACTCGCCGTGACCGGTGCCATCGCCCTGGCGACGGCGGTCAGCGTTCCGGGAACCGTCGCCCACCGCATCGCCATCGCGGCGGGCCGGCTGACCGATGACGAGATACTGCAGCAGGTGCGCCTCGAACACCCCTCGGGCTACATCGACCTGGACGTCGAGCACCGCGGGCATGACCCGCACGACGTCGCCCGGGTCTCGCTGATGCGCACCGCACGCAAGATCATGGCCGGTACGCTGTATTATCCCGGCACTACCCCCGATCACCGGCCGCACGCTGCCATGACGGCCCAGGCCGGCTAGATCGTCGCCACCCGATGCAACACCCAAAAGAGCCCACAACAACAAGGAGTCACGCCATGCGCCCCTTGAAATCCCGACAGACTCTCAGCGCCCGTCTGAAGCGCATCGCCGGCCTCGGCCTGCTGTGCGCCGGGCTGAGCCCCCTGGTCCTGCCCGCCACGGCGACCGCCGCCGATCCCGACGTCCCCGATACCATCAAGTGGACCATCCCCTTCGGGGTGGGCGGGGGCACCGATGTCTGGGCACGCTTCTTCGCGCCCTGGTTCAGCGACTACCTGCCCGGCAAGCCGTCCATCATGATCGACAACGTGCCCGGTGGCGGTTCGATCAACGGCGCCAACCTGTTCGCGGTACGCGCCAAGCCCGATGGCAGCCAGTGGCTGGGCACGTCGGCCTCGACCCAGTATCCGGCGATGCTCGGCGACCCCCGGGTACGCTACGACTACGCCGACTGGAAGCCGATCCTCGCCACCCCGACCGGCGGCGTGGTCTACGCCTCCCCCGAGATGGGCAAGGACGCCGACAGCGCCCTGCAGGCCCTGTTGAAGCAGCCGGTCAAGCTGGCCGCGCAATCCCCCACCGGGGTCGAACTGCCGGTGTTGATCGCCCTCGAGATGCTGGGCGTCGACATCAACCCGGTATTCGGAATGCGCAGTCGCGGTGAAGGCCGTCTGGCCTTCGAACGTGGCGAGGCGAACATCGACTTCCAGACCACCTCGGCCTACCTGAGCAACGTCCAGCCGCTGGTCGACGACGGCAAGGCGATCCCGCTGTTCAGCCTCGGCGTGCTCGACGACGACGGCAAGATCGTGCGCGACCCGACCTTCCCGGATCTGCCGACCTTCAACGAGATCTACCAACAGACCCAGGGCAAGGCCCCGTCGGGCAATGCCTACGAGGCCTACCGCAAGTTCTTCGCCTCCGGCTACGCCCTGCAGAAGCTGGTGATGGTCCCGGTCGACACCCCCGACTCCCTCGTCGAGACCTACCGCCAGGCGGCGCGCGAGTTCATCAAGACCGACACGTTCAAGGAGGAGGCGGCCGCTCAGCTCGGTCCCTACACGCCGATCGTCGGTGAGACGGTCTCCAAGCACCTCCAGGATGCCATGGCGATCAAGGACGAGACGCGCCAGTGGCTGATCACCTGGCTGGCGGACAAGTTCGACGTCCACCTGGCCACGCGCTGATCTCTCCGGCCCCGTCGCACCGCGCCGGGGCCGGCTCGATTCCGACACGACAACGCGAAGAACCACGCCATGCTCGACATCCTTCTTTCCAGTCTGGGACAGGTCTTCACCCTGTCCCATCTTCTCTACATGATGCTCGGGGTCATCGTCGGTCTGGTGGTCGGCATCATTCCCGGCCTCGGCGGTATCGCCGGCATGTCGCTGCTGCTGCCCTTCCTGTACGGCATGGACCCCTCGGTGGCCCTGGGCATGCTGATGGGGCTGGTGGCGGTGATCCCCACCGGCGATACCTTCGCGTCGGTGCTGCTGGGCATCCCCGGCTCCAGTGCCTCGCAGGCCACGGTGATCGACGGTTTCTCGCTGGCCAAGCGCGGTCAGGCGGCCCGCGCGCTTTCCAGCGCCTTCCTGTCGTCGATGATCGGCGGCCTGATCGGTGCCGCGGTGCTCACCGGCTTCATCCTCATCGCCCGGCCCCTGGTGCTGGCGTTCTCCTCGTCGGAACTGTTCATGCTGACGCTGCTGGGCCTGTCGATGGTCGCCGTGCTCTCGGGACGCGACCTGTTCAAGGGCCTGGCCGCCTGCGGACTGGGCCTGCTGGTCGGCGGCATGGGCATGGCCCCGGCGACCGGCGAGTTTCGCCTGAACTTCGGCCTCGACTACCTCTATGACGGCCTGCCGCTGGTGGTGGTGGGCCTGGGCATCTTCGCCCTGCCCGAGATCATCGACCTGCTGGTAAAGCGCGGCGCCATCGCCAACGAACCCTGCCGCCTCGGCGAGGGCTGGCGCCAGGGCTTTAGCGACGTCCGTCGCGAGCGCGGCCTGGTGGCCCGTTGCGCGGGATTCGGCAGCCTGATCGGCACCATTCCGGGGCTGGCCGGCTCGGTCGTCGATTGGATGACCTACGGCCACGCCGTGCAGAGCGCCAAGGACAAGAGCGAATTCGGCCGCGGCGACATCCGCGGGGTGATCGCCCCCGAGTCGGCCAATAACGCCTGCGCCTGCGGCGCCATGGTGCCCACGCTGCTGTTCGGCGTCCCGGGTTCCGGCAGCGCGGCGGTGTTCCTCGGCGGCCTGCTCCTGCTCGGGCTACAGCCGGGCATCGGCATGATCGAGACCCACCTCGATCTGACCTACACCATCATCTGGTCGCTGGCGCTGGCCAACATCCTCGGTGCCGGCCTCTGCCTGGGGCTGGCCGGCCCGGTGGCCAGCCTCACGCGGGTCCGCTTCACCATTCTCGCCCCGTTGATCACCGTGCTCATCCTGTTCGCCGCCTACCAGGCGACCCGGGCCACCGGCGACCTGGTCGCGCTGGCCGCCGTCGGTGCCATCGGCGTGCTGTTCAAGAAGGCCAACTGGTCCCGCCCGGCCTTCCTGATCGGCTTCGTCCTGGCGCCGGGTGCCGAGACCTATTTCTATCAGGCGGTCCAGTTCCAGAGCAGCGCCGCGTTCGCCCGCCCCGGCGTGATGATCATCGGCGCGCTGATCCTGGCGGTCCTGTTCATTCCCGCCCTCAAGGCACTGTGGCTGAAACGCCGCCAGGCAAGGGTGCATGGCGACACCGCCGACAGCGAGGCGGCGATCCTGGCCGAGCGGGCACGGCCCCTCTTCGGTGCGGTGGACGTCGTGCTGCTGGCGGGGCTGCTGGGCCTGGCCGCGTTCGCCTGGAGCGACGTCGCCGGGCTCTCGCTGCTGGGCAGCGTGTTCCCCAAGCTGGCCATCGCCATCATGGCGGTGGGCTGTCTCGCCGAAACGGTGCGCTACCTTCTGCGCCGGCCGCAGTGGCAGAACCAGACATGCCGGGAGGAGCTGATCTGGCTGGCGGGCTTCTGCGCGCTGATTGCGGCGATCGTCGGGCTGGGCTTCATCAGCACGGCGGCGCTGTTCTGTCTGGCTTTCCTGGTGGGCATCGCCCGACTCAAGCCATGGACGGCCGCGGGAATGGCCGTCGGCGTGGTGGTCTTCCTGGTCGGCATGGCGCACTTCCTGACGCTCACCTACCCCAGCGGGGTTCTCGACCCCTGGCTGTTCGGCTGACCCCTCACTCCCCATCCCCTGCCGCCCGGCAACGGCCCGCGGCGGCAGGCCCTCCCCCGATTGTCGATCCCGGCTGAACCCGTAGCCTGCGAAGGTTATACTCGCGTCACGACGATCCCTTCCCCGATAAGGCCACCGGATGCTCGACCTCGCTGCCCGACCCTCGACTCGCGTGTTCATCGACCGGCAACACGGTATCGCCACCGATGTCGAGCCCGCCGCCCGCCAGCCCCGGGGAAGGCTCTGAAAGTCGATCTCGCCTCGCGGGGCCTTCCGGCCCAATGGCTGGCGCTGATCCTGCTCTCGGCGCTGATCGCCCTGGCGCTGGTGAGTCTGCAGGTCCCCGCCGGGCTGCTGCTGGGGCCGATGGCGGCCGGGGTCCTGGTCGCCGTGGCTGGCGTGCGCGTCCGCGTGCCGCGCTGGCCCTTCTTTCTCGCCCAGGCGAGCATCGGCTGCATGATCGCCCAGAGCATCACCCTGCCGATCCTCCACGAGATCGGGCGCGACTGGCCCACCTTCAGCATCGCGGTGGTGGCGGTGATCGCCGCCAGCAGTCTGCTCGGCTGGCTGCTGGCACGCTGGCAGGTGCTTCCCGGCACCACGGCGATCTGGGGCTCGGCCCCGGGGGCGGCCACCGCCATGGTGCTGATGGCGGAATCCTTCGGCGCCGACGTGCGCCTGGTCGCCTTCATGCAGTACCTGCGGGTGGTGATCGTGACCCTGGTCGCCTCGCTGGTGGCCTCGTTCTTCATGCCCGCCGACACCGCCGCCGCGCCCGCTCGCCAGTGGTTCGCCGCGGTCGATCCCGTCGCCCTGGCGACGACGCTGGGCGTGATCGGCGTCGGCGCCGTGGCCGGCCGCGTCTCCCGGCTACCCGCCGGCCCGCTGCTGGTGACCCTGGGCGGTGCCACCCTGTTGCAGGATTTCGCCGGGGTGACCCTCGAGCAGCCCGCACTGCTGCTCGCCGTCAGCTATGCCTTCGTCGGCTGGAGCATCGGGCTGCGCTTCGACCGCACCATCCTCGCCCACGTCGCCCGCTCGCTGCCCAGCGTGATCGCCTCGATTCTCTGCCTGGTGGCGCTATGCGGCGGCTTCGCCGCCTTGCTGGTGGTGTTCGCCGGGATCGACCCGCTCACCGCCTATCTCGCCACCAGCCCCGGCGGCGCCGACTCGGTGGCGATCATCGCCTCCTCGACCCACGTCGACGTGGCCTATGTCATGGCGATGCAGATCGCCCGCTTCGTGCTGGTGCTGCTGTTCGGCCCACATATCGCCCGGCTGATCGCCCGACGTGCGCAGCGTCGTCGGTCCGAGGGCTGAACCGAGGGCATCGGCTACTACTCGAGCAAGGACCAATCTCGATCACACCCGGTGAGAAGCCCACCATGTCGACACCCTCCACCCAGTAAGAAACCTGCCTGTAAGGCACCGAGTTGGTCGAGGCATTCAAACGTCACGAACGATAAACCGCGTTTCCATCACATTCTTCGCGCTCCCGGGCACGCTAAAGATCCCGTGAGGGTGGCCGATAGCCAATACCGAAGGGAAATTAGCATCCTTCTATAAGCCTGAAAATTCAGGAAATCCTGGGAACCAATCGCGCAGAGGAACAATGAAGAAAACGCTAGCAGTCATCGCCATGGCCTTGGTCGTATCGGGCTGTTCCACGTATTCGGCCAATCGCTACTCTCCCTCGACCGACAATGTCGTCGCATTGCGATCCATGAACGATACTCCGATCAATGTCGGTAACTTTACGGCGGCGACACCAGGTCAGTCCGAGATCATGTGTCGCGCCGTGGGCCCTATCAAGACGCCGGATGGCAAGCCGTTTGCCGAATTCATCAAGAAGGCCTTCGTCGATGAGTTGCGCATGGCGGAAGTCTATTCCGACGAGGCCCCCGTGACACTGAAAGGCCATCTTGACGACATCAATTTCTCCTCGGCCAGCGGCACCTGGAGCCTGGCACTGACGGTCAACTCGTCCAATGGCAAGTCGATGTCGGTCATGGAGACTTACGACTACTCCACGAGTTTTTACGGCGAAACCGCCTGCAACCAGACGGCACAAGCGTTAATGCCGGCCGTACAGAACCTGGTGGGGAAAGTCGTTCGATCACCGGAGTTCGAGCAATTGGCTGCTCGCTGATTAGATAAACGGGCGCCCGGGTAGGCAAGCCTTTACCCACGAACCGGATCAAGGCGTCGACGTGTGGCAACCGACGCGTCGTCCAAACCGTCCGGCAAGAGCGAGGGCGAACTCGACGAGCGTGTCTACAACGCCACCGCCAAGCAATGACCGAATTGCCCTCCCCGGGCGGCCCCGGGGAGGGCGAGTCAGCGCTCACCGACTCACCAGCACGACCCCGGCCAGCAAGGCGCCGCCTCCGATCACGAAGTTGACGGTCAGCGGTTCGTTCAGGAACAGGGCGCCGAAGAGCACGCCGAACACCGGCGAGAGGAACGAGAACACCCCCAGTTGCGAGGCCCAGTAGCGCCGCAACAGCGCGAACCACAGCAGCAGCGCGCCGAACGAGATCACCAGCGTCTGGAACCCCAGGCTGGCCAGCGCCGGCAGCGTCGGGCGCATGGCGCCGATGTCACCGAGTAGCAGCGCCGCCGGCAACAGCACCAGGGCGGCGATGGCCAACTGATAGCACAGCGTCTGCTCGGCCGGCGCTTCGGAGAGTCTCGTGCCGCGCAATACCAGGGTGGTCGCCGCCCACGACAGCCCTGCCAGCAGCCCCAACGCATCCCCCAGCACGATCGCACCGGCCTCGCCGAGCCCCGCCGTCGGCGTCATGGCGATCGCCATTCCCGCGAACGCCAGGCCCACGCCCCACCACTGGCGCCGAGCCAGTTGCTCGCCAGGCACCCACAGATGCAGGCCGAGCGCAGCGAACACCGGCGCCGTGTAGAGGAACACCGACATGTGCGAGGCCAGCGTGTAATCGAGCCCCCGGGCGACGAACACGAACTCGAAAGTGAATCCCAGGCCCACCAGCATCCCGGGCACCAGGTGAGCGCGAAAATCCGCCGCGCGCAGGCCTCGCCAGCGCGCCAGGCCGCCCACCAGCAGCAAGGCCCCCAATGAACGCAGCGCGACCTGGGCCAGCGGCGAGACGTCCGCCGCCACCGCCTTGATCGCCACCTGCTGGAGACCCAGCGCCAGGCAGAAAAGCGTCATCAGCACGCTGGCCGGCATGTCGATGGAGCGCCGAGAGTGTCTATAACTGAGTGTCGAGTCGGCAGCGGACGCCGTGTTAGCGGACCCTTTCATGGCAGATCTCCTCCGGTTTTATCGCGACCATTGGAGCAACTGACAGACCCGCTCCCAACCGATTACTCTGTCACCCTAGGCTCAGGAAAAATCATCCATGATCGAAAGACTGCCGCTCAATGCCCTGCGCGCCTTCGCCGAGGCGGCCCGTACCGGCGGCTTCAAGACGGCAGCGGAACGCCTCGGCGTGACCCCGGGAGCCGTCAGCCGTCAGATCAAGCAACTCGAGGATCGCCTGGGGGTCGCGCTGTTCGAACGCCATGCCAACGGCGTGCGGGTCAACGAGGCCGGTCGACGGCTGGCCGAGGACATCGATGCCGGCCTGGCGCGCATTGCCGGTGGCGTCCAGGCGGCCCGCGAACGGGCCCGCCCGGTCACGACGCTGACGCTGAGTGCACCACCTTCGCTTGCCCAGTTCTGGTTGCTGCCACGCCTGGCGGCGTTCGAGGCCCAGGAGGGGCAGATCGAGATCGCCCTGGATGCGGACCAGAATCTCACGATGCCGGCCTGGCACGACAACGGCGCGCGTCTCGCCCTGCGTTACGGTCGCGGCCCCTGGACTGGCGTGAAGAGCGTTCGGCTGTTCGGCGACGCGCTGTTCCCGGTCTGCGCCCCCGTCCTGCGGGAGCGCGGGCGTCTCGAGACGCCCGCCGACCTGCTCGTCCATCCCTTGTTCGAGGTGGCCTGGGAGTCGCGCCAGAACATCGACTTCCCCGGGTGGCGCGAGTGGTTCGACGCCGCCGGCCTGGGCGATGTCGAGGTGCCGATTCGCCACCGCTTCTCGCTCTACGGCCTGGCCCTCGATCAGGTGATCGCCGGGCGCGGCGTGATGCTCGCCAGCCCCGTCGTGGCTGGCGATCGCCTGGCCAGCGGCGTGCTGATCCGGCCCTTCGGCAAGCGACAGGTGATCGATTCGCCGTTCACCTACGAGCTGATCCTGCCCGCCACCGGCCGCGCCCCGCCGATGGTTCGGCGCTTCATCGACTGGCTGATCGCGGAAGCCCAACGCTTCGATAGCGAGGCCGCCTGGGCGACGTCGGACCAGCCGGGCATTGCCTGAGGCCCGTTGCCGGTGCGTCGCTGGCCGCAGACATCGAGAACGTCGATACTGACTCGCGGCGTCCGTTCATCGCAGGCGGGCAATAGTCATCCGTTCTGCTTTCCCTACCCACCCCCGAGAGGCATGACATGATCGTCATCTATGGCATCAAGGAACACCTGGACCCCATCAAGGCGCGACTCTCCGACGCGATACACGCCAGCATGCAGGCGATCCTCGGCCTGCCGGACGACAAGCGCGCACACCGGTTCATCCCGCTGGCGGCCGAGGACTTCTACTACCCCGGTGGCCGGTCGCCGGCGTACACGGTCATCGAGATCAACATGATGCAGGGACGCGCGGCGGATACTCAGAAGGCGCTGATCAAGGAGCTGTTCCGGCGCGTGGAAGCGGAGGTGGGCATTGCGCCCATCGACCTGGAAATCACCCTCAAGGAACAGCCGGCCCATTGCTGGGGCTTTCGTGGCATGACCGGCGACGAGGCCCGCGATCTCAAGTACTCGGTCAACGTCTGACGCACTGCGCGCCCGCTCGACGCAGCGGGCATGATACGCGCGAGTGGGCCGGACTCGGCCCCGACCGTCCACCGCCAGGGAGTCCCGATCCGTGATGGCCATCCGCCCCTTCGACGCCGCCGACTGGCCCGCCGTATGGCGTTTTCTGGAACCCGTGCTGCGCGCCGGCGACACCTACAGTTTTCCCCGTGACATCGGCGAGGATCAGGCCCATCAGGCCTGGGTCAGCACGCCCCGGGCCACCTTCGTTGCGGTGGACGAGGCGGATCGCCCCCTCGGCACCTACTACATCAAGCCCAACCAGCCCGGTCAGGGCGATCACGTCTGCAACTGCGGCTATGTGGTCGACGCCGCCCAGCGCGGCCGGGGCATCGCCTCGTCACTCTGTGCGCATTCCCTGGCCACGGCCCGGGAGCTCGGGTTCACGGCGATGCAGTACAATCTGGTGGTCGCCACCAACACCGGTGCCGTGCGATTGTGGCAGAAACACGGCTTCGCCATCGTCGGCACCCTGCCCGGGGCGTTCCGGCATCCCACGCAAGGGCCGGTCGATGCCCACGTGATGTATCGGCGCCTCGACCGCTGAGCCGGGGGCTGCCGGGCCCGGCGATTGTCGCCACAATCGCGAGAGGACAGGTGCATGGAACTGCAGTACCGCGCGGCCCGCCGCGACGATCTGGAAAGCCTGGTGTCCCTGCTCGCCGACGACGCGCTCGGCAGCCGGCGGGAAGACACCGCCGTCCCGTTGAATGAGGCCTATATTGCCGCCTTCGAGGCCATCGACCGGGATGCGAACAACCAGCTGCTGGTCGCGGAGCTGGACGACCGGCTGGTCGGCATGCTCCAGCTGACGTTCATCCCGTACTTGACCCACACCGGCAGCTGGCGCTGCCTCGTCGAGGGCGTCAGGATCCACGAGGCGTTCCGGGGCCGCGGTCTTGGCGAGCAGATGTTCGCCCACGCCATCCGGGAAGCGCGAGCGAAAGGCTGCAGGGTCATCCAGTTGACGAGCGACAAGCAGCGCCCCGACGCCATCAGGTTCTACGAGCGACTGGGCTTCGAGGCCACCCACGAGGGCTTCAAGCTGGCACTATGAATGCACGGGCGGTACGCGAATGCCGGCCACCTCACTGACTTCAGGAGCCCCCATGAACCTCGACGAACTGCTCGCGGAGCTGGAAGAACTGGGCGACCGGCACGATGCCACGGCCGAGACGAAGGCGCGCAAGTACCTCAACATCACCCGGGAGACCGGCGAGTTCCTGACCGTGCTGATCAAGGCCGGCGCGGTGCGCCATATCCTCGAGGTGGGCACCTCGAACGGCTATTCCACCTTGTGGCTCGCCGCCGCCCTCCCCGACGGCGGTCATGTCACCACCCTGGAAATCTCTCCGGACAAGGCCGACCAGGCTCGCGACAATTTCCAGCGCGCCGGGCTGGCGCACCGGATCACGCTGGTCCGCGAGGATGCCTCCCGCTACCTCGAGCGCGCCGCGGGGCCCTTCGACCTGATCTTCCTCGATGCCGACCGGGCGAGCTACCGGGGGCTGGCGGAGACCATCGTCGCCCTCGTTCGCCCCGGCGGGCTGCTGGTCTGCGACAACGCGCTCTCCCACGCCGATGAGATGCGCGCCTTCATCGACTACATCAATGACAGCGGGGCCTTCACGACGACCACGGTGCCTGTCGGCAAGGGCGAGTTCGTCGCCTGCAAAGATGCCTAGACCGTTCCGGACAAACCGCCACCAGACGCCCCTTACCTCCATCAGGATGCTTCGACGCGACGCGCCTGGCGCCTTGCCGCCGTCGCCATCCCGACCACGCTGCCCACCACGATCAGGCATGGCGAGGGCAGCGGAGCGTCGGCCAGCTTGTCGGGCATGTCGGCGAGCGTGCCGGTCAGCGACCGCTGCTCGGGCAGCGAGGCATTGCTGATCAGCAGGATCGGCCAGTCGTCGGGCAGGCCGGCGCCACGCAGGCCCTCGCAGATCGCCGCGACCTTGGCCAGTCCCATGTAGAACACCAGCGTCTCGTCGGTGCGGGCCAGCGACTGCCAGTCGGGCGTGCCGCCCTCGCGACACAACTGCGCGGTGATGAAACGCAACTGCTGGGCGTGGGCGCGGTCGGTGAGCGCCAGGCCCATCGCCGCGGCGGCCCCGGAGGCGGCGGTGATGCCGGGCACGATCCTCGCGGGCACCTCGGCCGTGGCGAGGGCGGCGAGCTCCTCGCCCATGCGGCCGAACACCCCCGGGTCGCCCCCCTTGAGGCGCACCACCGACTTGCCCTCTCTCGCCAGCCTGACCAGCAAGGTGCCGATCTCGGCCTGCGCCACGCTGTGATGGCCACGCGCCTTGCCGACGTAGTAGCGCTCGCGGCCGGGAGGAATCAACGCCAGGATGTCGTCGCCGACCAGTCGGTCGTAGACGATGGCGTCGGCCTGGCCGAGCAATCGCGCAGCGCGCAGGGTGAGCAACCCCGCGTCGCCCGGCCCGGCGCCGACCAGATAGACATGACCGGGGCGGCACTCGCCAGGGGCGATGCCCGGCAGCCCGGTGGCGCGCCCCGGGCCGACGATCCGCGACAGGGTTCGCGAGGCGCCCTCGGTCAGACGCGCCAGCAGCCCGGGACGTTCACAGCGCTTCGCTTGCCAGGGTTTCACGGTCGGTAGCATGGGCCATCTCCTCTTCGATCAGGGATTTCAATTCGGGAATGCAGGAACCGCATTGGGTGCCGCAGGCCAGCCGCGCGCCCAGCGCCTCGACGCTGGCGTCGCCGGCACGGATCGCCGTGACGATCGTCTTCTGGCCGACCCTATGACAGCTGCACACGATGGGCCCGGCATCGCTCTCGCCGGCATCGCAGCCGGCCAGCAGACGACGGCGCCGCTCGCTGGGCAGCGCCTCGCCGTTGGCGGCCTCGGCGAAGCGTGCGTCGAGCCAGTCGAGGGCCGGCAGTTCGGCGGGCGGGCCGACCATCAGCCACCAACACAACCGATCGCCATCGAAACCGGCGGCGCGTAACCGCCCGCCGGCGGCGTCCTCCGCCCACAGCGCCGGCTCGCCCGGCAACCGGGCCCGGGCCCAGGCCAGCCAGTCGCGGGCCGCCTCGTCAACGTCGCCCCCGGCCAGTTGCCAGCGCTGGCAGTGGCCCAGGGGAATGCGCGCCCAGTAGGCGCTCTCGTCGCGCCAGGCCGGGCCGCGCTCGGCGTCACCCTCGACGCCGCGGTCACGCGGGTCGGCGACGATCAGCGTCGCCTCCCAGGCGACGGCCAGCGGGGCGAGACTCACCGCACCATGCTTGGATTCGGGCTGGCCGGACAGCGGATCGCGATGCCCGGCGAACAGCCCGCCCATGCGCGCCCGGCCGCTGAAACTGTCGTTCCAGTGCATGGGCACGAACACCTCGCCGCGGCGCTGGGCGTGGGCGACACGCACCCGACCGCGGTACTCGCCGTTCGCCCCCTGGAGCCGAGCGAGCTGCTGATCGTGCAGGCCGTGTTCCCGGGCATCGTCGGGGTGCACCTCGATGAACGGCTCGGCACGATGGTTCATCAGCCGCGGTGCGCGGCCGGTGCGGGTCATGGTGTGCCATTGATCGCGCACGCGGCCGGTATTGAGCCGCAGTGGCCGCGTCTCGCTGAGTGCCTGGCGTGGGCCCCGGGGCCGCACGGCGACCAGCCTGGCGCGGCCGTCCGGGGTAGCGAAGCGACCCGCCGTGAACAAGCGTGCCGTACCCTCGGGGGCACGCTCGTTGACCGGCCACTGGATGGGCGCCAGGGCGTCGTAGCCGGCGCGGTCGAGCCCGGCGAGCCCGGAGATGTCGAAGCACCGCGCACCTTCGCCCGCGTTCTCGAAGCCGGAGAGCCGGGCGTGCTCGTCGAAGATCTCGCTCGGGTGGCAATACCCGAAGGCCTCGGCGAAGCCCAGGCGCCGGGCCACCTGGGTGATGATCCACCAGTCGTGACGCGCCTCGCCCGGCGGGGCCAGCAGGCCACGCTGGCGCGAGATGCGCCGCTCGGAGTTGGTCACGGTGCCGTCCTTCTCGGACCAGCCCGACGCCGGCAGCACGATGTCGGCGTATTGCAGGAGGTCGGCATCGGCCATGCACTCCGACACGATCACCAGCGGGCAGGCCTCGAGGATGCGCCGTATCCGGTTGGCGTCGGGCAGGCTGACGCCGGGGTTGGTGGCCATGATCCACAGCGCGCGTATCTCGCCGCGCTCGATGGCATCGAACAGCTCCACCGCCTTGTGACCGGGCCCCTCGGGCAGGGCCGGGTCCAGCGAGGCGGTGGCCCAGAAGCGCGCGACCCGATCGCGTGCACCGGGCGAGTCGTAGTCCATGTGCGCGGCAAGCTGATTGGCCAGCCCGCCCACCTCGCGGCCGCCCATGGCGTTGGGCTGGCCGGTGATCGAGAACGGCCCGGCGCCCGGCAGGCCCAGCTTGCCGCCGGCCAGGTGGCAGTTGATGATGGCGTTGCCCGTGTCGGTGCCGCTGCTCGACTGGTTGACGCCCTGCGAATAGAGGGTCACCACGTGCAGCTGGCTGGCGAACCAGTAGCAGAAGGTCTCCAGGCGCTCGGGGTCGACGTCGCAGTCGGCGGCGATCGCCTCGATGGTGCAATCGTCCTCGGCCGCCGCGGCCAGCGCGGCCTCGAAGCCCTGGGTGTGGCGCTCGAGGTAGAGCGAGTCGCAACGCCCCTTCGCCGCCATCCACGCCAGCAGGCCGGTGAACAGCCGGGCGTCGCTGCCCGGGCGCAGGCCCAGGTAGAGATCGGCGATCTCGCAGGTGTCGGTGACCCGCGGGTCGATCACCACCACCCGCAGCAGGGGGTTGCGCTGCTTGGCGCCGCGCAGGCGCTGGTAGAGCACCGGATGGTTCCAGGCCAGGTTGGAGCCCACCAGCACCACCAGCTCGGCCTCCTCCAGGTCCGCGTAGTTGCCGGGCACGGCGTCGGCGCCGAAGGCGCGCTTGTAGCCGGCCACCGCCGAGGCCATGCACAGCCGCGAATTGGTATCCAGGTGGGGCGTGCCGAGAAAGCCCTTGAACAGCTTGTTGGCGACGTAGTAGTCCTCGGTCAGCAACTGGCCGGACAGATAGGCCGCCAGCGAATGGTGGCCATGCGCGGCGCGGGTCGCCTGCAGCCGCGAGGCGACGGCATCGAGGGCGGTTTCCCAGCCGACCTCGACGCCGTCGACGCGGGGCCGGGTCAGCCGGCCGCGCCGGCCCAGCGTCTCGGCGAGCGCCGAGCCCTTGACGCACAGCCGCCCATGGTTGGCCGGATGATCGCGGTCACCCTCGACGCCGGTGACGCGCTCGCCATCGCGGCTGGCGATCACCCCGCAGCCGACGCCGCAATAGGGACACGTCGTGGATGTCTTGTGCATGCTGCCTCCCTCGAAGCGCCTAACGACAAAGGGGCCCGACCCGCCATCTGGCGGATCGGGCCCCTTTGCCCGGTGTCATCGTCTTGTCCGTCGTCGCGTTCTCGTGTGCCGATCTGCCGCCGTTGGCCGACCGTGAACGCCCGGACGTGGGTCCTTGACCCATTTCTGAAGACGTTTCAGCAACAATCGCGCCCGAACGGGTTTATCGCTTTCAAAACAGCCACCTGAAAAACCTCGGCGGCATCGGGCCCGGCGCGTGGCCGCGAAAGGCCCGGCCCCCGGCCCGCTTCGCGCCCCTTGCTGGTGCAAGCGCGGACCTCATTGCACAGCCAGCGACCGAATCCGCGCCACCCGGGTCGTGACGTGGTCGCCAGAAAAACCGCCAATCGCCTGACGGCAAAGCGGAAAATCGCCACCTGGCACGTCCTTCGCTTCACATGACGCAGCGATGGATACGGATCAGCGTCGATCCCGGGCCACTGGCTCGTCATCCATTGGACAATCGACACGTCACGAATACAGGCAAAGGCGCCTGGCGCAGTGAGGACGACACCGTCCGCATTGCGTCAGGCGCCTTTTTGCGTTGGCGCGTCGGCGCCGGGAGGAAGATGCATGACCCCACACGACAGCCCCACGGACGAGCGCTTGCTGATCGTCGGCAACGGCATGGCCGGGCACCGGCTGCTCGAGGCACTGCTCGCGCGCGAGCCGCGCCCGCAACGGATCACCGTGATCGGCGACGAACACACGCCGGCCTACAACCGCATCCTGCTCTCGCCGCTGCTGGCCGGCGAGACCGACCGCGAGACGCTGACCCTGCGCGATCACGGCTGGTATACCGAGCAGGGCGTCGAGCTGATCCTCGGCGAGCGCATCGAGACGCTCGACCGCGAACGCCGCCTCGCGCTCACCGACACCGGGCGCACTCTCGCCTACGACCGGCTGGTGCTGGCGACCGGCTCACGGCCCGCGATGCCCGACGTACCGGGCATTCGCCTGCGCGGCGTCCACGGCTTTCGCGATCTGGACGACGCCGCGGCGCTGACCCGTCTCGCCGAGTCCGCCCGGGCCGGCAGCGATCGCGCGGTGGTGGTGGGCGGCGGCCTGCTCGGCCTGGAAGCCGCCGAAGGGCTGCGCAAGCGCGGCATGCAGGTCAGCGTGCTGCAACGCGGCACGCACCTGATGAACCGCCAGATCGATGTCACCGCCGCCGCCCTGCTGCGCGGCGAGCTCGAGAGCCGGGGCCTCGAGGTGGTCACCGGGGCACGCCTGGCGGCCTGCGACGGCGACCCGCAGGGCCACGTGACTGCCGTGCAGCTCGAGGACGGCCGACGGCTGCCCGCCGACTGCGTGGTGATCGCCGCCGGGATCACCCCCAATACCGAACTCGGCGCCCGGAACGGCCTGACAACCCGGCGCGGTATCGTCGTCGACGCCTGGCTGACCAGCAGCGATCCGCGGATTCACGCGCTGGGCGAATGCTGCGAATTCGAGGGCCGCACCTACGGCCTGGTCGAACCGATCTGGCGTCAGGTCGAGGTCCTCGCCGCGCGCCTCTGCGGCGAGCCGGTCGAGGGCTACGTGGAGGCGCCGAGCGCCACCCAGCTCAAGGTCAGCGGCGTCTCGCTCTACGCCTTCGGCCCCATCGAGCCCGACGCCGACCACGAGGTCCTCACCTATCACGATCCACAGCAGGGTGACTACCGCCGCCTGCTGCTGCGCAACGACCGGCTCGAAGGCGCCGTGCTCTACGGCGACACCGCCTTCGGCCCCTGGTATTTCGAACGCTCGCTGGCCGGCAGCGATCTCGGCGCCTGTCGCCAGGCGCTGCTGTTCGGTGCCGGCGACGCCAACGCCCTTCTCGAGGAGGCCGCATAACCATGAACAAGCAACGTCTGATCATCATCGGCAACGGCATGGTCGGCCACCATCTGGTCGAACAGCTGATCGAACGCCATGCCACCGACCGCTTCGACATCCGGATCTTCGGCGAGGAGCGTCACCCGGCCTACGACCGCGTGCACCTCTCGGAGTACTTCGCCGGGCGCGACGCCCGGTCGCTGGCCATGGGCGAGGTCGGTTTCTACGACGCCAACCCCGTCACCCTGCACCTCAGTGAGGCGGTGACGGGCATCGATCGCGACAACGGCGAAGTGGTCACCGACCGGGGCCGCTACCCCTACGACAGCCTGGTGCTGGCCACCGGCTCCTATCCGTTCGTGCCGCCGATCGCCGGCGCCGAGGCGGGCCAGCCCAACCGGCTGGTCTATCGCACCCTGGACGATCTGGACACCATCCGGACGGCCGCCGCCGATGCCCGCCGCGGCGTGGTCGTGGGCGGCGGCCTGCTCGGCCTGGAAGCCGCCAACGCCCTGAAGTCGCTGGGGCTCGAGGCGCATGTGGTCGAATTCGCGCCGCGCCTGATGCCGGTGCAGCTCGACGACCAGGGCGGCACGGCGCTGCGTGACAAGATCGAGGAACTCGGCGTGGGCGTGCACCTCGACCGCGCCACCACCGAGATCGTCCCCGGCGAGGACTACCGCTACCGCATGCACTTCAAGGATGGCGAGTCGCTGGAGACCGACCTGATCGTGTTCTCCGCCGGTATCCGCCCCCAGGACGCCCTGGCCCGCCAGTGCAAGCTGGAGATCGGCGAGCGCGGCGGCATCGTCATCGACGACCAGTGCCGCACCTCCGATCCGGAAATCTTCGCCATCGGCGAATGCGCGCTGTGGTCGAATCGCATCTTCGGCCTGGTCGCCCCCGGCTACACCATGGCACGCAACGTCGCCGATGCGCTGTGCAGCGAGGCAGGCGACGAGCAGCCCACCTTCACCGGGGCCGACATGTCCACCAAGCTCAAGCTGCTGGGCGTCGACGTCGGTTCGATCGGCGACGCCCACGGCGCTACCGAAGGCGCCAGGAGCTATCGCTACAACGACGAGACCACGGGCGTCTACCGCCGCCTGGTGGTCTCCGCCGACGGCAAGCGCGCCATCGGCGCGGTGCTGGTCGGCGACAACGCCGCCTACGACACCCTGCTGCAGTACGTGCAGAACGGCATCGAGCTGCCCGCCGACCCGGCCTCGCTGATCCTGCCGAGCGTCGAGGGTGCGCCGACGCTGGGTGCCGACGCCCTGCCCGAGACCGCCTCGATCTGCTCGTGCCACAACGTCACCAAGGGCGCGATCTGCGCGGCGATCGATTCAGGCGCCACCGACCTCGGCGCGGTCAAGGCCGAAACCAAGGCCAGCACCGGCTGCGGCGGCTGCGCGGCGCTGCTCAAGAGCGTGGTCGACAGCGAGCTCGAGGCGCGCGGTGTCGAAGTCGATCAGTCGATCTGCGAGCACTTCGCCCACACCCGCCAGGCGCTCTATTCGATCGTCCGCGTCGAGGGCATCAGGACCTTCAGCGAGCTGATCGAAAAGCATGGTGCTTCACAAGGCCACGGCCTCGGCTGCGACATCTGCAAGCCCGCGGTGGCGTCGATTCTCGCCTCCTGCTTCAACGAGCCGATCACCGACGCCGCCCACGTGCCGCTGCAGGACACCAACGACACCTTCATGGCCAACATGCAGAAGAACGGCACCTACTCGGTGGTGCCGCGCATTCCCGGCGGCGAGATCACCCCGACCAAGCTGCGCGTGCTCGGCGAGGTCGGCGAGAAGTACGGCCTCTACACCAAGATCACCGGCGGCCAGCGCGTCGATCTGTTCGGCGCCCGTCTCGAGCAGTTGCCGGACATCTGGAGCGAACTGATCGCCGCCGGCTTCGAGACCGGCCACGCCTACGGCAAGGCCACGCGCACCGTGAAGTCCTGCGTCGGCAGCACCTGGTGCCGCTACGGCGTGCAGGACAGCGTGGGCATGGCGATCCACCTGGAGAATCGCTACAAGGGCCTGCGCTCGCCGCACAAGCTCAAGTTCGCCGTCTCCGGCTGCACCCGCGAATGTGCCGAGGCGCAGAGCAAGGACGTCGGCGTGATCGCCACCGAGCACGGCTGGAACCTCTACGTCTGCGGCAACGGCGGCATGCGCCCGCGCCACGCCGAGCTGTTCGCCACCGACCTCGACGACGAGACGCTGATCAGGTACATCGACCGCTTCCTGATGTTCTACGTGCGTACCGCCGACCGCCTGCAGCGCACCTCGGTGTGGCGCGAGAACCTCGAGGGCGGGCTCGACTATCTCAAGGCCGTGGTGATCGACGACTGCCTGGGTCTGGCCGAGGAGCTCGAAAGCCAGATGCGCCACGTCATCGACAGCTACGAATGCGAATGGGCCAACGCCCTCGACGACCCGGAGAAGCTCAAGCGCTTCCGCAGCTTCGTCAACGACCAGCGGCCGGATCCGGACATTATCGTGACCGAAGAACGTGGCCAGTTGCGCCCGGCCTGACGCGTCACTTCCATGCCCCGGGGAGATAGGCAGCATGCGTGGGAGGGAACTCGTTCCCGATGAAGGTGGCAACGAACCAGCCGCATCGCGAATGAATTCGCTTATATGGACCCGTCCCGTTGTGCAAGCCAGCAGCGACGAGACATGAGGTGAGACTGCACGCTTATATCCGGCCTCTTGTGGCGCCTGCGGCGCCGGGCCCTGATGGAATGCGCGCTCTCTGGCCTCTTATCTCCCACACGGCCTCCAACGGGCCTAGCGAATTATCAGTGTGCCAGAGAGCCGGTCTTGCCGACCATGTCATCGAGGCAACTTGCCCGCGCAACCTCGGAAAACGCTTTTCTGTATCCGCTTGCGCTTCTTGCCTTTCTTCCCGTCCGGCCCTCAGATCACCTGGCCCTGAGGCTGATAAGGCCGGCTATGAGCCAGCACGGACCAACAGATACGGGCCAGCTTGTTGGCCAGCGCCACGATCGCCTTGCGTTGGCCCACGCGTGCCGCCAGCTCACAGACCCAACGGGCCAGCCGGTCGGGAGCCGCCTGGCGCTGGAACTGGCGTAAGGCCGCCCGGGCCCCATGCACCAACTGGCGTCGCACCTCGCCGTTGCCCCGTTTGGTGATGCCCTTCAACCGCGCCTTGCCACCACTGGAGAACTGCCGCGGTACCAGACCGATCGAGGCACTGAACTGGCGGCCGTTGGGGAAGCGCCGGGGATCGCCCAGATGGCTCAGCAACAGCGTGGCATTGACCGGACCGATGCCGGGCACGCTCATCAGCCGTTCGGCATCCGACGAGGCCTTGGCCAGTGCCATCAGCTGCTTGTCATAACCCTTGAGCCGCTCGTCCACGTCACGCCATTGGGCGATCAGGTCTTCCAGCAGCAGGCACAGGGCGCTACCCAGTCGCTCGCGGTGTCGCTCGATCAACTCTCGGGCGACGCCCTGGCGAAGCACCGCGTGGCCCTGGGCCACCACGAGTCCGAACTCGCCCATCAGACCGCGCAACTCATTGCCGATCGCCGTGCGCTCGCGAACCAGACGTGTGCGTACCCGATGTATGGCCTGAAGCGCCTGTTGCGCCTCGGTCTTGATGGCCACGTGGGGCGTGGCGGGACGCGCCGCCGCCTCGGCGATCCCCGCCGCATCGCGGGCGTCGTTCTTGTGGCCCTGGACGAAGGGCTTCACGGCCTGGGGCGGCAACAGGAGCGCGTCATGCCCCATCGCGCGGATCTCACGCGCCCAATAATGGGCCGAACCACAGGCTTCCATCGCGACCCGGCACGGCGGCATCTGGCTCAGTGTCAGGCGCAGTTGCTGGCGGCTCACCGACTTGCCGAAGACCTTGCGGCCGTGTGCATCGATGGCGTGCAGTTGGAAGACGTGCTTGGCGAGATCGATACCCACAATGCTAATCTTGTTCATGAATGGACCCTCCTCTCGGGATGCCGTGGGTGCCCCATGCACCGATAGATGGCGTTACAAGCTCATCTTGGCACAAGGGGGGACGGGTCCATTCCATTTCCCACGCCCCCCCTATTCGGAACCCAACAGATACGGCGATTAGATGAGGTAGAGACCATGAGCACCGCAACGGCAATCAAGCACGACGTGACCTGGCAACCGCTGTGCCACCAGGCGGATCTGGTGGCGTTTTCCGGGGTGGCGGCCTGGCTGGAAACCGCCGAGGGCCCCGCCCAGGTGGCCCTGTTCTACGTCCCGGGCCACGAGACCGAACTGTTCGCCGTGGACAACCACGATCCGCTGGGCGGGGCCAACGTGATTGCCCGCGGCATCGTCGGCGACGTCAAGGGCGAGCCGGTGGTCGCCTCGCCGCTCTACAAGCAGCATTTCAGGCTGTGCGATGGAGTCTGTGTGGAAGCCCCAGACACCCGGCTGCGCCACTGGCCGGTGCGCATCGCCGGCGAGCGGGTGGAGATCGGACTACGCGGGTAACGCCCCCGGCCCCGGTCATGTCGGCACGCGTCAGTGGCGTGTCTGGCCGGCGCTCATCACCCGGTTGCGACCGGCACTCTTGGCCCGATACAGGTTCTGGTCGGCCTCGTTGATCAAGCTGCCGACATCGTGATCGTCGCGCATTTCGGTCACCCCGGCACTGAAGGTGCAGGCAAAACGCTCGCCGTCGGCGCTGAACGTCAGCGCGCTGAAGGCCTCGCGCAGCTCGTCGAGAATCTCGGCGGCCTGGGACTCGGCGCAGTCGTTGAGTACCAGCAGGAATTCCTCGCCGCCATAGCGGCCGATCAGATCACTCTCGCGCAGGCGCCGGCGCAACAGATTGGCGAGCGCACGAATCACCTCATCGCCGACCAGATGGCCATGGCTGTCGTTGACCCGCTTGAAGTGGTCGATGTCGAGCATCACCGCACACAGCGAGGCCTGGCGACGCCGCGACTGGGCCATCGCCGACATCAGCCGCTCCTTGACGTCGGCGTGCTTGAGCAGCCCGGTCAGACCATCCCGCGTCAACGCCACGGCCAGGGTCCGCGAGCGCCGCGCCCGCGAGGTCACCGCGGCGACCAGCGCCTCGGGAGCGATGGGCTTGGCCATGAAGTCGTCGCCGGCCTTGGTCATCGCCTCGAGCTGCGCGTCGGCGTCGTCGGAGGCCGAGAGATAGACGATCGGTACCTGCAACCAGCGGCGGTGGAAGCGTACGATCTGCGCCAGTTCGGGGCCGCTGCACCGGGGCATGCGCACGTCCAGCACCAGGACGTCGGGGGCGAAGCTGTCCAGGGCGTCGAGGGTCTGTGCGGGGTCGCCGAGGGTCATCACCATGAACCCGACTTCCTCGAGAACCAGGCGGTGATAGGCGAGCATCGTCTCGTCGTCGTCGACCATCAGCACCCGGGGCGGCGGCATGCGATGCTGGCGCAGCTGGGTCTCGAGCATGTCGGCCAGGCGGATCGGTTCGAGGGGTTGCGAAATGAACCCCACCACCCCGGCACGCACGGCCCGCAACTGGATGTCGAAATCCTGCGATTCGCTGGTGACGAACAGCGGCAGCGGCGCCTCCAGACGGCTCTGGATCGTCTCGGCGATCGCCAGACCGCTGGCGCCTCCCTGGTTCTCGAGGTGCAGTTCGAGGATCAGGGTATCGGGACGCTGTCGGTCGCAGGCGCGTTCGAGATCGTCGCCGTCGGTGAACAGTTGCGCCCGATAATGGAAGCTCTCGAGCATCTGACAGAGATGCTGACCGGCCTTTTCATCGTCCTCGAGCACATAGATCAACGGGCGTTCATGGTCGGTCACCACGCCCGAACGGCCGAGCCGGATGGTCTCGAGCGCCCTGAGCGGCCGTGTCGGCTGCAGTGACTCCGCCTCGCGTCTCAGGTCCTGCAGTTCACGCAGGAAGGCGCTGGCATCGGCCGACGAGGGCGACTCGAGCAGGCGTTCGAGACGGCGTTCGAGCAGCCGGCAGGCCTCGCCGACCGCCTCGAAACCGAAGGTGCCCGCCGAGCCGGCGAGGCGGTGCAGGCGCTCGCAGACCGGCCGCCAGGCAGCGCCGTCGACCACCGGGTTGCTCTGATGGTGCACCTGATCGGCCAGGTCGTTGAGCTCGTTACCCAGCCAGTAGGCGTATTCGCGCCGCATGCGTGCCAGTTTCTTTTGCGCTTCGGCACTAACGTTCTGATCCATTGAAACGATTCCAGATCGTCTTGAGTTGATCGGCAAGGGTCATGGGGTCGAAAGGCTTGACCACCACGGCGGCGGCGCCGAGATCGTAATAGGCGCGGTGATCGTCGCTATTGGCCCTGGCGGTCATGAACACCACGGGGTAGCGCGCCACATCGATCACCTCGGCGAGGCCGGCCAGGGTCGTGGGGCCGTCCATGTCCGGCATCATCACGTCGAGCAGCAGCAGATCGGGCGCGAACTCGGCCGCCTGCTCGATCGCCTCGCGCCCTCGCGTGCAACTGAGTACCGTCAGTCCCCCGACCGTTTCCAGCGCCACGCGGGTGATGGTGATGATCGACTCATCGTCCTCGACGTGGAGAATCCGCTGCAGGGTTGTCATCTTCGAGCCTCCCCACCGTTCTCGAGACGTTCGCCCGAGCGAAGCACCGCCGGCAACCATACCCGAAATACGCTACCCTGCCCCAGCGTCGAGGCGAAGTCTATGCATCCGTGCATGTGTTCGACCAGTTGCTTGGTGATGGCGAGCCCCAGCCCGGTGCCGCCACGCCGCCGGGTGGTCCCCGCCTCCGCCTGGGCGAAGTGCTGAAAGACTCGCTCGCGGAACGCCTCGGGGATGCCGTCGCCGTGATCCTCGACCTCGATGCACACGCCCGCATCGTGCCGCCGATAGCGCACCGTCACCGTCTCGCCGCGGGGCGAGAACTTGATGGCGTTGGAAAGCAGGTTGGCCATGACCTGGGCGAAGCGCAACGCGTCGACCTCGACCGCGACCGACTCGTCACCCTGCAAGACCAGCACGACACCGAAGCGTTCGGCGTAGCCGAGATTGCTGTCCAGGGCATCCTCCAGCAACGGTCGCAGCGCGTGGCGTTGCAGGTCGAAGGCCAGCTTGTCGGCGGCGAGCTTTTCCCAGTCGAGCAGATCGTCGACCAGTTGCCCGAGTCGCTCGGCATTGCGCTGGGCGACCCTCAGCATCTCCTCGACCGCCGCTGGCACCGCACCGATGACCCCGCCATTGACCAGGTCCAGGGCGCCCTTGATCGAGGTCAGCGGCGTACGCAGCTCGTGGCTGGCCACCGCCACGAATTCGCTCTTCAGACGCTCGAGCTGTCGCTGCTCGGTGATGTCCTGGATCTGCGAGACGAAATACTGCGGCCGCCCCTGGCCATCCCGCACCAGCGACACCGACAGCTGGCAGCACAGCATGCGCCCGGTGCGGGTGAAATAACGCTTGAGCATCTGGTAATAGGGGATTTCGCCGCTGATCAGCTGGCCGACCTGAGTGAGGTCGGCGGCCAGGTCGTCGGGATGGGTCAAGGTCTGAAAATCGGTCTTCAGCAAGACCTCGCGCGCGTACTCCCACATCTCGCAGAGCGTGCGATTGACCTCGATGAACGCGCCCTCCAGGGAGACCAGCGCCATCCCCTGGGGCGCGGTATCGAAAGCGGTTCGGAACTGCGCCTCGCTGAGCCGCAGGGCTTCCTCGACGGCGTACAAGCGACTCAGATCGAGCGCCATGCCCAGATAACCGATCGGCTCCCCCGCATCGTCCTGCATCACGCTGACCACCAGCCGCACCCGGCGCTGGCCGCCGTCGCGGCGAACATAGGTCCAGTCGCGGTTCTCGGGGTGGCCCGGGCGCGGGGTCAGGACGAACAGGTCGAAGCCGTAGACCGGGCGGTCCAGTTCCCGGGAGAGTTCCGCGGCCCGTTGCTCCAGTTCGTCGGGCCTGTGAAACGCCAGGGGCGTCAGTTGCCCGACGACCTCGTCGGCGGTATAGCCCAGCAGGCGTTCGGCACCGGGATTGAACAGCGTGATGAGCCCCCGGCGATCGGTAGAGATGATCGCCACCTCGGTGGAGGCATCGATCACCGCCTGCAGATGGGCGCGGGTCTCGGCGATCTCGCGCTCGGCCCGCTTGCGCTGGGTGATGTCGTGCATCCCCACCACCGCACCGAGTCGCTCGCCGCGATCGTCGAAGAACGCCCGCCCGTTGCAGGCGACGAACCGCGGTGGCTGATCGGGAACCCGAATGCAGAGCTCCTGATCGCGCACCGTCTCCCCGGCCCAGGCCCGTCGCAAGGGGATACGCTCGAGCGGCAACGGCGTCCGGCCATCGGCCTCGAACAGATCGAAGCGTCGCGACCATTGTTCGGGTGGCAGGCGTTCGGGCTCCGCGCCGTGCCAGGCCCGGGCCCGGGAATTGAAGAAGCTCAACTCGCCCCGGTCGTCGCAGGCGACGACCCCCTCGGGCAGCGCCTCGAGGAGGCTATCGAGCAGGGCGTGCCGGGTCCGCGCCTCGCGCTTCTGGCGGCGCTGCTCGATCAGGCTAACGGTGAGCCGCGCCAGATCCTCCAGGGAACGCAGTTGCGCCGCCTCGAGTTCGCGGGGCTGACGATCGATCACGCACAGGGTGCCCAGCCGATGGCCACTCTCCATCTCCAGGGGTATGCCGGCATAGAAGCGGATATAGGGGCTATCGACGACCAGCGGATTGTCGGCGAAACGAGAGTCACAACGGGCATCGTGGACGACCAGCGGCTCGCGCTGGCGAATGGCGTGGGCGCAGAAGGCCAGGCTGCGCGGCGTCTGACAGACGCTCAGGCCCTGCTGGCTCTTGAACCACTGACGCGTCTCGTCGACCAGCGAAATCAGGGCGATCGGCGTGCCGCAGAGTTGCGAGGCCAGGCGTGTGATGGCGTCGAACTCCGCTTCGGGAGGCGTATCGAGAATGTCGTAGCTGGCCAGCGCCGCCAGACGCTCGGCTTCGTCGCGATCGATATCGCCATTCTCCTGGTGCATGCACGGGCTCCCCTGGCAGATCACTGGCGCATTCCGAACGGATTCACGCCGCTCAAGGATATGACAGCCGGCGACCGAGTACGACAGCCGCTCGATCACGATCGGGATTCGTCTACACTCCCCCGTATGACACCGATCCTGCAACGCAACGGCCCGGAGACGACCATGGAAGAGCGTATCTGCGAATGCCCGCATTGCCAGTGTCCCGTTCCCAAAACGGCCATCCCCGTGAACGGTCACTACTACTGCTGCTCGGCCTGCGCCACGGCTCATCCCGACCGCGAGCCCTGCCAGAATCCGGACTGCGACTGCCACCGGCATGGCTGGGGCGGCATCAAGACCTGAGCCCCCGTGCCGCCCGTCCCGCCGACGGCCGGCTGCGGGCGTCCTGTTCTCTGCCGGCCTTGCCCCCGCCTATTCCCACTTGCCGAAGTGCGGCGCAAAAACGTGGAATCGTCGACTGGCGTTTCGTCAGTCGAGGGTTCATCTTGACGATAAGCCCTGACGGGGCCGCGCCATCCACCACCAACCAGGAGAGTCGACGACACCACACCACCCGGGGAGTCATGCCGCCACTGTCGCGCCGACGGCTGTAACCGGGGAGCAATCCCCCGCTGTCAGCGTCGATACCGCCGCCAATTTGAGGAGTGCTTCCGCCGATGGTACGAATCGACAAGAAAGCGACCCGCCTTTACGTGCTCGACACCAATGTCCTGATCCACGATCCCGCCGCGCTCTATCAGTTCGAGGAGCACGATGTGGTGATCCCGATGACGGTGCTCGAGGAACTCGACAAGCACAAGAACGGCATCCGGGAAATTGCCCGCACCGCCCGCCAGATCAGCCGCACCCTCTCCGAGCTCACCGCCCGGGTTTCCTTCGACGAGATCCAGCGCGGTATCCCGCTGCCCGGTACCGGCCAGACCGGCCGCCTGCGCTTTCTCTGTTACAACGATGTCCAGCCGATCGACCACCTGGAGGACAGTCCCGACAACCGCCTGCTCGCCGAGACCTGCCGGCTGCGCGACGAGCGACCCGATGCCTCGGTGATCCTGGTCACCAAGGACATCAACCTGCGCGTCAAGGCCGCCGCGCTCAACGTGCCGGTCGAGGACTATCTCAACGACCGGGTGTTCAGCGACAGCGACGCGATGATCGAGGGCGCCAAGGTCTATGCCCGGGCCGGCAAGGATGGCGCGGGACTGTGGGAGTCGCTCAACGTCGACGTCACCGTCGAGCGGATCGATCATCACACCTTCTACGACCTGCGCGGCACGATCCCCGCCGACTGGCATCTGGGGATGCTGGTCTCCGACAGCGAGAACGGCGCCGACTTCGAGGCCATCGTGCGCGAACTGTCGCCGCAGAGCGCGCGCCTGCAACTGCTGACCAATTACCGCCACCACGCCGGCGTGTGGGGCGTGCATGCCCACGACAGCCGTCAGAACTTCACCCTCAACCTGCTCATGGATCCCGAGATCGACCTGGTGACCATTGCCGGCACCGCGGGTACCGGCAAGACCTACATGACGCTGGCGGCGGCCTTCCAGCAGACCCTGGACAGCAAGCTCTTCGAGCGCATCGTCTTCACCCGCGCGCCGATCCCCATGGGCGAGGACATCGGCTTTCTGCCCGGCACCGAGGAGGAGAAGATGTCGCCGTGGATGGGGGCCTTCCACGACAACATGGACAACCTGCTGCGCGACGAGCACGACGGCACCACCAGCTGGAGCGAGGGCGCCACCCGGCAGTTGATCGGCTCGCGGGTGCAGATCCGCTCGCCGACCTTCATGCGCGGACGCACGTTGAGCGACACCTTCCTGATCATCGACGAGGCGCAGAACTTCACGCCCAAGCAATTGAAAGGCCTGATCTCGCGGGCGGGGCGCAACTCCAAGATCGTGCTGCTGGGCAATGTAGGGCAGATCGACACCCCCTACCTGACCGCCAACACCTGCGGCATGGCGGCGGTGGTCGAGCGCTTCCGCGACTGGCCGCACGCCGGGCACGTCACCCTGAGAAGCGTCGAACGCTCGCGCCTGGCGCTGGCCGCCGAAGAATTGCTCTAACCCTCTCGACCACCAAAAACGGCACCCTCGGGTGCCGTTTCTCCGCCTCGCCTCGCCGACTCACTGGCGTGAGGTATTCACGGCCTTTTCCAGCAACGCTTCGCTCTCGCTGCCCGGGCCTTTCTTCATGATCTCCTGCGCTTCGTGATAGAGGCAGACATAGGCATTGCAGGAGGCACAGAACACCTTGTCGTCCGGGTTGTGGACTTCGGAGACACGCATCAGGTGGCTGCCGCACTTGGGGCAGCCCACGGGCAGGCGAAAGTCTTGCGACAGATCATGATCGGACATGGGCACTCACTCCCTTGATGGTGTGCGACAGGCCGTCGTCGGGGCCTGCCTACAGTCTTTGGGCCGCGACGGGATTTATCAAGCACCTTGTCGACGCAGCAGCACGCTGACGTTGTTGGCCGGCATGTCGACGACGCGCTCGAGGCTCAGGCCGTTGGCCCCGGCCAGGGTGTTGACCGCGGCCAGCGAACGAATCCCCCAGCGCGGGTCCCGGCGGCGCAGATCGTCGTCGAAGGCCAGGTTGCTGGGCGCGGTGGGCACGCCATCGCGCAGGAAGGGGCCATAGAGCAGCAGCAACCCGCCCTCGGGCAAGCGCCTTCCCGCCTCGCCCAGCAGTGCCTCGGTCACGCTCCACGGCGCGATGTGCAACAGATTGATGGCGACCAGCGCATCGAAGTCGGTGACCGCCCAGGGGCGCGCTTCCACGTCCAGCTTCAGCGGTTCGGCGAGATTGTCGAGACCGGCCGCCCCGCGCCAGGCGGCGATCGAGGCCAGCGCTGACGGGCTGGGATCCGAGGGCTGCCAGGTCAGCCCCGGCAGCGCCGCGGCGAAGTACGCGGCATGCTCGCCGGTGCCGCTGGCCACCTCGAGTACCCGCGTGGCGCCGTCGAGCGCCGCTTCGAGCACCTCGAGAAGGGGTTGCCGATTGCGCGCCACCGCGGGGCTGGACAGGCGCCGCTCGGGCCCGTCACTCACGGGGTCCATGCTCTGCATACTGACACTCCTTGACTGGATATCGGGGCGTTCCGCGCCGGAAGACGCCCACATCGACCCGGGACGCTCGCCCCATCACCCTCAAGTTCCGCCCCATGCTTGCCGATAGTCCGGATAGGTGGTGGGCCGTCCCGGGGCGTGACCATCATGCGACCGGCCTTGCGGCCCATCAAGCGCCAGGACAGACCCGTTACCATGCAACTGCCCCCCATTCCCGACAACGAAGCGCAGCGCCTCGAGGCGCTGCACCGCCTGGAATTGCTGGACACGCTGCCGGAAACGGCGTTCGACCAGTTGACCGAACTGGCCGCCCGGGTCTTCGACGTCCCCGTGGTGCTGGTGACGCTGGTCGACACGGCGCGCCAGTGGTTCAAGTCGGCCCACGGCCTGGATTGCCGGGAGACCTCCCGCGACGTCTCCTTCTGCGCGCACGCGGTCGCCGCGGACCAGCAACTGATCGTCGAGGATGCCCACGCCGACAGCCGCTTCGCCGACAACCCCCTGGTTCTCGACGATCCGCACATTCGCTTCTACGCCGGCCAGCCGTTACGCACGGCCGAGGGGCAGCCGATCGGCACCCTGTGCCTGATCGATCGTCGGCCGCGCGAACTCGACGCCGGCCAGCGTGAGTGTCTGACGCTGCTTGCCGCCCAGGCCGAGGAATTGATCCGCCTGCACCTGGCTCACCTCGCGCGACGAGACAACGAGTATCGGCTGCAGCGCCAGCGGGCGCTGCTCAAGGTGCTGCATCAGGGCATCACCGACTATCGGGCGCTGATGTCGGGCGAACGCCTCTGGCACTTCCTGCTGGAGGCACTGCGCGAACTGACCCAGAGCGACTATGCGCTGATCGGCGAGGTGCTGTACGACGACAATACGCCGGCGCTCAAGATCCATGCCATCACCGACCTGTCGTGGAGCGACGAATCGCGCCGCTTGATGGAGCGCCTGCAATCCGGCGACATGCTGCTCGGCAACCCCGACAGCCTGCTGGGCCGGGCCTTCGCCCACGGCGACACCGTGATCACCGACGATCTGGCCAACCATCCCCGTTGCGGCGGCTTCCCGCCCGGGCACCCGCCGCTGTACAACTATCTGGGCGTGCCGATCGTCCATGACGGCCGGGTGATCGGCATGTACGCCACCGCCAACAGCGCCGAGGGCTATTCGCCGGAGACCGTGGAGTGGCTGGAGCCGTTCAACGCCACCTGCGCGCTGCTGATCAACCTCTACCGGCAGTTCTCCGAGCGCGACCGCATCGAGCGCGATATCGCCCAGGCCCGCGACCTGGCGGAGAGCGCCAGCCGCGCCAAGAGCGAGTTCCTGTCGGCGATGAGCCATGAGTTGCGCACGCCGCTCAACGCCATCCTGGGATTCGCCCAGTTGCTGGCCAGCGGCCGCCGCGACCCGCTCTCTGCGCGCCAGCAGCGTCAGATCGCCCAGATCCGCAGCAGCGGCGAACACCTGCTGACCCTGATCAACGACATCCTCGATCTGGCCCGGATCGAGGCTGGCCACATGACGCTGTCGCTCGAGCCGGTTTGCCTCGCGGCCGTCTGTCGCGAAGCCATGGAAACCCTCGAGCCGCTGGCCCGGGACGCCGACATCGCGCTGCAGGCCCCCGCTCTGCAAGGGCCGACGTTGGTGCGTGCCGATGCCACCCGGCTCAAGCAGGTACTGCTCAACCTGCTGTCCAACGCCATCAAGTACAACCGCCCGCAGGGCCGGGTCGCCCTCGCCATCGAGGTACACGCCGATACCGTTCGGTTGAGCGTCGAGGACACCGGCAGCGGCGTCGACGCGGAGCGCCTCGACGAACTGTTCGAACCCTTCAACCGACTGGGGGCCGAAAGCAGCGCCATCGAGGGCACCGGGATCGGCCTGGCGCTGACGCGCCAGCTGGTCGAACGGATGCACGGGCGGATCGGCGTGAACAGCGAGCCGGGCCGGGGCAGCCGTTTCTGGTTCGAACTGGAGCGCGCCATCGATGACGCCCCGGCCGCCACAGACGAAGCCTGCACGCCGGCGCCGCTGACTGCCACGCCGCCGCGACGGGTCCTCTACATCGAGGACAACCCCGCCAACCAGCGGCTGATGGAAGATCTCTTCGACGAGTTCGAAGGACTGTCGCTGTACTGCGCACCCACGGCCGAACTGGGTATCGACCTGGCCGCCTCGCTGCGCCCCGACCTGATCCTGATGGATATCCACCTGCCGGGCATGAACGGTCATGCGGCGTGCAAAGCGCTGGCCTCGCGTCAAACGACCCGCGATATCCCGGTCATCGCCCTGTCCGCCAACGCCATGGCCACCGACATCCATCACGGCATGGCCGCCGGATTCCGGGTCTATCTCACCAAGCCCGTGGAGATCGACGCGTTGCGTGCCGCCATCACTGCCTGCTTCATGGAGGACGCCAGCAATGCCTGACAAGGACACGTTATGCACCAGCCACATCCTGGTCGTCGACGACAACCCCGCCAACATCGCCCTGCTCGAGGACCTGCTCGACGATGCCGGCTTCACCCACGTCACCAGCCTCGCCGACCCGCGCCGGGTCCTCGCCTATTGCCGCGAGACACAGCCGGACCTGCTGCTGCTCGATGTGCGCATGCCGCACATCGACGGCCTGACGCTGCTCGCCGACCTGCAGCGAGCCTGGAAAGACGAGGGGCCGCCGGTGATCGTGCTCACCGCCCAGACCGACCGTGATACCCGTAGCCAGGCCCTCGAACTGGGAGCTCGCGACTTCCTGACCAAGCCCTTCGATCATCAGGAAACCCTGCAGCGCGTATCCAATGCCCTGCAGGCCGGGCGACTCTACCGCCAGCGCCTCGACCAGACGTCGCAGCTCGAAGAACTGATTGCCCAGCGTACCGCCGAGCTCGAGCGCCTGGCGCTCAGCGAGCCGATCACCGGCCTGCCCAATCGCACCGCGATGATCCAATGGCTGGAGCGTCGCCTCGTCGACGGCGCCTCGCCCTACCTGCTGTTCATCGCCCTCGATGGCCTCGACGACATCGCGCGGCTGCACGGCTACCCGGCTGCCGACGCCCTGCTGACCCATGCCTGCCGGCTGCTGGAAGACGCCATCCACACCGGCGACCGCCTGGGATGCTGGGGGGGTGCCGAATTGCTGGTGGTGAGTCACGACGCCCTCGATGACGCGACACTTATCGAACACGCCCAACGATTCCGCGACCTGCTCGCCCGCGACCACCGCATCGGCGACCTGCTCATGTCCCTGAGCGCGCGCATCGGCATCAGCCGCGCCGGCGTCGACGCCGAGGCCGCCGACCAGTTGATTCGTCAGGCTACCCTGGCGTTGCCGACGCTCGGTGAGCGACCGGTGGGCGTGTATTCCGCCGAACTCGAATGCGCCCACCAGCAACGCGCTCGCATGCAGCAACTACTGCGCGAAGCCATCGACCGGGACGAGTTCCAACTGGTCTTCCAGCCCAAGATCGAACTGGCCACCGGCCGCGTGAGCGGCGCCGAGGCGTTGCTGCGCTGGCACAACGCCGAACTGGGCCACGTCTCGCCCGGCGATTTCATTCCGCTCGCCGAGGCCAGTGGCGATATCCTGGCGATCGGCGACTGGGTGGCCGGCGAAGCGATCCGCCAGGTGCGCGACTGGCGCGACCGGAATCGGGTCGAGGCGGATTTCAGCATCGCCATCAACGTCGCCACCCGCCAACTGATGACCGGCGACTTCAGCCAACGCCTGCTCGCCCGGCTGGACGACGCCGGATTGCCCGCCCACGCCATCCAGGTCGAGGTCACCGAGTCGGGGCTGATGGAAGACGTGTCGCTGGCGCGGGAGACGCTGCGCCTGCTGGCCGACCAGGGCCTGAAGATCGCCATCGACGACTTCGGTACCGGCTACTCGTCGTTGGCCTACCTCAAGACCCTGCCGGTGACCACGCTGAAGATCGACCGCACCTTCATCAACGACATGCTCACCAGCAGCCACGACCGCAACCTGGCCATCACCGTGATCACCCTCGCTCACAGCTTCGGCTGCGACGTGGTCGCCGAAGGCATCGAACAGCCTCAGCAGGCCGAGTTGCTGGCCTCGCTGGGCTGCGAGAGCGCTCAGGGTTACTGGTTCTCGCCGCCACTGCCGGCGGCACGCTTTCTCGACTGGAAGGCCGGCTACGATGACCGGTGTCGGGCCTTTCGCGGCCCCGACCTGGTCTCGGGAGCCTGAGTCCGGGCCACGGGCGCGTCCCGGTTCATTCGCAATGCAGCAACCTCACCCCCTGCGGTCGAAACGCGCTCCCTTCCACCTGCGATGTACTGAAAAAAAGGCCCGCCGGGTAGGCGGGCCGAACAACAGCCTCGGCTGTCGAGAGAGAACCGTGTCGTCGGTCGTGTTCAATGATGGAAGCGCTCGGCGGCCTCGCGGGCCAGGGCCTTGATACCCTCCCAGTCTTCCGCTTCGATCAGCTTGCCGGGGGTCACCCAGGAGCCACCGACGCACATCACGTTGGCCAGCTTGAGGTAGTCCTCGGCGTTGTCCGGGGTAATACCGCCGGTGGGACAGAAACGCGCCTCGGGGATCGGCCCGCCGAAGGCCTTGATCGCCGCCGCACCGCCGCTCGCTTCGGCGGGGAAGAACTTGAAGCGCCGATACCCGTACTGCCAGCCGGCCATCAGCTCGGAGACGGTCGCCACCCCCGGCAACATGGGTACCGGGCTCGACACGCCGTGCCGATAGAGGGCATCGGTGGCGCCCGGCGTGACCACGAAGTCCACACCCAGCTGTTCGGCCTGGCGGTACTGGGCCGGGGTCAGCACGGTGCCCGCGCCGATGCTCGCCCCGGGCAAGGCCTCGCGCATGCGGGCGATGGCGTCCAGTGCACAGTCGGTGCGCAGGGTGATCTCGAGGACCGGCAGCCCGCCCTCGACCAGGGCACGGCCCAGCGGCACGGCATCCTCGAGGCGCTCGATGGTCAGCACCGGAATCACCTCGGCCTTCTGGCAGATACTGTCGATCTCGGTGGTCCGGGTGGAGGGCAGCTGCTTTTCAGTGGACATGATTGGCTCCAGCAATTCGGTTCAGGGCGCCCAGTAGACGGCCAGCGGACAGGCCAGGAAGGCGCGGATGGGCAGCTCGCGGGCGTCGTCGCCGGCCATGGCTCGGGCCAGGACCGCGCGCTTGTTGTCGCCGGCGATATGCAGAAAGTGGCGTTCGGCACGGTGCAGACAGCCCGCGCTGAGGGTGATTCGCGGCTGTGCCACGCTGGGGGCGCGCACCGCCACGGCAACCTCGTCGGTGGTCAGCGCCAGCCCCAGTTCGCCGCTGTCGGGAAACAGCGACGCGGTATGGCCATCGCCGCCCATGCCCAGGATCACCGCACTGGCCGGCCAGGGCAGTGCGGCGATGCGGCTCGCCACCGCGGCGGCGCCCTGCTCGGGCGTGGCGTCGTCGGTGGTCAGGGGGTGAAAGGTCGCGGCCGCGGCCGGCCCCTGGACGAGATGCTCGCGAACCAGCCGGGCGTTGCTGTCGGGGTCGTCCTCGCTCACCCAACGCTCGTCGGCCAGGGTCACGTCGATGCGTGACCAGGGCAATGCCATGGCCGCCAGACGCTCGAAGAAGGGCACCGGCGTCGAACCGCCCGAGACCACCAGCAGGGCCCTGTCACGATGCTCCAGGTCGGCGACGAGCGCCCCGGCCACCGCCTCGGCGAGCTGCGCGGCCAGGTTCTCACGGGGCGATGTTGCGTCACTCATGCGTTCTGCCTCATTCACTCACTCGCTCAATAATCCTCGTACCAGCTGCGACCGTCCTTGGTAATCATGGCGATCGACGCCACCGGCCCCCAGGAGCCCGCCGGGTAACGCCGCGGCGGGACGTCGCGGGCCGCCCAGCCCTCGATCAACTGATCGCACCAGCGCCAGGCGTACTCGACCTCGTCACGACGCACGAACAGGTATTGCTGGCCCTTCATGACCTCGAGCAGAAGACGCTCGTAGGCATCGGGAATCCGCGACTTGGGGAAGGCGCTGTTGAAGTCGAGGTGCAGCGGCCCGGGGCGCAGGCGCATGCCCTTGTCGAGCCCGCCGTCCTTGGTCAGCACCTGCAGGGCGATGCCCTCCTCGGGTTGCAGACGGATGATCAGCTTGTTGGCGGCCAGGTCACGCTGGTCGGGATCGAAGATGTAGTGCGGCTGCTGGCGAAAGTGGATGACGATCTGCGAGAGCTTCTCGGGCATCCGCTTGCCGGTGCGCAGATAGAACGGCACGCCGGCCCAGCGCCAGTTCGAGACCTCGGTCTTCATGGCGACGAAGGTCTCGGTGCGACTATCGGTATTGGCGCCCTCTTCCTCCAGGTAGCCCGGCACACTGGTGCCGTCGATCGAGCCGGCGATGTACTGGCCGCGCACCACGTCGCGACCGAGGTTTTCCTGGGTGAAGGGCTTGAGGGCCTTGAGCACCTTGACCTTCTCGTCGCGGATGGCGTCGGCGTCGAGATTCGACGGCGGGTCCATGGCGATCAGGCAGAGCAGTTGCAGCAGGTGATTCTGGACCATGTCGCGCAACTGGCCGGCCTTGTCGAAGTAGCCCCAGCGCCCCTCGATGCCGACCTGCTCGGCGACGGTGATCTCGACGTGCGAGATCTGGTTCTGGTTCCACTGGTTGCCGAACAGCGGGTTGGCGAAACGCAGGGCGATCAGGTTCTGGACGGTCTCCTTGCCCAGGTAGTGGTCGATGCGATAGATGCGCGACTCGGGGAACACCTCGCCGATCGCGTCGTTGATCGCCTGCGAGGACGCCAGGTCGTAACCGATGGGTTTTTCCACCACCACCCGGGACTCGTCGTCGAGGCTGCCGCTGGCATTCAGGTTGCGACAGATGTCGCCGTAGATGCTCGCCGGCACCGCCAGGTAGATGGTCATCGGTCGCTCGGCGCCCTCGCGCCACTGGGCGATGGCGTCGTACCCCTCGACGGTGGCGAAATCGAGCTTGAGGTATTCGAGGCGCGCGATGAAGCGCTCCAGGCACGCCTTGTCGAGGGTCTCCGCCTTGACGCGCTTCTTCAGCGCCTGCTGAACGCGCTGGCGGAAGGTCTCGCCATCGATGTCCTGGCGTGCCAGCCCGAGGATACGCGTCGACTCGCCCAGCAGGCCGTCCCGGTCGAGGTGATACAGGGCCGGATACAACTTCCGCAGAGCCAGGTCGCCCAGGGCGCCGAACAGCGCCAGATCGATATCGGGCGTGGTGTCATGGATCATGCCTCGAACCCCTTCAATCTGGTAATCTTACGCATAAAATATGCCATCAAGGTATCAGCCAGCAACTTATATCGGTAATTTTACCACCAAAGATGCACGCCCCTTGGGGTCGCGACTTGGCGCCATTCGGTGCGTCACGCTAGGATGTGGCTATCAATGTAGTTAAATCACTACATAATGACATCACGGAGCCTCTTTCCCGCATGGCCAGCCATGATCTTCTCGAACGCATTCGCGCCCGCCTCGACGAACTCAATCGCTCGGAGCGCAAGGTGGCTGACGTCATCCTCCAGGACCCGGCCACCGCGACCGGGCTGAGCATCGCCACCCTGGCCCAGGCGGCCTCGGTCAGCGAACCCACCGTCAACCGCTTCTGCCGCAACTTCGACGCCAAGGGTTATCCGGATTTCAAGATCAAGCTGGCCCAGAGCCTGGCCGGCGGCACCCCCTATGTCAGCCGCAGCGTGGAACGCGAGGACGATGCCGCGCGCTACGGCGACAAGATCTTCGGCGCGACCATCGCCGCCCTCGACGACGCCCGCCGGGCGCTCGACGCCAAGCGCGTGGAGCGCGCCGTCGACTACCTGATCCAGGCCAAGCAGATCAGCTTCTTCGGCCTCGGCGCCTCGGGGCCGGTCGCCCAGGATGCCCAGCACAAGTTCTTCCGCTTCAACCTGCCGGTGATGGCCTACGAGGACGTGCTGATGCAGCGCATGGTCGCCGCCGCCAGCCACACCGGCGATGCCATCGTGATCATCTCCTATACCGGGCGCACCCGCGAGCTGGTCGAGATCGCACGACTGGCCCGCGAGAACGGCGCCGTGGTGCTGGGCATCACCGCGCCCCATTCGCCGCTCGCCAGGGAGTGTACCGAGACCCTCGAGGTCATCACCCCCGAGGACACCGACGTCTACATGCCGATGACCTCGCGAATGATCCATCTGGCGCTGATCGACGTGCTGGCCACCGGCGTGACCCTGCGCCGCGGCGAGGACTTCCAGACCCATCTCAAGAAGATCAAGGACAGCCTCCAGGCCACCCGCTTTCCCGCCACCGAGGAGTAGGCCGCCCCACATCGCGAAGCGTAGCCGTCGGCGTCCGGCCCGGGCAACGCCTCGCGCCCGGACGGGCTTGCCCCCGTCGCGCCCAGGCACAACAATAGCGCCCTCCGAACACCAGAGGAGCTCCACCATGCGACGCCTGTTCGCCACCGCCCTGATGCTGCTTGGCCTGGCCCCCGCCGCCCAGGCGCAGGAAACCTTCCGCTTCACCGCAATTCCCGACGAGGACCAGTCGCGACTGGTCGAGCGCTTCCAGAAGGTCGCCGACTACCTGAGCGACACGCTGGACGTCGAGGTCGAGTATGTGCCGGTGAAATCCTACAGCGCGGCGGTGAGCGCGTTCCGCAACGATCAGGTGCAACTGGCCTGGTTCGGCGGACTCTCGGGCGTCCAGGCACGGCGTCTGGTGCCGGGATCCCGGGCACTGGCCCAGGGCGTCGAGGACGCCGCCTTTCACAGCTATTTCATCGCCAACACCGACACCGGCATCGACCCCCACCAGGAGCGGATGCCGGATGCCTTCGCGGGCAAGTCGTTCACCTTCGGCGCCAAGACGTCCACCTCCGGCCGGCTGATGCCCGAGTACTACCTGCGCGAGCGTTTCGACGAAGCGCCCGAGGCGCTGTTCTCGCGGGTCGGCTTCTCCGGCGATCATACCCGCACCATCGCCCTGGTCGAGTCCGGCACCTATGACGTCGGCGCGGTCAACTACACGGTCTGGGACGCCGCCGTGGCCGATGGCCGCGTCGACACCGACAAGGTCAAGGTGATCTGGGAAACCCCGGCCTACCCCGACTATCAGTGGACGATCCGCGGCGACGCCGACGCGCGCTTCGGCGACGGCTTCACCGACCGCGTGCGCCAGGCGCTGCTCGACATGGAGGCCCCGGAACTGCTCGAGAGCTTCCCGCGTCAGGGCTTCATCCCGGTCGACAACGACGCCTATGCGCCGATCGAAGCCGTCGGCGAAGACCTCGGCCTGCTGCGCTGACATGGCGCCCGCGCTGCTGTCGCTGGCCGGCGAGGACGTCGGCCACGGCAACCGGGTCATCCTGCCGCGACTATCGCTGACCCTGCACGCCGGCGAGCGTGTCGCCCTGCTCGGCCAGAGCGGGGCCGGCAAGTCGACGCTGCTGGCCGCGCTGCGCCGGCGCCTGGCCGGCGAGGTCGCCTGGTGCCCGCAGAGCCACGGGCTGGTCCCGCAGCTGGCGGTCTATCACAACGTCTACATGGGCCGGCTCGAGCGCCACTCGGCGCTGGCCAATCTGTGGAACCTGGTCCGTCCCGAACGCCGGGCCTGGACCGAGATCGGCCAACTGTGCGCGGAACTCGGCCTCGACGGCCTGCTCAAGCGCCCGGTCGCCCGTCTTTCGGGCGGCCAGCGCCAGCGCGTGGCGATCGCCCGGGCGCTCTATCAGCAGCGCCGCGTCTTCCTCGGCGACGAGCCGGTGGCCAGCGTCGACCCCCACCAGGCGTTGCGCCTGCTGGCGTTGATCGACGCCCGCCACGCCACCAGCGTCGTCGCCCTGCATCAGCGCGAGCTGGCGCTCTCGCACTTCGATCGCGTGTGGGGGCTGCGCGAGGGCCGGCTGGTGCTCGACGCCGCGACTGACACGCTGACGCTGGCCGACCTCGATCGACTCTACCCCGATGCCGACGTCACCCCCGACAAGCCGGCCGGCGAGGACGCGCATGGCTGAATCGGCCGCCCCGGGCATCCTGCGCGGCGACTCCCCCGGCCTGCGCCTGGCGCGGCGGTCGCTGGCGCTGATCGCGCTGTGTGCCGTGCTGCTGCCCTTCGCCGACCTGGCGGTGGTCGCCCACGACCCCTGGGTGGAACTGGGCCGCATGGCCGCGGGCCTGGCGCTGCCGCACTGGCGCGAACTGAGCTCGCCGCTGCACGCCATCGGCCTGACGGTGAGCGTGGCCCTGTGGGGCACCCTGCTCGGCGTGCTGCTGGGCTTTCCCCTGGCACTGGTGTTCTTCCGCTCGCGCCTGGTGCGGGCCGGCTGCGCCTTCGTGCGCGCCATCCACGAACTGTTCTGGGCCCTGCTGTTCCTGCAGGTCTTCGGGCTTTCGGCGGTGACCGCCCTGGCGGCGCTGGCCGTGCCCTACGCCGGGATCTTCGCCAAGGTCTATGCCGAGATCCTCGAGCAGACCCCGGCGGCGGCGGCCGACAGCCTGCCACCCGGCGTCGGCCGGCTGTCGCGCTTCGTCTATGCGGAACTGCCGCTGGTCTGGGAGCGCCTGGCCGCCTACACCCGCTACCGTTTCGAATGCTCGCTGCGGGCCAGCGTGCTGCTGGGTTTCGTCGGCCTGCCCACCCTGGGTTTCCATCTCGAGAGCGCCTTTCGCGAAGGCCACTATCACGAGGCGGGCGCACTGCTGTGGTTGTTCTACCTGCTGATCGGCTCGATCGGCCTCTGGGCACATCGCCGCCTGCTGCCGCTGCTGGCCCTGGGCTGCCTGTTCCTGCTGGGCCCCTGGCCCGACGTCGACGCCGGCCTGCTGTGGCGCTTCGTCAGCCACGACCTGTGGCCGGCGCCGCTGCTGAACGGCGATCCAGCGGGGCTGGTGGCCTGGCTGGGGGCTATTCCCGATCTGGGCCCGGCGATCGGCAATACTCTGCTGCTGGGCCTGATGGGCACCGTGGGCGCGCTGGTCATCGCCCTGCTGCTGTGGCCGCTGGCCAGCCGCCACTTCGGCAACCGTGCCTCCCGGCTGGGGGGCAGCGCGTTGCTGATCGGGCTGCGCTCGACGCCGGAACTGATGCTGGCGTTCATCTTCCTGCTGCTGCTCGGGCCCTCGATGCTGCCCGCCTGGCTCGCCCTGGCGCTGCACAACGGTGCGCTGATCGCCTTTCTCGCCGCGCGCCATGCCGACGGCGTCGAACCCGGCATGCCCGACCTGACCGCCAGCGGTCGCTACGCCTACGAGTTGCTGCCGCGCATCTACCCCGGCCTGCTCGCCCTGCTCTTCTACCGCGCCGAAGTGATCATTCGCGAGACCGCCCTGCTGGGCATGCTGGGCGTCGCCACCCTGGGCTTTCACATCGACTCGAGCTTCCAGTACCTGATGTTCGATCAGGCGTTCTTCCTGCTGCTGGTCACCGCCGGGTTGAACATCGTCGTCGACACCGTGGCCCGTCGTTACCGGCCTCGAGAGGTGGTGATGGACGACCCGTGCAGTCGGTGAGAAGGCGGGTTTAGGTCTCATGCGTACACTTCATGTACATTCCCCTGGATCTTACCCAGCATTAGTGGAAACAGATCCAAGCGATCCTCAAGGCCTCGGGGCTGAGCATTCCGATCGCAGCGCCGAGGCTTTAGAGTGCATTTCCAAACCCTCTGGTGATGGGCGCCGGTAGCAGGGCAAAGCGAGGGGCCTTTGCCATGGCCGGAAAATGCTCCTTTCCATTCCGGCATTCCCGCCATCCATGGCGGTCAGATAGCAAAGGTAGCGCCCAGGGAGGGATTCACAGCGCCCTCGCGGCGTCCTGCCACCGGAGAAGCGCACTTCGTCTACCGGTTGTGAAAGGCGTTTTTAGGCCGGCTCCTCGTCCAGCAAGGTTTCATAGGGAATATGCAGCCCCTTGTGCAGGTTCCGCACCATGCGCAAGCTCAACCCGCGCCGGCGATTGAGGACCTCCGAAACCCGGCCACTGGAGCCGATGAAACGCTCCAGGTCGCGCGGTGTCAGGCCCTGCTGCTCCATGCGAAACTTGATAGCCTCGATGGGATCGGAAGGTCCGACAGGATAATGCTCATCCTCATAGCGCTCGACGAGGATCGACAACACTTCCAACTCGTCGGCCTCTTCACTGCCCTCCTCTGCGTCCCACAGCACCTCCATCCGTGCGAAGGTGCGATCCAGGTCAGCGTCACTGCGAATCGGCTGAATGTTCATCTATATGGTCTCCGCATCTACCTGATCATACTGCTCGTGCGTGCCCACAAAGCGTACCCATGCGATCTGCTGCGAGTAGCGGATCGACACGATGACCCGGTACTTGTTGCCGCCGATGTTGAACACCACGCGGCTCCCCTTAAGGATACTTGCCGTGCGAATCTCCGCTTTCAGCGCCTGCGGCGTCGGCCAACTGGCCTTCGTCATCATGTGATGCCACTCCGTCAGCGGTCGCTCGGCATCGGCATAGCCTTTCTCCCAGAACTCCCGCAACGCGCGTTTCGCGATGACTCTCACAACCTCCTCCCTTTTTGGGAGAACATAAATCCTCCCATTTTGGGAGTCAAGCCGTACCACTCATTGACGAAGGCTTGGGTCGGGTACAGCCTCACCCTTGAGACGGGCGGCAAGCGTCGGCGCACCAATATTGCCACCGCCAAGGCATCAGGGTCGGTGAAGATACCGACACGGCCGACGTAGGCAGCCTCTCGGCGCCCCATGCCGCGCCATTTCAACAAAGAGAAGGCCCGTCCTCGTCGAGGCACGGGCCTTCAATCGCTGCGTTTCCTTGCCAGCTCACCACGAGCTTCCTGCTCGTGCCTCCTTGGTCGTTCGGGCTTCCTGTTCCCGCTCTTCCCTGGCAGGCGTCCTTGCCTGGAACCACGATACGCGCCCCTGGCCGCCACCGAGAGATAACCTGGGTTATGCAAGGTAAAAAATAATCAATCTGGATTATCGGGTTTGCCATCGCCGTGATTGAGGTTCAGGGTGAAGGGGACGTTCACCGCTCGGCATCGCGACTCAAGGCCTCTGCCTCCTTCGCCTCCCGCAAACCGTGGCCCCACGGCACATAGGCCCCACATGGCGACAGCACCTCAAGAAGTCTGCCTGACAGACAATCTGATGCATTTCATGGCACTGTCCGACACCGACATGCATCTGCTGGCCGAACTGGAGCAGACGCCCCAGCCGGTTTCTCGAGGCCAAACGCTCTGGAAGGCCGAGGACGTCCCCCGGACCCTGTACACCCTGCGCCGTGGCTGGGCCTACAGCATGCACCGCTCCGAGAGCGGCGAAGGGCAGGTGCTGGATATCTTCCTGCCCGGTGACCTGATGGGGATTCGCGAGCTCACCCTGCCGGCACACTCGACCGACGTCGTCATGCTGACATCCGGCGTCGTGTGTCCCTTTCCCGCCGAGCGGCTGCTCGACATCTTCCAGCATTCCCCGTCGCTGACCCTGGCCATCCATGCCGCCGCCGCCCGGCAGCAGGTCATCATCAGCAAGCGCCTGGTCAATATTCTGCGTCATGATGCCCGGGCACGCATCGCCCACTTCGTGCTCGAGCTTTACTACCGTCTCAAGCGCGTGGACGAATCGGTTCACCGAGACTTCTCGGTGCCGCTACTGCAGAGCGACTTCGGCAAGCTGCTTGGCATGACCAAGGTGCATGTCAGTCGCACCCTGGGCGAAATGGAAAATCAGGGCCTGCTGCGCAAGACCCGCAAGGACATTCAGATCCTGGATCTCGAGCGGTTGCTGGAGATCTCCGCCTTCGACCCCGTGAAGCTGACCGATCAGCTCAACCCCACCCTGACGGCGGCACTCTTTCCCTCGGCGCCGACCTGACCGAACACGGGTCAAAACAAGACCCGGCTCGATGACCGGGTCAATGGTCTTGCGTTCCTGGACAACTTCCACCGGCGCCCCTGCCGGTGCTTCCCTGGTCAACGCTCCCTGGATGCCCCTCCCTGGAGGTCATGCCAGCACCAGACTAGTCGAGACACGCCAGGGCCGTCTTGATCCAACTCAAGGCACGCGCCGAGAAACATCGGGCCGCACGTGGCGAGACGCAAAAGGCCACCCCATGCGCCACCATGGCGCCGAGATCAGGCAGCGACGCCCCGAGGCGTCAGCGGGGAGAAACGGTACGCGTTACCGGCCCATCGGTCGTGGGCGACGCGCTGCCGGTTGCCTGGCATAGCCTCTCGCGATTTGCCTGCGACTCCAGCAACACGAGCGCTTTCTGGTAATAGGTGCTTTTCGTCGCGCTGTTCACGGCAACCGCCGTCAGGCTGGCACGGATATCATGAGCGGCATTCGTCGCCTGTCGGGCACAGTTGAGACATCGATAGAGATTGCGTGTCCCGAAGACGGGCACCGCCAACGTGCCGCATTTGGCACACGACAGCGACTGGCTGCGGATGATCTCGACCGTTTTGCGAATGCGGCTCTCGTGAACCTCCCTTGCCCCTGGCGATATTGCTATGGTCACGTCGTGAAGCACCCCACTACCCTCCGCGCTTGGTTCTTTACCTCACCTATCGGCATTGTCGGAATCGACTTGAGGCACCTCGCGCGACAGAGCGCCCGGAACGAGGGCCGAGCGGCCAAGCTGCCGGAATGAACAAGCATTATTCCTGGCGATCACCTCGCCGCGTGGTAGGCTGAAATCGGTGGCAATGATTGCCGCCCGATGGGAAAGGAAGCCGGAGCCCGCCATGCAAAGTACGCTCGAGTGGTTCGATGTCGATGAACGCCTTCCCGAAGAAGGCACCTGGGTGCTGATCCTGACCCGCAATGAATTCGGCCATTCGGTGTTTCCCGGTTACATCAAGCAGAACAAGCACGGCCACCTGTGGGTGGACATCACCGTGGAAGGCGACGACCGATATGCACCGGTGCGAGCGGGCATGCTCTGGGCCCATGTGACGGCACCGGCGCTTTCCGACGCCCCCTGAATCGCGACCCGCGCCCCAGCCCTGGAAAAGGGGCACTCACATCCCCGAATCGTCGCTGACACGCTTTCAGAGTGGCCCATGTCATTCACCGCCACGCTGGAACGCCCCTCTATTAATTATGATTAGTATTTAATCTATGTTATGTAGCCAAGCAAATTAAACGTGAGACCGTGTGTCGCTGAGCAAGGAGGTATCAACCCGGCACCAGACATTCGCCCCAGGGACGGGCCGATGGACCACGGAGGGTTGTTCAAGGAAGCTCACGGGCAGCAGTGACGCACCGCCCATCAGAACCCGGCCTCGGCCGGGTTCTTTTCGTTCGCCGGGCGCCTGCGGCGCCAATCGGGAAAAAGTTCCTTCCCACCGAAATCTCCATGCGCCCGTGGGCCATCCAGACGGGTTTTGTGGAAGGGAGTTCATGTCCATAGCGTTGGCTCAACGTTTCACGCTGATCCGTAATGAACCGACAATTTCCGGGCGTCAGCATCAATCAAGAGTATTTCACTAAACTAACCGCAGTTAACTAGTTTATCCGAGGCTATTACACGATTTAACCCTTCCTATCATTCGGGTTAATGATGTTTTACCATTGCGCTTCCTTTGGGGAGTAGCCGACTTCCGACAGCCTCGGAAGTGCCTGCATCAACAAGCTCGACGCGCTGCGTCGTGGTGCAGGCGACCGTCACCGGTTGGCGAGACCGAAGGTATGTCACGCGTTCCAGACCGGGCACGCGAGGCATGCCTTTCTGTCTGCCCGGTACGGAGACGCGTCATGACCCTGGCTTCCACCCTGTTTCTCGCCTTCGCCATGTCCACGGATGCCTTCGCCGCCGCCGTCGGCAAGGGTGCCGCCCTCGAGCGCCCGCATTTTCGAGAAGCCCTGCGCACCGGCCTGATCTTCGGCACCATCGAAGCCACCACGCCGGTGATCGGCTGGAGCGTGGGGTTGGCTGCCTCGCGCTATGTCGCCCAGTGGGACCACTGGATCGCCTTCACCCTGCTGCTGCTGCTCGGCGGCCACATGATCAAGGAGGGCCTTTCCCCCGTCGACCGGGAAACCGCGCAGCGCCCCCACCAGCACTCCTTCCTGCGACTCGCCATGACCGGTTTCGCCACCAGCATCGATGCCATGGCCGTGGGCATCGGTCTGGCCTTCGTCGACGCCAACATCGTCTCCACGGCGCTGTTCATCGGCCTCGCCACGCTGATCATGGTCACCCTGGGCGTCCTGCTGGGCCGTGTCCTGGGGCGCGTGGTGGGCCAGCGGGCCGAGTGCATCGGCGGCGTGATACTGATCGGCATCGGCTGCCTGATCCTGGTCCAGCACCTGGGTCTGGTCGGTTGAGGGGTCGACCCGCGCGGGACCGTCGGACGGCACCGGAAGTGGCCGGGTGGCGCCGACTCGCGTAGGGTAAGACCTGATCGACCCGACGCCAGTCAGCATCGACCGGGACTGCACGGTCACCCGACGGCCCGATTGCCCCCACCAGGAAACGACGAGAGACCGCACGATGACTCCCGCCTCGCTCTTTGTTCAGGACTGGCGTGCCTGGCTGCCCGATGGCGATGCCGCCGGCGACACGCACATTTCCATCGAGGCCCGCCCCGCCGGACGCTCGGTACCGGCGATGCTGCGCCGACGCCTCAGCAACCCGGGGCGCGCGGTGTGCGACATGCTCGCCGACCTCGACCCCGAAGGCACGACGATCCTGCTGCATGCCTCGCGACACGGCGACGGCGAGCGCACCCTGGAAATGCTCTATTCGCTGGCCGAAAATGCGCCGCTTTCGCCGGCGCGCTTCGGGCTGTCGGTCCACAACGCCGTACTCGGCGTGCATTCCATCGCCAGCGGCAATCGCCGTTCGCTGCAGGCGATCTCGGCCAGCGGCGACGAATGGGCCGCCCTGCTCGATGAGGCCCGCGGCTATCTGGCCGAAGGGGCGCCGCGGGTGATCGCCGTGTTCAGCGATGCCCCGGTCCCGGCCCGCTTCGCCGCTCATGCCCCGCCGGACCGCGGCGCCGCCGCCGTGGCCGCGGTCCTGTCCCCGGCCGAGGGCAGGGAGATCGTCTCCGCCCCCGCGTCGGGCGAGGCTCTCTCGGCGCTGGATGCCCTCCAGCCCGTCGATGTCATCGACTGGCTACGCCACGGCGGCAGTCTGACCAGCCCGCTGCGAGGCCGGACCTGGCGGCTCGACGCCTGATGGCAGCCGCTGCGTGGCCGCCGGGCTGGCTGGCCGCCATCGATCGCGGTTGGCGGACTCTCGCCACCGCCCTGGCCTTCGCGGTCTTCGCGCTCTGCACCCTGCTGATCGGCGAGATCGTCGCGCCGCCACTGCGCCTGGCGAGCCGCGACGCCGCCACCGCCCGGCGCCGTGTCCGGCGGCTCGTGCAGATGACCTGTCGCGGCTTTCTCGCCACACTGCGCGGCCTGGGACTGATCGCCTACCGCATCGACCAGGCACAGCGCCTGAGTCAGCCCGGCCGGCTGCTGCTCGCCAACCATCCCACCCTGATCGACGCCCTGTTCCTGCTGGCCCACACGCCCGACGCCAACTGCATCGTCAAGGGCCGTCTCGCCGCCCATCCGGTGACACGCGGCGTGATTCGCGCCGCCGGCTACGTCATCGCCAGCGACCCCCGAGCGACGATTGCGGCGGCCCGCCGGGCGCTGGACAATGGCCAGACACTGATCGTGTTTCCCGAAGGGACACGCTCGACGCCGGGCGCGCCGATCCGGCTGCGGCGCGGCGCGGCGACCATCGCCCTGGGCGGGCGCACACCGATCCTCCCGGTGCGCATCCGCTGCCGACCCAGCACCCTGACCAAGGGCGAGGCGTGGTATCGTGTACCGTCGCAACGCCCCGGCTTTCACCTCGAGGTCGGCGATGTCCTGTCACCGCGGGACACCCGGGCCGGCGAGACCGCCGAGGCGATCCGCGAGCTGACACGACGGCTGGAAGCCTATTTCAACGACATCGACCGGGACGAGGAAGCCCTGCATGACGACCGAGCTGGAACGCGAGCTCAAGCAGCTGATCATTGACACCCTGGAACTCGAGGACGTCACCCCCGAGGATATCGACCCCGACGAGCCGCTGTTCGTCGAGGGGCTCGGCCTGGATTCCATCGACGCCCTGGAACTGGGCCTGGCGCTGCAGAAGACCTACGGCATCCAGTTGCAAGCCGACAGCGACGACACGCGCCGCCACTTCGCCAACCTCAGGACACTCGCCGCCCTGGTCGAGGAACGCCGCGTCAAGTAACCGTCTCCCGCTCGTCACTATGGCACGATCCCGCCCCACGAACGCTGCTCTCCCGCGCCCGGGCCGCTGGCTCGATCTGCTGCTGGGAGGCCTGACGCTGGGCTGGCCCTGGCTGGTCGGCCACGCCCCGCTCGGCGAGCGGGGCTGGCCGTGGCTGGCGGGGCTGATCCTGCTGGCCGCCTGGCGGCTACCGCGCGGCCGCAAGCACTGGGCCTGGCTCGCGGCCTTGCCCGCGGGGCTGATGGCGGCGAGCGGCAACGCCGACACCGCGATTCGGCTGTGGCCGGTGGCGGTCAATGCCGCCCTGCTGGCGTTGTTCGCCACCTCGCTCTACCGGCCGCCGACGCTGATCGAACGTCTGGCCCGGCGCCAGACGCCGGACCTGCCGGCCAGCGGCGTGCGCTACACGCGCCTCGTGACCTGGCTGTGGTGTGGTTTCTTCGCCGTCAACGGCACCCTGGCGCTGGCCACGGTCATCCACGCCGACCCGGCGCTGTGGACGCTGTACAACGGCGGCATCGCCTATGCCGCCATGGCCCTGCTGTTCGCCGGCGAGTGGTGCGTGCGCCAACGCGTCAAGCAGAAGAGTTCGTCATGACCCAGACACCCTTGCAATCGGCGCCCTGGCGCGACGACGACCCCGCACGCCGCATCGGCTGGTCACCGGCGGGCCCGGGCACCACCCTGGGCGAGTTCCTGCGCCGCATCGTCGCCTGGCAGGCGTTGCTCGACGACCTCGCCGCGCCCGGCGCGCACTGGCTGCTCCACGAGCGCGATCCACTGACCTTCGCCGCGGCGTTGATCGCCCTCTGGGAGCGCGGCGACAGCGCGCTACTGCCCGCCGACGACCGCCCCGAGACGCTCGCCGGGGTGGACCGGCTGACCCATGCGCGGCTCGGCGACGTGCCCGGCGGCCACCGGCCCGGCGCCTCTCGAGACAAGACGGACGAGGCCCCGCGCTGGGGGCACTTCGATCCCGAGCGTCACGCGCTGTCGCTGTACACCTCGGGCTCGACCGGCACCCCGCAGCGGCTCGACAAGCGCTTTCGCCAGCTCGACGCCGAGCTGGCCACGCACCGTTCGCTATGGCCGCTCGACGGTGCGGTGACGATCAGTCAGGTCAGCCATCAGCACATCTACGGTCTGCTGTTCGCCATCCTGCGCCCGCTGTGCGAGGCGGCGCCGCTCGCCGAGGCCACCTGCCGCTACCCGGAGACGCTGCATGCCTGGCTCGGCGCCCTCGCCCCGGCCGAGCGAGCCCGGCTGATCAGCGCGCCGCCACCGCTCGAACGCCTGCCCGAGAGCCTGGACTGGCCGGCCGTCAACGCACGCCTCGAGGCGGTCTACTCCTCCGGCGCGCCGCTGCCAGCCGAGGCCAGCGCCCATTGCCGACGCCTGCTCGACACCCCGGTGCGCGAGATCTACGGCAGCTCGGAAACCGGCGGCATCGCCTGGCGCGACCAGCACGACGGCGATGCCTGGCACCCCTTGCCCGGCATCGCTGTCCGCGACGATGACGAGCAGCGACTGTGGCTGCGCTCGCCGTTTCTCGAGACCGCCGACTGGCAGCGCCAGGCCGATCGCATCGAGCCGCTGGCCGACGGCCGCTTCCGCCTGCTGGGGCGCAGCGACCGCATCGCCAAGGTGGGCGGCAAGCGTGTCTCGCTGACCGCCATGGACCGGGCGCTGGCCGCCGATCCACGGGTGCGCCGGGCGAGCACCCTGACACTGCCCCGGCACGCCACCCGCCTGGGGGCGATCGTCCAGCTCGACGCCGCCGACCTGCCCCGCGATCATGCCACGCGGCGCGCCCTGGTCGCCTCGTTGCGCCGACAACTGACGGCGGCCTTCGAGACGACGGTGATCCCGCGCTACTGGCGCTTCGTCGCCGCCTGGCCGACCAATGCCCAGGGCAAGCTGTCCGCCGAGCGTATCGAACGCTTGTTCCGCGATCTCCACGATCGTCGTCAGCCGCGCTGGCTGGGCGTCGAGACGCCCGCCCCCGGCGAGTGCCGCATCGCCCTCGAGGTTCCCGAGCGGCTGGCCTATCTCGACGGGCACTTCCCCGACCATCCGGTGGTGCCGGGCGTGGTCCTGGTGCAGTGGGCCTGCGACCTGGCCCGCGAGCACCTGGGGCTGTCAGCTCCGTTCACCGGCATGGAGCGCGTCAAGTTCCCCCTGCTGCTGCTCCCCGGCGAGCGCGTTACCCTGTCGCTGGCGCTGGCGGCGCACGACGATCACCAGCGACTGATGTTTGCCTTCGACGGCGCGCGCGGCTGCCATGCCAGCGGTCGGGCGCGCTTCGCCCTCGAGGAGGTCCCATGACGCCGGCGCGCTGCTGTGTGCTGATCCCGGTCTACAACCACGCCGGGGCCATCGCCGCCACCTGCGAAGGGATTCGCCGCGAACTGGGCGTACCGCTGTTGCTGGTCGACGACGGCAGCGATGCCGACTGTCGTGCGGTGCTCGAGTCCCTCGCCGAGGCCGACGACATCACCCTGGTTCACCTGCCGGTCAATCGTGGCAAGGGCGCGGCGGTCAAGGCCGGCCTCGCCGAGGCCGAGCGCCAGGGTTTCACCCATGCCCTGCAGGTGGACGCCGACGGCCAGCACGACCCCGCCGACCTGCCCGCCTTTGTCGCCGATCTCGCCGCCGACGACGCGCGCCTGCGCATCGGCTATCCGCGCTTCGACGACAGCGTGCCGCGCCATCGCTACTATGCCCGGTACCTCACCCACGGCCTGGTCTGGCTCGACACCCTGTCGTTCGCGCTGCGCGACACCATGTGCGGCGTCAAGCTGTTCCCCGTCGCCGCCACGCGCCGGCTCATCGCGCGTCACCCCTGTGGCGAGCGCATGCAGTTCGACACCGAACTGCCGGTGCGCTGGGTATGGGCCGGACGGGAGGTGATCAACCTGCCGGTTCGGGTACACTACCCGCTCGACGGGGTCTCGCATTTCGCCATGGGCCGCGACAACGCCCTGCTCGTGCTGATGCACCTCAAGCTCTTCGCCGGGCTGCTGTGGCGCCTGCCGCGTCTGCTGCGCCGGCGCTTCGCCGGCCAGTCGCCAGGGGGACGATCGACGTGAGTGCCACGGACGAGGCACCGCGCCACTGGGCGCGTATCCAGGAATCGGGCAGCGTCGCCGGCATGCGGATCATGGTCTGGATCCGCCGCCGGCTGGGGCCGCTGCCGTTTCGCTTCATGCTCGCCTGGGTGATCCTCTACTACTACCTGCGCCGCCCGCTGGCACGGCGCGCCTCGCAGCGCTATCTACGCCGCATCTGGCCGCTGCACGCCGGCCACCCGCCACGGGGCCTGAAGCGGCTGGTGCTGCGCCACTTCTGGGCCTTCGGCCAGTCGTTGATGGACAAGGTCGCCGCCTGGAGCGGCATGCCGCTGGACGTGCGCCTCGAGGCCGACCACCGCGCCCGCCTCGACACCGCCATCCGCAGCGGCCGCGGCGGGCTGATGCTGGTCTCGCATCACGGCAATCTCGAGATATGCAGCGCCATGAGCGAGACCCGCGACGACTTCCACGTCACCCAGTTGATGCACACCCGCAATGCCGAGAAGTTCAACACCCTGCTTGATCGCTCCACCCAACGCCGCGGCCCCGAGATCGTCGAGGTCAGCGAGATCACCCCGGCCACCGCCATGCGCCTGGCCGAGCGGATCAATGCCGGCGGCTTCGTGGTGATCGCCGCCGACCGCGTGCCGCTCGCCGATACCGGTCGTACCCGCGACATCGACTTCCTGGGCGAGCCAGCGCCCTTCCCGGAAGGGCCCTTCTGGCTGGCCGCGCTGCTGCGCTGCCCGATCTACACCCTGGGCTGCGTGCGCGAGGGCGATCACCACCGGGTGACCTTCGAGGCCTTCGACGACACCGCCGCCCTCAGGCGCCGCGACCGCGAACGCTGGCGCGAGACCGCCATGCAACGCTACGCCGCCTGGCTCACCGAGCAGTGTCGGCACTACCCGCTGCAATGGTTCAACTTCTTTCCCTTCTGGCACACCGATGAACGCTGACGACTACTCCCTGCCCTGGTTGACGCTCGACGGCTTCCCGGTCCCGCTCGAGGCCGTCGAACGTGTCGCCCGCCGCGAATGCCGCGTGCGTCTCACCGACGGCCCGGACTTCCGGCGTCGCATCGAGGCCGGCCCGGCCTTCCTCGACCGCCTGCTCGACGAGGACGGCGTGGTCTATGGCGTGACCACCGGCTACGGCGACGCCTGTACCCGGCCGGTGCCCGCCGACCAGCTCGAGGCCCTGCCCCATCACTTGTATACCTTCCACGGTTGCGGGCTGGGCGAGGTACTCGACATCGAGGCCGCCCGTGCCGTGGTGTTCACCCGGCTGGTCTCGCTGTGTCGCGGGGTATCCGGGGTCTCCTGGGCGCTGCTCGAACGGCTGGTCTGGTTGCTCGAGGAGGACGTGGTGCCGATAGTCCCCAGCGAGGGGTCGGTGGGCGCCAGCGGCGACCTCACACCATTGTCCTATCTCGCCGCGGTGCTGTGCGGCGAACGCGAGGTGTTCGATCGCGGCCGACGTCGCGACACCGCCGAGGCCATGGCCGAGCGCGGCCTTGCCGCCTACCGGTTGCGCCCCAAGGAGGGTCTGGCGCTGATGAACGGTACCGCGGTGATGACCGCGCTGGCCTGCCAGGCCTGGGGCCGCGCCGAACGCCTCTCGCGACTCGCCACCCGGGTGACGGCGATGAACGTCTGGGCGCTCGACGGCAACCCCTATCATTTCGACGCTGCACTGTTCGCCGCCAAGCCGCATCCCGGCCAGCAGCGCGTCGCCGCCCGCCTGCGTCGCGACCTTGCCGCCGCCGACGGCGAGCCGCGCGCGCCGCGCAACTCGCCGCGTCTGCAGGACCGCTACTCGACACGCTGCGCCCCGCACGTGATCGGTGTGCTCGAGGACAGCCTGGGCTGGCTGCGCGGCTTCATCGAGGGCGAGCTCAACAGCGCCAACGACAACCCGCTGATCGATCCCGACGGCGAGACGGTGATGCACGGCGGGCACTTCTACGGCGGCCACATCGCCTTCGCCATGGACTCGCTGAAAACCCTGGTGGCCAACCTCGCGGACCTGCTCGATCGCCAGCTCGCGCTGCTCGTCGATGGACGCTACAACCATGGCCTGCCGGCCAACCTGAGCGGCGCCGAGACCGAGCGCGCGCCGCTCAATCACGGCTACAAGGCCGTGCAGATCGGCGTCTCGGCGTGGGCCGCCGAAGCGCTCAAGCAGACGATGCCGGCCAGCGTGTTCTCGCGCTCCACCGAGTGCCACAACCAGGACAAGGTGAGCATGGGCACCATCGCCGCCCGCGATGCCCTGCGCGTGCTCACGCTCACCGAGCAGGTCGTCGCCGGTACCCTGCACGCCGCCTGTCAGGCGGTCGAATTGCGTCAGGCGCTGAACGGCGAGCCACCGCCGGCGCTCGGCGAGTTCCTCGCCACCTGCCGCGAGCAGGTCGCCGGCGTCGGCGAGGACCGCGCCCTGGAGGCCGACCTGCGCCGCCTGTGCCGGGCCATGACGCTGCTCGCCGCGCCACTCTACGCCGACGCGTCGACCGCCTAGGGAGAACGCCATGCGCACGCGATTGTTAGCACTCCTCCTGCTGTTGCTCGGCTCGGGCCACGCCCTGGCCTTCGACCTCGACGACCTGCAGCACAGGCTCGCCGCCACCCCCGATCTCCAGGGACGCTTCGTGCAACAGCGCCACCTCGCCGATCTCGACACCGACCTGACCAGCCGCGGACGCTTCCGCTACCAGCGCGACACCCGGGTGGTGTGGATCCTCGAGCAGCCGGTCGAGGATCGGATGGTCTTCACCCCGGAGGATGCCGGACGGCTCAGCGAGGCCGACGGCGAGCGCGGCAACGACGACCGCCGCCGCCAGCAGGCCGCCACCCTGCTGATGAACCTGCTCGACGGCGACTGGCAGGCCCTCGAGACACGTTTCGCGATTACTCTCGACGGCGACGCCGAAGCCTGGCAGGCGACCCTCGAGCCGCGTCAGGACGCACTGCGCCGTTACCTGAGCCGGATTCGTCTCGCCGGGGGTCGCTACGTCGAGCGTCTGGCCATGCACGCCGCCAACGGCGACGTGCTGACGGTACGCTTCAGCGACCAGCGCCCGCTCGATGACGCCCGCTGATTCCACGGATCGACGCCTGGCGCGGCTCTGGGGCGTGGTGCTGCTGATCGCCCTGGGCGTGTTCGTCTGGCAGGTGCGCGACGGCCTGCCCACCGACACCCGACTCACCGCGCTGCTGCCCCCGGATCGCCAGTCGCCGCTGATCGAGCGCGCCGGCGAGCAGTTGGGCCAGCCCTTCGCGGACCGCTTCGTGCTGCTGGTCAGCGCGCCCGACCTGGGCGACGCGGCAGGCGCGCTCGCCGAGGCCCTGGGCGCGGCCGACGACGGCCGGCTGGTCGCACGCCTCGACTGGCGCGACGTCGATCTGGCCGACGCCGATCCCCGCGAGTCGCTGGACCGCTACCGCTATCGCCTGCTGCCCCCGGCGCTGCGCGAGACGATCCACACCGACGGCGGTACCTCGCTGGTCCAGCCGGCCCTCGAACGGCTGTTCTCGCCGACCGCCTCGCCGCAGCCGGTGGCCGACCCCTTCGATCTGCTCGACCGCTGGCTGGCGGCAAGGGACAACAGCCCGGTCACGCCCTGGCACGGCCTGCTCACGGTGCGGGGCGACGATGGCACGCGGCATGCCCTGCTGATCGGCCAGTTGGCCGCCAATCCCTATTCGCTGCCCGCCCAGCAGGCGCTGACCGAGACCCTCGCGGCCTTCGAATCGGCGCACCCCGAGGCGAGCCTGCTGCACTCGGGGCTGATCTTCCACGCCGCCGCCGGGGCGCGACAGGCCCGTCACGAGATCACCACCATCGGCCTCGGTGCCTTCGTCGGGCTGATCGCCATCCTGCTCGCGGTGTTCCGCTCGCCGCGCACCCTGGTCTCGCTGCTGCTGCCGCTGGGCTGCGGGCTGCTCGTCGCCCTGCCGCTGACACTGGCGCTGTTCGGCCGCCTGCACCTGATGACACTGGCCTTCGGCGCCAGCCTGATCGGCGTGGCCATCGACTACGCCCTGCACCTGCAGTGCGACCGCGCCATCCAGGGCCGGGCCTTTCGCCTGCGCGCCCTGCTGCCGGGGCTGACGCTGGGCCTGGTGTCGAGTCTCGCCGCCTATCTCGCCCAGGCGCTGACGCCGCTGCCGGGGCTGCGACAGATGGCGGTCTTCGCCGCCGCGGGGCTCGCCGGCGCCTGGCTCACCGTGGTGCTGTGGCTGCCCCGCCTGCGCCTGCCGGCCCATCCGGCCACGGCACGCATCGCCGAGCGGCTGTGGCGGCTGACCACGCCCCGGATACGCCGTCCACGCGGTGTCGCCGTCATCGCCGTCGGCCTATCCCTGGCGCTGCTCGGGCTGATCGCCGCCCGGCTCACGGTCGACGACAGCCTGCGCCTGCTCAACCCCTCGTCGGCCGCACGGCTGGCCGAGGAGCGCCAGGTCCAGCACCTGTTGGGCAGCGACACCGGCAGTCACTTCCTGCTGGTCACCGCCCCGGACGAACCCGCCTTGCTGTCGCGCCTCGCCGCGCTCGGCGACGCTCTCGACGCGGCCATCGCCGACGGCCTGTCGATCGGCTACGACGATCTGGCCGACCGGGTCCCGCCCCCCGCCGTTCAGGACGCCAACCTGGCCGCCGTGACCACGCTCTACGGCGAGCCGCTGGCGACGCTGGTCGAACGTGCCGGCCTGCCCGAACGGGTCATCCGCGATGCCCGGGCCCGGCTCGATGGCGTGCCCAGGCTCGACGTGGCGAGCTGGCTGGCGATGCCCGCCGGCCAGGGTGACCGGCGGCTGTGGCTGGGCCGCGTCGCGCAGCACGGCAGCGACACGCTGGCGGCGACGCTGGTGCTCACCGGCCTCGATACCCCCGCCGAGGTGGCACGCATCGAGGCGATCGCCCATGCTCGGGAGGGGACGATCTACGTCGACCGGGTCGCGCGACTGTCGGGGCTGCTCGGCGAACTGCGCCGGCACATCGCCGTCTGGGTGGGTGTGGCACTGGCGGCGCTGACGCTGCTGCTCGTCTGGCGCTACCGGTGGCGCGCCTGGCGGGTCGTCGCGCCGCCACTGGGCGCGCTGCTCGGCGTGCTCGCGGTCTTCGCCGCCCTGGGCATCCCGCTCAACGTGTTCAGCCAACTGGGGCTCTTGCTGGTCCTGGGCATCGGCCTCGACGCCGGCATCTTCAGCGCCGAGCATGGCCGCCGCCCGGCCACCTGGCTGGCGATCAGCCTGTCGACGCTGACCAGCGTGCTGGCCTTCGGCCTGCTGGCCTTCAGCGCCACGCCGGCACTGCATTATCTGGGCCTGACCTGCCTGATCGGCCTGACGCTGGTCTGGCTGCTGGTCCCCTGGGTACGCCTCGATCCGCCCCCCGCCAAGGAGAGTGCACATGGCAACGACCACCCCTGATGCCGAAACCCCGACTTCGGCGAGCGACGTGGCAAGCGACGTGGTGGTGATCGGCGCCGGCCCCGCCGGTGCCCTGGCGGCGGCCAGGCTGGCCACCGCCGGCCACCGCGTGCGGGTCATCGAGCGCGAGCGTTTCCCGCGTTTCTCGATCGGCGAGAGCCTGTTGCCCCAGTGCATGGAACCTCTCGAGCGCGCCGGGCTGCTCGACGCCGTGCGCGCCGGTCATTACCAGCCCAAGAACGGCGCCGCCTTCACGCGCCACGGGCTCGGCACCGTCATCGACTTCCACGACAAGACCACGCCCGGCTGGAGCGACACCTTCCAGGTCGAGCGCGCCGACTTCGACCAGCGCCTGATCGAGGCCGCCCAAGCGCGCGGCGCATGGGTCGACTTCGCTACCACGGTGGAATCGGTCGAGCCCGACGCCCATCGCCCCGCGCTGACGATCCGCGACGAGACCGGCCACACCCAGCGCCTCGAGACGCGCTTCATCCTCGATGCCAGTGGCTACGGCCGGGTCCTGGCCCGGCAACTGGGGCTGGCCCGCGACCCGCGCCTGGAACCGCGCACGGCGCTGTTCACCCATGTCGAGATCCATCTCGACGATGACTTCGACCGCGAGAAGATCCTGATCGGCGTGCATCCCGACGACCCGCAACTGTGGTACTGGCTGATCCCGTTCCGCGAGGGCCGCGCCTCGGTGGGCGTGGTCGGCGACACGGCGACCCTCGAGGCCGCCGGCAACGATGCCGAGAGCCGCTGGCGGGCGCTGATCGACGCCGAACCGCGCTTCGCCGAGCTGCTCGCCGACGCCCGTCCGGTACGCACGATCCAGGCACTCGCCGGCTATTCCGCCGACGTCGAGCGCCTGCACGGGCCGGGTTACGCCCTGCTGGGCAACGCCGGGGAATTCCTCGACCCGGTGTTCTCCTCCGGGGTGACCATCGCCCTGCGCTCGGCGGACATGGCCACGACACTGCTCGAGCGCCAGCTCGCCGGCGAGCGCGTCGACTGGGACACCGAGTTCGAGGATCCGCTGCGCGCCGGCGTCGCGACCTTTCGTGCCTTCGTCGATGCCTGGTACGACGGCCGCCTGCAGACGATCATCTTCCAGCGCGATCCGCCGGCCGAGCTGCGCCGGATGATCAGCGCGGTGCTCGCCGGCTACGCCTGGGACCGGGACAACCCCTTCGTCACCGCCAGCCGTCGGCGTCTCGACGTACTCGCCGAGCTGTGCGGTCATCCCATGGGGGGCGCCTCGTGAGCCGACCCAAACCCTGCCGACCGGCGATCCTCCTGCTGCTGGCGCTGTGGCTGACGGGCTGCTCGCTGGCCCCACCGGTGCCACCCGCTCCCGAGCAGCCGGCACTCGCCGACCCGGCCACCATGAAGCGCCGGCTCACCTTCCAGCCCGACGATCCGACCCGTGATCCGCAGATGCTGATCGCCCTGCTGCGTCTGGACGGCGCGACCCTGCGCGCGGTGCTGCTCACCCCTTATGGCCAGCGCCTGGTGACCCTGGTCCACGACGCCGACGGCGATCGCTACCAGGCCGGCGACCTGCCCCTCGACACGGTGACCGAGCGCCTGCCGCCCGCCGACTGGCTGGCCGCCCGACTCGTCTGGTGCCTGTGGCCGACCGACGCGCTGCGCGAGGCGCTCGCCGGCAGCGACTGGTCGGTGACGGTCGCCGACGGGGCACGGATCATCCGTCATCGCCAGCGCACCATCGCCCGCATCACCCCCGCCGACACCCGGGCCGGACGCGACGACACGGTCTTGCTCGACGATCGTCAGGGTGGCTATCGTCTGCGCATCGCCCCACTGACGGAGACCGCCCAATGAGCGCCCACGACTCGCGATTCCCGTGCCGTCTCTCCGCGCCCGGCGTGGTCTGCAGCCTGGGCAGCGACCCGGCGACGCTGTCCCGGGCGCTGCGCGAGGGGCACCGCGGCCTGACGACCAGCGATGCCTTCACCCCCGGCCGCCCGCTGCCGCTGGGCGCCGTCAGCGAGCCGCTGCCCGCCACCGCCGACTGGCCGGCCGCCCATCGCAGCCGCAACAACCAGTTGCTGGCGCTGGCCCTGGAACGCCTGAGCGACGCAATCGAGGCGGTACTGTCACGTTTCGCCCCCGAGCGCATCGGCGTGGTGCTGGGCACCAGTACCTCGGGGATCGGCGAGACCGAACGGGCCCTGGCCCAGGCCGGCCGTGAAGGGCCGCTGCCCGCGGATTTTCATTACGCGCGCCAGGAACTGGGCGCGCCGGCGCGTTTCGTCGCCGAACGGCTGGGCCTCGCCGGGCCGGTTCACGTGCTCTCCACCGCCTGCAGCTCCAGCGCCCGGGCCCTGACCAGCGCGCGCCGGCTGCTGCTGGCCGGCGAGTGCGACGCGGTGATCGCCGGGGGCGCCGACAGCCTGTGCCGGCTGACCGTCAACGGCTTCGCCAGCCTCGAGGCGGTCAGCGATCGCCCCTGCCTGCCGTTCTCCGCCCATCGCGACGGCATCAACCTGGGCGAGGCGGCGGCGCTGTTCGTGGTCACCCGCGAGCCTGGCGGCATCCAGCTCGAGGGCTATGGCGAGAGCAGCGACGCCTACCACGTCTCGGCGCCACGTCCCGACGGCAGCGGCGCGCTCGAGGCGATGCGCGCCGCCCTTGCCCGGGCGGGACGCGCCCCCGAGACGATCGATTACCTCAACCTGCACGGCACCGGCACCGGCCACAACGACAGCATGGAGGCCCGCGCGGTGAGCGCGCTGTTCGCCACCCCGCCGCCCTCCAGCTCGACCAAGGCGCTGACCGGGCACACCCTGGGCGCCGCCGGCGCGCTGGAGGCCGCCTTCTGCTGGCTGGCGCTTCACGATGGTTTCCTGCCCCGCCACGTCCACGACGGGGTCGACGACCCCGAGCTGCCACGCCTGCCGCTGACGACCGGCGAGTCCGTCGCCGCCGGGCCGCGGGTGGCGCTGTCCAATTCCTTCGCCTTCGGCGGCAACAACGCCAGCCTGCTGCTGGCCCGCGACGATGGAGAGCGGCCATGACCGAACGACCCGAGCTGCCCTGCCCGATCGCCGGCTACGTGCCCCAGCGCGGCCCCCTGTGCCTGCTCGATAAGCTGCTCACCGTCGACGAGGCGAGCCTCGTCGCCAGCGTGCGCCCCGGCGACAACACGCTGTTCGTCAATGAGGCCGGCGTGCCCGGCTGGGTGGGCGTCGAGTGGCTGGCCCAGGCGGTCGCCGCCTGGGCCGGGTGGCACGCGGCGGCACATGGCGACGCACCGGCGGTGGGCTTTCTGGTCGGCACGCGCCACTACCGCTGCCGGGCGACGGCGTTCGCCGCCGATGGGTCGCTCGCGGTGCACGTCACCCGCGACTTCGTCGCCGACAATGGCCTGGCCCGCTTCCGTGGCGAGATTCGCGACGGCGACGACCTCCTCGCCGAGGGCAACCTGACCATCTACCAACCCGCCGCCGAGGACGCCCCGCGCCATGCCTGACACACGACCCGCCCCCCCGCCGGAACCATCCTGGTCACCGGTTCGAGCCGCGGCATCGGCCGCGCCGTGGCGCTGCGCCTGGCCCGCGACGGCTTCGACATCGTGCTGCATTGCCGCCATAACCGGGACGATGCCGAGGCCGCCGCCACGCAGATTCGCGCGCTCGGACGCGAGGCGCGGGTGCTCTGCTTCGACGTCACCGAGCGGGCCACCGCCCGCGAGACGCTCGAGGCCGACATCGCGGAACACGGCGCCTACTACGGCGTGATCTGCAATGCCGGCGTCACCGCCGACGGTGCCTTTCCGGCGCTCAGCGACGACGCCTGGGACCGGGTCCTGTCGACCAGCCTGGACGGCTTCCACAACGTGGTGAAACCGCTGGTGATGCCGATGATCCGCCGCCGCGCCCCGGGGCGCATCGTGGTGATGGCCTCGGTCTCGGGAATGATGGGCAATCGGGGCCAGGTCAACTATAGCGCCGCCAAGGCCGGGCTGATCGGCGCGGTCAAGGCGCTGGCGGTGGAACTCGCCAAGCGCCGCATCACCGTCAACGCCGTCGCCCCCGGGCTGATCGACACCGACATGACCGCCGGCGAGGAGACCGAGGCGGCACGCCGCGGGATTCCCATGCAGCGCCTGGGCACCGCCGAGGAGGTCGCCGGCGCGGTGAGCTTCCTGTGCGGGCCGGACGCCGGCTACGTGACACGTCAGGTGCTGTCGGTCAATGGCGGGCTGTGTTGACCGAACGCCGTGCGGGGGATGTCTTGGATTGCACTCAAGTTGTGCGGCTCCACGGCCGATAACGTCAGGACAAGCCGGAATTCGTCGTCCGGGCGTTTCAGAGGGCGTTTACAAAGTCGGCGAGCGAAGACAAGACAAGGCAAAATCGGGCGAAAAACGGACCGGGCTGGCGTACCAGTTTACAGGGTGGTAAATGAGTATTTTGACCGGGCTCGCGTCCGAGACCGATTTTAACGCCGCATTGTCGAGCGCAGGCATTTTGTAAACGCCCTCTCAGATTGGAGTCCTGCGAGTGATACCACTCATCGTCATCGCCGTGCTGGCGACGCTGGCCGTCGGCATCCTGGGAATCGTGGCCAGCCAGCCACACTGGCCCCTGTCGGCCCAGGCACTGGCCGCCTACGGCATCTATGCGCTGGCACTGGTCGGCGCCCTGGGGTTGGTCGTTCTGCTGATCCTACTGGTCAGCCAGTTGCGCGGCCAGCAACGCGCCCTGCTCCAGAGTCTCAGCGACCAGCAGGCGAACCAGCGCGGCGTGCAGACCGCCCAGTTGATGGATCGCTTCGTGCATCAGGCGGAAGCCTTGCTGGAGAAGGACAGCCTGGATCCCAACAAGCGCAGCGTGCAGCGCTGTCTGGCGATCGATGCGCTGCGCGGCAACACCGGCCGCGGCGATCCCAACTATCATCGCCTGGCGCGGCTGTTCGAATGGCTGGCGGGGGAATTCGAGGCGGCCCACGAGGACGCCGCCGGGCGGCGGCTGATCGAACCGGTGCTGCGTCAGTACGCCGAGATCGCCGATCAGTTGTGCCGCGTCGGCGAGGCGGATTCGGCGCGGCTGGAAGCCTTCCTGCGCTTCCAGCCGCCGGCCGTGACGGCCGACGCCGAGGTCTGACTCAGTAGAGACGTCCGCCGGTACCGCCGGCCTTCAGCGCCGCGGTGACGGTGATCTCCACCCGCAGTTCGTCGGCCGGCATCGGCGCGGTGATGCAGGTACGCGCCGGCGCATGGCCCTCGGGCACCCAGGCATCCCACACGGCGTTCATCGCCGCGAAGTCGTCCCCCTCCTTGAGGTAGATCGTCGCCGAGAGCAGATGCTCGCGATCGGAACCGATCTCGGCGAGCAGCGCGTCGAGACGCGCCAGCATGCTCTCGGTCTGCGCGGTGATGTCGCCGCGGCGCGCCTCGGGGCCGGCCACCTGACCGCACAGATAGGCGACGCCGTTGTAGACGACCGCGCGACTCATGCGGGCCTGGGTGTCATGGCGTTGGATCATCGAAGGTTCTCCCTGGAATTGGACTCAGCGTAACAACAACAGCGGGACGTCGGCGTTGCGCAGCATCGCCGTGGTGGTGCTGCCGACCAGCAGCTGGCGGATCCGCGAGTGGCCATAGGCGCCCATCACCAGCAGGTCGATGGCATGCTCGCGCTGATACTCGCGCAGCGTTGCCTCCACCTCGCCGGCACGGATCGCCTTGTGCGCCTGGATGCCGGCATCGTTGAGGGTGTCGATCGCCCAGTCGAGCTGCGCCTGGATGTCGGCGATGTCCGCGCCGACCGTCACCACATGGCAGGTCAGGCCGGCGAACAGCGGGCTGGCGGCGATCATCTCGACTCCCTTGCGGGTGGTCCGGCTGCCGTCGAAGGCGATCATGACCCGCTGTGGCGCACTGAAGGTGTCCGGCACCATCAGGATCGGCCGATGCACGGCGCGTACCACCCGCTCGAGATTCGAGCCCAGGTGCTCGGCGGCCACGTGAGCGGACTCGCCGCGCTTGCCCAGCACCAGCAGGCGCGCCTCGCCCTCCAGCTCGTGCAGCGTCTCGACCAGCTCGCCATTGCGCTGGCGGGCCTGGGCCTCGTCGATGCCAGCCTCCTTGGCGCGCTGGCGGGCGGCGTCGAGCATCACGCGACCCTGTTCCTGGGCCAGCTTGGCGCGGCGCTCGTCCAGCGAGGCCAGTTCCTCGAGCAGATGCTCACGGCTGCCCAGGCCGATGTTGCCCGACAGGTTGCCGGCCTCCGGCGGCGGATGATTGTCGATCACGTGCAGGAAGGTCAGTGGCGCCTCGAGGCGCGCGCTGGCCCAGGCGGCGTAATCGCACACCGCCGTGGCATAGCCCGAGCCGTCGATGCAGGCCATGACGTGTTCGTTCATAGCGGCAATCCTCGTGGTGACATGTTGCGTTTCTACTCCATCTGCGCGGCGGCGAACACCCTCTCAGTGGCCGCTCATCAGCTTTTCCACCGCCTCGGGCTTGTCGTGGACCGCGAAGCGGTCGACCAGGGTCGCGCTGGCCTCGTTGAGCCCCACCACCTCGACATCGGTGCCTTCGCGGCGGAACTTGATGACCACCTTGTCGAGGGCGTCCACCGCGGTGATGTCCCAGAAGTGTGCCCGCGACAGGTCGATACGTACCCGCTCCAGGGTCTCGCGGAAATCGAAGGCGCCGGTGAAGCGGTCCGCCGAGGTGAAGAACACCTGGCCGATCACCCGGTATTCGCGGGTACGGCCATCGTCGCTGGCCTCGCTACCGATGTAGAGCACCCGGCCGACCTTGTTGGCGAAGAACAGCGAGGCCAGCAGGACGCCGACGAACACGCCGATCGCCAGGTTGTGGGTGGCCACCACCACGGCGACCGTCGACAGCATGACGATGTTGGTCGACAGCGGATGCTTGCGCAGGTCGCGCAGCGACTCCCAGCTGAACGTGCCGATCGACACCATGATCATCACCGCCACCAGCGCCGCCATGGGAATCTGCGAGACCCAGGGGCCCAGGAACACCACCAGGATCAGCAGGAACACCCCGGCGACCAGGGTCGAGAGCCGCCCGCGGCCCCCGGACTTCACGTTGATCACAGATTGCCCGATCATCGCGCAGCCGGCCATGCCCCCGATCAAGCCGGTGGCGATGTTGGCGATGCCCTGGCCGCGGCATTCGCGATTCTTGTCGCTGCCGGTATCGGTGAGCTCGTCGACGATGGTCGCGGTCATCAGCGACTCGAGCAGCCCCACCACCGCCAGGGCCGCGGAATAGGGCAGGATGATCAGCAACGTCTCCAGGTTGAGCGGCACGTCGGGCCACAGGAACACCGGCAGGCTGTCGGGCAGCTCGCCCATGTCGCCCACGGTACGGATATCCATGCCGGAGAACACGTAGACGATGGTCAGGGTGACGATGCACACCAGCGGCGACGGCAGGGTCTTGCCGATCTTCGGCAGCAGCGGAAACAGATAGATGATGCCCAGCCCGGCGGCGGTCATCGCATAGACGTGCCAGGTCACGTTGGTCAGCTCGGGCAGTTGCGCCATGAAGATCAGGATCGCCAGGGCGTTGACGAAGCCGGTAACCACCGAGCGCGAGACGAAGCGCATCAGTTCGCCGAGGCGCAGGTAACCGGCCAGGATCTGCAGAATACCGGTCAGCAGCGTGGCGGCCAGCAGGTACTGCAGGCCGTGCTCCTTGACCAGGGTGACCATCAGCAGCGCCATCGCCCCGGTCGCCGCCGAGATCATGCCCGGCCGGCCGCCGGCGAAGGCGATCACCACCGCCATGGAAAACGAGGCGTAGAGGCCCACCTTGGGGTCGACGCCGGCGATGATCGAGAAGGCGATGGCCTCGGGGATCAGGGCCATGGCGACCACCAGGCCGGCGAGAACGTCATTCTTGGTGTTGAACAACCAGGTCTGTTTCAGGGATCGGATCATGCTCGTGTCCAGATAGCGTCGGGGGCGTCGCGCGTCACGACCGCGACCAGCGGGAAACTGGCGGCCGGTGACGCTCGAACGGAATGCATCGGCCCGTCCGCGGGTGGACGGGCGTGGTGACGATCGGGCCAGGCGCGATGGCCTCCCGGCGTCGGGGCGTGCCATGGGCACGCGGAGGGCGGTGATCTAGGGCGGACTGCCGGTGGCGATGCGCGGCCTCATGGCGGATTCATCCTGTCGTCGGAGAAGTTCGCGGCGAAGCGGCGCATTCTAGCAGCCGGGGCCGGCGAGTTCACCCCGACCGGCCCTCGAGGTCCCGCGCAGCAGGCGCTTGAGCGCCACGCGCAGGCGCTCCGCCTCGCGACTCAATGTCTGCCCCGAGACCATGCCGATGCCCATCACCAGCCCGCGGCGCGGATCGCCCGGTCCGCAGGCCGGGCTCAGCGGGCGCACCACCAGTTGCTCGTCGAGCAGGCGCCGCGCCAGGGCGACATCGTCGATGTCCGGCGCAAGCTCGAGACACAGGCTGATCGCACTCGACGGCGGCGACACGCCCACCACCCCCGGCAGGTCGCACAGCCGGTCATGGAGCACCTGCTGGCGGGCCAGGTACTCGCGGCGGATGCGCCGGTACCAGGCGTCGAGGTCGCCGTCGGCGATGAACTGCGCCAGCACCGCCTGATCGAGCATGCGCCCCTCGCGGGCGACCTCGCTGCGCAAACGGCCCAGCGCGGCGGCCAGCGACTTCGATGCCACCAGATAGCCGAGCCGCAGCCCCGGGAACATCAGCTTGGAGAACGAGCCCACCAGCAGCCGGTCGGCGCGGCGCGGATCGAAGATCAGGTTGTCATGGTCGTCGCTGCCGTACTCGTAGTCATCCTCGATCACGTAGTCCGGCCTCGCCCGGGCGCACAGACGCTGCTTGTCGGCGAGCCGGGTCGGTGCGCTCAACGGGTACTGATGCGCCCCGGTGAAATAGGCCAGCCGTACGTCGCCCGCGGGCACAGCGTCGGCATAGCCGCTGGCGGGGTGCCAGGGAATCTGATCGATGTCGAGCCCGCAGGCGGTGAAGACGTTGCGGGCGCCCCAGTAGCAGGGTGAATCGAGCAGTACCCGATCGCCGCCATCGGCCAGCCCCAGGGCGCAGAGCTCGATGGCCTGGTGCGCGCCTTCGGTGACGACGATCTGGTCGGTGTCGCAGCGAATGCCCCGCCAGCGCTGGAGGAAGTCACGGATCGCCCGCTTGAGGGGACCGTAGCCGCCGGTCGAATAGGAGAGCAGCAGGGTATTGTGCGGCACCGTCACGCTGTCGTAGAGCGAGCGCCACTTGCGCAGCGGAAAATGGGCGATGTCGGGAATGCCCGGCACGAAGGCACCGCTCTGTACCTGCCCGGCCCCCGCCTTCTCGAGTACCGCGCTCGCCCGCCGCGACAGCGCGGGCGCGTCGCCCGGCGCCTCGACGGACGAACTCGGCCGTTGTGCCCAGGTGCCCTGGCCGTGGCCGGTGACCAGCCAGCCCTCGTCGATCAGGGTCTTCACCGCCCGGGCCAGGGTGTCGCGGGCCACGCCCAGATGCTCGCAGAGCCGCCGCTGCGAGGGCACCTTGCCGCCGCTCGCCCACCCCTGGCCGATCACCCCCCGCAAGGCCTGCTCGAGACGCACCTGCTTGCCCAGGCTCTCGGGCTGCTGGCGGTAGCTCGCCAGCAGCGGTGCCAGCAAGGCCTCGTCGCTCGCCTTGGCCATTTCGCTCTCCTCGTGTCTCGCGCGCCCCGAAACGATTATCCGCCGTCACGCGCAAAGTGGTCCAGTCGAACGGCGAAGTGGTCTATCCGCGAACGTGAAGCGCGCTGGTAGCGTGCTGGCCATCGACGGTAACGCCCGGCGGCGGAGCCGATTCCCAGTATCCAGCGCGGAGAAACCCACCATGTCCCTACTCGAGCACGTTACCGGCGAGCGCGTGACCAGCCTGATCGACGGCGACTGGCGCCCCGGTCGTCGTCGGTTCGCCGTTACCGATCCGGCCAGCGGCGAGACCCTGGCCCAGGTCGCCGACCTCGAGGCCGACGACGCCCGCGACGCCGTGGCCGCCGCCCATGCGGCCCTGCCCGACTGGCGCCGCGCCCCGGTCAAGGAACGCGCCCGGCTGATCCGCCGCTGGTTCGAGCTGATCGTCGAGGCGACCGAGCCCCTCGCCGAGCTGATGACCCGCGAACAGGGCAAACCGCTCGGCGAAGCCCGCGGCGAGGTCGCCTACGGTGCCTCGTTCGTCGAGTTCTATGCCGCGGCGGCCAAGTCGCTGGCCGGGGAGACCCTGCCGAGCCCCAGCGGCGACAAGCGCATCCTGGTCACCCGCGAACCGATCGGCGTGGTCGCCGCCATCACGCCCTGGAACTTCCCGCTGGCGATGATCACCCGCAAGTGTGCCCCGGCGCTCGCCGCCGGCTGCACGGTGGTGATCAAGCCCGCCGAGGCCACCCCGCTCACCGCCCTGGCGCTGGCGCGACTGGCCGAGCAGGCGGGCATCCCGGCGGGCGTGATCAACGTCGTCACCGCATCCAGCCCGGCGGCGATCGGCGAGGTGCTGACCACCGACCCACGGGTGCGCAAGGTCTCGTTCACCGGCTCCACGCCGGTCGGCAAGCGGCTGCTCGCCCAGTGCGCGGACACGGTCAAGAAGACCGCCCTGGAACTCGGCGGCAACGCCCCGTTCATCGTCTTCGACGACGCCGATCTGGATGCCGCGGTGGAGGGCGCCATCGCCGCCAAGTTCCGCAACGCCGGACAGACCTGCGTGTGCACCAACCGCTTCCTGGTGCAGTCCGGCATCCACGACGCCTTCGTCGACAGGCTCACGGCGCGGGTCCGCGAACTGCGGGTCGGCAGCGGTCTCGAGGACGGCGTGCAGATCGGCCCGCTGATCAACGCCGCCGCCGTCGACAAGGTCCAGCGTCACGTCGACGACGCCCTGGCCAAGGGCGCCCGGCTGGTCTGCGGCGGCGAGCCCCACCCGCTGGGCGGCAATTTCTTCACGCCCACGGTACTCGTCGACGCGACTCGCGAGATGGCCCTCGCCGACGAGGAGACCTTCGGCCCGCTGGCGCCGGTGTTCCGCTTCGACAGCGACGACGAGGCCATCGCCCTGGCCAACGACACCCCCTTCGGCCTGGCGGCGTATTTCTACAGCCGCGACTACCGGCGCATCTTCCACACCCTGGAGGCCCTGGAGTACGGCATGGTCGGCGTCAACGAAGGGCTGATCTCCACCGAGCTGGCGCCGTTCGGCGGGGTCAAGGAGTCGGGCCTGGGCCGCGAGGGCTCGCATCACGGGCTCGAGGAGTTTACCGAGCTGAAGTACGCCTGCCTCGGCGGCCTCTAAGGGAGCCCTGCCTAAATGCCTGCGCGTGCCAATCGCTGCGCTTTTGGTATCGCCCGCGCCTGCAACCACCACCTAGAACTCTTCCCCCAGCGATAGTGGGCGCCGGGGGGCAAGGCGAAGCGAGGGTCCTTTGCCATGGATGGCAAAGGTAGCGCCCAGGGAAGGGTTCACAGCGCCCTCGCGGAGGCTTGTCGCCGGGAAAGCCCAATCGCTGGGTTGTGAAAGCGACGGATATTTACCGCTAACAGCAACCCCCCCCTTTCTGGAGCCTATTGTCATGACCAATGCCGAACTCGACGCCATGAAGACCCAATACGTCGCCAGCGGCGCCGCTTCCCCCGCCACCGCCTTCGCCGAGCGCGCCGAGAACGCCGAGATCTGGGACGCCGACGGCCGGCGCTGGATCGACTTCGCCGGCGGTATCGGCGTGCTCAACCTGGGCCACCGTCATCCACGGGTGGTCGAGGCGGTCAGGGCGCAACTGGACAAGGTGATGCACACCTGCGCCACGGTGATGCCCTACGCCCCCTACGTGCAACTGGCCAAGCGCCTGTGCGAGCTGACCCCGACCCGGGGTACGGCGCGCAAGGCGCTGCTGGTCAATGCCGGCGCCGAGGCGCTGGAGAACGCCGTCAAGATCGCCCGCGCCGCCACCGGCCGCAGCGGCGTGATCTGCTTCGACGGCGGCTTCCACGGCCGCACTTTCATGACGCTGGCCATGACCGGCAAGGTACTGCCCTACAAGAACGACTTCGGCCCGATGCCCGGCGACGTGTTCCGCGCGCCCTACCCCAACCCGATTCACGGCATCAGCGACGAGGACGCCCTGGCCGGACTCGAGACGGTGTTCAAGACCGACATCGCCCCGCACCGCACGGCGGCGATCGTCATCGAGCCGGTCCAGGGCGAGGGCGGATTCTACGCCGCTTCGCCGGCCTTCCTGCAGGCCTTGCGCGCGCTGTGCGACGAACACGGCATCCTGCTGATCGCCGACGAGGTGCAGTCGGGCTTCGGGCGCACCGGCAAGCTGTTCGCCATCGAGCACAGCGGCGTCGAGCCGGACCTGGTCACCATGGCCAAGAGCCTGGCCGACGGCATGCCGCTGTCCGCGGTGGTCGGCAACGCCGCGGTCATGGATGCCTCGGGGCCCGGCTCGCTGGGCGGCACCTACGGCGGCAACCCGCTGTCCTGTGCGGCGGCACTGGCGGTGATCGAGGCCATCGAGGAAGAGGACATCCTGGGCAAGAGCGAGCGCCTGGGCCGCGCGCTGGGCGAGCGTTTCGCCGCCTGGGAATCACGCTTCGAGGCGGTGGCGCATTCCCGTCACCTGGGGGCGATGGCCGCCTTCGAGTTCGTCGACCCGGCCAGCGGCAAGCCGGATCCGGCGCTGACCCAGGCGGTGTGCGCCAAGGCCCGCGAAAAGGGCCTGATCCTGCTCTCCTGCGGCTTCTACGCCAACACCATCCGCGTGCTGGTCCCGCTGACCGCGCCCGGCGAGGTGGTCGAGGAAGGGCTGGCGATCATCGAAGCGGCAATCGCCGAACTCGCCGGCTGATCGCCACTGCCGAGTCGACCGACGCCACCCCTCAGCGGGTGGCGTCGTCGTTGCCGTCGCCCGAATCGCCGGCCGGCCTGGGCGTTTTATCCGCCGGCGCTTCGGCGGACGTCGGCGACGTGCTTCTCGTGCTGCCCGTACCCGGCATGCCTTTCGCCAGGGTCCCGAGCCCCTCGAGCAGGTCCATGGGCATCGGGAAGACGATGGTCGAGGCGTTCTTGTTGCTCATATCGCTCATCGTCTGCAGGTAGCGCAACTGCAGCGCCATGGGGTTGGCCGACATCACCTCGGCGGCCTCGACCAGCTTGCGCGAGGCCTGCAGCTCGCCCTCGGCGTGGATCACCTTGGCGCGCCGCTCGCGCTCCGCCTCGGCCTGGCGGGCGATGGCGCGAATCATGCTCTCGTCGAGGTCGACGTGCTTGATCTCGACGTTGGCGACCTTGATCCCCCAGCCCTCGGTCTGGGCGTCGAGGATCTCCTGGATGTCGTCGTTGAGCCGGTCGCGCTCGGAGAGCATCTCGTCGAGATCGTGCTTGCCGAGCACCGAGCGCAGCGTGGTCTGCGCCAGCTGGCTGGTCGCCACGCCGAAGTTCTCGACCTGGATGATCGCCTTCTCCGGATCGACCACGCGGAAGTAGAGCACCGCATTGACGCGCACGGTGACGTTGTCCTGCGAGATCACGTCCTGCTCGGGCACGTCGAGGGTGATCAGGCGCAGATCGACCACCTGCATCTTCTGGATCACCGGGATGATGATGAACAGCCCCGGGCCCTTCACCGCCTGGTAGCGGCCCAGGAAGAACACCACCCCGCGCTTGTACTCGGGCAGGATGCGGATCGAGGCGCCGATCAACAAAAGCACCAGCACCAGCGGCACCAGATAGGACAGCATCATGTCGATTCTCCCGAAACGGAGGGTGGCGGGTCGGGCGACGCCGCATCGTCGGGCACCACCTCGACGGTCAGCCCGTCGATCGCCACCACCTTGAGTGACTCGCCGGCCTTCACCGGCCCCCGGCTGCGTGCCCGCCAGCGTTCGCCGTGCAGCCACACATGCCCTTCGGCCTCGGCACCGCCCCGGAAATCGTGCAACGCGGTGGCACGGGCACCGATCATCTCGTCCTGGCCGGCCTTCGGCGGGCGTCGCCGCAGGCGCAGGAAGCGCATCGCCACCCACAGCATGAACCCCGAGGCGACCAGCGCCACGCCGCCGATCAGCGGCAGCGACACGGCCAGATTGCGATCGTCCATGAGGATCACCGACCCGGCGACGAAGGCGACGATCCCGCCGATGCCCAGCACCCCGAAGCTGGGCACCATCGCCTCGCCGACGATCAGTGCCAGTCCCAGCACCACCAGCCCCAGCCCGGCGTAGTCGATCGGCAGCACCTGGAAGGCGAACAGTGCCAGCAGCAGGCAGATACCCCCGACCACGCCCGGCACCAGCGCCCCCGGGCTGAGCAGCTCGAAGACCAGTCCGTAGAAGCCGAGGATCATCAGGAAATAGGCGACGTTGGGGTCCGAGATCACGCTCAGCAGTTCGGTGCGCCAGTCGGGATCGAAGCGCACGAGCGACAGATCGGCGGTGTCGAGCGTGCGCGTGCCGTCGGTCATCACCACCTGACGACCGTCGATCGCCTCGAGCAGCTCGGGCACGTCGCGGGCGATGACATCGATGACGTGTTCGTCGAGCGCCTCCCGGGCCGTCAGGTTGACCGCCTCGCGCACCGCCCGCTCGGCCCAGTCGGCGTTGCGACCGTGCCGCTCGGCCAGGCTGCGGATGGTGGCCACGGCATCTTCCATTACCTTGCGCTGCATGGCGGTATCGCCACGGCGTTTGGCTTCGCTGTCGTCGCCGGACCGGGCCGAGTCACCGCGTTGGCCATTCTCGTCACCCTCCCCCGTCTGGCCGTTCCGACCCGCTTCGTCGCCGGGTTTTTCCGGCGCCGACTCGGGCGAGCCACCCGGCAACAGGCCCCCGCCGCCGATCTGCACCGGCGTCGCCGAGCCAAGGTGAGTGGACGGCGCCATCGCCGCGACATGGCTGGCATAGAGCAGGTAGGTGCCAGCGCTCGCGGCGCGGGCGCCGTCCGGGGCAACGTAGACCGCCACCGGCACCGAGCTGGTGAGCATCGCCTGAATCATGTCGCGCATCGACACGTCGAGCCCGCCCGGGGTATCGAGGCGCAGCACGACGAGCGCCATGTTGCGGTCTTGTGCCCGGGCCAGGCCGCGCTGGAAATAGTCGCTGGTCGCCGGGCCCACGCTACCGTGCAGGGTCATCACCAGGGCCTGCCGCGGGCCTGGGGCACCCTGCTGGGCATTCGCCGCCACGATCAGCAACGCGCCGAGCAGCAACGCGATCAGCCAGAAGCGACGGCGGGCGTGGGCGGCGTTCGAACCTCGTGGCAACATGACATCGCTCGCTTGCAGGACCCTGTCTCAAGGCTAGTGCTATCGGCCGCGAGTCGCTATCGACGCACGCTCATTCCCCGGTGCGCGCCCGCTCGTAGAGTGCCGGGCCGTCGGCATCCTCGCTTTCGCGCCCCTGACGAGACGCCTGGCCGTCGTGGCCCGCCGGCTCCCCGCCGGGTTCCGCGTTGCCCACGCTCATCTCCGAGAGCGTCTCGACCGGCGAAGTGATCAGGTTCTCCAGTGCCTCGCGAATCGCCTGACCGACCACGCCGCCGACGTCGAGGGACGGATCGTCGAGCGGCAGGGTCAACGGCACGTCGAGGCGGATCACTCCGCCACCGCCCTGCAGCAGCCCCACGATCGTCTTCATGGGTAGATCGATCGTCGCGCCCGGCACCGGCTGGCCGAGTTCGAGTCGATGCAGGACCACGTGGTTCTCGGCGTGCAGCCGACCGCTTTCGAGCCGATAGTCGACGTCCAGGGTCAGCCGCCCCTGTTCGATGTGATAGCCGCCGAAGTGACGGATGTAAGGGGCGAAGGTGGTCAGTGCCAGATTCTCGACGTGCAGGTGCATGTCGCCCTGCATCCGCTTGACCAGAGGATCGAAGGTCCCGTCGATGCGCAGCGGGGAGTCCGCGTCGACCCGGCCCTGCAGTGCCAGCGCCCCGCCGCCATCCGCGACATTGGAAAGATCCTTCCAGTCGCCCTCGAGGGCCTCGAGATCGAGAGTCACGGCTTGCGCGAGATGGCGATCGTCGAGCGCCACCTCGCCCCGGGAGACGCTCAACCGGGCGATGACGACACCCAGTCCGTCGCCGTTGCCGCCACCCCCGGTATCGGGCGGCAGCCAACTACTTAGGTTGGTGGACAGCGACTCGTCGACGGTCACCTGGAGCCGGGGACGCTCGAGCGCGATCGACGCGATGGCCAGCCGTTGATCGCTGCTGGTGAAGCGCAGGCCTTTCAGCCGAACCCTGGCGGCGCGCCCCAGCGGCTGGCCGCCGGGTGTCGCCGCGTCGAGATCGGCCAGCGAGCCCTGTGCCGACAGCGTGGTGCCGTGCCGACTGGCCGCCCCGGCCTGCAACTGGACCTGGCTGCTCAGGGTCCCCTGGCGGATGTCGGCACGGGTCAGGTACGCCAGGTAGCCGTGCAGCACCGACAGCGGCAACGCCTCGACGCCGAGCTCGAGATCGGCCTGCCACGGCGCGAAGCCCAGCTTGCCCCTGGCGGTGAACGGCTGCCCCGCCCAGCGGGCCTTGGCGTCGAGGTCCATCGGCGTCTTGTTGCGCGGATCGAAGCCGCTGGCGGTCAGCGATACGCGATCCAGCGACAGCGTCACCAGCGGGTCGAGACGGCGGTTGATCCAGTCGAAATGGCCGCGTTCGGCACTCACCCGGTCGATGCGCAGGCCGCTGCCCTGCCGGTCATCGGCGCCATTACCACCACCGCCGAACAGGCGGGCCAGGTTCCAGCCGCCATCGGTCCGCCAGATCAGCCGCAGCCGCGGGGCGATGAAGTGCAGCCGCTCGATGTGCCAGCCGTCGTGCCACAGCGAGGCCCAGGCGATCCGGGCCGTCACCGCGCGGCTGGCCAGCACGGGCTGGTCGTCATCGCCGGCGATGCGCAGCCCCTCGAGACGCACCCGGGCCTGCCAGGGCGTGACCTCGACGGACTCGATCGTCACCTCGCGACCAGTGGTCGCCGACAACGCCGCAACCAGCCGCGACTCGATGAGGCGCGGCAACGCCCACCAGCCGGCGGCCAGCAGCACGGCCACCACCGCAAGCAATACCAGGGTTATCGTCCACGGACGCCGTGGCGATCGCGGCTTGCCTGTCCGTGCGCCTGCCTGTGCGGCATCGTCCTCTGCCATGCACGACTCCTGCGATGCGATCCACTCAGCGTGGCAGCTCGGGCCGGGACCAGCCAATCCCCGGGTGTTCCGTCACTGGTCAGCGTGCATCTTTCCGGGCACGCTTGCCGTAAAGGAAACCGATCCCGAGCCACCCACCGTTGGAGATCTTCGCGATGCCCCTTTTACCACGCCGAGCGGCTCGCGCCCTGTCGCTGGCCGTGCTGGCGCTCACCACCGGCGCCGCTCAGGGCTATGCCCTCGACGACTGGTCCTCGGTCAGCGACGAGGCCGCCGGCCAGACGGTCTATTTCGCCGCCTGGGGCGGTGATGCCGACGTCAACGGCTATCTCGACTGGGTCGGCGAGCAGATGCACCGGAGCTATGACGTCGACATGGTTCACGTCAAGCTCGGCGATACCGCCGAGGCGGTGTCCCGGGTACTGGCGGAGAAGGCCGCCGGCAACCACGATCACGGTGCCATCGACCTGGTGTGGCTCAATGGCGAGAACTTCGCGGCCATGAAGGAGAACGGGCTGCTCTACGGGCCCTTCGCCGGGCACTTGCCCCACTACGCGCTGACCGCTCCCGAGTCCCACCCCGCGGTGAGCCACGACTTCACCCTGCCCACCGAGGGCTTCGAGTCACCCTGGGGCAAGGCGCAGCTGACCTTCTACTACGACAGCGCCCGTGTCGACGCCCCACCGCGGGACATGGCCGCGCTGCTCGACTGGGCCCAGGCCCATCCGGGGCGCTTCAGCTACCCGCTGCCCCCCGACTTTCTCGGTTCGAGCTTTCTCAAGCAGGCGCTGCTGGGTCTGGTCGACGATCGCGAGCCGCTCTATCGCCCCGCCGACGAGGCCGACTTCGAGGCCGTCACCGCGCCGCTGTGGGCCTATCTGGATCGCCTCCACCCTTATCTGTGGCGCGAGGGGCGCACCTTTCCGGCCAGCGGCTCGGCCCTGCGTCAGTTGATGGGCGACGGCGAACTGAGCCTGGCCTTCACCTTCACGCCATCGGCGCCGGCCGCGGCGGTCGCCGACCACCAGTTGCCGCCGACCACCCGCAGCTACCTGCTCGACGGCGGCACCCTGGGCAACGTCCACTTCGTCGCCATCCCCTTCAACGCCTCGCACAAGGCCGGCGCGCTGGTGCTCGCCAACTTCCTGCTCTCGCCGGAGGCCCAGGCCCGCAAGCAGGCCATCGACGGCTGGGGCGACGCCACGGTGCTGGCCATGGCGCGCCTGAGCGACACCCAGCGCGCGGCCTTCGAGACCGCCGACGACAACCCGGCCCGGCTGCCGGCGGGGGCACTGGGCAAGACCCTCGCCGAGCCGCATCCGAGCTGGATGGCGCGTCTGGAGGCCGCCTGGCAGGCCCGCTACGGCGCCCGATGATCGACCCTCATGCGCTATGGACCCGCCCCGCGCCCTGGCTCGCCATGGCAGTCCTCGGCCTGCCGGTCGTCGCGGGCCTGGCCGGGGTGATCGCCCCGGCCTTCGGCTGGCTGCCGGCGCTGGGCGGCACCTCGCCGACGCTCGCCCACTGGCAGGCCCTGGGGCAGACCCCCGGGCTCGTCGACATGGTGCGCCTGAGTGCGGTGACCGGGCTGGCCAGCGCCGGGCTGTCACTGACCATCGTGGTGCTGTTTCTGGGGGCCTTCCTGCGCACCCGATTGTTCGGCGTGGTGCGCCGGCTGCTGTCGCCGCTGCTCGCCGTGCCCCACGCCGCCGCGGCGATCGGCCTGGCGTTCCTGTTCGCCCCCTCGGGGCTCGCTCCGCGCCTGGTCTCGCCCTGGGCCAGCGGCTGGCAATACCCGCCGGACTACCTTTTCCCCGGCGACCCCGGCGGCCTGGCGCTGATTCTCGGGCTGACCATCAAGGAGGTCCCCTTCCTGCTGCTGATGAGCCTCGCCGCGCTGCCCCAGTGCCGCGCCGACGCACGCCTCGACGTCGCCCGCGGGCTCGGCTATCGCCCCATGGCCGCCTTCCTCAAGGCGGTGCTGCCGGGGCTTTACCCGCTGCTGCGCCTGCCGATCTACGCGGTGATCGTCTTCGCCACCGCCACCGTCGACGTGGCGCTGATCCTCGGTCCGACCACCCCGCCACCGCTCTCCGTGGCGGTGCTGCGCTGGCTCAACGATCCCGATCTGGCGATGCGCTTCATGGCCTCCGCCGGGGCGCTGCTGCAACTCGGTGTGACCCTGGCGGCCCTGCTGGCCTGGTGGGGCCTGGAACGGCTGACCGTCCGGCTGTGTCGGAACTGGCTGAGCGACGGCCGCCGCGCGTTCGCCGATACAGCGCTGCGCTGGCTCGGCCTGGGACTGCTGGGTAGCACCCTGGCGCTGGTCATGGGTAGCCTGGCGGGACTCGTGCTGTGGTCGCTGGCCGGCTACTGGCCCTTCCCCGCGGCGCTGCCCTGGCCCTGGATCGCCGACAACTGGCACAGCGCGTTCGATGGGCTCGCCACGCCGCTCGGCCATGCCGCCGGTATCGGCCTGGCCGCCACGCTGATCTCGCTGGTGCTGGTGCTCGGCGCGCTGGAAACGGAGAGCCGGCGAACCCGACCCGTCGGGCGCTGGAGCGAGTGGCTGCTCTACCTGCCGCTGCTGGTGCCGCCGGTGGCCTTCCTGTTCGGGCTGGTGCTGGTCCAGACCCAGCTCGGCCTGGCGCCGGGGATCACGGCGGTGATCGCCGCCCATGTGGTGTTCGTGCTGCCTTACGTGTTTCTCTCGCTGGCCGAGAGCCACCGGCGCCTCGATCCGCGCTGGACGCAGCTCGCCCGCAGCCTGGGCGCCTCGCCGTCGCGGGTCTTCTGGCGGGTACGCCTGCCGCTGCTGACCGCGCCGCTGCTGACCGCCGCCGCGGTGGGCTTCGCGGTGAGCATCGGCCAGTACCTGCCCACGCTGCTGCTCGGCGCGGGCCGGGTTGCGACCGTCACCACCGAGGCGGTGAGCCTGGCCAGCGGCGGCGACCGGCGACTGACCGCCGTCCATGCCCTGCTGCAACTGCTGCTGCCGGCCGTGGGCTTTGCCCTGGCCCTGGGCCTGCCACGCCTGCTATTCCGCCACCGAACCGGCCTGGTGAGTCCGTCATGAACGATCTTTCCCGTACCGACCCCGCCCCCGCGCCGCTGCACCTGGAACGCCTGACCATCCGGCTGGCGGGTGAGCCGCTGGTGACACTCGACGCCACCATCGCCCCCGGCGAGATCCTCACCGTGATGGGCCCCTCGGGGAGCGGCAAGTCGACGCTGCTGGCGACCATCGCCGGCTTCCTGGCGCCGGCCTTCACGGTGTCGGGACGCGTCCGCCTCGGCGAGACCGTGCTCGACGGCCTGGCGCCGGAGACCCGCCACGTCGGCCTGCTGTTCCAGGACCCGCTGCTGTTCCCGCATCTCTCGGTGGGCGGCAATCTGGCCTTCGGCATGGTCCCGGGCGGCGGGCGCCGCGAACGCCGCCGGCGCATCGCGGCGGCACTGGACGAGGTGGGGCTGGCGGGCTATGCCGAGCGCGACCCGGCGACCCTCTCGGGCGGTCAGAAGGCGCGGGTCGCGCTGCTCAGGGTCCTGCTCGCCGAGCCCCGGGCGATGCTGCTCGACGAGCCCTTCTCCAAGCTCGACGCCGCGCTGCGCGACGACCTGCGCCGGCTGGTCTTCGCCCGGGTGCGCGAACGCCGCCTGCCGACGCTGATGGTCACCCACGACATCGCCGATGCCGAGGCCGCGGGCGGGCGGGTTATCGAGCTGACCAACTGAATGACGACGACACCCGGCACACTGGCCGGGCGGTCTGACGTCAAGATCACTGCGGCGCGTCGCCCAGTCGCGCGTAGCGCTTCCTCAGATGCTTGATTAACGGCACGACGATCGCCAGCGTCACCACGGCGATGGCAATGCACAGCAGAGTGGCGCTGATCGGTCGCGAGAAGAAAATCGACGGATCACCCTGCGACATGCCCAGCGACCGGCGGAACTCGCTCTCGGCGATCGGTCCCAGCACGACGCCGAGAATGATCGCCACCAGCGGAAAGTTGATCTTCTCCAGCAGGAAGCCCATGACACCGAATCCCAGCATGAGCCAGACATCGAACATCGAGTTCTGTACCGAATAGGTGCCCACCACGCAGCAGATGATGATCACCGGGCCCAAGGCCGAATAGGGAATGTTCAGCAACCGCGACAGCACGGCAACGAACGGCTTGGAGAACGCCAGAATCAGCAGGTTGACGATCAGCAAGCCGACGAAGACGGCATAGATCAAGTCGCCATTATTGGTCATGAACGACGGACCGGGTTGCAGGCCGTGCATGATGAAGGCGCCCAGGATCACGGCCGTCGTACCACTCCCCGGGATGCCGAGCGCGAACAATGGCACGAGCGCTCCCATGGCGGCGGCATTGTTGGCCGACTCGGGCGCTGCTACCCCTTCCGGCACCCCCTTGCCGAACTCCTTGGGGTACTTGGACCAGCGCACCGCCTCGCTGTAACTCACCATGGCCGCGGTGCTCGCCCCGATACCGGGCAGGATCCCGATGGCCACACCGAGAATCGATGACCGGGCCAGGGTCACCCGAATCCGTCGGAGAATGGCGACATCGAGGATCCGGATCTTCACCTTCTTGATCGGGGTGTGTGGCACATTGCCCTGCGCACGCTTCAGCACCTCCGAAATGGCGAACATGCCGACGATGATCGGTATCAGTTGGATTCCACCGGCCAGATTGAGATTGCCGAAGGTATAACGCAGGGTGCCGGTCATCGGATCGATGCCCACCGAGGCCACGAACAACCCGATCATGGCACCGATCAAGCCGAGCAGCAGACCGCCACCCAGTGACGCCACCACGGTCAGACCAAGTACCGCAAGGGCGAAGAATTCCGGCGACGAGAACTGCAGCGCTACCGACGCCAGCATCGGCGTGAAGACGATCAGTGCTATGGTCCCCACGAGCCCTCCGATCGCCGAGCTCAGGATTCCAATCCCCAGGGCCTTGCCGGCCTCGCCTCGCTGGGTCATCGGATAGCCGTCGAAGGCGGTCATGACGGCTTCCGGAGTGCCGGGTGCTCGATAGAGAATGGCGGTGATCAGTCCGGAGAAAACCGTGGAGGCATAGATCGCCGTCAGCAGCATGAAGGCGGTCGTGGGATCCATGCCATACGTCACCGGCAACAGGATGACGACCAGGATCACGCCACTGATGCCCGGCAGGGCGCCGCCAATGAACCCGATGAACACGGCGGACAGCAGAATCAGGAAATTCATCGGTTGCAGGACAACCGAAAAGCCGTTCAAGAGACCGTCAAGCATTGTCTGTCTTCCTCGATGATACCCGCGTCATACAGGACGTTTCGGCAGGCCTGAGTGTCGTGTTCATGGCAGGGGGATATTCAGCAAGGTGTCGAAGACGACCTGTACCAGGATCGCGCCCGCCAGCGTCGTCATAACGATCGTCAGCTTGCGCGTCGCACCGAGCGTAAGACTGCAAAGTAGCGAAAAGGCGATCGTCGCCCACAGGAACCCCACGACACCCATCGACACCGTGTACAGCACCACCAACCCGAGAAGCACCCAGTGGCGGTTGCGTACGAAAATGCCACCCGCGACGGGCTCGTCGACCTCGGCTACCTCACCGTCGGCCTCTTCCGTCATCGTGGCATCGGTGTCTTTCGTCTTACGCGATTCGATACGGGTCTCGATGGCCAGCATCAGCGCGAAAACGAGCATCGCGCCCAGCACCAGCAATGGCCAGGTGCGCGGCCCGATCAACGTGGAAACCTCCTCGGAACTCGGCAATTGCCAGGTCAGTGTCAGGAAGAAGGCTCCCCCGAGGACGACACAAACGATGAACGCATACAGCTTTCTAGTCATGACTGACACCGAAGACACGGAGGAACCGACGCCGAATGGCCTCGACGTCGATTCCGGGGAAACGGACGGCATTTCACTCAGACTGCCGGCCTCGTCCGATCACTCGTTGCCGAGCAGGCGCTTATACTGCTCGAGACTCGCCTCGAGTTCTTCGCGATAGGCATCGCTACCCATCCAGCCATCGCGATAGTCCAGGTGGACCTTGCTGGCATAATCCTGATACTTGTCGGATGTATAGATATCCTTGAGCGCACTCTCGATCGCCGCTACCGTTTCCTTGGGCGTGTCGGCGGCAACGAACACGCCGCGCTCATTGCCGTCCGTCAGATCCCATCCCTTCTCGACGGTGGTCGGGATATCGGGGAAGTCCTCGAGCCGCTCGTCGGCAAAGACCAGGATGGGCTTCATCTTGCCGGATTCCATGTAGCCAAGGATCGAGCTGATCTCACCGAACATGCCATCGATATTACCGCTCAGCACGTTGGACGAGACACTGCCTTCCTGGTCGTAGGGAATGAAGTTCATGTCCAGACCACTGGCATCCTTGAAGCCAAGAAACGCCATCTTGTCGGGGCTAGCGGCAGCGGTCCCGCCGATCACCACTTTCCCGGGGTTGTTCTTGGCGTAATCATGGAATTCCTGGAAGGAGTCGTACTTGTCCGGATTGACGATTAACGTCATGACGTCCGACTGCATGCGCGCCACCGGCGTCAATTGGTCGAGCCCGGTCGGATTCTGCCCGGCGGCCAGCGATGTGATGTAGGTCGAGGAAGAGAAGTCCAGGGTGCGTCCGTCGGGATCGCTGTTGGCCGTGCGCTGGTGAGCGATGGCCCCCGACGCGGTGGGCAGGTTGATGACGGTCACCGTGGTATCCAGGCGCTCCTCCAGCATCGGCTGGACCGTTCTGGTGAAGTTGTCGGTACCTCCGCCTGCGCCGGCGGCAACCAGTGCCTTGATATTGCCGGACGGATAGTCCGAGGCCTCGGAACTGGCCAGGGTCGTGCCACTGATCGTGGCGACACTGGCGCCCAGGATACCGATGGCGGCGAGCTTGTACTTATCGAGCATGTGACTGGCTCCCTCTCGAAAACAGGAAATCTTGTCGTTGATCGACGGAACGCCCCGTGCGCTCCGCCCGGTTCATTGGAACCGTGAGCTGGTGTCTGGCGAGGCGTGACAGATCAGCCACGCAGATTTCGATAACGTTGCTGCAGGTCGTTCACCTCCTCGTCGCTGAGTCTTCTAGGGGTCTTGTCGTGCATCAGGAATTCGAGCTTGGCCGCTTCCTCGACCTCCTCGATGGAGAACACGGCGTCGCGCAGGCTCTTGCCGCCGACCAGCGGACCGTGATTGTCGATGAGGATCCCCGCGTGATCCCGGGCCAGCATCTCGATCTCGGGGCCCAGACTTTGATCGCCGGGTCGCCGATAATTGGCACGCGCCACCGCGCCGACCCGCATGATCACGTAGGGCGTCATGGGCTCGATCATGTTGCTCGGGTCCCGGTCGGGCATGCAGGCCAGGCAGACGCTGTAGGTCGAATGCAGGTGCGCCACGGCCCGAAAGCCCGGATTGGCGCGATACATGGCCATGTGCAGGAAAACTTCCTTGGTCGGCTCGTCACCGTCGAGCCAATCGCCCTCGGCATCCAGGCGGGAAAGCCGTTCCGGTTCCAGAAACCCCAGCGAGGCATTGGTGGGCGTGCAGAGGAACTCGCCATTATCCAGCCTGGCCGAAAGGTTGCCGGACGAACCCGGCGTTAGACCGCGTTCGAACAGTGACCGCGCGAATCGGACGATATCCTCACGAAGCCGGGCTTCCTCGCTCATCGCAACACCTCCTGGGCTTTCGAGAAAAAGGCTTCATCGCCGAAATTGCCCGACTTGAGTGCCAGTGCGATGTCCACGCCATCGCGTCTGGCAAAGGTCCAGGGCACACCGGCGGCGATTTCTCGACCGACACGCAGACGGGAGACGCCCAGCGCCTGGGTCACCGCGCCGGCGGTCTCGCCACCGGCAACGATGAAGCGACGTACGCCGTTTTCGAAGGCATGCGCAGCGATATCGGCCAACGTCGATTCCACGAGTTGCCCGGCTCGCTCAGCACCGAGGTGTTGCTGGGCTCGCTTGACGGCCCCGGGCTCCGCCGAGGCATAGATCATCGGTGCGGCGTCTCGGGGCTGTGCATCCAGCCACTCAAGCAACTTCCGACGCTCACCGTCGCCCTCGGCCAGGGCCAGAGGGTCGAGTCGATAGGCACTGCCCCGTTGGCGATATGTTTCCACCTGACGACGCGTCATCGCCGAGCAACTGCCGCTGAGCACCAGGGTACCGCCCGCTACCGTCGGCATCTGCTCACGCTCGTCGTGGTCCTCGCGTTGCCCGGGAAACCGATGACGAGGCAATTCGGCGGCGAAGGCGCTACCGCCGGTCAGCAAAGCGTCCTGCCAGACCGCTTCGGCAAGCTCGCGCAGATCCTCTTCCGCGATGGCATCAGCCACCACGTGTCGTATACCGCGCTCGTCCAGTTTGGCGAGACACGCGCTCACGGCAGCCTTGCCACCGCGCAGGGCGGCAATGTCGAGAAGCCCCACGCCACCGCTGACCTGGGGGGCCAGGAGGCGAGTCAGGTCGGCGTCACGCATGGGAGTGAGCGGATGATCCTTCATCGGGCTCTCGTCGAGACGCACGCCATTGACGAACAGATTGCCGAAATAGCTGGTCCTGCCGTTCTCGGGAAACGCTGGACAGTAGACGACACGACGCGCGGCGAGCGCATCGGCGAGGGCCTCGGCGACCGGTCCGATGTTACCCTCGGCCGTCGAGTCGAAGGTGGAGCAATACTTCCAGTACAATTGCTCGGCACCCGCCTCACGCAACCAGTCGGCGGCCGAACGTGCCTGAGCGACAGCCCGTTCGACCGGCTCGTTGCGGCACTTCAGGGCGATGACCTCGATCTCCGCCACCGAATCATCGACCGATGCCTCGGGAACACCGATCCTCAGACCCACGGCAACACCCGATCGAGCCAAAAGACTGGCGATGTCCGTGGCGCCGGTAAAATCATCGGCGATACAACCCAGACGCAATGCGGTCTCACGCTTCATGACGGCTCCCGAAAGAAAGTCTTGTCCTGCTCGCGACGCAACCTCAGCAGCACGGAATCGGGCACGTTCTCCAGTGCGTCGAAGGGAATCGGTTCACCCGCGACGACATCACGCAACAGACGCGTTCCCGGCAACAGATAGAACGGCGCCGCACCACCTCCGTCGATGGGCCGAGCCGGATGTGCTTCGGGGCGCAGGCCGTCGATCACACGATGATGGCCGACCATCTCGAAGCGATGCCCCGCCGGCAGGTCACGGGTGGCCCTCGCCACCAGGTCGATACGCGGTCGAGTCGCTCTTCCCCCGCCCGAGGTACGTCCATGCAGCACGGCATCGAGCAGCGAGATCGGCGCCTCGAGCCCCAGGAGATGACGCGGAAGGTATACCATCGCGCTCGCTCCGCTACGACTGACCACGTGGCCCTTGCCGCGCAGCAACTCCCAGGACGCGGGATCCTCGCAGCGCAGAACGACGAAAACGCCACCGGCGAAACTGCTCTCATCGGGCTTGCGCAGGCAGTTGAAGACCTCGAGCCGACCAGTATCGGCCAGAATCCCGCCCTGGTCCCGAGTATCCAGCACCGAAGGCACCTCCGGGATCCGCAAGAGTGGTGCATGAAACTCGGGCCGATCGGGGACCAGGCCAGTGGCGTTGGCAACATTGGCCATTTCGCACAGGTCGGGTACCGAAATCAGTTGCATGTCGCTCGCAATCTCGATGCGCGCGCCGGCCATCTCGGCTTCCCGACCGTCCGCCAGTGTCCACAGATCCATCATCGCCGGCAGCGAATGGCGGACACCGTTGCACTGGACGTCCCGGGAGGCCTCGTCCCAGACGAAATCGTATTCACTGCTCTTGCCGGCGGCGACGATCTCGAAACCCAGCGTTCGCGCCCAGGTCACCATGCCGATCAGCAGGCTGGGTTGATCGCCATCGAGCGGCGTGAAGATAAGCCCTCTATCGAGCGCCTTGTGGGTCAGGTAAGGGCCGACCACCGATTCGGTTTCCTTGGTGGCGATACCGACATGCTTGCCGGCCTCGATTGCCGCCTCGGCGTGCTGCGCCCCCACCTCTGGTATACCAGTTGCCTCGACTAGAACGTCGAACGGTAGACCGACGACGGCCCCCAGGTCGCCACTGGCGATGTAGTGCCCCGCTGTCCAGGCCTTGAGGGCCTGATCCGCGTCGTGACACTCGATGATAGCCTCCTTCTCGATACCGGCTCGCTCCAGAGCCAAGCGCGCACTACGGGCATCGACATCGACCGCGATTCTCGCGGAAAGTACTTTCATATTAATGGCTTGTCGTAAGACTCCCGCCCCGAAATCACCGGCGCCGGCAACACAGGCTTCGACGATTTCGTCGGTTTCGAAATAGTTCAGGTAATTCATTCGAGAATCGCTGGTTCCTGAGCGAGCGAGGATGTATCTCCCCCGCTGGCGTTGTTTATCTAGCTCGGCGTGCCGGTCACGCCGGATGGGTTTCGAAGATTAGTGGTATACCATTTTAGGCGTCAAAGAAACGTCATTAGACTTTGGTATTCATGCGCCATTTTTTGAATTTAAAAAATTGATTTTATTGAACAAAAAATTCCAAGACATGGGCTGCATGATTTGAACCAGGGACCAGTGGTATGCCATATTGATGACAAACAGGCAGGCGGTTATTCATGACGACACTCGACGACATCGCGGAAGCTCCGAAGCCGGGCCTGGTAGCCAAGGTGGCCAGCTACCTCCGCGAACACATCGTGATGGATCATTTTCAGCCGGGGCAGCGCTTGCCCGAGCGCACGCTCGCCGAGGAACTGCAGGTTTCCCGCACTCCGTTGCGCGAGGCCTTGAAAATCCTCGCCGCCGAGGGGCTCGTCGAGATCCTGCCGAATCGAGGCGCCGTGGTCGCCGATATCAGCCCAGGTGACGTCAAGGAAAAGGCCTATGTCCTGAGCGTACTGGAGCAGGCCGCAGCGGAACTCGCCTGCAAGCGGGCGACCGATCGCGACATCGTCGAGCTACAGGCCCTGCATTACGAAATGAAGGCGGCGTTCATCCGGGGAGACAGGCAGAATTACTTTCGCATCAACCAGGAAGTCCACAATCGCATCGTGGCGTTATCGGGCAATGCGTCCCTGATGGAGATGCACGGCTACCTCTGCCGCCAACTCTATCGGGTACGCTATCTGTCCAACGAGAAGAGCGAGAAGTGGACGACCGCTATGGCCGAGCATGAGTCGATCATGGCGGCTCTGGAGGCAAGGGACGCCACGAGGATGGGACAGGAACTTCGCAATCATCTCGGCAAGACCTGGTTCAAGTTCGCCGCCAATGGTCCCGAGGGGGCTTCCACCGAGAAGCCCCCACGCAAGAAGCGCAAGACAGCGCCGAAGAATGCCGATGACGCATCACCCGACTCCGATCCGCCATGACCCTCCTGTGTTCGCCGCCATGCCGATCAGGTGCATCGGACACTCGACGGCCCAGGCGTCATGCCAGGATCACGGTTCGCCCGCGGCTTCGCGAGCGAGCGATGCGAGCGCCTTGGCGACCTGATCGAGCGGCAGGTCGCAGTTCTCGAGGTGATGGCGGCGGGCCAGGTAGTGCGGATCGTTCCACTCCAGCCGGGTGACGTCGCCGTCCTTGCGGACCACCATCTTCTGCGGCAGGTCGAGTGCCGCGCTGCCGCGGCACTGCATGAAGGGCGTGCCCACCCTGGGGTCGCCGAAGATCACCGTGCGGGTCGGCGGCAGCTCGCGTTCGGCCCGCCGCGCGCCCTGGTTGTGATCGATCACCGTGAACAGCGTCATGCCGCGTTCCTCGAGGGCCTTGCGCAGCCGCGCCTCGACGCCGTTGACCGACTGCTCGCTGGTCACGGATTCGATACCGTCGTCAACGTCGGCCGCCCAGGCGGGCAGCGCCACGGCCAGCAGCACGCAGGCCCCGGCCAGATACCGACGGGCGATGCCGCGCGCCCTCACGACAGTCGCTCCGCCAGCTCCTCGAGCGACGAGACGGTGAGGTCCGGCTCGTCGCCCCAGGGGTCGAAGGGCGCCTCGGCGCTGCGTCGCACCCACACGGCCCGGAGCCCGGCATGCTTGGCGCCGATCACGTCGAAGGGATTGCTGGAGACCAGCCAGGTCTCGTGGGGCGAACTCTCGAGGCGATTGTGCAGGTAGGCGTAGACCGCGGGATCGGGCTTGAAGCGCTTGATCTCCTCGACGCTGACCAGGTCGTCGAAGCGCTCGAGGATGCCGGCCTGGCGGAGCAGCCCCTCGACCGCGGTGCGCGAGCCGTTGGAAAACGCCACCCGGGTCAGGCGCGCCTCGGCCATGCGCTCCAGCGCCGGCGCCACGTCGTCGAAGGCCGGCAACCGGGCGTAGGTGGCCATCAACCGCTCCTTGTCGGTCTCGGAGAGTCGCGAGCCCGTCGCGCGATCGACGAATTCCAGCGCCTCGCGGGTACACTGCGAGAAGTCGGCGAAGGCGCCCATCAGGCCGCGCCGGAAGGCATATTCGAGCTGCTTGTCGCGCCAGCGCCGCGAGAATTCCTCGGCGCCGTCGCCGAGCCGCCGGGAGAGTTCCTCGACCACGCCGTGCGTGTCGATCAAGGTGCCGTAGACGTCGAAGGCGAGTACGCGTTTCATGACCATTCCTGTCGCTTCCATTCGTGTCGCTTCCAGACTGGTCGCTTTGCGCGCCGTCGGCAAGGTAACCCCCTGCAGACATGACAAGCGCGGGGCAAACCGCGCACAATAGTGGCCTATCGATCGACGATGTTGAGTGAGAGTTCCCGATGGCGTTCAAAGTGTACGTTGACGGGCAGGAGGGCACGACCGGCCTGCGCCTGCTCGATTATCTCGAGGCCCGCGACGATATCGAGCTGCTGCGCATCGATTCCGCGCGGCGCAAGGACGCCACCGAGCGCGGCCGACTGCTCAACGCCGCCGACGTCGCCTTTCTGTGTCTGCCCGACGACGCGTCCCGGGAGGCCGCGGCGCTGCTCGACAATCCGGAGACCTGCCTGATCGATGCCAGCACCGCCTTCCGCACCGATCCGGACTGGACCTACGGCCTGCCCGAGCTCGTCCCCGGCCAGCGCGAGGCGCTCCGGCGCAGCAAGCGCATCGCCAACCCCGGCTGCCACGCCAGCGCCTTCATCCTGCTGGTACGTCCACTGGTCGAGGCCGGCCTGCTGCCGGCGGGTTACCCGGTCTCGGCGTTCTCGTTGACCGGTTACAGTGGCGGCGGCAAGAAGCTCATCGGCGAATACCAGGCCGCCGAGGAAGGCCGCCTGAGCGCCCCGCGCCCCTACGCCATGGCCCTGGCGCACAAGCACCTCCCCGAGATGCGCGTGCACGGCGGCCTCACCAGCGCGCCGGTCTTCAGCCCGGTGGTCGGCCCCTTCCTCAAGGGCCTGGCGGTGACCGTGCCGCTGCACGTCGACCATCTCGCCCCGGGCACCAGCGGCGAGGCGATTCGCGAGGCCTTCGCGCGCCATTACGCCGACGAACCCTTCGTCAACGTCATGCCGCTGAGTGACGAAGCGAGCCTCGATCACGGCTTCTTCGACGTCCAGGGCGCCAACGACACCAACCGCGTCGACCTGTTCGTCTATGGCGGCGAGGAACGCCTGGCCCTGGTCGCGCGGCTCGACAACCTGGGCAAGGGCGCGGCCGGGGCCGCGGTGCAGTGCATGAACGTGCATCTGGGCATCGACGAGGCCACCGGGCTGAGCACACGCTGAAGCGGGTCGTCAGCCCCCTATCTGCCACTTCCGGGTATGCGCCTCGCTGCGCAGGGGGCGTCGGCAGTGCCCCCCGCGCAGTGACCAGAGCCGATGACGTCGAGCCGACCTACTTGACCAGACGCTGCAGGGCGAAGTTGGCGATGGCGGTGTCCTGCACGCCGGTGCCGGTCAGGTCGCAGACGGTGATGCTGGCGTCCGAGACCCGCAGACGCTGCTCATCGGCGATCACCCTGCCCAGCTCGTAGACCTTGAACGGCACGCTGGCCTCACGCCCGTCGGCCTTGACGAAGGCCTTGAGTTCGCCGTTGCTCTCGCTCTGGGGCCGGGTATCGCAGACGAAGGCGTCGGCGCGGACCATCACCTGGTCGTCGAGCTCGCGCTTCTCGGGGCTGTCCGAGCCCATCGCCGTGACGTGCACGCCCTCGGGCAGATCCTGTGCGGAGAGGATCGGCTCGCGGGCCGGCGTCGCGGTGACGATGATATCGGCCGACGCGCAGGCGCCGCGGACGTCGTCGTGGACGTTGACGGTCAGCCCCAGGCCGCGCACGCGCTCGGCGTAGGCCTCGGCCGACTCGCGGTTGCGCGCCCAGACGTCGACGGTGTCGATGTCGCGCACCAGTTGCAGGGCGCGAATCTGCAGCTCGGCCTGCTCGCCGGCGCCCAGCACGGCGACCCGCCGGCTCGCCTCGCGGGACAGGTACTTGGCGGCCAGCGCGCCGGCCAGCGCGGTGCGAATGGCGGTCAGGTAACCCTCGTCGAAGAGCACCGCGTCGACCAGTCCGGTCTCGGCGGAGAACACCATCATCAGCCCGTTGAGACTGGGCAGCCCCTTCTTGGGATTGTCGAAGAAACCGGGGCTGACCTTGATCGCGAAGCGTTCGGCACCGCGAATGTGCGCGGTCTTGACGTCCACCTCGCCGTTGGATTCCTCGATGGCCATCGACAGGATCGGCGGCTGCACCACCTCGCCGCGCCCCAGGGCGGCGAAGGCCTGCTCGACGGCCTCCAGCGCCTCGCGATCGAGCCTGACCGCGGCCTCGATGTCGTCGCGTTGATAAAGCTCCATGGCAGTCATCCTCCAGTGTTCGATTGCACAGCGGTAGCGTCTCGCCGGAACAAGGCCAGCAGCGTCAGCGGGATTTGGCAAGCGCTCGGGCGCGGTCGAAGGTCTCCAGCGCCACGCCGTTGCCGGAGACGATCAACGCCACCCGCTCGCCACGGATATCGATGCCATGCTCGTCGAGCGCGGCGAGACCGACCGCGGCCGCGCCCTCCACCAGCATCTTCTCGTCGGCGAGCAGGTCGACCATCGCCCGGGCGATGGCCGCCTCGGAAACCTGGTAGTGATCGTCCATCACCTCGCGCACCAGCGCGAAGGTGCAGCGATTGCCCAGGCCGATGCCGCCGCCCAGCGAATCGCCCAGGCTCTCGACCTCCTCGACATCGACCGGATGCCCGGCCTGGAGGCTCTCCCACATCGCCGCGCCCTGGCCGAGGCTGATGCCGGTGAGGCGGGTCGCCGGGCGGAGGCCCTTGATGGCCGCGCCGATACCGCCCAGCAGGCCGCCGCCGGAGAGCCCCACCAGTACCCGGTCCAGATCGGGCTGATCCTCGATGAGTTCGACGCCGATGGTGCCCTGTCCGGCGGCGATCAGCGGATCGTCGAAGGGCGGGATCAGCGTCATGCCCTCCTCGTCGACCAGCCGCGCGACCTCCTCGAAGGCCTCGTCCTGGCTCCTGCCGACACGCCGGACCTCGGCGCCCAGCGCCTCGATGGCACGCGCCTTGTTGTCGGGCACCAGGTTGGACAGGCAGATCACCGCCGGCACGCCGAGCCGGGAAGCCGCCAGCGCCACGGCACGGCCGTGATTGCCGGTGGACGCGGTGGTGACCCCGCGCGCCAGCGATTCGTCACCGTGCTGGTCGAGCAGCGCACGGATCATGTTGGTCGCGCCACGCAGCTTGAAGGCGCCGCTCGGCTGGTGGTTCTCCAGCTTGAGGAAGACCTCGGCCTCGAACCGCCGCGACAGCGCCTGGGAACGGATCAGCGGGGTACGCGTCACCTGACCGGCGATTCGCGCCCGGGCCTGATAGATCGACGCCAGGGTGACGCCGTGAGCGGGTTGCGACATCGTCGACTCCTTATTCGTCCGCAAACGACGACGCCGCAAGCGGCTTGCGGCGTCGTCACCGGCGTCTCGGCCGGTGTCCTGCATTCAGGGTAGCAACTCGTCGCTACACGATCCTGGTGTGAATCAGGCACCGTCACCCAGGTCGCCGGATTTGCTCAGCTCGTCGGCGACCTTGTCCACGGCCCGCTTGGCACGGGCGACGATCTCGTCGACCTCCTCGCGGGTGGTGACCAGCGGCGGCGCGAAGCCGAGGATGTCGCCCTGGGGCATGGCCCGGGCGATCAGGTTCTCGTCGAGGGCCGCGGCGGAAATGCGCGGGCCGACCTTGAGCGCCGGATCGAAGTGGCGGCGGCGGCCCGGATCGGCGGCGAACTCCAGCGAGGCCAGCATGCCCACCCCGCGCACGCTGCCGACGATCGGATGGTCGCCGAAGGTTTCCTGCATCTGGCGCTGCAGGTAGGCACCGGTCTCGGCGGCATTCTGCGTCAGCCCCTCGCGCTGGATGATCTCCAGGTTGGCCAGGCCCGCGGCACAGCCCAGGGCATGGCCGGAATAGGTCCAGCCGTGGCCGATCGGGCCGAACTCGCCGGTGCCGTGCTCGAGTACCTGCCAGACCTTGTCACCGACGATCACCCCGGAAAGCGGCTGGTAGGCGCTGGTCAGCCCCTTGGCGACGGTGATCAGGTCCGGCTTGATGCCGTAGAAGTGGCTGCCGAAATCGGTGCCGATGCGGCCGAACCCGCAGACCACCTCGTCGGCGATCAGCAGCACGTCGTACTTGGCCAGCACGGTCTGGATCTCGTCCCAGTAGCCTTCCGGCGGCGGCACGATGCCGCCGGTACCCAGCACCGGCTCGCCGATGAAGGCCGCCACGGTGTCCGGCCCTTCGGCCAGAATCAGTTCCTCGAGCTTCTGTGCGCAATGCTTGGAGAACTCGCGCTCGCTCATGCCCTCCTGCTCGGCGGCACGATGGTAGTAGTACGGGGCCTCGGTATGCCGGATGGTGTCGATCGGCAGGTCGAAGTGATCGTGGAACGCCTTGAGCCCGGTCAGCGAGCCGGAGGCGATGCCGGAGCCGTGATAGCCGCGCTGGCGCGAGATCACCTTCTTCTTCTGCGGCCGTCCCAGCACGTTGTTGTAGTAGCGCACGATCTTGAGCTGGGTCTCGTTGGCGTCGGACCCCGACATGCCGTAGTAGACCTTGGACATGCCCGGGCCGGCCAGCTCGAGAATCTTCTCGGAGAGCGCGATCTGCGGTTCGTTGGAGTGACCCACGTAGGTGTGATAGTAGGACAGCTCGAGCGCCTGCTTGTAGATCGCCTCGGCGATCTCGGTGCGGCCGTAGCCGATGTTCACGCAGTACAGCCCGGCGAAACCGTCGATGAACTCGCAGCCGTCCTTGTCGACGATGGAAATGCCCTTGCCACCGGTGATCACGCGACCCGGCGCGTCGCCATGGGCGAAGTCGCGCAGATGGGTGGATGCATGGAAGGTAACCTTGCGGTCGCGATCGATCAGGTCCTGATGGGTGGTCATGGCACTCTCCTGTAAGAATCAAAGACAACGTCTTGCGTCGTTAAAAAACGCGAAATACTCGATCGCTCGATACGTCTTGCCGGCTCGTCCCCGCCGGCAAGACGCAACCGAGCGCAGCCGGTTTCAGCTCCCGGACACCGAGCCCAGCCCGCCGAGGCAGTAATACTTCGTCTCGAGGTACTCCTCGATCCCCGCGGTACCGCCCTCGCGGCCCAGCCCGGACTGCTTGACCCCGCCGAAGGGAATCGGCGGCCCGGTCATCTTCACCGTGTTGACGGCGACCATACCGTTCTTCAGCGCGCGCATGATCTTCCAGATGCGCCGGATGTCGTGGGTGAAGATATAGGCCGACAACCCGTATTCGGTGTCGTTGGCCATCTCGATCACTTCCTCGTCGGTGCTGTAGCGGGTGATGCCCGCCACCGGCGCGAAGTTCTCCTCGCGCCAGACCTTCATCTCCGCGGTCACCTCGGTGAGCAGCGTGGGCATGAAGAAGTTCTCGCCCGGCGCCCGGTTCTGGTCGCCCTGGACCAGGGTGGCGCCCTTGGACAGCGCGTCGTCGACGATCGCCGCGGCCTTGTCCACCGCGCGACGATGGATCAGCGGGCCGATGTCGATCTCGCTGTCCAGGCCGTTGCCGACGTTGAAGGCCAGCATGCGCTCGGCGAAGTGGGCGACGAACTCGTCGTGGATCGACTCGTGGACCAGGATACGATTGGCCGCCAGGCAGTCCTGACCGGCGGTCTGGAACTTCGCCGCCACCGCGGCCAGCGCCGCCTCCTTGGGGTCGACATCGGGACCGACGATGAACGGCGCATTGCCGCCCAGTTCCAGCGACACCCGCTTGACGGTGCTGGCACTCTGCTCGAGCAGCAGCCGACCGACCGGCGTGGAGCCGGTGAAGGACAACGCCTTGACGCGATCCTCCTTGCACAGCACCTCGGAGACCATCGGCGCATCGCCGAGCACCACGTTGAACACCCCGGCGGGAATGCCCGCACGTTCGGCCAGCTCGGCCAGCGCCAGTGCCGAGAACGGCGTCTCGCCGGCCGGCTTGACCACCACCGTGCACCCCGCCGCCATGGCCGCGGCGGCCTTGCGGGTGATCATCGCCAGCGGGAAGTTCCAGGGCGTGATCAGCGCCGCCACGCCCACCGGCTCCTTGAGGGTGCCCAGCGCGGCGTTGGGGATGTGGCTGGGAATCGTCTGGCCGAAGGTGCGCTTGCCCTCCTCGGCGAACCAGCGCACGAAGCTGGCACCATACTCGACCTCGCCCCGGGCGTCGGGCAACGGCTTGCCCTGCTCGCGGGTCATCAGGTGAGCCAGGTCCTCGCGATGGGCCTGCAGCAGGTCGTACCAGGCCAGCAGCCGCTCGCAGCGCTCGTCGACGCGCAACGCCCGCCACTGCACGAAGGCGGCATCGGCGGCATCCACGGCGGCGCGGATCTGGTCGGCCTCGAGCAGCGGGATGTGGCCCAGGACCTCGTTGGTCGCCGGATCGATCACGGCTTCCTCGCGACCGGCGTCGCCGTGGGTCCACTTGCCGTCGATGTAGGCGTACTGACGGAACAGGCGGGGATCGTCGAGTTTCATGCGGCACCTCCGCGAAGAACGAAAAAACACGAACGGGCACGCGGCCCGTATGCAGCACAGGTTACGGGAGGGCGGCGGCGACGTGTTTCTGTTAACCGATCGTGAAAGGACGGTTTTTTTTGCAGTTCAGCGGCGGGGTTGCGATTTTTTCTTGAGGGCTCAGCGGGTGCTTACAAAATAGCCGAACGAAGGCAAGACAAGGCGAAATTAACCGTAAAAGCGCAGTTTACGATGTGTAAATGAGCATTTTTAAGGGTAATTTCAACGCCGTATTGTCAAGTGCAGGCATTTTGTAGGCACCCTCTCAGGCGGGCTGGCCACTAAGCAGCGCCAACCGCCGCCCCCGATGGCAACAGACCAGATTGAGATCGCAGGCACGAGCGATCTCCACGGCCAGCGCGGACGGCAGAGAGAGGGTCGCCAGGGTGGGAATGCCGGCGCGCACGGTCTTCTGCACCAGTTCCAGGCTGCAGCGACTCGAGACCAGCACCGCCTCGGGGCGGCGGCCACTTCGCAGGCTCACGCCGATCACCCGATCGAGGGCATTGTGACGGCCGATATCCATGCCCAATGCGATGACGTCCCCGGTCGCGTCGAGGCCCAGGGCGCAGTGCTGGCCACGCCGAGGCTGGCGTTCCAGCGCCGCCAGGCCGCGCCGCAGCGCATCCGGCGCCAGCGCCGGATGCGCGCCGAGACGCACCAGGCCGGCCATCAGTTGCGCCTCCTCCGCCGCGCCGCAGGCCCCGCAGCTCGACACCGAGGCCTCGCGCGGGGCATGCCGGGCGGCCTGCCGCGCCAGTCGCTCGGCGACCGTCAGGCGTACCAGCAGCCCGTGGCGCAGATTCGAGACGGCGATCGCCTCGACCTGCTCGGCGCGGCGAATCCAGCCGGCGGTGAAGGCATGCCCCAAGGCCAGCGCCTCGAGCGCCTCCGGCGTAGCCAGCAGCGTGGCCATCGGCGTGTCGTTGAGCGCCAGGGTGATGGGCAGTTCACGCGGCCCGTCGAACGCCTGCAGCGAACACGCGCGCTGGTCGTCGTAACCGGCATCATCTTCGAAAGTGGGCACCGCGGCGCCTTGCGGGGAGGTGGTCATGAGACGAGCGTATTCTTCACGGGAGCCGCTGCCAAGCGATCTGTCGGGCCGCTGACGCATCGACCTTGGCTATTTGTAGGATATTTCCCACACGCCCCATCACAGATCCCCGATAGCGCGCGGTGCAGAGGCTTGCGTAAAGTCTCCCCATTTACCCATCCGTGACAGTCGACGATGACGCGGCCCGCGACCGCGTCACCGCCCGGGAGACGCGCCGCTCATGACCGACATGCTACGCGATACATTGCTCGACACCTTCGGCATCGAGCTGGCCCCGGCACAGCGCCTGCTGCGCCTGGACATCCCCGGCGTGGCCCTGCTGCCCCACCGGCTGGTCGGCGAGGAGCGCGTCAGCGAGCCGTTCGCCTACACCCTCGACTGCATCGCCCAGCACGCC
>NZ_JAGXFF010000003.1:0-743512 GCF_020147985.1 Modicisalibacter sp. MOD 31.J | reverse complement strand
CCGCGCTTGACCGCTGACCCCGAAAGGCCGGCGAATCGTGGGAGCGAAGTCTACAGCCTTCGAGGCGATCCGGCAAGCGATTTGTTCACCGCCGTTTTCCAAAACCCTCGAAGAAACAGTCACTTGCTTCTCCCGTCACCGCCGGTGACGTGTCCCGTCGTCGGCAGCGGATGCGTACTTTACGGATCAGCCCGGCCTGTTGCAAGCCCTTTTTTGCGACCAAGGTCGGAATGATTGGTCGGACCCGCCTCAGCCTTCGGCCAGCGATTCGGCGCCAACCGCATCACGGGGCCGACTCACCTCGTCGACCAGCGCCAGAATCGACCGATAGGGAATCCCGCCATGCTCGGACAGGCCGATCTCGCAGGTCCGCGAGTTGGAATAGCCGACCTCGCACCCGGCGACCGCCTCGCCCAGACCGGCAAGCGCCGAGGCGTTGAGCTCAGGCGTGGTAAGCCCCTTGTCACCGGCGAAGCCGCAACAGGTGATGTCCGGCGGCACCACGACCTCGGTGGCACAGGCCCGGGCCAGGGCGACGAAGCTGTCGCCCAGCCCCATGCGGGTACTCGAGCAGGTGACATGCACGGCGATGCGTTCGCGCTTGGGCGTGATCGACAGCCGCGGCAGTACCCGCTCGAGCACGAAGCCCACCGGCTCGTGCAGGCTCAAGCGGTCATCGAGCGTCTCCGTCATGCGCAGGGTACAGGGACTGGTGTCGCACAGCACCGGATGGCGCCCGTTCTCGCTGGCGGCCAGCAGTGTCCGGTTGAGCTGCTCGGCCTTGCGCTCGCCCGTCTCGAACTGGCCCTTGGATTGGAAGGCCATGCCGCAGCACTGGTCATTCAGCGCGTCCGGCACGATGACCTCGAACCCCGCCTTGTCGAGCAGCGCCAGGGTGATCGCCATCACCGAGCGCTGCTCGTCGTCGCCCCGCATGGGGCCGAAGACCCGTGTGGCACAGCTCGGAAAATAGACCACCTTGCCGGCGCCCCCTCGCGAACCGCGCGGTTGCTCGATCACGCGCACCGCTGCCGGCGCCGGCAGGCTCGGCAGCCACTGCGGGAGGCGCCGTCCGCTGACGCGGCGCAGCGTACCGGTGATGCGGCTCATCGACGACGTGCCCAGCAGGCGATGAGCGCCATCGGCCATGCCCAGCACGCCACGGGCGGCGCGGGTGGCCCCGGCGAAGTGAGTTCCCACCCGCCGGGCCAAGCCGGCCTGGTTCGCGTTGTGCGCGTGGCGCCATTCGCGCACCAGGTCGCCGGTGTTGATACCCACCGGGCACTGGGTCGCACACAGCCCGTCGGCGGCGCACGTCTCGATGGCGTCGTAGGCATAGCCGTCACGTAACGTCGCGAGCTGCTGTTCGTCCGCCGCATCGCGCCGCTCGCCGAGCGCCTCGAGTCGCGCCATCTCGCGGCGCACCACGATGCGTTGCCGGGGCGTCAGGGTCAGCGCCCGCGACGGACACACCGATTCGCAGAAACCGCACTCGATGCACTTGTCGACCAGCGGGTCGGCGGCCGGCAGTGGCTTGAGGTTCTCCAGGTGCTGGGTCGGGTTGCGACTCAGGATCACTCCGGGATTGAGCAGGTTATCGGGATCGAAAAGCGCCTTGATCGACCACATCAGGCGGTAGGCGCTTTCGCCCCACTCCAGCTCGACGTAGGGCGCCATGTTGCGTCCGGTGCCGTGCTCGGCCTTGAGCGATCCGCCATACTCGACACCCACCAGCTGTGCCACCTCGTCCATCAGCGCCTGGTAGCGCTCGACCTCGCCCGGCTTCTCGAAGCCCTGGGGGAAGACGAAGTGCAGATTGCCCTCCAGCGCGTGACCGAACAGGATCGCCTCGTGGTAGCCGTGGCGCCGGAATACTTCGGTGAGCGCCAGCACGCCCTCGTCGAGACGCTCGACGGGAAAGGCGACATCCTCGATCACCACCGTGGTGCCCACGTCGCGCACCGCCCCCACCGCGGGGAACAGCCCCTTGCGGATCTTCCAGTACAGCGCGTAGCGCGCCGGATCGCGGGTGAAGGTCACCGGCTCGACGGTGGCCACCTCGGCCAGCACCGCCTGCACCGCCTCGATGCGCGCGCCCAGCGCGCCCTCATCGTCGCCGCGCACGTCGATCAGCAACGCCGCGGCCCCCTCGGGGAGCGTCGCCAGCGCTTCCGGCATGCCCGGCTGATCGGCCACCGAGCGCAACGCGGCGCGATCCATCAGCTCCACGGCCGAGACCGGCGCGGCCTTCAGGGCGATGGTCGCCCGGCAGGTGGTCGCCATGTCGGGAAAGAAGGCCAGCGCCGCGGCCTTCTCGGGCTCGTCGGGCACGGTGTCGTAGGTGATCGCGCTGATGAAGCCCAGCGTCCCCTCGGAACCGATCATCAGGTGACAGAGGATGTCGAGCCCATCCGTGTAGTCGACCAGGCTGTTGAGGGCATAGCCGGTGGTGTTCTTGAGCCGGTACTTGTGACGGATCTTCTCGGCCAGTTCGCTATCGCCGCGGGTCTCGCGCCCCAGACGTTCGAGTTCGGCCAGCAGTGCGCCGTGAGACGCGCGGAACGCCGCCACGCTCTGCGCGTCGCCGGTGTCCAGGCAGGTGCCGTCGGCGAGGATCACCCGCAGGTTGCGCAGCGTGCGGTAACTGTTCTGCGCCGTGCCGCAACACATCCCCGAGGCGTTGTTGGCGGCTATGCCGCCGATCATGCAGCTGCCGATGGACGCCGGGTCGGGGCCGATCTTGCGTCCGTACGGCGCCAGCAGCGCGTTGGCGCGGGCGCCGATGACACCCGGCTGCAGACGGATCGCCCGCCCCTCGTCGAGGATCCGATGATCGCGCCAGCCCTGGTTGAGCTGGATCAGCACCGAGTCGCTCAGCGCCTGCCCGGAAAGCGAGGTGCCGGCGGCACGGAAGGTCACCGGCAAGCCCCGGGCGTGACATTCGCGCAGCACCGTGGTCAGTTCCGCCTCGTCGCGCGGGCGCACCACCAGTTGCGGCACCAGTCGATAGAAGCTGGCATCGGTGCCATAGGCGAGCAGGCGCAGCGGGTCGTGGATCAGGCACTCGGCCGGCAGGCTGTCGCGCAGGGCATCGAGCAGCGCTCGATAGGGCGCCTTCATGGCGGGGGCGGACGGGGTGACGGCGCTCATCGCGAACCTCGCTGGGTGGAAGACGGGGACAGCACGCCGAGTTCGGCCAGGGCCCGGTGCAACTCGTCGAGCCCCTGCACTCGGGTGGCCGCCATGCCCAGCTCGCGGGCGGCCTCGATGCACTCGGGATTGTCGTCGAAGAAATGCACCTGCCGCGGCGCCACGCCGAGCGCCTCGCAGACGATCTCGAAGGCGTCGGCATCGGGCTTGCGCGCACCGATCTCGTGGGAAGCGAAGGCGCGCTCGAAGGGGGCTCCGAAATGGTAATCGTCGATCAACCGCGGCCAGTGCACGGGGTTGGTGTTGCTCAACACCGCGCGGCGATACGCAGGACGGATGCTCTCGACCAGCTCGCGCGCCCCGGGATAGGGCCCCTGCATCCAGCCATCGAAGACCTCGAGAAAGGCCGTCGGCGTCATGTCCAGTTCGAGCGCCTCGAGCGCGGCCCGGGCGAAGCGCGAGCCGTCGTCATCGCCGGTCTCGAACGGCACCACCGCCTCGAAGCCCATCCAGAAGCGCCGCGCCTGTTCATGATCGAGACGCCCGTCGGTCAATTCCACCAGGCCGGACGTGCCCCGCCAGTCGACCAGCACGCCCCCGGCATCGAACAGCAACAGCGTCGCGTCGCCCATCATCCCCTCCTCAATCATGTGACACCCCATCGGCATGATGCCCCATCACCACCGCTCGCGACGAGGCGGCCCTGGCGCTCATTCCCCGCCCCGGGCGATGCCGGACACCAGCGAATCCGGGCCCAGGTCGGCGATGCTGCGCGCCCCGGTGAGGGTCATCGCCACGCGCATCTCCTTCTCGAACAGCTCGAGCAGGTGGCTGACGCCCGCTTCGCCGGCGGTGGCCAGCGCATAGATGAAGGCCCGCCCCAGCAGCACGGTATCGGCCCCCATGGCGATCATCCGCACGACGTCCAGGCCGTTGCGCACGCCGGAATCGGCCAGGATCGCCAGGTCGCCCTTGACCGCATCGGCGATGGCCGGCAGGGCACGCGCGGTGGAGGGAACGCCGTCGAGCTGACGCCCGCCATGGTTGGACACCACGATGCCATCCGCGCCGAAGCGTACGGCTTCACGGGCATCCTCCGGGTCGAGGATGCCCTTGATGAGCATCGGACCGTCCCAGAACTCGCGAATCCACTCCAGGTCCTTCCAGGAAATCGACGGATCGAAGTTATCGCCCAACCAGGCGATGTAGTCCTCGAGCTCCGTGGGATGGCCGCGATACTCCGAGACGTTGCCCAGGTCGTGAGGACGCCCCTGGACGCCCACATCCCAGGCCCACCGGGGGTGCGTCATCGCCTGAAGGATACGCCGCTGCGCCCCGTGCTTGCCGCTCATCCCGGAATGGGCGTCGCGATAGCGGGCACCCGGCACGGGCATGTCCACCGTGAAGACCAGCGTCCTGACACCGGCCGCCTTGGCCCGCTCCAGCACATGCTTCATGAAGCCCCGATCCTTGAGCACATAGAGCTGGAACCAGATGGGCCGATCGATGGCCGACGCCACCTCGGCGATGGGACACACCGACACCGTCGACAGCGTGAAGGGAATGCCCTTGCCGGCCGCCGCCCGCGCCGCCTGCACTTCGCCACGCCGGGCGTACATTCCGGTCAGCCCCACGGGGGCCAGGGCGACGGGCATGGCCAGGGGCTCGCCGAACAACTCGGTCTCCAGCGACAGCGAGGACATGTCCTTCAGGACCCGCTGGCGCAGCGCGACCTCGGCGAGATCCTCGACGTTGCGCCGCAGGGTGTGCTCGGCGTAGGCGCCCCCGTCGGCATAGTGGAAAAGAAAGGGGGGAAGGCGGCGCTTGGCGGCCTGGCGGTAGTCCGTGGACGCGGAAACGATCATGGCGTGCCCTGTGCGAGGTTGAACGAACGGCGGCCGTCACGACGTGCCTGCCGGGCGTGAAGCGGCCAAGTGGCGGCGAGACGCCTCCCGAATCCGCCAGGCTGACGCCCGGGAAGGAGACAGCTCGGTAAATTGGTAAAACCAATTGACAATCCAAGATTCAGAACCTTATGGCCAAGGCTAGGCGAGAGTCAAATCCGATGCGCTCCACGCCGGGTAAAATCTTCTTATACTTTGGTATGCATCGGCCAATGCGGGTACTCAAGACCTTGTCGCCACACCCGAAAATCCCGTCATCCCGGCATTGCCAGCCGGTTCCCGGAAGACCAATATTGGTAAAACCAATTTGTTGTTAGCCGCCCTGTCCCGCCTTTGACACAATTTGTCACGACCGCCGCGACGACACGGTCAAGCCACCCGGTCTTTCACGAGAATATGCCATGGTCTACCAGCCGGTCCGACAGCCGCGCATCGCCGATGTCATCACCGAGCGCCTCGAGGCAATGATCCTCGAAGGCAGCCTGGCGCCGGGGCAACGCCTGCCTCCCGAGCGCGAACTGGCCGAACGCTTCGGCGTGTCGCGCCCGTCGCTGCGCGAGGCGATCCAGAAGCTCTCGGCACGCGGCCTGCTGCACAGCCGCCAGGGCGGCGGCACCTTCGTCAGCGAGGAACTCAAGAGCGGCTACAGCGATCCGCTGCTGGAAATGCTCTCGCGTCACGGCGAGTTCCACCTCGATCTGCTGGAGTTCCGCGATGCCCTCGAGGGTATCTCGGCCTACTATGCGGCGCTGCGTTCCACCCCCGCCGACAAGGAGCTGTTGATCCGCCGCTTCAAGGAACTGGAGAACTCCTACGCCCAGCCCGACCTGAAGGACGACCCGAACCGCGAGGCCAAGGCGGACGCCGCCTTTCACCTGGCGATCGCCGAGGCCGGGCACAACGTGCTGTTGCTGCATACCATTCGCGGCATCTTCCATCTGCTCGAGAAGAGCATCGTCTCCAACCTCGCCCACCTGTTCGAGAAACCCGGTTCCCGCGAGAAGTTGATGCGCCAGCACCGTGCCCTGCTCGACGCGATCCTCGAGGGACGCGCCGAGGACGCCCGCTCGCGGGCCCACGAGCACCTGGTGTTCGTCGAGGAAGGGCTGCTCGAACTCGAACGCGCCGAGACCCGCGCCCAGCGGGCCCTGCGGCGCGCCCAGGCGCTGCCCGAGCGCGACGACTGACGCGACGTCGTCGCGCCACGAGGGAGGACCCCGCATGCAAGCGACCCGGCTGCCCAGACGCTGGCGACGCCTGCTGGTACTGCTGGTACCGCTGGGACTCGCGCTGAGCGTCTGGCAGGCCGTCGTGCTGGCTCGCGAGGAGGCGCTGGATTCACTCTACAACGAGGGGCGCAACGAACTGCGCCTGTCGGCCGCCGGCGTCTCCGCCTATCTGTCGCGTCACGACTATCTGCCGCGCCTGCTGGCCAGCCGCGAGGCGGTCAAGTACGCCCTGGCCCACCCCGACGCCCCCCAGGCCGTGCTGACCCTCGACCTCATGCTCGATCACTTCCGGGCCATCGCCGACGTCTCCGACATCTACCTGCTCGACGACCGGGGCACCACCCTGGCGGCCAGCAACTGGAACCTGCCGCACAGCTTCGTCGGTCAGAACTACGGCTTCCGCCCCTACTTCCTGGATGCCATGCAGGGCCGCGAGGGCCGTTTCTACGGGTTGGGCACCCAGTCCGGGGAGCGCGGCTACTATTTCTCGGCCCCGGTACGCGTCAACGACGACGAAGAGACACACATCCTCGGCGTGGTGGTGGTCAAGGTGCTCATCGCCCCGCTCGAGGAGAACTGGACCAGCCTCAACGGTGAACTGCTGATCAGCGACGAGCACGGCGTGGTGTTCATGGCCAGCCAGCCCGGCCTGCGTCTGACCAGCCTCGCCCCGCTCGCCCCCGAGGTCCGGGCACAGTTGCGCGCGGTCCGCCGCTATGACGGCACCGAACTGCCCGTGCTGCCCGTCGAGTCGCTGGGCCGGCGCGCCGACGGTTCGCGGCTGGTGAGCTTCGCGTCGGGCCCGCTGGCCGGCAAGCGCTTCCTGACGGTGACCCGCGAACTCCCGGAGCAGGGCTGGGAGATGCGCATGCTCAAGCCCCTGACCTCGCTGGAGAGCGCCGAATGGCAGGCCGGCATGCTCGCCGCGGGGCTCTACGGCGTGGTGATCCTGGCCGGCGGCATCGGCTGGCAGCGCTGGCGGCTGCGCCGCGAACGCGAACTGTTCGCCAACCGCGAGCGGCGGACCCTCGCCGAAGGCCAGGCGCGGGTTCGCGGGATCATCGACCGCACCCGGGCCGGCCTGCTGGTGCTCGACGAACACACCGCCCTCACCTATCTGAATCCCACCGCCCAGGCACTGTTCGGCCACGCCCCGGAAGCCGTCGAGGGTCGTCACCTCACCGAACTGCTCTCGCCGGCGGATGCGCGCAGTATCGCCACCTTGCGTCACACCCGTCAGTCGCCGGCGATCGAGGTCCTGGCCCTGCGCCCGGGTGGCGAGCGCGTGCCGCTGGAGCTGACCGTCAGCCAGTTGATCAGCCCCCACGGCCAGCGCTGGCTGGCCACGGTCTTCGACATCAGCGAGCGCAAGGCCCAGGAGCAGGCCCTGGCGCGCGCCCGCGATCAGCTCGAGCAGCGCGTCGAGGAGCGCACCCGCGACCTGCTCGCCTCCAACCGCCGACTGTCGTCGGAGATCGATGAGCGCAAGCGCGCCGAGGCTAGCCTCCGCCAGGCCCAGGACGAATTGATCCAGGCCGCCAAGCTGGCGGTACTCGGGCAGATGGCGGCGGGCATCAACCACGAGCTCAATCAGCCGCTGGCGGCGATCCGCGCCTATGCCGAGAACGCCCAGGCGTTCATCGAGCGCGGGCGCAGCGACGCGGCCAGCGCCAATCTCGCCCAGATCGTCGAGCTCACCGCGCGCATGGCCGAGATCAGCGCCCAGCTCAAGCAGTTCTCGCGCAAGAGCGGCGACAGCCTCGCCCCGGTGTCGGTGCAGGCCGGCTTCGGCTACGCCCTGCGCCTCTACCGTGCCCGCCTGATCAGCGCCGGTGTCGAGGTCGTACGCGACTGGCCGGCCGGCGATGTCTGGGTCCATGCCGATCTGGTGCGCCTCGAGCAGGTGCTGGTCAACCTGATCGGCAACGCCCTGCAGGCGATGGCCGACGTCGCCTCGCCGCGGCTCACCCTGCGCATCACGACCCAGGCCGGCCAGGTACGCATCGAGGTCGAGGACAACGGCACGGGTATCGACGAAGACCACCTGGGCCGGGTCTTCGAGCCGTTCTTCACCACCAAGGCCACCGGCAAGGGGCTGGGGCTGGGGCTATCGATCTCGGCGCGCATCATCGACGACCTGGGCGGCCGGCTCACCGCCGCCAACGTCGCCGGCGGCGGCGCGCGCTTCACCATCACACTGCCGGCCTGCGCGCCGCCATCGAGCACCGAGTCCGCGACGCGCATCGCGGCCCATGAGGAGAAGCGCCATGCATGAGCCGGACGCGGCCCCGGTACTGATCGTCGACGACGAGGAACACCTGCGCATCACCGCCAGCCAGACCCTGGAACTGGCCGGTTACCGCCCGCAGACCGTCGGCGACGCCGAGAGCGCCCTGACCACCCTGGAGGAGGACTACCCCGGCGTGGTGATCAGCGACATCCGCATGCCGGGCATGGACGGCCTGGCACTGCTGCGCGAGGTACGCCGCCGCGACCCGGACCTGCCGGTGATCCTGATCACCGGTCACGGCGACATCTCCACGGCGGTGGAGGCGATGCGCGAGGGCGCCTGGGACTTCCTCGAGAAGCCCTTCGCCGGCGAGCGGCTCGCCGAGGTGGTGCGCCGCGCCGTCGACAAGCGCCGGTTGAGTCTCGAGAACCGCCACCTCAAGGCCGAACTCGACGCCCAGCGCGCCGCACCGGGGCCGCGTATCGTCGGGCGCACGCCGGCGATGCAGCACCTGACGACCATGCTGCAGCGAATCAGCCAGGTGGAGACCGACGTACTGCTGTTCGGCGAGACCGGGGTGGGCAAGGACCTGGTGGCACGCTCGCTGCACGAACGCAGCAGCCGTGGCGGCCAGCCGTTCGTCGCCATCAACTGCGGCGCGGTGCCCGAGAACATCATCGAATCGGAACTCTTCGGTCACGAGAAGGGCGCCTTCACCGGCGCGGTGGAACGGCGCATCGGCAAGTTCGAGCACGCCAGCGGCGGCAGCGTGTTCCTCGACGAGATCGAGTCGATGCCGCTGTCGCTGCAGGTCAAGCTGCTGCGTGTGCTGCAGGAGCGCACCATCGAGCGTCTGGGCTCCAATCGGCCGATTCCACTGGATATCCGGGTGATCGCCGCGACCAAGGTCGATCTCAGGGCGGCCGCCGAGCGCGGCGAATTTCGCGAGGATCTCTACTACCGGCTCAACGTCGTGACCCTGCCGATTCCGCCGCTGCGCGAACGCCGCGAGGACGTGCCGCTGCTGTTCCAGCACTTCGCGGTGGTCGCCGCCAACCGCAGCGGCCTCGAGGCACCGCCGCTCGATGCCGGCGGCGTGTCGACGCTGATGGCCCACGACTGGCCGGGCAACGTCCGCGAGCTGCGCAACCTCGCCGAGCGCTTCGTGCTGATCGGCGCGGCCTACGATTACCGGCTCGACCGGCTGCTCGAGGGCAGCGACGCCGCCACCAGCGAGATGACCCTGCCGCAGCAGGTCGAGCTGTTCGAGAAGAGCCTGATCAGCCAGGCGCTGACCAACCACCACGGTCGCGTCAACGCGGTCTGCGAGCACCTGGGGCTGCCCCGCAAGACCCTCTACGACAAGCTCAAGAAGTACGATCTGCGCGCCGAGGACTTCCGCCAGCGCAGCGCCGGCGAGTGAGCCGGCTCACTGCCAGAAGCGGGCGCCCTGAGCCAGCAGCTCGACCAGCGACTGCCAGGGCGGCAGCCAGGGCGCCAGCCCCACGCCGAGCAGCAGCATGACCATCGAGTTGCCCGGCTCGCGGTAGTCGAAGAGCTTCATCGCGGTACCGAAGGAGCGCTTGAGCCGCGAGCCGACCAGATCGACGCTGTAGAGCTCGTCGAGCGCGAGGTGAATCACGCTGCCGAACACCAGCGCCAGCCCCTGGGCCCAGGCCTGCCAGGCACTCTGGGCCAGCCATTGATAGCTCAGCGCGGTGGTGGCCAGACCGCAAAGCGCCATCGCCAGCAACGAGTGCCAGATCCCGCGGTGCACGCTGAAGCGCCGGAAGACCGCCCCGGCACCGTAGCGCACCGCCAGATAGAGCCCGCCGCAACCGACCAGCAGCAGCGCCGGGCTGACCCGGGCCTGCAGCCACAACGCCCCGGCAACCACCGCCATCAGCGCGAACAGGTTGAAGATCAGCCGAATGGCGTGGGAATGGTCGGAATCGATGTCCGGCAGGATGCCGCCGAAGGCGGTCAGAGCGGCCAGCGACGCGCCCTCCGGCGGCGACCATAGCGCCGCCTGCCAGCCGCTCACCGCCAGCAGGGCACCGCCGGCCACGGCGACACTGAGATGGGTCTTGAAGTCGGCCACGCGCGCCCGCCCCGATTACTGGATGTAAATCCAGATTATCGCCCAAGGTGGCCAGAAAAAACAAACAGTTGGCCGCTCACTCCGCGACAAGATGAGCGCTCGCGAAAAACCGGCTCAGGACGTCGGCGACTCGGCCAGATAGGCATCCTTGAGCTTGACGTAATTGCCCGCCGTATAGGTGAAGAAGGCCCGCTCGCTGTCCTTCAGCGGACGCAGCGCCCTGGCCGGGTTGCCGGCATAGACGTGGCCGCCGGCCAGGCGCTTGCCGGGCGTGACCACCGCGCCGGCGGCGATGATCACCTCGTCCTCGACCACCACGCCGTCCATCACCGTGGCGTGCATGCCCACCAGCACGCGATTGCCCACGCTGCAGCCGTGGAGGATCGCCTTGTGGCCGATGGTCACGTCGTCGCCGATGGTCAACGGGAAGCCGTCGGGATTGAAGTCGCTGGCATGGGTGATATGCAGCACGCTGCCGTCCTGCACGCTGGTTCGCGCACCGATACGGATGCGATGCATGTCGCCGCGGATCACCGCCATCGGCCACACCGAACAGTCGTCACCCAGTTCGACGTCGCCCAGCACCACGCAGGCCGGGTCGAGGTAGACGCGCTCGCCCAGGCGGGGCGTGTGGCCCTGGAAGGGTCTCAGGTTCATGGGGTCACCTCCGGGACAGGGGGCCCGCCGGGCAAACGCCACGCCGGGCCGCGATCAGACAGGATCAAAACAGTCCCGACAGCAATACCACCACTACCAGCGGGATGGAAACGAAGCGCACCAGGGTGCGCCAGGTGCGAAACCCCGTCGCCCCGGCATCGAGCGCCCGCTCGGCGGTCCCGGCGGACATCACCCAGGCGGCGAAGATCGCGATCAGCAGGCCCCCGATCGGCAGGAACAGATCCAGCGGCACGGTGGTCACCAGCTCGAAGAAATTCATCTCGCCGATCCAGTGGACGTCGGCCATGGTGGAGAACGAGAACACCGACAGCAGACCCACCGCCCAGACCGCGACGCCCACCAGCGCCGCCGCCCGGCCACGCTTGAGCCCCGCGCCCTGCAGGGTGGCGACGATCGGCTCGGCGAGGTTGATCGACGAAGTCCAGGTAGCCAGCAGCAGCAGCAGGAAGAACACCGCCAGCCACAGCGAGCCGCCGGGCAGTTCGGAAAAGGCGATCGGCAGGGTGACGAACATCAGCCCCGGCCCCTCGGCGGGATCCAGCCCCTGCGAGAACACCACCGAGAAGATCGCGATGCCCGAGAGCAGCGCCACCGCCACGTCGAGCAGCGCCACCGCGGCCACCGCCCGTGGCAGGCTCTGGTGGTCCGGCATGTAGGCGCCGTAGGCCATCAGGGCACAGGCACCCACCGCCAGGGTGAAGAAGGCATGCCCCATGGCGTTGAGGACCACGCCGAGGGTGACCGCGGCCGGATCGGGGGTGAACAGCCAGGCCATCGCCTCGCCGAAGCCGGGCGTGGTGGTGGCATAGACGGCGAGCACGATCAGCAACAGGTAGAGCAGCGGCATCAGCAGGTTGTTGAGCTTCTCCAGCCCGCCGGCAATGCCCGCGGCGACCACCGACATGGTCAGCAGCATGAACAGCGTATGGTTGAAGGTCATGCGCAGCGGATCGGCGAGGAAGCCGTTGAAGTTGGCGCCGATCGCCTGCGGCGTGCCGCCGGCGAAATTACCGTTGATCGACTCCACCAGGTACTCGATCGACCAGCCCGAGACCACCGAGTAGAACGACAGGATGAAGAACACCGTCATCACCCCGAACAGCCCCAGCCAGCGCCAGTGCGGCGAGGCACCGGCCTCCCGGGCCAGGTGGCCCAGCGACTGCATGGGGCTGCGCCGCCCGGCGCGGCCGATCAGGATCTCGGCCATCATCACCGGCAGCCCCAGCAGCACCACGAAGAGCATATAGAGCAGCAGGAAGGCCGAACCGCCGTTCTCGCCCGCCACGTAGGGAAAGCGCCAGATGTTGCCCAGGCCCACGGCGGCGCCGGTGACCGCCAAAATAAATGCACGCCGCGTGCTCCAGCGCTCCAGCGTTTCGTTCATGATCCCCTATCCTTAAATCTGGCGCCGACGACCGATGCCCGCCCGTCGCGATGCGTGCTTGTCGAAAGGCGCAAGACTAGCAGGCCCGCCCCCGGCGGCCAATGCACCTGGACGTGTCGTCGTCGCCCGTTGAAAGCCCGCCGACCTGCCCGCATCTATGGCCCAACGCTCGTTGTCGACAAGGATTTCCGTCTATGTCCCGCAATCCCCTGCTCGAACCCCATGCCCTGCCCCCCTTCGCCGAGATCCAGCCCGAACACGTGGTCCCGGCGATCGAGCAGATCCTCGACGAAAACCGCGCCGAGATCGAACGCATCGCCGAGCGCGCCGCCGACGGCACGCCGACCTGGGCATCGCTCGCCCTGCCGCTGGAAGAGCTCAACGACCGCCTCTCGCAGGCCTGGTCACCGGTCTCCCACCTGAACGGCACCATGAACAACCCGGCGCTGCGCGACGCCTACCAGGCCTGCCTGGCCAAGCTCTCCGAATACGGCACCTGGCTGGGCCAGCACGAGGGCCTGTTCCGCGCCTACCAGGCACTCAAGGACTCGCCGGAATACGCCGAGCTCGACGCCGCCCAGCAGCGCTCGATCGACAACACCCTGCGTGACTTCCGGCTCGCCGGCGTCGACCTGCCGGCCGATGCCAAGCGTCGCTACGGCGAGATCATGGCGCGGCTCTCCGAGCTGACCAACACCTTCTCCAATCAGGTGCTCGATGCCACCCAGGCCTGGCACAAGGACGTCACCGACGAGGCCGCCCTCGACGGCCTGCCGCAGAGCGCGCTGGACACCCTCGCGGCCAACGCCGAGGCCAAGGGCGTCGAAGGCTACCGGATCACCCTCGACTTCCCCAGCTTCTTCCCGGTGATCACCTACGCGGCCGACCGCGAGCTGCGCCGCGAGGTCTACACCGCCTTCGTCACCCGCGCCTCCGAACTCGGCCCCAACGCCGGCGAGTTCGACAACGCGCCGGTCATGGAAGAGATCCTCGCCCTGCGTCAGGAACTGGCCCGGCTGCTCGGCTTCGACACCTACGCCGACTTCTCGCTGGCCACCAAGATGGCCGACACCCCCGATCAGGTGCTCGGCTTCCTGGGCGATCTCGCCGAGCGCGCGCACCCGCAGGCGCAGGAGGAGTTCAACGAGCTCGAGGCCTTCGCCAAGGAGTCGCTCGGCCTCGAGCATCTCGAGCCCTGGGACGTCGGCTACGCCAGCGAGAAGCTGCGCGAGTCGCGCTATGCGATCTCCCAGGAGCAATTGCGCCCCTACTTCCCGGTGCCCCAGGTGATCGACGGGTTGTTCAAGGTCACCGAGCGCCTCTACGGCGTGCAGTTCGTCGAGAACGACCAGGCCCCGCGCTACCATGACGACGTGCGCTACTTCGAGATCCGCGACGGCGAGACGCCGATCGCCGGCTTCTATCTCGACCTCTACGCCCGCGAGGGCAAGCGCGGCGGCGCCTGGATGGACGAGTGCCGGGTGCGGCGCCAGCGCGAGGACGGCAGCCTGCAGCTGCCGGTGGCCTACCTGACCTGCAACTTCACCCGCCCGGTGGGCGGCAAGCCGGCGCTGCTCACCCACGACGAGGTGACCACGCTGTTCCACGAGTTCGGTCACGGCCTGCATCACATGCTGACCCGCCAGACCGTCGCCGACGTTTCCGGCATCAACGGCGTGGCCTGGGACGCCGTCGAACTGCCCAGCCAGTTCATGGAGAACTTCTGCTGGGAGCGCGAGGGGCTGGACATGATCGCCGCCCACGTCGACACCGGCGAGCGCCTGCCCGACGACCTGCTCGGCAAGCTGCAGGCGGCGCGCAACTTCCAGTCGGCGATGGACATGCTGCGCCAGCTCGAGTTCTCGCTGTTCGACTTCCGCCTGCACCACGAACTGGAATCCCCCTCGGCGGCCGACATCCAGGCGCTGCTCGACGCGGTGCGCGACCGCTACTCGGTGGTCCCGCGGGCCGACTTCAACCGCTTCCAGAACAGCTTCGGCCACATCTTCGCCGGCGGCTACGCGGCGGGCTACTACAGCTACAAGTGGGCGGAAGTGCTCTCGGCGGACGCCTACAGTGCCTTCGAGGAAGCCGGTGTGTTCGACCCCGAGACCGGCCGGCGCTTCCGCCGGGAGATCCTCGAGCAGGGCGGCTCGCGCGACGCCGCCGAGCTGTTCAAGGCGTTCCGCGGCCGCGACCCCAGCGTCGAGCCGCTGCTGCGCCACAGCGGCATCCGCGCCGCCTGAACCGGCGTCATTCATCCAGCCGCCGCGCCCTGCGAGGCGTGGCGACGTCATAGAGGAGGCCTCATGGCCGTTCAGAAACGCTTCATCGCCGGTGCCATCTGCCCGCGCTGCGCCGCCATGGACCGGGTCCGCACCTGGGAGCAGAACGGCATCCGCTATCGGGATTGCGTGGCCTGCGATTTCTTCGAGCAGTTACCGATCGAGGAGCAGGACGCCCCGGAACTCAGCACCCGCGTCAACCAGCCGCGCGAGGAGGAGCACGACAACAGCGTGCAGCCGGTGCGCATCCTCGACCCCAAGGGCTGAATCCCCCGCGAATCGATTCCGCAGCAACGCCAAGCGGCCGGGCAATGCCCGGCCGCTGCGTCTCCGTTCGTGGGTCGTTGCGGTGCGCGAGACGCTGACTTACTGCGTCGTCTCGATCACCCCGCAGGCGACCCGCGCGCCGCCACCGCCGAGATGCGGATCGTCGCTGTAATTGTCGCCGCCGGCATGGATCACCAGCGCATGACCCGCCAGGTCGTCCATGGTCAGCCGCGGCGCCAGTACCGGCGTCGTCGAGGTGCCCTGGGCATCGGCTGTGAGCAGCGGCAGGTCACCCAGATGGCCTTCGCCGTAGGGCCCCTGGTGGGTGCCGGTCTCCTCGGGATCGAAATGCCCGCCCGCTGCTGCCGCGGCAACGGTCTCGCCATCCTTCTCGGCCGGTTCGCAGCTCGGGTTCTGGTGCAGGTGGAAGCCGTGCATGCCGGTTTCCAGCCCCTTCAGGTCGGGCGTGAACTCGACACCCCACGAGGTCTTCTCGGCGGTGATGGTGCCGATCGACTCGCCGACCCCGTCGGCCGAGACCGCATGCATCTCGACGGTGGTCGCGGCATGGGCCCCGGTCGTGGTCAGCGCGGCGAGCCCCAGGCCCAGCATCCATTGCGACAAACGCATGTCTCCCTCCTTCCCGGTTCGTGATCGCGTGTGCGATCTCAGGCTAGTCGACACACCGACGGCTGACCACCCGCGGCAGGCCGCCAAGGGGGCCGCGGCAGAGAGGTAAACAATGTTTATATTTTTCTGCCATTTATTTAATTGATGACATAACTTTTCGGCGATAGCGTTGATCCGTCCTCTCCACACAACACAACCAAGGACCCACCCATGCCCCTGATCAATGCCCGCCTGACCCTGGCCATCGTCGCCCTGAGCGCCAGCGGTGTCCTGCAGGCCGCCGACTACCCGCAGAAGAACGTCAATTACATCGTGCCCTTCGCCTCCGGCGGCGCCGTCGACGTCACCGGCCGGCTGATCGCCGACAACGCGCCCGAGGCGTTCGACGGGCACAAGTTCGTGGTCAAGAACATGCCCGGCGGCGGCGCCGTGATCGGCCAGACGTATGTCAGCTCGGCCCCCGCGGACGGCTATACCCTGCTGGCCATGACCTCGTCGATCATCAACAACTCCCTGACCAAGCCGGTCAGCTACTCGGTCGACAGCTTCACGCCCCTGGCCCTCTACAACCTCGACCCCGAGGTGATCGTCACCGCCGCGGACAGCGAGTTGAGCGACCTGAAGCACTTCCTGGACGCCGCCGCCGACGGGGGCGTCAGCGTCGCCACGCCGGGCAACGGCACCTCGCACCACATCGCGGCCCTGGCACTGGCCCAGCAGGAGGGGCTCGAATTCCGCTTCGTGCACAACGCCAGCGCCGCCATGCAGCTGCAGCAACTGATGGGCGGTCACGTCCAGGTCAGTTTCATGTCGCTGGGCGAAGCCGTCGGCCCCGCCCAGGACGGCAACATCACCATCCTCGCCGTGATGGACGGCCAGCGCAGCGATCTCGCCCCCGACGTGCCGACCTACCAGGAAGCGACCGGCGACGACTTCCAGTGGGGCACCTTCCGCGGCATCGCCGCCCCGGCAGGCCTGCCCGACGATGTCGAAGCCGAACTGGAGTCGCGGTTGCAGCAGGTGCTGACCTCACCGGCGTTCGTCGAGCGCATGAACGCCGCCGGTTACAAGGTCGACTATCGCGATGGCGAGGCATTCAGCCGCTATCTCGACACCACCGCCCAGAAGATGCAGAAAGTGCTGCCCATGCTGGATACCCAGTCATGATTCGCCAGCGCCTCTCCCCCCTGTCCGGCCACTGGCTGGACAGGGTGTTGTCGGCACTCTGCCTGGCCCTGGCGATCGGCGTGCTGACGCTGGCCGACGACTATCCGGACTCGGCCGCCGCCGTGCCGCTGATCCTGGGCTGGCTGCTGATCCCCTGCGCGATCGGGCTGTGGTTGTTCCCCGGACACCCCAGCGACACCCGGGGCATCGTCGCCACGCGGCTGCTGCGGGGCGCGGCGATACTCGCGCTGGCCTGCTGGCTGTTCACCGCCGTGGGCGCCGATGCGGGCCTGTGGGCGCTGTTCTTCGGCTGCGCCTGGCTCATGGGCCAAACGCCGAACACCAAGCTCGCCCTGGTGGCACTGCTGTTCACCCTCGGGCTGGGCGTTCTCTTCGGCAGCCTGCTCGGCGTTCCCCTGACCGGGCCGGTCTTCGGTCTCTTCCTCGACTGACCCGGGCCGACCGTCCCCAACGAGAACCGACTCCATGGATTATGCTGCCCTGTTGCAAGCGGGCCTTCACGCCATCAGCCTGTGGCCGCTGCTGAGTCTGCTGGCCGGCGTCACGCTCGGCCTGATCGTCGGCTCCATCCCCGGCCTCAACGACACCATCACCCTGGCCGTGCTGGTGCCGGTCACCTTCGCCATGCCCTCCGACATCGCCTTCCCGCTGCTGGTGGGCGTGTACTGCTCGGCCTGCTTCGGCGGCGCCTTCCCGGCCATCCTGCTGAAGATCCCCGGCACCGCCTCCTCGGTGCTGACCGCCATCGACGGCTATGCCATGACCCAACGGGGCGAGGCCGGTCGAGCGCTGGGCATCGCCACCTACAGCTCGGCGTTCGCCGGGGTGATCTCGGCGTTGGTCCTGCTGTTCTTCGCCCCGCTGCTGGCCCGCTATGCCCTGCAGTTCGGGCCGGCCGAATACTTCTCGCTGAGCGTGCTGGGGCTTTCCACGGTGATCGGCATGGGCGCCGGCAACGCCATGAAGAGCGCGCTGTCGTGCCTGCTCGGTCTGCTGGTGGCGATGATCGGCATGAGCCCCGAGTCCGGCTTCCCGCGCTTCACGTTCGGCAATTTCTGGCTCTTCGAGGGTCTGCCGCTGACCCCGATCCTGATCGGCCTGTTCGGCCTGAGCGTGGTCATCGAGATGCTCATCGCCAAGCCGGGCGACGAGGTCGCGAGTGCGTCCCGGCAGCGTCCGATCCGCTTCACCGACATGCTGCTGCCCTGGGGCCTGATACGCCGGCTGCTGCCGACCTGGCTGAGCGCGACGACCCTCGGCAACCTGGTGGGCATCCTGCCCGGGGCGGGCATGCTGGTCGCGATCTACATGGCCTACGAGCGCGTCCGCCGGCGCTTCGGCGAGCGCTGCGGCCAGGGGCTCCCGGAAGGTATCGCCGCGCCGGAGGCGGCCAACAACTCGGTGGTCTCGAGTTCGATGGTCCCGCTGCTGTCGCTGGGCATCCCCGGCAACTCGACCTCGGCGCTGTTCCTCGGCGCCCTGTTGATCCAGGGCCTGCGGCCGGGCCCCGGCCTGTTCAGCAACAGCCCCGACGTCGCCTACCTGATCGTGATCTGTTTCGTGATCGCCAACCTGCTGATGTTCCCCGTGGGCCTGCTGCTGGCGCGCATCGTGCCCAACCTGATCCGCGCCGTTCCCCAGCCGTTGCTGACCGCGGCGATCGCCGGGCTGTGCTTCACCGGCGCCTTCGCCATCGGCAACAGCGTCTTCGGCATCCTGGTCGCCCTGGCCTTCGGCGTCATCGGCTTCGGCTTCAACCGCATGCAGGTGCCATTGTCGCCGTTCATCCTCGCCCTGGTGCTCGCGCCGGTGATCGAGCGCGCCTTCTTCCAGAGCATGTCGTTGTCGCAGGGCTCGCCGAGCTATTTCTTCACCCAGCCGCTGAGCGCGACGATGCTGCTGTTCACGCTGGGATTTCTGCTCTGGCCGCTCGGCAAGCGCTATGTGCTGCAGCGCCGCACCGCCAGGGGCTAGGCCCCCGGCTCGGGCTCCTGGGTCGACGAGGCACGCCCGCCGACCTGGCTGGCGAGTAGCTGGTAGAGCTTGCTGGCCGCCTCGCTGGGGTTGTCGTCGCGCAGGTAGAGGTAGAAGTTGACGTCCGGCAGCGCCGGCAACCCCTGGCGCTCCCCCAGCACGCGAAACTCGGGCGTGACCATCTCGATGCTGCGCGCCGTGATGCCCAGCCCGGCGCGCACCGCCGCCTTGATGCCCGCCAGATTGGGGGCGACATAGCTTTCCTTGTAATCGCACCCCTGGCGATCCAGGGCCTCCAGGGCGAGGCGCCGGAAGATGCTGGGCTCGTCGGCCAGCACCAATGGCAGCGAGCCGGCGGTATCGAGCCGGTAGTCGCTGGCGGCGATCCACACCACCGGCGAGCTGCGCAGCAGCAGGTGCGGATACCCCGCCACCGCCCGGGTGGAGATGGTCAGGTCCAGTTCGCCGGCGAACAGCATGTCCATCAGGTCGGGACTGCGACCGACGTGAATCGCCATCGACAGGCGGGGGTTGGCCCGCGCGAAACGCTGCAGGATGTTGGGCAGCACCGTATCGGCGATGTCGGCCGGCGCGCCGATGCGCACCGGCCCGCTGAGTTCCTGATCGTGCAGGGTCGCCCACAGCTCGTCGTGCAGGGCCAGCAGCCGGCGGGCATACTCGGCCAGCCGGATGCCCGCCGGCGTCAACTGCTTCTGACGGCCGCGCTTGACGAACAACGCCACCTGCAGCTCGCTTTCCAGGCGGCCCATCTGCTGGCTGATGGCCGGTTGCGACTTGTGCACCTTGAGCGCAGCCTTGGCGAAGTTCGCCTCGTCGCAGATTGCCACGAAGGTGCGCAGCAGCGAGAGATCCAGGTGGCGCATATACTTAAATCCTGTTTATACATAGACGCCAAAAGCTTATTATAATTATAAAGTGTAGTGCAGTACCGTAGTGACGACTTCGCCAACTACGGAACTGCTCATGGAAACCGCTTCCGCCACTCGTCGGCAGGCCGTCGCCGAGACCCTGCGACACGTTCGCCAGACCCTCGCCGACCGCCCCGTCGACCGCCCCGTCGACCGCGCCACCCTGGACAGCGTCCTCGCCGCACTCAAGCAACTGGCCGCGCGCCACGAGCTATGGAACGAGACCGACTACCCGCCGCCGGCCGCCGACGAGTACCAGGCCCGTTATCTGATCGATCAGGGCGACGACCAGAGCGTCGCGCTCTATCTCAACGTCATGCGTCCCGGCAAGCGCATTCCGCCCCACGACCACACCACCTGGGCCTGCATCGCCGCGGTCGAGGGCGAGGAGTGCAATACCCTGTATCGTCGGCTCGACGACGGCAGCCAGCCCGGCCGCGCACGACTGGAAGAAGCCGAGCGCCACATCGTCGGGCCCGGTAGCGGCATCGCGCTGCTCGCCGACGACATTCACTCGGTGCGCATCGACGGCGACCGCCCGATCCGCCACCTGCATCTCTACGGCCGCGCCCTCGAGACGCTCACTGGCCGTACCAGCTTCGACCTCGAGGCCGGAACCTGCCGGACCATGGACATCGGCGTGAAGACGCGCCGGGCGGAGGAACGCTGATGCACGCCATCTCGCCCGGGACGCTCAAGCGCCTGCTGGCCGACGACGGCCGGGAAATCGCCCTGCTCGATATCCGTGAATTCGGCGAATACGGCATGGGGCATCCCTTTCACGCCGTCAACCTGCCCTTCAGCCGGCTCGAGGCACTGGCCGGTGGTCTGGTACCGCGCCGCACCGCGCCGATCGTGGTACTGGACGATCATGGCGAGGGCCGAGGGCAACGGGCGGCCCAGTGTCTGGCCGACCTCGGCTATCGGGACGTGGCCTGGCTGGAAGGCGGTGCCCAGGGCTGGCAGGCGGCGGGTTACGGCCTGTTCGCCGGCGTCAACGTGGTCAGCAAGACGTTCGGCGAACTGGTCCACGAGCATTTCCACACCCCCGGGGTCGCGGCCGCCACGCTGGACGAGTGGCAGCGCACGGGCAAGCCGGTGCATGTCATCGACGGCCGGCCCGTCGCCGAATACCGCAAGATGAACATCCCCGCCAGCATCTGCTGTCCCAACGGCGAACTCGCCAAGCGCCTTCCCACCTTGCTCGCCGGCGATACCACCACCCCGGTGGTGATCAACTGCGCCGGGCGCACACGCAGCATCATCGGCGCCCAGACCCTGCGCTGGCTGGGCATCGAGAACCCGGTCTACGCCCTCGAGAACGGCACTCAGGGCTGGCGGCTGGCCGGGCTATCGCTCGAACACGACAGCCGGCGCGACTATCCCGCCGAGATCGTGGCCGGAACCGAGCTGGGTGCGGCCGCCCGCCGGCTCGCCGAATCCGGCGGGGCGCAGGCGATCGACGCCGCGACCCTGGACGCCTGGCTCGCCGACGAGACCCGCACCACCTATGTCTTCGATGTGCGCACCGCCGAGGAGCATCGTCGTGACGCCCCCGCCGGTGCGGTCCACGCACCGGGCGGACAGCTGATCCAGGCCACCGACCACTGGGTCGGGGTCCAGCGTGCCCGCCTGGTGCTGCTCGACGACGACGAGTGCCGGGCGCCGGTGGTGGCACACTGGCTGGCCCTGATGGGCCAGGAGGTCGCCTGGCTGCGTGGCGGCAGCACGCACTGGCCGGCCCTGAAAAACCTCTCGCGACGCGGCGATGAAACCGCCCTGCCCCTGCTGCCGCCGGCGCTCGACCTCGCCGAGGCGCTGGACCTCGCCGAGGCGCTGGACCCGGCCAGACTGTGTCTCGACGCGCGGCCCGGCATGCAGTATCGCGCCGGCCACCTGCCCGGGGCGCGCTGGGTCAACCGCGCGCTGCTCGACGAGCAACTCGCCGAGATCGACACCCGGCGCGACATCGTCCTCGTCGCCGATGCCGAGCGCGCCGCCTGCCTGGCCATCGAACTCGCCTGGCGCGGGATCACCCGCGTCGGCTGGCTGGCGCCGGCCCTCGACGACTGGCAAAGCGCCGGCGTCACGCTGGCACGCACCCCCGACGAACCCGACGACGCGCACTGTATCGACTTCCTGTTCTTCGTCCACGACCGCCACGATGGCAACCTGGAGGCCTCACGCCGTTATCTGGCCTGGGAGACCGGCCTGCTCGACCGGCTCGACGCCCAGGAACGCGCCACCTTCACGATCTGAGTGCGCCAGCGAGGACTGCCATGAAGCTTACGACCGACCTGATTCATCTCGCGCGCCCCGGGCAGCGGCCGGCACCGGTCAACCCGCCGGTGGTGCGCACCAGTACCGTGACCTTCTCGACGCTCGCCGAGATGCGCGACACCAAGCAGCGGCGTGCCAACGGCGAGCGGCTGTTCAGCTACGGCCGTCGCGGCACGCCCACCACCCACGCTCTGGAAGACGCCATCTCGCGGCTCGAGAACGGCGAGCACACGCAACTGCTGCCTTCGGGGGTCGCCGCCATCAACCTGGTCTTCATGACCCTGTTGCAGCCCGGCGCCCATGTCGTCATCGCCGACAGCGTCTATCAACCGGTTCGCCGCATCGTGGAAGGCTGGCTGCGCCCCTGGGGCATCGCCGTCGACTACTTCGACGGCACCCCCGAGCACCTGAGCACACGGCTGCGTGCCGAGACGCGACTTATCTACACCGAGGTACCGGGCTCGCTGGTCTACGAGATGCAGGACCTGCCCGCACTGGCGGCGATGGCCGCCGAGCGCGACATCCCCCTCGCCGTCGACAACACCTGGTCCAGCGGACTCCTCATGCGGCCGCTGGAACATGGTGCCACGATCTCGCTGATGGCCTGTACCAAGTACGTGGTCGGTCACTCCGACGTGATGCTGGGCAGCGTCACCGCCAACGGCGAACTCGGCCGGCGCCTCGCCGAGATGGCCGCGACCCAGGGCCAGTGCATCGGTGGCGACGACGCCTACCTCGCGTTGCGCGGCGTGCGCACCCTCGCCTGCCGCATGGCGACCCATGCCGACAACGCGCGACAACTGGGCGACTGGCTGTCGAGCCAACCGCACGTGGCACGCGTTCACCAACCCTCGCGCGCCGAGCACCCCGGTCACGGCCTGTGGCAACGCGACTTCGACGGCACCAACGGCCTGCTGACGGTGGAATTCACCGCCGACACCCCGCCCTCAAGAGTGGACGCGCTGGTCGACAGTCTGGCGCTGTTCGGCATCGGCTCCTCCTGGGGCGGCTTCGAAAGCCTGGCGCTGCCCTGCGACCTCGCCGCCGCACGCAGCCTCGACGACAGCTGGTCGCGACGCGGCCCCTGTCTGCGCCTGCACGCCGGCCTGGAAGCCGTCGACGACCTGCGCGCCGATCTCGAACGGGCCTGGACAAGGCTCGACGAGTGACCGTCGGAACGCCCGCGCCCCCGCTCATGGCGGGGGCGCGGGTCGTTCAGTCCATCACGGGTCTCACGACAACAGGTTGGGCAGCCACAGCGAGATCGCCGGTATGTAGGTGATGGCGATCAGGAACGCCAGCAGCAGTGCCAGCCACGGCAGCGCCGCCTTGATCACCCAGCCGATCGAGCGCCCGGTGATCCCCGCCGTCACGAACAGGTTGAGCCCCACCGGCGGCGTGAGCATGCCGATCTCCATGTTGACCACCATGATGATGCCCAGGTGGATCGGATCGATGCCCAGCTGGGTGGCGATCGGAAACAGGATCGGCGCCATGATCAGCAGGATCGCCGACGGTTCCATGAAGTTGCCCGCCGCCAGCAGCAGCAGATTGACGACGATCAAAAAGCCCCAGGCCGGCAGCCCCCAGGAGACGATCGCCTCGGCGATGTGATGCGGGATCCGCTCGGTGGTCAGCACGTGGGCGAAGAGCATGGCGTTGGCGATGATGAACAGCAGCATCATCGATACCTTGGCACCGTCGAGCACCACCGCCCGGACCTCGCGATCGGCGAACGAACCGATCAGCGCCAGCGGTGGTTGCCACAGGCCGCGCAGCAAGGCCGCGCCCAGGCTTTCCTCGGGCCGTTTCCAGGGGATGCCCTTGAGCGGCCCCATGTCGCGATAGCCGATCACCGCCACCAGCCAGGCGTAGATCGCGGCGATCGCCGCCGCCTCGGTGGGGCTGGCCACGCCGCCGTAGATCGAGCCCAGCACCAGCACGATCAGCAGCAGCCCGGCCAGTGCCTTGCCCCCCGAACGCAGCAGTGCCCCGAACCCCGGGAACGGCAGCGCCGGCAGCTTCATGCGCCGCGCCGAGACGTAGATGGCGAGCATCAGGATACCGCCCATCATCAACCCGGGGATCAACCCGGCCATGAACATCTTGGCCGCCGAGACCTCGGTGGCCGCCGAATAGACCAGCATGACGATCGACGGCGGGATCAGGATGCCCAGCGTGCCGGCGTTGGCGATCGCCCCGGCGGCATAGGATTCCGGGTAGCCCTGGCGGACCATGCCGGCGATGACGATCGAACCGATCGCCGCCACCGTGGCCGGCGACGAGCCGGACACCGCGGCGAACAGCATGCAGGCCATCACCGAGGCCATCGCCAGGCCGCCCTTGACGTGTCCCACCGAGTCGTTGGCGAAGTTGATCAGCCGCCGTGCCACCCCGCCCGTCGAGAGGAAGGCGCTCGACAGGATGAAGAACGGGATCGCCAGCAGCGTGTAGTGATGCGAGACCGACTCGAACAGCTTGATGGCGATCGAACCCAGCGAGTCGTTGGAAAACAGCAGAATCGTGGTCACGCTGGAAAAGCCCAGCGCGAAGGCGATCGGCATGCCCAGGAAGATGCCGACGAACAGCAGGATGAACAGGGTCGCGATGGTCACGAGCGGCCCTCCCTGTCGGAATCGGACGCGGTGCCCGCGTCATGGGCCTCGACGTCGCGCTGCTCGGCGAGACGCAGGCTCTCCTCGCCCTCGTCGGAGAAGCCGAAGCCGTCGGCCTCGTTCTTGAGCACCCGCCAGCCGATCTCGAGGAAGCGCAGTACCAGCAGGCCCATGCCGATCGGCAGGATCAGCGTGGCCTGCCACTTGGGAATCGGAATGTCCTGCAGTTCGATACCGATCATCCGGGTCAGCGACAGGTACTGGTAGCTGCCGACCAGCAGCAGGCCGCAATAGGCCAGACAGATGGCCAGTGCCAGCAGCGTGGCGATACGCCGCCCGGCGCGCGGCAGTTTCTTGACCAGCACGTCGACGCCGATGTGGGCACCGTGCTTGACGCCCCATGACGCGCCGAACAGCACGAACCAGCCGGACAGGTAGAGCGAGCCCTCCTGGGCCCAGCTGATGCCCTCGGCGAGCACGAAGCGATAGAACACCTCGACGCCCGCGAGCAGCACCATGGCCACCAGCAGCGCCGAGAAGATCGCCTCTTCCAGCTTGTTGAGCCAGCGAAAAATCATGGTCTTACCTCGAACGAAGACGGCGATGACGGGCCCGGGCCCGCCATCGCCTGACAAGGAGTCGTCGATCAGTTCTCGTTGGCGGCCTGGGCGGCGTCGATCACGTCCTGGCCGATCTCGTCGGAGAACTGGCTCCACACCGGCTTCATGGCATCGACCCACTGCTGACGCTGCTCGGGGGTCAGCTCGATGATCTCGGACTTGCCGGAATCGATGATCGCCTGCTTGGCGTCCTGGTTCTCCTGCGCGGCGATGTCGTTGCCGTAGGCGACCGCCTCGTCGAGCGCCTCCTTGACCACCGGACGCACGTCATCGGGCAGGCCGTTCCAGAAGCGCGCCGAGGAGACCACCATGTAGTCGAGCAGACCATGGTTGGACTCGGTGATGTAGGGCTGCACCTCGTAGAACTTCTGCGAGTAGATGTTGGAGTAGGTGTTCTCCTGGCCGTCGATGGCATCGGTCTGCAGCAGCATGAACACTTCGGAGAACGGCTTCTTCAGCGGCGCGGCGTCGACCGCCTCGAACTGCGCCTCGAGCACGTCGGAGGTCATGATGCGGAACTTCTTGCCGCCGGCATCGGCCGGCACGCGCAGCGGCTCGGATGCGGAAAGCTGTTTCAGGCCGTTATGCAGGTAGCCCAGGCCGATCAGCCCCTTGGGCTCCAGCGAGGTGAGCAGCTTCTGGCCGGTCTCGCTGTCCTGGAAGCGCTCGACGGCATCCATGTCCTCGAACAGGAACGGCAGATCGAAGACCTGGAGTTGCTTGGTGTACTTCTGGAACTTGGACAGCGCCGGGGCGGCCAGCTGGACGTCGCCGAGCAGCATCGCCTCGAGAACCTGGTCGTCGCCGTAGAGCTGCGAGTTGGGATAGACCTCGACGTCGACCTGATCGCCGACCGAACTCTCCTCGACCAGCTCCTTGAACTTCTCGGCCATCTGGCCCTTGGGCGTGTTCGGTGCCACCACGTGAGAGAACTTGATGGTAATCGGGTCGGCCAGGGCGCTGCCGGCCATCATCACACCGGCGGCGAGGGCTGTCAGAGAAGCGAGCTTGAGCGTGCGCATTTGTTGACTCCTTGCGGATCTTGTTGCGATTGGCGTGCCAGGTGCAGTCGCAGGCGACGGCACGGTCGCCCAATCCATGGCAAGGGCCGTGCCAGAAAATGAAAGCCACCGAAAAACAATGACTTGATGGAGATAACAGCGAGCCGCGGGGCAACCGCTCCGGGGAAAGCGTGCGGATAGGCACACAGCACCATCCGCGGCATGTGCGGATTCCCGCACACCCGCATCCCCCATCCCGACGACGGGAAATGCAGATTCTCTCGCCGCCCCCGCTTGAAAACGGAATCATTAGCACCAAGACTCTGGGGCAGGGACGCCAAGGAACCGCCGCGCCAGGGGCTGGCGACCGCCAGTTCGCTGCGCCGGATTCGCCGGCAAGGGGTGCTTTCGGCACCGTGAGGTGAACCAGCGGTGCTACGCTGTTAGCGGGTGCGAGGCAGCATGGCCCGAATGGCGGCCGATGACGATGAACGTTTCCCCGCGACTCTCAGCGAACCGTGTCGACGGCACTGCGCCGTCGGCACCGGATGGCTCGCCCGAGAGTGGCTCGACGGGGTCGAAATCGACGGCGCTGGAATGCGCCACTTTTCCATGACAATGGAGGGTATCCACCATGATTCATGAGTTTCCCGATCTGCCCTATGCCTATGACGCGCTGGAGCCGGTCATCGACGAGACGACCATGAAGGTCCACCACACCAAGCACCACCGGGCCTACTACGACAAGTTCGTCGATGCCATCAAGGGCACCGAGATGGAAGACCAGCCGCTGGAGACGATCTTCGCCAAGGTCTCCCAGCAGTCGGCCGCGGTGCGCAACCAGGGTGGCGGCTACTACAACCACACCCTTTACTGGAACGTCATGTCGCCCAACGGCGGCGGCGATCCGACCGGCGCCCTGGGCGAGGCGATCAAGGCCAAGTACGGCTCGGCCGACGAGTTCAAGAAGGCCTTCGCCGCCGCGGCCACCGGCCAGTTCGGTTCCGGCTTCGCCTGGCTGGTGGTCAAGCCCGACGGCGAGCTCGAGATCACCTCGACCGCCAACCAGGACAATCCGCTGATGGACGTCGCCAGCGTGCGCGGCACCCCGGTGCTGGGTTGCGACGTCTGGGAACACGCTTACTACCTGACCTACATGAACCGCCGTCCCGAGTACATCGAGAACTGGTGGAAAGTGGTCAACTGGGATTACGCCAACTCGCTCTACGAGCAGGCCAAGGCGGCATAAACCGCTGGCTTCGGTTGGTTGCCCCGCAACGCGAAAGGCCCCGCTTCGGCGGGGCCTTTTTCGTCATGACGGTAGAGGGTGTTTACAAATTAGGCGAGCGAAGGCAAGACAAGGCAAAATCGGCCGAAAAAGCGGAGTTTACACGGGGTAAATGAGCATTTTGACCGGGCTCGCGCACGAGGCCGGTTTTAACGCCGTATTGTCGAGCGCAGGCATTTTGTAAACACCCTCGTAGCAGTGCGAGCTAAAGATGGTTCAGCGCAGGTTGTCGAGCACCCGCAGGGTCGCCGTCGACTGGTTGAGGGTGTAGAAGTGCAGGCCCGGGGCCCCGCCGTCGAGCAACCGCCGGCAGAGATTCGACACCACCTCCTCGCCGAACGCCTGGATGCTCTCGCTGTCGTCGCCGTAGGCCTCGAGCTGCTTGCGAACCCAGCGCGGAATATCGGCGCCGCAGGCATCCGAGAAGCGCGCCAGCTTGGTGTAGTTGGTGATCGGCATGATCCCCGGCACGATCGGCTGCTCGACGCCCAGCGCGCGGGCACGGTCGACGAAATGAAAGTAGGCGTCGGCACTGAAGAAGTACTGGGTGATCGCCAGGTCGGCCCCGGCGCGCATCTTGCGGGCGAAGTTCTGCAGGTCGTGCTCGAAGCTCGGCGCCTGGGGATGCGCCTCGGGGTAGGCGGCCACCGCGATCTCGAAGTGATCGCCGGTCTCGGCGCGGATGAACTCGACCAGCTCGTTGGCGTAGCGCAGCTCGCCGATGCCGCCCATTCCCGACGGCAGGTCGCCGCGCAGCGCCACCAGGCTGTCGATGCCGTCCTCGCGATAGTGCCCGAGCAGCTCGCGCATCTGGGCCTTCTCGCTCCCGATGCACGACAGGTGCGGCGCGGTGGTGATGCCGCACTCGCGCACCCGCTTGACCGTCTCGTGGGTACGCGCCTGGGTCGAGCCGCCGGCGCCGTAGGTCACCGAGAAGAAGCGCGGCTTGCGCTCGGCCAGGGCGTCGCGGGCGGCCATCAGCTTGTCCCGCCCGGCATCGGTGTTGGGAGGAAAGAATTCGAAACTGATGCCCAGCGGAGACTCGTGTGCACTCATTGCTCAACCCTTGATCGTGTCCGGCGTCGTCAGGGGGTCGCTGACGCCCCGCAGAGCGTCACGACCCGGGTGAATGCCCGCATTGTGCCCGCCTGCCGTCTTGAGAACCAATGAAAGTTTCCTCGCCGCTCCATGAGCGCCGGTCATGTACGCCCGACCGACAGATTTCACGAACGCGCGGTGGCGTCGCTGCAATCGCCCCCCGTGAGGCACGCCTCGCCCTCGATCTGCAGGGTGGCATGGGTGATGCCGAAGCGCTCGTGAAGCAGCGCGTAGGCCCGCTCGAGCACCCGGTCGTTGTCGCTCGCCGCATCGACCACCAGATGCAGGCTGAGCAGCGGATCCTGCGGCGTCAGTCCCCACAGATGCAGATCGTGCACGTCGCGGACGCCCTCCACCGACGCCAGCGCCTCGTGGATCTCGGCGATCTCGACGCCATCGGGCGTCCCCTCGAGCAGGGTATGCGCACTGCGCCGGATGATCTTCCAGGCGCCGCGCAGGATCAGCACCGCGGCGAGCATCGAGAGCAGCGGGTCGGCGACGTTCCAGCCGGTGGCCATGATCACCAGCGAGGCGACGATCGCCGCCACCGAGCCGAGCAGGTCGCCGATCACGTGGAGTACCGCGCCGCGCAGATTGATGTTGTCCTGATCGCCCTGATGCAGGATCACGAACACCACGATGTTCACCACCAGGCCGATCACCGCGATCACCATCATCGTGCCGGCCATGACCTCCACCGGGGCGTAGAGTCGCTTGATGGCGGCAATGACGATCCCCACGCCGATCGCCAGCAGCGCCAGGCCGTTGACGAAGGCCGCCAGCACCTGGAAGCGCTGGTAGCCGAAGGTGCGGCGCCGGTCCGGCGCGCGATGGCCCAGCCGGAAGGCGAACCAGGCCAGCGCCAGCGAGGCGGTATCGCTGACCATGTGACCGGCGTCGGCGAGCAGCGCCAGCGAGCCGGCCATCCAGCCACCGATCACCTCGGCGAGCATGAAACCGCCGGTGAGCAGCATCGCCAGCATCACCCGGCGTTCGCTGTCGGCGGTCACCGTGGGGGCGTGGTGATGATCATGAGCGTGATCATGGCCGTGGTCGTGACCGTGCGAATGGCCATGATGATGAGAGGCGTGGTCGTGCGCCATGCCGGACTCCCGTTGGCGGATGTGCCCCGATTACCGCACCTGTAGCCACTACAGGGTCAAGCCTTGTCGGTGGGCCGACTCCCCCTTCTCGCGCCACTCAGGCGACCGCTGCCCACCAGCATGCCCAGCGTGATCAGCCCCGCAGCCAGCGCCAGCAGTGGCGTGGGGCGTGCATAACCGGCGAGGATCAGCACCAGCGTCGAGAGCAGCGGCGTGAAGTAGGCCAGCAGCCCCAGCAGACGCAGATCGCCATGCTTGACCCCCACGTCCCAGGTGAAGAAGGCGCTGCCCACCGGGCCCAGCCCCAGACCGATCACCCCCAGCCAGGCGACGCCCTGCGGCCAGCGCGCCGGCTCGAAGAGCAGATGACACAGCGCGGCCAGCACGGCCGTGACCAGGCAGAAGCCGCCCACCGCCGCCGTGGGCACCCCCTTGGCGGCCCGCGAGAGGACCGAATACCCGCTCCACAGCAGGGCGCAGGCGCACGCCGCCGCATAGCCCAGGGCACTACCCGCGGCCGAAACGTCGCCGCCCACCAGCAGCCCCGCACCGGCGAAGCCCAGCAAACCGCCGACCACGTGGATCGCCTTGAGCCGCTCGCCGGGCAGCAGCGCAACGAAAATCACGATCAGCAGCGGCCAGAGATAACTGATCAGCCCGGCATTGGCCGGCGGTGCGTTCTGCTGGGCGACGAAGTACAACGCGTGATAGCCGAACAGCCCGCCCACTCCCAGCGCCCAGACCCGCGGCGGCTGGCGCAGCGGCGCGATCGGCGACGCACCGCGCAGCCCCAGCCACACGACGAAGCAGACGAAGGCGATGGCGAAGGCCAGCGCGGTCAGCAGAAACGGCGGCACCGGCCCGGCGAGTTGCGTGAGGGTGGCGAGCAGCGCCCAGTTGAGTACCGTGGTGGCGCCGATCGCCGTGGCGCGAGAATCCGTCGAGTGGTCGCTCATGTCAGCCCCTGTGCAAGCGCCGGTGAAAAGCAGGGCGCCATTGTGGCCCCGGCCGCCGCCCGCGGCTTGTCGATTCCTGACCTGCCATCCGTGGCCGCGAACAGGCATCATGAGGCTTTTTCCTGCGGAGCCGCCGATGAGCCACGATCTCTATCAACCGCTGTGGACACTGCTGGCCTTCGTCGCCCTGGGCTGGCTTTGCGCCCGGCGGCTGGCCGTCGATCCGCGCCCGATCGCCACGCTGCTGATCTACGTGATCGCGCCGCTGACCTTCTTCCGTGGCCTGGTGCAGGGCCACCCCGGGCTCGACGACCTGGCCCTGACCGCGGCGCTGTTCCTGCTCGCCAGCACCCTCGCCCTGCTCGTCGGGCAACTGGCGAAGCGCGTCTTCGCCCCGCCCGAGGCCGCGGTGCTGGCGTTCTCCGCGGGGACCGGCAACACCGGCTACTTCGGCCTGCCGCTGGCCATGGTGCTGCTGCCCCCGGAAGGCGTCGCCCAGTACCTGTTCTGCCTGCTGGGCATCACCCTCTACGAATTCACCGTGGGCTACTTCCTCAGTGCCCGCGGGCGCTTCTCGATGCGTGCCAGCCTCGCGCGCATCGTTCGCCTGCCGCTGATCTACGCCTTCGCCGCCGCCCTGGCGGTCAACGCCCTGGGGCTGACGCTGCCGGGCGCGCTGATGGACGGGCTCGACGACTTCACGTACTGCTACACCGTGCTGGGGATGATGATCATCGGCATGACACTGGGGCGGGTGACGCTGCGCGAGGTCGACGTGCGCTTCATCACCGCCTGCGTGCTGGCGCGTTTCGCCCTCTGGCCCCTGATCAGCCTGCTCGCGGTCTGGGCGCTGCAGGCGACCCTGGCGATCGATGCCACGCTGGCCACCGCCCTGCTGCTGATCGGCGTGGTGCCGATGGCGGCCAACGTGGTGGTCATCGCCATGGAGCTGGATACCCAGCCCGCCAAGGGCGCCATCGCCGTGATGCTCACCACCCTGGCGGCACCGCTGGTGGTTCCCCCTTATCTGGGCGCGCTGCAGGCCCTGGCCGGGCTGGGCTAGTCCACAAGACGCTCGGGCAAGGCACGCCGCCATTCACCGGGCGGGCAGCCCAGATGACGGCGGAAGACCCGCGAGAAGTGCGCGGCATCGGCGAAGCCACAGGCCAGGGCGATCTCGGTGAGCGAGGCGCGGGGGTCACGCAGCCGCGTCCGGGCAAGCGCGAGACGCTGTGCGGTCAGCCACACATGCGGCGGCCGGCCGGTCAGCGCGCGGAACTGGCGGGCGAACGCCGCCTCGGCGAGATGGCAGCGGGCGGCCATCTCGGCGACCCGCCAGGGATGCGCGAGGTCGGCGCGGATCGCCGGCAGCAGTTCCAGCAGCCGCAGCCGTGGCACCGCCACCGGGCGCGCGGCGGCGCTCGCCACCTCCCCGAGCCAGGCGGCCAGCACCGGCGGCGATGCGTGCTCCAGCCGGCGGCCCCGTGCGACGAGGGCATCGGGCAGGCGGCGCGACGGGCCCGCCAATGCCGCGTCCAGATCCAGCGCCCGGCACCAGTCGACCGGGAGATCGACCACCAGGATGCGATTGTCGGCCGGGGCCAGGTAGTGGTGGGTATCGCCCGCGACGACCGGCGCCAGCACGCCGGGGGCGACGCGGGTGGCACGCCCCGCCGCTTCCAGCTCGACGTGGCCGTCGAGGCCCAGCAGCAGTTGATGGAAGACGTGACGGTCGGTCAGCACGCGATCGGGATAATCGCGCACCTCGACCAGGGGCGACAGGCGATACGACATGGTTCCAGCGACCCGAAACGTGCGAGATCGCCAGTGTGCCACACCCGGTGTGGCATGGGCGCAGAGGGGCCTGCAAAATGTCTGCGAGCGGCGTTGACGTCGGCGTCGTCCGCGAGCCCGGTCGCGCCTTCGCTCGCCATCGTCAGGCACCCTCTCAGGCGTTGACCAGCTCCCCCGGCGCCGCTGTCGTCACCGGAACGACGCGCGGCTCGTCGGCGATCGACTCCCCTTGCCAGTCGATCAGCTGCAGCCGGCCGGCAGCGGTCTCGACCAGCGCGGTGCAATGCTCCACCCAGTCGCCGTCGTTGGCATAGACCACACCGTGGCCGGCACTGAAACCCGCCTGGTGGATATGGCCGCCGATATAGCCGTCGAGGCCCTCCCGGGAGGCCTGGTGCATGGCGGCCTGCTCGAACTGGGCCACATAGCGCCGTGCGGTCGCCACCCGCCGCTTGATGGCACTGGCCAGCGACCAGTAGGGCAGGCCCAGGGTCCGCCGCAAGCGGTTGCACCAGCGGTTGAGGCGCAGCACGAACTGATGCATGCCATCGCCCAGCGACAGCAGCCAGGGGGCGACGCGCACATGGGTGTCGAACTCGTCGCCATGGCTGACCAGAAAGCGCCGGCCGTCGGCCAGCTCGTGGATCCAGCGGCGCTCGATGCGCACGTTGTGGATGCGCAGCCCGCACAGGCGGCGGAAGGCGGCATCGTGGTTGCCGGGAATGTAGATCACCTCGCAGCCGCCCCGCGCCAGGCGCAGGATACGCGCCACCAGCTGCTGCTGGGCCGGCGGCAGGACCGCCCGGCGGCGCATGGCGATCAGGTCGACGACGTCGCCGACCAGGTAGAGACGCCGCGGACGCACCCGGCGCAACAGTCTGGCCAGCAGTGCCGCCTGGCAGTCCGGCGTGCCCAGGTGAATGTCGGAGATGAACAGGGTGCGGCAGTCGGCCACGGAATCGGTCGGGGTACGCATGGGACGGCCTCCTCGATTGGCGCCACCAGCGTGTCAGCCGGCGGTGACCGGCCCATGGCGAAACGATGACGTTTCGATGACCCCGGTGCTTGACCCGTGTGCTACCCCCGGCTTCTATGATCGGCAATCGGACCCGATCACCCCAGGAAGAGGATGCCACCCATGAGACGTCTTTTGCTTTCGGCCGGCCTGCTGCTGGTCACCACGCCGGCCCTGGCGACCGACGCCACCCTGCACCGCAACCCCAACTGCGGCTGCTGCGAGCAGTACGCCCGCTATCTCGAGAAGCAGGGCTGGGAGGTCGACGTCGTCTCCGAGAACGACCTGTCATCCATCAAGCGTGAGGCCGGAGTGCCGGAATCGCTGGCGTCCTGCCATACCATGCAGGTCGGCGATTACGTCGTCGAAGGCCACGTGCCCCTCGCCGCCATCGACAAGCTGCTGCGCGAAACGCCCGACATCGACGGCATCGGTCTGGCCGGCATGCCCACCGGCTCGCCCGGCATGCCCGGGCCCAAGCAGGGCGAGTTCACCGTCGAGGCCTTCGACGATCAGCGCACCGCCCCCTTCATGTCGCTGTAACCGCGTCGTGACCGGGCCATGCCATCTCGTCCGGCATGACCCACCATCGAAAAGGGCCACGCGTGATGCGTGGCCCTTTTTCCTTCCATCTGCCCACAACCGCCTGAAACCCTCAGTGGCAACTCCAGGGCTCCTTGCTGGCATTGTCCTTGATGTTCTGATCGACGAAGCGATAGTGGTTCTCCTTGACCCGCGTCCACCAGCCGTTGCTGACCGCGATGGCGTGCCGGGAGAGAATTCCTTCGATATGGTCTAGGCATAAGCGCGACGCATCATAGGCCACATCGAGACGGCGCTTGCCCGGCTCGAAGGTGACCCGCTCGAGGCCGAAAAGCGCGTCGATCTCGCCGAGGGCGGTTTGCAGGGCCGTCTCACTGCTAGGCTTGAGCTTGAGTCGTCGGGTCACCAGATTGGCCTCGGAGACACCGAGGCGGTGCTCTTTATCCGACATGTTTAACCTCCTCCCGTCTCTTGGAAAAACTGTAAAAATGCGGCTTCAGCGGTCCGGTATGACTCGGCAGGCCTGAAGCCAACCGCCAACCCACTCAGACGCTGCCTCAGACTGCGATCCAGCCGAGGCTTGTCGTGGGCCATGTTCAGATCTCCTTTCGCCGCAGTCGCAGGGAGTTGGCCACCACCGATACTGAACTGAACGACATCGCCGCCGCGGCGATGATCGGCGACAGCAGGATGCCGAAGGCCGGGTAGAGCACACCGGCGGCGATCGGCACGCCCACGCTGTTGTAGACGAAGGCGAAGAACAGGTTCTGCTTGATGTTGCGCAGGGTGGCACGGCTGAGCCGGCGGGCACGCACGATCCCGCGCAAGTCGCCCTTCACCAGCGTCACCCCGGCGCTCTCCATGGCCACGTCGGTGCCGGTGCCCATGGCGATGCCGACCTGGGCCTGGGCCAGCGCCGGGGCATCATTGATGCCGTCACCGGCCATGGCCACGAAGCGCCCCTCGGCCTGCAGCGCCTTGACCTTCTCGGCCTTCTGCTCAGGCAGGACACCGGCAATCACCTCGTCGATGCCCAATTGCCCGGCAACCGCCTGCGCCGTGGTCTGGCTGTCGCCGGTCAGCATGACGATACGGATGCCCTCGCCATGCAGCGCCTCAATCGCCTCGCGGGTCGTCGCCTTGATCGGGTCGGCGACGGCAACCAGACCGGCCGCCCGGCCGTCGACGGCGATGAACATCGCGGTCTTGCCCTCGCCGCGCAGCGCCTCGGCACGCTCGGCGAGCGTGCCGGCCTCGATGTCCTCGGCCTCCATCAGCGCGCGGTTGCCCAGGGCCACGGCCCGGTCGCCGACTTTGCCCTTGACGCCCTGCCCGGTCACCGACGTGAAATCGGTGTAGCGCTCGGGAGCAATGTCGCGTGCCTGTGCCCCTTGGACGATCGCCGTCGCCAGCGGGTGCTCGCTGCCACGCTCCAGGGTGGCGGCCAGGCGCAGTACCTCGTCTTCCGCGAAGCCCTCACTGGCGACCACGTCCTGCAGCCGGGGGCGCCCTTCGGTCAGGGTGCCGGTCTTGTCGACGATCAGGGTGTCGACCTGGCGCAGGGTCTGGATCGCCTCGGCATTCTTGAACAGCACCCCGGCCGAGGCGCCCTTGCCGCTGGCCACCATGATCGACATGGGCGTGGCCAGGCCCAGCGCGCAAGGGCAGGCGATGATCAATACCGCCACGGCGTTGATCAGCGCATAGGCCATCGCCGGCTCGGGCCCCCACAGCGCCCATACCACGAAGGTCGCCAGGGCCGCGAGCACTACGGTGGGCACGAAGTAACCGGCGACCACGTCCACCAGGTTCTGGATCGGCGCCCGACTGCGACTGGCGTCGGCGACCATCTGCACGATCTGCGACAACAGGGTGTCGCTGCCCACTCGCTGCGCCTCGATGACCAGCGAGCCGGTGCCGTTGATGGTCGCACCGATGACCTTCTCGCCTTCGGCCTTTTCGACGGGCATGGGTTCGCCGGTGATCATCGACTCGTCCACCGCGGAGCTGCCCTCGACCACCACGCCGTCCACAGGCACCTTCTCGCCGGGGCGCACGCGCAGGCGATCGCCGATCCGGATCTGCTCCAGCGGCACGTCGGTGTCGCTGCCGTCATCGGCGATACGTCGCGCGGTCTTGGGCGCCAGCCCCAGCAGCGCCTTGATCGCACTGTTGGTCTGGCTGCGCGCGCGCAGTTCCATGACCTGGCCGAGCAGCACCAGCGCCACGATCACCGCGGCGGCCTCGAAGTAGACGCCCACCTGCCCCGTCGCGTCACGGAAGGAGAGCGGAAAGAGCGCCGGAAACAGCGTGGCGACCAGGCTGTAGAGGTAGGCGACCCCGACGCCTAGCGCGATCAGGGTGAACATGTTGGGGTTCCAGCCGACCACCGAGCGATAGCCGCGCACGAAGAACGGCCAGCCGCACCACAGCACCACCGGCGTCGACAGGACCAGCTCCAGCCAGATGCGTACCTCGTGAGGGACCCAGGATTCCAGCGACAGACCGGGGATGTGCTGGCCCATCGCCAGCACGAAGACCGGTGTCGCCAACGCCAGGGCGACCCACAGCCGCCGGGTCATGTCGATCAGCTCGGGATTTTTCTCTTCCTCGACAGTGACCTGGCGTGGCTCCAGGGCCATGCCGCATTTCGGACAGGACCCAGGTTCGTCGCGGACGACTTCCGGGTGCATCGGACAGGTCCACTCGGTCCGGGAGGCCGGCGCCTGAGGCGCCACCGGCTCCAGGGCCATGCCGCACTTGGGGCATTCGCCTGGAACGTCGCTTTTCACCTCGGGGTGCATCGGGCAGGTGTAGCCGCCCGACTCGGCACGCGTCAGCGTATCCGGCGGCGCCCCCTGAGCCCCGGCGGCATGGGGCGGAGTATGAACAGCGTCGTGTTTCAGGGGCATGGCCACCTCCTGCCTGGGTGGGAGGACGGAACGACAGGCGCCCTCGCCGGCCCGGGCACGCGGCCAGTCACCAGCAAGGACGTTACGTCACGCTGACAGGTCACGCTTGCGTGCCTCGAATTCCTGACGGTCGATCTCGCCCCGCGCATAGCGTTGGCGAAGGAGCTCCAGGGCATCCGGCGCTGCCCGGTGCGAATGGGCACGATGGCCGATGGTGCGCATGACCAGCATCACGATCAACGCGATCACCAGCCCCCAGAAGATCAGCATCATGACGCCACCGAAGAGCATGTGCCCCCAACCGGCGCCATTCATATACCCCATCATGTCATGCCACATGGCTGCCTCCTCGCCTATCGCTCACGCCCCGTGCCTGCCCGGGCATCGTCACCCTGTTACCAATCATTCGACAATCATGGGAGCCATCTCGACCGTCATGGCCGAGCTTGACGACAGCGTAAGACTTGCAGGTTACCCAAGGGTCAAGCCCCGCCCTGCGGAGAGAGTCTCTATCCCGCCCGCCCATGACCCCGGTCAACGAATGCCGTCCTCCCTCGGTTTCCCGAGCTGTTCTGCCGCCCTTGGACCGCACAAAAAAGGGCCCGGCGAGCGGGCCCTTGCGTGGCGCTTGCGACAAGACATGCCTGGCTTACATCGCTTCCTTGACGCCGCGCTGGATCAGCCACCAGTTGACCGGATAGGCGGTGAGGAAGCCGAAGCCCATGGCGATCTGCATCATGAACCAGAAATGGATGGTGTTGACGTGGAGCGTCTCGCCGAAGACCACCGCAAACAGGTAGAAGTGGGCGAAGGCCATGAAGCCGTACATGCCCACCTGCCAGGCGGTCAGCGATAGGGTATCGGCCTTGATCGCCTGAAAGAGCGCCTTGCCCGGCGAAATATCCTGCATCGGCTTGATCGAGTAGTACTGGAAGGCGATACCGAACAGGAAGGCGAGGATGTAGTCGAACACCCAGACGGCGAAGATCTTGTCCTCGAAGATGCCCTTCCAGCCCAGCCAGACGGCAATGGCGGGAATCAGGAACGCCGTCCACTCGGCGACGATGTCGCCCAGCGTGCAGCCGCTGCCGCAGTGCAACGTGCCCTTGACCACCTTGACCGGGAACGGCGTGTCGCGCTTGTGCGGCGGTGTCTCGCCGGCCTTCATGGCCGGGTGGGCGATCTCGTCGGCGGCCAGCCGGCCGTACTTGCGATACACATAGAGAATGAATACGTGGCCGAACAGGGCACAGGCCGGCCAGACCGCATTCATGATCGTCATGTGCTGGGGGTGACGTCGCAGATCGCCGATGACGTAGAGGGCGCTGGCGAACCCCAGCAATAGGGAAATCCAGGCAATGATCGTCAACCAGGTCGGCACCATGTCAGGAACTCCTTTCCTTGTCCGTGGTTTCGATGATGGCCCGGCCGTCGCCGGCGGCCGCTCACGGCGTGTCCCTGGAGCGGCATTTTCGTCACCGACGGCCACCCTGAACGTAGTCGCGATCGGCGGGCGACGACAAATTCCGGCACGGCCGGTGCAGGGCCACAGGCAATCAATCGCTCAGGATAGCCCCCTTGTGCGGGACCGGGGTCAAAGAGGGTCGCGACTCGACGGCGTCGGGGTTATTGACGCGCATCACGCCGCCGCCGGTGTTACCGGCGCATACTGACGGCACACCAACCACAGGTGGCCCGTGCCGCCGACCGGGAGAGCCGTCATGCGCGTCGAAACCCTGGGCGACGTCCTGGACTGGACGCAACGCACCCACGCCAATCTGGCCGACTGCCTGGCCCAATGCTCGCGGCAGACCCATCGCGAGCGACTCAAGATGCTGCTCGACTACCTCGTCGAGCATGAGCGTCAGCTCAGCCATGCGCTGGAGCTGGCACGCCACGACGCCATGCCCTCGGCGCTCAACACCTGGTGCTACGAGTACTTCGAGAACGCCCCGGCTCGGCCGGAACGCCAGTGCCAGGCCAACTTTCGGGACATGGACGTCGATGAGGTGATGGCGGCGGTCCTCGCCTTTCACGAGCAGGTCACCGGGCTCTATCGTCACCTCCTCGATCAGGACGCCGACGTGCCCTCGGCGCGCGAACTGCTCGAGAACCTGCTCTCGCTCGAGGAACACGAGGCGATGCGCTTGGCACGGGACGCCGGACGCATGAAAGACCTTTAGGGGGAAGGAATGACGCGCCGCACCACCCGCCCGATGCTCAGCCCCTGGACGAGGATCGAGAACAGCACGATCAGGTAGGTCACCGTGAGCAGCACGTCACGCGGCTCGCCGTCGGGCAGTGACAGCGCCAGGGCCACCGAGATACCACCGCGCAGGCCGCCCCAGGTGAGAATGCGCACCGAGCCGCGCCGAAAACCCAGTCGACCGCGCAGCCAGGCGACCGGCAGGCCGACGGTGACGAAGCGCACGGCGAGCACGATCGCGATCAGCGCCACCCCGATCCACAACAGCGCCGGCGAGAAGGGGATCACCAGGATCTCCAGGCCGATCAGCACGAACAGCAGCGCATTGAGCATCTCGTCGACCAGCTCCCAGAAGCCATCGACGTAGCGGCGGGTGGTCTCGGACATGGCGCTCGCGCGGGCCTGGTTGCCGACCAGCAGCCCGGCCACCACCATAGCCAGCGGCCCGGAGGCGTGCAGATGCAGGGCCAGGGCATAGCCGCCCAGCACCACCGCCAGCGAGACCAGCACCTCGATGCGGTAGGCATCGATGCTGCGCATCAGGGCATAGCCCAGCCCACCGACGACCAGTCCCAGCAGGATCCCGCCGCCGGCCTCCTGCAGGAACAGCCAGCCGCCCTGCGTCACGCTCAACACCTGCTCGCCGGTCGCCGCCCCGACGAGCAGGGTGAAGATCACCACCGCCACACCGTCGTTGAACAGCGACTCGCCGACGATGCGCAGTTCCAGATCCTCGGGGGCGCCCGCCTCGCGCAGAATGCCCAGCACGGCGATGGGGTCGGTGGGCGAAATCAGCGCGCCGAAGGTCAGGCAGTAGAGCCAGCCGACCTCGAGCCCGAAGAACCGGCAAAGGCCATAGGTCGCCGCGCCGATCGCCAGTGTCGAGACCACCACGCCGACGGTGGCGAGAAAGCCGATCGACCAGCGGTAGCGGCGCAGCCGATCGAGGTCGACGTGCAGGGCACCGGCGAAGAGCAGCATCGACAACATCCCGTTCATCAGCAGGGCGTTGAAATCGATACGGCCGAGCAGCGTTTCGGCCCGGGCTTCCAGATCGCCGAAGCCCAGCGCGTCGAGGCCGTTCATCGCCCCCGACAACAGCAGGGCGATGGCCATCACGCCGATGGTCAGCGGCAGTCCCAGAAAACGGTGATTGAACCAGGCCAGCACGGCGGTCAGCGTGATGACGATGGCGACGAGATCGAGCACGGGCCCTCCCTGGCCGGGCGATGGATGAACACGACAACGCCGCCCGCACGGCCGGGCGCGGGCGGCGTCACGCCGTAACTAGCAATCAGTAGCGGTACTCGTCCGGCTTGTAGGGGCCGTCGGCGGCCACGCCGGTGTACTCGGCCTGGTCCTCGGTCAGGCGCGTGATCACCCCGCCGAAGCCCTCGACCATGTAGCGGGCGACCTCCTCGTCGAGCTGCTTGGGCAGCACGGTGACGCTGAGACCACCGGCCTTCTCGTCGTCGCTGAGGTCGGCGAACTTGCCTTCGAAGAGGTGGATCTGCGCCAGCACCTGGTTGGCGAAGGAGCCATCCATGATCCGCGAGGGGTGGCCGGTGGCGTTGCCCAGGTTCACCAGGCGGCCCTCGGAGAGCAGGACCAGGTAGTCGTCGCTGGTCGGATCGTAGTCGTCGGGATCGCTGTCGCGGTAGATCTTGTGGACCTGCGGCTTGACCTCTTCCCAGTGCCACTGGCGACGCATGTAGGCGGTGTCGATCTCGCTGTCGAAGTGGCCGATGTTGCACACCACCGCGCCCTTCTTGAGCGCCTTGAGCATCGGCGCGTCGCAGGCCCCGATGTTGCCGGTGCAGGTCACCACCAGGTCGATGCGCCCGAGCAGGTCGCGATCGATGCTCTCGACGCCCTGGTTGATGCCGTCGACGTAGGGCGAGACCACCTCGTAGCCGTCCATGCAGGCCTGCATGGCGCAGATCGGGTCGATCTCGCTGACCTTGACGATCATGCCCTCCTGGCGCAGCGAGGCCGCCGAGCCCTTGCCCACGTCGCCGTAACCGACCACCAGCGCCTGCTTGCCGGCCATCAGATGGTCGAGCCCGCGCTTGATGGCGTCGTTGAGGCTGTGACGGCAGCCGTACTTGTTGTCGTTCTTGGACTTGGTGACGGCGTCGTTGACGTTGATCGCCGGCACCTTGAGCGTGCCGTCGCGCAGCATCTCCTGCAGGCGATGCACGCCGGTGGTGGTCTCCTCGGAGATGCCATGGATCGCCTCGAGCAGTTCCGGACGCTTGTCGTGCAGCAACGCCGTCAGGTCGCCGCCGTCGTCGAGCACCATGTTGGGGGTCCAGCCGTCGGGGCCCTCCACCGTCTGCTCGATGCACCACCAGAACTCCTCCTCGGTCTCGCCCTTCCAGGCGAACACCGGGATGCCGGCCGCGGCGATCGCCGCGGCGGCGTGATCCTGGGTGGAGAAGATGTTGCAGGAGGACCAGCGCACCGAGGCGCCGAGCTCGATCAGGGTCTCGATCAGCACCGCGGTCTGGATGGTCATGTGGATGCAGCCGGCAATGCGGGCACCGGCGAGCGGCTGCTGGTCACGATACTTGGCGCGGATCTTCATCAGCGCCGGCATTTCGGTTTCGGCGATGCGGATCTCGCGGCGCCCCCAGTCGGCCAGGCCGATGTCGGCGACCTTGTAGTCCTGGGAGGCGGCGGCTTGCGAGTTGGCCATGGCGGTCATCGTCGTCTAACTCCATTCCGGGGAATGGGCGCCGTTGCTTGGTGGCCGTTCCCTGCCCGAGCCTCGCAGTCCGCGCCGGCGGCGTGGACATGCTGCAGCGCCCCTCGGACAGCAGCAACACGATCATGCAGGCAGTTCACTACAGGTTCGCGGCGTTTTCAATCGCGACGCCGCCGCGCAGCCGAAAAGGGCGGCCGATCGGCCGCCCCGCTGGAAGTCCGGCTCATGCCGTGACGTTACTGGGTGGTTTCCTCGTCCATCGCGCCGGCGTCATCCTGGCCGGTACCGCTGGCGCCGTCGGTCGTCGACATGTCGCTGCCGGAACCGCTGCCCGAGCCACCGCTCGTCTCGCCGGAGCCGCTGGTGGCCCCCTGCGCGGCGTTCTCGGACTGGCCGGTCTCCGCCGTGGTGCTGTTCTGCTGCATGTTCGATTCGTCGCCGGCGCCCGAGCCCGACATGTCGTTGTCACCGGTGCTGGTGCCACCCCCGTAGGAGCCGCTGCCGGAATCCGACGACTCGGTGCCACCGGCGTTCGACGGCTCGGTGGTCGTGGTGGACTGATTGGCGTTGTCCGACGCCTGATCGTCGCTGTCGTCGCCGCAGCCCACCAGCAGCGCGCCGGAGAGTGTCAGTGCGGCAACCCAGAGCATCTTGCGGTTTTCCATGTTCACATCCTCATATCCATTGATGGCGACTTCAGTCCCCTGACCGCGCGGTTGTTGTCGGGTCCGTTCTCGTCTCACAGCCTAGAAGGCCGTCCCGCTTTTCCCAAGTCTTCGACCACTTTTTATCGAACAGCGTTCGCTTCATTCAAACAGTCGTTTCCCGGCGCGTCAACGTCGGCGTCCGCTCCAATCGGGTAGGGGCCGGGGTTACCCCCGGCGCCCTCCCACACCACCGTACGTACCGTTCGGTATACGGCGGTTCATGAAGAACGGCTAAGCCCTCTTACCGTATCGAGTACCGATACCAGTCCCTGCTGACTGAGCCAGCGGTTAGGCAAGGCATGGCGCAGATGCAGAGCACCTGCATTCCACCAGGGGCCTCGGCCATTCCCCGTTGACATCCTGGCACGTTGGTCGTCCAAGCTCAGCGCACGAAGTTTCCGGCGCCGGGTGCTGGGTCGTTTCCACTGTCGCCAGATCATGCAGCGCAGTCGGCGACGTATCCATTGATCCAACGCTTCCAGCGGCCGCGTTACATCGACGAGACTGAAGTAGCTGGCCCAGCCTCGCAGGACCGGAATCAGTTCTTCGATGACGCGTCGTATATTGCGCCCCCTGCCGCGCTTGAGGATCTCACGGACACGCTGCATCAGCCGCTGCAGGCTGGCCTTGGCCAGCGTTAGCTTCGGCAGTTTGTGCCGGGTCAGCGTGTAGCCCAGATATCCCCGATGCCAGGGACGGCCCACCGCACTCTTGTCGCGATTGACCGTGAGCCTGAGCGAGCTCTCGAGATAATCACTCAGGCTGGCCATGACGCGCTCGCCCGCTCGCCGACTGCCTACATAAATTTGCAGGTCGTCGGCGTAGCGGCAGAAACGGTGGCCGCGGCGTTCCAGTTCCTTGTCCACGTCGTCCAGCAGGATATTGGCCAGCAGCGGACTCAGCGGTCCACCCTGGGGCGTCCCCTGTCGGCGTGACGTGGCCAGGCCGTCCTGGAACGTCCCGGCTTCCAGATAACGACGGATCAGGCGCAGCACCCGCTTGTCGCGGACGCGGCGCGCGACCCGCGCCATCAGCAGGTCGTGGTTCACTCGATCGAAGAAGGCTTCCAGGTCAAGATCGACCACCCAGCGGTGGCCGGCGGCAACGTGGGTCTTCATCGCCGAGACGGCCTGCTGGGCGCTACGCTTCGGGCGGTAGCCGTAACTCGATTCGGAGAAGCTCGGATCGAAGAGCGGCGTCAGCACCTGTAGCAGCGCCTGCTGGATCAGCCGGTCGGTGACCGTGGGGATGCCGAGCTGCGGATGGCCGCCCCGCCGGTCCCGCCCTTGGGCTTGGGGATCTCGACGGCTCGAACCGGGCTGGGGTGGTACTCACCGGCCAGCAGCCGCTCGCGCAGCGTCGGCCAGTGCTGTTTCAGGTGGTCGGCCAACTGGTCCACCGTCATGCCATCGGCACCCGGCGCCCCTTGGTTGGCAACCACCCTACGGTAAGCCCGCGCCATGTTGGCCTTCTCTGCCACGGCCTCCATGAGCGGGGGAGGCTCCGCTTTCGTCCACGATGACGACGCCGGGACCGTCTCGACGCCCACCGGCCGGGACTCGGGGTTCCGCCCCTGCCCCTCTGGGTGGGTGGCGGTATCAGCGCCACTTTCTGTCTTCATGATCGATCCTCGAGACGTCATCGCCTACTCGCGGTTCTTCATGTTCGGCCCTTGGTGCCGCGGTGAACCGGCACTTACTATGGCCTCGGCTGACGTCTGGTGGCCCATCCCGTCGCCTCTCGACGCCGGTAGCACCATGGCAGACCACCAGACCTCCCAGGGTAAGACGCGCGACCTTCCTCCCATCTACCCGCCGTATCTACTTCCACATCTTCCGGATAGCTATTGGGCTTCGAGTTTCACGGCCCTCTCGCCCAGATGTGGCTGCCTCATATGCGGTTCCTGTTCGTCGGGCCAGGAGTTTGCCTGCAGCTTCCTTCAGATTCCGCCTCGCGACGGACACCCTTGCTGTTCAGCTAACGGTTCCCGCTATCAGGGTCCGTAGGGGACTCTCACCCCCAAGTCATCCCGAGGCACCACCCTCGGGAACAGCGTCCGTCGGACGCTGCGCGCCATGCCTGGCGCACCGCAAAAACGCCCCGCTCGAGCGGGGCGTCGGGTCCAGCGCAAGCGGCGGCTCAGAGATCGGCGGCGCTCTTCAGGGCCTCGACCTTGTCGAGCTTTTCCCAGGGGAAGGCGGTGAAGGTCTCGTGCTGGGTCTCGCCGTTGACGTCGGTCCAGGTGTAGGTGTGTTCGAACGGCTCGCGGCCGAAGTGGCCGTAGGAGGCGGTCAACTGGTACATGGGATGCTGCAGGTCGAGCATGCGGGTGATGGCGTAGGGCCGCAGGTCGAAATGCTCGCGCACCAGCTCGATGATCTTGTCGTCGCTGACGCGACCGGTCCCGAAGGTATCGACCGACACCGAGGTCGGCTCGGCGACGCCGATGGCGTAGGAGACCTGAATCTCGCACTTGTCGGCCAGCCCCGCGGCGACCACGTTCTTGGCCACGTAGCGTCCGGCATAGGCGGCGCTGCGGTCGACCTTGGACGGGTCCTTGCCGGAGAAGGCGCCGCCGCCGTGACGCGCCATGCCGCCGTAGGTGTCGACGATGATCTTGCGCCCGGTGAGACCGCAGTCGCCGACCGGCCCGCCGATCACGAACTTGCCGGTGGGGTTGATGTGATACTTGGTGGACGCGGTCAGCCATTCGGCCGGCAGGACCTGCTCGATGATCTCGCGGCGGACCATCTTGCGCAGGTCGTCCTGATCGATCTCGGGATCGTGCTGGGTCGAGAGCACCACCGCATCGACCGCCACGGGCCTGCCGTCGTCGCCGTAGCGGAAGGTCACCTGGCTCTTGGCGTCGGGGCGCAGCCACGGCAGCATGCCGTTCTTGCGCAGCTCCGACTGGCGTTCGACCAGGCGGTGCGCGTAATGGATCGGCGCCGGCATGTAGGACGCGGTCTCGTTGGTCGCGTAACCGAACATCAGGCCCTGATCGCCGGCGCCCTGGTCCTCGGGCTTGGAGCGATCGACGCCCTGGGCGATGTCGACGCTCTGCTTGCCGATCAGGTTGAGCACGCCACAGGTCTCGCCGTCGAAGCCGACATCCGAGGAGTCGTAGCCGATGTCCAGTATCACCTTGCGCACCAGTTCCTCGAGGTCGACCCAGGCGCTGGTGGTGATCTCCCCGGCGACGATCGCCACCCCGGTCTTGACCAGCGTCTCGCACGCCACACGCGCCTGCTTGTCGCGGGCGATGATGGCATCCAGCACCGCGTCGGAGATCTGGTCGGCGATCTTGTCCGGGTGACCCTCGGATACGGATTCGGAAGTGAACAGGGAGTATTCGCTCATGATGTCCTCGACCCTCTCTAAGGCTGTCCGTTAGCGTCGCAACGAAGGGCGATCATATGGCCTCACGCCTGCGAGACGACAGGCGGCGACATGTGACCGAGCGGGGTGGCGCGGCTGCCGGGCTCGAGGGTCAAGAGTCTACACGCTGCCCCAGCGGCTGCCTAGCGACGGCCCGGGGGCCCGCCACGCGCCGTCGGGCGATTTGCTGGCAGGCGTCATCTCGGCGACAATACGGCTCTGATTTCACGCGCCGCGCCACAGGCGGCGTCATCCCGCGAAATGACCGCGGCGCGGGTGCTCCCGGGAAGGAAGCATCCGCGGCCGCTGCCCGTTTGCCGCAGGCGAGGAGCTACTAAATGCCGTCCCGTTTCGAGTTGGCGAATGCCATCCGCGCGCTGTCCATGGATGCCGTGCAGAAGGCCAATTCCGGCCACCCCGGTGCCCCCATGGGCATGGCCGACATCGCCGAGGTATTGTGGAACGATTACCTCAAGCACAACCCGGCCAACCCGCACTGGGCCGACCGCGACCGTTTCGTGCTCTCCAACGGCCATGGCTCGATGCTGCTCTATTCGCTGCTGCACCTGAGCGGCTACGACGTCACCCTCCAGGACCTGCAGAACTTCCGCCAGCTGCACTCGCGCACACCGGGCCATCCCGAGCTGGGCTACACCCCGGGCGTGGAAACCACCACCGGGCCGCTCGGCCAGGGGCTGGCCAACGCCGTGGGCATGGCCATCGCCGAGCGCACCCTGGCGGCGCAGTTCAACCAGCCGGGCCATGACATCGTCGACCACTACACCTACGTGTTCCTGGGCGACGGCTGCCTGATGGAAGGCATCTCCCACGAGGTCTGTTCGCTGGCCGGCACCCAGGGCCTGGGCAAGCTGATCGCCTTCTACGACGACAACGGCATCTCCATCGACGGCGAGGTCGAGGGCTGGTTCACCGACGACACCGCCAAGCGCTTCGAAGCCTACGGCTGGCACGTGGTGCCCAACGTCGACGGCCACAAGCCCGATGAGGTCAAGGCGGCGATCGAGCTGGCGCATTCCAACGACGACCGCCCCAGCCTGATCATCTGCAAGACGATCATCGGCTTCGGCGCGCCCAACAAGCAGGGCAAGGAAGAATCCCACGGTGCCGCGCTGGGTGACGACGAGGTGGCCGCGGCCCGCGAGCAGCTGGGCTGGCCGCACGCGCCCTTCCACGTGCCCGAAGCGGTCTACGCCGGCTGGGACGCCACCGAGCGCGGCAACGCCGCCGAGCAGGACTGGAAGACCCGCTTCGAGCGCTACCAGGCCGATCACCCCGAGCTCGCCAAGGAGCTGTCGCGGCGCCTCAAGGGCCAGCTGCCCACCCCGCTGACCAGCGAGAAGCTGATCGAGCAGGCCCAGGAGAAGGCCGAGACGCTGGCCAGCCGCAAGGCCTCGCTGGCGTGCCTCAACGAGCTCGGCCCGCAACTGCCCGAGCTGCTCGGCGGCAGCGCCGACCTGGCACCGTCCAACCTGACCTTCTGGAAGGGCGCCAGCGCCATCAATCGCGATCACCACGCCGGCAACTACCTGCATTACGGGGTCCGCGAGTTCGGCATGGGCGCGATCATGAACGGCATCAGCGCCCACGGCGGGTTCATCCCCTACGGCGCGACCTTCCTGACGTTCATGGAGTACATGCACAACGCGGTGCGCATGGCCGCGCTGATGAACCGCCAGGCGATCTACGTGTTCACCCACGATTCGATCGGCCTCGGCGAGGACGGCCCCACCCACCAGCCGATCGAGCAATTGAGCGCGCTGCGCTCGACGCCCAACCTGTCGACCTGGCGGCCGTGCGACGCCACCGAGACCGCCGCCGCCTGGCACGCCGCGATCCATCGCCGTGGCGCGCCCACCGCGCTGGTGTTCTCGCGTCAGAACCTCGCCGCCCAGCAGCGCGACAAGCACCAGCTGGCCGACATCCAGCGCGGCGGTTACGTGCTCAGGGACAGCGACGAGCCGGCCCAGGTGGTGCTGATCGCCACCGGCTCCGAGGTCGACCTGGCGATGCAGGCCGCCGACGCCCTGGAGGCCAAGGGCAAGGCGGTGCGCGTGGTGTCGATGCCCTCCACCGACGTGTTCGACGCCCAGCCGCAGAGCTACCGCGACAGCGTGCTGCCGCCGCGCCTGCGCCAGCGCGTGGCGATCGAGGCCAGCCACTGGGTCTACTGGACCAAGTACGTGGGCCTCGACGGCCGGGTGATCGGCATGCACGGCTTCGGCGAGTCGGCCCCGGCCAAGGACCTGTTCACGTACTACGGCTTCACCGTCGACAACGTCGTCGAGCAGGTCGAGGAACTGCTGGCCGTCGATTGACCCGTCGGGCCCGTCCGTTCGCGGGTGGGCCCGCCTGCCCGCGGCCACCGAGTCCCGGGCTTCCTGCCTTTTTCTTACCGCTGACCGGCGGTCCTTCTAAAGCCGCCCTCGCCGGTGCCGATAAGTCCAGTGACGTGGTTACCCTTACCAGGTGCTGAGCAATATTGCTGTGGGCGAACAGGATCTCTACAAGAAGCGTCTGCAGCTGACTCTCGAAGCCAGTGGGCTCGACCTGTGGGAGAACAACCTGTCCACGGGCGAAGTGGTCTTCGGCCTGACCAGGATCTTCAGCGATCTCGGCTACGACGACGACGAGAAAGCCGGTGATATCGGCGACATCTTCGCGCTCATGCATCCCGACGACGTGGCCGTGGTCGAACAGGCCGTCGATGATCACGTCAACGGCCACACCGAGCGCTACTACAGCGAATTCCGTATTCGTGCCAAGTCCGGCCAGTGGGTCTGGTACGCCAATTACGGCAAGATTATCGATGACGCGATCGACGGCAACCGCTTCATCGGCGTCAGCTTCAGCCTCGCCGACAAGAAGCGCCAGGAGGAGGAGCTGCTGGCGCTGAACATGCGCCTGTCCCAGCAGAATGCCCAGCTCGAGCGTCTCAATGCCGAACTCCACTCCCTGGCCGTCCGCGACTCGCTGACCGGCCTCTACAACCGGCGCCATCTACTGGACGTCGGCGAGCGCGAATACCAGCGCTCGCGGCGCTTCGATCACTCGCTGACGTTGCTGCTCCTCGACATCGACTTCTTCAAGCGCGTCAACGATACCTGGGGCCATAGCACCGGCGACCGGGTCATCCGCGCCGTCGCCGACTGCTGCGCGCGCCAGGTGCGCGAGGCCATCGACACGGTGGGGCGAATCGGCGGCGAGGAGTTCGCCATCGTGCTGCCCGAGACGCCGCTCGAAGCGGGAATGACGCTCGCCGAGCGGCTGCGCATGGCCATGGCCGAAACGACCGTCACGACCCATGATCGCGACGCCGAGACCTCGGTGACCCTGAGTATCGGCGCCGCCCAGCTCTGCAGCGAGTGCCACTCCTTCCACGACCTGCTGGTACTTACCGATCGCGCCCTGTATCGCGCCAAGCGCGGCGGACGCAACCGGGTCCACGGGTACGGCGCCTGAAGCGATTCCGCCTCAGAACGCCCAGTCCTCGTCGACGGTGCGTTCGGTGCGTCCGATCACGTAGGACGACCCGGAGCCGGAGAAGAAGTCGTGGTTCTCCTCGGCGCCGGGCGAGAGCGCGGCGAGGATCGCCGGGTCGACCGCCTCGGTGGCGCCGGGGAACAGCGCCTCGAAGCCCAGGTTCATGAGCGCCTTGTTGGCGTTGTAGTGGAGGAACGCCTTGACCTCCTCGGTGAGCCCGACCTCGTCGTAGAGCGATTCGGTGTAGTGCACCTCGTTGTCGTAGAGCTCGAGCAGCAAATCGATGGCCTCCTCCTTGACCGCCTGTTGCCGTTCGGCGCTCTCCTGCTCCAGGGCGCGCTGGAACTTGTAGCCGATGTAGTAGCCGTGAACCGCCTCGTCGCGAATGATCAGGCGGATCAGGTCGGCGGTGTTGGTCAGCTTGCCGCGACTCGAGAAGTACATCGGCAGGTAGAAGCCGGAGTAGAACAGAAACGACTCGAGGAACACGCTGGCGACCTTGCGCATCAGCGGGTCATCGGTGCGATAGCGGTTCAGGATCAGTTCCGCCTTGTTCTGCAGGTGCGCGTTCTCCTCGCTCCAGCGGTAGGCGTCGTCGACGTCGCGTGTCGCGCAGAGCGTCGAGAAGATCGAGCTGTAGGAACGCGCGTGGACCGACTCCATGAAGCTGATGTTGGTGAATACCGCCTCCTCGTGGGGCGTCACCGCATCCTCGATCAGCGTCGGCGCGCCGATCGTGCCCTGGATGGTGTCGAGCAGGGTGAGTCCGGTGAACACCCGGATGGTCAGTTGCTGCTCGCGATCGTTGAGGGTGTTCCAGGAGGGTACGTCGTTGGACAGCGGGATCTTCTCCGGCAGCCAGAAGTTGCTGGTGAGGCGGTTCCACACCTCGAGATCCTTGTCGTCCTGCAGGCGATTCCAGTTGATGGCGTCGACGCGACTCAGGCGACGGGTGGCGTTGGCAGGCATATCCATGGCGAATGTCTCGTTCGTTGGGCGTGGCCGGCATGCCGGCCACGTTTCCAGAGTTCACGGGCGCACCGCAGCGCGGGCGTTACAGGGTGCAGGACACGCAACCCTCGACCTCGGTCCCCGCCAGGGCGGCCTGGCGCAGGCGCACGTAGTAGATCGTCTTGATGCCCTTCTTCCAGGCGTGGATCTGCGCCTTGTTGATGTCGCGGGTGGTCGCGGTGTCGCGGAAGAACAGCGTCAGCGACAGCCCCTGATCGACGTGCCGGGTGGCTTCGGCATAGGTGTCGATGATCGCCTCGGGACCGATCTCGTAGGCATCGCGGTAATAGTCCTGATTGTCGTCGTCGAGATACGGCGCCGGGTAATAGACGCGGCCCAGCTTGCCCTCCTTGCGGATCTCGATCTTCGACACCACCGGATGGATGCTCGAGGTGGCGTGATTGATGTAGGAGATCGAGCCGGTCGGCGGCACCGCCTGCAGGTTGCGGTTGAACAGGCCGTGGGTCATCACCGAGGCCTTGAGCTCCCGCCAGTCGTCCTGGGTCGGGATATGGATGCCGGCGCCATCGAACAGGGCGCGCACCTTGTCGGTCCTCGGCCGCCAGGCCTGCTCGGTGTACTGGTCGAAGTACGTGCCGCTGGCGTAGGCGGAGTCCTCGAAACCGGCGAAGCGCTCGCCGCGCTCGATGGCCAGCCGGTTGGAGGCACGCAGCGCGTGGAAGGTCACCGTATAGAAATAGAGGTTGGTGAAATCCAGGCCTTCCTCGCTGCCGTAGTGGATACGCTCGCGGGCCAGATAGCCGTGCAGGTTCATCTGCCCCAGGCCGATGGCGTGGGAGCGCGCGTTGGCCTCGGCGATCGACGGCACCGAGCGAATGTCGCTCATCTCGGAGACCGCGCTTAGTGCGCGCACCGCGGTCTCGACACTGGCGCCGAAGTCCGGCGCGTCCATCACCCGGGCGATGTTCAGCGAGCCCAGGTTGCAGGAGATGTCCTCGCCGGTGTGGCGGTAGCCGAGGTCCTCGTCGTACTCGGTGGGCGAGTTGACCTGAAGGATTTCCGAGCACAGGTTCGACATGTTGATGCGCCCGGCGATCGGGTTGGCGCGGTTGGCGGTATCCTCGAACAACACGTAGGGGTACCCGGACTCGAACTGCAGCTCGGCGAGCGTCTGGAAGAGTTCGCGGGCCTCGATCTTCGACTTGCGGATGCGCGGGTCGTCGACCATCTCGTGGTACTTCTCGGTGACGCTGATGTCGCCGAAGGGCACCCCGTAGACCCGCTCGACGTCGTAGGGCGAAAACAGGTACATCGGCTCGTTGCGCTTGGCCAGCTCGAAGGTGATATCCGGGATCACCACGCCCAGCGACAGCGTCTTGATGCGGATCTTCTCGTCGGCGTTCTCGCGCTTGGTATCCAAAAAGCGCAGGATGTCGGGATGGTGGACGTTGAGATACACCGCCCCGGCGCCCTGCCGCGCGCCCAGCTGATTGGCGTAGGAGAACGCGTCCTCGAGCAGCTTCATGATCGGGATGATGCCCGAGGACTGGTTGGCGATGCGCTTGATCGGCGCCCCGGCCTCGCGGACGTTGGACAGCAGGAAGGCCACCCCGCCGCCGCGCTTGGAGAGCTGCAGCGCCGAATTGATCGCCCGGCCGATCGATTCCATGTTGTCCTCGATGCGCAGCAGGAAGCACGACACCAGCTCGCCGCGCTGTTGCTTGCCGCAGTTGAGGAAGGTCGGCGTCGCCGGCTGGAAGCGGCCATGGATGATCTCGTCGAGCAGCGTCGTCGCCAGTGCCTCGTCGCCGCGCGCCAGGCTCAGCGCGACCATGCACACGCGATCCTCGAAGCGCTCCAGGTAGCGCTGGCCGTCGAAGGTCTTGAGGGTGTAACTGGTGTAGTACTTGAAGGCACCGAGGAAGCTCTGGAAGCGGAACTTCACCGCATAGGCCCGCGCGAACAGCGACTTGACGAATTCGAAGGCGTACTGGTCGAGCACCTCGCGCTCGTAGTACCCCTCCTCGACCAGATAATCGAGCTTCTCTTCCAGAGTGTGAAAGAACACCGTGTTCTGATTGACGTGCTGCAGGAAGTACTGGCGCGCCGCCTCGCGATCGGCGCCGAGCTGCAGCCGACCGTCCGCGTCGTAGAGATTGAGCATGGCGTTGAGCGCGTGATAGTCCAGCGTCTGGGCGCGCTGGGGGCTCGCGGCGGCGGCAGGGGTGGCGATTTCATCCGACATCGGCGGTCTCCATGGCCAGGCACTCGCGTACCCGGGCGACATCCTCGGGGGTGCCCATCAGTTCGAAACGGTAGAGAAACGGCACCCCGCACTTGTGGGCGATGACATGGCCGGCCAGGGCGTAGGCGCTGCCGAAGTTGGTGTTGCCACCGGCGACGACCCCGCGGATCAAGGCACGGTTGCGGGGATCGTTGAGAAAGCGGATCACCGGGGCCGGCACCGCGGTACGCGGGTCGCCGTCACCATAGGTGGGCACCACCAGCACATAGGGGCGCTCGGCCTGCAACGACTCGCGGCGGCTGATGGGAATGCGCCAGGCCGGCCAGTCGAGCTTCTGCACGAAGCGGTGCGTGTTGTTCGACTGGGTCGAGAAATAGACCACATCGATCATGTGACGCCCTCCGCCTCAACCGACGAGCTGGCGAATCCGCTCGGGGCGGAATCCCGACCAGTGCTCCTCGTGACCCGCCACCACCACCGGCAACTGACGATAGCCGAGCGCTTCCACCGCCTCGCGACCCTCGGGTTCCGCGCTGATATCGACGACCTGATAGGCAACGCCCTGCTTGTCGAACGCGCGATAGGTGGCGTGGCACTGCATGCAATCCGGCTTGCTGTAAATAGTAATACTCATGATAATCATTCCCTTACGAGTGGCGGGACGACAGGCTCGAAGAATGCCCGGCCTCGGCGGCCTGAACACCATATATGGTAGACGATGTCAGAAATGAATCAAGATATGGTGCTCAGTCCAACTGGAGTCCTTGATCGAAATCATGGTCTCGGCGATGTGGCGCGACGCGAGTCACTCAGCAGGTAGTGTTCCAGCCCCCAGCGCAGCGGTGTCACCCGCCGGGCCAGGCCCAGCGCGGCCCGGCGCATGAGGCGCGCCGGGGGCCGGGTATCATTGTAGAGACCGACCACCGCCCGCGACGCCAGCCACAGCGGCCGGGTCGCCTGGCGATGGGCGCGATCGTAGGCCGCCAGGACATCGGCATCGCCGATATCGCGCCCCTGGCGCTGGCCACGGGCGATTTCCCCGACCAGCCGCTCGACGCTGGCCAGCCCGACGTTGAAGCCGTGGGCGGTGGCGGGATGCAGGCCGATGGCGGCGTCGCCGATCAACGCCAAGCGCTCGGCGTGCAACCGCTCAGCGTAGCCAATCCACAGCGGGTAACCGTGCAGGTCGCCGACACGCTGCATGGCGCCCAGGCGGTGCCGGTAGAAGTCCGACACCGCCGCCGAGAAGGCCCCGGCGTCCAGCGAATGGAGCCACTCGGCCTCGTCCGGCGTCACGGTCATCACCACCGAGGAGGTGCGCCCGCTCAGCGGCAGCAGCGCCAGCGCCCGCCGGTAGCCGAACCACGACCAGGTCACCTGATCATGCGCGTGCTCGTGAGCCATCCGACATACCAGCACGTGACGCCCGGTATCCTCGAGCTGGGCGGGCACGCCCGCCTGACGGCGCATCGCCGACAAGCGGCCGTCGGCGGCGACCACCAGCCGCGCGGCGAGTCGTTCGCCATCCTCGCGCAGCAGCACCCGCGAATCTGTGGCGGTCTCCAGCGCCGTGACGCCGGTACCGGCGATCAACTCGATGCGCGAGTCGGCCTGGGCGGCCTCGAAGGCCGCCCGACGCAGGTGACGGTTGGCGACGAACTGACCGAGCGGATGCACCGCGGTGGCATCGACCTCCGCGAGCGTCAAGGGTCGCGTGGCGTCGCCGTCGTAGAGCTGCGCCGCGCGGATCGGCGCGACATGCGCCTCGGCAATGCGCGACCAGATACCGGCGGCCTCGAGCCGCCGCCGCGAGGCGTGGGTCAGGGCGATCTCGCGACCGTCGTCGGCAGGCTCGGCCAGGGCGGCCCGCGGGGCCCGGTCGATCACGGCCACCGTCAGCCCCAGCGCAGCCAGTTCCACCGCCAGGCAGAGCCCGGCCGGCCCGGCTCCGACGATCGCCACGTCCTTCATCGCTTGTGTCACTCGCGCCGCTCCTTCGCTCCTTTCGAGGTAGCGCCATCATAACCGCCGCGGGTCGCGCGCGGCGGCGCGGCGACAATCGGCCGCGTCGAGAACGCAAACGGCCCGGCGACGAGGCCGGGCCGTGGCTGGCGAATGCCGCCCCGCGCGGGGCTCAGGCGATGGTGACGTCCTTCGCCAGATAGACGTCCTGGATGGCGTTGAGCAGCTCGACGCCCTCCTTCATCGGCTTCTGGAACGCCTTGCGGCCCGAGATCAGGCCCATGCCGCCGGCGCGCTTGTTGATCACCGCGGTACGCACGGCCTCGCCGAGATCGGAATGGCCCTTGGAACCGCCGCCCGAGTTGATCAGGCCGATGCGTCCCATGTAGCAGTTGGCCACCTGATAGCGGGCCAGGTCGATGGGATGATCGGTGGTCAGCTCGTCGTAGACCTTGTCGTGGGTGTGACCGAAGCCGACCTTGCGGTAGCCGGCGTTGTTCTCGGCGAGCTTCTGCTTGACGATGTCGGCCTTGAGGGTGGCCGCCAGGTGGATCGCCTGCCCGGTCAGGTCGGAGGCGACGTGATAGTCGGTGCCGTCCTTCTTGAACTCGGGATTGCGCAGGTAGGCCCAGAGCACGGTGACCATGCCCAGTTCGTGGGCACGCTCGAAGGCCTCGCTGATCTCCTCGATCTGGCGCCGGCTCTCCGGCGAGCCGAAGTAGATGGTCGCCCCCACCGCCACGCAGCCCATGGCATGGGCCTGCTCAACCTGGGCGAACGGCGTCTGGTCGTAGACCGCCGGGTAGGTCAGCGTCTCGTTGTGGTTGAGCTTGAGCATCATCGGGATCTTGTGGGCATAGCGCCGCGCCACCGACGACAGCACGCCGAGGGTCGAGGCCACGCAGTTGCAGCCGCCCTCGATGGCCAGCTCGACGATGTTCTTGGGATCGAAATACAGCGGGTTGGGCGCGAAGGAGGCCCCGGCGGAGTGCTCGATGCCCTGGTCGACCGGCAGGATGCTGACGTAACCGGTGCCGCCCAGCCGCCCGTGGTCGAAGATCGCCTGAAGGTTGCGCAGCACGTGGGGGCTGCGATCGGTGTCGGTCATCACCCGATCGACGAAGTCGGGACCCGGCAGATACAGGCTGCCCTTGTCGAATCCGCGGCACGAGTGATTGAGCAGGCTGTCGGCCTCGTCGCCCAGCAACTTGGCAATATCGGTCATCGTCTTGCACGCCTCCCTTGAGAGTGGTCCTTGCTGATCCCGCGGTGCGGGCTCCATCCTCCCATCTTGGCGTCTAGCGCCGCCGCTTTCCACCCCGATGGAGCGTCGCCGGCCACGCTCGACGCCCGCTATCTCGATTCAGCCACCAGGCGTAGAGCAGGCCGGCCACCATCAGGGCGACGGCGAACGCATAGATGCCCACCGAGATGGCGCTGGACACCAGGATGCTCCAGTCGCCGCCCGAGATGGACATGGCCCGGCGCAGGTTGAACTCCATCTCGCCGCCCAGCAGCAGCCCCAGGACCACCGGCACCGACGGGATCTCCAGCTTGCGCAGCGCATAGCCCAGCACCCCGAAGGCCAGCATGACGCAGAGATCGAAGGCGCTGTTGTTGAGCGAGTAGACGCCGACGAACGCCACCAGGATCACCACCGGCATCAACAGCCAGGTGGGGGCGCGCAGCACCCGGGCGAACAGCCCCACCAGCGGCACGTTGAGCACCAGCAGCATGATGTTACCGATGAACAGCGCCGCCACCAGCCCCCACACCATGTCGGGCTGCTGCTCGAACAGCAGCGGCCCTGGAGTGATGTTCATCGACAGCAGCAGCGCCAGCAGGATGGCCGTCGTGCCGCTGCCCGGGATGCCCAGCGACAGCATGGGAATCAGCGCACCGCCGGCGGCGGCGTTGTTGCCCGCCTCGGGGGCCGCCACGCCGCGCGGGTCGCCGTTGCCGAAGTCGCCCTTGCGCCCCAGCCAGCGCTTCTCCAGCGTGTAGGAGAGAAAGCTGCCCAGCGAGGCGCCGGCCCCGGGCAGCACCCCGGCGATGAAGCCGATCAGCGAACCACGGGCGATGGTCGGCGCGCAGCGTCCGGCGCTGCGCATGCCGGGGATCGCCGAGCCCAGCTCCCGGCTGGCGCCGGTTGCCTGGCGGCGGTCCTCGAGGAATAGCAGGCACTCCGAGATGGCGAACAGCCCCACCAGGGCGGCGATGAAATCGATGCCGTCGTACAGCTCGTACAATCCGAAGGTATAGCGCGACACGCCGCTCGCCGGGTCGAGCCCCACCGTGCCCAGCAGCAGGCCCAGACAGGCGGCGACGAAGCTCTTGGTGAAGCTGCCGCTGGTCACCCCGCCGATGGTGGCGAACGCCAGCACGAACAGCGCGAAGTACTCGGCGGGGCCGAAGCGAATGGCGAAGCCCACCAGCAAGGGCGCGAACAGCGTCAGGCCGATGGTCGCCACCGTCGCGCCGACGAACGAGGCCACCGCGGACAGCCCCAGGGCCTCACCGCCGCGCCCCGCGAGCGCCATCGGATAGCCGTCGAGGGTGGTCATCATCGCCGGCTCGTCGCCGGGGATGTTGAGGACGATCGAACTGATGCGCCCACCGTACATGGTGCCGTAATAGACGCTGACCAGCAGGATCAACGCGGCGGTGGGCGACAGGCCGAAGTTGAAGGCCAGCGGAATCAGCAGCGCCACGCCGTTGACCGGCCCCAGCCCCGGCAGGGCTCCGATCAGGGTCCCCACGGCACAGCCGATCAACGCCAGGAGCAGATTCTGGGGCTCGGTGGCCACCGCGAAGCCGTGCAGGAGAAAGCCGAGGATATCCATGCGATGCCCCTCAGAAACCCAGGCCGGGGATGGCGGGCAGCGGAATGCCCAGCGCGTACTCGAACAATAGATAGAGGATCGCCGTCAGTGCCGCGCCACTGACCAGCGCCTGGCGCCAGGCGGCATCGAACAGGCGAATCAGCAGCACGCTGCAGACCAGCGTCGCCGGCAGGAACCCCCAGGGTTCGAGGAAGGCGGCATAGCCGCCCAGCACCACCAGCAGCCCGGCCTGGCGCAGCAGCGCTGCCCCCCCGGGCCAGCGCTGGTTGAGGCCGGGCCGGCAGATCAGGTAGAGCGCCAGCACGCCCAGCGGTACGCAGACCAGACGCGGAAACAGATCCGGCCCCACCGGCTGGCGAAAGCCGGAAACGAAGGTCTGGGCGTGCCACCAGGCCACCACCGCCAGCAGGAGCAGCACGGCCCCGGCGAGACGGTCGCCGAGGGCCGCCGGACGCGGCGCGTCGCCGGGTTCGTCTGCCGTCACTGGATGACCCCGATCTCCCGGGAAATGCTCTCGACCTGGTCGGCGGTATCGCGGACGAAGGTGTCGAACGCGTCACCGCCACGCCACAGGGGCACCAGGCCGTTGCGCTCGGCGACCTGTTTCCACGCCGGCGAGTCGTAGAGGGTCTTCAGGGTGTCGACCATCGCCTGGTAGTCGGCATCCGAGACCTCGCCACCGGTATAGAAACCGCGCCAGTTGTAGCCGGTCACGTCATAGCCCTGGGAGACCGCGGTGGGCAGGTCGTCGAAGGGCGGCGCCAGCGGCTCGTCGGCGAGCACCGCCAGCACGCGGACGTCCCCCGACTTGATGAAGCCCGCGATCTCGCCCAGGTCGGTGGACACGACGTCCACGTGGCCGCCCATCATCTGGGTCACGGCGGGGCCGCCGCCGTCGAACTGCACCCAGCGCACCTTGCCGGTCTGGTCGCTGGCCAGGCCCGCGGCCTTGGCCAGCATCAGCGCGCGTATGTGATCCCAGCCACCGGCCCCGCTGGACCCCGACAGCACCACCGACGAGGGATCCTCGACCAGCGCGTTCAGCAGATCGTCGAGGCTCTGATAGGGGCTGTCGTCGTCGACCAGGATCACCCCCACGTCGGTGCCCAGCATGGCCAGCCAGCGCATGGTGTCGACGCCGCCCGGATAGCGACCCTGGGCGATCTGGGTGATCCCCACGGTGCTGGTGGCCACGATCAGGTCGCTGTCATCGGCGCGCTTGCCGGCCACGTTGGAGAACGCCACGGCGCCCACGCCGCCGGGCATGTTGACCACCTGGACGGGGCTGTCGACCAGTTCGAGATCGTAGAGCAGCTTGCCCACGCTGCGGCAGGTGAAATCCCAGCCGCCACCCGGGTCGGCCGGCGCCAGGCACTCGCTGATCGGCAATGCCTGACTCGGGGTGCTGACGGCCAGGCCCGCGCCCAGCAACAGCGTCGCGGCGAGGGTCTGCAGGGGGCGCAAGGCGAGCGTGCGTGGAGAGATGGCCATGATTGTTGTTCCTTGTGTCGGTTCGTCTCGTCGTCATTCCGGTGAGGGTCAGATCGCGCCCTCGTCGTGAAGCCGTTGCAGTTCGCTCTCGTCGAGACCCAGTTGGGTCAGGATCTCGCGGGTGTGCTCGCCCAGGGCCGGCACCGGCCGGTAGACCGCCGCCGGCGCCTCGCTCATCTTCACCGGAAAGCCGGTGGTGGGGACCCGGCCGTGTTCACCCTGGTCGAGATCCAGGCGCATCTGCTGGGCCTGGACCTGGGGATCGTCGAAGGTCTCGCGCAGGCTGTGGACGCGCCCGCAGGGCACGCCGGCCTCGTTGAGATGCTCGATCCACTCGGCCACGCGGCGCGTGCCGATCACGGCGTTGAGACGTTCGCGCAACGCCTCGCGGTGGAGCATGCGCTGGGCATTGTCGGCGAAGCGCGGTTCATCGAGCAGCTCGAGGCAGTCCAGGGCGCGCAGCAGACGCTCGACCATGGCGTCGTTGCTGGGCGCGATCGCCACGTCGCCGTCGCTGGCCTTGAACAGGCCGTAGGGATAGACCATGGGGTGGTCGTTGCCGGTCCGCGCCGGCACCCGGTCGGTGGCGAAATATTCCGCGGCGAGATAGCCCATCATGCTGATCAGGCCGTTGGTCAGGGCGGTCTCGACGATGTCGCCCTGGCCGGTGCGCTCGCGACGCACCAGCGCGGCGCAGATGCCGAAGGCCAGGTTCTGGCTGGCGACCATGTCGCTGAGCGGCGGCGCGGCACGCATGGGCTCGCCGTCGGCCGGGCCGTTGACGCTCATGAAGCCGCTCATCGCCTGGGCGATGAAGTCGTAGGCCGGGCGGTCGCGATAGGGCCCCTCGGAGCCGAAGCCATTGATCCGCCCCACCACCAGCCGCGGAAAGCGCTCGCGCAACGTGGCATCGTCCAGGCCCATCCTGGCCAGCACCCCGGGGCGGAAGTTCTCGACCAGCACGTCGGCGTCCTCGAGCAGCCGCCACAGGACCGCCTTGCCGCTCTCGCTGCGCAGGTCCAGGGTCAGGGAGCGCTTGTTGCGATTGAACTGGGCGAAGTACCAGCTGAAGCCCTTGACCCTGTTGCCCTGGGAGCGCACCACGTCACCACGACGCGGCGGCTCGACCTTGATCACGTCGGCGCCGTGATCGCCGAGCATCTGGGTGCAGAAGGGGCCGGAGATCACCCGCGTGAGGTCGATGACGCGAATGCCCTCGAGGGAGCCGGCGGTCGGCAGGGAGAGTGGCGCCATGCTCACCCCCGGGCCGTGGCGACGGCGTCGCCGTCGCTGAGCGCCAGCCGCGGCCCGGCCTTGGAAACCTGCGCGGGCAGTGGTCGGCCCATCAGGCGCGAGGCCAGTCGACCGGCCTCGATCAGCGTCGTCAGGTCGATGCCGGTGTCGATGCCCATCTCGGTGAGCAGGTAGACCAGGTCCTCGCTGGCGATGTTGCCGGTGGCCCCGGGGGCGAAGGGACACCCGCCCAGCCCGCCGATGGAACTCTCGTAGCGGGTGACGCCGAGCGCCAGGCCCTGCATCACGTTGGCCAGGCCGATACCGCGGGTGTTGTGGAAGTGCAGCGTCGGCGACAGGGAGGGCGCCACCTCGCGCAGATGGCGGATGCGCTCGCCGACCAGCGGCGGCGTCGCCATGCCGGTGGTGTCGCCCAGCGACACGTGACGTGCGCCGAGATCGGCGAAGGCACGGGCGATGTCGCCGACCGCGCCGACGTCGACATCGCCCTCGAAGGGGCAGCCGAAGGCCGTGGCGATGGCGCCGCGCAGTTCGACGCCGCTGCCGTCGAGCAGCCGCGCGATCTCCGTGAAGCCCGCCAGCGAGGTGGCGATGTCGCGGTTGACGTTCTTGGCGTTGTGGGTCGGCGAGGCCGAGACGAACAGCACCACCGAGTCGATGCCGGCTTCCAGCGCGCGTTCGGCGCCGCGCACGTTGGGCACCAGCGCCGACCAGTGCACGTCCGGGATGTCGGCCAGCGCCGCCACCAGTTGCGCCGCATCGGCCAGGGCGGGCACCGCCCGCGGGCTGACGAAGGAGGTCAGCTCGAACTCGCGCACCCCGGCGGCCACCAGCGCTCGCACCAGGGCGACCTTGTCGTCGGTACTCAACCGTGTCGCTTCGTTCTGCAGACCGTCGCGCAGCCCCACCTCGGTGACATGCACCCGGGCGGGCATCGGCTGGTGCTGATCCATGACAGGGGCGCCTCGTCGAACCGGTTTCAATGGGTTACACGAGCCTACCCCTGTCGGGTCAGGTCACAAAAGCACGACTTTGGTCGCCCCATACGCCGCGAGCCCGGAGAACAACCCTGCCGCCGGGGTCTCCCACGGGGCTCGCGCGAGCCCCGCCAGTCACTCCTCGGCCAGTGCCGGCAGCAGCACTTTCACCTTGCAGGCCCTTGTGAAGAGCCGGTGTTGCGCCCCCAGCCCAGCGACTCGACTGCCTCGATACAGACCGCCATCTCGCCGGTCACTCCTCGGCCAGTGCCGGCAGCAATACCTTCACCTTGCGGGTCAATGTATTGCGCCCCCAGCCCAGCAGCTCGGCGGCCTCGCCCTTGCGCCCGCCGGTGTGCTTGAGGGCGGTCTCGATGAGGATGCGCTCGAAATCCGGCACCGCCTCTTCGAGCAGATGGGTGTGCCCGGCGGCCAGCGCCCGGTCGGCCCATTCACGGAAGGCGCTGCGCCAGTCGCCGCTGGCCGCCTCGGTGCCCTCGACGTCGCGCAGCTCCGGTGGCAGGTCGTCGACCAGCACCTCGCGGCCCGAGGCCATCACCGTCAGCCAGCGACAGGTGTTCTCGAGCTGGCGCACGTTGCCCGGCCAGGGCAGCTTGGTGAGGTGCTGCTCGGCGTCCTTGGTCAGCACCTTGGGATCGGTGGAAAGCTCCTTGGCGGCCTCGGCGAGAAAGTGCTGGGCCAGCCGCGGGATGTCCTCGCGGCGCTCGGCGAGCTTGGGCAGGTGGACGCGAATCACGTTGAGGCGGTGGAACAGATCCTCGCGGAAGCGCCCGTCCTCGACCAGCCGCTCGAGGTTCTGGTGGGTGGCGGCGATGATGCGCACGTCGACCTTGACCGGCGTATGACCGCCGACTCGATAGAACTCGCCGTCGGCCAGCACGCGCAGCAGACGGGTCTGGGTGTCGGGCGGCATGTCGCCGATCTCGTCGAGGAACAGCGTGCCGCCGTCGGCCTGTTCGAAGCGCCCGCGACGCTGCGCGGTGGCGCCGGTGAAGGCGCCCTTCTCGTGGCCGAACAGCTCGGACTCCATCAGGTCCTTGGGGATCGCCGCCATGTTCAGGGCGATGAACGGGTGCGAGCGGCGCGGGCTGTGCTGATGCAGTGCCTGGGCGACCCGCTCCTTGCCGGTCCCGGACTCGCCGTTGATCAACACGGTGATGTGCGACTGCGAGAGCCGGCCGATGGCGCGAAACACCTCCTGCATCGCCGGCGCCTCGCCGATGATCTCGGTGGTCAGGCCCTCGGGCACCGCCGCCGGCGACTGACGTTCGCGGGCATGGGCCACCGCACGGCGTACCAGGGCCAGTGCCTCGTCGACGTCGAACGGCTTGGGCAGGTATTCGAAGGCCCCGCCCTGATAGGACGCCACCGCACTGTCCAGGTCGGAATGCGCGGTCATCACGATCACCGGCAGGTCGGGGTGGCTCTCGCGGAGCCTCGCCATCAGATCGAGGCCGTCCAGCCCCGGCATGCGGATGTCGGTGAGCAGCACGTCCGGCGGGTGGCGCAACAGGCTCTCGAGCGCGGTGTCGGCGCGATCGAAACTGGTCACTTCCAGGTCCGGCTGGGCGAGGGCGCGCTCCAGCACCCATCGTATGGCACGGTCGTCGTCGACGATCACGATACGAGCGACGTCAGTCATAAAGCCCTCCAGCGGGTAGCATAGGTTCGCCTCCGGCGAATGTCGCAAGATCAGCGCGTCCGGCGCTGCGTGTGCCTGCCGCTGCCATCAGTTCGCCTCCAGCGGAATCAGCAGGCGGAATTCGGTACAGCCGGGCTGCGAGTCGCACTCGATCAGGCCCTGGTGCTGGTGGAGGATCGACTGGGCGATCGACAGCCCCAGCCCGCTACCTTCGGCGCGCCCCGAGACCATCGGGTAGAACAGCGTCTCGCGCAACGTCGCGGGGATCCCCGGGCCGTTGTCGATGATCGCCACCTCGCAGACCAGCCGGTGGCGCTCCGCCCCCAGGGTGAACTGGCGCCGCGCACGGGTGCGCAACGTCAGCCGGGGCCGGGCGACGCCGCTCTCCTCCATGGCCTGCACGGCGTTGCGCGCGACGTTGAGTACCGCCTGGATCAACTGCGACTCGTCGCCGTTGAGATCGGGCAGGCTGGGGTCGTAGTCGCGCACGTAGTCGACCCGCGAATGCTCGGCCTCGAGCAAGGCACGCACCCGCTCGAGGACCTTGTGGATGTTGAGCGGCTCGTGGCGGACCATGTGGTTGGGGCCAAGCATGCGATCGACCAGATCGCGCAGCCGGTCGGCCTCCTCGACGATCACCCGGGTGAACTCGGCGAGCTGCGGGTCGGGCAGATCGCGCTCGAGCAGTTGCGCGGCACCGCGGATGCCGCCCAGCGGGTTCTTGATCTCGTGGGCCAGCCCCCGGGAGAGCACCTTGATGGTCTCCTGGCGACTGATCAGCGCCTCCTCGCGGGAGATGCGCATCAGCCGGTCGCGGGGCTCGATCTCCAGCAGCAGCTCGTCCTCGGCGAGCGGCGTCACCGTGAAGTCGACGGTGATCGATTCACCGCCGACCAGCAGCAGGACCGCCTCGCGCTGGGTGAAGGGGTGATACTCCTCGAGCGCCTTGGCCAGCACCTCGGCCACGGCGCCGCCCTCGCCCTCCAGGCATTCCAGCCGCAGGCCCTGGACGCGGCCCTGGCTGACCGCCAGCAGCGCCTCCGCCGCGGGGTTCAACCAGCGCACGCGCAACGCGTCGTCGAGCAGGACGACCGCGGTGGTGAGATTCTCCAGCAGGCGTTGATACATGGCTCGTTCCGACATTCCGGGACTCGTTAGCTGTCGATTTGCAAAAAGCGCGCCACTCTGCGAAAGACCGTAACGACGCGAGATCCGCGCCGCCGCCGCGCGCCGTTACGCACCATTATGGTGCATCAGGTCGAACCCTGCCGCGCCAGAATGGCACGCCCGGGCAGGCGTCGTCGGCACCCGGCGGCGTTGCGGCGGTGCAGCACGAGACGGCGAAGATGGCACGACGCGCCATGCCGGAACCCTTTTCCGGCCGGCGCGGTCGCCTCAGAGGGTGTTTACAAAGTCGGCGAGCGAAGGCAAGACAAGGCGAAATCGGCCGAAAAAGCGGAGTTTACAAGGGCTAAATGAGCATTTTTAGGCCGATTTTAACGCCGTATTGTCGAGCGCAGGCATTTTGTAAACACCCTCTCAGTTGGCGGGGTTGTTGGGGTTGGCGGGCAGATTAACGCTGGCACGCTGGACGTAGAGTGTCACCGGCGCACTGCGATGACGCACCTTGCCGTCGCCATCGAGCAGTTCGGCGCGCAGGGTGTGTTCGCCGCGATCCAGGTTGGTGAGCATGAAGGCACTGGTATGCAGGGCCGACTGGCTGACGTTGCCGTCGACGAGCAGGCGGACCTTGTGGTCCGGGCGCAGGTCGGGCTCGATATCGAGCATCACCTGGACGTTGCCGGCGGCGCCGGTGGGCAGGGTCTTGCCGTCCGGCGGCGAGGCGATGCGAAAGGTGGTATAGGGCATGAACGGCTGACCGATGGCTCGCCTCGACGACGACGTCTCGCGGCTCGGGGCCGCCGACGGCGTCGACGACGGACTGGCCGAGGGCACAACGGTCAGCGGCGCCAGGTCGACGCGCTGGGCGTCGTCCACCGGCCGGTCGGTGAAGACCACGTTGCCCTGGGCATCGGTCGTGCGATAGACCGTCGCCGCCTGGGCCATGCTCCATGCCAGCCCCATCACCAAGCCCACCGCGAGTAGACGCCGCATCATCGTCCCTGCCCTCTCTGCTCATTGTCCCGCCCGTACCGGCGCCGGACGGCGATCCTCCGGCAGTGTAACGCAAAACGCAAAAGGGGCCCGCCGTGGCGAGCCCCTTCGGTGCGGCTTGCGAGCAAGCCGGCGGAAGACGACCGGCACGACCCACGATAGACCATCGCGGGCCGGCCGAGGCCCTCAGCAGCTGTAGTAGAGGTCGAATTCGACCGGGTGCGTCGCCATGCGCAGGCGCTCGACTTCCTCGTCCTTCAGCTCGATGTAGGCATCGATCATGTCGTCGGTGAACACGCCGCCTTCGGTGAGGAAGGCACGGTCGTCGTTCAGGGCTTCCAGGGCCTGATCGAGGCTGTTGGCCACGGTCGGCACCTTCTTGCCCTCTTCCGGCGGCAGGTCGTAGAGGTTCTTGTCCATCGCGTCGCCCGGATGGATCTTGTTCTTGATGCCGTCGATGCCCGCCATCAGGATGGCCGCGAACGCCAGGTAGGGGTTGGCGGTCGGGTCGGGGAAGCGGCACTCGACGCGCTTGCCTTTCGGGCTGGACGTGTACGGGATGCGGATCGACGCGGAACGGTTGCGCGCCGAGTAGGCCAGCATGACCGGCGCCTCGAAGCCCGGTACCAGACGCTTGTAGGAGTTGGTCGAAGCGTTGGTGAAGGCGTTCAGGGCACGCGCGTGCTTGATGATACCGCCGATGTAGTAGAGGGCGGTCTCGGACAGACCGGCATAGCCGTCGCCGGCGAACTGGTTCTCGCCATCCTTCCAGAAGGAAGAGTGCACGTGCATGCCGGACCCGTTGTCGCCGACCAGCGGCTTGGGCATGAAGGTCGCGGTCTTGCCGTAGGCGTGGGCGACGTTGTGCACCACGTACTTGAGCTGCTGGACCTCGTCGGCCTTCTTGACCAGGGTGTTGAACTTGACGCCGATCTCGTTCTGGCCGGCGTTGGCCACTTCGTGGTGATGCACTTCCACCGCCTGGCCGATCGCTTCCAGGGTGTTGCACATCGCGCTGCGGATATCATGGAAGCTGTCCACCGGCGGGACCGGGAAGTAACCGCCCTTGACGCGCGGACGGTGGCCCAGGTTGCCGCCTTCGACGTTGGTGGCCGAGGTCGCCCAGGCGCCTTCTTCGGAGGTGATCTTGTACATGGCGCCGTCGATGTCGGCACGCCAGTGGACCTCGTCGAAGATGAAGAACTCGGGCTCCGGACCGAAGAAGGCGGTGTCGCCCAGGCCGGTGGAGTTCAGGTAGGCCTCGGCACGCTTGGCGATGGAGCGCGGGTCACGCTCGTAACCCTGCATGGTGGCCGGCTCGATGATGTCGCAGCGCAGCACCAGGGTCGCGTCTTCGGTGAACGGGTCGAGGAAGCCGGTGCCGTCCTCCGGGCGCAGGATCATGTCGGATTCGTTGATGCCCTTCCAGCCTTCGATGGAGGAACCATCGAACATCTGGCCGTCCTCGAAGAACTCGTCGTCGATAGCGCTGGCCGGAATCGTTACGTGCTGCTCCTTGCCCTTGGTATCGGTGAAGCGCAGGTCAACCCACTTGACGTCGTGTTCTTCGATCAGGGCGAGTGTCTTCTCAGACATGATGTCCTCCACAAATGAGCATTTCGGGCTCGAATCGATAGCTTGCGTGTCCAGCGTCGTTTTAGCACGCCGACCAAGGATTGCCTATGACGTGCCGTTCTGGCAAACCAAATGCAGACACCGTGCCAAAATGGCGCAACCGTTTCGCACGCCATCTGACAACCCCATGAAATCCCAGTGAAAATTCGACGCCAGCGGGGCCGGCACGGCGCCGCGGGAACGCGCCCGCTCGCGCCATCGGGGTGCACCCGACAGCTGCTCGCACCGCAAGAATGCAAAAAAGGCGTACCAGGCACCAACTTGGTGCATGCGGCGCGAGACGCCGCCTGGCCCGGCCCCTTGCCGGGAATGACCCCTCTCAGCCCGGGGGCCTCCGGAAAAATCACTCCCCACGATCTCGGAAATCAGCCAGCCGGGGCGTTGCAACCTTTTGAAACCGACGGCTACACTTGATTACATAACAAGAAACGCTATCAGGACACATGTGGGCCACGTCGGAGGGCAGCGGCCATCCGACGTCGAGGAAGCCGGCGGCCTGCGTCGATGTCACGGTAAACGGCCATTACCGGATTCAGGACGCCCTCCCTATGAACTCGTACAGCGTCATCATCGATTCCCGACGTGGCTACTTCCGCCTCGCCCGCTTTCTCGCGGCGATCGAGCAGAACGCCCAGGGCTTCGCGGGGCGCCTGGAGACCTGGCTGGTGATCGACAAGCCGCGCAACCGCATGGATCAGCTGGCGGAAGCGCACGGTGCCCGGCAACTGCTGCTACCGAGCCAGCCCCACGGCAAGCGGCTCAACATCGCGTCCAACCACAGTCAGTCCGACGTGCTGGTGTTCATCGACCCCGTCATCGACCTGCCGCCGGGCTGGCTGGATTTCCTCGAGCAGACCCTGTTTCACCAGCACTGGGACGTCACGGCCCTGGTGACGGAGGGCTGGTTCGCGACGCACTGGCTGCAGCGCCTGCACCGTCCCGGTGTCCGCGTACCGATGCTGGCCATGCGACGCATCTGGTTCGAGCGGGTCGGCGGCTTCGATCCCGAGCTGGAGGGCGGTGCCGAGCAGGACCTGTTGACCCGACTGAGGGCCTGTCACGCTCGCGTGCTGCAGCGCAAGCCATGGGAGGGGCAGCGCTCGGCCGGGTGAGACGCTGCCCGTTAGGGAAATGCTGAATAAATCGACGAGCGAGATGAAGCGCGAGGCGCATGGAACGCAGAAAACGAGACATAACATGAAGTTAGGCGAGTTTTCGAGTACCACGCAACGAAGCGATTCGCTCGCGCAGGCATTTATGCAGCGTTTCCTTAGCCGGCAAGCCTTTAGTCGACCCCTGACCACCGCGGGGCCGCCAGACGGTATGATGTTTCCGAGGTTAGTCGTGCGCGAGGCGCACAAGGAGAGGCTATCCATGAACGGTCTGAACCTGGCCCAGGACCTGGCCTGCCGCCTGCGTGGCCACTGGCGGCGCAGTCTGGTCGCGCCCCTGTGGGGACGCAGCGCGATCCTCGTCCTGCCCCGGGTGGTCGATGACGAGGCCACCGCCCGCCTGCCCCACCGTGCCCCCTGGTGCCTGGGGCGCGAGAGCTTCGAGCGGCTGCTGCTCAGCCTCAGCGACATCGCCCGGGTGGTCAGCCTGGCGACGGTCATGCAGCCCCATCACCAGCCACAGGCCTGCATCGCCCTGACCTTCGACGGCGCCTGGCGCGACGACCTCGACGCCGCCATGCCGCTGCTCGACCATTATGCGATTCCCGCCAGCGTCTTCGTCAGCAGCGGCCAGCTGCAGCGTGCCCGCGGCGACTGGCGCGCGGTGATCGGCGACGGGCTCTGGCAAGGGCCGCATGCCCGGCGCATCCACGACGCGCTGGGCGATGCCGGCCTGCCCCTGCCGCCGGCGCCCCCCGCGCAGCGGGACACCGCCTACAGCCGCGCCCTGCGCGGCTATCTGCAGCAGTTGGCGGGCGTCGCCGCCCACCGGCTGGAAGCGGTGACCGACTACCTGACCATCGAACTCGATCTGCCGCCGCCGCACATCGACCCCTTCAGCATCCGGCGGCTGGAGAACGAAGGCCTGATCCGCTTCGGCACCCGCGGCATCGGTGTCGCGGCCCTCGAGGGCCTGGACGACGAGGCGATACGCCGCCAGGTGCGGCGCTCACGTCTGGCGCTGGCGCGCCTGTGCCGGGAACCGCTGCAGGTGTTCGCCTACCCCGACCGCGACCCCTCGGCCCGGGTCCGCCGCATCGTCAGGGAGTGCGGCGTGACCATCGGCCTGGCTCGCCAGGGCGGCTGGCTATCGCACCGCGACGACCCGCTCTCGCTGCCGCGCATCCCGCTCTCGCAGCCGCTGGCCCAGAGTCCGGGGCGCTTGTTCGACTATCTGCTCGGCCAGTTGTGACACCCCGGCGGCCCGACGACCCGATGACCCGGCGCTTACGGGGAGCCGCCGGCGTCGCCCGCCTGCTCGATGATCCGGTAGACCCGCTCGCGCGCCTGACGGGCGTTGTCCGCCATTTCGCGCCGCAGCTTGAAGACCTCCGTGTAGACGTCGCCGGCACGGGCCGGATCGGCCTTCTCATCGCCATAGAGTTCGTACAGCGTTTCCATCCGCTCGTGCAGGCGTTCCATCAGCGGCTGCTGGGACTTGTAGAACTCGCCCTGGATCCGGCGAATCTGCCGACGCTGGTCATCGTTCAACAGGCGCTCGTCACCGAACGGCAGAGCACCGCCCATCATGCCCGGGCCATAGCCGCCACCCATCATGCCCGGGCCGTAGCCGCCACCCATCATGCCCGGGCCGTAGCCGCCGCCCATCATGCCGGGGCCGTAGCCGCCACCCATCATGCCGGGGCCGTAACCATCACCCATCATGCCGGGGCCGTAACCGCCCCCCATCATGCCCCCGTGGGCCAGGGCCAGGCCGCTGACCAGCACGGTCGCCAGCACGCCACCCATCAATCCGCGTTTCATCGTCGCTCCTCCTTTATTCCACGACCACTGCAATACCGCGCGAGCCGACTCGCGCCGTGTCCCGTTAAGCCTATGAAGGAACGGCCGAAGCGGCGTTGATGTAGGTCACGACAGCGCAAAAGCCCGGAAATCGGGGCCGTGAAGGTGGCAGGGGTCACGGCCTAGACCCTATAATGCGCCCCTTATTTCCCTGCAGGATCCCGTCGTGATCGAGAAACTTCGCAACATCGCCATCATCGCTCACGTCGACCACGGCAAAACCACCCTGGTCGACAAGCTCCTCCAGCAGTCCGGCACCCTGGACCGCAAGGCCGAGGGGCAGGAGCGCATCATGGACTCCAACGACCAGGAAAAGGAACGCGGCATCACCATCCTGGCCAAGAACACGGCGATCCGCTGGCAGGCACCCGACGACGAGGTCTACCACATCAACATCGTCGACACCCCGGGACACGCCGACTTCGGCGGCGAGGTGGAACGCGTGATGTCGATGGTCGACTCGGTGCTGCTGCTGGTCGACGCCGTCGACGGTCCCATGCCGCAGACCCGCTTCGTTACCCAGAAGGCCTTCGACCAGGGCCTCAAGCCGATCGTGGTGGTCAACAAGATCGACCGCCCCGGCGCCCGCCCCGACTGGGTGATCGACCAGATCTTCGATCTGTTCGACAACCTCGGCGCCTCCGACGAGCAGCTCGACTTCCCGATCATCTACTGCTCGGCGCTCAACGGCATCGCCGGCCCCGAGCCGGACGCGCTCGCCGACGACATGACGCCGATGTTCCAGTCGATCGTCGACATCGTCGAGCCGCCCAAGGTCGAACTCGACGGCCCCTTCCAGATGCAGATCTCGGCGCTCGACTACTCCAGCTACGTGGGCGTCATCGGCCTGGGCCGCATCAAGCGCGGCAGCGTCAGGCCCAATCAGCAGGTCAGCGTGATCACCAAGGAAGGCAACACCCGCAAGGGCAAGATCGGTCAGGTGATGACCCACATGGGTCTCGAGCGGGTCCAGACCGAACAGGCCGAAGCCGGTGACATCATCTGCATCACCGGCATCGAGGATCTGGCGATCTCCGACACGCTGTGCGATCCGAGTGCCGTCGAGGCGCTGCCGGCGCTGACCGTCGACGAGCCCACGGTCTCCATGACCTTCCAGGTCAACGACTCGCCGTTCGCCGGCAAGGACGGCAAGTTCGTCACCAGCCGCAACATCAAGGATCGCCTCGAGCAGGAGCTGATCCACAACGTCGCGCTGCGCGTCGAGCAGGGCGAATCGCCCGAGAAGTTCAAGGTCTCCGGGCGCGGCGAGCTGCACCTCTCGGTGCTGATCGAGACCATGCGTCGCGAGGGCTACGAGCTCGCCGTGGGCCGCCCCGAGGTGATCATCAAGGAGATCGACGGCGAGAAGCAGGAGCCGTACGAAGAGGTGATCATCGACTGCGAGGAGCAGCACCAGGGCGCGGTCATGGAGGAACTCGGCTACCGCAAGGGCGAGATGACCAACATGAACCCCGACGGCAAGGGGCGCGTGCGGCTCGACTTCATCATCCCCGCACGCGGGCTGATCGGCTTCCGCGGCCAGTTCCTGACCCTGACCTCGGGCACCGGCATCCTCACCAGCCGCTTCGACCACTACGGTCCGCTCAAGCCCGACGCCGCCATTCAGCGTCGCAACGGCGTGCTGGTGTCGATGGTCCCCGGCAAGGCGCTGGCCTATGCGCTCTACGCCCTGCAGGACCGCGGCAAGCTGATCGTCGAACACGGCACCGAGGTCTACGAAGGCATGCTGGTGGGCATCAACAACCGCGCCGACGACATGGTGGTCAACCCCACCAAGGCCAAGAAGCTCGACAACATGCGCGCCTCCGGCAACGACGAGAACATCGTCCTCACGCCGCCGGTACGCTTCACGCTCGAGCAGGCGATCGAGTTCCTCGACGACGACGAACTGGTCGAGGTCACGCCCAACCACATCCGCCTGCGCAAGAAACACCTCACCGAGAACGAGCGCAAGCGCGCCAAGAAAAAGTGACTCGCCACGGCCCGCCAAGCGCGGGCCGCTTCATTTTCTTGATCCAGGTCGTATTCCGGCCGTGCCCGGGAAACCACAGCGGCCAATTCTTGTCTCAAGACAATTTTTCCCGCCCGCGGCAGGGATATGGTGAAGGGGCTTTCAGTCGCCGACACGCAGTCCATGCAACATCGGCGTCGTCATCGTCACTTCAGGAGTTCCTGTCATGCGTACCGCCATGCTGCTTTCCGCCGCCGCACTCGCCGCCGCCGGCCTGGTCGCCACCAGCCCCGCCTTCGCCTACGGGCAGGGCGACTTCTACACCCGCTTCGGTGTCGCCAAGGTCGAGCCCAAGAGCGACAACGGCGAATTCGACGACCTGAACCTGGATGTCGACGTCGGTGACGACAGCGGCTTCGCCTTCACCCTCGGCTACCGCTTCACCGACAAGCTGGGCGTCGAACTGCTCGCCGCCGAGCCCTTCAAGCACGACATCGCGCTCAACGGCGACAACCTCGCTTCCACCAAGCACCTGCCGCCGACCCTGACCCTGCAGTACTACCCGCTGGGCGGAACCGACGCGCGCGTCCAGCCCTACGTCGGCGCCGGTATCAACTACACCCACTTCTCCGACGAAGAACTCGATGTGGGCAGCCTCGACCTCGACGACTCCTGGGGCGCCGCCGCCCAGGTCGGTGTCGACCTGCTGATCAACGAGCACTGGGCGCTCAACGCCGCCGCCTGGTACATCGACATCGATACCGACGCCACCGCCACCATCGCCGGTACCGACTACGACGCCAACGTCGAGATCGACCCGGTCGTGGTCATGGGCGGCCTCAGCTACCGTTTCTGAGCCCCCGCACGGCACGCCGGCCCTGTCCGGCGTGCCGCCCCCATGGGCGTTCCCCCGCCACACGCGCTACCCTGTGCAGTGACACCACCAGCGACAGGGAAAGCTCGCATGCACAAGCACATCGAATGGGACACCCCGGGCGAGACCAGCGTGTCCGCCCACTACGCCAAGGATCCCAACGACTACGGTGAACCCCACCCCGGCAGCATCCTCACCGGCCGCTACAAGGGCGCGACGGTGCGTATCCGGGTCGAGGCCTACCGCGACGCCACCAGCATCGGCGACGTGGTCGCCCTGATCGACCCCGGCAGCGGCGAACGCCTGCAGTCGCTCGGCGACTTGAACCTGGGCGACACGGTACGCCTGCCCGACGACAAGCGCGCCTTCCAGCCGGCCGCCCCCGACGACTGACACTCGCTCCCCGCCCCCGTGAAGGCGTATGCTGACAGCGCGGTGCCGAGCGCATCGCGCGTTATCGGTTTGTTGTGTCACGTTCTGTTTTTCGCGAACTACCGGCGAGACGATGCCCGATTCCAAGACACCGCCCGATGCCAAGACACCACCACCCCCGCGCCACGACTGGGCGCTGTTTCTCGACTTCGATGGCACCCTGGTGCCGCTCGTCGACCACCCCCGGGACACCCGTGTCTCCGCGCCGCTGCGCCGGCTGATCGCCACCCTGGATCGCGAGCTGGACGGCGCCGTGGCGATCGTCAGCGGCCGCCCGGTAGCCGAACTCGAACGCCTGCTCGGCCCGCTCGCGCTGCCGCTGGCCGGCGTCCACGGCCTGGAATGGCGCGACGCCGCGGGCGGCTATCACAGTGCCGTCGAGCACCCCGAACGCCTGGCCGCCTGCCGCGAGGCACTGGCCGACTTCGTCGCCGACCGCGACGGCCTGCACTACGAGGACAAGCGCGTCGCGCTGGCCCTGCACTACCGCGGCGCCCCCGATCGCGCCGACGACTGCCGCCGCTTCATGGCCGACTGGCGGGCCAGGCTGGGCGAGGGCTTCGAGACCGTCGCCGGCAAGTGCGTCATCGAACTGCGCCCGGCCGGTGTCCACAAGGGCTCCGCCGTCGCCCGGCTGCTCGACGAACCGACCTTTCGCGGCCGCCGCCCGGTGTTCGTCGGCGACGACGTCACCGACGAGGACGCCTTCCGCGAGGTCAACGCCCGCGGCGGGCTCAGCGTACGCGTCGGCCGCGGCGGCGAGACCACCGCAACCTGCTATCTTGACTCGGTACAGGAGGTACTGACATGGCTGGAGAGTCTGCCAACCCGAACGACCTGAGCGCGTCGTCCCAACCGCGCCCCACCTCCCTGGAACTCGGCCTGATCGGCAACTGCCAGATCGGCGCCCTGGTCGATGCCGATGGCCGGATCGTCTGGTGCTGCCTGCCGCGCTTCGACGGCGACCCCTTCTTCTCGCAGTTGATGGACACCGCCGATCACGGCTACTTCGCCATCGAACTCAAGGACCAGGTCGAGTCCCGGCAGTACTACCAGCGCAATACCGCGATCCTGTGCACCGAACTCACCGACAAGTTCGGCAGCCGCATCCGCATCACCGACTTCTGCCCACGCTTCAGGCTCTACGACCGGACCTTCCGCCCCGAGGCCGTGATACGGCGCGTGCAGTGCCTGGCCGGCACGCCGGTGATCCGCGTGCGCCTGCGCCCCACCACCGCCTACGGCGAGCCCATCACCAACATCACCCACGGCAGCCACCACATCCGCTACATCGGCCAGGGGCGGGTGACCCGGCTGACCACCGACGCCTCGATCACCCATGTGCTGCAGGAATCGCCGATCGTCCTCGAAGGCGAACTCAACTTCGCGCTGGGCCCCGACGAGAGCATCACCGAATCGGTCACCGCGCTGTGTCAGCGCTTCGAGACCCAGACCACCACCTACTGGCAGGAGTGGGCCCGCGGGCTGGCCATTCCCTTCGAATGGCAGAACGCCGTGATCCGCGCCGCCACCACCCTCAAGCTCAGCACCTTCGAGGACACCGGCGCGGTGATCGCCGCCATGACCACCTCGGTGCCCGAGGCCGCCAACACCCAGCGCAACTGGGACTACCGCTACTGCTGGCTGCGCGACGCCTACTTCGTGGTTCACGCCCTCAACCGCCTGGGCGCCACCGCGACCATGGAGAACTACCTCAACTACATCATCAACCTGGTGGTCGGCGCCGCCGAGCACGAGCTGCAGCCGCTCTACGGGATCGGCGGCGAGGTGCGCATCGAGGAGTACGAGGTCAGCGGGCTCGCCGGTTACCGCGGCATGGGGCCGGTACGGGTCGGCAACGCCGCCTATCACCAGGTGCAGCACGACGTCTACGGCGCCGTGGTGCTGGCCGCCAATCAAGCGTTCTTCGACGAGCGCCTGGCCCGCCCCGGCGACGAAGCGCTGTTCCGCCGCCTGACGATCCTCGGCGAACAGGCCGCACGGCTGTTCGACAAGCCCGACGCCGGCATCTGGGAATATCGCGGCCGCGCCCGCGTGCACACCTACTCGGCGATCATGTGCTGGGCCGCCTGCGACCGCCTGGCACGCATCGCCGCGCATCTCGGTCTCGACGAGGACGCCACCCGCTGGCGCCAACAGGCCGACCGCATGCACGACGTGATCTGCCGCGAGGCCTGGAGCGAGCCGCGCCAGGCCTTCACCGAGAGCTTCGGCGGCGACACCATGGACGCCAGCCTGCTCTTGATGCACGAGCTCGACTTCCTCGCCGCCGACGACCCGCGCTTCGTCAGCACGGTCGGCGCCATCGAGGCCGAGCTGCGCCGCGGCGACCACCTGTTCCGCTACGCCGCCGCCGACGACTTCGGCCACCCCGAGAACGCCTTCAACATCTGCACCTTCTGGTACATCGACGCGCTGTGGGCGATCGGCCGCCGCGACGAGGCGCGCCGGCTGTTCGAGAACATGCTCGAATGCCGCAACGCCCAGGGCTTGCTTTCCGAGGATCTCGACACCACCAGTCATGAACTGTGGGGCAACTTTCCGCAGACCTACAGCATGGTCGGCCTGATCAACTCCGCCCTGCACCTGAGCCGTAGCTGGGAGGAAGCCGTATGACACGACTCGTGGTGGTCTCCAATCGCGTATCGATTCCCGAAGCCGGCAAACCCCAGGCCGGTGGCCTGGCGGTGGCCATCACCGGCGCGCTCCGCGAACACGGCGGGCTATGGTTCGGCTGGGACGGCCGCGTCAAGCAGGTCCCCTCCAATCGGCCCAGCGTGGTCACCCGCGATGCCATCGACTATGCCACGCTGTCGCTCTCCAAGGAGGACTACGACGACTACTACCTGGGCTTCGCCAACGAAGTGCTGTGGCCGGTGTTCCACTTCAACCTCGGCGCCATGGACTTCCGGCTCGACTACGTGAAGGCCTACTCGCGGGTCAACGCCCGCTTCGCCGAAGGCCTGACCCCGCTATTGCAGGGCGACGAGCTGATCTGGGTCCACGACTACCACCTGCTGCCGCTGGGCAAGGAACTGCGCGAGCGCGACGTCCGCCAGCCGCTGGGCTTCTTCCTGCACATCCCCTTTCCCAGCTTCGATCTGCTGCGCGCGCTGCCCTGCCATCGCGAGCTGCTCGAGGACCTGCTGTACTACGACCTCATCGGCTTCCAGACCGAGAACGATCGCCATGCCTTCCACGAGGCCCTGGTCGAGACCTTCGACGCCACCATCGACGGCGACCACGTCACCTGTCGGGGCCACCGGCTGCGCACCGGCGTCTACCCGGTGGGCATCGACGTCGATGAAGCCATCGCCGAAGCCGAACAGGCCATCACCCAGGACCCGGCCTGCCAGTTCCAGGCCGATCTCGGCAAGCGCGACCTGATCATCGGCGCCGACCGCCTCGACTACTCCAAGGGGCTGGTGCAGCGCTTCAACGCCATCGAGACGCTGCTCACCCACTTCAAGCACCGCCGCCAGCGCACCATCTTCATGCAGATCGCCAGCCCCTCGCGCAGCGCGATCCCCGAGTACGACGAGCTGCGCCGCCAGCTCGAGGGCCTGGCCGGCCACATCAACGGCACCTACGCCGACATCGACTGGCTGCCGGTGCACTACCTCAACCAGACCTACTCCCACGCCGACCTGATGGGCCTGTTCCGCGCCGCGCGGGTCGGCCTGGTGACCCCGCTGCGCGACGGCATGAACCTGGTCTGCAAGGAATTCGTCGCCGCCCAGGACCCCGACGACCCCGGCGTGCTGGTGCTCAGCGAACTGGCCGGCGCCGCCCGCGAGTTGAGCGGCGCGCTGCTGGTCAACCCCTACGACGTGCACGACATCGCCAGCGCCATCGAGCGTTCCCTGAACATGCCAAAGGACGAGCGCCGCCAACGCCACCGGCAGATGCTCGACGTGCTGCGCCAGAACAGCCTGCTGGCCTGGCGCCAGCGCTTCATCGACGACCTCGCCCACCCGCCGGCCTGACCGCCACCCCGGCCGGCTTCCTGACGGAGTCGGCCGTGCCCGCAATCCCCTGATCGACTGGCAAAGCGCCCCACGTCGTGACTACCTTGATGGGCGAACCCGCCAGACAGGAGACACCGATGGCCGACCTGGGAACCTGCGCCTGCGTAGGCTGCGAACATGAAGTCACCAGCGAGCAGAGCGCCATGAGCGAAGGCCAGGCCTTCTGTTGCTCGGCCTGTGCCGCCGGGCACCCCGAGGGCATGTCCTGCGTCCACGAGGGCTGCCCCTGTACCGAACTCAACCGCCCGGCCGCCGGCGATCTGTCCCGCGACGGCGCCTGAACCGCCAGCGTCGCGATATCCGTCAAGGAGCGACCATGCAAAAACAAGCCCGCGTGGAGCCGGTCTTCGCCGCCCGCGCCATGAACGAGAAAGTCACCGGCTGGGTGGTGATCGACGAAAGCCAGCCCGATAACGAGAACGTCGTCTCCGAGCACGACACCCAGGACGACGCCCTGCGCGCCGCCGAACGCTTCGAGAACGACGAACACTGAGCCCCGCGGCCCGCTCCGGCGGGCTGCCCACCTTGCCTACCGAACACCCCGCACCGGCTATACTCCAGACGCGGCATCCGCCGTTTTCGAGTACGCCCCCATGACACTCAGTGTCACCACCTGCTTCGCCTTCCTCGCCTTGCAACTGCTGCTTCTCGCGCATATCGACTGGCGGTTGAATTCGGGGATCGAAAACTCCGGAAAGGGAGGAAAAACAACCCTTGAAGGAGATGAGGCACCCCGAACTTAGGCTAGATTGTTCGCTCTGATACGCGCGATCCGCGACCAGTCAGCGCCTGGACCACGTCAAGCTGGTGCTGTTTCAACCCGCGCGGCCCTTGCGGGCCGCGACACTCAAGGACGAGAAGGGAACGCCGGTTCAATACTGATTTCTATCCGCGCGACCCGTGCGGACCGCGACCGGTGCACTTCCTGATCGACATGGTGCCGTTCATGTTTCTATCCGCGCGACCCATGCGGACCGCAACGGCAGCAGGTTGCCGGCAGTGTAGCTCGCCCATTGTTTCTATCCGCGCGACCCGTGCGGGCCGCGACGGGGGTGTCGAGGGTGCGCTCGGTGGAGTAGTGGCGGTTTCTATCCGCACGACCCGTGCGGGCCGCGACGTTTCCGCCGTGTTGAGGGTCGGATGCAAGTAGCACTCGTTTCTATCCGCGCGACCCGTGCGGGCCGCGACCCGTCAGGCCGCAAGCGCTGGGAAGTGCGCTACAAGTTTCTATCCGCGCGACCCGTGCGGGCCGCGACCATCGCAAGGGTGAAATGCGGGACGGGATATTCGTGTTTCTATCCGCGCGACCCGTGCGGGCCGCGACCGCAACGGCAAGCTGGAGATCGAGGACGAGCGGGGCGTTTCTATCCGCGCGACCCGTGCGGGCCGCGACACGACGCCCCGGAGCCGATCAACGCCAAGGCCGAGTTTCTATCCGCGCGACCCGTGCGGGCCGCGACCTTCCAACCTGCGTGCGGTCCGCCCCCATCGTTTGGTTTCTATCCGCGCGACCCGTGCGGGCCGCGACAGTGTCTCGGCCATCCACACGGTGGCGCCGGTGGCGTTTCTATCCGCGCGACCCGTGCGGGCCGCGACCCGGCAGGTGGCACCCCACCGCCCGCCACCGGCGAGTTTCTATCCGCGCGACCCGTGCGGGCCGCGACGCTCGGCGGCACGAATTCCGACTTCATCGGACATGTTTCTATCCGCGCGACCCGTGCGGGCCGCGACGAGCTGAGGTTGTGCCGATAAAGCACCAGAGCGTCGATGTTTCTATCCGCGCGACCCGTGCGGGCCGCGACCGACCTCAACTACTGGCATGTAGGCGTCGATGGCGTTTCTATCCGCGCGACCCGTGCGGGCCGCGACTATCCTCGATGACACCAGCGACGGTACGCAGCGGGGTTTCTATCCGCGCGACCCGTGCGGGCCGCGACATTCTTCTGCCTGCTCCTCTGCCCAACCAATAACGTTTCTATCCGCGCGACCCGTGCGGGCCGCGACCTGCTGGTACACACACGGCACAATCGGGCGCTACGGTTTCTATCCGCGCGACCCGTGCGGGCCGCGACCCGTTTCCGCCAATCTCCACAGTCGATGCCGGCGTTTCTATCCGCGCGACCCGTGCGGGCCGCGACTTGATCGCGCTGACCGGCTCGCTGCCGATGCCGCCGTTTCTATCCGCGCGACCCGTGCGGGCCGCGACGGCCCACGTCCGTCGGGCGCACTGGCACGGCTACTGGTTTCTATCCGCGCGACCCGTGCGGGCCGCGACCGGCCCTGATGTGCAATTCAATGCTTCAGGCGGAGTTTCTATCCGCGCGACCCGTGCGGGCCGCGACCCGAGACAGGCGAGGCCACGTTCAAACGCTTCATTGTTTCTATCCGCGCGACCCGTGCGGGCCGCGACCCGAGACAGGCGAGGCCACGTTCAAACGCTTCATTGTTTCTATCCGCGCGACCCGTGCGGGCCGCGACGATGCAGCCGGGCACCGGCTCGGCGGGCTGCGGCTGTTTCTATCCGCGCGACCCGTGCGGGCCGCGACGCGGGTTCACCGGCACCCACTTGGTCCGGGGCTTGTTTCTATCCGCGCGACCCGTGCGGGCCGCGACTCGACCTTGGGGACCGTCAACCCCAGCTCATCGCGGTTTCTATCCGCGCGACCCGTGCGGGCCGCGACGGTACCGAGGTTGACGCCCTCGGGATCCTCGACGGCGTTTCTATCCGCGCGACCCGTGCGGGCCGCGACTCGGCTTTTGCCAGCAGTTGGCCCCGCCTGCCCTGGTTTCTATCCGCGCGACCCGTGCGGGCCGCGACGACGTCGAGGACCAGCGTCACGCCGAACGGTTCCTCGTTTCTATCCGCGCGACCCGTGCGGGCCGCGACGACCTAACGCGGCAGGCGGCTATCGTCCAGGACGCGTTTCTATCCGCGCGACCCGTGCGGGCCGCGACCCTTGTCTCCGGCCCTGCACCCGAGAGCATGGTCATGGTTTCTATCCGCGCGACCCGTGCGGGCCGCGACTGCATCGTTATGGCCAGGATCTCCAGGAGGAGTTCGTTTCTATCCGCGCGACCCGTGCGGGCCGCGACATGATTTCCCCTGCGCTGATCTGATCTCGTAAGTCAGTTTCTATCCGCGCGACCCGTGCGGGCCGCGACTGTGGGACTGTCGGTGGCTGAGCAAAGGACAATCGTTTCTATCCGCGCGACCCGTGCGGGCCGCGACGCAGCGCGCCCTGGGAGACCGAGCCCAGGCCGAGGTTTCTATCCGCGCGACCCGTGCGGGCCGCGACCCAGCACTACTGCCCCAGGTGCTGGCCGGTCGTGTTTCTATCCGCGCGACCCGTGCGGGCCGCGACCAAGGCGATGGACTTCCGGCGCGCCGAGACTCTGTTTCTATCCGCGCGACCCGTGCGGGCCGCGACGTCCATCGTGAGAGCCCGACATGGCATACCTGCTCGTTTCTATCCGCGCGACCCGTGCGGGCCGCGACCAAAGCCATTGTTTTCTGCGTAGCACTTGCACTCATGTTTCTATCCGCGCGACCCGTGCGGGCCGCGACCGCATCACCAACACCGCCGACGAGGCGCAGACCATTGTTTCTATCCGCGCGACCCGTGCGGGCCGCGACAAGAAGTCGGCCATCTCACCGCCGCCGGTAGTGAGGTTTCTATCCGCGCGACCCGTGCGGGCCGCGACGCGAGAGGGCGAGGACGGCTTTAACCGGCCGCTGGTCGTTTCTATCCGCGCGACCCGTGCGGGCCGCGACGAGAGGGCGAGGACGGCTTTAACCGGCCGCTGGTCGTTTCTATCCGCGCGACCCGTGCGGGCCGCGACGGCTTTCCCCGGCAGGAATCGAATACTCGTAGAAGTTTCTATCCGCGCGACCCGTGCGGGCCGCGACGCGGGGCAACCTTGGCGCTTTCGGTGGTGATCTCGTTTCTATCCGCGCGACCCGTGCGGGCCGCGACGCGAGTGACGTAGATGTCCGCGATGGTGGCGTCGTTTCTATCCGCGCGACCCGTGCGGGCCGCGACAGGATGCCGCCGAGGTCTACGGATTCACCGGGCAGTTTCTATCCGCGCGACCCGTGCGGGCCGCGACGTCCTTGGCGTCCTGGTCCTGGTCGAAGCGGCTGTTTCTATCCGCGCGACCCGTGCGGGCCGCGACTCCATCGGTCAGCTCGTGATTGAGAACGCCGAGATGGTTTCTATCCGCGCGACCCGTGCGGGCCGCGACCCGAGGCTATCAGCAATGAGCGCTGGTCGCTGCAGTTTCTATCCGCGCGACCCGTGCGGGCCGCGACAGAGGCCGCCGACCGCATCAATGAATCGTTCGCGTTTCTATCCGCGCGACCCGTGCGGGCCGCGACCTACGGCTCGGCAATGCTGCGGATCAGCATCGATCGCGTTTCTATCCGCGCGACCCGTGCGGGCCGCGACGTGACACCGAGCTACTGAGCCGCCAGCGAGAACGTGTTTCTATCCGCGCGACCCGTGCGGGCCGCGACTGTTCCTTTATAACGCCTTGATTATACTAAGCAAACAACGTAAACACAGCGAACTCCTTCACCGGTTCGTTTATCAGGCCAATTCTCTAGCCCCAGAAGGGGAAATCATCTTTTAAAACAAATTATTAAAGAGCCGCGAACCTGGCGGGAAAAAGCGGAACACTTGTGGTTCGCAGAGAGGAAAGGTCTTCAGAAAACGAGAGGGCCATTCATATCCAAGGCAGGTTTCGCACCAATATGCTCTATGCGCTTCTGCCAGTTACGTCCAAGAAAATAGAAGCGCAGACTGTCGACCTCATCATCGATCAGATCAGTCAACTGCTGACGCAGACGAACCCACTGGTCGGGCTCGACTTCGATTTCAAAGACCGAAAACTGAACACGCTGCCCATAATCGCGACAGGCTTTAGCGACGCGGCGCAGGCGGCGTTCGCCGCCTTCGGAAGACGTGCTGACATCGTAGCTGACCAGAACCATCATGGCGCGGCTCCTCGTATGGTCATTTCCAGAGAAAAGGTGGATAGGTGTCCAGGTCGCCGCGCAGATGACGCGCCAATAGCTGCGCTTGCAGAAAGGGCAGAAGGCCGATGGGCGCCTTTTCGCCGATGAAGGGGTGATTGAGATCTTCCCGCTTACGCTCCTGGTATGCTGTCAGTACCGTCTTGCGAGCGTCTTCTGTCAACGCGACACCGCCACTCTCGGCGATGATGAAGTCTCGTTCGCGTAGTTGACGACGGTTGACCAGCGACAGGGCGAGCCGATCGCCCAGCAGCGGACGGAACTCCTCGGCAAGATCTAGCGCCAGACTGGGACGACCGGGGCGATCGCGATGCAGAAAACCGACCGCGGGATCTAGCCCAACACTTTCCAGAGTCGACCGGCAGTCGTGGGTCAATAGTGTATAGAGAAACGAAAGCAGCGCATTGATACGATCACGTGGTGGACGGCGGTTACGGCTCGTGAAGCGGAACGCTTCACCGTCATGGCGCACGAGCAGGTCGAAATGCCCGAAATAGACCTGTGCCGCCTCGCCCTCCAGACCGCGCAACGCATCAGTGGCTGGCTCCTTGAGAAGATTCTTGGCGATGCGACTCATGCGTGACCGAGCCCGTTCCAGAGCCAAACGATCGACTTCTTCCAGCTTCGCGCCGTAGTCGCGCAGCCCTCGCGCAAGTACGGCACGCTGATTGTGCACCTTGCCGATCAGTACGCCGCGCACGATGGCCGCACAGGCGGTGTCATCGTCGCTCGTCCGGTACTGAGTACGCCGCAACAGTACATTGCCGGATACCGGCCCTTCGATACGTGCGAGAAACTTGCCGTTGGGGGTCAGATGCGTGATCGTCACGCCCTGTTCGGCGCAAAACCCCATCAAGGGCGGTGACACCAGTACGCGGCCGAAACAGACCAGCGATTCGAGCATATGGATGGGCAGACGTGCACGCTCCTCCCCCTCCACCTGCATGACGATGTTGGCGCCGTCCTTCTTGAGCCAGGCGCCGTCGGTGGTGATGTAGAGTGTGTTGAGCTGACGTCGCACGGTTAATCATCCAGTGTCTGAAGCTGACGCGAGAGCCAGCGGCTTGCCGAACGTCGCCTGCCCAGCACACGCGGCTGGCAGAGATCCATCAGCGAACAGCGGTCGCAGCGCTTGGCGTCATAGTCGGCCACTGGCGTCCGATTACTGTCGAATAACCCACCTACGCCATCGATGACTTGGCGAGTCAGCGTACGCAGCTCCTCATCGAACGCCACGATCTTGCGTCGCCGAGTCTTGCCATAGAAAAGAGCGCCCTCACCGATCCTCGTGTCGAGCATTTCCTCCAGGCACATCGCCTGCGCGCAAAGCTGTACCTCGTCGGCACGGTGCGCCTTGGGTCGCCCGCGCTTGTATTCGATCGGACGTACACGCGTCGGCGTCTCGCGCTCATCGAACTCGACCACATCGGCGACGCCGGTCAGCCCCAGTCTTGCACTAGCCAGAGGTAGAGCCATGGCGGTATGCACGCCGCGCCGACGCTCATGGCCAAGATGGTCAGCGCGTTCATGCAGGATGCGCCCTTCCGCCGTGTAGCGGTTCTCGGACCACTGCTGTTCAAGATGGATCAGTGCACACTGGCGCGGACAGAACAGGTAGTGCTGCAACGCCGAGAGCGGGATCAGCCGGGCCGAATCCTCCATGGTCGCATGGCGCCTACAGGCGCTCTTCGACGCTGACGCCGGCGGGTAGCATGTCAGCATCGACCGTGACCCGATAATCGCTGTAATGCCGTGCGGGGGTATCAGCTTCACCTTCGACACGCTCGACTTGCACGCTGTCAAAAAGCCGATGCGCAGGTGCATTGCCCATGGGATGATCGTGCTTGAAGACGATCAGTTTGCGTGCCGACATCTCGCCACGTGCCGCAGAGCGGTCGTGCTCGAACATGTTGATCAGGGAACGCCACAATAGTTCGAGATCGTCCTCGGAAAAGCCGGTACGCTCAGCCAGCTTGGCGGAGACATACCCATGCACACGGTAGAGGCCATAAGGAATGATGTGCTTGCGGCCCATGGTGCGCTCCTTCTCGAGATCACGCTCGTTTGTCACCGCCATGCGTGTAATCGAGACCTCCATCGGCACCACGGGATCGATGGAACTGGCAAATGCCATCTGCACCGGCCCACGGACCTGACCGGAATTGACCTCAGTGGTCATCACCGCACCAAAGGTGCGTACATCGAAGAAGTTTCCGCACATCCAGGCGGTCAACCCGCGCGCCTTGGCTTCGTCCTTCGGCAGCTTCTTCGGCTCAGGCTTGATATTAAGCGCTTCGTACGCCTTCTTGTGCTGATTGTTGAGAACCGACTTTTCCTGCATGTAGATGGCGTAGCCGGCATCCTCTTCCTTCTCCAGCGCGACATAGTTGCGAATCTTGCGCTTGAGGCACACATCGGTGACCAGGCCCTGATTGGTTTCCGGATCGAGACGCGGCAGATTGCCGGCATCAGGATCACCGTTGGGGTTGCCGTTGGTGACATCGAACAGCAGCACGAATTCATAACGGTTGGCGATGGCGGTCATGCCCCTTCTCCCTGCGCAGTGGTTTCTTCTGTTGTTTCGGTGTCGGGCTCACGTTTGGAGAAACGCGCCTGTGACTGGTGGTAATAGCCGATGGCGAAGCGCCCCTGGTCCTCGATCTTCAGGTGCCTGGGAAAGGTATCGCCCAGGCCGCCGATAATGGCACCGATCTCATCTTCTATGGTATGTGCCAATCCCCCCTTGCCCTGCTTGCGCAGGTTCGACAGGTGGTGCTGAGCGTTGCGCAATAACATCGGGAAGACGCTGGCCGGCGTGGCCGACGCTGCCCCGTAGTAGCGATCGCGAATGGTCGCGTTTAGCTGATTGCCGAGCGCACCGCGCTGAGCATTCTCCAGCTCGGCGAACAGTCGCCCCAGCAGATAGCCGGGGTGGGTGGAGTGTCGATCAAGGCTCACGGGCACCTCCTGGGTGGTGGAATTGGCCTGGGTCGCGAGCCGCGCCGCCCGCGCGAGTACGGCCTTGCAGAGCGCAATGCGCGCCCCGGTGATATGACCATCGCTACGAAAACGCATGACAAGATTGGATAGCAGTGACTGTGGATAGCGGCTACCGGTAAGAATCGCACGCATCAACTCACCGGCCAGTTGCGGCGGGACGTCGTCCGCCTTGGGTCTCTGCCCGCCATGCATCGGAGCGGTCTGTAACACCAGCCACCAGCTTCCCGGCGCGATGCCTTTCCAGGGCGTTGGCTCCAGCGCCATATCCCGATGATGCTGTGCATAGTGGCGAGCCAGTTCGTCCAGGGTGTCGGCATACCAGAAACGCACCGAGAGACGCGCAGCATTGGGCGCCAGCCCCAGTACGAACATGCGCGTCCGTGGCTCCAGTATTGGGTCAATCTCTTTTAATGGGCGACCTTGTGCAACCTGGGTCAACAGACTCCCCAATTTGGCTGCCTCCTGCTCATCGTCAGGGGGGGCATTGGCCATCGCCAGGAAATTTTCCGCTGCCTCGGCATGCGCGGCATCGCTGGCTTCGGCCCAGAACACGACGGTGGCGTCGCCAATCTGCAGACGCTGATGGTTGTCGTTGTCGCGACGCAACAGGTAATTGAGGGCCGTCGCATAGCCGAAGATGGCAGTTTTCGAGATCGATGCGTTGGTCTGTCCCTTGTAGCCATAGGATTCGTAGGCATCGCTATTGAACGAAACGAGGGAGGCTCCCGAACTCTGTGCGCCGTTAACTTCTCGGATGCGAGGATGATCCGTACCGAGCGACGCAATTTCGCCGGTAATCAAGCATTGCCCTTCGTCTCCCGCCTCTTTCTGCAACGCAGCCTGCCAGATTTCTCGCGCTGCCAATGTTTCATGCAAATATTGCCGCTCACCATCGAGACGAAACACGACATTGGTATCCAGCATCTCCTCGGTGTAGCCGGGAAGCTCTGCCAAAGCCTCCGGTCTCCACCGTTCGATGAGCCTCAGAAAAGCCTGCAGTACGGGATCGTCATTCTCACCGAACAATTCGATCTGGCGCGCCTTGAATGCCGCATGCTCTTCGGACAAGCGTTTACCCGTGCCATTGGTCACGCCGAGAGCATAGGCGGTCTTGTCCCATAACGGATAAGCATGAATACCCGACGTGCGTCCCTTGTCGACCGGAACCTGCATGGCGCGCGGTCGCGGTTTCTTGCCCGAGGTATCGCGAAGATCGACGACCTGTAGCGGCACGCCCTCGGCCGAGAACACCAGCGCATAACTGATCTTCTCGCTGCTGAAGCCAGGCAAGGGTACCTTATAGTCCGCTGCCAGGCGCTGATAGTAATCGTTGAGCGCAGAGAGAATCATGCCAGCGCCTCAGCAAATGGCGGCACTTCGATGACGCCATCGACCATGCGAGCCCGGAAGAAACGCGGTGTCTTGCCGCTGGCGAAATCGATGTCATGCAGCATGAAGCCTAGATCGCGCTCGCCATGCAGTTGCGTATCAACGACCGGCATTTCCGCCTCGGACTCAACCAGTTCGAAGGCGGCAGGAAATTCACGCGTTCCCAGGCACGGCATGTGAAAGCACTGCCCCTGGCGAGCGCGACGGTTGAAGATATCCAGATGCTTGCCGGGGGAGTCACTGTTATCGGCCCTCGGCGTGAACTCGAAATGCGCCTCGATAACGTAGCCGACATCGCGCAGGATGGTGGCGGCACGCTGCTGCCGGCCCTGATCGACGAAATAGTGCACATCATCGACGCGGCCGGCCTTCATCGCCTTGGTGACCGTCGAGGCAGGTAACTTGTGACCTACCTCATTACGCCGGATCGATTCGAAATGAATCGGCTTGAGGACATGAATGCGATCGATGCACCAGCGGATCGCCGGCTTCCAGTGGATGGCTTCCAGAATGCCGCGCGCCGCCGAGGGCGTGATCACGTCATAGGAAACCCGCTCCACCTTCATCTCCGGGCGTGTGAAACACGCCCGTTCCCCCCAGATATGCAGCCGAACCCCGAATGCCATTCGCTGCTCCCCTATTCCGTTTTAGTTTTCCGTTTCACCAGATGTTCGACTCACTGTCACGGAACGTCGGCTCGTTCCAATCTAACCCCAATCGATCGTCGTAGAGATCCTCGTTGATCAGCACCATGAACTGCTCGCCGAAACGCTCCTGCTCGATCGCCGCAATCGCACCAGCGCGCTCCAGTGCGGCAAAGCCCTGAGGCGGTACCTGCACGGTATAGCGCTGCAGCTCACGGGCGATTCCTCCGACGCTTTCGGCGTGACTCAGCCGCCTGATGGCGTCACATGCCGGCTCATCGAAAGGAATGATGACCGCGAGCTGCGTGTTCTCGATCATGCGAAACTTCTGCTCGAGTGTTTCGAACGGTAGCCCTTCCAGTCGTCCTTTCTCGCACAGACCAAGCAGGTCGTGCCGATCCAGCGCCTTGTTGCCCTGCTGCCAGTAGAGCAGGCGGAAGTAGGCATCGATCGCCTCCAGCGATAGCGGATCGTCACCATGATTTCTGAGCACCTCGCGGCTGACCTGGGCAAATTGCTCGAGTTCCGGCGGTGGCGCCCAATCTTCATTGGCCGTGGCAAAAATCCGCACTTCGCTATCAGCGACGTTACGCTTGCCTTCACGATTGCAGCGCCCCGCCGCTTGGGCGATGGAATCCAGCCCGGCCTCGGCACGCAGCACACGTGGGAAATCGACATCGACGCCGGCTTCGATCAGCGACGTTGAGACGACGCGGCAGGGCCGACCGTCTTTCAATTGCTGGCGAATCTCGGCAAGCATCTGGCGGCGATGCACGGCACACATCGACGTGGTGAGATGATAGGTGCCGGGCTGATCGGCTATCGCTTCGAACAGCGCCCTCGCATGGCGGCGATTGTTGACGATGCACAGCACCTGTTCCAGTGCCAGCATTTCCTCACGCAGGTCATTGTCCTCAAGCGTACCGATATACCGGACCTTGATCCGTTCGAGCTGTCGGTAGAGCCGCTTGGGGCAGGGCGCCAGCTCACGCACATCACGCAGCCCACCGATAAAGCTGCGCGCGGGATCGTCGGTTTCCGCGAGCGCCGGCTGGGTGGCTGTGCACAACACCACGCTGGTGTGGTAGTTCAGTGCCAGTTCATCGAGCGCCGCCACGCTGGGACGCAACAATGGCAGCGGCATCGTCTGCGCCTCGTCGAGAATCACCACGCTCCGCGCGATGTTGTGCAGCTTGCGACAGCGAGAAGTCTTGGCGGCGAACAAACTCTCGAAGAACTGCACCGCCGTGGTCACCACGATCGGCACGTCCCAGTTCTCGCTGTCACGCCTGAGCTTGTCGCGGCTATCGACATCAAGGCGATCACGCTGGGCGCCAGCATCGAAGGCACTGTGATGTTCGAGCACGGCTGTGGCCCCGTACTCACCCAACGCCTGGCGGAACACCGCGGCGTTCTGCTCGACGATACTGGTAAATGGAATGACATAGATCACCCGATCCATCCCGTGCGCGATGGCATGGTCGAGAGCGAAGGCGAGCGAGGCAAGGGTCTTGCCACCACCGGTGGGGACGGTGAGCGTGAAACGCCCGGGCGGATGGTCGGACTGACCCCGTACATGGCTCAGTATCTCGGCTCGCAGACGATTGACGTCGCTATCGGCCTCAAACGTTGCAAGATGGCGATCGAGCGCCTTACGCAAGTCCACCAGCGATGGACCGCCACCACGCGCATGCGATCCGCCATGCTCATGGCGAACGTAGAATGTTTCGGTATCAATGAAATCGGCATCGACCAGACAGGAAAACAGCATGCGGGTCAGAAAGGCGTACTGAAAGAAGCCCCGATCACGGCGTGGGGTGAAGTGGGCTGGCGGAATCAATTGCCCAGGCAGAGAGAGTTCCTCTTCCCAGCACGAGTCAAGTGCAGGGAGGACGGCTTCGAAGCGGTTTTGCAACGGGGTGCGCTCACCGGGGTCACGGCCGTTGGCCAGCCCGGCATGGTGTCCAGCGATGGCATAAGCGAGCATGGTGCCCAGCGGTCCCAGTCGATCCCTGGCGATGACCGCTCCCGCCGTCGAGTGATCGACGCGTCGCGGAGACCCCGCCAGGCGCTGCTGGAATTCATGGCTATATTTGCCCAGATCATGCAGCAGTCCTGCTACACGAGCGGCCTCAGCCATTCCGAATCGCTCGGCGCGCCCGGCGGCAAGCTCCCCGACGGCAACCAAGTGGCTTTCCAGACTCTGCCAAGCTTCACGGGGGACCCCCGCAAGAGAATGCGCGTAATACATAGGTCCCCTGCAAGAGACATGCTGTCACGAACGGCTAATTATTCTTCAACCATATAAGCAGATACGTTCAGTAACTTCCAGAGTCTGGGACTACATCGATAGTATCGTTGAGAGTAAAAAACCAAACCGCCAAACACCGGCCCCCTCACACGTTGCTTGCCGGGAGTTCTAGCTGGCGCGGCGCTGCCAGGTTGCGAGATGCCGCTCGAATCGACACCAAGCCACATAATGACAGCCAGGTCTCCGATCAACCGCGGTTTCAAGATTTGTCGGCAAGCCATTCACCGATCTCGCCCTTGAGATACCGCTCGGACGTCAGCAGGAACAGGCGGCGGCGCAATCGCTGGACGGCCTCCTGACGCGCCAGCTCCCAGCGTTCGAGGTCATCGCTCGCGGCGGCGCAAGCGCTCAGTTGGGATTCCCGGACCATGCGGACCGAGACGTCGCTGGCCCCGAGGACTTGCGGGTTCGGATCGGCATGTCGTTGCGCGGGGTGAGTGCGGTCGATCATGGTGGCCTCCTCGATTGCCGACTTAAATGACAATTATTATCATTTTCAATCGAAAATTAGATCGATCGCCACTTCCTGTCAAGACACCCGCCGAGCTACCGGACTACGCCGCCCCACGAAAACGGCCCCGCGTCGCCGCGGGGCCGGTGGGGTGAAGGACACTTGCCGTGCCGTCAGGCGGGCGGCTGCTCGGGGCTGTCGGGCATGTTGATATGCCCCGGTTCCAGCCGGTTGAGGTGCAGGAACTGCATGTGCCGCTCGTACTGGTCGAGGATGTCCTCGATCACCTGCTCGCGGGTGTAGCCCATCAGGTCGTAACCCTGGCTGCCCTCGAGCAGGTAGACCTCGAGCCGGTAGTAGTGCTTCGAGGCCTGCGGGGTGTGCATGGCGAAACCGGGCGTGGAAAAGCCCTGGCTCCACACCTGATAGGTGAAGTTCTGCTCGTCCTCGAGATCGACGTTGAGCGACAGGTAGTCGTCGCCGTTCTGCACGCCTTCGTGGATCGCGGCATGTACGCCCTGCTCCTCGAGGGAATCGCGTACCGCTTCCATCGCCGGCTTGCAGGTCTCGTCCATGAAGCGCCGCGCCTGGCGCTTGTCGGGGAAGCTCATGGCGCGCCTGAGCCGGTGTTGCCAGCTCTGCGGGCCACGCTCGCCGCCGGTGCGCCCGGAGAGCGACCCGGCCAGGCTCAACTGCCGGCTGTCCTCCTTGAAGGCTTCCAGCTTCAGTGCCTTGAGCAGCCCGGCCATCATGTAGAACAGCACCACCGAGAACGGCAGTCCGGTGATCACCACCGCGCTCTGCAGGGCGCTCAGGCCACCGGCCAGCAGCAGGGCCAGCGTCAGCACGCCGATCACCGCCGACCACAGGATGCGCATCCAGATCGGCGCGTCGTGGTTGACGTCGGTGAGGATCGAGGTGAAGTTCGACAGCACCAGCGCGCCGGAGTCGCCGGAAGTGACGAAGAACACGATCGCCAGGATGCTCACCGCGATGGTGGTGAAGATCGGCAGCGGGTACTGCTCGAGGAACAGGTAGATGCCCGCCGGCGGGTTGTCCATGACCTGCTGGCCGAACTCGGCGGCTCCGCTCATTGCCATGTCGATGGCGCTGTTACCCAGCAGCGACATCCACAGGATCATGAAGATGATCGGCAGCGTCAGGGTGCCCAGCACGAAGGTGCGGATGGTGCGCCCGCGCGAGATGCGCGCCAGGAACAGCCCGACGAACGGCCCCCAGGCGATCCACCAGGCCCAGAAGAACAGCGTCCAGGCGTTGAGCCACGTCGTCGGCGGGTCGAAGGCGTAGGTATTGAACGAGAGGCTGACGAAGTTGGCCAGGTAATCGCCGATGTTCATCACCAGCGCGTTGAGCAAAAAGATCGTCTTGCCGGCGAACAGCACGAACAGCAACAGCGCCACAGCGAGCAGGATGTTGAACTCCGAGAGCCGACGGATGCCCTTCTCGACGCCGGTGATCGCCGAGATCGTCGCGAACAGCACGATCAGCATCACCAGGATCGCCTGGGTCCAGGTGCTCTTGGGAATGCCGAACATGTACTCCAGCCCGAAGTTGAGCTGGATGATGCCGATGCCCAGGCTGGCGGCGATGCCGAACACCGTGCCCAGCACCGCGGCGATGTCCACCGCGTGGCCGATGGCGCCGTAGATGCGATCGCCGAAGATCGGATAGAGCGCGCTGCGGATGGTCAACGGCAGGTTGTGGCGGTAGCTGAAGAACGCCAGCGACATGCCCACCAGGGTGTAGATGCCCCAGCCGGAGAGGCCCCAGTGCAGGAAGGTCAGTTCCATGGCGTGGCGCGCCGCGGCGATCTGGTCGTCGGGCGCCCCGGGCGCGTTATAGAACTGGGTGAGCGGCTCGGCCAGGGCGAAGAAGATCACGCCGATGCCGATCCCCGCCGAGAACAGCATCGCCGACCACGAAAAGATGTTGAAGTCGGGTCGCGAATGCTCCGGCCCCAGGCGGATCTTGCCGTAGCGCGATAGCCCCAGGTAGATCACGAAGCCCAGGTAGATCACCACGGTGAGGAAGTAGTACCAGCCGAAGGTGTTGGAGATCCAGCCCAGCACGGCGTTGATCACCGTGTTGGCCTGTTGGGTGGCGATCATGGTCCACAGCGAGAAGACCACGATGCCGATCACCGAGCCGTAGAACACCACCGGATTGAGGCGGTCCTTCGACGGCGAGGCGCTTGAGTCCTGTGTTGTCATTTCGATCCCTCGGGTTTTTTATCGATACCCCGTCGGCAATCCGCGCGGGCACGCGGGGCCAAGGGGGGACCTCGTCGGGGGGCCATGAATAGCGGGCCCCGACGCCTAAGCTTAGGTGGCGGGGGAATTTCCGACGACCGAACCGACGGTATCGCGGCATATCCGAAGTCGGCTTCGGCCGCTCCCCGCCACCCGGGTGCGCACCTGTACAGCCCGGCACCCGGGACGTCAAGCCGGGCGGCGGGCCGCCAGACGCCGGCGATTGCCCTATACTCCCTCTCGGTAACGCCAGCCGCCGGAATGACCGCCGTCTCGACAGGGAGTCCTCATGCCTCGCATCCGCCCGATCACGCTCATGCTCGTCTGCGCCCTGCTGGGCGCGCTCGCCACGCCCGCCGTGGCGCAATCCCGCAGCGCCGACGAATGGAACGCCTACCTCGATGCCCTCGAGCGCGGTGCGGACCAGGCCACGCTATGGCGCTACGGCTGGGGCGGCATCTATACCGCAAGCCTGGCCGCCAACCTCTATCAGGCCAGCGAGGCGGACGACCACGACGATCGCTTCGATGCCCGCGTGGGGAGCGTCAAGTCGGCGCTGGCGCTGGCCGGGGTGATCGCCGGTCCGCAACCGCACCCCGCGGCCTACCGGCGGCTGCAGACGCTCGCCGAGCAGCGCGATTCGCCTCACCTGGCCGAAGCCCGCGCGCTGATGCGCGCCACCGCCGCCGAGGAACGTCAACGCCGGGCCTGGCGGGCACGCCTGGGGTCGCTGGCGATCAACACCCTGGGCGGGCTGGTGATCGGCCTGGGTGACGACCGCCCCCGGGACGGCGCGATCAGCTTCGCCACCGGCATGCTGGTCAGCGAGATCCAGTTGCGGACCCAGCCGACCCAGGCCGGCGCGGCGCTCAACCGCTTCCGGCCGGCGCGCCTGTCGCTGGGCGACGTACGCCTCGACTATCAGTACGCCTGGGTCCTGGCGCCCGATCGCGTGGGTGTGAACATTCGCTACTGACCGCGTCCCACCGCCCCCTCCCCTGCGGACGACGGCCGGCGCGCCGCGTCCCAAATGTCGCAGATTGTAAAACCCGATGGCGGCCCACTTACGCTGCCGGCCTCTCCTGCCGATAATCCCCATGAACGCTCGTGAACGCCGGAATTCCGGCAAGGCCCGCCGGACCGCACGAACGTCGTCCCCATGACGCTGCAATGGTGCGACGCCAGGGACCCGCAAAATCAAGAACCAAAAAGGACCAAGCCATGTTTCTCAAGAAGAGCGTCAAGTTGCGACTGGGGGTCAGCCTGGGGGCGTGCATCGTCCTGCTGCTGATCGTCGGCGTACTGGGTATCGTGACCGCCGGGTCGGTCAAGCAGAGTCTGGAAAAGACCTACGAAGAAAACCTGATCACCCTGGTGCAGCTCGGCAACGTTCGCGACGCCCTGCTCAGCAACCGGGTCAAGATCACCGCCGAGCAGCGCGATGCCGATTCGGCGTCGGCCGCCGCCGCCAAGGCCGAAATCGCCGCCAACGACGCCCGGCTCGATCAGGCCTGGACGAGTTACTTTCCGGGGCGCATCAGCAACGCCAGGGAACGGGCCATGGCCGAGCGCTTCCAGAGCGACCTGACGACGCTGCGCGCAAACCTCGACAAACTCGTCACGGCGATGGCCGCCAACGACTTCGCCAAGGCCCGCGAGATCACCAGCGGGCCCCTGAATGCCGAATACCCGACGGTGATCGACGACATCAACCAGCTGGTCGAGATGAACTCCCGGCAGGCGGAAGCCAGCTATCTCGAGGCCGCCGCCAATTACGCCACGGCGCGCAACATCGTGATCGGCGTGATCGTGGTCTCGGTACTGCTGGCACTGGCACTGGCCATCTGGCTGATCCGCGGCGTCATGACCCCGCTGAGCAAGGCCCGCATGATGGCCGAATCGCTGGCCAAGGGGCATCTCGATAGCCGGATCAACATCACCTGCCAGGACGAGTTCGGCGACATGCTGCGGGCCCTCGAGGCCATGCAGGACAAGTTTTCCAGCGTGGTGGTGTCGGTACGTCGCAATGCCGAATCGGTCAACATCGCCTCCGGCGAGATCGCCCAGGGCACCGACGATCTCAACCGGCGCACCCAGGAACAGGCCTCCAGCCTCCAGCAGACCGCGGCGTCGATGGACGAGATCACCTCCACCGTGCGCCAGAACGCCGACAACGCCGCCCAGGCCGACCGCCTGGTCCACGAAGTCAGCCAGCACGCCCAGAACGGCGGTGAAGTCGCCCAGCAGGCGGTCGGCGCGATGGGCGAGATCAGCGCCTCCAGCCGCAAGATCGCCAGTATCGTCGGTCTGATCGACGAGATCGCCTTCCAGACCAACCTGCTGGCACTCAACGCCTCGGTCGAGGCGGCCCGGGCCGGTGAACAGGGCCGCGGCTTCGCGGTAGTCGCCAGCGAGGTCCGCACCCTGGCGGGACGCAGCGCCAACGCCGCCAAGGAGATCAAGACCCTGGTCGACGAAAGCGTCTCGCGGGTCGAATCCGGTACCGTGCTGGTCGACCGCGCCGGTCAGACGCTCGCGGAGATCGTCGACGGCGTCAAGCGCGTCACCGACCTGGTCGGCGAGATCGCCGTGGCCAGCCGCGAGCAGTCCCAGGGCATCGATCAGGTCAACCAGGCGGTCGCGCAGATGGACTCGGCCACTCAGCAGAACGCCAGTCTGGTCGAGGAATCCAGCGCTGCCAGCCGCTCGCTGCAGGATCAGGCCAGCGAACTGCTCAAGGAGGTGTCCTTCTTCCGCAGTGGCGAAAGCCAGTCGGCTGCGCCGGCCCTGCGTGCCCCCGCACCGCGCCAGCCGAAACCGGCGGCCCGCAAGCCCGCCGCGACCGCCACCGAGGACGACTGGAGCGAATTCTAAGTCCCCATCCCTTCCCCTTGAGCCGCCTTCGGGCGGCGTTTTTTTGTCGAGACAACCAGCCCGGTACGGCAATTCGGCTTGGCAGCCTCTTTTGTTACGTTATAACATATGTGCTCATTTGTTCGATCGACCCGCGTGGGGCGCTTTCATGTCACATCGTCACCGGCCCGACGGGCCCTGTCATTTTTCCCTGATGTCGCTCGGCGCCGGCCGCCGGATACTGCTGGCGCTGCTGCCGCTGGCGGGTCTGTGGCTGGCGGCGGCCTGGGCCGCCGGCATGCTGGGGTAGCCCGACATGTCGTCGATCCTGACCCTCGAAGCGCTGAGCCTGGCGCAGGGCAACCGGCTGGTGCTGGAGAACATCGACGGTCGTTTCGAGGCCGGCTCCATCACCGCGCTGGTCGGCCCCAACGGCGCCGGCAAGAGCACCCTGGTCCAGGGCATCATGGGCATGCTGCGCCCGATCGCCGGCCGGGTGAACTGCAGCGTGCCCAAGGCGCACCGCGCCTGGCTGCCCCAGCAACTGGCGCTGGATCTCTCCTTTCCGATGAGCGTCGAGGAACTGGTGATGACCGGCTGCTGGCCCACCCACGGCAGCTTCCGGCGTTACGGGCCGCAGGAATACCGGCGCGGCCAGGCGATCATGCACCGTCTGGGCCTGCAGGCCTTCGAACATCGCCCCTTGGGCGAGCTGTCCGGTGGCCAGCGCCAGCGCGCCCTGCTCGGCCGCACCCTGATGCAGCGCGCCCGCTTGCTGCTGCTCGACGAGCCCTTCGCCAACGTCGATGCGGCGACGGTGGAAGTGCTGATCGAGGTGCTGCGCGACATGGCCGCCGACGGCGTGACGATCCTCGTCGTCCTGCACGATCACGACCAGCTCCGGTGCCTGGCCGACCGGGTGCTGCTGCTCGACCGCGGCCACGGCACCTGGACGACGCCGGCCGCGCTGGGCGAACTCTCGCGCCTCGGTCATCCGCCCTATACGCCCCCGTCGAGCGGGGCCGCTCACTCACCGACGGGGAATCCGGCATGATCGACTGGCTGTACATGCCGCTGGTGGAATTCGGCTTCATGCGGCGCGCCCTGGTGGCCGGGCTGGCGCTGTCGCTGGTGGCGCCGCCGCTGGGCGTCTTCCTGACGTTGCGCGGCATGAGCCTGGTGGGCGATGCCATGGCCCATGCGGTGCTGCCGGGGGTGGCCGTGGGCTTTCTGCTGGCGGGTTTCTCGCTGCCGGCGATGAGCGCCGGCGGGCTGGTCGCCGGGTTGCTGGTCGCCGGCCTCGCCGGCGGCGTCTCGCGGCTGTCCGGGCATCGCGAGGACTCGGCGATCGCCAGCTTCTACCTGATCTCGCTGGCGGCGGGGGTGATGCTGATCTCGCTGCGCGGCAGCAGCGTCGACCTGACGCACGTGCTGTTCGGCTCGATCCTGGCGGTGAACAGCACGGCGTTGTGGCTGATCGTCGCCGTCTCGAGCGCCACCCTGGTGGTGCTCGCGGCGATCTTCCGCATCCTGGTGGTGGAGTGCCTCGACCCGCTGTTCCTGCGCGGCCAGGGCGTCCGCGGCGGCGCGGTCCATGCCCTGTTCCTGGGCTTGATGGTGCTCAATCTCACCGCCGGGTTCCAGACCCTGGGTACGCTGATGGCGGTCGGCCTGATGATGCTGCCGGCCACGGCGGCACGCTTCTGGTCGTCGCGCCTGGAGGGGCTGATGGGGCTGGCGATCGCCATCGGCATGCTCTCCAGCACCGGCGGCCTGTTGCTGTCGTATCACGCCGGGCTGCCTTCCGGGCCCTGCATCATCCTGCTGGCCGGCGCCATCTACCTGGTTTCCGCGCTGTTCGGGCGCTACGACAGCCTGGCCGCGCGCTGGCGCCGCCGCGTGCAACCACTGCTGCCGCCGGACGCCCACGGCTGACTCTTTCCACCCCCGTCGCAAGGAATCCCCCGATGTCCCGTCATCCGCTCGTCTCCCCGCTGTTCAAGGGTCTGCTGACCGCCGGCATCCTGAGCCTGGGTACGCTCGCCACCGCCCAGGCCCGGGAACCGCTCGAGGTGGTCACCAGCTTCAGCATCCTCGACGACATGGTCTCGACCATCGGCGGCGACCACGTCGAGGTCTCCTCGCTGGTCGGCCCCGACGGCGACGCCCACACCTTCTCGCCCAGTCCCAGCGACGCGCGCACGCTGGCCGATGCCGATCTGGTGGTGGTCAATGGCCTGCAGTTCGAAGGCTGGATCGACCGCCTGATCGATGCCAGCGGTTATGACGGCGACGTGGTGGTGGCCAGCCGCGGCATCGAGCCGCTGGCGTTCGACGGCCACCACGACGAAGAGCCGGCGGGTCGCCCCCCCGCCGACCACGACCATAATCATGACCATGACGGCCACGACCATGCCAGCGCCGGGCATGATCATGACGACCACGACCATGCCAACGCCGGGCATGATCATGACGACCACGACCACGCCGAAGCCGGCCACCATCACCACGGCAATCTCGACCCCCACGCCTGGCAGGATCTCGCCAACGGCGAGCAGTATGCGCGCAACATCCGCGATGCCCTGGTGAAGGCCGATCCGAGCCACGCCGACGACTACCGCGCCAATGCCGCGCACTACATCGAGCAGATGAAGGCTCTCGACACCGAGATCCGCGAGCGCCTGGCCAGGATCCCCGAGGCCGACCGGCTGATCATCACCAGTCACGATGCCTTCGGCTACTTCGCCCACGCCTATGGCCTCGAGCTGCTCGCCCCGGTCGGCCTCAACACCCAGGCCGAGCCCAGCGCCGGCGACATGGCCGAGTTGATCCAGCAGATCGAGGCCAGCCACGCCAAGGCGCTGTTCCTGGAGAACATGAGCAACCCGGCCCTGGTGCGTCAGCTGCAGGAGGAGACCGGGGTCGCCATCGGCGGCACGCTCTATGCCGACGCCCTGACGGCCGACGGCGAAGGCAGCACCTACCTCGGCATGTTCCGCCACAACGCCGACACCCTGGTCGCGGCACTCACCGCCCCCGGCCCGCAGTAAGCCACCGCCGGCGCCCCACAGGGTGCTGGCGAATGCCCCCGTCACGGGGTCAGGGCATGCCCCGTGACGCCAGCCCCTCGGCACGCCAGGCGTGGCGGAACTCCGCGGCGCTGATCTCACCGCGCAGGTAGGCCATGAGCAGGGCATCGTCGCCGGCATGCCGGCTCTCGCCGTCGCGATGCCGAGCCATGAGCAGATAGGCGCGGTAATAGTTGAAGACGCCGCCGAGAAAGAACAGCAGGCTGCCGATCAGGTACTGCCAGGCCAGGAAGGTGAACAGCCGCAGCTTGCTCGCCGGATCGTCGAAGGTCCACAGGTAGGGGATCGAGGCGATCGCGAACAGCACCGAACCGACCACGAAGGCGACCGCCGTCAGGTTGGTCATCTGCATGGACAGCAGCGACGGTGCCTGGACGATCCGCAGCACATTGACGCTCGCCCCGAGCACGAACAGCAGCGAGCCGATGACGAAGCACCAGGCGCCGGCGGTGAACCAGCCCCACCAGCTGAGAAAGAACAGGCTGCCCGCGGTGAACAGCACCGTGCCCGTCAGGTAGCTGCTGGCGGCGATCATCTCGAGCCGCCGACCGGGGGCATGATGGCTACGCTGACGCCAGTACTTGCGTACCTCCAGCATGTCGTGCCCGGTCACCACCAGGTACAGCAGCGAACCGACGAAGAACACCCAGGCGCCGATGTTCTGGTAGGCCTCGAAGCGCGGAAAGAAGAACACGCTGCCGACGATGAACAGAAAGCCACCGATCTTGTAGAGGATGGCGTTGGCGGTTTCCCAGCGGAAATCGTCACGCGGGTCGGGGGTATCGCGGGTCAGGGCGGACAGCTTGGCGCGATTGGTGAACAGGTGAGGCACGGGCACATCCTTCGCGGCGCGGGCGAAACGCGCGCCCGCGGGGAACGGTCATGGTAGCAATGCCCGCGCCGCCGGGCATCACCCGCCGCGCCGGGCAGTCGCCGGACGAGCGCGCAGGGCCTGCACGCCGGCCACCACGATCGCCGCCATCCCCGCCAGGGTCAGCGGCCCCGGCCACTCGCCCAGCAGCAGCCCGCTGCACAGGGCCGCCGCCGGCAGATAGCCGTAATCGCAGGTCGCGATCAGCGTCGGCCGCCCCTGCTGGAACGCCAGCGCCGTCAACAGACTGGCGGTGACGATCAACACGCCGAGCAGGGCCATGATCCCCCACAAGCCGCCCGATACCGGCCGCCAGCCACTCAGCACGAAGGGCTGGAGCGCCACGAACCGGGCATCGAGCCCCGCCACCGCCGCCAGCCCGACCACGCCACACACCACGAAGGCCAGGTTGAGGCCCAGCGACATCATGGCGGCCGATTCCGCCTGGCAGCGATAGCGCGTGACCAGTGCCGCCAGCGCATAGCACAGGGCACTGCCCAGCGGCAGCAGGCTCCAGGCGGTGAACCCGGCCGGGCTGGGACGCAGCATCAGCAGGACCCCGCCGAAGCCCACCGCCACGGCGACCGCCCGCCGCCCATCGAGGCGCTCGTCGGGAAGCCAGGGTGCCATCAGCGCCAGCAACAGCGGGAAGGTGTAGGCGGTGGCGGCCACCACCGGCAGGCTGAGTACCGCCAGGGCGGCATAGAACAGCCCCCACATCGCTACCATCAGCCCACTGCGCAACGCCACCCAAGCGGGGTGCCGCCAGCGCAGCGGCACCCGACGCCAGCGCAGGATACCGATCAGCAGCGCCACGGCCACCGGGGCGCGCATCAGATAGAGCTGCCAGATCCCGATGTCGCCGCTGAAGCGCTTGACCAGGGCATCGTGGCCGGCAATCGCCAGCGTGGCGATGACGATGGCGCCGACGGCGCGAACCTCGCTGCTCCTGGTCGCAAACATCGCCGAACCTCCTCTCCAGGTGGTATTCGGCGTAAAGTGTGAGCTGAAGGAATGGGCGTTTCACACGACCTTTGCCGCGCGTCGCTTTACAGGAGATCAAGTCAACATGAGCCGGCTGCGTCAGGCCCTGCCGCCCCTCTCCACCCTGCTGCCCTTCGAGGCGGCCGCCCGTCACCAGAGCTTCCTGCGGGCCGCGCAGGAATTGAGCCTCACCCAGGCGGCGATCAGCCGGCGTATCCGCGCGCTGGAGGAATCGCTCGGCGTCGCGCTGTTCGAGCGTCGCCATCGCCAGGTGGTGCTCACCGAGGCGGGCCGCACGCTCGCCGAGGCCGTCGCCGGCGGGCTCATCGACATCGCCGAGTGCGCACAGCGCCTGCGTCACCGTCAGCCGCCCCACGAGGTGGTGCTGTTCGCCGAGCTCTACGTGGCGATGTACTGGCTGGTCCCGCGGCTGAACGACTTTCATCGCCGCCATCCGCGGATCTCGGTGCGCATCAACGCCTCCAGCCAGCCCCTGGTCCAGGCCATGGAACCCTTCGACCTGGCGATGCAGTGCACCGACCGGCCCAGTGGCCTGCTGGCCCCGCTGCTGTCGGTGCCCGACGAGGTCTTTCCGGTCTGCAGCCCCGCGCTGACCGAGCCGCATGCCTGGTCGATCGAGACCCTGCTGTCCCGCCCCCTGCTGCATTATCGGGAGAGCGACAACGATGCCTGGATGAGCTGGCGAACCTGGCTCGACAGGGTCGGCCACCCGCAGCCGCCACCGGCGCCGACCAGCGGGCAGCTGTTCGACAGCTATCCGGTGATGCTGCAGGCGGCGATGAACGGCCATGGGGTTTGTCTGGGCTACGGCGGTATCGGCCAGCTCGTGCGCAAGGGCGAACTGGTGCGCCCGGTGGTGGAGAGCATCCGGCTGGACGCGGGCATGTCGGTGTACCGCGCCCGTCATGCCGACGACCGCCCGGCCGTGGACAGCGTCCTCGACTGGCTGGCGGAGATCCTGACCACGCCGGAGCGCCTGCAACGCGAGGACTGACGTGGCACACCGATCGTAACGGGTCACCGCTGCCGCCCTTTGCTAATATGCTCGGGACACGCCCGTCGAGAGCCCGCCCCCATGCTGCAACTGACCGACGTCGCCAAGAGCTACCCCACCCCCCAGGGGCCGCTGTTCGTCCTCGACGGCATCGACCTGCGCCTCGCTCCCGGCGAGAGCCTGGCGCTGATGGGCGAGTCGGGCAGCGGCAAGTCGACGCTGCTGCATCTCGCCGCGGGGCTCGACACCCCCGATCGCGGCGAGATCGTGCTCGGCGCGCGGGCCCTGTCGAGCCTCGACGAAGCGGGTCGCGCCGACCTGCGCCGCCAGCGCCTGGGGCTGGTGTTCCAGCAGTTCCATCTGGTGCCCAGCCTGTCGGTGCTCGACAACCTCACCCTGCAGGCGCGTCTCGCCGACCGCGAGGACCGCGACTGGACCCACCACCTGATCGAGCGGCTGGGCCTCGCCGGCCTCGAGGGGCGCTATCCCGAACAGCTCTCCGGCGGCCAGCAGCAGCGCCTGGCGATCGGCCGCGCCCTGGCGCCGCGCCCCGAGCTGCTGCTCGCCGACGAGCCCACCGGCAACCTCGACGAGAGCGCCGCCGACCAGGTCCTCGACCTGCTGCGCGCGCTGATCGGCGAGAGCGACTGCGCCCTGCTGATGGTCACCCACAGCGCGCGGGTCGCGGCCCCGCTCGACCGCTGCGTGCACCTGCACCACGGTCGGCTCGCCGACCGCACCCCATGACCGCGCCGCAAGCCCAGCGGGGCCGTCGGCGGGTGCTCGCCACCACCCTGGCCACCCTGCTCTCGCACTACCGTCGCCACCCCGGTCAGTTGGCCATGCTGCTGCTCGGCCTGTGGGTCGCCAGCGCGCTGTGGAGCGGCGTGCAGGCGATCAACGCCTCGGCACGGGACAGCTATGCCCGCGCCGAGGCGCTGTTCGAGAGCCGGCTCGACCGCATCGAACGCCGCGACGGCGAACCGCTGGCACTGGCCGAGTATCTCGACCTGCGCCGGGCCGGCGCCGCCGTCTCGCCGCTGGTCGAGGGCACCCTGGCGCTGACCGACGGGGAAGGGGCTTCGCGGCCCCGAGTCAGGCTGCTGGGCATCGACCCGCTGACCCTGCCCGGCGATTCGCCGCTGGCCCGCCGCCAGAGCAGCGGCGAGGCCCTGCGCGACTGGCTGCTGCCGCCCCATCGGCTGCGCGCCGCCCCGGACGTCGCCGCCGCAGCCCGTGCCGACCCACGCCTGCCGCCGGTCGAGGTCGATGCCAGCCTGCCGCCCGCCACCCTGGTCACCGATGTCGGTGTCGCCCAGCGCCTGCTGGGGCTCGACGGCCTCACCCGGCTGGTGATCGCCCCGCGTGCCGCGGCCGAGCTACCCGCGACGCTGGTACGCATTCCCGCCCGCCAGCTGGCCTCGCCGGGGCAGCTCGCCGACAGTTTCCATCTCAACCTCACGGCGATGGGACTGCTGGCCCTGGTGGTGGGGCTGTTCATCGTCCACGCCGCCCTGGGCCTGGCGCTGGAACAGCGCCTGGGGCTGATGCGCACGCTGCGCGCTCTGGGCGTGCCGGGGCGTTCGCTGGTCGTTGCCCTGGGGCTCGAGCTGCTGACCCTGGGCCTCGCCGGCGCCGCGCTGGGCATCCTCAGCGGCGTGGCGCTGGCCCGGCTGCTGCTGCCCGACGTCGCCGCCAGCCTGGACGCCCTCTACGACGCCGACGTGGGGACCCGCCTGGCACTGCCCTGGAGCTACTGGCTGGGCGGCGTGGCGATCACCCTCGGCGGGCTGGCCACCGCCGGGGCGGGCCTGCTGTGGCGGGCCGCACGGCTCGACGTGCTCGCCCTCGGCCACGCCCAGGCCTGGCGGGCGCGGCTGGCACGACAACAGCGTCGTCAGGCCGTGGCCGGCGGCGTGCTGCTCGGCCTCGCCGGTCTGGTGGGGCTGTGGCTGCATCTGGCTCATGGCCAGCATCTGGTCGCCGGCTTCGTGATGGTCACCGCGGCGCTGCTCGGCGTGGCGCTGTGGTTGCCCACCCTGCTCGGTGGCGCGCTGCGCCTGGCCGCGGGCCGGCTGCGCCGCCGGCCATTGTGGCAGTGGGCGCTGGCCGACCTGCAGCTCCAGCTGCCGCGCCTGCAACTGCCGATGATGGCGCTGCTGCTGGCGCTGGCCGCCAACCTGGGGGTCTCCAGCATGGTCGGCGGCTTCCGCGTGACCTTCCTCGACTGGCTGGACCAGCGCCTGCTCGCCGATCTCTACATCCACCCGCCGGCCGAGCGCTACGCGGCGCTGGAAAGCTGGCTCGACGCCCAGCCGGAGGTCGCCACCCTGCTGCCGGCGCGGCATGCCGATGCCACCCTGCTACCCGACGACCGCCGCGCCAGCGATGCCGCCCCGGCCCCGGTGGCCCTCTTCGGCCTCCGTCCGGCGCCGGTGCTGCGCGCGAGCTGGCCGCTCACCGTCACCCGCGACGGCCGCGATGCCGCCTGGCGCGCCCTCGAGGGCGACGCGGTGTTCGTCAACGAGCAGCTCGCGCGACGCCGCGCCATCGCCCCCGGCGACGCCATACGCCTGCGCGGCGCCGACGGCAACGTCCACCGTCTGAGCGTCGCCGCCGTCTACCCCGACTACGGCAACCCGCATGGCGAGATCGTCATGCCGGTGTCGCGACTGGCCCGGCAATTCGCCGCCCCGCCCGGCAGCCTGGGCGTGGTGCTCGCCGCCGACGCCACGCACCGCGACGCCGCCCTGGCGGGCCTGCGCGAACGGCTGACGGCGCGCTTCGGGCCGACGGTGAGCAAGACGCTGATCGACCAGCACGCGCTCAAGGCCGAGTCGCGCCGGGTCTTCGAGCGGACCTTCGCCATCACCGCCGCCCTCAACGGGCTGACCCTGGGGGTCGCGGCGCTGGCCTTGTTGACCACGCTGCTGGCCCAGGCCGATGCCCGGCTCACCCAGCTGGCGCCGCTGTGGGCGCTGGGCGTCTCGCGCTCGCGGCTGGTCGCCGCGCAGCTCGGCCAGCTCGGCGCCTGCGCGCTGGGCACGGCACTCGTCGCCCTGCCGCTGGGTATCGCGCTGGCCTGGGCGCTGGTCGCGGTGATCAACGTCGCCGCCTTCGGCTGGCGCCTGCCGCTGCACGTCTTTCCCGGCCAGATGGCCACGACCCTGGTGCTGGCGGTCGTCGTCGCCGCACTGGCCGCGCTGCTGCCCGCCTGGCGACTGTGGCGAACGCCGCCACGCCGACTTCTGCAGGAGTTCGCCGCGACATGAGACACCTCAGAACGCTGCTCGCCGGCGTCCTCGTCGCCCTGCTGGCCTTCGGCGCCTGGCGGGCCTGGCACCCGCCGGCCGGTCAGGGCCAGGCCGACACGGGCACTTCTGAAGGCTATGCCGGGCTGGGCACGGCCGCCGAGGGCTACGCCGAGGCACGCCCAGGGGGGCGCCTCGCCTTCCCCGCCGATCACGGCCCGCACCCCGACTTCCGCATCGAGTGGTGGTACCTGACCGCCAACCTCACGGACGCCGCCGGCCGGCCGTTCGGTATCCAGTGGACGCTGTTCCGCCAGGCGCTGGCCCCGCCCGGCACGCTCGACGAGGGGGCCGATTCGCCGTGGACGACCCGCCAGTTGTGGATGGCCCACGCCGCGGTTTCCACGCCCACCGGGCACCGCTACGCCGAACGCTTCGCCCGGGGCATGGCCGTGCCGGATGCCCGTGGCCAGGCCGGGGTGACGGCCGCGCCCTTCGCCGCCTGGCTGGACGACTGGCGGCTCGCCGCGCCCGCTGGGGCTGCCAGGACCGGCGCCGATACCGGTCTCGATCATCTGGACGTTTCCGCCGGGGGCGACGACTTCGGCTACCGCCTGCGACTCGACGCCGAAGGGCCGCTGGCGATCCACGGCGATCATGGCTTCAGCCGCAAGTCCGCCGACGGTCAGGGCTCGATCTACTACAGTCAGCCGTTCTATCGGGTCGCGGGCACGCTGACGGTGGATGGCGACCCCGTGGCAGTGAGCGGCCGCGCCTGGCTGGATCGCGAATGGAGCAGCCAGTTGCTGGGCCCCGGACAGTCGGGCTGGGACTGGTTCTCGCTGCACTTCGACGACGGCGCCAAGCTGATGGCGTTTCGCCTGCGCGGCGCCGGCGAGGCGGGTGGCGACTACCTCTCGGGGAGCTGGATCGCCGCCGACGGCACGGTGACGCCGCTCGATGACGACGCCCTGCGGCTCACCCCGCTGTCCCGCACCTCGGTCGCCGGTCGCGAGTTGCCCACCGCCTGGCGCGTCGAGGTCCCCGGCCACGACCTGGCGGTGACCGTGCAGGCCGTACAGCCCGATCAATGGATGGGCACCGCCTTCGCCTACTGGGAGGGCATGGTCAGCGTCGCCCCCCTCGACGCGACGTCGTCGAGCGCCCGGCATGGGGTCGGCTATCTGGAAATGACGGGCTATTGAGAGGTTCATCGCATTTTGCCGGGAAATACGGAGCGGTTCCTCGCGAACGCGCTCCCTCCCATAGTCCCTGCCGATTGGCTTTTCCCTGTGGGAGCGAATTCATTCGCGATGACGGCGGGCACTGTACCACCCCGGCCATGCCAGGCGCCGGTGACGCCAATCGGGAACAAGTTCCCTCCCACCGAATCTCCTTGCGCCAGTGCGCCATCCAGACGGGTTTTCGTGGGAGGGAATTCATTCCCCACGGCGGTGGCTTAACGTTTCACGCTGATCGGCAATGAACCTATTGGGAGGGGACTTGGCGGCACCGGAACGCCGTGGCAGGCTAAAGCCGCCGATGCGGCCGGCACCGGATATCGCCGTCACCGGCCGGGCTGGCTACGCTGAGCAGGAGAGGTGCGATCACCGCGCTTCCGAGGAACCCAAGTCGCCGTCCAACAGAGCACTCGCAAGGAGCCCCCATGACGCTATTCACCGAGGAACATCCCGGTGTCGAGACCCACGTGCCGCCCGAAACCTCGGGGTTCACGCTCAATCACAGCATGCTGCGGGTCAAGGACCCCGAACGTTCGCTGGCGTTCTATACGCGGGTGTTCGGCATGCGCGTACTGCGCAAGCTGGACTTCGAGGAGCTGCAGTTCTCGCTGTACTTCCTGGCCCGCCTCGAGGAGGAGGACGAGGTCCCCGAACAGACCTGCGAGCGCACGGTGTGGACCTTCAACCAGCGTGGCCTGCTGGAGCTGACCCACAACTGGGGCACCGAGAACCAGGCCGACTTCGCCTACCATGACGGCAATGCCGAGCCGCAGGGCTTCGGACATATCTGCTTCTCGGTGCCCGATCTCAACGACGCCATCGTCTGGCTCGACGAGAACGGCGTCGAATTCGTCAAGCGCCCGGAGCAGGGCAAGCTCAAGAACGTGGCCTTCGTGAAGGACCCGGACGGCTACTGGATCGAGATCATCGAACCCGCGCTGATGGGCAATACCGGCATGTGAGCCGGGGCGCCCGGCCGGCCCGGGCGCTTCCTTCCCGATGCCGCGGTCATCGCCTGGCCGGACTCACACGGCCCGCGCCTTGAGCTGCTTGCCGATGTACTCGGCCTGGCGGACTGCCAGCGCGACGATGGTCAGCGTGGGGTTCTCCGCGGCCGAGGTGGTGAACTGGCTGCCGTCGGCGATGAACAGGTTGGGGATGTCGTGGCTCTGGCCATGGGCGTTGCACACGCCGTCCTCCGGCTTCGCGCTCATCCGGCAACTGCCCAGGTTGTGGGTCGACGGATAGGGCGGCACCCGGTAGATGTCCCTGGCGCCGACCGCTTCGTAGATCGCCGAACCGCGCTGATAGGCATGCTCGCGCATGGCCAGGTCGTTGTCGTGGTCGTCGTAATGGACGTTGGCCACCGGCAGCCCGTAGGCGTCCTTGACGTCGTGATTGAGGGTGATGCGGTTGCTTTCGCGCGGCATGTCCTCGCCTACCAGCCACATCCCGGCCATGTGCGCGTACTGGTCCAGGGCATGGGTGAAGTCCTTGCCCCAGGCGCCCGGATCGAGGAAGGCCGCCATGAACGGCAGGCCCAGCGACAGGGTTTCCATCTCGTAGCCGCCGGCGAACCCCCGCGACGGGTCGAAGCCGACCTCGTCGGAGACGATGCCGGCCATGGTGGTGCCGCGATACATGTGCACCGGCTCGTCGAAGGTGGCGTAGACCGAGCCGGTCATGTGGCGCATGTAGTTGCGCCCGACCTGACCGGAGCTGTTGGCCAGCCCGTCGGGGAACTGCGCCGACGCCGAGTTGAGCAGCAGCCGCGGCGTCTCGATCGAGTTGCCGGCCACCGCCACCAGCCGCGCCTTCTGGCGCTGCCGGTCGCCGTTGGCATCGAAGTAGACCACGCCGGTGACCCGACCCTGGTCGTCGTGCTCGATGGTGGCGACGTGGGACTGCGGTCGCAGTTCCATGTGCCCGGTGGCGATCGCCCTGGGCAGCTCGGTATAGAGCGTCGACCACTTGGCGCCGGTGCGGCAGCCCTGGAAGCAGAAGCCGCGCTGCTGGCAGGGCGCGCGGCCGTCGCGGATCTCGCTGTTGATCGCCATGTGGCCGGTGTTGCAGGTGTAGCCCAGCTTGGTGGCGCCGGTGTACATGACGTGGAAGTTGTTGTTGCCGGGCAGGCCGTGGATACCGTGGGTACGGGTCACGCCCATGCGATCCTCGGCATTGTCGTAGTAGGGCGCCAGTTCGTCGGGGTCGAGCGGCCAGTCGAGCAGGTTGGCGCCGTCGAGCTTGCCGTAGTGGCTCAGTGCGCGGAATTCGTGGGGCTGGATGCGCAGGCTGGCACCGGCCCAGTGCACGGTGGTCCCGCCCACCGACTTGACGATCCATGCCGGCAGGTTGGGGAAGTCCCTGGCCAGCCGGAAGCTACCCGAGGTGGTGCGCTTGTCGAGCCAGGCCAGCTGGCTGAACGAGGCCCATTCGTCGGCCAGGAAGTCGTCGCGGGTATGCAGGGCGCCGGCCTCGAGCACCACCACGTCGATGCCCTGCCTGGCCAGCTCGTGGGCCAGCGTGCCGCCCCCCGCCCCGGAGCCGACGATCACCACCACCGCGTCGTCGAGGGCGAAGCGCTTCTGGTTGTCAGTGAGTGCCATGACGGTCTCTCCTCATCGTTGTCGTTATCGGCGGTCCGGCGGCCCGGCGCTCAGGCCTGCGGCGCCTGGCCGGGCATGTAGCCGTCCGCCGGCCGGGGCGGATCGGGCAACCACTGCAGATCGCTGAACCCGTTGTAGAGATAACCGACGTCGCCCTCGGCGCCCTGATAGCCGAAGTGGGCGAAGGCCAGCGGGTTGTTGTAGAGCGAGACCACCGCCGTCGCGCGCAGCTTCTCGAAGAACGGCGTGCCCTCCAGCGATTCGATGCGCTGGAACTGGTCGGCCGCATCGAGCGCCAGCCAGTCGCCGCTGGCGTCGCTGTCCAGCGAGGCGATGCCGCCGCGGATCAGTTCGTGGGTGGCGGGGTCGGCCGCGGCCTTGTCGAGGTCCTTGACCACGAAGGCATAGACGGCATCCTCGAGGTCGGGGTGCGGGAACATCTGCCGGGTCATCTCGAGCAGGACGCTGCCCTCGCGGGTACTCAGCGTATCCAGCGGCATCGCCCAGCTGCGGCTGGGCGCGAGCAGCGCGATGGGGCCGCCGGCGAAGGCCAGCGTGCCGACCAGGACGCCGCCGCTGGCCTTGAGGAAGACACGGCGGGTGAGCGGGCGTGACAACATGGCGTTTCTCCCCAGGATGGGCTGACACGACCGGCCTGGCGCGGCACGATACGGTGTCTCCCGGTTGTTGTAGTGGGCGTGGAATGCCTGGACGGCACCCCCTATAGCTGAGCGTAGGCCGCCATCGGAGAAACGGGTAACAGTGGGTTACTACGTAGCCGAAGGTATGAGAGGCGCCGGCCAGGCCCCGCGCTTTCGCCGAAGCCCGACCCGAGTGGCTTGGCCTGGACCCCGAACCCCGGCTAATTTAGAAACAGGACCTGCCGCAAGAGACGCCGACGATGTGCCATGTCTATGCCTCCACCGATCCGCAACGCTACGAGAGCACCACGCGGTCGGTGCGCCTCCAGGGCTGCGTGACCAGCGTGCGCCTGGAAAACGAGTTCTGGGAGATCCTCGACGGCCTGGCCGCCGAGCAGGACCTGTCGACCGCCCGCTTCATCAGCCAGCTGCACGACGAGGTCATCGCCGAGCGCGGCGCGGTGCCCAACCTGGCCTCGCTGTTGCGCGTCGCCTGCGCCGTGCACCTGCATCTTCGCGGCAATGCCGACGCGCAAGGCCGCACCGACAACCCGGCCGCCCGGCAACGCGCATGAGAGAGCTGGCCAGACACTGGCACGCCCGCCGGGCCGCCCTCGCGCTGCTGGCCACGCTGTGGCTCGCCGGCTGTGCCGGTCCGCAGATGCGCATGGCCGACCTGGAGAACGGCGGCCGGGCGCCGCTGTCGATCGAGCGGGCGATGATCCTCGCCAACGCCCGTCAGGCGCTGGGCATCCCCTACGTCTATGGCGGCGACTCGCCCGACGGCGTCGACTGCTCGGGCCTGGTGCAGATGACCTACCGCACCGCGGGGATCCCGGTGCCGCGTACCGCCGAGCAGCAGTACGAACGCCTGCCGGAGCGTGACGCCGCCCGCCCCGGCGACCTGCTGTTCTTCGGCTCGGGCTCGCGGGCCACCCACGTCGGCATCTACCTGGGCGAGCGGCGGATGATCCACGCCCCGGGGCGCGGCCGCGAGGTCACCACCACCTCGCTGGATCTCGACTACTGGCGCCAGCACTACCTGGGCGCCGCGGGGCCGGCGCCCTGAACGGCCTGCGCATCGAGTCCGCCACCCGCGAGGACTGCCGCGCCATCGCCGAGGTGCACGTCGTGGCATGGCGACACGCCTACGCCGACCTGCTGCCCGCCGATTACCTGGACGCCCTGTCGGTCGACGACAGCGAAAACCGCTGGCGGGAGCGGCTCGCCGGCGGCGACGTCCACCTGTTGCAGGCGCGCCACGCGGGCCGGGTCCTGGGCTTCATCGCCGTCGGCGCGTCACGCGATGAAGACGCCCCCGACGATCGCGCCGAGATCCGGGCCTTCTACATCGCCCCGGATCACTGGTCGACCGGCGTGGGCCGCCGATTGTGGCTCGCCGCGCAGCGCCACATCCGCTCCCGCGGCTATACCGCCATCAGCCTGTGGGCGATCGCCGACAATCGTCGAGGCAGGCGTTTCTACGAGCGCGCGGGCTTCGTGGCGGAACCGGCATCGCGGCAATCGTTCACGCTCGGCGACACCCGGCTGGAGGAAATTCGTTACCACCGCCCCATCGCCGACTGACCGCGTGGAATGATCTACGCTCAAGGATGGTCATCGACCGAGCCGAGAAAAGGAGTCTCCACCGTGGCTGATCAACCGTTTCTGACCGACATCCAGACGATTCGCCAGCGCGCCCGCGAACACATCGAGCGCGGCGCCGTCACCGAGGGCTACACCGCCGACCGGGAGAACGTCATCCAGTTGCTCAACGAGGCGCTGGCCACCGAGATCGTCTGCACCCTGCGCTACAAGCGCCATTACTACATGGCCGACGGCCTGAGCGCGAACATCGCCGCCAACGAGTTCCTCGAGCATGCCCAGCAGGAACAGCAGCACGCCGACTGGCTGGCCGAACGCATCGTCCAGCTCGGCGGCGCGCCCAACTTCTCGCCCGAGGGCCTGCTGACCCGCGCTCACGCCGAGTACATCGAGGGCGACTCGCTGCGCGAGATGATCAAGGAGGACCTGATCGCCGAGCGCATCGCCATCGACAGCTATCGCGAGATCGCCACCTATCTCGGCGACAAGGACCCGACCTCGCGGCGCATCATGGAGGACATCCTCGCCCAGGAAGAGGAACACGCCGACGACATGGCCGGGTTGCTCGAGGGCCTCGATAACCGCTGATCCGCCGGGGGTTGTTTCCCGAACGCGGCGCCCCGATGTCATCATCGGGCGAGACACACCCCGTCCGAGCCTCGCGCCACCAGGGCGCGAGGCTCCCACCGGTCTTTTAAGGAGGTTGCACCAATGGCACTGCATCTTGGCGATACCGCCCCGGATTTCACTCAGGAAAGCACCGAGGGCACGATCCACTTCCACGAGTGGGCCGGCGACAACTGGGTCGTGCTGTTCTCGCATCCCAAGGACTTCACCCCGGTCTGCACCACCGAGCTCGGCGAAGTCTCGCGGCTGAAGCCGGAGTTCGAGAAGCGCAACGCCAAGGCGATCGGCCTGTCGGTGGACCCGCTCGAGGACCACAAGGCCTGGGCCGGCGATATCCAGGAAACCCAGGGCCATGGCCTCAACTTCCCGCTGCTCGCCGACAGCGACCGCAAGGTCAGCACGCTCTACGACATGATTCACCCCAACGCCAACGACACCCTGACGGTGCGTAGCGTGTTCATCATCGACCCCAACAAGAAGATCCGCCTGACCATCACCTATCCGGCCAGCACCGGGCGCAACTTCAGCGAGATCCTGCGGGTGATCGACAGCCTGCAGCTCACCGACAACCAGAAGGTGGCGACGCCGGTCAACTGGAACGAAGGCGACGACTGCATCATCGTGCCGTCAGTGTCCAACGAGCAGGCCAAGGAACTCTTCCCCCAGGGCTGGGACGAGAAGAAGCCCTATCTGCGCATGGTCAAGCTCGACAAGTGAGGGAAACACTGCATAAATGGCTGCGCGGGCAAACCACGTCGTTGTGCGGTGCTGGTACGCCAGCCCGGTCGGAATCCTCACCTATACCCCATAGGCTCCGGTTCCTGTGCGCCGTACGCCTCGTGCTTTACACCGCTCGCCAATTTATTCAGCGCTTCCTGAGCCCCCGCGTCCCGGCCGTCGGCCGGGACCCTTCTCTCCCGCCGCCGTTTTCACCCCCGATGACGCTTGATCCATATCAAGAGTCAGGCGCTTTATTAGCCGGCTCACCGGCCGCCGAGCGCTCCACTCGCCTCCCCCGTCGATAAAATTACCTACAAAACAAAGTCTTGCATGTTTCGCCGTGCGTAATGGCCGCACCGCCGTCGACGTTGGGGATGACGCTGCGGCGCAGTATCCTGAACCCGGGTCAGGCCGAGCAGGCCCGGCAACGTTCAGCGAGGCGGCCACGCCGCGGGGGAGCGAGACATGACGGAGTCGATCATCGCCTTCACGGGCATCACCGCGATCGTCGGCGACATCGTCGAGATCGACGTGGCCGCGGCCCGGCGCATGGGACTCTCGCCCCGCAATCGCGAGCTGGCGCTGCTCGAGCAGGACGGCCGGGCCTTCTCGCTGGCCCAGGTGGTGCGGCTGACGCGCGACACCGCCTCGCTGCAGGTGTTCGCCGGCACCCAGGGGCTGTCCAACCGGGCCAGCGTGCGCTTTCTCGGCGAGATGCTGCGCGCCATCTATTCGGACAACATCTACGGGCGGGTCTTCAATGGCGCCGGGCGGCCCATCGATGGCGGGCCCGGCCTCGCCGACGATCCGCGCATCGCCATCGCCGGCCCCACCGTCAACCCCATGTCGCGGATCCTCGCCTCGCGGATGATCCGCACCGACATCCCCATGATCGATGTCTTCAACTGCCTGGTGGAGAGCCAGAAGATCCCCATCTTCTCGGTGCCCGGCGAACCCTACAACGCCCTGCTGGCACGCATCGGCATCCAGGCCGATGCCGACGTGGTGATCTTCGCCGGGATGGGCCTGATCTTCGATGACTTCCACACCTTCCGGAAGACCTTCGAGGACGCCGGCATCCTCTCGCGCACGGTGATGTTCGCCAACCTGGCCTCCGACCCGGTGGTCGAACGCACGCTGATCCCCGACCTCGCCCTGGCGGTGGCCGAACGGCTGGCGGTCGAGGCCGGCAAGCGCGTGCTGGTGTTGATGACCGACATGACCGCCTTCGCCGATGCCCTCAAGGAACTGGGCATCGCCATGGAGCACATCCCCTCCAATCGCGGCTACATGGGCGATCTCTACTCGCAGCTGGCGCGCCGCTACGAAAAGGCCTGCGACTTCCGCGGCGCCGGCTCGGTGACCATCCTCTCGGTGACCACCATGCCGGGCAACGACGTCACCCACCCGGTCCCCGACAACACCGGCTACATCACCGAGGGCCAGTTCTACCTGCACGACGGTGAACTCGACCCATTCGGCTCGCTGTCGCGCCTCAAGCAGCACGTCATCGGCAAACAGACCCGCGAGGATCACGGCGCGCTGATGAACACCATGATCCGCTACTACGCCGAGGGCGTGGAGGCCGAGCAGAAACAGGCGATGGCCTTCGAGCTCTCGGCGCACGACCGCCGCCTGATGCGCTTCGCCACCGCCTTCCGCGAGCGCTTCATGACGCTCGAGGTCCAGAAACCCCTGGAGACGGCACTGGACGACGGCTGGGCCCTGCTCGCCGAATGCTTCGACGCCGACGACGTGATCATCAAGCAATCGCTCAAGGACACCTACTGGCCCGCTCATGTCGCAAGCCACGCTCAACAAGAGCGCGCTGAGTCGCCTTGAGCGCCAGCGCGACCTCTACAAGCGCTTTCTGCCGTCGCTGGAGATGAAGCGTCGCACGCTGCTCGCCGAACGCCAGCAGACCGCCGCGCAACTGGCCGCGCAACGCGCCGAGATCGACGCCCTCGAGACCGAGGTCGGCGAGGCGTTGCCGATGCTCGCCGACGACGACGTCGTCCTGGAGGCACCGCTACGCATCGCCACCCTGCGCCTGGGCGACGAGAACCGGGTCGGCGTGCGCCTGCCGGTGCTCGCCGAGCTCGCCATCGAGCGCGCCGCCTACCCGCGGCTGGTCCAGCCGCACTGGATGGACGGCGTGCTCGAGCGCCTGGAGCAGCGCCTGCGCCTCGAGGTGGCACAACGCATCGCGACCCGGCGCCTGGCGATTCTCGACGCCGCCGCACGCACCGTGACCCAGCGGGTCAACCTGTTCGAGAAGGTGATGATCCCCCAGGCCGAGGCGGCCATCGCGCGCATCGAGCTGTATCTCGCCGACCAGGAACGCGCCAGCGTGGTGCGCGCCAAGCTGGCCAAGCGCAAGCGTCAGGCCGCCGAGCGACGCGAGGAGGACGCATGAGTATCGTCGCCATGCAGCGTGTCACCCTGATCGGCCTGGTCGATCGCAAGCGCGAGACGCTGCGCCGACTGCAGGCGTTGGGCGTGATGCACGTCGATGCGCCGGCCGTGCCCGAGGCCGCGGATCGTCGCGAGTCGCTGGAGCTTCACCAGGCGTTGACGTACCTGCTCGCCTGCCCGCATCGCCGCCGCCTGCAACGCCCGGCCGACACGCCGGGGCTGGGCGAGCTGCTCGAGACGATTCACACCAATCGCCGGCGGCGCGAGGATCTCATCGACCGTCTCACCCTGCTGCGCCGCCACCGGCGCGCCCTCGCGCCCTGGGGGGACTTCCACTTCCCGCCGCTCGAGGCCCTGGGCGGACAGCGCCTGTGGTTCTACCGGGTACCGCTGGGCAAGCACCGCCTGCTCGAGGCCCTCGACCTGCCCTGGCAGGTGGTCAACCGCGACCATCGCGAACTCTATCTGGTGGTGATCGCGCCCGAGGAGCCGACCGGCGAGCAGGTGCCCTTCGCGCGGTCGCACACCGGCTCGCGGTCGCTGACGGCGGTCGATGCCGCCATCGAGACGGCGCGCAGCGAACTCGAGGATCTCGACGCCGAACGCTTCATGCTGACCCGCTGGATCGTCACCCTCGCCGGCCACGTCGCGCAGGCCGCCGACACCGCCGAGCTGCTGCGCATCATGCGCGCCAGCGACGACACGGCGGAAGCGCTGTTCGTGATCCACGGCTGGGTCCCGCGGGAACGTCTCCCGGCACTGGTCGCGCTCGACGAGAGCGGCGAGGTGGCCCTGCTCGAGCGCCCCCCGGCGGACGACGAGGAGCCGCCGGTGCTGCTCGACAATCCCGAGTGGCTGGCCGGCGGCGAGGAGGCGGTCAAGTTCTTCCAGCTTCCCGGCTATCGCAGCGCCGACCCCTCGGCGATGGTGGGGCTCTCGTTCGCACTGTTCTTCGCCATCATCCTCGCCGACGCCGGCTACGCGCTGGTGTTCGGCGCCCTGGTGGCGCTCGCCCGGCCGCGCTGGAAACGCTCGCGCACCGGCCGTCGGCTGGGCCGACTGGGCCTGGCGATGAGCGCCGGCGGCCTGCTCTACGGGGTGCTGGTGGGCAGCTATTTCGGGGTCGCGCCGCCGCCACACAGCTGGGCAGCGGGGCTGGCCGTCATGTCGATGGACGACTTCGGCGGCATGATGCGCCTGTCGATCACCATCGGCGTCTGCCACCTGATCGCCGGCAACGCCCTCGCGGCCCGTCATGCCCGGCCGCGCCGGCGGGCGCTGAGCAATGGGGGCTGGATTCTCATGCTGGCCAGCGGCTTCGGCCTGTGGCTGTCCCTGCCGACCCAGGCGCCGCGCCTGCCCTGGCTGGTCGGGCTGATCCTGGGCGCCGTTCTGGTGCTGCTGTTCACCCGGGTCACGCCGCGCATCGACGGCTGGCGCCCGGCCCTGCAGCGGCTGATCGCCGGCCTCACCGCGCTGGGCTCGGTGACCCAGGCCTTCGGCCACGCCCTGAGCTACATGCGGCTGTTCGCCCTGGGCCTGGCCAGCGCCTCGCTGGCGGTCACCTTCAATCAACTGGCCGTCGACGTCCGCGATGCCGTGGCCGGCGCCGGGCCGCTGCTGTTCGTGCTGATCCTGCTGCTCGGCCATGCGCTCAACTTCGCCCTGGCCCTGATGGGCGGGGTGGTGCACGGGCTGCGCCTCAATCTCATCGAGTTCCTGCGCTGGGGCGTCACCGGCGAGGGACGACCGTATCAGGCATTCGCCAATCAGGAGGAATCGACGTGGATCAAGTGATACTGGCGCTCGGCTGGCTGGGCATCTATGCCCCGGTGGCGCTGGGCGCGATCGGCAGCTCGATCGGCTGCACCCTGGCCGGGCAGGCCGCGGCGGGCGCGCTGCTCGACGTCGAGAGCGGCTACGGCAAGTACATCGGCCTGGCGGCGATGCCGTCCACCCAGTCGATCTTCGGCATCGTCATCATGTTCTCGCTCAACCGCGAGGTGAGTCTCGCCAACGCCCCGGGGCTGGCGGCGGTGGGCCTGCTGGCCGGGCTGGCGATGCTGTTCAACTCCGTCTATCAGGGGCGCGCCCTGGTCAGCGCCATCGAGGCGTCCAAGAACAAGCCGGAGATCTTCGGCCTGTCGCTCGCGCCCTCGGCGATCGTCGAAGGCTTCGCGGTGTTCGCCTTCGTCTTCGCCCTGGTGCTGAGCGGCGCCCTGCCGCAGTGAGGAACGCCATGAATCCTGCATCCACCGCCAACCAGCACGGCGTCCAGACGCTGCTCGATACCCTGCGCGAACAGGGCGTCGAGGCGGGGCGCCAGGAAGCCGCGCGCCTGGTCGAGGACGCCGAGCAACGCGCCGACTGGCTGCTCGCCCAAGCCCGCGAGGAAGCCGAACGCATCACCCGGGAGGCCAACGCCGAGGCCGAGCAGTTGCGCGAGGGCGGCCGCCAGGCGCTCACCCTGGCCTACCGCGACCTCTGCCTGACCGCCCGCGACACCTTCAGCCAGCAGTTCGCCAGCGAGCTGCAGAGCCTGGTGCGCGAGGCGCTCGACACGCCCGACGTCCTGGCGCGTCTGCTGCAGGCGGCGGCCACACGCAGCGCCGTCCCCGACGATACCGAGGGCGAGGCGTTGCTGCCCGAGCGGGTGATCGGCCTGGCGGAACTGCGCGACGACCCGCAGGCCCTGCACGAGGGCGCGCTGCCCGACTTGCTCGTCCAGGTCGCCCGGGCGATGCTCGCGCGGGGCATCACCCTGCGCGGCGACCCCGACGTGGACGCCGGCGTGCATTTCGTGCTCGACGACGGCCGCGTGCATGTCGACCTCAGCGACCAGGCGCTGGCCGCCCTGCTGCTGCGCCATCTGCAGCCGCGCTTTCGCGCCCTGCTCGAAGGCGTGGTCGCCTGACACGGAGCCCGGCATGTCCCGAGACGCCTACCGCTATGTGACCCTGCTGTGTTCGCTGCCGCATCTGCGCCCGCCGTTTCACTGGGAGCGGCCGCCGATCTCGCGGGTCCGCCTCGAGCAGCGCCTGACCCTGCTCGAGGCCCGTGACCGGGCCCTGCTGGCACGCGTGGAGGCGGTCGCCCGGCCGTATCGCGGCAGCGGCTGGCACGATGACGCGGCACTGCTCGGCGAGGCCCGCGACCTGCTGGCCGAGCTGGGCCACGCGCCGCTGGCCGACTGGCTCGTCTGGTGGCTGACCCTCGACGTGCTCACCGCCGCCCTGCGCGCGCGCCGCGACGGCCAGACCGAGGCGGGCGCGCTGTCGGCAGCGCCGCGGGTCGGCCGCCGACTGCGCGACGCCTGGCAGCACCCGACCTTCGCCCTGGCGACCCGCTACCCCTGGCTGACGCCGCTCGCCAACCAGGTCCAGGCCGGCGACAGCCTCGCCGTCGAGACCACCCAGTTGGAGCTGAGCTGGGACTACCTCGCCCGCCACCGCCCCATGACGCCTTACGGCCTCGAGGCCGTGGCGCACTACCTGTTCCGCTGGTGGCTGATCGAACGCCGTTGCCGGCAGGACGGCCCGGGGGCCCGACAGCGCTTTCGCGAGGCCCTCGTCACGCCGCCCGACCTCGACAGCACCCTGGAGGCCTTTGCATGACCGCAGCGCCCGACACCCCTGCCATGGGGGCACCCAGTGCCCACGTGGTGGCCATCAACGACGACGTGGTGACCCTGGCCCTCGATGACCCGGCCCGGGGCGGCTGGATCAAGAACGAGGTGGTCTATCTCTGCCCGCCGCCCGACCCGGGGCAGACCGAGACCCGCCTCAAGGCCGAGGTGCTGCGGGTGCGCGGCAGCGAGGCCGACGCCCAGGTCTACGAGGATACCGCCGGGGTCGGCATCGGCGATGCGGTGATCCAGAGCGGCGAGCAATTGGCGGTGACCCTCGGCCCCGGCCTGCTCGGCCAGGTCTTCGACGGCCTGCAGAACCCGTTGCCGCGCCTCGAGGCACTCAGCGGGCGTTTCCTGCAGCGCGGCCTCGACGTCCCCGCCCTGGACCGCGACCAGCACTGGGCCTTCGAGCCACGGGTGCGCAGCGGCGATGGCGTGAGCGCCGGCGATACCCTGGGCACGGTGGCGGAAGGGCGTTTCACGCACCGCCTCTTCGTGCCCTTCGACTGGCCGGGCCGTTACCGGGTCGCCTGGGTCCAGGCGGGCAGCGTCGATGTCGAGACCGTGGTCGCCCGGCTCACCGACGAGCACGGCAGGGAACACCCCCTGACGCTGGCCCAGCGCTGGCCGATCCGCCGGCCGCTGGCCGCCCCGCTGGAAAGGGCCGGCCGGGTCCGCCGCGAGTACCCCGACGCCCCACTGATCACCACCCTGCGCCTGATCGACACGCTCTTTCCCATCGCCCGGGGCGGCACCGCCTGCATCCCGGGCCCCTTCGGCGCCGGCAAGACGGTGCTGCAGAACCTGATCTCGCGTTACTCGGACGTCGACATCGTGATCGTCGTCGCCTGCGGCGAGCGCGCCGGCGAAGTGGTCGAGACGATCAACGAATTCCCCCAGCTCGCCGACCCGCGCACCGGCGGCACGCTGATGGACCGCACGATCATCATCTGCAACACCTCGTCGATGCCGGTGGCCGCCCGCGAGGCGTCGATCCACACCGGCATCACCCTGGGCGAGTACTACCGCCAGATGGGCTACGACGTGCTGCTGATCGCCGACTCCACCTCGCGCTGGGCCCAGGCGATGCGCGAGACGTCCGGGCGACTCGAGGAGATCCCCGGCGAGGAGGCCTTTCCCGCCTATCTGGAATCGTCGATCCGCCAGCTCTACGAACGCGCCGGCGTCGTGCGCCTCGACGCCGAGTCCACCGGCAGCCTGACGCTGATCGGCACCGTCTCGCCGGCCGGCGGCAACTTCGAGGAACCGGTCACCCAGGGCACGCTCAATACCGTCAAGACCTTCCTGGGGCTGAGCTACGACCGCGCCTACAAGCGCTATTACCCCGCCGTCGATCCGCTGATCTCCTGGTCGCGCTATCGCGATCAACTGGCCCCCTGGTATCGCCGCGAGCTGGGTGACGACTGGCCCGGCCGCGTCGAGCGCCTGCAGCGCCTGCTCCACGCCGGCGACGCGATCCAGCGGATGATGCAGGTCACCGGCGAGGAGGGCGTCAGCGACGCCGATTACCTGACCCACCAGAAGGCCGCGCTGGTGGATCAGGCCTATCTGCAGCAGGACGCCTTCGACCCGGTCGACGTCTCGACCCCGCTGGCGCGCCAGAAGGCGGCGCTCGACCTGCTCGACCGGGTGACGGCGATGGACGGGCCCTTCGCCGACAAGGCGGCGATCCGCGCGACCTTCACGCGCTTCGCCGACCTGTTTCACAATCTGAACGGAACCGCCACCGACAGCGACGCCTACCGCCAGTACCGCACGCGCATCGAGGCGCTGATCGCGGGCGACGCCGGCACGCAGCACGCGACGGCCCCCGCCGCCGAGGCGGGGCAGCAGGGGGCGACCTGAGGCGCCGGCTCAGCGCCCGGTCAGCCCCGTGAAGAAGCTAACGGCATTGGCCTCCAGCCCTTCCAGGTAGTAGCCGCCCTCCTGCACCACCAGCGTCGGCCGCTCGAGGTCGGCCACCGCCCGCCCGAGCCGGGCGAAGCCGGGGGTGGTGACGGCGACCTTGGCCTGCGGGTCCTTCTCGAAGATGTCGAAGCCCAGCGCCAGCACCACGGCGTCCGGCTCGAACAGCCGGATCGCCTGGCAGGCCTCTTCCAGCCGCGCGAAGAACACCGCTTCCGAGGCGCCGTGCGGCATCGGCAGGTTGAGGTTGTAGCCGTAGCCGGCGCCATGACCGCGTTCCTCCTCGAAGCCGCAGACCGCCGGATAGAAGTTGGTGGTGTCGCCGTGGATCGAGACGTACATCACGTCGTCGCGCGCATAGAAGATCTCCTGCACGCCCTGGCCATGGTGCATGTCGGTATCCAGCACCACCACGCGCGGATAGCGCGCGGTCAGATGCTGGGCGGCGATGGCGGCGTTGTTGAGAAAGCAGAAGCCGCCGGCCGAGTCGACCCCCGCGTGATGGCCGGGAGGCCGCGACAGGGCATAGGCGAAGCGCTCACCCGCCAGCAGCGCCTCGGCGCCGGCCACCGCGCTCTGCGCCGAGGCGTAGGCGGCCTGCCAGGTGTGTTCGCCGACCGGCGCGCTGCCGTCGGCCAGGTAGCGCGCCGCCTCGGCGAGGATGCCGCGCAGCGCATTGGGCGAGCGCACGAAGACGTTGGAGATCACCTCCTCGCCCCAGTCCTCGTCGAGCGCGTGCCAGCGCCGGTGGGCGCTTTCCAGAAAACGCAGGTAGGGTAGCGAATGCACCGCGCGCAGCGGCGTCACGCCGTGATCGCGCGGTGTCTGGATGTCGAAGCCCAGGCGTTCGGCGGCCGCCAGCAGGTGCTCGGCGCGCTGGCGCACTTCCTGGGGCGTGCGCAGCTTGCCGCGGGAAAAATAGGTCTGCGGCTGATGCAGACGCTGGTCGTCGTGGAAGAAGGTCTTCATCGCTGTGTCCTCGTCGGCCTCGCTCAATAACCCGCCTGGCGATCCACCTGGCTCGCCGGTTGACGCCCCGCGTCGAGATCGCGCAGCGCCGCTGCCACCTCCTGGGCAACCTGGCTGGGCGTCGAGTCGCAGGCGTCGTGCGGCGTGACCAGGATCCGCTCGTGACGCCAGAACGCATGACCCGGCGGCAACGGCTCGACCGCGAACACGTCCAGCGAGGCAGCCGACAACCGACCGCTGTCCAGCGCGACCAGCAGGTCATCCTCGATGAGATGTTCACCGCGCCCGACGTGGATCAACACGGCACCCGCGGGCAATCGCGAGAACAGTGTGGCATTCAGGATGCCGCGCGTCTGCGCCGTCAGCGGCAGCAGGTTGATCAGGATATCGCTGCGCGCCGCGAGTCGCTCGAGTCCCGCCTCACCGGTGACCCCCTCGACGCCGGCCGGCAGATTGCGCCCGCTGCGCGAGTAGATCGCCACGTCGTAATCCAGCGCCACGAGCGCGCGCGCGACCGCCCCGCCCATCCTGCCCGCCCCCAGCAGCCCTACCCGCACGTCAGCGGCGTCGCGCTTCGGCAGACGCTCCCAGTGCCGTTGACGCTGATGACTCAGATAGTCGCCGAAGCGGCGGTGATGCCACAGCACGTGCCAGGTCACGAAACCCGCCATCATCTGTGCCTGGGACTCCCCGGCAATGCGCATCAGCGGCACGTCGCTCGGCAGGCTGGGGCTGGCGAGAATCCCATTGACGCCGGCGGCGATCGACGACACCAGACGCAGGTTGGGATAGGCGCGAAAATCGTCGGGGCCCGGATCCCAGGCCAGCGCAAAGGTCACGCTTTCGGGCTCGGTGACGGCATCCGGCAACGCCAGACGGCACTGCGGCGCCACCTGCTCGAAGGCGGCAATGTAGGTCGTCATGATCTCGGGCGAGCCGAGCAGTACGCCGTGAATCGGTCGGGGCTCGTCGCGGGGGGCGCCGGTGGACCGGGCCTGTGGCGGGTTGGGGGGCATGGGCGTCCTCGTGTGATCGATCACGGCATTCGCGGGGCGGCGGCCGGGGCGGTCGCGTCGTCATGCCGGCCGGGAATCGCCGCCAGCAACTCGCGGGTATAGGGATGGCTCGGCGCCTGGAAGATCCGTTCGGCGCTGCCCTGCTCGACGATGCATCCCGTCTGCATGACGATCAGCCGGTCGCAGATCTGCGCCGCCACGCGCAGGTCGTGGGTGATGAACAGCAGCGACAGCGAGAGCTCCGTCTTGAGCCGCTCGAGCAGCTCGAGCACCTGGGCCTGGATCGACACGTCCAGTGCCGAGACCGCTTCGTCGGCGACGATCAGCTCGGGGTCCAGGGCCAGGGCGCGGGCGATACCGATACGCTGGCGCTGCCCGCCGGAAAACTCGTGGGGGAAGCGGTCGGCGGCGGCAGCGTCCAGGCCCACCGTGGTCAGCAACTGGCGTGCCCGCTCCAGGGCCCGCGCCCGGGGCACGCCGTTGGCGATGGGCCCCTGGGCGATCGCCATGCCGACGCGGATGCGCGGGTTGAGCGAGGCGTAGGGGTCCTGGAACACCATCTGGATGTGGCGGCGCTGTTCGCGCAGGGCCTGCCCGGTGAGTGTTCGCAGGTCGGTGCCTGCGAGCCGGATCCCGCCGCTGTCGGGGGTCTCGAGGCCGACGATGCAGCGCCCCAGGGTCGACTTGCCCGACCCCGACTCGCCGACGATGCCCAGCGTCTCGCCACGCCCCAGGGTAAAGCCGACCTCGTCGAGGGCGACCACCTCGCGGCGTGGCTGCCACCAGCCACCCCGTGAGCGATAGACCTTGTTCAGGCCCTCGACCGTCAGCAACGGCGCGGGATCGGCGCCGTCGCGGGCGGGAGCCGCCACACCGCCGGGGATCGCCGCGATCAGGGTGCGGGTGTAGGCGTGGCGCGGGCTTGCCAGCACCTCGCGGGCGTCGCCCATCTCGACGATCCGCCCCTTGCACATCACGCACACACGATCGGCGATCTCGGCGACCACGCCGAAATCGTGGGTGATGAACATCACCGCCATGCCGCGGCGCTTTTGCAGGTCCCTGATCAGGTGGAGGATCTGCGCCTGGGTCGTGACGTCGAGCGCCGTGGTCGGCTCGTCGGCGACCAGCAGCTGCGGCTCGAGTGCCAGGGCCATGGCGATCATCACCCGCTGGCGCTGGCCGCCGGAGAGCTCGAACGGATAGGCGCGCAGCGCGCTGGGCGGGTCGGGCAGACGCACCTCCTCGAGCAGCGCCAGGGCCTTCTCGCGCCGCTCGCGGGCCGTCAGCAGACCATGAGCCTCGAAGACCTCGGCGATCTGGTCGCCGACACGCATCAGCGGATTGAGCGCGGTCATCGGCTCCTGGAAGACCATGCCGATGCGCCGGCCGCGCAACGCGCGGTGGGTCGGCTCGTCCATCGCCAGCAGGTCCGCGCCGTCGAACAGGGCGCGTCCCTGGGTCACGCGCAGGCCGGGCGGCAGCAGCCCCATCACCGCGTTGGCGGTCATCGACTTGCCGGAACCGGACTCGCCCACCACACACAGCACCTCGCCGGCGGCCAGCGAGTAGCTGACGTCCTCGACCGCGTAGCGGCGATCCGCGCCCTCGGGCAGGGCCAGGGTCAGGCGTTCGATCTGCAGCAGGGGTTCACTCATCGTCGACTCCTCAGCGCTGCCGCGCCAGTTGCGGATTCAGCGCGTCGTCCAGGCCCTCGCCGACCAGGTTGAGCGCCAGCACGGTCAGCAGGATGGCGACGCCGGGGATCACCGACAGCCACCAGGCCTGGCGCATCACCGTGCGCGCGGCGCCGATCATGTAGCCCCAGGACATGGTGTCCGGATCGCCGAGGCCGAGGAACGACAGCGACGATTCGAGCAGGATCGCCGTGGCCACCATCAGCGAGGCCAGCACGATCACCGGCGACAGCGTGTTGGGCAGGATCTGCTTGAGGATGAGGTCGCGGTGGCCCTGCCCCACCAGGCGTGCCGCCTCGACGTACTCGCGGTGCTTGAGCGACAGGAATTCGCCGCGCACCAGGCGTGCCACCGGCGGCCAGCTGACCACGGCGATGGCCAGCACGATCGAGCCGATGCTGGGTTCCATGATCGCCACCAGCACGATCGCCAGGGCGAAGTTGGGGATGGTCTGGAAGAACTCGGTGATGCGCATCAGCACGTCGTCGGTGCGCCCGCCGAAATAGCCGGCCAGTGCGCCCAGCGGCACGCCGATCGCCAGCGCCACCAGGGTGGAGACGAAACCGACCAGCAGCGACACCCAGGCGCCGTGGGCCAGCTCGGCGGCGACGTCGCGGCCCATGGTGTCGGTGCCCAGCGGGAAGCCCGGCAGCTCGCCGGGGGCCAGGAACGGCCGCTGCACCATGCGCCACGGCGACTCGGGATAGAGCAGCGGCGCCAGCAGCGCGAGCAGCACCACCAGGGCGAGGATCACCAGCCCGACCAGGGCGCCGCGGTTCTGGGCGAAACGGCGAAAGAAGCTCATGCGGCCTCCTTGATGCGCGGATCGGCGAGGCGATAGATCACGTCGGTGAGCATGTTGAACAGGATCACCAGCAGCGCGCAGAAGAAGAAGATGCCCAGCAGCAGGTTGTAGTCGCGCTGCATCAGCGCCTCGTACATCAGCCGGCCGATGCCGGGCCAGGCGAACACCGTCTCGGTGAGCACTGCCCCGCCGACCATCTGGCCGGCCTGCAGCCCGGCCAGGGTGATGATCGGCAGCAGCGCATTGCGCAGGATGTGACGGCGCTGGATCATCCCCGGCGCGAGCCCCTTGGCGCGGGCGGTCTTGACGAAGTCCTGCTGCGCCACGCTGAGCATCGAGGCACGCGTCATGCGGGTGTAGACCGCCATGAAGAACAGCCCCAGGGTCGTCGCCGGCAGGATCAGATGCTCGGCGACGTCGAGGGCGTGGGCCAGCCCGGTGGCATCGCTGCCCACGGTGTCGTAACCGTAGGCCGGCAGCCAGCCGAGAAACACCGAGAACACCAGTACCGCCATCATCGCCACCCAGTACAGCGGCGTGGCGTAGAACAGCAGCGCCAGCCCCATGATCAGCGAGCCCGAGGGGCGCTTGGCGCGCATCGCCGCGAGCATGCCGGCGACGATGCCGCAGCCCAGCGAGATCACGAAGGCCGCCCCGGTCAGCAGCAGGGTCGCCGGCAGGCGCTCGAGGATCAGGTCGAGCACCGGCATCTGCTGACGATAGGAGTAGCCGAAATCCAGCGTCAGCACCCCGGCCAGGTAGTGCCAGAGCTGCATCGGCAGCGACTGGTCGAGGCCGAAGCGCTCGCGCAGGTCGGCGATGAACTGGGCATCGGTGGCGCCGGCCTCGCCGGCCATCACCATCGCCGGATCGCCCGGAGCCAGGTGGATGAGGAAGAAGTTGAGAATCAGGATCGCCAGCAGCACCAGTACCGCCTTGAGCAGGCGCGAGGCGATCAGCGACAGGTAGCGCATGTCGTGTCCTCCGCAACGCGCGCCGGCCACGGCGGGCCGGCGCGACCGGGCTAGCGTTCGATCCAGGCGTTCTTGAAGCCGTCGCTGAGGCCGATCCCGGTGGTGATCAGGTCATGCACGTTGCAGCGATAGAGGGTCGGGAACCCCAGCTCCATCAGCCAGGCCACCGGCACGTCGGCGTAGAGGATCGCCTGGATCCGGTCGTACATCGCCTGGCGCTTGGCGGGGTCGTTCTCCACCGCCGCCTCGGCGAACAGCTCGTCGACCTCGGGGTTGCGGTAGCCCTCGACGTTGTTCCACGGCGAGCCCTTGGCGATGTTGCTGGAGATGTAGGTGCGCGAGATGCCCAGCGCCGGATCGCCGTACTGGAAGAGATAGGTGAAGGCGATGTCGTAGTCCCACTGGGCGAGCTTCTGGTTCCAGCCGGCGACATCGGTGGACTCGGTCTCGACCTTGATGCCCACGCTCTCCAGGTTCTGGCGCACCGCTTCGCTCCAGCGGGTCCAGGTCTCGCCGTAGGGCAGCGGCAGCAGGCGCACCGGCGTGCCGTCGTAGCCCATCTCGGCGAGCAGCGCCCGCGCCTTGTCGGGGTCGTGCGGATAACCCTCGATGCTCTCGTCGTGCGCCGCCAGGTTGGTCGAGAAGGGCCCGCTGGCGACCTTGCCCAGGCCGTTCCACAGCACGTCCTTGGCGAAGTCGCGGTCCATGGCGTACATCACCGCCTGACGGAAGCGCGGGTCGGCGGTGGGCCCTTCGCGGTCGTTGAGCCACAGCATGGCGAAGGGGTTGAAGTACTCGTTGCCCTTTTCGGTGATGCAGCTGTTGTCGAGCCCCGACAGCCGCGGGATGTCGAAGTTTTCCACCGAACCCGGCGGCAGCACCTCGAGGGTGCCGTTCTCGTAGGCCGCCGCCCGCGAGGCGGCATCGGGGATCACGTGCCAGAGGATGCGATCCAGGTAGGGCTTGCCGGGCTCGTAGTAGTCGGGATTCTTGTCCAGCTCGATCACCGAGCCGCGATCCCATCGGGTGAATTCGAACGGACCGGTGCCGATCGGATGGTTGTTGGCGGGGTTGGTGCGGAAGTCGGTCCCGGCATAGATGTGCCTGGGCACCATCGGCATGGTGCCGACCTCGAAGGCCTGGATGAAGGGCGCGAAGGGCTGCTCGAGGGTGAACACCACGGTGTCGTCGTCGGGGGCCTCGATGCTCGCCACGTGTTCGAGGATCGCCCGGGTGCGCGGGTTGGTCTCGCGCAGGAAGACATCGGCCGAGAACACCACGTCGGCGGCGGTGAAGGACTCGCCGTCGTGCCACTTGACGCCGTGGTGCAGATGGAAGGTATAGACCCGGCCGTCGTCGCTGATCTCCCAGGACTCGGCCAGTTGCGGCATGGGCTCGAGGTCGGTGTCGTAGCGCAGCAGGCTCTCGTAGATGTTGCCGGCCACCCGCTGGGTCGGGGCATTCTGGATCAGGCCCAGCATCAGGCCCGGCGGTTCGGGCTGGATGGCGACATCGATGGTGCCGCCGGGCTGCGGGGCCGTGTCGGCGCTCGCCGCCGTCATCAGGCCGCTCGACAGGCATAGCACGGCGAGACCGCCGCGAAGGAAGGTGGTCGTTCGCATGATAAACCCCTCATCTGTTGATGTTGTTGGTAAGGGTTGCTGCTTCGGGTTGTACTTATCGTGATCGACGGGGCCCGCTGGTGCCGGGCCTCGCGTCAGCTGTCGAAGTCGGGCTGGATACGCCGCAGAAGGCGCAGGTAGGCGTCCCATTCGGGATCACGCTCGGTCGCGCCGTGATCGGCATCCCACCCCTCGTACTGGCGGGCGGTATGCTCGGCCAGGGCGTCCGACGGGCGGCGTATCGGCATGCCGGTGGCCATCGCCGCCAGCTGGGCCTGGCAGCTGCGCTCCAGGTTGTACATGCGACGGAAGGCTTCGCCCACCGTGCGCCCGCAGACCAGCATGCCGTGGTTGCGCAGTACCATCACCGGCTTGTCGCCGAGATCCGCCACCAGCCGCTCGCGCTCGGTCAGATCCAGCGCGATACCCTCGTAGTCGTGATAGGCGGTGCGCCCGTGGAACTCCATCGCCCACTGGTTGAGCGGCAACAGCCCTTCCTCCAGGCAGGATACGGCAACGCCGGCCACCGTGTGGGTATGCAGCACGCAGTGGACATCCGGGCGTGCGGCATGAATCGCGCTGTGGATGGTGAACCCCGCCTTGTTGATGCCCGCGCCGTCGGGGTCGTCGACCACGTGGCCGTCGAGATCGACGCTGACCAGGTTGGAGGCGGTGACCTCCTCGAAGCGGTAGCCGTAGGGGTTGATCAGGAAATGCTCGCCGTCACCGTCGGCACGGGCGGAGATGTGCGTGTAGATGCTGTCATCGAGCCCGAAGTGGGCGATCAGTCGATAGGCGGCGGCCAGATCGCGACGGGCGGATGCGTGCCGGGACGTCGCAGGGGCCTCGGTAACCGTATCCATCGGAAGTCTCCTGACGCTGGCGAGGGATCGGCGGATCATCCGCGTGCCGCTCTCGCCGGGGGTTGAGGAAGCCATCCTGAATCAACCTATCAGTTGAACCGCAAACTGTCGACACTCGACAGTCGACCTGAAACGCGTTTTCGGGGATAGTGGCGACGACGGTTCGATCCCCTCTTCCGGCCCAACCAGCGAGATGCCATGACCGCCCAAACCCGGAACTTTGCCGCGATCCAGCAGCGCGACCTGGTCAATCAGATCGCCGACCAGCTCACCGAAGCCCTGCTCAAGGGGGATTTCCGACCCGGCACCCACCTGGCCGAGGCACAACTGGCCCGCGACTTCGGCGTCAGCCGCGCCCCGGTGCGCGAGGCGGCGCGACTGCTGGAGAGCCGTGGCATGCTGGTGTCCCAGCCGCGTCGCGGTTTCTTCGTGCGCACCTTCAACGCCGACGAGCTGAACGACGTCTACGACCTGCGGCTGTGCCTCGAACGCCACGCCATTCGCCTGCTGGCCGGCCAGTTGACGGCCTCGATGGAAGCCGAGCTCAGTGCCCAGCTCGAGACCATGCGCCGGGTCGCCCAGGAGGGCACCGCGGTACAGCAGATCGAGGCGGATGTCGCGTTTCACCGTCGGCTGTGCGAATTCAGCGGCAACCGCCGGCTGCTCAAGGTATTCGACGAGCTGTGCCACGAGATGCGCTTCTGCATCCTGCTGATCGGCCAGCTCTACGACGATCCGGCGCGGGTCGCCGAGACCCACCAGCCGATCATCGAGGCCCTGCGCACCCGCCGCCCCGAGGCCTGCGAATCGGCCATCGACTATCACATCGGCATCGCCCAGCAGCGCGTGACGGAGATGTTCCGACGTCAGGAGACGGGGGCATCGTGACCCCCGGACAGCGGCGAGTCGTGCCATGAGGCGCTGGGGCACCTCGGAGTAGACCTGGATCAGGTCACGCTGCCGTGGAGCTTGCTAGACTGGTGGTTTCGCCACCGATCGAGCCGACGAATGCCCCAGGACCTGCCCATCGAGCGCATCATGCAGACCGGCCTGCTGTGCTGCTCGCCCCGCACCCCGTTGTGCGAAGCCGCCGCCCGCATGGCCGAACGCTGCTGCAGTTCGGTGCTGGTCATGGAAGGCGATGCGGTCGTGGGAATCTGGACCGAACACGACAGCCTGCAGGTGGACTTCGACGAGCCCGGCGCGGTGCGCGTGCCCATCGCCCAGGTCATGAGCTACCCGGTGGTCAGCCTGCCGCCGTCGACGCCGATCGGCGAGGCGGCGATGCGCTTCGCCGCCGAGAATCGCCGCCACTTCCTGGTCGCCGACGCCGATGGCCGGCCGCTGGGCATCGTGTCGCAGTCCGACGTGGTGCTCAATCAGGGGCTGGAACCCTACCTGCGCCTGCGCGAGGTGCGGGCCGCCATGCGCCCGGAGCCGGTGATCCTCGACGGCGGTCTGTCGCTGCGCGACACGGCGAGCACGATGCAGGCCGCCACCTGCGATGCCGTGGTGGTGCGTTGCGGCGATACCCTGGGCATTCTCACCGAGCGCGACCTGGTCCGCTTCGTGGCCCGCCACCCGGGGAACACGGCGATCCGCGAGCTGGCCAGCCGCCCGCTGATGAGCGTGCGCGCCGACGACATGCTGATTCATGCCCGGGATCTGCTGATCGGCCATCACGTGCGCCACCTGGTGGTCCTCGACGAGGATGACGCCGTGGTCGGCCTGCTGGGCTTCGGTGACATGCTGGCCGGCGCCGAGCAGCTCTACCTCGCCGACCTGCGCGACGCGCTGGAAAAGCGCGACCAGGCCCTCGCCCAGTCGCGCCGCAACCTGCAGCTCGCCGAACGGGTCATCGACTCGTCGCTGGAAGGCATCATCATCACCGACGCCCGCACGCGCATCGAATTCGTCAATCCGGCCTTCACCCACATGACCGGCTACTCGCTCGAGGAAGCCCTCGGCCGCACCCCCGCCATGCTCTCCTCGGGGCGGCACGATGCCACCTTCTATCGCCACATGTGGGACGACCTGCAGGCGCGGGGCTCCTGGCGTGGCGAGATCTGGAACCGGCGCAAGAGCGGCCAGCTCTATCTGGAACTGCTGACCATCACCGCGATCCGCGACGACGATGGCCAGATCACGCATTTCGCGGCGCTGTTCAACGACATCACCCACCTGCGCGAGAACGAGGAGCGCGTGCGCCGCCTGGCCTACTACGACGCCCTGACCCAGTTGCCCAACCGGCGGCTGCTCGAGGACCGCCTGTCGCTGGCCATTCGTCACGCCCACCGGCAGACCCAGCGTCTGGCGGTCATCTTCATCGACCTGGACCACTTCAAGCAGGTCAACGACTCGCTGGGCCACGCCGCCGGCGACGAACTGCTGATGCAGGTCGCCCGCCGGCTGAGCGCGCACCTGCGCGAGGACGACAGCCTGGCGCGGCTGGGCGGCGACGAGTTCATCGCCCTGCTGCCCGAGATCGACACCCCCGAGGAAGCCGCCTGCGTGGCGCGCCGGCTGATCGAGGCGATTCGCGCGCCGTTTCGTTTCGGCAATCGCGAATTCCGGGTCGGCTGCAGCCTGGGCATCAGCCTCTATCCCGACGACGACACCAGCGTCGAAGGGCTCTTGCACCATGCCGATGCCGCCATGTACCGGGCCAAGCAGGAAGGCCGCAACACCTATCGCCTGTTCCGGGCCGACATGCACGCCCACGACGATCGCCGCCTGGCGCTGGAGAGCGCGCTGCGCGAGACCCTGGAAACCGGCGCGGGGCTCGACGTGCACTACCAGCCGCTGTTCGACCGCGACACCGGCCGGCTGTGCAGCGCCGAGGCGCTGATGCGCTGGCGACACCCGGCATTCGGCGACCTCTCGCCGACCGAGTTCATTCCGCTGGCCGAACGCTCCGGGCTGATTCTGCCCCTCGGCGAATACCTGTTGCACCGGGTGGTCGAGCAGTTGCGCGTCTGGCGCAGCGCCGGCTTCGACCCGGTGCCGGTGGCCGTCAACCTCTCCGCCCGCCAGTTCTGGCAACGCGATCTCGTCGACTGGGTGTGCGCCGAGCTCGAGGCGCAGGAGGTGCCCGCCGAGCTGCTCGGCTTCGAGCTCACCGAGAGCACCCTGTTCGATAAGCAGCAGCAGGCCAGCCAGATACTCCGGGAGCTGCGCGAACTGGGCTGTACCGTCGCCATCGATGACTTCGGCACCGGCTACTCCTCGCTGAGCTATTTGCAGGAGCTGCCGATCAGCACGCTCAAGATCGACCGTCGCTTCATCCAGTCATTGACCGACGGCGGCCGGGGCGGCCAGGCGATCCTCGCCGCGGTGACCGGGCTGGCCAGCGAACTCGGTCTGCAGGTGGTCGCCGAGGGCGTCGAGACCCAGGCCCAGTTGATCGCCCTGGAACGCTTTCCGGTACATCGCATCCAGGGCTTTCTGACCGGCCATCCGGTGGCCGCCGCCACCTTCGCCGACAACTGGCTGATCGGCCGCTAGCCGACGTTTCGTCAAACCCTCAGGCCCAGGACGTCGACGTCTCGCGCCCTTCCTCCAGCGACGGCAGCGCGGCGACCCCGTCGTCCGGGGCGCCGCCGGCCGTCTCGCCCTCGTTCAGCTTGAAGCTGGCGATCATCGTCGCCAGGCGCTGCGACTCCGCTTCCAGCGAGGCGGCCGCCGAACTGGTCTGCTGCACCAGGGCGGCGTTCTGCTGGGTGACCGAGTCCATCTCGGTGACCGCGGTATTGATCTGGCCGACCCCCGACTCCTGCTCCCTGGCCGCCATCGACAAGTCGTCCAGCATCCGCGACACCTGCTCGATCGAGCCGACCACCTCGCGGATCTTCTCGCCGCTGCGTCCCGCCTGGCGCGAGCCGGTGGCGATCCGGTCGGTGACCTTTTCGATCATGCCGCGGATCTCGCGCGAGGACTCGGCGGTCCGCGTCGCCAGCGTACGCACCTCGCTGGCCACCACGGCGAAGCCGCGGCCGTCCTCGCCGGCCCGCGCCGCCTCCACCGAGGCGTTGAGGGCGAGGATGTTGGTCTGGAAGGCGATCGAGTCGATGACCTCGATGATCTCGCCGATCTGCTGGGAACTGGTCTCGATCTCCGCCATCAGCTCCACGGTCTGCTCGACCTCCCGGGTACCGGTCTCGGCCTGATCGCTGGCCTCGCTGGAGAGCGCGTTGGCCTTCTGCGACGTGTCGGTGTTCTGGCTGACCAGCGACGAGATCTGTTCCATGCTGGCGGCCGTTTCCTGCAGGGCGGAGGCCTGCTGTTCGGTCCGCGACGACAGGTCCTGACTGCCGCTGGCGATCTGGGCCGCGCCGGTGGCGACGCTGTCGCTGCTCGCCCGCAGCGAGCCGACCAGGGTACGCAGGCGCTGCTGCATGTCCTGCATCGCCGAGAACAGCTGGCCGATCTCGTTCCGGCCGTGCGAGGGAATCGTCGCGACGAGATCGCCGTCGGCGATCCGCTCGCAATGCGTGACCGCCTCGCGCAGCGGCGCGACGATCCGTCGCGAGACCCCACGCAGGACCAGCGCGACGATCCCCAGGGCCAGCAGCAGCAGGCCGATGCCGACCCCGTTGGCCAGCGTGGCGAACCGGGCATCCTCCATGATCAGCGTGTCGCCGCGCTCTTCGGCATAGTGCACGAAGTCATCCACCGCGCCGGCGAACGCTGTGTAACCGGCGAGAAAGTCCGCCCGTTCATCGGTCAGAGCACTGGCGTCGCCGGCGCGAATCGCGGCCAGGAAGTCGGCGCTCATGGCCTGAGCGTAGGCGTCGACGATCGCCTCGACGTAGGGCAGGCGTTGGCTGTCCGGGGGCAGATCGACGTTACGGAACTGCTCGAAACGATCGGCCGCCTGGGCGAAGGAATCCTGGGCGGCGGTTAGCTCCCGAGCGGCCTGGTCGTTCATGTCGCGGCGCCGGAACTCGTCGAACTTGAGAACATGGCTCTGCCCCTCGGCCATGTTGACCTGAGCGCGATTCAGGGTATTGACCTGTTCGACGTTGATCTCGGCCAGTTCCGAAAGGCTGGCGCTGCTCACCGAATGCGAATAGAAGCCCAGTCCACTGACCGCGGCGAGCATGAAGACCAGAACGCCGAAGGCGATGAAAAGCCCCTGCTTGACCGATAGGTTTGCCATCCCGGCACCTCGTTTGTCGTGTGTGCTTTATTGTCTCTCATCACACTTTGGATCGGCGAAGAGGCGCGGATCTTTAACGCCTTTCGACGTCACTCGAACACCGTCCCGGGATCGACGAGGTCTTAAAATCAACGAATGCTAATTGAATAATTATTGATAGATGAGAGAAGGTTAGCCGACCAACACAACGTACCGAGAGGCCGAGTCATCGGCGAAATTCTCCGACGAAAAGCACGGCAATGGCATGTCGACCAGCCGGCCATTATCGTCGCCAAGGGAGCAGAAAAAGATGTCAGAAGGGCCGCCAATGACGGCCCACGAATGCCTGACCAGGCCGGGAATGACAACTACGGAAACACTGCCTAAATGGCGGCGTGGGCCAATCACCCCGCCGTGGCGCCCTCAGGTGCTGGGACGCGCCTTGATCGCCACCCGGCGCTCGTGGAGGGCGATCGCCACGCCACTGGCGATGATCACCCCGGCGCCGACGAAGACCCAGACGTCGGGCACCTCGCCCCACAACCACCAGCCGAGCAACACCGCCCAGACCATCGCCGTGTAGTCGAAGGGCGCGGCGAGCGCCGCCGGGGCGTAACGAAACGCCAGGGTGATGCAGGACACCGCCCCCACCCCCAGCACGCCGGAGCACACGAACCCCAGCCAGTGGATGCCCTGGGGCGTGCGCCAGACCCCGGGCAGCAACAGCGCGCTGACCACCAGCGGCACCAGGGTGGCGTAGAAGACCATCGCCCAGAGCCGCTCCTTGCCGCCATAGCGGCGCGCGGTGATCATCATCAGCGCATAGCACACCGCCGCGCCGACCACGATCAGCGCCCCCCACTGAAAGCCCGACGCCCCGGGACGCACCACGATCAGCACTCCGGCGAAGCCCACCAGCGAGGCCGCGAAGGGCACCGCCTCGACCCGCTCCTTGAGCAGCGGGCCGGAGAGCAGGGTCACGAACAGCGGCGCGGCGAAGGCGATCGCCGTGGTCTCGGCCAGCGGCAGCAGGGTCAGCCCGGTGACGAAGCAGAACATGGTGCCGGCGAAGATCAGTCCGCGCAGCAGGTGCACGCCGGGCCGGCGCGTCTTCAGTGCCGCCCAGCCGCCGTTGAGGCGGGCCAGCAGGGCGATCAGCGGCAGCGAGATCAGGGTGCGGAAGAAGATGATCTGGATCGGGTCGTAACTGGCGCCCAACCACTTGGACACCGCATCCCCCAGCGCCAGGCACAAGACACCGGCACACATGATCAGGATCCCCAGCAGCGACGACGACATGCCCACCTCCACAGACGCACGATGGCCGCGACGCGAGCGTCGCAGCCATCGACAATGAACCGGACCGGTTTACCCACCGGCCTTCGAGCATAGCCGAAAGCCCGACGCACCGCGATGGTGCAAGTCGGATCGCGGCGTTGGCGGGTCGGAAACGACAACGCCCGATCGAAACGACCGGGCGCGGAAGTGGCAGGCGAGACTGTCAGGGAGAAGGGCGGAACGCCGCCACGCTTTTCGAGCGAGCGGCGAACGACCGCGCTCAACCGAACTTTTCGTTCTCGCCCATATCGGGCACGCTGCCCTGCTTGACGTTGGCCTTGGCGATCTCGTAGAGCTGAAACACCTTGCTTTCGCGGGCCTTCCAGTGCTCGCCGAACTTGACCTTGATCTCCATCAGCGTCAGGTCCGGGTCGTCCTTGCCGTCGGGGAACCAGGCGGCGACGAACGGGTTCCAGTACTTGTCGATCAGCTCGCGGTCGTCGTTGAGCCGGGCGGTGCCGGACAGCGAGACATAGACCCCCTCCTCCTGGTCGGAGAAGGTGATGCAGACGTCCTGATCGTCCCGGGTCTCGAAGACCTTCTCGGCACTGCGCCGGGTGTAGAACCACAGGGTGCCGTCGTAGGCATCCTGCACCAGATGCATGGGCCGCGCTCGTGGCATGGGGCCATCGAGGGTCACCAGCATCCCGACCTTGATGTCTTCGATCAGCTTCCAGATCTTCTGCTTGTGTTCCGGGCTCGACATACAGCGTTCCTCCTTGTCGCGGGTGGACCGTCGATCCGAAACGCGACGGCCCCTGGGCATCCTGCAGGGTGCAGCCTAGTCAGGGAGCGGCCGACCGGGCAAGCTCGCGATCCCCCGACCGGCTAGAACTCGTCCCACTCCGACTCCCGCTGAGCGGCGGCAGCGGGTCGCGGCTCGTGGCGCACAACGGCGGCTTGCCGCTGCGGGGCGGTCGCTGACGGATCGCCCTCGGGCAGCGCCTGCCACTGTGCATCGTCATCGATCCGGAAGCGGCCGATGATGTCCGTCAGGCGCCGGGACTCGTCGCGCAGCGTGCCGGCCGCGGTACTGGTCTGCTCCACCAGCGTGGCATTCTGCTGGGTCACCGAATCCATCTGGGTGACCGCCGCGCCGATCTGCTCGACCCCGGCGTCCTGCTCACGGGCGGACATCGCCAGTTCATCGATCAGCTCGGCGACCCGACGGATCGAGGCCACCACCTCATGGATCTGCTCGCCGCTGCGTCCGGCCTGCGCGGAGCCCGAGGCGATGGTCTGCGAGACCTGCTCGATCATGTCGCGGATCTCGCGCGAGGACTCGGCGGTGCGGGTCGCCAGGGTCCGTACCTCGCTGGCGACCACCGCGAAGCCACGGCCGTTCTCGCCGGCTCGGGCGGCCTCGACCGAGGCGTTCAGGGCCAGGATGTTGGTCTGGAAGGCGATCGAATCGATGACCTCGATGATCTCGCCGATCTGCTTCGACCGCGACTCGATCTCCTGCATCAGCGCCACCGTCTGTTCCACTTCACCGGCGCCCCGTTCGGCCTGATCGGCGGCGGTACCCGAGAGCTGATTGGCCTGTTCGGCGGTCTGGGCGTTCTGGCGCACCGTGGACGAGATCTCCTCCATGCTCGAGGCGGTCTCCTGCAACGCCGAGGCCTGCTGTTCGGTACGCGACGACAGGTCCTCGCTGCCGGCGGCGATTTCCTCGCCTCCTCGGGCGACGGCGTTGCTGCTCGTCTTGAGCCTGCCGACCAGCCGCTTGAGCCCGCCTTGCATGGCGGCCATGGCCGTGTAGAGCTGGCCGATCTCGTTGTCGCCCTGCGCGCGGATATCGCCGGTGAGGTCACCCTCGGCGATGCGCTCGCAGTGGTCGACCGCCTCGCGCAGCGGCGTCACCAGCCAGCGCTTGACGCCCAGCACGATCACCACGATGAGGCCGATCGTCAGCCCCAGCAGGAGCAAACCCAGCAGGTTGGCCAGCGTCGCGAAACTCGCGTCCTCGGCGATCAGGTCGTTGCCTCGCTGTTCGGCGAAGTGCACGAAGTCGTCGACGGCATCGGCGAACTCGGCATAGCTTTCGAGAAAGGCGTCGTCGTTGGCGAGCAGGGCCTGGGCATCGCCGCTGGCCAGGGCGTCGAGGAAGGGCTGGTTGATCGCCTGATGATAGGCGTCGGTGACGGCCTCCACGTAAGGCCGGCGTTCGCTGTCGGCGGGCAGGTCGACACCCTCGAACTGAGCGAAGCGCTCGGTGGCTTGACCGAAGGCGCTTTGCGCCTTCGCCAGCCAGGTCTGCGCCTCGTCCGGCATGCCGCGCTGCTGGGCGTTCTCGAACTTGACCAGCCGCGTCTGTCCCTGGGACAGATTGACCTGGGTGCGATTGAGCGTGTTGACCTGCTCGACGTTGAGTTCGGCCAGTTCGTGCAGCCCGCGGCTACTCACCTCGTGGGCGTAGTAACCGAGACCGCCGATCAGGACCATCATCAGGGCCATCAGGCCGAAGGCCGTGAAGAGTCCCCGCTTCACTGAAATATTGCGCATGGGTCGTTGTCTCCCTCGCCATCCTGGCGGATGCACGAATCGGATGAGTGGAGTACCGATACATGGAAAGCGGTATCGGCCGGGGTTTCAAAAACTTGAACAAGTGTTGTACAACAGTTTTATTCTTGTCTGAAAGGAGTTGTCATGTCAGCACTTCCGGGACGCCGTCAGGGCGTCGGTCTGCTGGGCTGGTTCGCCCTGTGCTTCGTGGCGGCCGGCATCGGCGCGCTGGCCTCGGTGGACGCCGCCGCCTTCTACGCCAGACTGGCGCAACCGGCCTGGGCGCCACCCGCGGCGGCCTTCGGCCCGGTCTGGACCACGCTCTATGCGCTGATGGCGATCGCCGCCTGGCTGGTCTGGCGCCGCGCCGGGTGGCGGGACGCCCACCGCGCGCTGTCGCTGTTCGTGATCCAGCTGGCGGTCAATGCCTTGTGGAGCTGGTTGTTCTTCGTCTGGCATCTGGGGGCTCCCGCTTTCGTCGGTACGCTCGCGCTGTGGGGGCTGATCGCGGCGACGCTGATCGCCTTCTGGCGCAAGAACCGCCTGGCCGGCGTATTGCTGGTGCCCTACCTCGCCTGGGTGAGCCTGGCCACCGCGCTGACCTGGTCCGTCTGGCAGGCCAACCCGGGACTGCTGGGTCTTTCCTGAAAGGCGAAAACGGGCCGCAATCGCGGCCCGTTCCGTGGTACGTCCCGACGTCGGTCGGCGTCAGCCCGGCTCGTGCTCCGGCAGGGCGCGACCGCGGGTCGCCCGCCCCGAGGTCAGGGCGTAAGGCGCCGGCGCCTCGCTGCGCCGGCGCAGGGTGAAGGTGCCCACCACCTCGGCGAGTCGCTGGGCCTGGGCCTTGAGCTCCTCGGCGGCGGTGGCGGTCTGCTCGACCATCGCGGCGTTCTGCTGGGTCATGCGATCGAGGTCGGCGACCGCCTGGTTGACCTGGCCGATGCCCTGACTCTGCTCGCGGGTCGCGGCGTTGATCTCGCTCAGCACGTCGGTGACCCGCGTCACGCTCGCCACGATCTCGTCCATGGTCGTCCCGGCAGTACGCACCCGTTCGGCGCCGCTGCGGGTCTTGGCGGTGGAGGCGTCGATCAGTTCCTTGATCTGGCGGGAGGCGTCGGCGCTGCGGCTGGCCAGCTGACGCACCTCGCCGGCGACCACCGCGAAGCCGCGGCCCTGCTCGCCGGCCCGGGCCGCCTCCACCGAGGCGTTGAGCGCCAGCAGGTTGGTCTGGAAGGCGATACCGTCCATCAGCGTGACGATCTCGGCGATCTGTCGCGACGAGGCCTCGATCTCGTCCATGGTCTGTACCACCTCACTCACCACCTGACCGCCGCGGGTGGCGACGTCGGACGCCGAGGCGGCCAGTTGATCGGCCTGGCGCGCCGAATCGGCGGTGTGCTCGACGGTGCTGGTCAGCTCTTCCATCGACGCCGACGACTCCTGGATGCTCGACGCCGCGGACTCGGTCCGCGCGGAGAGATCCTGGCTGCCGGTGGCTATCTCGGCCGAGGCCACCCGCACCGAGTCGCTGCTGTCGCGGACCTCGACCAGCACGTCGTGCATCTTCTCGGCGAAAGCATTGAACTGGGTGGCCACATCGGCGGTCTCGTCGCGCCCCCGCACCGGTAGCCGCTGGGTCAGATCGCCGCCGCCCGAGGCGATGTCGCGCATGCGTTCGGCCAACTGGCGCAACGGCCTGGCGATGCGACCGCCGAGCAGCCAACTGGCCAGCAGGCCGACCCCGGCGATCGCCAGGCCGACGGCGATCATGCCCAGCATGGAGGCGTGACGCTGCGCGCCGAGCTGCGCTTGCAGATCGTTCAAGCCGGCCATGACGGCGCTCTGCGGCAGCCGCACCATCAGCACCCAGGGCTTGTCGATCCCGGCGACCTCGAATGGCCAGTAGAGCACCACATCGCCGTCGGTCGTGGTATACACCGAGTCGCCGGACTGGGCCTGCTGGACCCGTGACACGGCCGCCTCGCCGAGCGCGCCGGCCATCGGCTTGCCCAGGGCATCGGCGTGCCCGGTAAAGGCCGTGATACCGCCGCGCGGGGCGATCAGCACCATCTCGCCGGCGCCGTCGTAGAGGGAGGCGTTGGCCTGATCCAACAGCCCCTGGATGAAGTCGACGGCGAGATCGACACCGGCGCTGCCGCGAAACTCGCCATCGACCAGGATCGGCGCGTTGAACGAGGTGACCAGCAGCATCTTGCCGTTGTAGTCGTACAGGTGGGGATCGACGATACAGCTACGCCGGGTCTCCTTGGGGCACAGGTAGTACTCCCCCTGGCGGATGCCCGAGTCGTCGCGCTCCTGACTCTCCATGCCACTGCCCAGCGCCAGGACCTCGATATCGCCGCTCTTGGTGCGATACCACCAGGGCATGAAACGCCCATCGGGGCCGTATCCCTGGTCCTCGCGTCCGGTGTAGAGCGCATCGTGGCCGAAGGCGTCGGGCTCCCAGCCGATGAAGGCGTCGAGCAGTTCGGGGTTGTCGACCACCATCTGACGCACCACCTCCGAGAGCTCGTCGCGGCTGAGCGTCAGCGGCGCCGGGCCGCCCGCATCGGGTTTCGCCATCATCGCATTCAACGACGCCAGGTTGCGCGCCAGCGTCATGGCGTGTTCCAGCCTGGACTGAATGCGCGTCGCCTGGTCGGAGGCCACCGCCTCGAGCCGCTCGGCGATACTCGTCTCGAGCAGATCGCTCGTCTGCGCGTCCACCAGCGCCTGATTGCGGGAATTGGCGAACATCGAATAACCCACCAGGGCCACCACGACGAGCAGGATGCAACTGCCGACGAGCGTCGTGACCAGCGTACGTACGGATTTAAATTGCATAGTCCGGCTCTCTCCGGGCGGTGTTGGCGGCGGTCGCGGGTGCTGCCGGCAGTGGCTCTGCCGATCGGGTGCGCCGCGTCAACGTGAAGGAACCCACCGCCTCGGCGAGTCGCTGGGCCTGGGCCTTGAGCTCCTCGGCGGCGGTGGCGGTCTGCTCGACCATCGCGGCGTTCTGCTGGGTCATGCGATCGAGGTCGGCGACCGCCTGGTTGACCTGGCCGATGCCCTGACTCTGCTCGCGGGTCGCGGCGTTGATCTCGCTCAGCACGTCGGTGACCCGCGTCACGCTCGCCACGATCTCGTCCATGGTCGTCCCGGCAGTACGCACCCGTTCGGCGCCGCTGCGGGTCTTGGCGGTGGAGGCGTCGATCAGTTCCTTGATCTGGCGGGAGGCGTCGGCGCTGCGGCTGGCCAGCTGACGCACCTCGCCGGCGACCACCGCGAAGCCGCGGCCCTGCTCGCCGGCCCGGGCCGCCTCCACCGAGGCGTTGAGCGCCAGCAGGTTGGTCTGGAAGGCGATACCGTCCATCAGCGTGACGATCTCGGCGATCTGCCGCGACGAGGCCTCGATCTCGTCCATGGTCTGTACCACCTCACTCACCACCTGACCGCCGCGGGTGGCGACGTCGGAGGCCGAGGCGGCCAGTTGATCGGCCTGGCGCGCCGAGTCGGCGGTATGCTCGACGGTGCTGGTCAGCTCTTCCATCGACGCCGACGATTCCTGGATGCTCGACGCCGCGGACTCGGTCCGCGCGGAGAGATCCTGGCTGCCGGTGGCGATCTCGGCCGAGGCCACCCGCACCGAGTCGCTGCTGTCGCGGACCTCGATCAGCACGCCCTCGAGCTTGTCGACGAAGTGGTTGAAGCCATCGGCGATCTGCGCCACCTCGTCGCGCCCATGAACCGGCAGCCGGCGGGTCAGATCGCCGCTGCCGGAGGCGATGTCCTCCAGCGCGTCGCGCACGCGCTCCAGGCCGCCGAAGGCGCGCCTCAGCCACAGGCCCAGCAGGACCGCGGCGATCAGCGTGACGATCACCAGCGTGACCAGTGCGGAGCGGATGATCGCGCGCAGCCCGGCCGTCGCCTCGCGTTCGTCGAGCGCCACGGCGAGTCGCCAGTCGGTACCGGTGATCGGCACGACCTCGAGTCGCTGGGCGGCGTCGCCGATCGTGACCGGCTGCCAGCCAGGCTGGTCGGCCAGGGCATTCATGTCGCTGGCGGTGAGTCCCGCGCTCAGCGCCGAGAGCGGTTCGAGGGTCAGTGCCTCGTCGGGATGGGCGATCAGGGTGTCGCCGGTGCTCAGGAAGGCGAAGCTCGAGGGCGTGGGCCGGATCGCCGCCACCGTGTCGACGATGGTCGCGATCGCCACATCGCCGCCGATCACTCCCCAGAGCTTGCCGTCACGCTTCACCGGCGTGGCGAACGACACCGCCGGCTTGCCGGAATTGGCATCGATGAAGGGCTTGGAAACGATGGTCCCGCCGTGCGCCACGGCATCCCGATACCAGCCACGCTGGCGGGGATCGAAATCGTCGGGCGGCACCCAGCCATCGGACATGACGATGCTGCCGTCGGTCTTGCCGACATACGCCGCGATGAAGCCCCCCGATTCGGCGAGCTGAATCAGGGCCGGCAGCGGATCGCCCTCGGCGACCGGCTTGCGGGCCGCCTCGATCATGCGACGACGATCGTCGATCCAGACTTCGATGGTATCGCGGCCGCCCTCGGCGGTCGCCGCCAGGCTCTTGCCGATGGCGTTTTCGTAATGACTGCGTACGGTGAAATAGCTGGTACCCGCGACCAGCAGCATGGCCACGGCAATGATGGCCACGCAGGCCACCTGAATGCGGCGTTTCAGGGAGGACAGCATGTCGGAAATCTCACTCAGGGCTTGGGTCGATCGATCATCGATAGGGCGCGCCGTCTTCGTGTGCGGCGCTTATGGGCCATATCGGCTGCTGTCAAGACAACTTGAGTGGCGATTCCCGAAACGTTGCCCGGGATCAAGGACGAACCGGGCACGCAGAAAAACGCCGTCCCGGATGGCGGGGCGGCGTTGCGATGGTCGTCGAGGGTGGGGTGGGATCAGGCGTAGGGCTTGCCCAGCGCCTCGGCGATCTTCTCCTTGGAGGCCTTGGAGAGGTCCTTGTCGAGCTCCCTGACCACCATGTCGCGGGTGTTGGAGTCCATCTTGTCGCGCAGCAGCCCGAGGAACCTGGGCTCGGCGATGATCACGAAACTGTCCGCCTTGCCCTGGGAGCGCGCATCCTTGAGATAGCCGGCGACCTCCTTGGCGAAGAACATCGCATGCTTGTCGGACGTGGCGTCGTCGTTGCCGGTCTGGCGAAGATTGGCACCGCCTCCGCCGCCGGACTCGCCCTTGCCGCCGGTGCGCAGATCGCCGGTATGCTCGCGGCTCTCCGGGTGGGACAAGTCCTCGACCTCGTTCATCTTACCGGCTGCATAGGCAAAGACACGGGCACGCGCCGCATCGGTGGCAACGATGTAAGTGGTCATGGAGTCTCCTTATTCCTGTGGCACATTTGCGCGTCGACCCATCCTCGGTCGCCCCTTCAGGATGGGCGATCCCGCCCCGCCGATCAACGTCGCCATGCCCGCCCCGGCCCGGCGGCCGGCTCGCCTTCACGGACGACCAGCCAGAGGCGCACCAGGCACGCCAGTGAATCGACCTCCAGCTTGGTCATGATCCGGGCACGATGCAGCTCGACGGTCTTGGGGCTGATCCCCAGTTCCGCGGCGATCGCCTTGCTGGTCGCACCGTCGACGACGCCGTCGAGCACCTCGCGTTCACGTGGCGTCAGCCGCGCGAATCGCTCGCCCACGTCCAAGCGCTGGCGACGCGCCCGACACCGGGCGAGATCACCCCGGGTCGCCCAGTTCACCCGCTCGCGGAGTTCCCCGGCCGCCAACGGCCGCAGCAGGACATCGGCCGCTCCGGCACGCATCGCCCTCAGCCCCAGCACGGCATCGGCCTCGCCGGCGAGAAACACCACGGGGGGCGGGTCGCCCTGCGCCGCGAGGCGCTGCTGAAACGCCACGCCATCCATGCTCGGCAGGCGCAACTCGCTGACCACACAACCCGGCGTGCGACACGACGCGTCGGCGAGCGTCCGGGCCCAGACGGCAAGGAACTCGCGCCCGCCGGCATAGCGTTGCACCGGCCAGGGCAGGTGGCGGGCCCAGTCGTGCGCTGCCCGGGCCGAGCCGTTGTCGACGAGGTGAATCGTGGGTGTGTCCTGCATGGAGCCTCCGCGGGTTGCCGTCCGTGGCGAGACGCGGCCGCAGCTGCGTCATGCTCAGCGTAGTCGCTGGACTAGGGGTTTTCCCCTATGGCGACATCCGCCGCGAGACACTTTACTTAACAGACGAATGGAATCCGCTAACGATACCCGGCCGGAAACTGGCGTCCGGCCCGACCGTGTCTCTCTGAGAGGGAGCAAGCACCATGCACGACGAAGCGCAAACGGATACGCGCTGCACGATCCACGTCGACGGCCAGCGCATCGAGGCCTTGCCGGGCGAACCGCTGATCGCCTGCCTGGAACGTCATCACATCGACCTGCCCCACCTCTGCTATCACCCGCAACTCGGCCCGCTGGAAACCTGCGATACCTGCTGGGTCGCCACCGGCGCCGGCCTGACCCGCGGCTGCACGCTGCGTGCCGAGGAAGGCCTGGCGGTCGAGCTGTCGCCCCATGAGGCCGACGCGGCACGCCACGAAGGCATCGACCGGGTGATCGCACGCCACGAGCTCTACTGCTCGGTGTGCGAGAACAACAACGGCAACTGCGAGGTGCACAACACCGTGCGCGACATGCAGGTGCCCAACCAGCGCTACCCCTACGAGCCCAAGCCCTACGCCAAGGACACCTCGCACCCCTTCTACACCTACGATCCCGATCAGTGCATCCTCTGTGGGCGCTGCGTCGAGGCCTGCCAGAACCTCGAGGTCAACGAGACGCTGACCATCGACTGGGAGCGCGAGCATCCCCGCGTGCTGTGGGACGGCGGCGAGGTCGCCGACGAATCGAGCTGCGTGTCCTGCGGCCAGTGCGTTACCGCCTGCCCCTGCAACGCGCTGATGGAGAATTCCATGCACGGCGAGGCGGGGCCGCTGACGGCGATGTCGTGGGACGTCAAGCGCCCGCTCACCGACGCCGTCAAGCGCCTGGAGCCGGTGACCGGCTTCGGGCCGATCTTCGCCATGTCGGAAGTCGACGCCACCCAGCGTCATGCCGACATCCAGCGCACCAAGACGGTATGCACCTACTGCGGGGTGGGCTGCTCGTTCGAGATGTGGACCCGGGGGCGCGAGATCCTCAAGGTCCAGCCCACCGAGCACGGCCCGGCCAACGGCATCAAGACCTGCATCAAGGGCAAGTTCGGCTGGGACTTCGTCAACAGCGACAAGCGCCTTACCCAGCCGCTGATCCGCGACGGCGAGCACTTTCGCGAGGCCAGCTGGGACGAGGCGCTCGATCTGGTGGCGCGCCGCCTCGGCGAGATCAGCGAGACCCACGGCCGGGACTCGCTGGCCTTCGTCGCCTCGAGCAAGTGCACCAACGAGGAGTCCTACCTGACCCAGAAACTGGCCCGGGCGGTGTTCGGCACCAACAATGTCGACAACTGCTCGCGCTACTGCCAGAACCCGGCCACCACCGGACTGTTCCGCACCGTCGGCTACGGCGGCGACTCGGGCAGCATCAGCGATCTGGAGATGGCCGACCTGATCCTGATGGTCGGCACCAACACCGCCGAGAACCACCCGGTGATCGCCTCCTCGCTCAAGCGCGCCCAGAAGCATCACGGCCAGCAGCACATCGTCGCCGACGTACGCCGCCACGAGATGGCCGAGCGTGCCGATTTGTTCCTGCAACCGCGCAACAGCACCGACCTGGTGTGGCTGTGCGCGGTGACCCGCTATCTGATCGACCACGGTTACGCCGATCGCGAGTTCATCGACGCCCACGTCCATGGCTTCGAGGAGTATCGACGCTCGCTGGAGCCGTTCACCGTCGGCTACGCCGCCGAGATCACCCGCCTCAGCGAGGCATCGATCATCGAGGCCGCCGAACGCATCGGTCGCGCCGAGCGGGTCTGCGGCCTGTGGGCGATGGGCGTGACTCAACACACCTACGGTTCCGACACCAGCACGGCGATCTCCAACCTGCTGCTGGTCACCGGCAACTACGGCCGCCCCGGCACCGGCGGCTACCCGATGCGCGGCCACAACAACGTCCAGGGCGCCAGCGACTTCGGCTCGCTGTGCAACATCTTCCCCGGCTATCAGTCGGTCGAGGATGCCGACGCCCGCGAGCACTGGCGTCAGGGCTGGGGCGTCGACTGGCTGCCCGAAAAGGCCGGCTTCAACAACCACTCGATGATCGACGCGGTCAGCGAGGGCAAGCTCAAGGCGATGTACATCATCGGCGAGGAGAGCGCGCTGGTCGACGCCAACGCCAACCACGTGCGCGAGAACTTCGGCCGGCTCGAATTCATGGTGGTGCAGGACATCTTCTTCTCGCGTACCGCCGAGTACGCCGACGTGGTGCTGCCGGCGGCGCCGAGCGTCGAGAAGGAGGGCACCTTCGTCAACACCGAACGACGTATCCAGCGCCTCTATCAGGTCATGGAGCCGCTCGGCAACGCGCGCCCCGACTGGGCGATCCTCGCCGACCTGGGGCGCCGCCTGGGCCATCCCTGGGACTATCGTCACCCGTCCGAGATCATGGACGAGGTGGCCAGCCTCAGCCCGCTGTTCGCCGGGGTCAGCTACGCGAGACTGGAAGGCTGGCAGTCGCTGCAGTGGCCGGTGGCCGCCGACGGCACCGACACCCCGCGGCTCTACGCCGACCTCGAGTTCCACTTCGACGACGGCATGGCGCGCTTCCATCCGGTCGAATGGCGCGACTCGCCCGAACGCATCGACGCCAAGTACGACCTGCACCTCAACAACGGCCGCGTCCTCGAGCACTTCCACGAAGGCAACCTGACCGGCGCGGGCCGCATCAACGACAAGCTCGCGGAGGTCTTCGTCGAGGTCAGCCCCGACCTGGCCCGGGCGCGCGGTGTCGAGACCGGCAGCCTGGTACGGCTGACCTCGCGGCGCGGCGAGATCGAATTGCGCGTGCTGGTCACCGACCGCGTGGTCGGCCACGGCCTGTACGTGCCGCTGCACACCCGCGAAGGCAACGTCAATCGCCTGACCGGCGATCACGCCGATGTCGCCGTGGACACCCCGGCCTACAAGGAGATCGCCGTGAAGATGGACGTGCTCCAGACCGAGGGCCCCTCGCCGCTACCGCGCAACAACCACCGCAACGGCAAGCGTATCCCGATCCAGGATATCGGTGTCGACCGCAAGTGGGCGCGCAGCGACTACCAGCGCCCGCCCCATGCCTCACCCGACCCGGAGCGATTCTGATGGCCAAGGCAATCAAGCCCGACCAGGTGCCCGCCGGCGCCTTCGGCGGCAAGACGGCGCCCGACGCCCACGATGAACTCGAGCGGCTGATCGAGAACCTGCACCGGCGGCAGGTCTTCCGCACGCTCAATGTCTTCCTCGAAGCCTTGCCCGAGACCTCGCGGCTGTTCGCCGAGGAACTCGACAGCGACACCGGCGTGCGCGGCGGGGCCAACCTTTACCTGCTGCTGCGCCTGCTCGGCCGGGTGCCACCCGAGGAGCTCCAGCGCTGGCTCGACGCCGCCGCCCGCGGCGTCAGCGCCGCCTCCCGGGAGGAGGCCAGCGAGGCCTACCCGCCACCGGGTGTGCTGGGGGTCAAGGATCTGCTTCACGACGAGGCACTGTGGCGCTCGCTGGGCCCGCTGCTGGAGGGGCTCAAGGCGTTCAGCGGCGGGCTGCAGGAGTCCGGGACCGGGTCGACCGGTTCACGCCCCGACCCCGAGACGGGTGCCGACGTGCCGCCGGCACGGGCCGGCAGCGGCCGTGATCCACTGGACTCGTCTGGGTAAACGCCGCGCCTCGTGGGTTTAGCGCTGCCGCAGCGGCAATGTTAGTATTGACTAACCGGCAAGGAGTGCCGGCCGTCATCGCATTGCATCCCCGCTGCGACCCGAATGGAGGCTCTGCCCACGATGCGCAATTTCCTGTTCCTGCGCCACCCGCTGCCCCGGCGCACCCTGGTGTTCTGTCACGTCGTCACGCAACTGGCGCTGTTCGTGGCCGGGCTGGTCTGGCTGGCGCGCCACAGCCCGCCGCTGTCCGGTGGCGCCTGGACGACGAGCTGGCCGACCCTGGCGCTGGGCGGCGGCGTCTGGCTGCTGAGCCTGGTGGGCGTGCGCCTGCTCGCCGAGTTGCTGATGCTGCCGTACCACCTGGCCGGGCTGCGCAACGCCGACTCGCCGGGCGCGGTGATGACACGCGCCTACGACCGCCGTCCCGCCGTCCACGATCCCGAGCGTCGCTGGGTCAACGACATCTCGCCGGTCATTTCGGAAGAGGCCGTGGGCGAGGCCCGGGTCACCCGGCCCCGCCAGTCGCTCAAGACCCGCCTGCACAGCCCCACCGAGCCCGGCGTCGCCGGCGAGGCTCGCAGTGCCGTGGCGGCACCGGGCAAGCAGCGCCAGGAGCCCAGCCTCTAGGGGCCTGACTTGTGCGCGGCGAGCATTGGACGCTTCCCGCGAATCACCTTAGGCTAGTGCCTCGCTTCACAGGCGGGGCGGCGTGCCACCGGGCGTGGTCCCCGCTTCGCCGGACGGGAACCCCTAGCCAATGTCGTCGGTCGTCAATGTCATCCTGCCCATCTTCGGGCTGATCCTGATCGGTTATCTCTGCCGCAGGACGGGCCGGCTGGGCGAGACCGCCGCCTCCGAGCTCAACCGCTTCGTGGTCTGGCTGTGCCTGCCGGCGCTGCTGTTCCGCGCCACCGCCACGGCGACCTGGGCCGAGATCTGGCACCCGCAATTCCTCGCGGTGGTCGCCATCGGCACGCTCACGGTGTTCATCGCCACCCTGGCCTATCGGCTGCGCGGGTCGCGCCATCTGGCGGATGCCAGCATCGACGGGCTCGGCGCCGCCTACGCCAACACCGGTTACGTGGGCATTCCACTGAGCCTACTGGTGCTCGGCGAAGCCGGGCTGGAACCGGCGCTGATCGCCACGCTGTTCGTCGCCTGCGTGCTGTTCGCCATCGCCGTGATCTGCATCGAGGTCGGCCTGCAGGCCGAACGGTCCCCCTCCCACGCGGTGCTCAAGGTGGCCAAGGCACTGGCCAGGAATCCGCTGGTGGTGTCGCCGCTGCTGGGGGCGCTGTGGGCGCTTTCCGGGCAGGACCTGCCGCATGCCCTGGACGCCTTCCTGCGCCTGCTCGGCGATGCGACGACGCCGTGCGCGCTGGTGTCGCTGGGGCTGTTCCTGGCCCAGAAGCAATCGGGGTCGACGCAGGGCACCCTGGGGCTGGTGGGCCTCAAGCTGTTCGTGCACCCCTTGATCACCTGGGTGCTTGCCTATCAGGTATTCTCCCTGCCGCCGCTGTGGGCACAGTCGGCGCTGCTGATGAGCGCCCTGCCGACCGGTACCGGCCCCTTCATGCTCGCGGAGTTCTACCGGCGCGAGGCGGCGGTGGTCTCGCGCACGGTGCTGCTGTCGACGCTGGGCTCGCTGGTCACCCTGTCGCTGTGCCTGTACCTGATCCAGGGATGACGGCGGGGCGTGACGGCATCGCGCGTCACGCCCCGGTCGCGCCCTTCCCGGTCAGTGACCGAGAATCTGGCTGAGGAAGGTCCGGGTGCGCTCGGAACGCGGCTCGTTGAAGAACCTCTCCGGCGGCGCCTGCTCGATGATCTGACCCTGGTCCATGAAGATCACCCGGTCGGCGACCGTCTTGGCGAAGCCCATCTCGTGGGTCACGCAAAGCATGGTCATGCCCTCGCGGGCCAGTTCGACCATCACGTCGAGCACTTCCTTGATCATCTCCGGGTCGAGCGCCGAGGTCGGCTCGTCGAAGAGCATCACCTCCGGGCGCATGCACAGCGCCCGGGCGATCGCCACGCGCTGCTGCTGCCCGCCGGAGAGCTGGCCCGGGTACTTCTTCGCCTGATTGGCGATCTGCACCCGGTCGAGGAATTCCATGGCGGTCTTCTCGGCCTCGCGGCGCGGCTTCTTCTGCACCCAGATCTGCGACAGGCAGCAGTTCTCGAGCACCGTGAGGTGGGGGAACAGGTTGAAGTGCTGGAACACCATGCCCACCTGACGGCGAATCTGCTCGATGCGCTTGATGTCCTGGGTCATGGTCACGCCGCCGACGACGATCTCGCCCTGCTGGTGCGCCTCGAGATGATTGATGCAGCGGATCATCGTCGACTTGCCCGACCCGGAGGGGCCGCAGATGACGATGCGTTCGCCGCGCGCGACGCTAAGGTCGATGTCGCGCAGCACGTGAAAATCACCGTACCACTTGTTGAGCCGCTTGATCTCGATCATCGGCTCGCTGTCGTGCCGGGGGGCGGAGGCTTCACTCATGGCAGTTTCCTGAGGGTCCTGCGCTCGTCGCCAGCGGGCCACGAGCGGCGGTTATGGTTGTGGATGTCACCGCTTGTGGCCGGTATGCAGCCGGCGCTCGATGTACTGGCTGTAGCGCGACATGCTGAAGCAGAAGACCCAGTAGACCAGCGCGGCGAACACGTAACCCTCCATCGCGAAGCCCAGCCAGTCGGTGTCGGTCAGGCCGGCGCGGATGATCGCCAGCAGATCGAACAGGCCGATGATCAGCACCAGCGAGGTGTCCTTGAACAGCGAGATGAAGGTGTTGACGATGCCCGGGATCACCAGCTTGAGCGCCTGGGGCAGGATGATCAGCCCCATGCGCTGCCAGTAGCTCAGCCCCAGGGCCTGGCCGGCCTCGTTCTGGCCCTTGTCGATCGCCTGCAGGCCGCCGCGTACCACTTCCGCCATGTAGGCGCTCCAGAAGAACATGATGCCGATCAGCGCACGCAGCAGCTTGTCGAACTCGATCTCCGAGGGCACGAACAGCGGCAGCATCACCGAGGCCATGAACAGCACGGTGATCAGCGGCACGCCGCGCCAGAACTCGATGAAGATCACGCTCACGCCCTTGACCAGCGGCATCGTCGAACGCCGCCCCAGCGCCAGCAGCACACCGATCGGCAACGAGCCGACGATGCCCACCACGGCCACGGTCAGGGTCAGCATCAGCCCGCCCCATTCGCGGGTGGGCACTTCCATCAGGCCGAAGTGGCCACCCACCAGCAGGAAGTAGGCGATGATCGGGAAGCCGACCAGCGCGAACAGCCCCACCCACGGCTTGGCCGGCAGGCGGGGGAGCGCCAGCCAGGCGATCAGCGCGGCCAGCATCGCGAAGACGAGATCCACGCGCCAGCGCGCCGCCTCGGGATAGAAGCCGTAGACGATCGACTCGAAGCGCGCCGAGATGAACACCCAGCAGGCGCCATCGCCGCTGCAGGCATCGCGCGTCGAGCCGAGCCAGTCGGCGTCGAACAGGCTCCATTCCAGGAAGGGCCACAGCAGCCGCGCCAGGATCGCGATGGTGACGATCGAGACGAGCGAGTTGAGGGGCCCGGAGAACAGGTTGGCACGCAGCCAGCCGAGCACGCCGCGGCGCTGGTCGGGGGGCTCGCGGGCCTCGATCATCTGGGTACGGACGGGGGTCGGTGACGAGGCCATGTCAACGCTCCTTGAGCAGCGTGCGCGCGTTGTAGAGGTTCATCAGCAGCGACACCAGCAGGCTGATCACCAGATAGACGGCCATGGTCATGGCGATGATCTCGATCGCCTGGCCGGTCTGGTTGAGCGTGGTCCCGGCGAACACCGCGACGATGTCGGGGTAGCCGATCGCCGTGGCCAGCGACGAGTTCTTGATCAGGTTCAGGTACTGGCTGGTCAGTTGCGGGACGATCACCCGCATCGCCTGGGGAATGACGATCTTGCGCAGGGTGATGCCGCCGGGCAGGCTCAGCGAGCGTGCCGCCTCGGTCTGCCCATGGGGCACCGACTGGATGCCCGAGCGCACGATCTCGGCGATGAACGCGGCGGTGTAGATCGACAGCGCCAGCCACAGCGCCATCAGCTCGGGCATGATGTTGATGCCGCCACGGAAGTTGAAGCCCTTGAGCTCGGGTATCGACCACGCCAGCGGCGAACCACTGGCCAGAAACACGATCAACGGCAGACCGACGACCAGGGCGGCGCCGATCCGATACATCGGCAGCGCCTTGCCGGTGGCCGCCTGGCGGCGACGGGCGAAGACCGCCAGCACCACGGTGAGGACCACCGCGACCACCAGCGCCCAGGGCGTGGCGGCGAACCCCGACAATGCCTCGGGGGCCGGCACCACCAGGCCGCGCACGTTGAAGAAGAAGGTATCGAACAGCGACAGGCTCTGGCGCGGCGAGGGCAGCGAGCGCAGCACCGCGAAGTACCAGAACAGGATCTGCACCAACAGCGGCACGTTGCGGAACGCCTCGACGTAGATCGTCGCCAGCCGGGCCAGCAGCCAGTTGGGCGAGAGCCGGGCGATGCCCACCGCGAAGCCGATGATCGTCGCCGCGACGATCCCCAGGACCGAGACCAGCAGGGTATTGAGCAGGCCGATCACGAAGGTGCGGCCGTAGGTGTCGTCGCTGGTGTAGTCGATCAGCGTCTGGGGGATGGAAAAGCCGGCGCGCTCGCCGAGGAAGTCGAAGCCGGTGCGGATACCGCGGGCCTCGAGATTGGCCAGGGTGTTATGGACCAGAAAACCGATGAAGACCGCCAGGAACGCGAACAGCAACCCCTGGACGATCAGGGCGCGCATGGCGGGGTCGCGCCACAGCGGACCCCGCCCGCGACGCGGGATGGACGTGGTGGGACGCAGCATGAGTGATCTCGACTCGGGCGGATAAGCCTGACCCGCGCGCCCTCGTGAGGCGCGCGGGGCTCGTTACGTCCAGCGGCTCAGCGAACCGGCGGGGCGTACTGGATGCCGCCGTCGGTCCACAGCGCGTTGATGCCGCGCTCGATCTCGAGCGGTGAATCCATGCCTACGGTGTGCGCATAGACTTCACCGTAGTTGCCCACCTTCTTGACGATGTTGTAGGCCCAGTCGTTGGACAGACCCAACTGCTCGCCGTAGTTGCCGTCCTGCCCGAGCAGACGCGCGACATCGGGGTTGGGCGGGTTGTCGCGCATCTGGTCGACGTTGTCGCTGGTCACGCCCAGTTCCTCGGCGTTGAGCATCGCGAACAGCGTCCACTTGACGATATCGAACCACTGGTCGTCGCCCTGGCGGACCACCGGGCCCAGCGGCTCCTTGGAGATGCGCTCGGGCAGGATCTTGACGCTGGCGGGGTCGGCGAGCTGCAGGCGCAACGCGGCGAGCTGCGAGGAATCGGAGGTCAGCACGTCGCAGCGGCCGCTGTCGAAGCCCTGGGCGGTCTGGTCCGAGGTGTCGAAGGCGACCTGCTGGAACTGCATGTCGTTGGCCTTGAAGTAGTCGGCCATGTTGAGTTCGGTGGTGGTGCCGGCCTGCACGCAGATCGAGGCGCCGTCGAGCTCGGTGGCACTGTCGATGCCCAGATCCTTGCGGATCAGGAAGCCCTGGCCATCGTAGAAGTCGACCCCGGCGAAGTTCAGCCCCAGGGAGTCGTCGCGGGTCGCGGTCCAGGTGGTGTTGCGCGAGAGCACGTCGATCTCGCCGGACTGCAGCGCCGTGAAGCGCTCCTTGGCGGTCAGCGGCGTGAAGGAGACCGCCTCGGGGTCGGCGAAGACCGCCGCCGCCACGGCACGGCAGAACTCGACGTCGAGTCCCTGCCACTGGCCGTCCTGGTCGGGGGCCGAGAAGCCGGGCAGGCCGGTGCTCACCCCGCAGCGAAACTCGCCTTCGCTCTTGACGTCGTCGAGCGTCGCGGCCTGTGACTGGGAGGCCACAGCCGCCGCCAGCAGGGCGGCGGGCAACAGGATCAGGCTGTTGTTCTTGATTCGCATGTCGGATTCAACTCCCTGTCGTTGTCATTGTCGGTGCATGCAGGCGCATGGCCCGAACAACGCTTGCAAGGAGCGTTCCAACCTGGCCCGTGAGTCGCTTTCATCTCATGGCAACGTGGGATTTGCCGCGGCGATGCCACCCCGCGGCGGCGACACGAGCGCTATCAGCGTGCGGTCGCGTGCCTCGACGCGCCGTTTCGGTGCGGGGTCGACGGCGGCCGCCATCAGGCAGCGGTGCGCCGACGTCGCCAGGCCAGCAACAGGCCGCCGGCCAGCAACGCCCCCAGGGTGTTGGCGAGGATGTCCAGCGGGTCGCCGCCGGCCCGCCCGGGCACGCCGAGCTGAGCCAGCTCGATGACGACCCCGTAGACGACGGCGACCCCAGCGGCGACCGCCAGGCGCCAGCCTGCCAGCCCCAGCGCACCGCTGAGCGCGGCGTAGGCCGCCAGGTGGTTGAACTTGTCCCACGGCAGATGCGCGGGCAATTCGTCGGCGGGGGTCAGGCTGCCCCAGGCGATGCCCGCGGCGACGCCCAGCGCCGCCAGGGCCCACCCCCGATGGCCGGGCATCGCCTCAGCCCAGCGGATGGTAGGCCGGGCTCAGCTCGTGCAGCGCCTCGAGGAAGTCGCTGACGCGCTGCGGGTCGGTATGCTGGCTGATGCCGTGGCCCAGGTTGAAGACATGCCCCGGGCCGGCGCCGTAGCTGTCGAGGATGCGTGCCACCTCGGCGCGGATCGCCGCCGGCCGCGCGAACAGCACGCTGGGGTCGAGGTTGCCCTGCAGGGCGACCCGGTGGCCGACCCGCGAGCGGGCATCGCTGAGTTCGGTGGTCCAGTCGAGCCCCAGGGCATCGGCCCCGGTCGCGGCGAGATGTTCGAGCCACTGACCGCCGTTCTTGGTGAACAGGATCACCGGCACCCGCCGACCGTCGCCATCGCGCTGCAGCCCGGCGACGATCTGCTCCATGTAGCGCAGCGAGAACTCCAGGTAGGCCGGCGTCGACAGCGCCCCGCCCCAGGTATCGAAGATCTGCACCACCTGGGCGCCGGCACGGATCTGCGCGTTGAGGTAGTCGGTCACGGCGTGGGCCAGCAGGTCGAGCAACTGGTGCATCGCCTCGGGGTTGCCGTAGAGCATGCCCTTGACGTGGCGGAAGTCCTTGCTCGACGCTCCCTCGACCATGTAGGTGGCCAGCGTCCAGGGGCTGCCCGAGAAGCCGATCAGCGGCACCCGGCCATCGAGTTCGCGGCGGATCGCACGCACCGCGTTCATGACGTAGTCCAGGTCGCGCTCGGCGTCGGGCAGGCTCAGCGCTTCGACGTCGGCCTGGCTGCGCACCGGCTTTCTGAACTTGGGCCCCTCGCCGGTCTCGAAATACAACCCCAGCCCCATGGCGTCGGGAATGGTCAGGATGTCGGAGAACAGGATCGCCGCATCCAGGGGGAACCGCTCCAGCGGCTGCAGCGTCACCTCGCAGGCCCGGGCGGTGTCGCGGCACAGGTCCATGAAGCTGCCGGCCTCGCCGCGAACCCGGCGATATTCAGGCAGGTAGCGCCCGGCCTGACGCATCATCCATACCGGGGTGCGGTCCACCGGCTCACGGGCCAGGGCACGCAGAAGGCGGTCGTTCTTGAGTTCCATGAAAGTCTCGCTGTTCGCGGTTTTGACCCATTGTACCGGATGCGCCGGGGGGATTGGCGAGCGCCGTGCAGCGCCGTGTGCGCCCTGCCGGCAAGACGCGATACGGGTGAGCTCGATCGGCGATCCTGCTACCATGGACGCTTCATCGGCCGGGCGCTGGTGCCCGCCGGTTCGTTGTCGAGGGTAACCGTGACGATTCGCTTCATCGCCGCCTCCAGGCTCCCCACCCCCTGGGCCACCTTTACCATGCACGGCTTCGAGGACGAGGCCACCGGCAAGGACCACATCGCCCTGACGCTCGGCGACGTGGCGATCGGCGAGCCCGTGCTGGGGCGCGTCCATTCCGAATGCCTGACCGGCGACGCGCTGTTCTCGATGCGCTGCGACTGCGGCTACCAGCTTCAGGAGGCACTCAAGCGCATCGCCGCGGAAGGTCGTGGCGTGCTGCTCTACCTGCGCCAGGAGGGGCGCGGCATCGGCCTGCTCAACAAGATCCGCGCCTATCATCTGCAGGATCAGGGCTATGATACGGTGGAGGCCAACGAGCACCTGGGCTTCGGCGCCGACCTGCGCCGCTACGACCTGTGCGTACCGATGCTCGAGCATCTGGGCGTCTCGTCGCTGCGCCTGATGACCAACAATCCGCGCAAGGTCGACGCCCTGACCCGGGACGGCGTGACCATCAGTGAACGCGTGCCGCTGACCACCGGTCGAAACCCCCACAACGAGCACTACCTGTCGACCAAGGCCGGCAAGCTGGGCCACATGATGGCACTCGACGACTTCACCCCGGCCGGCGACGTGGACATCGAACGCAAGCCCTGAGCGCGCCCCGATCGCGCACCCCGGCTTGCCATGCGGGAGGCGCAACGATGAGTTCCGAGCCCACTGACGACACGACCTACAGTCTTCTCGAGGAGTCCCTGCACAGCATCAGCCACGGCATCGGCGCCGCGCTGAGCCTGGCCGGCATGGTGGTGCTGATCGTGCTCGCCAGCCTGGCGGCCCACGTCGACCCCTGGAAGATCGTCGGCGTCAGTCTCTACGGCGCCACCCTGGTGCTGCTCTACACCGCCTCGACGCTCTATCACGGCTTTCGCCATCCGCGCCTCAAGCGCGCCTTCAAGATCCTCGACCACTGCGCCATCTATGCGTTGATCGCCGGCACCTACACGCCCTTCCTGCTGGTCAACCTGCGCGGCCCGCTGGGCTGGACGCTGCTGGCGGTGATCTGGACCCTGGCCCTCGGCGGCATCGCCCTGAAGCTGATCTGGCCGCAGCGCTTCGGCGTGCTGCGGGTCGCCGTCTACCTGCTGATGGGCTGGCTGATCGTGGTCGCCTCGGGCGAAATGGGCCGCTCGCTCTCCGCGACCAGCCTGGACCTGCTGATCGCCGGCGGCATCACCTACACCGTGGGGGTGCTGTTCTACGCGATCCGCGCCATCCCCTTCCACCACGTCATCTGGCACCTGTTCGTGCTGGGCGGCAGCGTCTGCCACTACCTGGCGGTCTACAACGCCGTGCTCGCCTGACGACCGCACCCCCGATCGACGGACCAATCCATCCGGGTTGATCCATATCAGCCCGCCCCCTGCCGGCTCGCTCTAGACTGGCGTTGACATTCATCAACGCAGGGAGAGCCGTCATGGCCGTGACGCCACCTCGACTGAAGCTCGGCGCGCTGATCGCGCTGGTCGTGGGATCGATGATCGGCGGGGGAATCTTTTCACTGCCCCAGAACATGGCGGCCAGCGCCGGCGCCGGGGCCATCCTGATCGGCTGGGCCATCACCGCGGTGGGCATGCTGGCACTGGCCTTCGTCTTCCAGAGCCTGGCCAACCGCAAGCCGGAACTCGACGCCGGCGTCTATGCCTACGCCAGGGCGGGCTTCGGCGCCTACATGGGCTTCTCCTCGGCGTGGGGCTACTGGATCAGCGCCTGGATCGGCAACGTCAGCTATTTCGTCCTGCTGTTCAGCACCCTGGGGATCTTCTTCCCGATCTTCGGCGAGGGCAACAACCTGCCCGCGATCGTCGCCGCCTCGCTGGTCCTGTGGGGCGTGCACTTCCTGGTGCTGCGCGGCATCCGCGAGGCCGCCTTCGTCAACCTGGTCACCACCATCGCCAAGCTGGTGCCGCTGCTGCTGTTCATCGTGCTGGTCGCCACCGCCTTCCGCTGGGACGTCTTCACCCGGGATTTCTGGGGCCTGCAATCCCCCGATCTGGGCGGCGTCATGAACCAGGTACGTAACATGATGCTGGTCACCGTGTGGGTGTTCATCGGCATCGAGGGCGCCAGCGTCTACTCGGCCCGCGCCGAACGCCGTCGCGACGTCGGCCGGGCCACCGTGATCGGCTTCGTCGGCGTCCTGCTGGTGCTGGTCCTGGTCAACGTGCTGTCGATGGGCGTGCTGTCCCAGCCCGAGCTGGCCGGGCTCGGCAACCCCTCGATGGCCGGCGTGCTGGAACACGTGGTGGGTCACTGGGGCGCGGTGCTGATCGGCATCGGCCTGATCGTCTCGCTGAGCGGGGCGCTGCTCTCCTGGACGCTATTGTGTGCCGAGATCCTGCATGCCGCGGCCCGCGACGACACCATGCCGGCCTTCCTCAAGCGCGAGAACGCCCGCCAGGTGCCGGCCAACGCGCTGTGGCTGTCCAATGGCCTGATCCAGCTGTTCCTGGTGCTGACCCTGTTCAACGAATCGACCTACCTGAGCCTGCTCTACCTGGCGACGTCGATGATCCTGGTCCCCTACTTCTGGTCGGCCGCCTACGCCCTGCTGCTGGGCCTGCGCGGCGAGACCTACCGGAACGCTCCCGGCGAGCGTCGCCGCGACATCGTCGTCGCCCTGATCGCCACGCTGTACGCCGTCTGGCTGGTCTACGCCGGCGGTATCCAGTACGTGCTGCTCTCGGCCCTGCTCTATGCACCGGGGGCGCTGTTCTTCGCCAAGGCCCGCCGCGAACAGGGCCAGCCGGTCTTCACGACCGTCGAGAAGGGCATCGTCGCGCTGGTGCTGCTCGGCGCCCTGCTGGCCATCTACGGGCTCTACAGCGGTTTGCTGAGCCTGTGACGCGCCCCGTTTCCCCTTTCCACCGCCACTGAGGACCTTCGCCATGTCAGTTACCGCGCTTTCCCCCGGCGTGTACTCCGAGATCGGCAAGCTGCGCCGGGTCATGGTCTGCTCGCCGGGACTCGCTCACCGGCGTTTGACCCCGGCCAACTGCGACGACCTGCTGTTCGACGACGTCATCTGGGTCAGCCAGGCCAAGCGCGATCACTTCGACTTCGTCACCAAGATGCGCGAGCGCGACGTGGAAGTGCTGGAGATGCACGATCTGCTGGCCGAGACCGTCGCCGACGCGCGGGCGCGCCAGTGGCTGCTCGACCGCAAGGTGACGGTCGACCGGGTGGGCCTCGGCCTGCAGCAGGAGGTGCGCGCCTGGCTGGAAGAACTCGAGGCGCCGCGGCTGGCCGAGTTCCTGATCGGCGGCGTCACGCCCGACGACATGGCGGGCACCCACGGCGGCGAGATTCTCGGCATGTTCCGCGATTACCTGGGGCACTCGAGCTTCATCCTGCCGCCCCTGCCCAACACCCAGTTCACCCGCGACACCACCTGCTGGATAAACGGCGGCGTGACCCTGAACCCGATGTTCTGGCCGGCGCGTCGTCAGGAAACCCTGCTCGCCGCGGCGATCTACCGCTTCCACCCGCTCTTCGCCGAGCAGGAATTCCCGATCTGGTACGGCGACCCCGACATCGACCATGGCCCCGCCTCGCTGGAAGGCGGCGACGTCATGCCGCTGGGCAACGGCGTGGTGCTGATCGGCATGGGCGAGCGCAGCTCGCGCCAGGCCATCGGCCAGCTCGCCCGGACGCTGTTCGATCACGAGGCCGTGGAACGGGTCATCGTCGCCGGCCTGCCGCGCTCACGCGCCTCGATGCACCTCGACACGGTGTTCACCTTCTGCGACCGCGACCTGGTGACCATCTTCCCCGAAGTGGTCGAGGGCATCGTCGCCTTCAGCCTCTATCCCGACGCCGGCAAGCCCGGCGGCATCGACGTGCGCCGCGAGACGCGCGGCCTGCTCGAGGTGGTCGCCGAGGCCCTCGGCCTGCCCGCCCTGCGCGTGGTGAAGACCGGCGGCGACAGCTTCGAGGCCGAGCGGGAGCAATGGGACGACGGCAACAACGTCGTCGCCCTGGAGCCCGGCGTGGTGATCGGCTACGACCGCAACACCTACACCAACACGCAGTTGCGCAAGGCCGGCGTGGAGGTCATCACCATCGACGCCAGCGAACTGGGGCGCGGCCGCGGCGGCGGCCACTGCATGACCTGCCCGATCGTTCGCGACCCCATCGACTACTGAGGAGGGACCCGTCATGGCCTTCAACCTGCGCAACCGCAGCCTGCTCAACCTGATCGACTACAGCGAGCGGGAACTGCATTTCCTGCTCGACCTGTCGCGGGATCTCAAGCGCGCCCGCTACGCCGGCACCGAACGTCGCCATCTCGTCGGCAAGAACATCGCGCTGATCTTCGAGAAGACCTCGACCCGCACACGCTGCGCCTTCGAGGTCGCCGCCTACGACCAGGGCGCCAACGTCACCTACATCGACCCCACCTCGTCGCAGATCGGTCACAAGGAAACCATGAAGGACACCGCCCGGGTACTGGGGCGGATGTACGACGCCATCGAGTATCGCGGCTTCGCCCAGGCGACCGTCGAGACGCTGGCGCGCTACGCCGGGGTGCCGGTCTACAACGGTCTGACCGACGACTACCACCCCACGCAGATGCTCGCCGACGTGCTGACCATGCGCGAACACAGCGACAAGCCGCTCCACGAGATCCGCTACGCCTACCTCGGCGATGCCCGCAACAACATGGGCCGCTCGCTGCTGCTGATCGGCGCCAAGCTGGGCATGGACGTGCGCATCGCCGCGCCCAAGGCGCTCTGGCCGCCCGCCGAGCACCTCGAGGCCTGCCGGGCGATCGCCGCGACCAGCGGGGCGCGCCTGACACTGACCGAGGATCCCCGCGCCGCCGTCGAACACGTCGACTTCATCCACACCGACGTCTGGGTCTCGATGGGCGAGCCGGTGGAAACCTGGGACGAGCGCATCGACGAACTGCTGCCCTATCAGGTCAACCGCGCGCTGCTCGAGGCCGCCGACAACCCGCGCGTGCGCTTCATGCACTGCCTGCCCGCCCTGCACAACGCCGAGACCAAGGTCGGCGCCCGGCTCGCCGAGCGCCGACCGGAACTGGCCCAGGGCGTGGAAGTGACCGACGAGGTGTTCGAGTCGCCCGCCTGCATCGCCTTCGAGCAGGCGGAAAACCGCATGCACACCATCAAGGCGGTGCTGGTCGCGACGCTCGGCGAGCGCTGAGCGCGGGCGATCGCTGCGGGACAAGGACCGCCCGGCGCCAGCGTCGCGGCGGTCGACCATCGACTGACAGGAGACACGCCATGCGTATCGTCGTCGCCCTGGGCGGCAACGCCCTGCTGCGCCGGGGGGAGCCGCTCACGGCCGAGGCCCAGCGCGACAATATCCGTCTCGCCTGCCGGCAACTGGCCCGCATCGCCCCGGGCAACGAGCTGGTCGTCGCCCACGGCAACGGCCCCCAGGTCGGCCTGCTGGCACTGCAGGGCGCCGCCTACGAGGCCGTCGAGCCCTACCCTCTGGACGTGCTCGACGCCGAGACCGAGGGCATGATCGGTTACGTCATCGAGCAGGAACTGGGCAACCTGCTGCCCGCCGAGACCCCGCTGGCCACCCTGCTCACCCAGGTCGAGGTGGACGCCGACGACCCCGCCTTCCATCACCCCACCAAGCCGATCGGCCCGGTCTACTCCCGCGAGGAGGCCGAGCGACTGGCCCGCGAGAAGAACTGGTCCATCGCCGCCGACGGCGACCGCTATCGGCGCGTCGTGGCCAGCCCTCGTCCACAGCGCATCTTCGCCATCCGGCCGATACGCTGGCTGCTGGAAAAGGGCAGCGTGGTGGTCTGCGCCGGGGGCGGTGGCATCCCCACCGCCTACGACGCGGCGGGCCAGTTGCAAGGTATCGAAGCGGTGATCGACAAGGACCGCTGCTCGGCGCTGCTCGCCGAGCAGCTCGATGCCGACCTGTTGATCATCGCCACCGATGTCGACGCCGCCTATGTCGACTGGCAGAGCCCGTCGCGCCGGGCGATCGCCCAGGCCTCGCCCGAGGCGCTGGATGGCCACGAATTCGCCGAGGGCTCCATGGCGCCCAAGATCCAGGCCGCCTGCGATTTCGCCAGACACACCGGCCGGCCCGCGACGATCGGCGCCCTGGCCGACATCGAGGCCATCGTCCAGGGCCGGGCCGGCACCCGCATCGACCGCCACGTCGACGGCATACGCTATCGCCCGTCAGGCACGTAAGCTCCCGCCGGCGGCTCACGTCTCGAGCCGCCGCGCCCCGCTCGCCGTCGCGCCCAGCACATCCTCGGGGTTGCGCAGCGGGCAGCTCTCCAGCGACAGACAACCGCAGCCGATACAGCCGTCGAGTTGATCGCGTAGCTTGCTCAGCGCATCGATCCGCGCCTGCAGCGACTCGCGCCAGTCGGCCGACAGGCGGCGCCAGTCATCGGCGGTGGGCGTGCGTCCCGGCGGCAGGGTCGCCAGGGCCGCGCCGATCTCGGCCAATGGCACCCCGGTGCGCTGGGCGATCTTGATGATCGCCACCCGGCGCAGCACGTCACGGGTGTAACGCCGCTGGTTGCCGGCGTTGCGCCAGGATTCGATCAACCCCTTGCTCTCGTAGAAGTGCAACGTCGATACCGCGACGCCGCAGCGCGCCGCGACCTCGCCGACCGAGAGTTCGCGCTTGCGGGGATCGAGCCGTCGTCCCATGGCCTTGACCTCAAGTTTACTCGAGGTTCTAGAGTGCTCGACGTCGCCCGTCACGTCAAAGGAGCCTCGCCATGCCCGCACCGCTCAAGCTCGCCCTGATTCTCGGCAGCGCCCGTCACCGACGCTTCTGCGACCGGGTCGCCGGCTGGACGCGCCGCCGGCTGGCCGCCCACGGCGGCTTCGAGGTCGATGTCATCGACCCCGCCGAACTGCCGCTGTCGGTTCGCGACCAGCCCCTGCCGCGGGCGGCATGGGGGCACCTCGAAGAACGGCTGGCTGCGGCCGATGCCTTCCTGATCGTCACGCCGGAGTACAATCATGGCTACACGGCCGCGCTCAAGGCGCTGCTCGACACGGTGCACGACGCCTGGCAGGCCAAGCCGGTGGGCTTCGTCGCCTATGGCGGCGCCTCCGGCGGGCTGCGGGCGGTCGAGCAGTTGCGCCTGGTGTTCGCCTCGCTGCATGCGGTGACGCTGGGTGACACGGTAAGCTTCGCCCACGCCTGGGAGCGTTTCGGCCCCGGTGGCGCCCTCTACGCTCCACTGCGCGAGGATCACCGCCTGGCGCTGCTGCTCGAGCGCCTCGCCTGGTGGGCCCGGGCACTGCGCACGGCGCGTCGTGCCGAGCCCTACGAGAGCGTCGGCCGGGACACCGCGACGAGCGTCTGACCGGCCCGCCTGGCCACCGACCACTAGCCCATCAAGGACGAGGTTGCCGCATGTTCCGCTGGTTCGAAAACCGACTCGATCCCTTTCCCGCCGAGAAGCCCGCGCGGCCGCCCGATACCCTGGTCGCCTTCTGCCTGCACTACACCCGCGGCGCCTGGCCCTACCTGGCGATCTCGGCGGTGCTGATGGCGCTGATCGCGGTCAGCGAGGTATGGCTGTTCCGCTTTCTGGGCAACATCGTCGACTGGCTCTCGGCCCAGGACCGGGCGACGTTTCTCGCCGATCAGGGCGCCAAGCTCGCGGGCATGGCGCTACTCGTCCTGGTCGTCCTGCCGGCGATGGTCTTCGCCCATTCACTGCTCAACCAGCAGACGCTGATGGGCAACTACCCGATGCGCATCCGCTGGCAGGGCCACCGCTACCTGCTCGAGCAGTCGCTGGGCTTCTATCAGGAGGAGTTCGCCGGGCGCATCGCCACCAAGCTGATGCAGAGTTCACTGGCGGTCCGCGAGTGCGTGATCAAGCTGTTCGACGTGCTCAACTACGTGATCGTCTACTTTCTCGGCACCTTGTTGCTGGTCGCAACCACCGACTGGCGCCTGGCCCTGCCGCTGGCGGCCTGGCTGGTCGGCTACCTGGTGCTGCTGCGCGTGTTCGTGCCACGCCTGGGACACGTCGCCGAGGATCAGGCCGACGCCCGTTCGCGGATGACCGGGCGCCTCGTCGACAGCTACACCAACATCCAGACCGTCAAACTGTTCTCCCACGCCCGGCGCGAGGCGAACTACGCCCGCGAGGGCATGCGCGGCTTCCTGGGCACGGTGCACCGCCAGATGCGTCTGGTGACGCTGTTCTACGGCGCGCTCTACGTGCTCAATGCGCTGCTGCTGTTCTCGGTGGCGGCCCTGGCGATCGTGCTGTGGCGGGAGGCGGCGGTGAGCGTCGGCGCGGTGGCGGTCGCCCTCGGCCTGGTACTGCGGCTGTGGGGGATGTCGCAGTGGATCATGTGGGAGGTCTCGGCACTGTTCGAGAGCGTCGGCACGGTGCAGGACGGCATCACCACGCTGGCCCTGCCCCACGCCCTCGAGGACGCCCCCGACGCCCGGGCCCTGCAGGTCGTGCGCGGCGGGCTGCGCTTCGAGCATGTGCGCTTTCACTACGGCAAGGGTGGCGGAGTGATCGAGGATCTCTCGCTCGACATTCGCCCCGGCGAGCGTATCGGCCTGATCGGGCCCTCGGGCGCCGGCAAGTCGACGCTGGTCAACCTGCTGCTGCGCTTTCACGACCTGGAGGGCGGCCGCATCCTGATCGACGATCAGGACATCGCCGAGGTGACCCAGGAAAGCCTGCGCGCGGCCATCGGCATGGTCACTCAGGACACCGCGCTGCTGCACCGCTCGGTGCGCGACAACCTGCTCTACGGCCGCCCGGACGCCGACGAGGCGAGCGTGCTCGAGGCGGCCCGCCAGGCCCACGTCACGCCCTTCCTCGACGGCCTGCGCGACAGCCAGGGGCGCAGCGGGCTCGACGCCCACGTCGGCGAGCGCGGGGTCAAGCTCTCCGGCGGCCAGCGCCAGCGTATCGCCATCGCCCGGGTGATGCTCAAGGACGCGCCGATTCTGATCCTCGACGAGGCGACGTCGGCGCTGGATTCCGACGTCGAGGCGGCGATCCAGGAGAACCTCGAGACGCTGATGGCCGGCAAGACGGTGATCGCCATCGCCCACCGGCTGTCGACCATCGCCGCCATGGACCGACTGATCGTCATGGACCGCGGGGCGATCGTCGAGCAGGGGCGCCACGACGAGCTGCTCGCCCGCGATGGCCTCTACGCCCGGCTCTGGCGGCGCCAGTCGGGGGGCTTCCTGGCACCCGGCGACAGTCGCGACACCGCCGCGGCACGCCCCGACATCAACCGCGCCTGACCCTCACTCGGCCGGGGTGAGTTCGGCCTCGCGCGCCCGGGCGGCGGCCAGGGCCGGTCGCGCCATGCAGCGCTCGCGATAGGCATCGAGCGCCGCCGGCAGCGGCTGCTGGAAGGCCTGCGCCCAGCTCAGGGTGTGGCCGACGAAGATGTCGGCCAGCGAAAAGGTCCCCCGGACCAGCCAGTCCGAGCCGTCGAAACGCCGTGCCAGCGCCCCGAGTGCGCGCTGGAACTCCCATTCGGCGGTGGGCAGGATCGCCGGCACCCGCCGCGCCTCGGGCAGGGCGAAGCGATGCTTGCCCAGCGTCCACAGCGGCTGTTCCAGCTCGCTGATGGTAAAGCTCAGCCATTGATCGACCTGTGCCCGGCCGGCCGTGTCCTCGGGCAGCAGGCGCCCCGCCCCGTAACGGTCGGCGAGATACCGGCAGATCGCCAGCGATTCGAACAGGGTCAGGTCGTCGTCGACCAGGACCGGCACCTTGCCATCGGGATGCAGGGCGAGATGGTCCTCGCGCTGCCCGGCCCCCGCCGCCAGATCCACGTGCCGGCAGCGATAGTCGAGGCCCAGTTCCTCGAGCGTCCAGGCCGCCCGCAGCGAGCGGCTGTTGGCAAAGCAGTGCAGGGTGAGCATGCGGCTATCCTCGCGGTGACGTCGGGGGATCAGTCTAGCGCGACGGCCGGTTCCGTGCCTGCATGCCGCTCAGGCATCGCGCTCGGCATCGGCCCGCTTCTCGAGACGATGGCCGTCCTCGCTGGCGCCCGCCTTCCAGTAGCTGGAGATGTAGAACTCGCCGCGCTGCAGGCCGCACTCGTTCCTGAAATAGGCACGCAGCTTGCGCATGCCCGAGAACTCGCAGGCCGCCCACACTGCCGGGCGTCCGGGCAGCCAGGGCAGGTCGCGTACCGCGTCGAGCATCCGGTCACTGTTCGCGCCCGGATGGGGCTCGATCACCCACGCGATGTCGACCCCGGCCGGCTTGACGAGCGACTGGATGTCATCGGCGGTCATCACTTCGATCACCGCCTGGCCCCGGGCGTCGGCGGGCAGGGCCGCGAGGTTGTCGGCGATCGCCGGTAGTGCGGTCATGTCGCCGACCAGCAGGTACCAGTCGGCACCGGCGGCAACGCGCTTTCTGGGCCCCGGGCCGCCGACGTCGATGACATCGCCCGGCTCGGCGTCGAGCGCCCAGCGCGAGGCCGGCCCACCGTGGTCGTGCACCACGAAGTCGATGTCGAGGGCGTCGTCGCGCTGGGCACTAACGGTATAGGTCCGTACCGCGGTCTGCCCATCGGCGGCGGGGCAGTGCAGCTTGACGTAGCCGCCGGCCTGGTCGGGCGGAAAGGTGCGCAAGCCGTCACCACCCAGGGTGATGCGCAGCATGTTGGGAGTGACGTAGCGTTTGCCGAGCACGGTGAAGGAACGGGGCGGGGAGCGTTTCATGCCGTCTCCTGGGGAAATTGCGAAACGAGTGACGGAGGCGCGAGCCGCAGCAAGCGGCCCGGGGTCGACCGGCGTGTCGACGATCATTGGCGATATAGTTGACTTTGTCAACCATAACAGCGAACGGTCGACAGCCCCGGTCAGACTCCGCCGCCATCGGCCGCCCACGAAAAAGCTCCGGTGCGAACACCGGAGCTCTCGGGACACAACGCGCGATCGTCATTCGAGGCGCGGGTCACATACCGCTTACCAGTCGCTGCCGTGGCCCAGCCGCGGCTGATCTTCACTGGGCAGATGCGCCTGCTGCGGCAGGCTCGTCTTGTGTGCGGTATTCCGGGCGATGGTGCGCTGGGTCTGGGCCATGGCATCGCTGACGCCACTGACGTCGATGACCAGGGCATCGGCCTGCGAGGACGCAGCGTGCTCGGCGGACATCGGAGCCAGCGGCTCGTGGTTGACGTTCATGGCCTCGTGGGAAGCGACACTGGCCTGGGCCACGACCGGCAGGACAGCGGCGACGAGAGCGATGAGGGTGAGTTGGCGTTTCATGATCAATACCTCCTTGGCGTCATTTCTTAGGAGACATTTTATTAACAGGCTAACGTTATTTGAACTAAAGTCTAGCTATCAAGAAACCCAGATAAATAGCCTAAAGCTATCACATACACCCACCCACGCGACGAACCACGCCGGCGGGCGAAATCAATGGTAAGAGGCGTATCGAAAAAGGCGGAATCAGGCGCTGCCACGCGCCTGCTTGATCTGATCGTAGGCGTGGGTGATCTCGCGGGTGCGGGCTTCGGCCATCTCGCGCATGCTCTCGGGCAGGCCCTTGCCGGCCAGCTTGTCCGGGTGGTTCTGGCTCATCAGCCGGCGATAGGCGCGCTTGATCTCGGCATCGCTGGCGTCACGCTCGACGCCGAGCACCCGATAGGCATCCTCGAGCGCCTGCTCCGAGGGTGCGCCGCCCGCCTGCTGCCCGGCACCGCCACGCAGCATCGCCTCGATCTGGGCGATCTCGGCCTCGCTGCACCCCAGGCCGCGCGCCACGCGCAGCAGCATCTCGTGCTCGGCCGGGTCGATCCGACCATCGGCGACGATCGCCGACAGTTGAACCTGCAGGAAGACCTGCAGCAGCGCCCGCTGGCCGCGGGTCAGGCGACGCACCGTGGCCAGCTCGGCGTCGAGGTCGAAGTCGTCGGCCTTGCCGCGCTCGAAGGCGGCCCGCGCCTGCTCGCGCAGGGCGCCGCTCAGGTGCAGACGGTCGTAGAGGCGTTCGGCGACACGCTCCTCGTCGGCGCTGACGTGGCCGTCCGCCTTGCACAGACAGCCCATCACCGCGAAGGTCGAGTCGAGAAACTGATTCTGCAACTGCGCCACCCGGGCGATGCCCAGGCCGCCGACCAGGCGCCGGGCGAGCCAGCCCGCGGCGATCGCCCCGACCAGCAGACCGACGAGCCCGCCGATCCAGTAGCCGAGTACCGCGCCGATCAGTATCGCTGTAAGCATGCCGTCCTCGTCGTCAGGGGTCGTGTAGGGTCAGTTCGCCAGGCGCTGGCGGATCGCGGCCTCGATGCCATCGACGTCGAGCCCGCAATCGGCGAGCAGCTCGGCGGGCTTGCCGTGCTCGATGAAACGGTCGGGGATGCCCAGGTTGAGCACCGCGACCGACACGCCCGCGGCGGCCAGCAGCTCGTTGACGCCACTGCCGGCACCGCCGGCGACCACACTCTCCTCGAGGGTGACCAGCAAGGCGTGATCGCGGGCGGCGGCGAGCACCGCGTCGCGGTCCAGCGGCTTGACCGTGCGCATGTTGAGATGCGTGGCGTCGAGGCGCTCGGCGACCTCGCCGGCGGGGCCGTTGAGGCTGCCGAAGGCGAGCAGGGCGATGCCGCTGCCGCCGTCGCGACGCCGCTCGGCGCGGCCGATCGCCAGCGGCTCGAGATCCTCGGGGATCGGCGTGCCGGGCCCCTTGCCGCGCGGGTAGCGGACCGCGGCCGGCCCCGGGTGGTGATAGGCGGCGCTGAGCATCGCCCGGCACTCGGCCTCGTCGGCCGGCGTGAGGATCACCAGCCCCGGCACGCAGCGCAGGTAGGAGAGATCCAGCGCCCCGTGGTGGGTCGGGCCGTCCTCGCCGACCAGCCCGGCGCGGTCGATGGCGAAGGTGACGTCGAGGTTCTGTACCGCGACGTCGTGGATCAACTGATCGTAGCCGCGCTGCAGGAAGGTCGAGTAGATCGCCACCACCGGCTTCATGGCCTCGCAGGCCATGCCGGCGGCGAGCGTCACCGCGTGCTGCTCGGCGATCGCCACGTCGTAGTAGCGCTCGGGGTACTCCTTCGAGAAGCGCACCAGGTCGGAGCCCTCGCGCATCGCCGGGGTGATGCCGATCAGCCGGGTATCGGCGGCGGCCATGTCGCACAGCCAGTCGCCGAACACGTTGCAGTACTTGCGCGGCTTGGCGGCCGGGAGTTCGGCCCCCTGGCTCTCGGGCGCCTGGGTCTCGACCCGGGGCGGCGGCGCGGGCTCCTTCTCCAGCTTGGTGATGGCGTGATAGCCGATCGGGTCGGCCTCCGCCGGGCGGAAGCCCTTGCCCTTGCGGGTCTTGATGTGCAGGAACTGCGGACCGTCGAGATCGCGCAGGTTGCGCAGCGTGTGCACCAGGCCGTTGAGGTCGTGACCGTCGATGGGGCCGATGTAGTTGAAGCCCATCTCCTCGAACAGCGTCGCCGGGCTGACCATGCCCTTCATGTGCTCCTCGGTGCGCCGCGCCAGTTCCAGGGCGCCGGGCAGGCGCGAGAGCACCTTCTTGCCGCCCTCGCGGACATTGAGGTAGGTGTTGCTGGCGAAGACCTTGGCCAGATAGCTGGCCATGCCGCCGACGTTCTCGGAGATCGACATCTCGTTGTCGTTGAGCACCACCAGCAGGTTGGCGTCGACGTGTCCGGCGTGCGCCAGCGCCTCGAAGGCCATGCCCGCCGACAGCGCGCCGTCGCCGATCACCGCGCACACGCGGCGCTTCTCGTCCTTGGTGCGGGCGGCCAGCGCCATGCCCAGCGCGGCGCTGATCGAGGTGCTGGAATGACCGACGCCGAAGGTGTCGTAGTCCGATTCGTCGCGCTTGGGGAATGCCGCCAGCCCGTGCAGCTGACGGATGGTGTGCATCCGCTCGCGACGGCCGGTGAGGATCTTGTGCGGATAGGCCTGGTGACCGACATCCCACACCAGCCGGTCGTGGGGCGTCTCGAAGACATGGTGCAGCGCCAGGGTCAGCTCGACCACGCCCAGGCCGGCGCCGAAGTGGCCGCCGGTGCAACCCACGCTGTAGAGCAGGTAGGCGCGCAGCTCATCGGCCAGTTGATCGAGTTGCGTGGCATTCAGGGCGCGCAGGTCCGCCGGCACATCGATGGTATCGAGCAGCGGCGTCAGCGGACGCTCGGCAGGAATCTCGTCGAACAGCTTCATAATGGCTCTTTAGTACTCGCGCTCGATCATGTAGCGGGCCAGACCGGCCAGCGGCGCGGCGGCTTCGCCCAGCGGGGCGAGCGCCTCGAGGGCCTCGTCGAGCAGCGCCCGGGCCCGGTCCTGGGCACCGTCGAGACCCAGCAGGGCGGGATAGGTGGGCTTGTCGCGGGCGGCATCGGCGCCGGCGGCCTTGCCCAGTGTGTGAGTGTCGCCGATGACATCGAGCACGTCGTCGTGGATCTGGAAGGCCAGACCGATCGCCGTGGCGTAGCGATCCAGCGCCAGCAGCCGCGGGTCGCTCTCGGCCACTGCGGTCAGCCCGCCCAGCAGCACCGCCGCGCGGATCAGCGCGCCGGTCTTGTAGCGATGGATCTCGGCCAGCGCCGCGACGTCGAGCGACTCGCCGACCGCGTACAGATCCAGCGCCTGGCCGCCGGCCATGCCGTCGCGACCGGCGGCCTGGGCGAGAATCCGGATCATCGCCGCCAGTCGGGGCGGCGCCGCCTCGGCCAGGGTCTCGAAGGCCAGGGTCTGCAGGGCATCGCCGGCGAGGATCGCGGTCGCCTCGTCGAAGGCCTTGTGCACGGTGGGCTGGCCGCGGCGCAGGTCGTCGTCGTCCATGGCCGGCAGGTCGTCGTGGACCAGCGAATAGGCATGGATCAGCTCGATCGCCACCGCCGCCGGGTCGAGATCCTCGTCATCGCCGCCCAGGGCGCGGCCGGCGGCATACACCAGCACGGCGCGCAGCCGCTTGCCGTTGCCCACCACGGCGTAGCGCATGGCCGCGTCGAGACGCTCGGCCGGGGCATCGTGGCGGGCGAACAGGTCATCCAGTTGCGCATTGATGTGCGCCTGATCGGCACTCAGACGCAGGGGCCATTCCATGGTTTCATCGATCATTACCGCTCTCCGCCGGCGGGTTGGGCATCGCGAACGGCGTCTCGTCGAGGGTGCCGTCGGGACGTTCGACCAGTGCGCTCACCTTGAGCTCGGCGGCGTCGAGGCGACGCTGGGCATCGCGGGTCAGCCGTACGCCCTGCTCGAAGGCCGCCAGCGAGGCCTCGAGCGACAGCTCGCCGGACTCCAGCTGGCCGACCAGCCGTTCCAGGCGTTCCAGCGTGGTCGCGAAGTCCTCGCCTGTCGGCGCGCCATCGCCCGGCGCTACGGATTCCTTGTCTGCCATGACGCGTCTCGCTCATCGACACGGGCCGCCTTCGGCAGCGCGGCCCGCCAGTGTCAGGGGTCTGGGCGCACAGTATACACGCTCATCCCCGGGGTGCGTCTGCCCGGCACGGCGATCTCCCCGCCGCCCTGACAAAACGACGCTTCGATTTCACTCATGGCCGAGCCGCGGCATTTTCATCGTCCCGTGACGGCGCTGTGCTAAGATGTGCGCCCTGTTGCGCTGTCCCACAGCCCGGCTCGGCCCTCACCTCTCCCCGCGTCTGCCACGGGCCGTCGCCGCTCGAAACGCCGCCAACAGATCCACATTCCAGACGCCGAGCGCGTCGTCAGTCGACGAAAGGGTTGAATCGACAATGGCCAAGACGTCCCTGGACAAGAGCAAGATCAAGATCCTGCTGCTTGAGGGCATTCACCAGTCCGCGGTGGACAACTTCCTGAACGCCGGTTACACCAACATCGAGCGCCTCTCCACCTCGCTCGACGAGGAGTCACTGATCGAGAAGATCCGTGACGTCCACTTCATCGGCATTCGTTCCCGCACCCAGCTCAACGAGCGCGTGTTCGCCGCCGCCGAGAAGCTCACCGCGGTGGGTTGCTTCTGCATCGGCACCAACCAGGTCGATCTCAACGCCGCACTGAGTCGCGGTATCCCGGTCTTCAACGCGCCCTACTCCAACACCCGCTCGGTCGCCGAGCTGGTGCTGGCCGAGACGATCATGCTGCTGCGCGGGATCCCCGAGAAGAGCGCCCGGGCCCACCAGGGTGGCTGGCTGAAGTCGGCCAAGAATGCCCACGAGGCGCGCGGCAAGACGCTGGGCATCATCGGCTACGGCAGCATCGGCGCCCAGCTCTCGGTACTCGCCGAGTCGGTGGGCCTGGATGTCATCTACTACGACGTCGTCACCAAGCTGGGCATGGGCAACGCCCGCCAGGTCGGCAGCCTGGAAGAGCTGCTGGCCCGGGCCGACGTGGTCACCCTGCACGTCCCCGATGTGCCGTCGACGCGCTGGATGATCGGCAAGAACCAGTTCGCGCTGATGAAGCAGGGCAGTATCTTCATCAACGCCTCGCGCGGGTCCACCGTGGTCATCGAGGATCTTGCCGCCTCGCTCAAGGAAGGCAAGCTGCTCGGTGCGGCGGTGGACGTCTTCCCGGTCGAGCCCAAGAGCAACGACGAGGAGTTCGTCTCGCCGCTGCGCGGTCTGGAGAACGTGATCCTCACCCCGCACATCGGCGGCTCCACCCTCGAGGCGCAGGAGAACATCGGCGTCGAGGTCTCCGAGAAGCTGATCACCTACTCCGACAACGGCACCACCATCACCTCGGTCAACTTCCCCGAGGTGGCGCTGCCGGCGCACCCGGACAAGCACCGTCTGCTGCATATCCACGACAACGTGCCGGGGGTGATGTCGGAGATCAACCGCGTGCTCTCCGAGGAAGGCATCAACATCGCCGGCCAGTACCTGCAGACCAACGAGAAGGTCGGCTACGTGGTGATCGACGTCGACAAGGCCTACGGCGCCAAGGCGCTCGAGGCGCTCAAGCAGGTCGAGCATACCCTGCGCACCCGCGTGCTCTACTCCGAGACCAACTACCAGGACTGAGTGCGTCTCACGCGACAAGGCGGCCCCGGGCGGGGCCGCCTTGTCGGCAGGCGTGTCATGCGGCCCCCAGGGGGCTCAACCCCGCGTCGCGCAGCGCCTCACCCCATCCGCCAGTTGGCCCAGCAGTTGCGGGTAGAGCCGCTCCCCGAGCGGCAGGTCGGTTCCCAGCGGATCGATCACCACGGATGTATTGACCCCGGTGCCCGCGAAGACGTTTTCCACCAGGGCCGGATTGAATTGCGGCTCGCTGAACACGCAGTCGACGTGCAGTTCGTTGACCCGCCGGCGTAACGCATCGAGCCTCGCCGGGCTGGGATCCGAGGCGTCACCCAGCTCGATCGCGCCGACCGCCGAGAGTCCGAAGCGATTCTCGAAATACTGATAGGCATCGTGGAACACCACGAAGCGGGTATCGCGGTCGTCCGCGAGACGATCTTCCAGCTCGCGGGTCAGCGTTTCGAGATCGCTCTTGCCGAGACGCGCATTTCGGCGATAGGTGGCCGCGTGCTCGGGGTCGGCCTCGGCGAGTGCCGCGGCGATGGCGTCGAGCCAGACCTCGGCGTTCACCGGGTCGAGCCAGGCATGGGGGTTGAGGCCGGTATGGGCGTGGTCATGACCACCGCTGCCGTGGTCGTGGTCGTGGTCGTGGTCGTGAGCATCATGCCCATGGGGCGCGAAGGTCGCTCCCTCGCGATACGCCAGCCGTAGCGTGCCGGGCTCGTCCAGCAGCGCCACCCCCTCGGCATCGGCGCCCAGCGTGTCCATCGAACGGGCCAGCCAGGGGGTCAGGTCCTCGCCGATCCAGAAGACGAGATCCGCCTGCTCGAGCGCGGATGCCTCCGAGGGCCGCATGGAATAGCGATGGGGCGATGCACCTTGCTGGATCAGCAGTTCCGGGGAGCCGAGCTCCCCCATCACGCGATCGACCAGCGAGTAGACCGGCGGTATATCCACCGCGACCGAGGGCACCTCGGCAGCGGCAAAAGCCGGTGTCAGCATCAGCGGGATTAGACAATAACGAGCGCGTCGTCTCACGAAGACCTCCGAAATAGAGCCTGATGGCGAATTGAACCCCGTTTTTGTTATGTTATAACATTGCTATTCATGTCAACCCGCTTGCCTCTTGAAGGCCTCTGCACATGACCCATCCCTGGAAGTCCCCATGGCCCTATTGACCCTCGAACACTGCGACATCCGTCTCGGCGGTCACCGCGTTCTGGAAGCGATCGACCTGACTCTCGAGCGCGGCGAGATCGTTGCCGTCATCGGCCCCAACGGTTCGGGAAAATCAACCTTGCTGAAGAGCATCCTGGGTTCCCTGACGCCCTCCCGGGGGCGCATTCACAAACCGCCCGGGCTGCGCATCGGCTATGTCCCGCAGCGCCTGTCGCTGGATGCGACCTTGCCGATGACAGTGTCCCGGTTCCTGCAGCTCCCCGGACAGCGCGCCTCGCCACGGATCGGCGAGACGCTGGCCCAGGCCGGCGCCGAGGGCCTGGAACGCTCCCAGATGAGTGAGCTGTCGGGCGGTCAGCTACAGCGGGTGCTGCTGGCGCGCGCCTTGCTGAAATCACCGGATCTGCTGCTGCTCGACGAGGCGACACAGGGCCTCGATCATCGCGGCATCGCCGACTTCTATCGGCGTCTCGAGCCGATACGCCAGACGCTCGACTGCGGTCTGCTGATGGTCAGTCACGAGCTGCAGGCCGCCCTCGCGGCCTCCGACCGGGTCGTGTGCCTGAACCGTTCCATCCATTGCCAGGGCACCCCGGCCCACGTCGCCGCCTCGCCCGCCTATCGGGCCCTGTTCGGCCCCGAGCCACGCCCCCTTGCCGACACCACTTCGACGCTACCGGAGTCTTCCTCGTGATGTTCGACGATTTTCTGATACGCGCCGCCCTGGCCGGACTCGGGGTGGCCCTGGCCGCGGCCCCCCTGGGCTGCTTCGTGGTATGGCGGCGCATGGCCTTCTTCGGCGACGCCACCGCGCACGCCGCCATCCTTGGCGTGGCGCTGTCCCTGCTGTTGTCGACCTCGATATTCGCCGGCGTCCTGGTCGCCTGCCTGCTCATGGCGGCGCTCGTCTCGCTGTTGAACGGCAAGGGGTATGCCATGGACACCCTGCTGGGGGTGATGGCGCATTCGGCCCTCGCCTTCGGCCTGGTGGCGGTGTCCTTCGTGTCCGGGGTGCGCATCGATCTGACAGCCTATCTCTTCGGCGACATTCTCGGCGTCGGCAAGAGCGACCTCGCGGTGATCTGGACGGGGGTCGCGCTCGTTCTGGGGTTGATGGGCTGGCGCTGGTCACGCCTGCTCATCGCCACCCTCGACGCCGATCTGGCGCGTGCCGACGGGATCGACCCGGAGCGCGAGCGGTGGGTACTGACCCTGTCGCTGGCGCTGGTGGTCGCCGTGGCTCTGAAGGTCGTGGGCGTGCTGCTGATCGCCGCTCTGCTGATCATTCCCGCCGCCACCGCACGCCCCTTCAGCCGCACACCGGAGACCATGGTGATGCTGGCCGGCTTGCTCGGGGCCACCTCGACCGTGGGCGGCCTGCAAGTGTCGTTCTGGTTCGATACGCCGACCGGCCCGACCATCGTCAGCCTGGCGTCGACCCTGTTCGCCGTGTTCGGCCTGGCCGCCTGGTCGAGGCAAGCGACCCGACGCGCCCGGCATCCCCCGCCGAGCGCTGAACGCTATCGATGATGCCCCACCGTGCGCATGCCGGCCGCGGCGTCGCCTTCACGCCTCGTCGGGGCCCCAGTTCCACGCGCTGCGTGCCACCGCATCGTGGGCGTGCAGGCTCTCGGCGTGCACGATACGCACCTGGAAGCCCTGCACGGCATCATGGCCTTCCAGGGCACCATGCACACGGCGTGCCGCGTCTTCACAGAACATCAGGTTACGGCCATTGGCCAGGGCGAAGGCCTGCTCGTCGACGCGCTTCACCGCCGTCTGCAGGGCGGTACCCAGCGCCCCTTCGACACACTCGACGAGCGCCGGCAGGGGCAGCGCGTCGATGCCGTCGGCCAGACGCACCGACAGGTGGGCCTGGCTGCGCTGGCTGTGCGGCGTCGCCACGATGCCCTCCTCGCTGCCCAACCAGGCCCTGACGGCGTCCCGGGTCAGCGGCGTATCGGTGAAGTCCGCGTCGAAGGCCTCCTGAATCGACTGGCGTGCCAGCGCGGCCGAGCAGGGGCAGGTCGACGAGTAGCCCACCGTCAGGTCGAGGATGAATCGCACGCCCTGCGCGTCTTGCCGGCAACGCAAGGCGAACGGGTAGGCCTTCCAGCCGGCGAGCGGGCTGATCAGCGCCGGGCGCTCGAGCAGCGCATCGCCGGCGAGATCGAGAAAGGCCGCGTCGGAAAGCGCCTGATGGCTGTCCAGGCAGGACGCCAGTACCGACTGCGCCCGCGACAGCGTCAGTTCCTGGCCGGCCAGCTCGGCCAGTGCCAGGTAGAGCCGCGACATGTGGATGCCACGCGCCGCGGGGTCGGTCAGGTTGACGCCCACCGAGGCGCGCCCGTTGACGGGGCCATCCGCCACCCGCAACGGCAGGGCGATTCGTTCCATGCCGACCCAGGCGAGGGCGCCCGCAACGGCGGACACACCCCCGGCCACATCGACCAGATGACTGCGACTCATGATTCAGGGATCTCCTTGATCGGTGTCGGAGGGGCCATGGCTCGGCATCGCTGCCGGCGACGCGGCGAGTCGCCGCTCACCCCCAGGCGGGGAAGGGATCGTCCAGGGTCTGCCAGTAGGCGTTGCCGGCCGCCAGCTCGTCGTCGGTCAGCAGGCAATCGTCGAGGGCCTGGCGAATCCGCGCTGCGTCCAGGTCCTGGCCGATGAAGACGAGTTCCTGGCGCATGTCGCCGAAGGGTTCCTGCCACTTGGTCAGGATGGCGGCCCGATAGTCCGGATCGACCGGCCAATGCGTGTCGGGCACGGCCTTCCAGAACAGGCCGGCGAAACCGTGGTGGGCGATGCCGCCGGCCTGGCTCCACTGCCCGGCGAACTGTGGACGCGTGGCCAGCCAGAAGAAGCCCTTGGAGCGCAGCAGCTTGCCGCCGAACCAGTCGCCGTGCAGCAAGTCGTGGAATTTTCGGGGATGAAACGGGCGTCGCGCATGGTAGGCGAAGCTGGAAATCCCGTACTCCTCGGTCTCCGGCACATGCTCGCCGCGCAGCTCCTTCAACCAGCCCGGTGCCTGCTGGGCGCGTTCGAAGCTGAACCGCCCGGTATCCAGCACCTTGTCCAGCCCCACCCGGCCATGTGCCATGGGGATCAGCTCGGCCTCCGGGTTGAGCGAACGCAGCACCGCCAGCAGTTCGTCCAGCCGTTGCGCGTCGATCAGGTCGGTCTTGCTGACCAGCAGCACATCGCAGAACTCGATCTGGTCGACCAGCAGGTCGGCGACGTTGCGCTCGTCGTCCTCACCCAGGCTCTCGCCCGCCTCGGCCAATGACCGGGCGTCGTGATACTGGGTCAGGAAATTGGCGCCATCGACCACCGTGACCAGCGTATCCAGCCGCGCCACCTGGGAGAGGCTGCGGCCGTCATCGTCGGTAAAGGTGAAGGTCTCGGCGACGGGCAGCGGCTCGGAGATGCCCGTGGACTCGATCACCAGATGGTCGAAGCGCCCTTCGCCGGCGAGCCGGTTGACCTCGACCAGCAGGTCCTCGCGCAGGGTGCAGCAGATGCAACCATTGCTCATCTCGACCAGGCGCTCCTCGGCACGATTTAGCGCCACCTCGCCGCCGGGGGTGAGATCCTCGCCCGGCAGACCGCGCACCAGCGACGCATCGATGTTGATGTCGCTCATGTCGTTGACGATCACCGCCACGCGGCGACCTTCGCGATTGGCCAGGATGTGGTTGAGCAAGGTGGTCTTGCCGGCCCCCAGGAAGCCGGACAGCACGGTCACCGGCAGGGCATTCCGTCGCGATTCCATCAGCCTTCTCCTCTTGCCTTGCGATAGTGATGTTCCCGCTGCTCCTGACGCGCCTTGGCCTCCAGGCACAGCGTCGCGGTGGGGCGCAGCAGCAACCGTGGCAGGCCGATGGGCTCGCCAGTTTCCTGGCAGTAGCCGTAGTCGCCAGCCTCGATCCGCTTCAGGGCGGCGACGATATTGGCCAGCAGGCGCGTCTCGCGGTCGGCCTGGCGCAACTGCAGGCGCAGTTCTTCCTCGAAGGCCGCCTGGTCGAGTTCGTCGCTGTCGCGACCATGGCCGGCCATGACCTCACGAACCTCCCGCAGGTGACTCTCGATACCGGCTTTCTCGGCGAGCAGGCGGCGGCGGAAGAAACCCAGTTGCTCGTCGTTCATGTAATCGTCATCGGGCATCATCAGCAGGCGTGTTGCATCGTCAGTCGGCATTCCAGGGCTCCCACGGCCAATGGCGAATCACCTCAGGGAATGACGCGAGGGACGCGATCCGTACCAGGCGCCACTTCAAGCGCCATAAAAGATACGTTATAACATAACATTTAAGCAACCCATGGAGACCTCGCATGCCGATGAACGCTCACGCCCGCACTCAACGACCCACCCATCTCGCCGGGTCAGGGGCCGAACACTGGGCCATCGATCAGGAAAGCGACGTGCTGCCGAGAATCTTCGAGGACGGCATCACCATCGCCGTGATGCAGCGGGCACTGTCGACGACGCTGCAAGCCGGCATCCACGCCCAGTGCCGTACGGCGCACGCCTGGCAGATCGCCTGGTGGGGCGACCCCGGCGAAGGCGCCTTGCGCCAGGAGCTGTTCGACCGGCTGCCGGCCCCGCGGCTCGCCGAGGCACTGGTCGAGGACGTCACGACCCTGGCCACGGCCATGGGCTGTCTCTTCGCCACCGACACGGTGGGGGTGCGCCTGCGTCTGCTGGACGCGGCGATGTGCCCCCGCTTCCACTGCGACAACCTGCCGGTGCGGCTGGTCACCACCTACTCGGGCCCGGGTAGCGAATGGCTGCCCGACCACGCCGTCGAGCGGGCCGGACTGGGCGCCCCACGCCCCGACAAGCCGGACGTCGTCGCCGATGCCGCGACCATCGAGCGGCTACGGGCCGGCGATCTGGCACTGCTCAAGGGGAGCGGCTGGGTCGGCAACGAACAGCGCGGGCTGGTCCACCGCAGCCCCGCCCTCGCCCCCGGCCAGAAGCGCCTGATGCTGAGCATCGACCCGGCGTGATGGCGCTTCCCGCGGCGCACTGACAAGCCCCGCCCGGGAGCATCGGGCGGTCCCCCCGTCGCTCGCGACGCATGATTGTCCGGCACTTTCATGCCATCATCCGGCCAGGCATCGCGCCACCGCGCGAGGCGCCGTTCATCGCCGTTCGAAACCCATGGGGATCGTCTTGACACCTACCGCTATCGGCATCGGCCGCTTCCTGGGGAGCGCGTCACTGGCATTGACCGCCTGGCTTGCCATTCCGCAGACCGCCGGGGCACACCCCCATGGTTGGGTCGATATCCGCGTCGAGGGGATCTTCGACGCGCAAGGCGACCTGACGGCGCTGCGCCAGCGCTGGCGGATGGATCCACTCTACAGTCAGGTCCTGATGGAAGAGATCTCGAGCGCGCCGGGGGACACGCCCCTGGCCCAGCGCCTCGACGCACTGGCCATCGAGATTCGCGACAACCTAGCGACCCAGCAGAACCTGACGCGCATCACCCTGGACGGCCGCCCCATCGCCCAGGGTGACGTGACGGCCATCAATACCGAGTATCGCGATCAACGCATGGTGTTCGGTTTCACGCTACCGCTGGCCGAGCCCCAGGGCTTGGCCGGGCACACCCTGCGTTACCGGGTCTTCGATCCGACGTATTACATCGAGATGCTCCACGAGGCCGATGCCGAGGGAACCGCCCCCTTGCCCGACGCCCTGCAGCTCCGTGATGCACCGCCAGGCTGCACGACACGGATCGTCGCGGCCGATCCCGACCCGGACAAGGTGATGGAGGCGGCGATGCTCGACAAGACGCAACAGGGCGAGCCGAACCTGGGGCGCTTCTTCGCCGAAACGGGGGAGATTGCATGCCCCGATTGACCGCGAAGGCCGTGCTCTGGATACCCCCGGTCGTGCTGACCGCGCTGGTGATCGTCGGCTATGCCGGGGGCTGGTGGCAACAGATCGTCGTACACATCGTCTTCTGGCAAGGCAAGCTCTACCATGCGCTGGTCGATGCCATCTCGGCACTCGACCAGGCCCCGGATGCCACCGCCTGGCGCGTACTGCTGGGCGTCAGCTTCGGCTACGGGGTCTTCCACGCGGCGGGGCCGGGCCACGGCAAGGTCGTGCTGAGCACGTATCTGGCCTCCCAGGGCGGCGCCTGGCGGCGCGCGCTGGGGCTTTCCGTGCTGGCGGCGCTGCTCCAGGGACTCATGGCCATCGCCCTCATCGCGGTACTGGTGTTCGGCTTCGGCTGGTTGACACGCCAGGCGATGGGCAGCGTCGAACACGCCGAGCTGGCCAGCTTCCTGATGGTGACGCTGGTCGGATTGTGGTTGTGCTGGCGCTCGCTGAAACGGTTACGCCTCGCGATGACCGCGTCCGGCGGGTCGGGCGAGCCCGCCGGTCATGCCGCTGTCGCGGCACCGGGCCATGGTCCGCATTGCGGCTGCGGTCACGATCACCATATCGCCCCCGATACCGCCGGCGACTGGCGGGTGGCGCTGCTCACGGTGCTGTCGATCGGCGTCCGGCCCTGCAGCGGCGCGGTGCTGCTGCTGGGCGCGGCGGCGCTGCTGGATCAGTTCGGCAAGGGGGTGGTCGCGGTCATGGCGATGGCCTGTGGCACGGCGCTGACGGTCGCCACGCTGGCGCTGGTGAGCGTGGTCGCCCGCGACTGGGTCGCTCGTCGTCTACGCCGCCCGACCGGGCACCACCCCTGGCAAGCCTGGATCGGCCTGGCCGGCGGCGCAGTGATCCTGGTCCTGGGGCTCACGCTGACGCTGGCTCAGTGGCGCAGCACCGCCACCGACACGCCGCCCCTGCTCGGCGGGGCGTCGATGACGCGCGCCGGGGAAGCTGGCGAGGCGACTGGCTGACGCCGACCCGGCCCCGCGTCTCAGGCGGCGTGGCTCGGGCTCTCGGAGACCTCGCGACACCGCTGCGGTTCGACGGTCACGTGCACCAGGGAGCGGCAGCACGCCCGGATGCGTCGCCGGTAGACGTCGGGCGTCGCCGGCTCGTGTGCCACCAGAGAGACGATGGCGGCATCCAGCCCCGGGCCGATAGCCCAGACGTGCAGGTCACTGACTCGTGCATCGCCATCCTCGATGGCATCCTTGACCGCCGTTTCCAGGTCATTGCGCCGACGATCGAGCAGGACGCTGGCGGTATCCTTGAGCAATCGCCAGGACCAGTGCGAGACCAGGATCGCGCCGACACCGCCCATGAGCGGATCCATCCAGTGCCACCCCGCATACTTGCCGGCCAATAGCGCGACGATTGCCAGCAAGGAGGTCAAGGCATCGGCAAGGACATGGAAATAAGCGGCACGCCGGTTATGGTCATGGCTCGCCTGATGGGAGCGAGCCTGGCCCGGGTCATGGTCATGCCCGTCATCTTTCAGAATCCAGGCCGACACGCCGTTGACCGCCAGGCCGATGACGGCAACGAGAATGGCGCCATCGAAGGCGATCGAGACCGGGTTCATGAAACGACCGACACTCTCGACCATCATGTAGAGGGCGAAGACGCACAGCAGAATGGCGCCCGCAAAGCCACCCAGCGCGTTGACCTTGCCCGTGCCGAACGAGAATGACGCATTGCCGGCATTCTTTCGCGCGTAGGCGTAGGCAAAGACGGTTATGCCCAGCGCCATGGCATGAGACCCCATGTGCAACCCGTCGGCCAGCAGGGCCATCGAGCCATAGACCACCCCGGCCAGGGTTTCCCAGACCATCATGGCCAGGGTGAGCCCCACGATGACGAGCGTTCGGGTCTCGCCCGCTTTCTTCCGATCCTGGCCAAAGACATGGTCATGCCGCCATTGGTCGAGACATTGGTGATGCATTGCTCGGCCCTCCAGAGCGTCGGGAACATCGTGTGCATGGCCTTCGCGATGGCAACAGGATGGTTGCGCATCGCAAACGTTACTATATAACATCACATATCCGTGCCGGCACACATCCCGGGTCTCGCGATGCCATCGAAGCCACCCAAAGGTGTCTGCACCCAGACGCGGCCGGCCGCTTTCCTCGTCGCAAGCCCTGGAAGTCACCATGTTCCACCGATCACCTAATCGCCTCGTCACCGCACTCGCGATCCTCGCCCTCGGCCTGGCCCCACGGGTCGCCTCCGCTCACATCATTCAGAACGGCGCGGCCGGCTTCACCAGCGGTTTCCTCCACCCGCTGACCGGCCTCGACCACTTCCTGGCCATGTTCGCCGTCGGCCTGTGGGGCGCGCAGATGGGCGGCCGATCGGTCTGGACGCTACCGGTGACCTTCCCCCTGGTCATGGTGGTGGGCGGCGTCCTGGGGATTCTCGGCGTCCCCCTGCCGGGGGGGGAAATCGGCATCGCCCTGTCGATCTTGCTGCTGGGGGCGGCCATCGTCGGGCGCTGGCACCCTCCCGAGAGCCTGGCGCTGCTGTTCGTCTCGGTGTTCGCCATCTGTCACGGCCATGCCCACGGCGCCGAGCTGCCGGCCGCCGCCGATCCGGCCGACTTCGCCATCGGCTTCGTGCTGGCCACCGGGCTGATCCATCTGGTCGGGATCGGTGTCGGCCTGGCGCTCGGCCGCCCCTTCCACGGGCGACTGATGCAGGCGCTCGGCGCAGCGATCATGCTCGGCGGCGTCTACTTCCTGCTGTCTTGACCCGGCTAGTGAACTCACGCGCACTGACAACGTCCATGAAAAGACATTGCTGCCGCCCTCGCCAGACATGCCCCTGACCCGGAACCTTCGTCACCTGCCCGACCACCCGCTCATCCCCCGCTGGGCGGGGCCGGCATTGCTGGTGTCGGGCCTGATGCTCCTCGGTGTCGCCTGGCGCTGGGGCGACACGCCGGCGGTCGACTGGCTGCTGGGCCCCGGGTTGCTGCCCGCCCGGCTGCTGCCGGTGATCGGCCTCGGGCTGCTGTGCGTCCGGTTGCCCGGGCCCCTGGCCGGTGGCGCCCTGCTCTTGTGGTTGGCCGGGGCGCTGATCGGCGGCGGGGCCCATGAAACCCTCCTGTACTGGCTGCACTTCGTCCCGCATGCCGCCGCCCATGAGTTCTACGCCTTCCCGCTGGCCTGCCTGCCCCTGGGGTTAATGCTCATCGCCGGAACGCGCCACGGCCGTTGGCCGGCACTTGTACTGGCGGCGTTCATCGGCGCCCTGGGCGGCGTGGCCACCCGGCTCACCGTCCCCGGCTTCCACGCCCAGGCCGCCTGGTGGCTCGGCATCGGCTCGGCGCTGTGGCTGCTGCTGGGCCTGACACTCACCCTGCAGCCCCGGCAAGGCCGCTGGAGCACCATCGCCACGCCGATCGTCGGCGCCTGGCTGATCGCCATCGGCCTGCTCTACACCGCGGCAGGGCTGGTCGTCGACCCGACGACATCGACCGGGCCGGCGCCGAACGCCTCAGGCATCGCGGTGCCCGATGCCCGGGACGCCTTCGCCGACTTCGGCACGCCGACGCCACCCACTGTCCCCGAACAGGGCACGCCCCATGCACCATGACCCTTCCCCCGCCCGCGCTCGCCGAGGCTGGCGCGGCATCCTCCTGCTGCTGGCCGTGCTGGCCGCGACACCGGCCCTGGCTCACCCCAACAGCATCATGAAGACACGCCTGCTGATCCAGTTCGAGCAGGGCAAGGTGGCACAGTTGGGCGAGTCCTGGAGCTTCGATGCGGGTTTCAGCCAGCAACTGCTCGACGACTACGACGACGACCACGACGGCGTCTTCGACAGCGCCGAGCTGGCGAGGATGCGCAAGGCGCTGCTCGCCAACCTCGCCGAGTCGAACTTCTTCACCTATGTATGGGCCGGCGGCGAACGCCTCGCCCCGCTGAAACCCTTCGACTTTCGCGCCAGCGTCGACGGCGAGACCGTGACCCTGCTGATCGGTCTGCAGCTGCCTGCGCCACAGGCCCCTCGGTCACTGAAGATCGAGATCAAGGATCCGACCTTCTTCATCTATGCCGAGTGGACCGACGATCAGCCGGTCGTGCTGCGCGGCCCGTCGGCCGAGCGATGCCGTGCCAGGCTCGACGATGCCCAGCAAGACGCCTACTTCGGCGGCATGGTGGTACCCAAGGCCATCACGCTGGCCTGTCGCCCCGCCTGAACGAGACACCCGCCGGCGCGCCTCGTCAGAAGGTGACGCCCAACCCGGCATACACCGTGCGCCCCGGCGCCGGGTCGAAGTAGCGGGCGTTGCTGGCGTTGATGATCACGTTGGCGTAGTGCTCGCGATCGAACAGATTGCGCACTCCGGCGTAGGCCTCGAGCACGGTGTCGCCGCCCAGCCGCCAGCCGTCGCCGGCGCGCAGGTTGACCAGCCAGACGTCGTCGATGGTCACCTCGTTGGCATCGTCGGCGACCATCGAGCCGATGTACTGGGTCTCCAGGGTCGCGAAGCGCCGGTCGAGCCCCTGCCACGACAGCCGGTTGACCCAGGTCCGCTCCGGCAGGCCGGGGATGCGATTGCCGTCGTAGTCCTGCCCGTCGACGCGATAGTCGTCGAATTCGTAGCGCGCCAGGGTCAGGGCGCTGTCGAGCCGCCAGCTCGGCGTGAACTGCCAGCCCAGTTGGGTCTCGATGCCCGCCTGGGTACTCTCCCCGGCGTTGCGGTAGTAGCTCTTGCCGGCGGCGTTCTCGTAGGCCACCAGGGAGTCCCGGACCCGGGTCGAGAACACCGCGAGGTCGTAGTCCAGCCCGTTGTCGAAGGTGCCGCGCAGCCCGACTTCGCGATTCCACGCCGTCTGCGGTTCGATGGCCGGGTTGAAGCCACCCCCGGCGGGGTTGGCGAACTCCGAGAAGGTCGGCGTCTCGTAGGCGGTACCGGTGGCCAGATAGAGCTGGTGGTCGGGCAGATACTGGAAACTCAGCCCGGCGCTGCCGCTCCACTGATCGAGAGTGCGATCGCCGCTGTCGTCGCCGTCGCTGAGGTGATGATCGTCGATGTCGAAGTTCACCCGGTCGTAGCGCGTGCCCAGCGACAGCATCCAGCGCTCGGTCAGGTCCAGGTCGCCCTGGGCGAAGACGCCCATGGAGGTCGCCCGCTGGGTCTCGTCCTGGGAGCGGCGCACGTGTTCGCCGTCGATCAGCACGTCGTCGCTGTGGCGGTCGTCCACCTGGCGCGCCACGTCGACCCCGGCCATGTAGCGCAGGGGCAGCCCGGCGAGCGTCAGCGACTGGCGGTATTCGGCGCTGCCGCCGTAGTAGTCGCGATCGTAGGCGATGTAGTTCTGCACGTCCGTGATGCCACGACGCCCACCGGCGAAGGCCAGTTGCTGCTGATAGTCGCGATGCAGGTAGAAGCCCTTGAGGGTGAGCGCCCCGGGCCCGGCGGACAGATCCTCGTACTGCAGACCGATGACCTGCTGGTCGACCTCCTGCCCCGAGTCGATATCGACCGGCGAGTAGTCGTAGTAACCCCGCGTATCCATGGCGGCGAAGCGATCCTCCTCGACGGATTCCCGCGTCTTGCCGCCAGGGTCCTCGGCGAAGGGGCTGTCGAGCAGGTTGAGGATGGCGGTGATCTTGCGGTCCTCGCCCAGCTCGCGGCTCAGCTTGGCGTTGAGCAGATACTTGCGGGCGGCGCTGTGCTCGCGATAGCCGTCGTAGTCCATCGCCGAGGCGCTGACGTGGTGCGACCAGGGGCCCTCGACACCGCCGTTCTGCACCGACAGCTTGCGATAGCCGTCGCTGCCCGCCTCGACGCGGATCGCGCTGCCCGGATCGCTCTCGCCGCTGGCGGTGGTGACGTCGAGCACCCCGCCGGCGGCGTTGCCGTAGGCCACCGCCGCCGGGCCGCGGATCACCTCGATGGTCTCGGCGCTGTCGAGATCGATGGCGTCAAGCTGCGCCTGGCCGTCCGGCAGGGTGTAGGGAATGCCGTCGACCATCACGGTGACGCCGCGCACGCCCCACGGCGTGCGCGCGCCGAAGCCGCGAATCGACAGTCGCTCGCCCTGGGCGAAGTTGTAGCGGTTCTGCAGGTAGAGCCCGGGCACGCCGGCCAGCGACTCGTCGAGGCGCACGCGCTGCTGGCCTCGGGCGATCGTCCGGCGATCGACCACCGACACGGCGGCAGGGGTGGCGTAGAGCTCCCGCGCCAGGCGCGGCGCGGTGACGGTGATGACGTCCGTGTCGGCCGTGGTATTGGCGGCCGGCGTTCCGGCGGCCGGCGCTCCGGCGGCCGTCAACGGTACGCTGACCAGGCCGCAGGCGCCCAGGCCGAGCACACGGATGAAGAGACGATGAGGCATGACGGTTCCCTGTAAACGACGAGTCAAGACGGCGCCCTCCCGGCGCGATCGCGGCACAGCCTAGCGTGCCAGCGTCGCCGTCTCCAGCCCGCCGTGCCGCCGACGCTCAGAATCGGGTTTCCATCACCTCGCGCACCTCGAGGGCGTCATCGACCAGCAGCACCCGCCGCCACTTGTCGAAGGTCAGGCAGGGGTGCGAGGTGCCGAAGGCGATCACGTCGCCGACCGCCACCTCGGCATCGTCGGGAATTGCCAGGAAGACGTGCTGATCCATGATGTGCGTGGTGCGCCAGGCGCTCACGTCCCGAGGCGTCTCGGCCGCCGACGGCGACGAGGCCAGCGGATACAGCCGCAGCGGCAACGGCAGGTCCGGTTCAAAGCCGATGTCGCGCTTGCCCAGGGCGACGATCGCCAGCCCCGGTTCGGGCAGCGACTGGACGTGGGCGAACACTTCCAGCGCCGGCTGGAGCTCGCCCTCGAGCCGGGGATGACGCGCCTTCACCGCAGCCATGGCGCCGGCGTAGAGGCGGTGATCGTGGACCACGTAGCAGCCGGGGCGCAGCACCGGCGTGTAGTGCTCGCGCAATTCCGCGCGGTCGAACGCCTCGGCGATCAGGTCGAACCACTTCGACCCGGAGGCGGTGACGATCGGCGCCTCGCGCTGGAGCTCCCCGCTGGCCCGCAGCGCTCTGACGGTCTCCACCAGCCGTTCGCCATAGGCGCGCACCGCGGCCACCTCGTCGCCACCGGCGATCATGCCCTCGTAGCCCTCGATGCCGGCCAGCGCCAGGGCCGGCTGCTCGGCGATCGCCGCCACCAGCGCTGCGACCTGGTCGGCATCGCGACAGCCGCAGCGCCCGCCCGGCACACCCAGTTCGATCAGCACGTTGAGCGTCTGCCCGCGGGCGGCGAAATAGCGCCCCAGCGCGGCGACGTTGTCCGCCCCGTCGACCACGCAATGGAACTCGGCACCGGCATCGATCAGCTCGGCGACGATCGCCATGTTGGGCTCGCCGATCAGCTGGTTGGCGAGCAGCAGCCGCTCGGCTCCGGCATCGAAGGCCGCCCGGCACTGCACCGCGGTGGCCAGGGTGATTCCCCAGGCGCCGGCGGCGAGCTGCCGCCGGAACAGCGCCGGAGCCATGGTGGTCTTGCCGTGCGGCGCGAGACGGGCGCCATGGGCGTCGGCGAAGCGCTGCATCCACGCCAGGTTGTGCGCCAGCGGCGCCTCGAAGATCGCCGCTGCCGGCAGCGGCACACCCTGCAGCAGGCTGGCATGCGGCGCCGCGGGAGCGCCTTTCTCGAGAGTCGCCGGCAAGCTGTTGGCGGGGGTAGCAGCGGTCATGGCTGTCTCCGATATCAAAAGGCCGGGCAGGTGCCACGGCCCGCAAGGATCAATCGCCGGCGGACAGCCCCTGGGCGGCCTCGCGCAGCGCAGCGATCAGGGTTTCCCGACGCGTCGCGTCGGCATTGCGGCCGACGGTGAAACACAGCGTCGCGCGAGGCGGGCCATCGGCATCGTGAATCGGTACCGCCATGCAGCACGCAAAGCTGTCGACCAGCCCTTCGGTCAGCGCAAATCCCCGCTCCCGGGCACGCTCGACCTCGGTAATGAAGCCATCGACATCGATGCGCTCGCCACTGGGCAGCACGAAATCCGCCTCGGGCACCAGCGACAACACCGCCTCGCGCCCCATGCCACCGAGCAATACGCGGCCCGATGCGGTCCACGGGATCGGCACCTTGACGCCGACCTCGGAGCTGATGCGAAACGGCCGGGCCCCGTTCTCGTTGAGCATCACGGTGTACTTGTCGCCATCCAGCATGCACAGCTGGGTGGTCTCGTCGAAGCGCGCGGAAAGCTGGCGCATCACCGGCCGCGCCCGCCGGATCAGATCGTTGTGGTCGGCATAGTCGAGCCCGAAGTAGTGCATGGCGCGGCCGAAGAAGATCCTGCCGTCGTCGTCGACTTCCAGCCAGCCCGCCTCGCAGAGCAGGTTGACCAGCTCGTAGACACTGGAGCGCGGCGCACCGGTCGCCTTGATCAGCTCGCGGGGCGTCATCGGTTGACGGTGCAGGTGCAGCTGTTCGCACAGCGTGATCAGGCGGTCGATGCCGCGGGCCCGGGACGCGGGCGGCTTGCCAGGGGGTTGAGTCATGCCACCTCGTACGGCGTATGGGTTCAGGTGGGAGATGGTACTCCGCCAGCCAACGGTTTGTGATGTCTCTTGCGCACGCCTCGTAACGCTCCTAGGATAAAACCGTCCGGCACATCAGACAATAGTCCGATATACCGGAAAACAAGACCAACAAGCCGAGTGAGCCTACCATGAACACCCTCGTGCAACGCTTCAGCGCCGTCGCGGCGTTCGTCATCGCCCCCACCTTGATCGCCACCCAGGCCCAGGCCGACACCCTGCAGACGGTGCTCGACCGTGGCGAACTCATCGTCGGCACCGGCAGCGCCAACCCGCCCTGGCACTTCACCGATCAGGGCAAGACGGTCGGTTTCGACGCCGACATCGGTCATATCCTGGCCCAGGGCCTGTTCAACGACCCCGACAAGGTGCGCTTCGTCAATCAATCGTCGGATGCCCGCATTCCCAACCTGCTGACCAACAAGGTCGACATCTCCTGTCAGGCGATGACCGTGACCGCCGCCCGTGCCCAGCAGGTCGCCTTCACGGTGCCTTACTATCGCGAAGGGGTCGGGCTGTTGATGCTCGATGGCAGCGATTACGCCGATTACGACGCCCTCGAGAGCGCCGGCGGCGATATCACCGTGGCCGTGCTGCAGAACGTCTATGCCGAGCAGATGGTTCATCAGGCGCTGCCCGAGGCGAAGGTCGACCAGTACGAGAGCCAGAATCTGATCTATCAGGCGCTCAATTCGCACCGTGCCGACGCGGTCGCCACCGACCTGTCGACCCTGAAGTGGTACATGAAGAACAACCCCGACCGGTACATCGACTCGGGCTACAGCTGGAACCCGCAGTCCTATGCCTGCGCCGTGTCACCCGACGACCCGCGTTGGCTGAACTTCGTCGACACCACGCTCCGGGAGGCCATGTATGGCGTCGCCTTCCAGGATTACGCCGATGCCTTCGAGCAGTGGTTCGGCGAGCGCCCGCCGGCACCCCAGACTGGCTTCCCCATGGAAATGCGCTGATCGCCGCTCTCGTGCCCCGTCGCGCCGACGCCCGGCGTAACGGGGCGTTCTCGAAGCCACGGGCGGACGGAAACGCATGAACTACCACTTCAATTTCACACCGATCCTCGAGCAGTGGCCGTTGTTGCTCAGCGGCATTGGTCTTGGCCTGGTGCTGGCACTAGTGTCGATCGCCATCGGGTCGGCGATCGGTCTCGTCGTGGCCTTCGCCACGCGCGCGCCGAATGGCTGGATACGCGGCATCGCCTTCACCTGGATCTCGGTGCTGCGCAACCTGCCGATTCTGGTCATCGTGCTCTTTTTGTTCTTCGGCATGCCGCAATTGGGGCTGTCGCTGGACAAGATCACCAGCTTCATCGTCGCGCTGTCGCTGTATGCCAGCGCTTACATGGCCGAGGTTTTTCGCGGCGGCCTGTTGAGCGTGCCTCAGGGACTGGTCGAGGCCGGCCAGGCGATCGGCCTGACGCCACTGCGCATCAAACGCCACATCGTGCTGCCGATCATGTTCCGCAACGCCCTGCCGGCGTTCGGCAACAACTTCGTCTCGCTGTTCAAGGACACCTCGCTGGCTGCCACCATTGCGGTGCCCGAGCTGACCTTCTATGCCCGCAAGATCAACTCCGAGACCTTCCGTGTCATCGAGGTGTGGCTGATCGCCTCGCTGCTCTACATCGTCTGCTGCTACGCGATCACCCTGATTCTACGCGCGCTGGAGCGGCGCCTCGTGCTGGAGGCGAAGTGACATGGACTGGCACTACTTTCTCAGCGAAATCGCCGCCCATCGCACGATGCTGCTGCACGGGGCGGCGGCCACCATCATGATCTCGCTGCTGGCAATCGTCGCCGGCACCCTGCTCGGCGTGGTCATCGGCGTAGCGGTCACCTATGGCGTGCGGGCCGTGCGCTGGCCGGCACGCGCCTACATCGACATCATCCGCGGCACCCCGGTGCTGGTGCTGATTCTGGCAACCTTCTACGTCTCGTCGGCGGTGGGACTCGACCTGAGCGCCTTCCAGGCCGGCGCCCTGGCCTTGACGCTGTTCTGTGCATCGCACGTCGGCGAGATCCTGCGTGGCGCCCTGCAGTCACTGCCGCGCGGGCAGATCGAGGCCGGCCAGGCCATCGGCCTGACCTTTACCGGCATCTTTCGCTACGTGCTGTTCCCGCAGGCACTGCGCTACGCCCTGCCCACCTGGATCACCGCCGCGGTGGAGATGGTCAAGGCGTCGACGCTGCTGTCGGTGATCGGCGTGACCGAGCTGCTGCTGACCACCCAGCAGATCATCAGCAACAACTTTCTCAACATGCAGTTCTACCTGCTGGCCGGGGTGATCTACTTCCTGATCGACTTCGCCATCGAGCGGGTGGGACGCCATATCGGCCGTCGGCTCGACCAGCCGACGCGGAGGACGACATGACTCCCATCGTTGAAGTGCGGGGGCTGCACAAGCGATTCGACCAGCTCGAGGTGCTCAAGGGTATCGACCTGACCGTTCACGAGGGCGAGGTGGTCTCGATCATCGGCGCCAGCGGCTCCGGCAAGACTACGCTGCTGCGCTGCCTCAACCTGCTGGAGAGCTTTCACCAGGGCGATGTGCTGATCGGCGGCGAGACGATCGGCTATGCCACCCGCAACGGCCAGCGCGTCCGCATCGGCGAGCGCGAGATCGCCCGTCAGCGGGCGATGACCGGCATGGTCTTTCAGTCGTTCAACCTGTTTCCGCACATGAGCGCCCTGGACAACGTCACCCTTGGCCTGACCCGGGTCCGCGGCCTGCCCCACGACGAGGCCGTCGAACTGGCCGACCACTGGCTCACCCGGGTCGGCATGCTGGAGCGCCGCGACCATCGCCCCTCGCAGCTTTCCGGCGGCCAGCAGCAGCGCGTGGCGATCGCCCGCGCCATCGCCATGAATCCCAAGGTCATGCTGTTCGACGAGGCGACCTCGGCGCTGGACCCGGAACGCGTCGGCGAGGTGCTGGCGACCATTCGCGATCTTGCCCAGGACGGCATGACCATGGTGCTGGTCACCCACGAGATGCGTTTCGCCCGGGACGTTTCCGACAAGGTGGTGTTCATGGAGGGTGGGCGAATCGCCGAGGCCGGCGATCCGGAGACGTTCTTCACGCGGCCGTCGTCATCCCGTCTGCGCGAGTTCCTTCAGACATCTTCGCTTTGATCTTTGCATAACGCGCGGCGGGCCGGGGCTTCCCGGCCGCGCTGCTGACACCTTTCATCGACCATCAGGAAATCACACCATGAGTATCACGCGCTATGGGACCACCGGCGGTGTCGGCACCGGCGGCCAGTCACTCCCCTTCGCCCGCGCCACCCAGGCCGACGGATGGCTGTTCGTCTCCGGGCAGACGCCGATGACCGATGGCGAGGTCGTCGAGGGCGGCATCGTCGAGCAGACACGCCTGGCCTTCGACAACTGCCTGGCGATCATGCGCGAGGCCGGTTACGGCGTCGAGGACGTGGTGCACGTCACCGCCGTGCTCACCGACGCCCGTTACTTTTCATCGTTCAACAAGGTCTTCAAGGAGATCTTCGGCGAGCATCCCCCGGCGCGGATCTGCAGCGTCCAGGACTTGGTGGTCGACTGCAAGGTCGAAGTCGACGTCAAGTGCTATCGTGCCCCCGGCGATCGCTGACCGCCCTGCCAGTGCGATGGCTTTCGTAAGGCGTCATCGAACCCCTCGCTGACGATGGCCCCGGGGATTGCCGGGGCCGTTCACCCGAGCGGATCGCGTCACGCCCCGGCGGCGGGAGCCTGCCGCATGAAAGGGGCGCGGGGCGTGCGGCCCGCGCGAGGGTCACTCGATCTCGTGGTTGGCCAGCGCCTCGAGGGCGCGGACCATGCCGGCGTGGTCCCAGTCGGCGCCGTCGTGGGCGGCGCAGGCCTGGAACAGCTGCTGGGCGTTGGCGGTGCCGGGCAGCGCCAGGTTCAGGCTGCGCGCCCCTTCCAGCGCCAGGTTGAGGTCCTTCTGGTGCAGCTTGATCTTGAAGCCCGGGTCGAAGGTGCGCTTGATCATGCGCTCGCCGTGAACGTCGAGGATCTTCGACTGGGCCAGGCCGCCGAGCAGCGACTCGCGCACCTTGGCGACGTCGGCACCGGCCTTCGAGGCGAACAGCAGCCCCTCGGAGACCGCTTCGATGGTCAGCGCGACGACGATCTGGTTGGCCACCTTGCAGGTCTGGCCGGCGCCGTGGCCGCCGATATGGGTGATGGTCTTGCCCATGAGTTCGAGCAGCGGATTGGCGCGGGCGAAGCCTTCCTGGGTGGCGCCGACCATGATCGTCAGCGCGGCGTTGATCGCGCCACCCTCGCCGCCGGAGACCGGGGCGTCGACGTATTCGCCGCCGGCCGCCTCGATACGCTTGGCGAAGTCCTGGGTCGCCAGCGGGGCGATCGAGCTCATGTCGATGACCAGCGTGCCCGGCTTGAGACCCCCGATCACGCCGCCCTCGCCGAACAGCACTTCTTCGACGTCGGGGGTGTCCGGCACGATGGTGATGATCACCTCGGAGGCCTCGGCGACCGCCTTGGGGTCGGCCAGTTCCTGCATGCCCTTGTCGGCGAGTTCGCTGGCCAGCGGCTTGTCGCGCTTGACGGTGACCAGCTCGTGGCCGGCGTCGAGCAGATGACCCGCCATGGGACGGCCCATGATGCCCAGGCCGATAAAACCGATCTTGCTCATGATGATTCTCCTATCACGAAATACCTTGACGTTGAGATGTGAGTGTTCGTCGCTTACAGGGCACGTCGCTCAGGACTCACAAAGGATGAGCGCCGGGGGCAAGACAGAGCGAGGGTCCTGCGCCATGGATGGCGCAGGTAGCGCCCATGGATGGGTTCATAGCGCCCTCGCGTCGTCTTGACGCCGGAACAGCTCATCCGACAGCCATAAACTCCTTAGCCTCGCACCATATCGAGCCAGCCTAGTCCCTCCTGGGTATCTGCCTTGGGCTTGTACTCGCAACCGATCCAGCCGTCGTAGCCCAGCCGGTCGAGGTGGGCGAACAGGAACGGATAGTTGATCTCGCCGGTACCCGGCTCGTGGCGGCCCGGGTTGTCGGCCAGTTGCACATGGGCGATGCGATCGAGATGTTTCTCGATGGTCGGCGCCAGATCCCCTTCCATGATCTGCATGTGGTAGATGTCGTACTGCAGCTTGAGGTTTCGGCTACCCACCTCGTCGAAGATCGCCAGCGCCTGCTCGGTGCGGTTGAGGAAGAAGCCCGGGATGTCGCGGGTATTGATCGGCTCGGCGATCAGCCGGATGCCGGCATCCGCGAGCTTGCCGGCGGCGAAGCTCAGGTTCTCCACCAGGGTGCGGCGGGCGTCGGCGTCGCTGACGCCCTCGGGCCGGATGCCCGCCAGGCAGTTGACCTGGGTGTTGCCCAGCACCTTGGCGTACTCGATCGCCCGGTCGACGCCGGTGCGGAACTCCTCGATGCGATCCGGATGGCAGGCGATGCCGCGCTCGCCGGCGGCCCAGTCACCGGCCGGCAGATTGAACAGCACCTGGGTCAGGCCATGGTCGTCGAGCCGCTGCTTGATGTCGGCGGCCGGGTAGTCGTAGGGAAAGAGGTACTCGACGCCCTTGAAGCCGGCGTCCGCGGCGGCCTCGAAGCGGTCGAGAAACTCCTCCTCGGTGAACAGCATGCTGAGGTTGGCGGCGAATCTGGGCATCTCGGATTCCTCTGGATCGTACAGTGTGTCTTGTGGCTGATACGGCGACAGGCCTCTATTACATCCGCGACGCGATCGACGTCGGCGCATCCTCGGCGGTCTCGGCCAGCGCCTCGAACTCGGTGACGCCGCTCAGGTCCTTGCCGCTCATGGCGATGTTGGTGACCCGCTCGAGGATCACCTCGACCACCACCGGCACGCGATGCTCGTGCATCAGCTCACGGGCCCGCGCGAAGGCCGGGGCAATGTCGTCCGGGCGAGTGACGCGCAGTGCCTTGCAGCCCAGCCCCTCGACGACCGACACGTGGTCGACGCCGTAGCCGTTGATCTCCGGGCAGTTGATGTTCTCGAACGACAGCTGCACGCAGTAATCCATGTCGAAGTTGCGCTGCGCCTGGCGGATCAGTCCCAGGTAGGAGTTGTTCACCAGCACGTGGATGTAGGGCAGGTTGAACTGCGCCCCCACCGCCAGCTCCTCGATCATGAACTGGAAATCGTAGTCGCCCGACAGCGCCACGACCTCGGCATCCGGATCGGCGCGACACACCCCCAGCGCCGCGGGGATCGTCCAGCCCAGCGGCCCGGCCTGGCCACAGTTGATCCAGTGACGCGGCCGGTAGACGTGCAGGAACTGCGCACCGGCGATCTGCGACAACCCGATGGTACTGACATAGCGGGTGTTCCTGCCGAAGGCGCGATTCATCTCCTCGTAGACGCGCTGCGGCTTGATCGGAACGTCGTCGAAGTGGGTCTTGCGCAGCATCGTGCGCTTGCGCTCGCGACATTCCTCGGCCCAGGCGCTGCGATCCTTGAGCCGGCCGGCCGCCTCGAGGTCGCGGGCCACCTCGATGAACAGCTCCAGAGCGGCCCCGGCGTCGGAGACGATGCCGTAGTCGGGCCCGAACACCCGGCCGAGCTGGGTCGGTTCGATGTCGACGTGAACGAAGGTCCGCCCCTCGGTGTAGCTGGCCACGTCGCCGGTATGGCGGTTGGCCCAGCGGTTGCCGATGCCCATCACGAAGTCCGCGGCAAGCAGCGTGGCATTGCCGTAGCGATGCGAGGTCTGCAGCCCGGCCATGCCAGCCATCAGCGGGTGATCGTCGGGGATCGTGCCCCAGCCCATCAGGGTGGGAATCACCGGCACCCCGGTGAGCTCGGCGAACTCGACCAGCTTGTCGGCGGCATCGGCGTTGATCACCCCGCCACCGGCGACCAGCAACGGCCGTTCGGCGGCGTTGAGCATGCCGATCGCCTTCTCGATCTGGGCCCGCGAGGCGCTCGGCTTGTAGGCCGGCAGCGGCTCGTAGGTGTCGGGATCGAATTCGATCTCGCTCATCTGCACGTCGAGCGGCAGATCGATCAGCACCGGGCCGGGGCGCGAGCTGCGCATCAACTGGAAGGCCTGCTGGAAGGCGCGCGGCACCTGAGCCGGCTCGAGCACGGTGACCGCCCACTTGGTCACCGGACCGGCGATCGCCTGGATGTCCACCGCCTGGAAATCCTCCTTGTGCAACCTGGCGCGCGGCGCCTGGCCGGTGATGCACAACATCGGAATGGAATCCCCCGAGGCCGAGTAGAGCCCGGTGATCATGTCGGTCCCGGCCGGACCGGAGGTGCCGATGCACACCCCGATGTTACCGGCCCGGGCGCGGGTGTAACCCTCGGCCATGTGCGAGGCACCCTCGACGTGACGGGCGAGCACATGATCGATGCCGCCGACCTGGCGCATGGCGGCATAGAAGGGATTGATGGCGGCGCCGGGCAGGCCGAAGGCAACGTCGATGCCTTCCTTCCGGAGCACGTGAACGGCGGCTTCTGCGGCGGTCATCCTGGTCACGAGCGGTCCTCCTGGGAGACGTGATCATTGTTGTTGACTCCAAGTTAGGCAGCACCGCAACGGCTGTCAATATTTATTGGAAACATTTTCCATTAAATGGAATTAGCGAACGCAGACCAGAAAATGTCGCCTGGATATTGCATGAAATATGGTAATCCACATGAAAAAAGGGCCCGACGCACAGCGCCCGGCCCATTATTCAGAAATAATTTCCAATATTATGAAATAGCAATCAAGCCAGGCGAATCCGCGCGGCGAGGGGGTGTTCGTCGCAGTTGTCGCCCTTGCCACCGCGATCGACGACCAGGAATTCGCCCTCGCGGTCGAGTACCGACTGGATGGCGTGCCAGGTGCCGGCCCGGTAGTTGACGCCCTGGCGCCCGTCGGTGACGAAGGCCCGCACCTCGGCAGGGTCGATCTCGTCGCCCGGCGGCGCCACGACGATCAAAAAGCGCTCCTCGTGCAGCGGCATGAAGGCCTGGCTGCCCAGCGGATGGCGCTCGAGGAAGTCGATGGTCAGCGGTACCTCGACCGGCTGGCTGACGAAGATGCTGACCAGTGTCCGCGCTTCCTCGCCGAGGGTCTCGACCCGCGCCAGATCGTGATAGCGCCGGGTACGCCCGGCGTTGATCGGAAAGGAGTCGCTGATGCGCGTATCGATGACGTCACCGAACGGCGCGAACGCCTCGGGGGTCAGCGGCTCGGCCTTGAGTTCCAATATGTTCATACGCCCTCACAAATCAATTCTGCGTCTCGGAAAAACTCGACGAGCGAAGGTCAGGCAAGGCGAAGATCGGCGAGAAAGCGGACCGGGCTGGCGATCCAGTTTACAAGCCGTAAATGAGCATTTTGACCGGGCTGGCGCTCCAGCCGATCTTCAACGCCGCATGACCGAGCGCAGACAGTTTTTACGGACGCAGTTTCGGGTGACGGTTGACGTCCTTGTACAGCAGATAACGGAACGGCCCCGGCCCACCGGCATAGCAGGCCTGCGGGCAGAAGGCACGCAACCACATGAAATCGCCGGCCTCGACCTCGACCCAGTCCTGATTGAGGTGATAGACGGCCTTGCCCTCGAGCACGTACAGGCCGTGCTCCATGACGTGGGTCTCGTCGAAGGGGATCACCCCGCCGGGCTGGAAGGTGACGATGGTCACGTGCATGTCATGGCGCAGGTCCGCCGGGTCGACGAAGCGGGTCGTCGCCCAGACGCCCTGGGTATCCGGCATCGGCGTCGGTTCGATGTCGTTCTCGTTGGTGACGAAGGGCTCGGGCACCCCGAGCCCCTCGACGAACTCGTACGCCTTGCGGATCCAGTGGAAGCGCAGCGTCCCGTCCGCCGTGTTGCGCACCTGCCAGTCACAGCCCGGGGGGACGAAGGCATAGCCACCCGGCCCCAGGGTATGGCGCTCGCCGGCCAGGGTCAGGGTCAGCTCGCCCTCGACCACGAACAGCACGCCCTCGGCGCCGGGGTCGATTTCCGGCCGGTCGCTGCCGCCGCCGGGAGCGACCTCCATGATGTACTGGGAGAAGGTCTCGGCGAAGCCGGACAGCGGGCGCGACAGCACCCACAGCCGGGTCTTCTCCCAGAACGGCAGGAAGCTGGTGACGATGTCGCGCATCACGCCCTTGGGGATCACCGCATAGGCTTCGGTGAACACCGCACGATCCGAGAGCAACTGGGTCTGTGGCGGTAGCCCGCCCCTGGGGGCGTAGTAGGTATTGGCCATGAATGTACCTTGCTGATGAACGTTGGCGAACCGGCGACCGGGTTCAGTGGCCGGCCGGGTGCCGCTCGGCCCAGTGGCGGGCGATGTCGACGCGCCGCGTGACCCACACCCGGTCGTGAGCCTCGATGTGATCGAGGAAGCGCTGCAGGGCGCGGAAGCGGCCGGGGCGGCCGATCAGCCGGCAGTGCAGGCCCACGGAGAGCATCTTGGGCGTTTCCTCGCCTTCGGCATAGAGCACGTCGAAAGCGTCGCGCAGGTAGCCGAAGAAGTGATCGGCGGTATTGAAGCCCTGCGGCGTGGCGAAGCGCATGTCGTTGCTGTCGAGGGTATAGGGCACGATGAGGTGGTCGTGGAGCTCGCCCCGGCTGTCCGCCTCGCGAGTCCAGAACGGCAGATCGTCGCCATAGTAGTCACTGTCGTAGAGGAACGAGCCCTCGTCGAGCACCAGCCGCCGGGTGTTGGGGCTGTCGCGGCCGGTGTACCAGCCCAGCGGCTTCTCGCCGTAGAGCGACTGGAAGATCTCGATGGCCCGCTGCATGTGCTCGCGCTCGATCGCCTCCGGCATGCTCTGATAGTGCAGCCAGCGCCAGCCGTGACAGGCGATCTCGTGGCCCAGCTCCTTGAAGGCCTGGGCGACCTCGGGATTGCGCTCGAGGGCCATGGCCACGCCGAACACCGTGAGCGGCAGGCCGCGGCGTTCGAACTCGCGCAGCACCCGCCATACCCCGGCCCGCGAACCGTACTCGTAGATCGACTCCATGCTCAGGTGGCGCTCGGGATACGCCTCGGCGCCGACGATCTCGGAGAGAAACTTCTCGGAGTGGGTGTCGCCGTGCAACACGCAGTTTTCGCCCCCCTCCTCGTAGTTGAGCACGAACTGCACGGCGATGCGCGCCTTGCCCGGCCAGTCGGCCTGGGGCGGGTTGCGGCCATAACCGATCAGGTCGCGGGGGTAGTCGGGATCGCGTCGGGTGATCATCTGCCGGTATCCTTGTTGTTGGTCGCGTCCGCCAAGTCGGCGAGCACAGGCCCGCCAGCTTGGCACGCCATATATGTATACAATAAAAAGCTAGGCTGTATGCACCCGGAGTGCAAGCCCCACCCACTGCCACCCAGGCCGAAGCGATCACCGCCGCGCATCGTTCCGGGCCCGCGCGATCAGCTCGCCACTTCTGGCTGCCGTCGCTCGCCGGCCCGGCGCGCAAGCGCCGCACAGGCAAGCGGAACCTTCATTCCGAAGCCTTGACCTTTGTATACAATAAATCAAGGCGACTTTCGTTGTCCTGTAGCCCTCCGCCGTTGAGCCTCATCCAGAAGCCCATGTCTGACAAGCCGTTATCGAGCGGCATTCGACGCCACATCCGCATGGCAGGACATTGATATCACCGCTGGTCCGGACTATTGAGCACAGGTAATGTATACATACATTGTGCTCACAAACGCCAGCATATGCGATACCGACAACCATTCCGCGGCCCCCGAGACACCCGCCCCGCCGCGCGGCCGGCTTCATAAAATGATTACCTGACAAGGGGTTGCGATTAATTGTTCGGGAAACGTGCTTGACGCTTGCCCTCGCAGACTGGCAAGACTATTTTGTGTACAAAGACAACAAGCATCGTGAACAAGACGATTCACGAGCACCCAGCGAGGCCCCCATGCACATCCGCGTCATCAACCCCAACACCACCGCCGCCATGACGGCCAAGATCGGCGAGGCCGCCGAGCGTATCGCCGCGCCCGGCACCCGCATCAGCGCGGTGAATCCCGCCAGCGGCCCGGTGTCGATCGAAAGCCACTTCGACGAGGCGATCAGCGCCGTGGGCGTCACCGAGGAGGTCCGCCGCGGCGAGACCGAGGGTGCCGACGCCTATATCGTCGCCTGCTTCGGGGACCCCGGACTGATGGCCGCCCGCGAGCTGACCCGAGCGCCGGTGATCGGCATCGCCGAGGCCGCCTTTCACATGGCGACCCTGATCAGCACCCGTTTCTCGATCGTCACTACCCTGGGGCGCACCGGGATCATCGCCGAGCATCTGCTGGCCAGCTATGGCTTCGCCGGCCACTGCCGGCGGGTACGCGCCGCGGAGATCCCGGTGCTCGACCTGGAAGAGAACGGCGATGCCGCCTATCAGCGGATCGTCACCGAGTGTCGCCGCGCCCGCGACGAGGACGGCATCGGCGCCATCGTGCTGGGCTGTGGCGGCATGGCCGACCTGACGGCGCGAATCAGCGATGCCGTGGGCCTGCCGGTGGTCGAGGGCGTCACCGCCGCGGTCAAGCTGGCCGAGGCGCTGGTCGGCCTGGGCCTTCAGACCAGCAAGCACGGCGACCTGGCCTTTCCGCGGCCCAAGCCCTTCACCGGTCGGTTCTCGGAGCTGTCCGACACCCGCTTCGAGTGAGGCGCCCACCGCACGATAATCAAGACAACCGCTAACGACCTGCCCGGTACGCCACGTTCACAAAGGCGCCACGCGCGCCAACAACAAACCGGTAACTCCGCGAGGCACAACAATGTCCACTTCCTCCTCCCAGCCCGGCGCCGCGTCCGACGCGCTCGCCGAGGGCTCTACCAAGGCCGCCGGCGATGAATCGCTGGCCCCCCAGAAGACCCGCATCATGGGGCGGCTCTCCTACCTGCTGGCCTGGTTCGGCGGCTGCGTGTCGATCGGCACCTTCGCCATGGGCTCGAGCATCGTCGGTACCCTCAATCTGCTGCAGGCATCGCTGGCGATCGCCATCGGCTGCTTCGTGATCGGCGTGGCACTGACCATCAACGGCGCCGCCGGCTACAAGTACGGCATCCCCTTCATGGTCCAGGCGCGCAGCGCCTTCGGCTTCACCGGCACGCGCCTGCCCGGCCTGGTGCGCGCGGTCCCGGCGGTGGTCTGGTTCGGCTTCCAGAGCTGGATCGGCGCCGGGGCGCTGAACGCCGTGTCGTCGACACTGCTCGGCTTCGACAACCTGGTGTTCTACTTCATCGCCTTCCAGTTGTTGCAGATCGCCCTGTCGGTGTTCGGCTTCCAGGGCATCAAGTGGCTGGAGAACATCGGCAGCGGCTTCATTCTGGCCTCGCTGCTGTACATGTTCATCAGCGTGATCAACAAGTATGGCGACGTGATCGGCGCGCAGCTGATCGACATCGACGGCACCTGGGGCCTGCCGTTCTGGGGCGCGACGATGCTCTTCCTGGGCATCTACAGCACCATGATCCTCAACGCCAGCGACTACTCCCGCGAGCTCAAGCACGGCGCCGGCCCGGGCTTCCTGACCACGCTCTACGCCATGTCGATCCTGCCCTGCACGCTGTTCATGGGGCTGATCGGGCTGATGGTCTCCGGCGCAACCGGCGTCGCCGACCCCATCGACGTGTTCGCCAACGCCGTGGACAACACCCCGCTGCTGGTCACCACGCTGCTGTTCATCGCCTTCGCCCAGGTCACCACCAACGTGCTCAACAACGTGGTGCCGCCGACCTACGTGCTGATGGACGTGTTCAAGCTGAAGTACCGCGTCGCGGCGGTGATCGTCGGTCTGCTGGCCTTCGCCACCTTCCCCTGGGAACTGGTCAAGGACGACTCCGCCACCGGCCTGCAGATCTTCGTCCAGACCTATTCGGCCTTCCTGGGCCCGATCTTCGCGATCATGGCGGTGGACTACTTCCTGATCCGCAAGCGCACCCTGGATCTCGACGCCCTCTACGACGAGCAGGGCCCGTACCGCGGCACCAACCCCGCGGCGCTGATCGCCACGGTGCTGGGTGTGCTGGTCGCGTTCAGCGTCTCGGCGGTGTCGTGGTACGCCAGCCTGATTCCGGCGGGGCTCAGCTACTATCTACTGATGCGTCACTGGCCCGCCTGCCGGCGCTTCCTCTCCTGAGCGGTCATCACCGACAACGACAACAAGGGGCGTTCCCATGAACGACAACGACCTACGCATCCAGGCGCCCTCGCCGCGTCTCTACAATGCCGACCTGGCCCCGGTGCCGCGCCGCGAGCGCCGCTGGGGCGCCTTCGAGATCTTCAACGTCTGGTCCAACGACATCCAGAGCCTGTTCGGCTATACCCTGGCCGCCTCGCTGTTCATCGGTTACGGCCTGAACGGCTGGGCGGTCATGGCGGCCATCATCGTCGCCGGGCTGATCGTCATGGGCCTGGTCAACCTCACCGGCCGTCCCAGCGTGACCTACGGCCTGCCGTTTCCAGTGATCGTGCGTGCCAGCATGGGGGTCCACGGCGCCAACCTGCCGGCGATGCTGCGCGCGGTGATCGGCATCTTCTGGTACGGGGTCCAGACCTACTTCGCCTCCACCGCGGTGACCCTGCTGATCACCGCCAGCCTGGGCATCGAGGAAGGCACGCCCATCCTCGGCCTGTCGGGTGTGGCCTGGGTCTCCTTCCTGATCGTCTGGGTCTTCCAGCTGGCGATGTTCTGGGCCGGCATCGAGCGCATCAAGAAGTTTCTCAACTGGGCCGGCCCGCTGGTCTATGTGGTGATGGTCGCGCTAATGGGCATCATCTGGTATCAGGCGGGCGACACGCTGCTGCCGGCCGTCGGCAGCATCTTCTCCGCCGACGACACCACCTCGGGCAGCGCGATCGGCGCCTTCCTGACCATCGTCGGCACGATGATCGCCTACTTCGCCGCCGTGGTGATCAACTTCGGCGACTTCGCGCGCTTCGTGAAGGACGAACGCGCCATGCGCCTGGGCAACCTGCTGGGCCTGCCCTTGAACGTGGCGTTCTTCTCGTTCATCGCGCTGATCATCACCGCCGGGACACTGGCGCTGTTCGGCGATGCCCTGACCAACCCGTCCGACATCGTCGCCCGGGTCGACAGCCTGCCGCTGACGCTGATCGCCGCACTGACCTTCTTCGCCGCCACGGTGGGCATCAACCTGGTCGCCAACTTCATCCCGCCGGCCTACGACCTGGCCAACCTCTTCCCGGAACGCATCAGCTTCCGGCTCGGCGGCCTGATCACCGCCCTGATCGCCCTGGTGATCGGCGCGCTGTGGGTGGCCGTGATCAGCCAGATCGGCATCAGTGGCTTCGTCAACGCCATCGGTGCGGTGATCGCGCCCTTCTTCGGCATCATCGTCATCGACTTCTACGTGATTCGCCGGCGCCGGCTGGACGTCCAGGCGCTGTTCTCGACCGATCCGAACGGACCGTACTTCTACCGTAACGGCTGGAACCCACGCGGCCTGGCCGCCTTCGCGATCGGCGCCACGTTCTCGCTGGCCTCGGTCTTCGTGCCGGCCCTGCAGGCACTGGGCGGCTTCGCCTGGCTGCTCGGCGCCGGGCTCGGCGCGCTCAGCTACGGCGTGCTGATGATGCGCGACCCCGGCGTCGCCGCCGCCCGCGCGACGAGCGCGAACTGACCAGGCGCTGCTCTCCCACCCAAGACGACGCCCACAAGACGACGCGAGGCCGATAGCGGTCTCGCGTCGCTTTTTGTCCAGCCGCTCGTTTCACTCTCGTGACGGGCGCTCGCTGTCCTCGGGCGGCGGGCCGGTGGTCTCGCGGACCACCAGCTCGGGCGGCATCATTTCCCGCACCGCCGGCTGGCGGTCGCCGGCGATGCGCGCCAGCAGCAGCTCGCTGGCGCGATTGCCGATCAGGTCGGTGCGCACGCGGACACTGGTCAGGGCCGGTGCCGAGTAGGCGGCGGCGCCCATGTCGTCGAAACCGGTCACCGAGAGGTCGATGCCCGGACGCAGCCCCCGGCGGTAGCAGGCCGCCAGCACCCCGAAGGCGATCACGTCGGAAAAGCAGACGATGGCCGTGGGCGGTGTCGGCAGCGCCATCAGTTCGTCGAGCATGCGATCGCCGAAGGCCAGCGACGTCGGGCCGTGATGGATCGTCGTCTCATCGACCGGCAGCCCAGCGGCATCCATCTCGCGGCGAAAGGAGCGCTCGCGATCATGGGCCGTGGAGGTATCGCCACCCCCGCCCAGCCAGGCGAAGCGGCGGTGGCCCAGGGCGTACAGGTGGTCGAACAACAGCCGCACGCCGTGTTCGTCGTCGTTGATCACCCGGTCGAACGCCGTGTCGGCGACGTCGCGCGAGATCAGCACCAGTGGAAAATCTTGCAGGTGGCGCACCCGGGGGCCGTCGAGATCCTCGCGCGACGTGCCCGCCACCGGCACCAGGATCAGCCCTGCTGCGCCGTGCTCGGCCATCTGGCGGATGAAGCGGGCCTGGATCGAGGGCGTCTCGTGGGCGTGACAGAACAGCATCATGCGCCCCGCCTCGCGGAAGCGGGTCTCCATGTGGCCGAGGAACTCGGTGAAGAAGGGGTTGCTCAGGTCGTTGAGGCATACCGCCACGGTGCCGCTGTCGCCACGCCGCAACCCCGCTGCATGCCGATTGTAGACGTAGCCCACTGCCTCGGCGGCCTCCTGGATCCGGGAACGCGTCGCCGTGGAGATGCGCGGATCGTCGCGCAGCGCCAGCGATACCGCGGAGACGGTCACGCCCACCCGGTCGGCGATGGTCTTGAGAGTCGGTCGACGCGTCATGCAAGAGTCCTGTCCCGGCGGCACCCCGGGGGCCGTTGTCGAAGCCTGTCGGCGTGAAGGTCGTTACGCCGCGCGCGATCTTCGCGCGGGGCTTCGGCGATGGTATGCCACCACTCGGAGGCTTTCAGCCCCCGAGGATACCGACCAAGGTCGCATTGGTTCAATCGATTGAATTACGTAAAACGACGCATGAGGCGGTGGTCGGGAACGCAAGCCGGCCATCGGAGGTTTGCCAGGCGACACTCGCGGGAGCCCATCATGAAACAGGTACGCTCGACCCTATCGACCGCCACTACACTGGCCTTCGGCATCGCCGCGGCGGCGATGTCATCGACGGCGGTGGCCGACACGTCCGACCAGTGCGGCTGGCAGCCCGACCGCGCCGTGACCGTCATCGTCCCCTGGGGCACCGGCGGCGGCACCGACGCCAACGCCCGGCGCCTGGCCAGCCTGCTGGAAGACGAGATGGGCGTGCCCTTCAACGTGGTCAACCGCACCGGCGGCAACGGCGTCGTCGGGCATACCATGCTCGCCCGCGGCAAGCCCGACGGCTACACCATCGGCGCCGCCACGGTCGAGATCGACACCATGCACTGGATCGGCCTGACGCCGCTGACCTACCGGGACATCACGCCCATCGCGCTGATCGACCGTACCTCGGCAGGTGTCCTGGTCGCCAAGGACTCGCCCTATGCGTCGCTCGACGACCTGCTCGACGCCGCTAGGGACAACCCCGGCGAGCTGACCGCGTCGGGTACCGCCCAGGGCGGCATCTGGCACCTGGCGCTGGCCGGCATGCTCAAGGCCGAGGGGCTGGCTCCGGATGCCATCCGCTGGATTCCCAGCAAGGGTGCCGGCCCGGCGCTCAAGGAACTGATGGCCGGCGGCGTCGACGTCGCCACGCCGGCGCTCTCCGAGGCACTGCCGCTGGTCGAGCAGGGCGAGATCAAGGCGCTGGGCTACATGAGCGACACGCCGATGGAACAGCTGCCCGACGTGCCGGCAACCGGCGAGGCCCTCGACAGCGGCTGGACACTGGGCGCCTTCGTTACCATCAGCGGCCCCAAGGGGCTGCCCGACGAGATCGCCTGCGCCTACGAACAGGCTGTCGATCAGGCCGTGCACAGCGACGCCTGGGCCGAGTTCAAGCAGAGCCGTGGCGCGCCGGTGGTCTTCGAGGATCGCCAGCAGACCCGACAGACCCTGGCCGAGGCCGACGACAAGCTGGGCGACGTCATCCAGTCCATCGGCCTGGCCCAGTGACGCCTGCCCCCGGACAACACGGAGACGTCCATGGCACAGCATGACCGCCTGTCGGGCTGCCTGCTGATCCTCTTCGGCGCGCTGGTCCTGTGGCGCGCCTCCGGCTTCCCGAGCATGGCCGGACTCGCCTACGGGCCCGGCCTGTTCCCGTCGATCGCCGCCATCGGCCTGATCGGCTGTGGCACCATCATCGCGCTGGGGGCGCGTCGCCCCGCCTCGCGGGGCACGTCCCGCGGCGAGTCGACGACAGGCACCTCGCGGCGGCGCGCCAACGCCCGCATGGCGAGCCTGCTCGGTGTCGTGCTCGGCTACGCCCTGCTGCTCGAACCGCTCGGCTTCCATGTCGCCTCGCTGTTGCTGGTCGTCGCCGCGGCGCGGATCTTCGGCCTGCCCTGGGGGCGTTGCCTGCTGCTGGCGGTGCCCCTGGTGGTGGCGGTACACGCGCTGTTCTATTCGCTGCTGCACGTCCCGCTGCCGTGGGGCGTGCTGACTCCCGTGGCCTGGTGACATCATGCTCGTCGAGACGCTTGCCAACCTGTTCACCCCCGAACACCTGGCGGTGATCGCCGCCTGCACCCTGTATGGCACCGTCGTCGGCGCCATGCCCGGCCTGACCGCGACCATGGCGGTGGCGCTGCTGGTGCCCTTCACCTACTTCATGGATCCGCTGATGGCGATCAGCGCGATCGTCGCCACGACCTCGACGGCGATCTTCGCCGGCGACATCCCCGGCGCCCTGATGCGCATCCCGGGTACGCCGGCCTCGGCGGCCTATGTCGAGGACGCCCACCGCCTGTCGCGCGCCGGGCGGGCCCGGTCGACCCTGTGCGTATCGCTGTTCGCGGCGGCCATCGGCGGACTGGTGGGCGTCGCCATGCTGGCGCTGATCGCCCCGCAACTGGCCCGGGTAGCCATGCAGTTTTCCAGCTACGAGACCTTCTGGCTGGCCTGCCTGGGCCTGAGCTGTGCCGTCATGACCAGCAATGCCGACGTGGCGAAGAGCTTCGCCAGCCTGTTTCTGGGCCTGTTCATCGCCTCGATCGGCATCGATGTCGCGGTGGGCTACCCGCGTTTCACCTTCGGCAACTTCGAGCTCTACGACGGCATCAGTTTCATCCCGGCCATCATCGGCCTGTTCGCGCTCAGCGAAATCCTGCGCAGCGCCCGCTCGGGCGAGACCGGCACCCGCGTCACCGCCGACCAGGAACCCTTGCCGGCGGCGCTGCGCGAGGCACTGGCCACGCTGCGCCGCTACAAGCGCAACGTGGCCCGTTCGAGTGTACTGGGTACCCTGATCGGCGCCCTGCCCGGGGCCGGCGCGGACATCGCCGCCTGGATCTGCTATGCCGTGTCGCGGCGCTTCTCGCGACAGCCCGAGCGTTACGGCCAGGGCCACGTGGAGGGCATCGTCGACGGCGGCAGTGCCAACAACGCGGCGATCGGCGGCGCCTGGACGCCGGCGCTGGTCTTCGGCATCCCCGGCGACAGCGTCACCGCCATCGCCATTGGCATCCTGCTGCTCAACGGCCTGACGCCCGGCCCGCGCATCTTCACCGACTCGCCGGAACTGGTGCACACCCTCTACGGGGCCTTCGCGCTGACCAACCTGATCATGATCCCCGCCGGGCTACTGGTGATTCTCGTCGCCAGCTGGCTGCTGCGCATTCCGCGCCGCGTGCTGATGCCGATCGTACTGCTGTTCTCGCTGGTGGGTGCCTACGCCATCACCAACTCCGCGATCGCCATCTGGATCGTGCTGGCGCTGGGCGCGCTGGGCTACGCGATGGAAGCCAACGGCTTTCCGCTGGCGCCGGCGATTCTCGGCATCGTGCTGGGCGGCATCGTCGAGGACAACTTCATGACCTCGATGCTCAAGGCCCAAGGCGACCTGCTGGCCTTCTTCGAACGCCCCTGGGCGGCGGCACTCGGCACTCTGACCCTGCTCGTCTGGGCCCTGCTGCTCTGGCGCGCCGCCCGCGACGCGCTGCGCCGCCGCTCGCCCGCTTCATAAAAGGAATCCCGCTCATGAAACGACACAACCCGACCAAGGCCGCCCTGCGCGAGGGCCGCACCGTCAGCGCGCTATGGCTGGAAAGCGCCAGCCCGGAACTCGCCGAGGCCGCCGTCGGCGCCGGCTGGAAGACCGTGCTGGTCGACAACGAGCACGGTGTCTCCAGCCTCGAGCACACCGCGCATCTGGTGCGCGCCATCGAGGCGGCCGGCGGCGAGGTGGTCCTGCGCATCCCCGCCAACGACCCGGCCTACCTGAAGAAGGTCCTCGACATGGGGGTGCGCTCGATCATGGTGCCGATGATCAATGACGCCGATCAGGCCCGGGCGTTCGTCGCTGCCTGTCGCTATCCGCCGCAGGGCAGTCGCGGCTACGCGGCACCGATCGTCCGCGCCTCGGGCTACGGGGCAATCGACGACTATGCCCGTCACGCCAACGACGAGCTGTTGCTGATCGGCCAGATCGAACACGTCGACGCCGCCCGTGACGTGGAAGCGATCGCCGCCGTCGACGGCCTCGACATGCTGTTCATCGGCCCCAATGACCTGGCCGGCTCGTTGGGCAAGCTGGAGCGCCTCGAGGATGCCGAGGTTCGCGAACTGATCGGCGACCTGGAGCGGCGCATCGTCGCCGGCGGCCGCTGGATGGGCACCATCACCGGCCCCGGTCGCGATGTCGCCACGCTCAGCGACAGCGGCTACCGCTTCGTCGCCGGCCCCAACGACATCGCCCTGTTCGCCAGCACGCTGCGCGCCGAGGCCGAAGCCTGGCGGGCACGCACGGCGGACTTCGACGCCGTCTAGACCGCTACCCGACCGATCCACTCAACCCCGTCACGCACGTGGCCCGGCGATGGCATTCCTGCTGCCCCGGCCCCGGGCCTGCTCGCGGCCAGGGCCCCACCCAGCCATTCCTGACACGCGCCATTTCCGGTCTTATCCTGCTCGTTGCACTGTTGTCACTGGTACTGCCGTCTTTCTTCGGATGGCGGAAGAAACTGGCGGCGCAACGTCTTCACACCAAGGAATCGCAAAATGGCAATGTCTGATCTCGTCAGCGTCGACTGGCTCCGCGACAACCTCGATCTGCCGGAGATCGTGATCCTGGACGCCAGTTGGTATCTACCGACCGCCTCTCGGGATCCGGAGGCCGAATATCGCGACGGCCACATCCCCGGCGCCAGACGTTTCGATTTCGATGGAGAGATCAAGGATCCCTCGTCGTCGCTGCCGCACATGCTGCCCGCCCCGTCGGCATTCGGCGCCGCCGTGCGAGCACTCGGCGTCAATGCCGACAGCCGCGTGGTGGTCTACGACGGCCAGGGCATCTTCGCCGCACCGCGGGCCTGGTGGATGTTCAAGGTCATGGGCCATCAAGACGTCGCGGTCCTCGATGGCGGACTGCCGGCCTGGAAGGCCGCCGGACTCGCGCTCGACAGCGGTCCGCCGTCCGCCGCCACCCCGGGCGATTTCGAGGCACGCCTGAACCCCGAGCGCCTCGCCGACGCCGACGCAGTTGGCGCGCATCTCGAGAAGCGCACGGCACACGTGGTGGATGCCCGCTCGGCGGCACGCTTCAGCGGCGAACAGCCCGAACCGCGCCCGGGGTTGCGAGCCGGCCATATGCCGGGCGCCTTGAATCTTCCCTTCGACCGGCTGCTGGACAATGGCTTCTATCGTTCGCCCGATATCCTGCGGGAGCGTTTCCGCGAGGCGGGTATCGAGCCGGGGACGCCGCTGGTCGGCTCCTGCGGCTCCGGCGTGACCGCCTCGGTGCTGGCGCTGGGCGCCGAACTGGCCGGACTGGGGCCGATGGCGGTCTACGACGGGTCCTGGGCGGAGTGGGGTCAGGAATCGCGCCCCGAACTCGCCGTGGTCAAAGACCGCTGAGGCGATCAACAACGGTCCACCGGAGCTGGCGTCGGCGTCCCTGAAGACTGCACGGCATGATCACGCCCGGCCGCTCACCCCAGCAGCGAACGCAGTCCGGCGATGGCGTCCTTGCCGCGGGCCTGCTTGCGGTCAGGGTCTTCCTTGTCGGCACGGCCTTCCCATTCCAGGTCGGCCTCGGGCAGTTCGTCGAGAAAGCGGCTCGGCGTGCAGTCCATCAGCTCGCCGTAGGCCTTGCGCTGGCGAGCCAGCGTCAACGTCAGGGTCTGGCGGGCGCGAGTGATGCCGACGTAGGCCAGGCGCCGCTCCTCCTCGATGGTGCCGGCCTCGATGGCGTTGCGGTGGGGCAGCAGTTCCTCCTCGAGGCCCATCACGTAGACGTGGGGGAACTCCAGGCCCTTGGCGGCGTGCAGGGTGAGCAACTGGACGCGGTCGGAGTCGTCCTCCTCGGCCTGCTGCTCGAGGATGTCGCGCAGCACCAGCCGCGAGATCGCCGCCTCGACGTCGTCGGTCTCCTCGCTGGCTCCCTCCTCGGCGTCCCGCGCCATCGATTTCTCGAGCTGGTCGATCAGCGTCCAGACATTGGCCATGCGCCGCTCGGCGACGGTCGGCGCGCTGGCGTTCTGATGCAGCCAGGCCTCGTAGTCCATGTCGCGGAACATCTCGCGCAGCGCGCTGATGGCGTCGCCCTGGTCCATGCGCCGGCGCACGCCGTCGATGAAGTGGGTGAAACGCCCCAGCCGCTCGACCGCGCGGGTCGGCAGCACCTGCTCCAGGCCCATCTCGTGACAGGCGGCGAACAGCGAACCGTCGCGCTCGTTGGCGTAGTTGGCGAGCTTCTCCAGCGTGCCGGGGCCGATCTCGCGACGCGGCACGTTGACGATGCGCAGGAAGGCGTTGTCGTCGGCCGGGTTGATCAACAGCCGCAGGTAGGCCATGGCGTCCTTGATCTCGTTGCGCGAGAAGAAGGAGGTACCGCCGGAGAGCTTGTAGGGCACCTGGTAGTGCTGCAGCTTGAGTTCGAGCAGCCGGGCCTGGAAGTTGCCGCGGTAGAGCACCGCGAAGTCGCGCCATTCGGCACGCTCCTTGATGCGCCGGGTGAGGATCTCGCTGGCCACCCGCTCGGCCTCGGCCTCCTCGTGACGGTTGACGACGATGCGGATCGGCATGCCGACGCCCTTGTCCGACCACAGGCTCTTCTCGTAGACGTGGGGGTTGTTGGCAATCAGCGTGTTGGCAGCGCGCAGGATGATCCCGGTGGAACGGTAGTTCTGCTCGAGCTTGATCACCCGCAACCGCGTGAAGTCCTCGCCCAGGGTCACCAGGTTCTCGGGGCGCGCCCCGCGCCAGGCATAGATCGACTGGTCGTCGTCGCCGACCACGGTGAAGGTAGCGCGCTCGGCCATCAGCAGGCGCACCAGCTGGTACTGGCTGACGTTGGTGTCCTGGTACTCGTCGACCAGCATGTAGTGGATCTTGCGCCGCCAGCGGGCCAGGGCCTCGGCGTCGCTCTGCAGCAGCGCCACCGGCAGCAGGATCAGATCGTCGAAGTCGACCGCGTTGTAGGCCTTGAGATGACGGTTGTAGGCCTCGTAGAGCCGCGCGGCGTACTGCTCGTCGTCATCGGCGGCGTGCGAGAGCGCCTGACCGGGCAGCACCAGGTCGTTCTTCCAGGTGGAGATCTGATGCTGCACGCGGTTGATCTGCTCGGCGTCGATCTGGGCATCCTTCTGCATCAGATCGCGCAGCAGCGCCTTGGCGTCCTCGGGATCGAACAGCGAGAAGCCCGGCTTGTAGCCCAGCGTCTTGAGCTCGCCGCGAATGATGTTGAGCCCCAGGGTGTGGAAGGTCGACACCGTCAGGCCGTGGCCCTCGCGGCCCTTGAGCAACTGGCCGACGCGCTCCTTCATCTCGCGGGCGGCCTTGTTGGTGAAGGTCACCGCGGCGATCTTGCGCGCGCTCATGCCGCACTCCTGGACCAGGTAGGCGATCTTGGTGGTGATCACGCTGGTCTTGCCGGAGCCGGCCCCGGCCAGCACCAGGCAGGGGCCGTCGATGTAGCGCACCGCGTCCTGCTGACGCGGGTTGAGCTTGGCGAGGCGTTGTTGGATCGACATGAATCACTCGTCGCCGGCATCGCCGGCCATGGACTCGTTGACGGGACGGGAAACCCCGGCGGACGTCGCGGGCTCCTCGGCCCCCGGAAGGCCGGCCCCCGGAAGGCCGGACCCAGCGAAATCGAGCTGACGCCATGCCTCGTAGACCAGCACCGCCGCGGCGTTGGAGAGGTTCAAGCTGCGGCTGTCAGGCAGCATGGGGATGCGCAACCGATGCTCCGTTGGCAGGGCATCCAGCATCGCCTGCGGCAGACCGCGAGTCTCCGGGCCGAACACCAGGGCATCGCCTTGCCGATAGGCCGGCTCATGGTAGCCGGTGCGCCCGCGCGTGGAAACGGCGAACACCCGCTCGGGCGCCACGTCGCGCAGAAATGCCGACCAGTCGGCGTGCACGCGCACCCGGGCCCACTCGTGATAATCCAGCCCGGCGCGCCGCAGGCGCTTGTCGTCGAGCGTGAAGCCCAGCGGCTCGATCAGATGCAGCCGAAAGCCGGTGTTGGCGCACAGCCGGATCAGATTGCCGGTGTTGGGCGGGATCTCGGGTTCGAAGAGAACGATATCGAGCATGCAGGGACACTGAAGATGGCGGCGACCGCGCCCATGATACGCAAACGGCGCCCCGAAAGGGACGCCGATACTCCTTACAGCGCTCGGATACTCTTTACAGCGCTCCGAACCCAGCGCTCGAAGCCACGGATGCGGCTTTTGACCTTTCTTCCAGCTTACGGCTTATGGCTTACAGCTCCCGGCGCAGCCGGGCGCCCTCAGAAGCCGACACTCAACCCGACCACCGGTCCGCTGTCCAGGGTGTGGTCGTCCCGGTCGGTGAAGTCGCTGCGAATGTAGCGGTAACCGCCGTAGAGGTAGGTGTGCGAAACCAGGTTGACGCGTGCCTGGGCACCGTATTCGACGCTCTTCTCGAGATCGCCGTGGCTCAGCCCTTCGGGCGTGTAGAAGCCGTAACCGCCGATCGAGGTCAACGGGATCGGCGTAGGTACGAACACCGAGCCGCCCAGCCCCAGGCCGCCGCCATCGCCGTAGGGCGTGTCCTGATACTGGTAACGGCCGCCGACCGCGACATCGACGCCCGGCACGAAGGGCGTGAACATCAGCGAGCCGGAATAGATATCGGTGTCGTCGCCGCTGTCGTCGGTGGACAGATAACCGACGCCGGCACGCAGGGTGGGAAAGATCGTCTGGCTGGCCTCGACGCCGACGGAATCGGAGCCGGCGTTGGCAGCGACGCTCAGGGCCAGGGCCTGTTGGCTGGCCAGCAGGCAGGCGGTGGCGGCGAAAGGTAGGGCGAATAACGATTTCATGACGAAGCGCCTCGTAAAATGGCCTGACAAGGCCTTCACTATGGCATAGTATCGTCAGTTATCAAACGCCGTTTCCATTGGATCGCTCAATCGGCGTCGACACCGTAGCGGTCGCGATAGGCGCGAATCGCCTCGGCATGGGGCTGAAGGGCGGCACCGGCGTGGATCTCGAGATAGGCGAGCACGTCGTCGAGGGTGACGATGCTGATCACCGGCATGCCGTAACGGGCCTCGACTTCCTGAATGGCGCTGCGGGGCTTCGTTTCACCCTCGGCCTGCCCGCGCTCCTGGCGGTCCAGGGCGATGACCACGCCGGCCGGGCTCGCCCCGGCAGCGTCGATCAGCTGCATCACCTCGCCGATCGCGGTGCCGGCGGTGATCACGTCGTCGATGATCAGCACGCGACCGGCGAGCTCGGCGCCGACGATCCGCCCCCCCTCACCGTGGGCCTTGGCCTCCTTGCGGTTGAAGGCGAACGGCAGGTCGAGGCCGTGATGGTCGGCCAGTGCCACGGCGGTGGTGGCGCCCAGCGGGATGCCCTTGTAGGCGGGGCCGAACAGCACATCGGCGGCGAGGCCGCTGTCGGCGATGGCGCGGGCGTAGAAACGCCCCAGCCGCGCCAGGGCGGCGCCGGTCCGGAACAGGCCGGCATTGAAGAAATAGGGGCTGACGCGGCCGGACTTGAGCGTGAATTCGCCGAACTTGAGCACGCCCTGCTCGATGGCGAAGGCGATGAAGTCACGCTGGTAGTCTTGCAACTCGGCGGCCACGGTGAAACGGCTCCCCTTTATCGGAATGATTGGCTCGGGTCATTTACCCAAACGTCGAAAGCTCAGGTATCATACACGCGCGACGAAAAAGGGACCATGTATGAAAATCGCCAGCATCAACGTCAACGGAATCCGTGCCGCGGTCGAGCGAGGTTTTCTCGACTGGCTGGCCGGTCAGGATGCCGACGTCGTCTGCGTGCAGAACATTCAGACCAAGAGTTTCGAACTCGACGACAGCATCCTCTACCCCGAAGGGTACGAAAGCTATTTCCTCGATGCCGAGCAGGACGGTTTCTCCGGCGTCGGGCTGTACTGCCGCAAGATCCCCAAGGCGATCATGTATGGCCTGGGCTTCGAGCAGTGCGACAACGAGGCGCGCTTCCTGCAGGCCGACTACGACCGCTTCAGCATCGCCACCTTCCTGATGCCCGACGGCAGCGACTACGCCGCCAAGCAGTCGTTCATGGCCCAGTACCAGGAATACCTGTCCAAGATGGCCCGCAAGCGCCGCGAGTACATCATCTGCGGCACCTGGCACATCGCCCACAAGACCGTCGACCTGGCCAACTGGGCCGACAACCAGACCACGCCGGGCTTCAAGCCGGAAGAGCGCGCCTGGATGGATCAGGTGTTCGGGCCCACCGGCTTCATCGACACCTTCCGCGAGGTCAACCGCGACGCCGGCGAATACACCTGGTGGCCCAAGCTCGACCAGGACGTGCCACGCGCTCGCCAGGAAGGCTGGCGCATCGACTATCAGGTGGTGGGCCCCAACTTCCGCCGCCACGTGGTCGACGCCTGGATCGATCGCGACGCGACCTTCTCCGAGTTCGCCCCGCTGATCGTCGAGTACGACCTGACGCTGTAAACCCGGTCTTTCGTCGCGGTCAACGAACGACGCCGGCCCTGGGCCGGCGTCGTCGTCTCTGCTGTGTCTCCAGCCGGTGCCTCGCTCAGTCGCGAATATCCAGTGCCTCGCGCTGGCGGGCGAACAACTCGTTGCCGGCCTGCTGCGCCAGATCGAGCATGGCATCGAGCTCGGCCCGCGAGAACGCCGCCGCCTCGGCGGTGCCCTGTACCTCGATCAGCCCGCCGCTTTCGGTCATCACCACGTTCATGTCGGTGTCCGCGCCGCTGTCCTCCGGGTAGTCCAGATCGACCACCGGCGTGCCCTTGAACACGCCCACCGACACCGAGCTGACCAGCTGCTGGAAGGGATCGCTCTTGATCAGCTTCTCGCGCTGCAGGTGACGAATGGCATCGACCAGCGCCACGCAGCCGCCGGTGATCGACGCCGTGCGCGTGCCGCCGTCGGCCTGGATCACGTCGCAGTCGACGGTGATGGTGAACTCGCCGAGCTTCTTGAGATTCACCGCCGCGCGCAACGCCCGGCCGATCAGCCGCTGGATCTCCAGGGTGCGCCCGCCCTGCTTGCCGCGCGCCGCCTCGCGGGCACCACGGGTATGGGTGGCGCGCGGCAGCATGCCGTATTCGGCGGTGACCCAGCCCTGGCCCTTGCCGCGCAGCCAGCGGGGCACGCCGGCCTCGACGCTGGCGTTGCACAGCACCTTGGTATCGCCGAACGCCACCAGCACCGAGCCCTCGGCGTGCCGCGTGTAGTCACGGGTCAGCTGAATCTCGCGCGTCTGCTCGGGCTGGCGCCCGCTGGGACGGATGGAAGCCGAGTGCATAACACCTCTCGTCGTGTTCACGGAAATCGGGGCGCGGCGGTATGGCCGCCGCGCGGGAGGCTCATTCTACACGCTCGACGCCGGCGAATCCGTTACACTGGGTCAAATCCGCCGCCGGGGACGTCCCCGCGGCCCTCGACACCCAGGCGCGGTACCGGACATACCGGTGGAATCGGGCGGAGCCCCGATCGACGAGGCCTTCCGCGCAGGCCAGGGTGACGAACGACGACCCTGTCAAAGGAGCACGCATGGCGTACAGCATGACCGCCTTCTCTCGGCAGACCCTCGCCGCCGAGTGGGGAAGCCTGCAACTGGAACTGCGCTCGGTGAACCAGCGCTACCTGGAACCGCATTTCCGCCTCCCGGACGCCCTGCGCGACCTGGAGCCGACGTTCCGCGAGGCGCTGCGCGAACGTCTGGCACGCGGCAAGGTGGAGTGCAGCCTGCGCTTCGACCCGGCCACCGGCAGCGAAAACCTGAGCGTCAACCGCGACCGGCTCGCCGAGCTCGCCCGCGCCCTGCACGAAGTGCGTGCCGAACTCCCCGAGTCGCCGATGCCCGACGCCCTCGCCCTGCTCGACCACCCCGGGGTGCTGGAAGCCAGCGGCGTCGATCTGGAACGGGTCAAGCAGGAGGCACTGGCCCTGTTCAATGCCGCGCTCGACGACCTGATCGCCGGGCGCGCGCGCGAAGGGCAGCGCCTCGCCGAGCTGATCCAGAGCCGTCTCGACGGCGTGCGCGTGCAGGTCGCCGAGGTGCGCGGCCTGATGCCGGAGATCCTCGAACGCCAGCGCAACCAGTTGCTGGAACGCCTGGAAACCTTCAAGGCCGAGCTCGACCCGCAGCGCATCGAGACCGAGGTCGCCCTGCTGGCCCAGAAGGCCGATGTCGACGAAGAGCTCGACCGCCTCGACACCCATGTCGCCGAGGTCGAGCGCCAGCTCAAGCAGAAGGGGCCGGTCGGCCGGCGGCTGGACTTTCTGATGCAGGAGCTCAACCGCGAGGCCAACACCCTCTCCTCCAAGGCGGTGGTCGCCGAAAGCACCCGCTGCGCGGTGGAGCTGAAGGTGCTGATCGAGCAGATGCGCGAGCAGATTCAGAATATCGAGTAGCGCCCTGGGCGCGATCGACAGGAGACGCGGCTAGAGCTGTACGCGCGACTGCCGATCACCAGTGGCAAGAGACGAAGGTGCAGGGGGTTCGGGAAACTCTCCCGAACCCCTCGGGTTCAATCCCCCATCTCGGCGGGAAGATCGTCGCCATAGGCGTCCCAATTCTCGGCGGTGATCCAATCCCAGAAGCTGTTGACGATATTGACGCGCTTATGGGATCTCGGCACCACGACGTAAAAGCCGGGAATATCCGCTTCGGGCATATCAGCGAGGACGTCCGCCCCGAACGGCGCTACGAGCCGGCCCACCTTGAGATCGTCCATGGCATCGACTTTCGAAATCAGCCCGACCCCCAGGCCGGAAATGGCCGCACGCCTCATGGTCGCCGCATCCTGGAACTGGATCTCGTTGCCTGGGTCATGCTCGCCAACATTGAGATAGGCAAGGACTCTCGCCCATAGGTCACGCGCCAATACCGGATGCAAGAGAGGGAGCTGAGTCAGATCTTCGGGCTTGGTGATCTTCTTGGCGAACTCCGGCTCGCAGCCAATAATCTTGGGATCCTTGATTAGCAGCTTGACGTCGTATTCCTTCCATTGCCCGAAGCCCCATTGGATGGATATATCGACGTCGTCTACCGCAAAGTCCGGTAGTTTTACCATTGTAGTGAGCCGAATATCGGCTCCCGGCACTTTCTCGCAAAAGCGGTCCAGGCGCTCCATCAGATAGCGCATGGCAAAGTGCGGACTGACATTGATGTTGATGCGATGACGGTAGGTGGAGCGGGTGATACGGTTGACACCTTCGCTCAGCTCATCGAACCCTGCCTGGACGAAGGGGGCCAGGATACCCGCCTGCTCGGTTGGCTCTATGACACGAGAGCGGCGTTCAAAAAGCGGGACGCCCAGGATGTCCTCCAGCAGGCGAATCTGCTGGCTCACCGCCTGGGGGCTGATCAACAACTCATCGGCAGCCCCCCGAAAGCTCCCATGACGCATCACGACCCAGAAAACCCGCAACGCGTTAAGGGGGGGCAGGCGAGTGGTCCGGTTCGTCATGTCGCTCCTTGATCCACAGGCATCGCAGGAAAGAGGCGCGCTCCCCGCCCGGGGAGCCTGGCACCATCAAATGACTGCCTTCTCAAGGAAGGGTCGATTTTCAATGATACGCTCATAACCTACTTCTGACAGGTCCAGGGACCGATATTCTCCATAAGTGATCAGTTCGGCGACGCCACGCCCGGTGGCCGGCGACTGCTGCAGACCGTGGCCTGAAAAACCGTTGGCAAAGACAAAATTCTTCACCTGCGGATGTCGGCCCACGACCAGGTTGTGATCCAGCGTATTGAAGTCATAGTGCCCCGCCCATTGATTGATGACCTTGATCGCCTCGAAAGCCTCGGAACGCTCCGCTAGTGTCGGCCAGATCACCTCCTCGAACTCGTCGTAGCGCGGATCGAAGTCGTCCCAGACCACCGCAGGATCCTCGATTGGTGGACAACCAGAGAGGAAATAGCGTCCTTCCGGACGACAGAAAACGCCCGTGGGATCGATCATCAGAGGGAGACGCCCCTGATTGACCCTGGCAGTACCCTCGGGCGTCTGCGCACAATCGAACACGAACAGGGTACGCTTGCGCGGTTCGACCGGAATATCGAGGCCGGCCATTCGTGCGGTCAAGGACGCACGGGTACCAGAGGCGTTGACCACAGTGCCGGCCTTGATCTCCCCCCCCTCCTTCAGCGTCACGCCGGTGATCCGATCGCCCTCGCGGGAGATACCGACCACTTCGTCCTTGACGTACTCGACGCCCAGCTCACGGGCCTTGGCCTTGAACCCGAACATCAAGCCGGTGTTGTTGAACCAGCCTTCATTGGAGCGACCGTAAGAGGCCATCTCGATATCGTCGACCCGCAGGTGCGGGAAGGCATTGGCAAGCTCGTCCCGGTTCCAGAGCACCACATCGGCCCCGCAGGCACGCTGCACCTCGTGGTTCTCTGTCAAGGTCTGGACCTGCTCCGGCGAGTGAGCCAGAAACAGGTAGCCGCCCTCATGGAAGTCCAGCTCCGGCTTGTCTCCCCCCGCCACCTGCATCGTGTTGGCGAAACCCTTGATGAACTCGATACCGAACTGGCTGATCTTGACGTTGATCGGGTTGGAGAACTGCGTACGAATGGCCGACGACGACAGGGAAGTACCCGCCGCTACGTAGGTCGGGTCACGCTCTACCACCAGTACCGAACCGTTGAAGTCGGGGTTCTGCGCCAGGAAATACGCCACGGAGGAACCAATGACCGCGCCCCCGACGATAATGACATCGTATTGATCCTTCATCACTTCATCTCCTCGTCGTTGGGGTGGCCCAGATTGACGAACCAACCGCCGATACAGCGGGTCGAGGGATCCCTGGGATCCGCTGGCTCGGTCTTGGCCTCGAGTGCCTCACGGTAGGGTTCGGCGCTGTCCTGCGGTACGTAACCAATGTGGCCGGCATTATCCATCTTGACCGGCTTGACCTTATTGTCGGACATGCCGACGGTGATGGTATGACCGAGGTGCGGCGCGGTCAGACAGGCGCTAACCAGGCGCACACAGTCTCCGAACGATAGCCACGACCACAGCATGCGGCGGTCTGCCGGCTCCGGGAACGACGAAAAGATACGGATACAGGCGCTTTCGATACCGAACTTGTCCCAGTACAGGCTGGAAAGTGACTCGACGAAATTCTTCGATACCCCATAGAGGCTGTCCGGACGCGGATTGGCGTCGCAGTCGATATGATCATCGATCTGGTGATAGCCGATCGCGTGGACCGAAGACGCGTAGACGACACGCTTGACGCCATGGCGACGCGCCGACTCGTAGATGTGGTACGAGCCACGAATATTGGAGTCGAGGATCTCGTTCCACGGCCGCTCCAGTGGCGCACCACCAAAGTGCACGATCGCATCGACACCCTCGACGGCCTTGTCCACAGCAGCCTCGTCGGCGAGGTCGAAGATCATCGCCTCTTCGTTATCCTGAAGATCGCCGATCTCGACACGGTCGGTTACACGCAGATGCTCGGCCAGTGGCGCCAGCCCCTTGCGCAGTTCGGTGCCGAGGCGGCCAGCAGCACCGGTAATCAGGATGCAGTTGAACTGTTTCGTCATTGTCTTGGCCTCCTAATATGAAATAGCGGGAACGCGTTCGAGTTTCTCAACGGCCGTGGCGATACGACGTATCGCCTCGTCCAGGATCCGCTCGGAGGTCGCCGTCGAGATGCGGAAGAATGGCGACAGACCGTAGGCAGCGCCAGGCACGGCAGCCACGTGCCCTTCGTCGAGCAGATAGCGCGCCACGGCCCCGTCGTTCTCGAGCACGTCGCCCTTGGACGTGCGCGCACCGATCAATGCCGCACAACCGATATAGGCGTAGAACGCCCCTTCCGGCGGATCGAGGGTGAGCCCGTCGATCGCCTTGATTCCCTCGACCACCCGATTGCGACGACGCTCGAATGCTTCGCGATAACGCGCGACCTCACCCTGCGGACCTTCCAACGCCGCTTGAGCCGCGATCTGCGCCACACTGCATACGGACGTGCAGGACTGGCTTTGAACGGTGGCCATGGCCTGGATCAACGCGCGTGGCCCTGCTGCGTACCCCACGCGCCAGCCGGTCATGGCGTAGGCCTTGGAAACCCCGTTGACGATCAGGCTGCGCTCACGCAGCGTCGGGCAGGCCTTGCCGAAGGAGACGAACTCGCGCCCGTCGAAGATGATGTGCTCGTAAATCTCGTCGGACAGCACCAGCACCTGTGGGTGCTTGGCCAGCACCTCGCCTAGCGCCTGCAACTCGGCGTGACTGTAGGTCGCCCCGGACGGATTACCCGGCAGGTTGAGAAACAACCACTTGGTATTGGGCGTGATCGACGCCTCGAGAAGCGCCGGGGTCAGCCGAAAGCCCGTTTCGGCGGGACACGCCGGCGTCACCGGCACCCCGCCGAAGAGTTTGACCATCTCCGGATAGGAGACGAAGTACGGCGCCGGCAGAATCGCTTCGTCACCCTCGTTCATCGTCGCCATCAAAGCGTTGAAGATGATCTGCTTGGCGCCGTTGGCCACGGCGATCTCGTCGATCGCGTACGTCAGACCGTTCTCGCGTTGGAACTTGGCCGCGACCGCCTTGCGCAGCGCCGGAGTTCCCAGCGAGGCGGTATAGAGCATGCGCTCGGCACTGGCCGCCTCAAAGGCGGCCCGGGTGATGTGGGCGGGCGCGGCGAAGTCCGGTTCGCCCAGCCCCAGGTCGATGACGTCGACCCTGGTGGCCGCCAGCGCCTTGGCCGCCTGGGATACGGCCATCGATGCCGAGGGTTTCACCACGGAGAGACGTTCGGCGATATAGCTCATGCCTTGTCCTCCGTGACATATCCCTTGATATGGTCCTCGGCGGCGGCTTGCGGATCGCGCTCACTCGGATCACCGAAGCCTCCGCCGCCGGGCAGATTCAGCACCAGCCTGCGCCCGCCCGGCACGTGCTGCCAGCCCTTGGGGCGCAGCCGGGTGCCGTCGTCCAGCGCCACGCTGCCCGGGGCCCCCGACACGCCGCCGTCCCGCCCCCGCGGGGCGGATGTGATGCGGTCGAACATGGCCGAGAAGTCGAACTCGTGCCCGTCGGCCGGCGCGATCTCGATGACCTGGCCCAGGCCGCCGCGATACTTGCCGGCCCCCCCGGAATCCGGGCGCAACTCCTTGCGCCAGACGATGATCGGGCCGGTATGCTCGGTAGCCTCGATCGGCATGGTGTGAACCCCGGACGGAAACGCCGTCGCCGAGAGACCGTCGAGTCGCGGGCGCGCGCCCATGCCGCCGGAGTTGAACATCAGCACTTCGGCGCGACGCCCTGCCTGGCCGCCGCTCGGGCGCGCGGAGATGTGCACGTTCCAGAGCGCCGCGGCGCCTTCGGCCAGTACCTGACCCGGCAGCGCCTTGGCCAGCGCGCCCAGCACCAGGTCCGGGATCATGTGGCCCAGCACGTGGCGCACGGAAACCGGCGCCGGGCGCTCAGCGTTGAGAATGTTGGTCGGCGACGAGACCTTGAACACCGCCAGCGACGCCGCATTGTTGGGGATATCCGGGGCTACCACGCACTTGAGCGCATAACAGGCGTACGCCTTGGTGTAGATCAACGGCACGTTGATGCCCCACGGGCTCATCGCCGCGGTGCCGGAGAAGTCCACGTTGACACAGCCTTCGCCGATACTCACCTCGGCCGCCAGCTTGATCGCCTCGTCGTAGCCGTCGGTGAGCATATCGTTGGACCAGGCGCCCCTGGGCAGATCGGCGATACGCGCCAGGATGGCCGCGTGGGTGCGCGACAGAATGAACTCGCCCAGGCTCTCGAGGTTGTCGAGGCCGACTTCGTCGAGCATCGCGATCAGGCGGTTATGGCCGACATCGTTACACGCCGCCAGCGAGTAGAAGTCGCCGATGACCTGGTTCGGTTCGCGCACGTTGAGGCGCAGGATCTTGAGCAGATCCTGATTGACCTCGCCGCGCTCGGCGAACTTCATGATCGGGAGCTGAATCCCCTCCTCGTAGACCGACTTGCCGTCGGCCCCGAAGCCGCGGCCCCCCACATCGACGACATGCGCGGTACAGGCGAAAAAGCCGATCAGCCTATCGCCCTTGAACGATGGCGACACCATGGTGATGTCGTGCAGATGGCCGGTGCCCTTCCACGGATCGTTGGTGACGTAAGTATCGCCCGGATACATCGCTTCATAGGAAATCTCGTCGATGAAGTTGCGTACCGCCTCGGCCATGGTATTGACGTGACCGGGCGTGCCGGTCACGGCCTGGGCCAGCATCTCGCCTCTGGCGTTGTAGACCCCGGCCGAGAGATCGCCCGCTTCCCGCACGGAGGTGGAAAACGCGGTGCGCAACAGCGTCATCGCCTGCTCTTCGACCACCGAAATCAGGCGGTTCCACATGACCTGCAGGCGGATTTCGTCAATCTGGTTCATGAATCACACTCCTTTCCGCACGAGAAGCAGGGTGCCATCGACCTGGACCACCGCATCGAACGGCGAGGTGACGACGGTGGCGGTTTCACGCTCGACGATGACCGCCGGGCCGCTGATACGCTCGCCGGCCGACAGGCTGTCGCGGGGGAAGATGCCGGTCTCCTGCTCACCGCCCAGCACCGGGTCGAACACCTGACGCGTGGCTGGCGCATCGATCACTCGGCCCGCTTCGCTCAACGGCTGGCCGCCGATCAGGGGACGCACGTCCTGGGCCTTGACCGAGAAGGTGACGAACTCGATCTGCGGGCCTTCGACCGCCCGTCCGAAGAACTGGGCATAGCGCTTTTTGAACGCCGCCTCGATCATCGCCTCGTCGGCGGCACTGAAATCGCGATCCGGCAGCGCCACCGGAATCTCCCAGCCCTGGCCGGCGTAACGCATGAATGCCGTGATCTCGCGCTGGATCTCGCCCTGCGTGCCTTCACGGACGAAACCTTCGGCGGTGGCCTTGAGTTCGTCCAACACGGCGTTGAGCACGGCGATGTCGACACCCGCGAGCGGCATGATCTGGGAAGCCACGGCTTCGTAGCCGAACGGTGCCCGCAGGAAACCAATCGCCGACCCGACCCCAGCCCCCTGGGGGATCAGGCAGCGATCGATGTTGAGCTTCTCGCACAGGCGTGCGGCGTGCAGCGGTGCCGCGCCGCCGAAGGCGATCATGGTGTTATCGGAGATGTGCTTGCCGTTCTCGACGGCATGCACGCGTGCCGCGTTGGCCATGTTTTCGTCGACGACATCGCAGATGCCGAACGCAGCGGCCTGCGGCTCGAGATCGAGCGCCTCGCCCACGTCGCGGGATATCGCCCGGGCCGCGGCCTGGGCGGAGAGCTTGATCTTGCCGCCGGCGAAGTTGTCGGGGTCGATCTTGCCAAGCAACAGGTCGGCATCGGTGATCGCCGGGCGTTCGCCGCCGCGAGCGTAGCAGGCCGGCCCCGGCTCGGACGCGGCGGACGCCGGCCCCACCTGGATGCGGTTCATGGCATCGACCCAGGCGAGAGAGCCGCCGCCCGCCCCGATCTCGATCATCTCGATCACCGGGATCGAGATCGGCATGCCGGAGCCCTTGCAGAAGCGATAGGTCCGCGCCACCTCGAAGGTGCGCGCCGTCTGCGGCTGGAAATCCTCGATCAGGCAGACCTTGGCGGTAGTGCCGCCCATGTCGTAGGAGACCACGCGGTCGAGCTCGAAACGGCGCGCGATGTCCGCGGCGAAGATCGCCCCGCCGGCCGGGCCGGACTCGATCAGCCGCACCGGGAACTCGGCCGCGGTCTCGACCGAGATCAGCCCGCCACCGGAGTGGATCATGAACACCGGACAGGCGGCGCCCATCTCCGCCAGCCGCACCTGCAGACGCGACAGGTAGGTGGCCATCTGCGGGCGTACGTAGGCGTTGGCGCAGACGGTGTTGAAGCGTTCGAACTCGCGCATCTGCGGCGAGACTTCCGCCGAGATCGAGATCGGCAGGTCGAGGTGGCGCTGCAGGATCTCACGCGCGCGCTTTTCGTGGGCGTCATTCATGTAAGCGTGAATGAAGCCGATCGCCACGGCACCGAATCCCCCGGACGCGAGGGTCTTGGCCAGTGCCTCGAGCGCCGCTTCATCGAGTGCCTGGAGCTCCTCACCCTGGGCGTCGATGCGCCCCTTGACCGTGAAACGGTCCTCACGCGGAATCAGTGGCGTCGGCAGCTTGAGGTCGAGATCGTACTGCTCGAAGCGGTTCTCGGTGCGCATCTCGATCACGTCACGGAAGCCTTCCGTGGTGATCAGTGCCGTGCGCGCACCGCGACGCTCGATCAGGGCGTTGGTGGCGAGCGTCGTGCCATGGATAATCATGTCGATCTGCGAGGCCGAGATGCCCGCATCTTGGGTCACGATCTCGATACCATCGAGAATCGCCTGCTCCGGTGCCGTGTAGTTGGTCAGCACCTTGATGGAGTGGAGCTTGCCGCGAACGTCGAGGGCGATATCGGTGAAGGTCCCGCCGATATCGGCCCCGAGACGGATGTCTTGACCGATAGTCATGAGTTTTCCTTGGCTGCGAGAGCTGCGTCGCGCATCTGACTCAGGGTCTGACGCGGAGTGAGCGCTTCGGGAGAAATGTTGAGCTCGAGCAGCGCACCGCTGTCAGACGCCAGAGCGCGCTCGAAGGCCGCGGGGAAGTTCTCGGTGGTCTCGACCCGTTCGGCGTGGAAGCCGTAGGCCTTGCCCAGGGTGACGAAGTCCGGGTTCTGCTCCATCGTGGTGCCGGAAACGCGGGCCGGGTAGTTGCGCTCCTGATGGGCGCGGATGGTGCCGTAGATGCCGTTGTTGAGGACCAGGATGATCGGCTGGGCGCCGGCCTGCATGGCGGTACCCAGTTCGGGGCAGTTCATCTGAAAATCGCCGTCGCCGGCGAAGCAGAGCACGGTGCGCTCCGGATGCACGACCTTGGCCGCGACGGCCGCCGGTACGCCATAGCCCATGGCGCCGGATTGCGGCCCCAGCAGGCGTGCCTTGGGCCCATACTGGAAGAATTTGCTCGGCCACACGGTGAAGTTGCCCGCCCCGTTGGTCAGGATCATGTCTTCGGGTAGCTTGTCGCGCAGGTAGGCACAGACCTTGCCCATGTCAACCGGCGACGGCAGGTCGGGCAGGTCGAATCCGGCCTCGTAGGCCGCGCGTCCTTCGGCACACCACTCGGTCCAGTCACCCTGGACCGGCTCGAGATTACCCAACGCTTCGGCGAAGGCGTTGGGGCCGGCCTGGATGCCCAGCGCCGGTCGGTAGACCTTGCCGATCTCGCGGTCGCTGCCGTGGACGTGAATCAAGCGCTGCTGCGGCTGGGGTACGTCGAACAGGGTATAGCCGTCGGTGGAGATTTCTCCGAAGCGATTGTTGATCGCCAGCACCACGTCGGCGTCACGCAACAGCGTCTTCACCGCCGCGGTCATGCCCACGCCCGCTTCGCCACAGAACACCGGCGAATGGTTATCGAACTGATCCTGGTAGCGGAACCCGGCCACCACGGGAATGTGGCAAGCCTCGGCAAAACGCTGGATCGGGACCGTACCCTCGCCCTGCCAGTTGGCGCCGCCGTAGAGGATCACCGGGCGCTTGGCCTGGGAAAGCATCTCGCGCATACGGTCCATTGCCGCCGGGCTCGGCAGCGGCTCGCTCACCTCGGCCGGCCCGCTCAACGGCTGGGCCTCACTGAGCGAAGTCAACATATCCTCGGGCAGCGCGATCACCACAGGGCCGGGGCGGCCGGTGGTGGCCGTGGTCCAGGCGCGGGACAGGATCTCGGGCATGCGATCGACGTCGTCGATCTCGACCGCCCACTTGGCCAGGGTGCCAAAGACGGCACGGTAGTCGACTTCCTGGAACGCTTCACGCCCTTGCATGCCGGTGCCGACCTGTCCGACGAAGAGCAGCATCGGCACGCTATCCTGCATCGCGGTGTGCACACCGATCGAGGCATTAGTGGCGCCCGGGCCCCGGGTCACGAAGCAGAGCCCCGGCTGACGGGTCAGCTTGCCGTAGGCTGCCGCCATGAACGCCGCACCGCCTTCGTTACGGCACAGCACGTAGTCCAGGCGTCCTTGGGTATCATGCAAGGCATCCAATACGGCGAGATAGCTTTCTCCCGGGACACCGAAGCTTTTTGAGGCTCCCAATGCCAGCAAGCTCTCGACGAGCAGCTGTCCTCCGTTGCGCTTCATCGCTATTGTCCTTTGTCTTTCATCACAGAAGTCACGCTGACCATCACCGCAATGACGGATTGCCGCAGACGACGACTCAACGACCTAACTTGTTCGGATCATGCGCTCCCACGGGACGCCCTTAAAATCAAGAAAAGGCATCTATAGACAACTTTTACTTGTCGTTATCGATCTATGACGCCTTCTGAAACCCCATTTATCGGGGCTCGATACAAGAGCTCATGCTTGCCAATCGACAAGCATGAGTTTGTGTGCTGAAAAAACAGAGCGTTGCGGTCTCAGCGGCTCATGCGTAGACGTAACCGCCGGAAACGATAATGTTCTCCCCTGTCATGTACGTATTCTTAGGCCCCCCTGCCATGAGCACCCACTCGGCCATCTCGCGGGGTTCACCACCACGGCCCAGCGGGCTCGCCTTGGCCAGTTCGTCGAGGAACCCGAGTTCCCGTGCCTGGGGGGTAGCCATGCCCGCCGGAGCCACCGAGTTCACCAGAATGCCCTCCGGCGCCACCTCGTGGGCGAAGCTGCGGGTCAGGCTGACCACGGCGGCTTTGGTTGCCGCGTAATGCGCATTCTGGGGGTGTGCCTTGAAGGCATCCACCGACGTGATGTTGACGATCCGGCCGCGTACCACACCGGAAGGCGACTGCTCGCGCATATGTCGCACGGCGGCCACCATCATGTGGTACGTCCCTTTAACGTTGACGCCGTTGGAGGCGTCCCAGTCGGCATCAGTGATCTCGAGCAGCGGCTTGCGCGGAAAGATCGCGGCCGAGTTGACCAGCGTGTCGACCCGGCCGAGGGAAGAGGCGACCTTCGCAAATGCTGTGTGAGCCGCCTCACCGCTGCGAATATCGCAAGCGGCGAACGCCGTGGGCAGCCCCCTCTCCCTGGCTGGCGCGAGTGCCGCCTGAGCCGCCTCCGGGTTGAGATCGATGATGCCGATGGCCGCAGCCCCCGCCTCTACCGCCATTTCCACAGTCAGCGCGCCGAGCCCGGCGCCGCCACCGACGACGACGATGGATAAATTCTGCATGGTTGCCTCCTCCTAGCGGGGCGATGACACCGACCGGGTCGGTACAATATCGAAACGCGATACGTCTACTGCCTCAGGCAGCCCGAGCACGGCGACGATCATCTCGGCGACGTCCCCGGGCTGTACCGCGCTCTTGTCGGCGTACATCTGTGAGCGCTTTTCCTCGGAGAGAATCTCGCGATAAAGGTTGGTCTCCACCCGCCCGGCGACGATCTCGGTGACGCGGACGCCATGAGTGGAGAGGTCCAGACGAAGCGCCTGGGCAAAGCCACCGATCGCGGCCTTGGTGGCGCAATAGATCGCCATGTTGGCGACCGCCACATGACCGGCCGTCGAGCCGGTGAAGAAGACGTGGCCACGGCCACGCTTGCACATTTCGCCGACGACCAGCCGCGTCAGCGCGACCTGAGCCGAGAAATTGACCGCGATGGCAGTGTCGATATCGGCCTGGTCGGCCTCCTGAAAGGCGCCCAAGGGCGGCATCACACCGGCATTGTTGACCAGGACGTCGAGCTCCTCTCCCTGCAGGGCCGTGCGCAGGGCCTCACGATCGGTGAGCTCGGCCGGCACCGGCACGATATTCGGGTCAATCGATAAAGACTCGAACGCGTCGGCATTTCGCCCCATCGCCAGGACTCGGTAGTCCTCATGGGCCAGCCGTGTCGCGATGGCACGTCCCACGCCACTAGTGGCACCCGTGACCAAAGCTGTTCTCATTATTTAACTCCTTGAGCAATAAACACTCTTTAGGAACCCATCTAACTGCAACGAACCGGACCGGCATGAGCCGGTCCGGATTGCTGGTTGCCAAATACCCCAGGGTTTGGGTCAGCCTCAATCAGCGACCTGCGAAGGCTTGGGCTTGGACTTGCGTCTCCCCCAAGAACCGACCTGGCTGTGAATGAAGCGCTTCAGGGAATGATCGACCTCGCCCATTTTCCACACGCCCTCGACCAGGATGGGGTCGTTGTTGCGTTCCCAACGCTTGGCGTCTTCCGGCGTCGCCTTGGGCACGAACCATCCGGTCCACCCCCAGATCAGGTCGAATACCGGACTCAGCCAGCAGGCGATGGCGAACGGGGCGTAGATAATGGTCTGCACACCGGTAACGCCAGCGATGAAGACCCCTGCGGAGGTCCAGGGAAACAGTGGCGCACAGAGCGTTCCGGTGTCCTCGGCGATACGCGAGACGTTGGCGGTTGAGAGGCCCAGGCCACGGAAGGCGGGCGAGAAGGTCTGGCCGGTGATGGTGTAGGCGACCCACTGGTCGCTGATGCCGGTGATGCCGAGCGAGGTCAGCAGCGTGCCGGTGACCAGCTTGCCGCGAGAACGCAGCTTGGACACCACGGTGGTCACGATCCTCTCGATGCTGCCGATCTTGAGCAGCAGACCGCCGAACATCAGCGCGATAATCATGAGCGAGATGATGTACATCATCGACATCAGGCCGCCCTTGCTCAGCAGAGTATCGAGATAGTCCGCCCCGGTGTTGATGTGGTAACCGTTCATCATCACGTCGAGAAGCGTACCGATGGACACTCCCTGCGCGAAGAGTGCAACAAGCCCACCAACAATGACGCCAGAAAACATGCCCGGCAATGCAGGGACCTTCTTGAAGCACATGACCCCCGTGATGAGCGGCGGCAAGAGCAGGAACCAATTGAGGTTGAAGACACCGCCGAGTGCGTCCTTGATATCGGTTACGCGCTGCAAGGTGGCCTGACCGTCGACCGCTCCGTAGCCAAGGTAGGTATAGACGATGAGTGCAATCAGCATCGCCGGCACCGTCGACGGCAACATGTTGCGGATGTGCGTCCACAAATCGGTGCCGACCATTACCGGGACGGCATTGGTGGTTTCGGACAGCGGCGATATCTTGTCGCCGAAGAATGCGCCGGAGATGACGGCGCCCGCCGTGTAGGCAGTCGGTACACCAAGCACCTCACCGATACTGATCAGCGCCAGGCCGATGGTGCCAGTTGTCCCCCAGGAAGTGCCGGTCAGCAGGGACGTGAAGGAGCAGATTACACAGGCGATCGGCAGGAAGAACTGTGGCGAGATAAGGTCGACACCCAGATTGATCAGCAGCGGCACGGTACCGGCGACAATCCAGGTACTGATCAGCATGCCGATCGTCATCAGGATGCCGATGACGGGTATAGCCGGCTTGAGCGCCTGAATCATGCCCTCCTCGACCTCATCCCAGGACATGCCCAGCCCCAGGCCGATGATCGAACAGATAGCGACGCCAATGATCAGTGGCACGTGCGGGTCGCCGCCGAAGACGAAGATGTTGACGATCAATAGTGCTAGTGTCAGCACGATCGGTAGGATCGCCATTAATAGCGATATTTTCTTTTTTCCAGCTACCGGAACTTCGGTACTCATATCGAATCTCACACTGTTGTTGTTGAAGTAATGTCGCAGTTAACGACGGGCTTGAGCGAAGTCATCCCCTCACTGACTCATCCCTGATAAAACGTCCTATCCGTTAGTCGTCATCCAGAGTTACCGTACTGCCGCTTCCGCCATTCCTTGGCGCAGATGGCTGCCGGCTCCGGTACCGAAAATCGCTTCCGGTTGGCGTCATGCACGTTCAGAAATCGCCGGCAAAGGTGTAAGCCGTCTTGACCGTCGTATAGAAGTCCATGGCAATGGAGCCCTGTTCACGGCCTCCCAGGCTGGATGCCTTACGCCCGCCAAACGGTACGTGGTAATCGACCCCCGCCGTCGGCAGGTTGACCATGACCATGCCCGCCTGCGCCAGCCGCTTGAATGCCGTAGCGTGTTTCAGCGACTGCGTACAAATGCCAGCAGAAAGCCCAAATGGCGTGTCGTTGGCGACAGCCACTGCCTCTTCGAAATCCGCCACCCTGATCACTGAGGCACAGGGCCCGAAAATCTCATCTCGGGCGGTGGACATCCGGTTGCTGGCATTGAGAAACAACGCCGGCACCTGGAAGTAGCCATCGCGATCGAGGCGTTCGCCCCCCTTCACGTCACACCCCTCCTGGGTGGCACGACTGACGGCGGCCAGATTGCTGGACAACTGGCGCTCGGAAGCGACCGGACCGAGCTGGGTATCGGCGTCGAGCGGGTCGCCGAGAGCCAGGGCGCTGCGGGCGGCATCCAGACGCTCGACGAAGGCATCGTGAATACCAGCGGTGACGATCAACCGCGACGACGCGGTGCAGCGCTGACCGGTCGAGAAGAAAGCACCGTTGAGACAAGCCTGCACGGCGACCTCGAGATCGGCGTCGTCAAGCACCACCATGGGGTTCTTGCCGCCCATCTCGAGCTGCACCTTTTTCATCCGGTGCGCACACTCCACGGCGATGGAGCGACCGACACCCTCGGAACCGGTAAAGGAAATCGCGGCCACATCGGGATGTTCGGTCAGCGCCGCGCCGACCTGGGAGCCAGAGCCCATCACCAGGTTGAAGACGCCCGCAGGGCAGCCCGCCTCGTGCAGGATCCTAGCCATCTCGTAGGCACAGCCCGGCGTCAACTCTGCGGGCTTGAGTATCACCACGTTGCCGGCAGCCAGGGCAGGAGCCGCCTTCCACGCAGGAATGGCAATGGGGAAGTTCCACGGGGTAACGAGGCCCACGACGCCCACTGGCTCACGGGTGATCTCGACATCACAGCCGGGCCGGGTCGAGGGGATCTTCTGCCCGCCCAGGCGTACCGCCTCGCCGGCGAAGAACTTGAAGCTGTGCCCGGCGCGAGTCACCTCGCCGCGTGCTTCCGCCAGCGGCTTGCCTTCTTCACGTGCCAACAGACGGGCCAGTTCGTCACCCCGCGCCAGGATTCGGTCACCGGCGCGGTCGAGCACATCGGCACGAACCTGTGGTGACGCCGCGGCCCAGGCCGGCTGCGCGGCCTTGGCGGCCTCGACTGCCTCGTGGGCCTCTTCGCGTCCGCCACGGGCGTAGAGCCCGACCAATTCACTGGGGCGCGATGGGTTGCGGTTTTCAATGACGTCCTTGCCCTGACGCCAGGCACCGCCAATCAAGTTGCCGTGGGAATCGCCCATGATTGACTCCTGAAAATACGGTGGCTCTGAAACCAGACTGCCAAAACCCTCCGGGCCCAACAGCCAAGAAGTCGTGTCCGATTCACAAGAAAAACTTTGCGGTGGCCCAAAGGCATGAAGCCGTAAGCCTTTTCCGATGACGCCCTATGCCACTCGTCGTTCACAGGTTCGGATAGTTCGGTCCATCCCCGCCTTGCGGGACTGTCCAGGTGATGTTCTGCAATGGGTCCTTGATGTCGCAGGTCTTGCAATGCACACAATTGGCAAAATTGACCTGCAAACGTCGGGATTCCCCTTCCCCGACGAACTCGTAAACGCCGGCTGGACAGTAGCGCTGCGATGGCCCCGCATATTCCGGCCAGTTCACCGACACTGGCACCTCAACGTCGGCCAGTTTGAGATGGCAGGGCTGACGTTCTGCGTGGCTGGTCATGGCAAAGCTGACATTGGTCAAGCGGTCGAATGAGAGCTTGCCATCGGGTTTTGGGTACTCGATCAGCGCGTAGTCTGCTGCCTTGCCGGTCGACTTGGCATCGCTGATGCCATGCTTGAGCAACCCGAAAGGCGAACGCTTGAATAGCTGCTGGCTCCACATGTCCACACCGCCCAGCACCAACCCGCCCTTGAGGCCATACTTCGACCACAGCGGCTTGACGTTACAGACACGCTTCAAGTCATCGGCGATGGGGCCGGTACGCAGCTCAGTTTCGTAGGCTTCCAGGGTGTCGCCGCTACGGGACGCCTGCAGGGCCTTATGTGCCGCCTCTGCCGCAGCCATGCCGGAAAGCATTGCATTGTGGTTGCCCTTGATGCGCGGCACGTTGACCAATCCCACCGAACATCCAAGCAGGGCGCCGCCCGGAAAGGCCGCCCTGGGCATCGACTGCCAGCCCCCCTCGGAGATTGCGCGGGCACCGTAGGCAATGCGCTGGCCGCCCTCCAGCAACTCCGCCACCATTGGATGATGCTTGAAACGCTGGAACTCCATGTAGGGATAGAGGTGCGGGTTCTTGTAGTTCAGGTGAACCACGAAACCGAGGAAGACCTGATGGTTCTCGCCGTGGTAGAGAAAGGCCCCACCACCGGCGTTGCCCTCCAGCGGCCACCCCATGCCGTGCACTACGGTGCCTTCGCGATGCTTGGCCGGATCGATGTCCCAGACCTCTTTCATGCCCAGGCCGAACTTCTGCACGTCGCGGCCGGCGGAGAGATCGTAGCGAGCGATCACTTCCTTGGAGAGCGAGCCGCGAACGCCCTCGCCGAGGAACACATACTTGGCATGCAGTTCCATGCCCGGCTCGTAGGCGGGCCCCGGTGTACCGTCGGACTGGCGACCGAACTCGCCGGCGACGACGCCCTTGACCTCACCACGCTCGCCATAGACCAGCTCGGAACAGGCCATGCCTGGGAACACCTCGACACCCAGCTCTTCGGCCTGCTCGGCCAGCCAGCGGCACACATTGCCCATCGAAACGATGTAGTTGCCGTGGTTGTTCATCAGCGGCGGCATCGCCCAATTGGGCAGGCGTGTCTGGCCAGTTTCGCTGAGCAGGTAGAAGTGATCCTCCGTGACCTCCGTGCTGACGGGAGCACCGCGCTCCCGCCAGTCCGGCAGCAGCGCATCGAGCCCAACGGGGTCGAGTACCGCACCGGAAAGGATGTGTGCCCCGACCTCGGAGCCCTTCTCCAGCACCATGACGTTGAGCTCGGCGTCCAGCTGCTTCAGCCGGATCGCCGCGGCCAGACCCGCCGGGCCGGCGCCGACGATGAGAACATCGCACTCCATCGACTCGCGTTGCGGCTCATTCATGATCTTCACCTCGATCAGCACTCGCCCCGGAAGACGCGGGCCGGCGCTCGGCCACCGCGACACACTCTCGGCCCGACGGGGTTAGAGAGATATCGGTGGATTCCGAACGCCGCTCCGCGACGTCACGATGGAGATCGACACAGGGCCAGCGAAAAATTTCGAAAAGCGAGGATAGGCTGGTCGTGATCACGACCAGCCCGTCGCACACAGCAAGCCGTTCAGGGCTTATCCCAGCTTGGCCGCCAGTTCGGGTACGACGTCGAACAGATCGCCGACAAGGCCATAGTCGGCGACCTGGAAGATCGGCGCCTCTTCGTCTTTGTTGATGGCGACGATGATCTTGCTGTCCTTCATCCCCGCCAGGTGCTGGATCGCCCCGGAGATACCGCAGGCGATATAGAGCTCCGGCGCCACCACCTTGCCGGTCTGCCCCACCTGCCAGTCGTTGGGAGCGAAGCCTGCATCCACGGCGGCGCGGGAGGCACCGACGGCGGCCCCCAGCTTGCCGGCCAGTTCGTCGAGCACCGCGAAGTTTTCCCTGGAGCCGACCCCGCGCCCGCCGGAGACCACCACGCGTGCGGACGTCAGATCGGGACGGTCACTCTTGTCGACCTGATCCTCGACCCAGCGGCTAAGGCCCCGGTCTTCTCCCGCGGCCGAGCGGCTCTCGACCGCCGCTTCGGCACCATTGGCCGCGGCCTCGAACGCCGTGGTGCGAACGCTGATGACCTTGATATCGTCGATGGACTGCACCGTCTGCAGGGCATTACCGGCATAGACCGGGCGCACGAAGGTATCGGCGCAGACCACGTCAGTGATATCGGAGACCACCATCACATCGAGCAGCGCCGCTACGCGGGGCAGCACGTTCTTGCCAGCCGTCGTCGCCGGCGCGACCACATGAGAAACACCGTCTGCCATGGCCACGAGCAGTTCGCTCAGCGGCTCGGCCAGCCCATGGGCGTAACGGGCATCATCGACCTGAACGACGCGGGCAACACCTTCGAGGCGTGCCGCCTGCTCCGTCGCCTCTGCCACGTTCTCGCCGGCCACCAGCACGGTAACATCGTCTCCCATCCGACTCGCGGCCGTCACCGCGCGCGCTGTCGCGTCTTTATGCAGCTCGCCGTTGACGATTTCGGCAACCAGTAGAACCGTCATTACACCACCCCCACGCCTTTCAGCTTCTGCACCAGCTCATCGACTGAGGCCATCTTCTCACCCCCAGCACGCTCGCTCGGCTCGCGCGTCTCGATGACACGCAGCCGGGGACTGACCTCAATACCGTAATCGGCAGCCGTCTTTTCCTCGATGGGCTTTTTCTTCGCTTTCATGATATTTGGCAACGATGCATAGCGAGGCTCATTGAGGCGCAGATCGGTCGTCACGATCGTGGGTAGAGGCACGGAGATGGTCTGCAGGCCGCCATCGACCTCACGGGTTACTTCGGCAACCCCCTCCGTCACGGAAACCCGGGAAGCGAATGTTGCCTGTCCCCAGCCCAATATGGCGGCCAGCATCTGGCCGGTCGCATTCATGTCGTTATCTATCGCCTGCTTACCGGCGATGATCATCTGCGGCTTTTCTTCCTCGGCGACCCTGGCCAGGATCTTGGCCACCGTCAGCGGCTCAAGATCCTGTTCCGGGTCTTGGGAAGTCTCTACGAGCACTGCACGATCAGCCCCCATTGCCAACGCCGTGCGCAACGTTTCCTGAGACGCTTTCACACCGATGGAGACCGCCACGATCTCTTCGACGACCCCCTGCTCTTTCAACCGAACAGCTTCTTCAACGGCAATCTCATCGAAGGGATTCATCGCCATCTTGGTATTGGCGAGATCGACCCCGGAGCCGTCTGCTTTCACTTTCACCTTGACGTTATAATCAATCACACGTTTAACAGGAACCATTACCTTCATTGTTGTTAACCTCCCTGATAGAGCGCCCAACATCTGATCGATGCTAGACACTAGCCCTGTCGGCCTCTAACAAGTTTCCTGCGCGAACAAAAAGTATTGCTTGCCTAAGTGATGCCCCGATATCTAGTAGGCTTGCTACCTAAAGCCCAGTGGACGGCTGCAACGTGAAACTCCCAAGACCATGCGCTAACCAGGAGCTCGCATGTCACGAGAAGCCTCACGGTATGGCGACCAGCGCCGAATTCGTGGGTGGCCTTTGGGCGTTGCAGTAACGGGAAGCGACATAAGTCCGGTTTTCCCACTGAGAGATGACAAGCCTCTCAACGGCAGCTAATAATCATAACCGCAAGACTCGACGCCCTGTCCCGGGTCGACCAGCGCTATCTGACGTTTCTCGACGCCCAAGTAGGTAGCGGCATAGCGATGCGTGCCTATCCGAGCAAGTAGGCACGCGCGCTCTACAGCCCTGACTCAAATATCAGCGACCGTGGCTCATTGAAGGCAGCCATGTAACGATGCCCGGGAACAGAGCGATGATGAACGCCACCAGGCACAGCAGCAGGAAGAAGGGAATGGCCGCACGCGTCACCTGCCAGATGTCGCGACCGGTGATCGACTGCAGCACGAACAGATTGAAGCCAACCGGCGGGGTGATCTGCGCCATCTCGATGATGATCACCACATAGATGCCGAACCACAGAAGATCGATGCCGGCGTTCTGTAGCATTGGCAGGACCACCGCGCTGCTGAGCACCAGGATCGAGACGCCCTCCAGGAAGCAGCCCAGTACGATGAAGATCAGCGTCAGCACCAGTAGCAACCACCCCGGCGAGAGCTGCCACTGCTCGACCAGCGAAGCCAGATACTGCGGGATGCCGATAAAGGCGACCGCGGTGGAGAGCACGGCGGCCGTGACGATGATGAAGGCGATCATGCAGGAGATCCGCATGGCGGCCATCAGACTCTCGCAAAAGCTCGCCCAGCTCAGCGCGCGTGTACAGGCTGCGATCAGCAACGCGCCGAGGATACCGAATGTGGCCGATTCGGTCGGTGTGGCAATACCGGAGTAGATCGAGCCGATGACGGCGGCGATCAGCGCCACGATGGGAAACAGGCGCGACGAGCGGCGCAGCTTCTCGCCCAGCGTCAAACGAGGGTCCTTGGGTGGCATGCGGTCACGATGGAGCAGCGACCAGATCATGACGTACCCCATGAACAAGGCGACCAGCAGCAAACCCGGCAGCAGGCCGGCCACGAACAAGCGGGCGACCGATTGCTGGGAGAGCACGCCATAGACGATGAGAACCACCGAGGGTGGGATGATCAGGCCCAGGGTGCCGGACCCGGCCAAGGTGCCGATCATGGCACTTTCGCTGTAACCGCGCTTCTGCAGCTCCGGCAGACTCATGCGGCCAACGGTGGTGGCGGTGACCGCCGAGGAACCAGCCACCGCCGCCATGATCCCGCAGCCCAGCACGTTGACGTGCAGCAGGCGCCCGGGGAGCCACTCCACCCAGGGGCCGAGCCCGTTGAACATATCCTGGGACAGGCGAGTCCGGAACAGGATCTCTCCCATCCAGATGAACAGCGGCAGTGCCGTCAGCGGCCACTGCCAGCTTGCCTCCCACAAGGCAGAGGCGGCGAGGTTGGCCACCGGCACCTGAGTGAACAGTGCCATGGCACCGCCGGCGACCGCCGCCAGCGCGATGGCGACCCAGACGCCGGCCCCGAGCAGGGCCAGGAGTCCGCCGACAATGGCAAGCAAGGCGATGAGTGTCTGATCCATACTGCTCTTCCACGTAGTGACTCGGTAGCGACGGGGTAGCGACTGGAGGAGCGAGACGAGACTTACTCGAGCGCGCCCTGATCATTGGCGATATAGCTGGCCGTGGCGCCGCGAAGGTGCTGCCAGGCATCGTCGAGCAGGGCAACCGCCATGATCGCCAATCCCAGCGTCATCCCGGTTTGGGGGATCCACAGCGGCGCGGCAATGAGCCCCGGGCTGATGTCACAGAAATCGTAGGTCTGGCGCGTGTATAGTGCGGCGCACCAGCACAGCCAACCGACCACGCCAGCGGCGATCAGACAGACCACGAGTTCGACGATCCGGCGAGCTCGCTCACCCAACGCCTGAACGAGAAGCCCGACGCGAACGTGGGTGCCATGACGCAGTGCGTTGGCGAGTCCCAGGAAGGTAGAGGCCGCCAGACAGAAGCCCGAGAACTCGGTGGCATCGACAACGAAGCCCAGGGCACGCCCCCCTATCTGAACCAGAATCGACACGCCGATCAGCGCCAGAAAGAGGGCGGCGAACACCCCGCTCGCCAGGTAGAGGCCATTCAATAGTGCACGCATCGCACGCTCCCGTGAGGAGTGCCAGCGCTCATGGTAGTGCGCTCAATCCGCCTTACCGTGCGCGTCCCCGGCATCCCGCACTTTCAGGTATTCATCGAGCACGGCGTTCTCTTCCGGCGAGGCGGATCGACGCCATTCCGCGATCATCTCGTCGCCGATCTTGGCGATCGCTGCCTGGATATCATCGCTGGCTTGGCTGACCTCGACACCATGCGAAGAGACGATCTCCTCATTGTTCCGGGAGGCTTCCTTGCTCATCTCCCAGCCACGCGTCGTCGCGTGCTTTCCCGCCTCGATGACGATCTTCCGGAGGTCATCGTCCAGCGACTTCAAGGCCCGACGGTTGACGATGATCGCGTTCTTGGTGTGGGTGGTCCCGGTATAGGTGTAATACCTTGCATAGTCCCATATCTGGACATCGATACCGGTCTGCAGACTGGTGAACAGCGAATCGATCATCCCCGTGGAGTAGGCCTGGGCGATTTCCGAGAACGGCAGAATGGTCGCCTTGAAGCCCAGCTTCTCCGCCAGTTCCTGCGTCGGCTGGGAGTAGACGCGAATCTTCCTTCCCTGCATGTCATCAACGGAGTTCAGCGGCGTCTGGGTGAAAAACCCCTGGCCCGGCCAAGCGACATAGGCGAGCGGCTCGATGTTCTGACGTTCGAACAGCTTCTTCAAGTAAGGTGCCTGGACTTCCATCAATTGACGGGCCTGCTCGTAGGTCCCCGCCACGCCCGGCGTATTGTCGAGGATATACATCGGGTCCTCGTTGCCGTAAACGCTGATACGCACCTCGCCAGCCTGCACCTGGCCAGCCTGCACGGCACGCTTGATGTTGTCGTGCTTGATCAGCGTGCCATTGGTACGCAGGTCGATGGTCAGCTCACCCTGGCTTTTCTGTTCGATCTCGTCGACGAACTGCTGGATGTTCTGGGTGAAGAAACTGTCGTCGGGGTAACCGGTCGCCATGATCCAGTGCGTCGAGGCCTGCACCGTGGCAGACATGGCCAGCATGCCGGTCGAGAGGCCGAGCAGCGTCTTGCGGAGGAGAGACATTGTTAACTCCTTGGAGTGTCGGGGGCTGGGGCACGACAGATCCTCATCCGGCAACCTCTGTTTGTCCGGGCGCCGGTGGCAGCAAGACGAGCGCAGGGATGCTCACCAGACGACCATTCGATGGGCGTCTCAGGGCTTGGCAGAGTGGCACCCGCTTCATGTCGAGCGCTGAACCGTGAGGATAGCCTCATTACTGTCGCTCCAGGACCTGTTGTATTTATGAGGTCAGGCAGTCAGCTCCCATGATTCGCATCGCCGGGACGATCTCACAACAAAGATTTGCTTTTTATAGACAAGCGGAGATTGTTTTATCCGAAGCTAACAGTAGCTGGAACCTGGTCAGACGAGCGCCAGCCCGCGCTACAGACTCGCCGATTTATCAGTCGATCCGACAACGGTGTCTTGATGCCTTGAAACACCGTTTCCGGCACGACGGCGGGTCGAAGCGCCAATGTCATGTCCTGACAGGGCCGCAGCATGCTGGTCGTCGGACCGCGCCTCGGATGGGCCCAGGAGCCGATAACGCGTACTGAACGTTCTGGATGACGCTCAACCGCGAAGCCGCCTCGGCCAACTGGTTAGCAAATTGGGTAGGAATCCCGGAAAAGGCTCGCCATGGAAACATTATGCCACTGTTTTATAATGTAAAAATCCACCGCATCTCTTTCAAGACTCGGGGTCTGGCGTGAAGGCGCCCTCGATCCCGCGCCGGCCGGCGGTTTCTGCGGCATGACACCGCCGGCCCCCGGTGCGATGCTGATACGATGATCGACATCAGCTCGGAGGTTACGGACGACCGTCATGACGGTCTTGCGCGATCGCACTCACCATGACCAAGCTCACAGACCGGGTCTACACGACCCTCAGACGACAAATCATGTCCGGAGAGCTGTCTTCGGACATGCAGATCAAGGAAGCCCACCTCGCCGACATGCTCTCGGTGAGCCGCACGCCGGTGCGGGCGGCCATCCAGCGGCTCGCCGACGACGGTCTGATCTATCACGAGAAGGGCCGCGGCTCGTTCGTCTCGCCCTGGCAGCAGGATGACATCGTCGACATCTACGAGCTGCGCATCCTGCTGGAGTCACGCGCCGCCAAGCTGGCCGCCACCCGCGCGACGCCGGAGCAGATCGCTCAGTTGCGCCATCACGCCAGCGTCATCGAAGGGCTATACCGGGAACAGCCGGACAAGTACCTGTTCAGCATTCAGGCGGAGAACCAACTGTTCCACCAGGTCATCCTGACCGCGGCGGGCTCGGTTCAGCTCAGCCGGATGGTCAGGATGCTGGTCGATTCGCCGATTACGGTGGGCTCCTACTATCTCTACTCCGAGACCGAGATGCAGCGCTCGATGCAGCAGCACCGCGACATCATCGATGCGATCGAGCGTCGCGAGGCACGCTACGCCGAGGACCTGATGCGCGTGCACCTGCGCATGGCCTACTGCGCCTTCATGGCCCGGCAGTCGGCGCGGGAGAAAGGGGAGCCCTGGAACGCCGCGGAGGAGGCGTAACGCGCCGCCGGCTACCCGACGGCGCGCCCCTGGCCGTGTCTTGGACCGGCCGCACTCAGGGCTCCATGTGGCGACGCGCCCGCTCCGGGTCGGCCGCCAGGGCCAGCTTCGACGGCCGCCCGCGGTAGTGGGTCAGAACGCGCCGAACCAGCGGCACGAGTATCGTCAGCACGATGATCGCGACCATGACGATGGCGATGGTGCTGGAGAACAGATACCCCACCTGATGATGCCCGATCAGCATCGCCCGGCGCAGGCTGGATTCCGCCACCGGCCCGAGAATGACCGCCAGCACCGCCGGCGCCAGCGGAATCCCGAGACGCTCCATGCCCCACCCCATGACGCCGAACGCCAGCATCAGCCAGACGTCGAACAGGCTGTTGTTGATGGCATAGACGCCGATGGTGGTCAGGGCGATGATGATCGGCGCCAGCAGCAGCGGCGGCATGTACATCACGTTGATGAACAGCCGCGCGCCGAGTCGGCCGATCACGAACAGCATGATCGACGTCACCAGCATGGCCAGGATGAAACCGTAGGTCACCGGCGCCGAGCGGGTGAACAGCTCCGGCCCCGGCAACATGCCATGCACCAGCAGCCCACCCAGGATGATCGCCGACACGCTGCTGCCGGGAATCCCCAGGGTCAGGGCGGGAATCAGCGACGCGGCGTTGTCGGCGTTGTTGGCACACTCCGCCGCCGCCACGCCTTCCGGCGCCCCCTTGCCGAAACGCGACTTGTCCTTGGCCACGCGCCGGGTCTCGTTCCACGACAGCATGGCGGCGATATTGCCGCCGGTACCGGGAATGATCCCGACGATCACGCCGATGATCGAGGCACGGCCCCAGGTCGGCAGCAGGCGTCGCCAACCGATGCCGCTGTGCGCTCTGCCGGCACGGCCGAGGCCGCTGCGGCTCAGCAGCAGCGCCTCCTGCGCCAGGGTCAGCGCCGGGGGAATGGCATAGAGCCCGGTCAGCAGTACCAGGATGTCGATGCCGCCCATCAGTTCCATGACATCGAAGGTGAAGCGCTCGTTGCCGGTCATCGAATCGATACCCACCATGCCGATCACCAGGCCGACACAGGCACTGATCAGCCCCTTGATGGGAGCGTCGCTCAGCAGCACGGCGATCGCCGCCAGCCCGAAGATCGCCAGCCAGAAGATTTCGACGGGCCCGAACTTGAGCGCCATGGCCGCCAGCGGCGGGCTGAGAAAGAGCAGGGCCAGCGCGCTGACCGAACCGCCGATCGCCGACGACGCCAGGGCGACCTTCATCGCCTCGAGTCCCTGCCCCTTCTGCGCCATGGGATGGCCATCGAACACCGTGGCGATACCCGCGGGCGTGCCGGGAATGCGCAGCAGAATGGCGGGGATCGCCCCGCCGTACATCGCCCCGTTGTAGATCCCGGCCATCATTCCCAACGCCACCAGCGGTTCCATGGTGAAGGTCAGTGGAATCAGCACGGCGATCCCCATGGTGGCGGAAAGCCCGGGTAGCGCACCGATCAGCACGCCGATGGTGGTACCGCCGGCCATCGCCAGCAGTACGGCCGGCGAGAACAGCAGTGGCAAGGCGGCAAGAATCGAGTCCCACATGGCTTAGCTCCCGGTCACCAGACGCAGCGCCATCTCCGGCGGCAGCGGTCTGTCGAGCACGATCTGAAAGATCAAGTAGATGAGCAGTGCAAAGAGGATCGCGGTCGTCACCAGCCACTTGCCCTGGCGATAGCCGAGCAGCCACCCGCTCAACGGCACGAACAACAAGAAAGTCGTGGCGAACCCCAACCGGGGGGCGATGGCGATCATGGCGACGGAGGTCGCCAGCAGGGTGAGAAACCGCCGGACATGACCCGGTGCAAAGCGCAGCGTGTCGCTGCCTGCCTGGCGCAGCGACCACGCCGAGCGAATCCCCCACACCAGCAGCAGCAAGGTCAGCAGGCTCATGACCGCCGTGGGCAGATAGGCCGAGTCCCGGGTGAAACTCAGCGCGTGCCAGAGCCCGAAGCCGCTGAGCACCACCCCGACCAGGGCGACACTCGTCTCCAGCGTGGCTTGACGCATGGTGGGTACTCCTTTCGAAGATGGCGACTCCCGACCCAGGGCCGAGCCCGGGCCGGGAGGCAGGGGGCGGGGCGACTACCCCCGCCGGTGGCGTCAATCACTCCAGGGCGACTCATTCCACAATGTCTGGAAGCGCACCTGCAGATCCTCGAGCGTCTGCTGATAGGTGGCCGGATCCTGATAGTCGAGCGGCAGCGACTGCTGAATGGCCGCCTTGCGGAAGTCCTCGTCCTGCATGGCCGTCGCGATGGCACTGGAGAGTTTCTCGACGATCGGCTCTGGCACGCCGGCGGGCACGGCGATACCGCGATTGGAACCGATGGTCAGCGGGTAACCCGCCTCGGCGGTCGTCGGCACGTCGGGCAGCTCCTTCGAGCGTTGCGCGGCGGCCTGGGCGAGCATCCTGACCCGTCCGGCCTTCACGTCGGACGCCGCCTCTCCGATGTTGAAGATGCCCAGGTCGATATGCCCGCCCATCAGCGCCTGACGCACATCGGCCGCGCCGGGGAAGGGTACGTGGGTCATCTCGATGCCCGCCTGACGTTCCAGCGCCAGCGCCGCCAGATGATCGTCCGAACCGACCCCGGTGGTGCCGTAGGTGATATCACCGGGATGCTGCTTGGCGTAGTCGACCAGGTCCTCGAGCGAGCCGAACTGGCTGTCCGGCGCCACATTGAAGCCGTCGGGATCGTCGACGACGCTCGCCACCGGCTGGAAGTCGGCCAGCGTATAGCGCGTTTCGCGCTCGATCGGGATGGTCAGCACGTTGGGCGTGTTGATGAAGCCGATGGTGTAACCGTCGGGCTTGGCGTTGGCCAGTGCCGTGAAACCGACCTCGCCACCGGCCCCGGGTCGGTTGATCACGGTGATGTCGGCGCCCAGGGCTTTCTCGACATAGGGCACCAGAGTGCGGGCGGCGATATCGGTACCGCCCCCCGCGGAATAGGCGACGATCATCTGTACCGCACGCTCGGGATAGTCCGCCATGGCCGACAGCGGTGTCAGCATGAGGGCGGCGATGGCGAGTGTTCTTGTCTTCGTGCCGGGCTTCATTGGCTTCTCCTGTTTGACCGCCATCACCGACGAAGTCGGCATGGCTTGGCGACCGGGCTCCGTGGGTATGAACGCGAGGGACTCAACATTCGCACCCGGGTTATTGTTCTTTCATAGATACAAAATCATCGAACCATAGCTATCACCGCGGCTCAAGCGCCGATTTCTTCGATTCGCCACCGCCCCTCAAAATCTAAAGTAAATTTTTGTTTTAATTGAATAATTACTGAAATTAGACTTTTGTCTCGTGTTCAGAAAAGCGATTCTCGATAGACAGACAGGAAATATTGTTTTTTTATTGTTCTAAACCGAATGAGCACACCCCATCGGCAATCGAGCCGCGACGACTGGCGCGCCAGTCGCTTTTCATCAGGACAACGGGAAGACGATATGACCTCGCAAGCCACGCTGGAGACGCTGAAAACCCTGGGCAGCGCGACGCTTCATGAAGCCCAGGGTCAACGCGGTGCCATGGATTGCGGCATCAAGCCGCTCGACCCCACCTTGAGACTGGCCGGCAGGGCACTGACCGTGGACTGCTCACCCGGCGACAACCTGCTGATCCACTACGCCATCTCCAAGGCGCGACCGGGCGACGTGCTGGTGGTCGATGCCAAGGGCTTCACCGAGGGCGGCCCCTGGGGCGACATCCTGACGCTTGCCGCCAGCCTGGCGGGCATCCGCGGCCTGATCATCGACGGCATGGTGCGTGACGCCGATACCATCATCGAATCCCGGTTTCCGGTGTTCTGTCGCGGTCTGTCGATCAAGGGCACCCACAAGCACCAGTCGGGCAAGGTCAACGACACCATCGTCTGCGGTGGCGTCTCGATTCACCCCGGCGACTTCGTGGTCGGTGATCGTGACGGCGTGGTGGTGGTCGCGGCCGAGGAGCTCGATGAGGTCATCATCGCCGCCCAGACTCGGGAAGAGAAGGAGGAAGCGTTCCGTCGCGAGCTGGAGCAGGGCGCCAGCACCCTCGATCTGCTCAACCTGCGCGACACGCTCGACCGCCTGGGTTTGCGGTGAGACCGGCCGCGATGGGCGGATCGAAGGAGCACGCGATGCCGATGTCGATCCCAGCGCGTGCCCGTCACGCTTGGGTAAAGAGGCGGCTGGCGCGGCTAAACAACCTGCATGACTTCGAGGCGGCCGCGCGTCGCCACCTGCCGCGCGCGATCTTCGCCTATATCGCCAACGCCGCCGAAGACGGGCATTCGCTCGAGGCCAACCGTGACGCCTTCGACGACTACGCCTTCGTGCCACGTGTCCTGGTGGACGTCTCCCGGGTTACCCAGCAGACAACGCTACTGGGCCTGCCGATGGCCTCACCCTTCGGTATCGCGCCAATGGGACTCGGCGCCTTGTGGGCCTATCGGGCCGATGTGGTGCTGGCCGACGCGGCACGCGCCGCGGGCATTCCCATGATCATGAGCGGCTCGTCGCTGATCCGCATGGAAACCCTCGGCGGCCAGGGCGAGTCGACCTGGTTCCAGGCCTATCTCCCCGCCGGCCGGGAGGCCATCGAGGCGCTGATAGCACGTGTCCAGGCCGCGGGCTTCACCACCTTGGTGATCACCCTGGATACGCCGGTCGCCACCAACCCCGACAACAACCGCCGGGCAGGCTTCTCCTCGCCCCTGAAGCCCTCGCCCAGGCTCGCCTGGGACGGCCTCTCGCATCCCGGCTGGCTGTTCGGCACCTTCCTGCGCACGCTGACGCGACACGGCATGCCCCACTTCGAGAACAACTACGCCTCGCGCGGCGCGCCGATCTTCTCGCCCCATGTCAATCGCGACATCTCCGACCGCGGCCACCTGAACTGGGACGACCTGGCGTTCATTCGCGAACGCTGGCCGGGTCGCCTGGTGCTCAAGAGCGTGCTGCATCCGGCGGACGCCGCCCGCGCCAGGGCGCTCGGCGTGGATGCGCTGATCGTCTCCAACCACGGCGGCCGCCAACTGGACGGCGCCCTCTCGCCGCTGCGCGCGCTGCCGGACATCCTCGCCGCCGCCGGTGACCTGCCGGTCATGATCGACAGCGGCTTTCGGCGCGGCACCGACGTACTCAAGGCCCTGGCGCTGGGCGCCGCCTTCGTGTTCATCGGCCGCCCCTTCGCCTACGCCGCCGCCGTGGGGGGCGAGGCGGGCGTGGCCCACGCCATCGACCTCCTGACGGCCGAAATCCGCCGCGACATGGCGCTGCTGGGCATCACCCGGCTGGATCAGCTAGGCCGGGACCATCTGGTCGCGCTGACCGCGCTGGGCGAGCGCGGCCTGGCCCAGCCCGCCGCAACGTCCGCCCGCGAGCCCCACACCGATCACCCACTTCATGATCAACCACAGAGGACCCAGCCTTGACCCAGCACCCCGAACTCACCCCACTCTCGTCATCGGCTGGGCAACGCTCTGGCCACCGGTCGGTGTTCCGACTCGACGTGTGGTACGACGTCTCGATGCAGCAGCGCTATGCCGACCGCCCGGACATCGCCCTGACCACGCTGCCCGTGGCCAGCGCCCCCGAGGATCACGCCGACACCCTGCGCCAGGCCCATGCCTATCAGGTCTCCTCGGCCAAGGATGAAACTCCCGCCCGCTGGTTCGCCGACGCGACGCTCCTGGCCCACACGCCCAACCTGCTGTGCGTCTCGACCTCCGGCTCCGGTTACGACACCGTGGACGTCGAGGCCTGCACCCGGGCCGGCGTGCTGGTCATGAACCAGGCGGGCGCCAACGCCCGATCGGTCGCCGAACACACCCTCGGGTTGATGCTCGGCATTAACAAACGCCTCGCCGAGAGCGACCATCGCCTGCGGCGCGGCGGCGTGTTCTCGCGCGAGGACCTGATGGGCCGCGAACTCCACGGCAAGACCCTGGGGCTGGTGGGGATCGGCCATATCGGACGTCGCGTCGCCGAGCTGGCGCGCGCCTTCGGCCTGCACGTCATCGCCCACGACCCACTGCTCGACGACGAGACGATTCACCAGCGCGGCGCCCTGCCGGTGACGCTGCCGGTACTGCTGGCCGAATCGGACATCGTCTCGCTGCACTGCCCGCGCCAGGCCGACACCCTCGATCTCTTCGACGCGCACGCCTTCGCGGCCATGAAGCCGGGCGCGCTGTTCATCACCACGGCACGCGGCGGCATCCACTCGGAAGCGGCGCTGACGGCAGCCCTCGAGAGCGGGCATCTGGCCGGCGCCGGCATCGACGTCTGGGACGTCGAGCCACCGCCGCGGGATCATCCGCTGCTACGAATGCCCAACGTCATGGCGACCTACCACACCGCCGGCGTGACGCACGAAGCGCGGCGCAACATCGCCACCTGGGCGGCGGAGCAGTTGATCGCGACCCTTGATGGCCAGGTGCCGCCACGCCTGCTCAACCCCGAAGCCTGGCCCCGCTATGCCGAGCGCTACCGGCGGATACTGGGGCTATGAGCGGGCGTCTTTGGGCGGCCGGTTAATACCCGGCGGCACCCAGGCGGCGCGCCCTGACGTCGATCACGGCGCTCGACCCTCGCCGCGACCGGAGAAAACCGTCGTCAACGTCGATGCTGATCGGCGAATCAAGACGTTGGGTCGCTGCGAGCGACCGGAACATCACTTGGCCGACACGTTTCATCAGAATAAACATGGGGCCGGGAGGGTGCCCACATCCCGCCTACGGGTGATCCTTGGCAGGCCTATCCAGCATGGAAAGCGCAGCAGCGCCTGCCTGGCCTTGTTCAAGAGGCCTCCAGTCCACCGGCAGTGGCTTTCCGTGAACAATCTAGTGGATTTATCCAGCTATAAAGCGAGTGCAGAGCTGATTCGATCGGCCAGCCCAGCCGTTTCTGATCCATGACGACGAAAGCAACGAACCCAAAGGATCGACGGGTTCGACCATGTTCTGAAACCTAGGCGCAATCCGGCCTACTCGGGATATCGCTTCCGCACACGCGCATTGAGCGCGTCACGTTGAAGGGTGATTTCCGCTTTCAAATCACCGCTATACAGCATGGACGTCTCCATGTTCTTGTACTTGCCCTCTCGCGCGGCGCTTGCCCAGTTGTAGGAGCCGACACACAGAAAGTCACTGTCGGCCATGATCAGTTTGCTATGAACCTGATTGACGACCTTCACGGTCATGCCGCGCTCGGCGAGCGCTTCACAGCATCGTTCGAAAAGCGACGCTTTATGGGCATCCGGCTGATTGGCGCTGGTAGTGTTGAAGTGATGATCGGTGTAGATCGTGATATCGACACCTCGCGCAGCCGTTTTCTCTAGTGCTGCCAGTAACCCGGCCTCTTCCAGGCGACTCAGCGAAATCCAGGGGGACACCATCGCCATCTCGGCACGCACACGCTCGAGCACGTCTTGGATGCATTGATCATGCGCTTCGGCATCGTTGATCAGCCGCGGCGTCTGACACAGCGCCAACAGATCGGGACGCGCAACGCTTGCCGTGAACGCAAGCTCATTGTTTTCATGGCTGAAGAGATAACGTCCCAGCAGGTGCCGCGGCGTACCGCGAGCCGCCGTGCCGATCACATCCATATCGCCAAAGACGAGAAAGCTGTCCTTCGCCCGTGAGACCGCCACGTTCAGAAGCGAGGGATCCTTGTCGATGAAGCTGCCATCGTCATGGCGCGAATAGACCGCGGAAAACAGCACGATCGGGCGCTCCGCCCCCTGAAGGGCGTGCACCGTGCCCACTGTCATCTCCGCATTGCCTCCGCCGACCTTGATATCCCGCGCCAGGCACTCCCGCTCGATCAGGTTGGCCTGGGCCTTGAAAGGCGTGACGACGCCGACGATCTGCTCCAGCGGCTTGCCGTGCACGGCCTCAAGGCGCTCGCGCTGATCGACCAGCCATTCGGCTATCGTGATAGCTTCCAGCCGGTTGATGCGACTTCCCGACGGCGGGGTCTCGGCCCGGCCATCGACGTGGACATAGCCAAAGGGCGGCAGTTCGGCATCGATGGCAGGTCTGTCACGCAGCGGCTGCAACAGCCCGCGATAACAGAGGTCGTTGCAGTAAGCGATAATCTCGTTCAAGCAGCGCCGATGCTCGCGCAGGAACATGCCCGGCTCGGCCTGTTCGAGATAGTGGTAACGGCTGGCCGCTTGGGCGATGCGCATCACGCTGCCATCCACCACAGAGCGTCCACTTTCACGCAGCGACTCGTACTTCTCGACGGTGGTGAGCAGGCCCTGATGCGCCAGATTACCCACATCGACCGTCTGCGACTGCGTCGCGACCGGTTTGATCTGATGCACATCACCGATCGCCAGCACCCGCTTTGTCAGCGCCATGGAGGCGCCGGCAACGTCCGGTGCAACCTGACCGGCTTCGTCGATGATCAATAGATCGATCTCGTTGATCAGGTACTCGTCACGAAACTGCCCTTCGCCTTCGAAAACGCTGTGCGTCATGTGAGACGGCAGCGAGTGCAATGTCGAGACAATGCAGGGCGTCAGCATCATGCGCCGGCGCCAGCGCGGGCGCACCTTGGAAAGCCCCGGCTTCTCCCTGCCCTTGGCCGTCTGCTCGGCCAACTCGTCGACACGTTCGGCGCACGCCTCCAGCCAGCGCGCCTCCCAGTAATGCACCGCCAGTTGAAAGAGCTGGAAGCGAAGCGTGGTATCCAGTGCCTGGTCGAAGGCGTCGAATGTTTCTGGCAGCGTCTCGAAGCCCAAAGCCCGGTACGTAGCATCGAGTCTCGAGGTGAGCTGCTCGATCTCGTGCACGCTCTGCTGGCACTCGGCAATAAAGGCCTGTTTCTTGTCCAGCACCTCACGCTGCTGACCCAACCAGGTCTTCAACGCGACCTCGGGGGCATCTGCCGATGGCGATTCCTCGATCAGTCGGCGCCCCTCGGCGCTCAGGTGCTCGCTGATGAACAGTTCACGCCGTATGCGGCGCTTTTTGGCCACCGGTGGCAGTACGGCAAGCAATGAAAGCCACATCGGCTCATCGGCGCAAAAGCGCTGCCACTGTTTGAGATCGGCATCCATCGCATCGTGCGCGGCCTGCAGCGCGGCTGCCGTCGCCTGCTCGCTCGCCAATGTTTCCTCAGGGGCGTCACCCAGTTTCTCCGCGAGTCGGGCCTTAAGCGTTGCCCGTTTCGTCCAGTGCTGGTGCAGGTCTCGAAGCTGCGACTGCCGCGCGATCAGCCGCTGACGAAGCCGCTCGCGAACGGTATCCACACGGGTGAGCGTGTCATCGTCTAACGCCTGCCTGGCACGCTGGAGAAAGGCCATCTCGGCGCGCTCGTGGTATTCCGGCGATTCGACCTCGCGATAGAACGACGGCGTCTGGTAGTGCTTCGACGCCTCGCCTTCCCGACTACGTGCGCAGTAATAACCGCCGTAGCTGGTGATGTCGGGCAGCCAGCGCCCGCCGAAGGCGTCCGACGTCTCTTCAAACTCCTTGGCGAAGGCTTCGAGCACGTTGGTTACGGCCTGGTTGTTGGTGGAGGCCGCGACGACCAGCGGCGGTTCAGCGTCATCGAGCGCGGCCTTCACCCAAAGCGACGCGACCGCCGAGAGCACGAAGGTGGTCTTGCCCGTACCCGGCGGGCCGTTGACCGCCAGCACCTCGCCGTCCTCCATCGCCATGACCTGCGCCAGCGCGTCACGCTGGGCAATGGCCAGCGGGTACTGGGTATTGGCATGGCCCAATCGATGCATCATGCCGGATAGTGGCTCGATGCAGGGCTGGTACGACTCCATGGTCGACAGGGCGTAATTTTCCAGCAGTGGCAACGTTTGCTCGGTGGTGGAAAGCCAGTCGTAGAGCTTGATGATGTGAGTCGCCGCGCCCAATTGATCGTCGACCTTACTGATGCGCGCCTCGTTGGCGCTCACGAATACCTCTTTCAACAGATCTTTGGGGCACAGGGTGTCGAACAGCTTTTGCGACAGCTCGTAGTACGGCTGCCAGCATTCGCCGTGCGCCTCGAGTGCCGAATCCTCGAGCAGTGCCAGAGCCTCGCTTTCCGACCAGACGCGTGGCTCGCTTTTGCTCAAAAAACGATCCTGCTCGGCGACATCATTCAGCGTGAAGCGGTCATCGGCCTGCGGCGCCAGCAAGTCACGCGGAATCACCGGCGGCTCGGCGGGAATCAAGCGGCCATCGCGCGCGACCCACAAACCGCAGATCAGCGGGGTGATGACATCCGGGTAGAGCGCGCGTTTTTCCGCGCCATGCTCCTGCAAGACCTTGTACACCGCCGGGCGCAGCGCGACTCGCACTATTTGAGTCGAGGCGCCTTCTTCGGCGAAAAGCTGCTGGAGCAACGGGTGATCCGACGGCAGGCGGCCATCGCGGTAGACCGTTCTTTTGAGGTAGTCGGTCTGCCCCAACGCCTTTTTGGTCAAGGCTCCGCGGCCGCTCTCGGCATCCGCCAGTGAGTTGCGCCAGTAGCGGAGCCACTGCCGGGACGTGGGCCGGGTCGCGTCTGCTTGGGTCATGCCTTGGCCTTTTTCCTTGTGCGTTTCTTCGGCGCCTGCGCGGCGCGCTCCTCTTTGATGCGCTCAAGCAGCGCCTCGGCGCTGTTTTCGCCACTGATCAGCTCGGGGTTGTCCGCCCGCCACTGGGCGGTCAGCTCGCCGCGAAACGCCTTGGCCAGGATGGATTGGGTGAGCTGGTTGACCCGCTCCAGGGCGCTATTGACCTGGCGCTCGACGGTGTCGGCGTAGGCGAAGAGCTGGTCGACCCGACGGACGATCTCGGTTTGTTCAGCTACTGATGGAAGTGGTACGACAGCTCTTTTTATCACATCTAAAGTTATGCGCTGATGCCCAGCTGAGGATTTCAACGATCTAGCGATATGCTCTCTAAAATCCTGCGACGCAAAAAAATATTCTAAGAAAGGTCCTTGCTGAGGGTCTTTCAATCGAGCACAGAATAAACGGTCGGGATATTGACACTCTCGTTCGATATCTCTAACCATTGCACAGTTTCCCACGTACTCAGCGGAACCACTCAACCGTGTAAACAAGAGATCTTTTTCTTTCAGATAATTATTATCTTTTAGAGATTTCGGATCAGACAAGTACTTAATGTCTGAGAAATCGATTTCCCTAGGTCGAACAGCGCTTGACCGGAGTATAGGAACCCCTTCAATATCATCATTGGGCTTTTCTGCTGAACCACTTCGCAACTGACAAGTTAGTGCTGAAAAGTCTATTTTTTGCCATGAATCATGGACTTGATTGGAAATTCGCCAATCCTCCGTCAAACGCCCACTCACCGCTGCCGCGAGCACGGATTGCCGAAAACGCTTGAGAATCTCGGGAATCCGTTCGAGGCGGGCTTTGGTGCTGTCCACCTGCGCCAGCAAGGTGTCAAGCTTATCGGCGATAACCTTTTGTTCGGCGAGAGGGGGAAGTGCAAACTCAAGTGCCTTCAAGACTTCAAGCCTTATTCCTTTGACGGTCGTTCCCGTCCCAAGCTGCTCTATTTTATGAGCAATAGAGCGATACCAATAAACTAAATAATCGCGGTGCATACCGGATGATAGAAAGAGGGCTTTAAGGTCTTGATTAATTGCCGAATCGAAGTGCGCCACAACAATTTTTCCCAGACTCATCCTTGTCGCGATGATGGGAGTCCCCGCGGGAATAATGTTAGTACTGCTATTTTTAACCGCTTCAGACGAGATGTGGTCGATAGTATCGTCAAGGACATGCTTGTTCATGTCCTTGACACTCATCCACGGAATATCACCACGGTAATATTCAGGCTTGGATTTACTCGGCGTCCCGCCGCCAGTGATCTGCAAAATAACATTTTCTAGCGGCGTGCTAAGCCATTGCTGAGGAAGCGTTTGGTCTGTCATTGGGTTGCTTCCCCACCCATCATTTCCTGCACCAACACCCGCTGCCCATCAGCCTCGTCCTCGGCGCCCAGCGCACGCATCAGCCCATCCAGTTCGCCCAGCGCCTGCACCAGTTCGCTCATCGCCTCGCCGGCCAGCACTTCGGGGGCGGGGAGGTCGGCGGCGTCGACGCTGTCCTTGTCCTTGAGCCAGCTGATATCCAGCGAGTCCCCCTTGATGTCGCGAATCCACTCGCGGGAGAAACAGCGCCAGCGGGATTTGGCGAGGCGGTCGTTACTCACGCCCTGGTTCTCTTCGGTGGCCTCGGCATCGACGGCGATCTCTTCGGCATTGAACGACCACTCCCCTTCCTGGCGTGGGCTCTGGCCGTTGGGGTCATCGCCGTAGACAGCTTCGAAGGGTTTGAGGTGCTGCTCACCGAAGGGCGTGCGCTTGCCGAAGCTCGGCATATTGGTGCGCAGGTCATAGACCCAGACGTCGTCGGTACAGCCGGTGTACTGATATTTGTCCGCTGCACTGCCTTTGGTGAAGAACAGCACGTTGGTCTTCACGCCCTGAGCGTAGAAGATGCCGGTGGGCAGGCGCAGGAGGGTATGCAGGTTGCACTTTTCCATCAGGTCGCGGCGCACCTCGGTGCCGACGCCGGACTCGAACAGCACGTTGTCCGGCAGCACCACGGCGGCGCGGCCGCCGGGCTTGAGATTGCGGTAGATGTGCTGGAGAAAGGCGAGCTGCTTGTTGCTGGTCTTGTAGGTCAGGTCATCGCGGGTAATGCTCGCCTCGCCGCCCTTGGCGGTGCCGAACGGCGGGTTGGCGAGAATCACATCCGCCTTGGCCAGGGATTTGCCGGCGTCGCCGAGCGCGTTACCCAGATGCACCACACCTTCGTTATCGCCTTCCATGCCGTGCAGCAGGCAGTTCATCAGCGCCAGGCGACGAGTGCCGGGCACCAGCTCGATACCGACGAAGGCCTCGTAACGTTGAAAGGCCTGATCGCGGGCATCGAGCAGGAACAACTCATCGGTCTGATCCTTGATGTAGCGGTCCGCAGCGATCAGAAAGCCCGCTGTACCGGCGGCCGGGTCCTGCACGCTCTCTCCGGGCTGAGGCTTCACACAGCGCACCATGGAATCGATCAGCCGGCGCGGCGTGAAGTACTGCCCGGCACCGGACTTGGTCTCGTTGGCGTTCTTTTCCAGCAGGCCCTCGTAGAGATCGCCCAAGCCATCCTGCTGAGCGCTGAACCAGTCGATCTGATCCAGTGCCTTGATCATCTGCTCCAGATGGCGCGGCTCGCGTAGGCGGGTCTGGGCGTCGGTATAGATCGCGCTGATCAGCGGGTCCGCATGCACCAGGTGGCCGTCACTGTCGCGGCCCGTGGAGAGGCTCAGCAGGATGCGCTTGTAGTCGTCCAGCAGATTGAGGCCGGACTTGCCGTTGAGATCCGTCCAGCGGCAGCCTACCGGCAGCGGATGGCGCTCCAGCGTGCCGGCTTCGGTATTTTCATGAACCTCATGCACCATCTTGATGAACAGCAGCAGCACCAGCTCGGTGACGTAATCCGAGTAGTTGATGCCGTCGTCACGCAGAACGTCGCAGAGATTCCAGAGCTTTTGAACGATGTCGTTGTTGGACACGATGAATTCCCGTCGGGTTATCCGCGCTCGAGGAAGAGCGCCATGAGCGCGGCATTGATATAAAAGTTGCTGCGGCCCACTTTGATCTTTTCCAGCAAGCCGATGGAGACCAGTTCATCCAGATACTTGGTCGCAGTAATGCGGCTCACGCCCAGGTCGTCCATGACGAACTCGATCTTGGTGTAGGGGTGGTTGAACAGGTTGTTGAGCAGCTCCTGGCGATAGATCTTGGGGCACTCTTCACGCATCCGGTGTTTGGTGTGCTGCATCAGATCGCGAATCTGGCCAATCAGCTCGATGGTCTGCTGCGCGGTCTGGCTGATGCCCTCCAGCATGTAGAGCAGCCAGGGTTCCCAGTCGCCGCTGTCACGAACCGCCTGGAGCTCCTGGTAATAGCGCGCCTTGGTGTGAATCAGATAGCGGCTGAGATAGAGCACCGGCAGATCGAGTAGCTCTTTGGAAACGAGGTAGAGCATGTTGATGATGCGGCCGGTCCGCCCGTTGCCGTCGTAGAACGGGTGGATACTCTCGAACTGGTGATGAATGATCGCCATCTTCACCAGCGGGTCGGCGTCGCAGCGCTGATCGTCGTTGATATAGTCCACCAGGTTACTCATCAAGCGCTCGATCTCCGGCGCAGCCTGAGGTGGCTCGTAGACGACCTCGCCGGTTGCTTGGTTTTTCAACGCCGTGCCCGGTAGCTTGCGCAGCCCCGCCCGGTTCCGTTCGAGCGTTTGCTGAATCACGAGAATGTCATCCAGGCGTAGCAGCCGACTTTGCCGAACGCTCCGGAAACCGGCTCGCAGTGCCGTGGCGTAATCCTGCACTTCCTTGGTTTGCGGATCGATCTGGGCTTCCTCCGCCACCACGGCGCGGTAGAGATCGTCCTGTGTCGTGATGATGTTCTCGATCTCGGAGCTGTGCCGCGCTTCCTGCAGCGTCAGCGTGTTGATCAGGATCTCTTCATTGGGAATGGTGGCCGCGACACCCTTGAGCTCGGCCAGGTAGCGATGCGCCCGTGCCGCCTGCTTGAGCACGGCACGCGTTTCCCACTGATCAATCTCGGGCAGCGGCAAGGAGGGAAGCACGACGACACCTCATGTCATGTATAGAAAAATCGAAAATCTATATACAAACTGCACGACATGCAAAGAAAACTGCAATTTCTTGGCACTAGCGTCACGCTAATGCCAAGAAACGGGCTCCTGCTATACACCTCGTGTGGCTCCCTGGACATCGCCGACAGCAGGTCTGGCGATCGGTGCGCTCAGTCGCTGCCATGCCGACGCTTCGCGTAGCGCGGAGACCCGGCAACCGCATGAGCCGCTGGCCATGTCGATGGCATCGACATGAGCACCACCACCCACACAGAAAATCCGCTTTTCTATACTCGCCGCTCCGGCCAGAGTGCGTCGTTCATGCTCTCCAGTACCGTATCCAGTTGATCGTCGAGCACCTTATCCAGTTGCCTGGCGCCGCCGACAAACGCTGGGAGGCGATTGATGGCCTCGCGATCGAGCACGACTTCGTGCTCGAGCTGCCTGGCCAGCCGCTCCAGCCACTTGCGCTGGCTGGGCGTCCAGCCGTGCTGGCTGTAGATGCCCGCCAGCGCCCTTTGCACGCGCTGCTCGAACGGTACCAGCGCCTCGCCCAGGGCGGCGCGCCGGATATGCCCGATGATGCTCGCGGCGATGTCCTGGTTGGTCTGGTTGCGCACCGCCGTCTGCAGATTCGCTTCCGAATAGCCGTGCTGAGACAACAGCAGCCGGATCTGGCGCAGATCGTCGCGAGTCAGGTCGCGCGGACGATTGACCACGGTGGCGAGTGCCGCCGATTCGTTGAGGTTGTCACGAATGAACGCCTCGAAGCTCTCCAGGTAATCTTCCGGGCGCTTGTGTACGCCGTAGCTCTGGGTACGCTCGCGGATCTCGTCTTCGTGCTCGGAGATAATCGGCATGCGCTCGCTGCCCGTCAGCGACTTCACTTCCTCGAGTTGATGGATCAGACCCGCGTGCTGCTGGATGAACTCGGCGGCCTTGACGGGGCCGAGTTCGATTAGCTGCTTGTGCAGCGACTTGGGCGGCACCTCCCAGAGGGTTTCCAGCTCATCGAGCTTGTGGCGTAGCGCTGGCGTCTTCTCGGCGGCTTTCTCCGCCTTGCGCAGCACGCGCATCAACTTCTGGCTGAGTTGGCGCAGCACCACATGGGCCTGGCTCTCGTCCGGCCGGTCGCCCGGCGAGCTCAGCGCGCGTTCGCGCTGCTCCGGGTCGGTGAGTTCCCGAGTCAACTGTTCGAGCGTGACATTGGGATCCTTCACCAGCGGCTGCATGGTGCTGACCGCCGCCAGCGCGGCGTAGATATCCACCGGGTCGTAGATACGAAAGACGGTCTTGCCGATCTCGTCGCAACGCCGCGTGGCCCGCCCGATCATCTGCTCATAGAGAATCCGAGACTTCACCCGACGCAGGAACACCAGATGGCAAATCGCCGGGACGTCGATACCCGTGGTGAGCAGGTCGACGGTGATGGCAATGTTGGGGTAACGCTCGTTCTTGTACTGGCGGATCAACTGGTTGGCCCGGTCGCTCTTGCCAGTGATCTTCTCCACCGCGGCCTGCGGGTAGGTCTCGCCGTAGATCGCCTTGAAGGCGGTATCCAGCTTATTCTTGACCTCATCGGCATGCCGGTCGGAGGCGCAGAAGATCAGCGTCTTCTCGTCGCCGAAGGGGTCGAGTTCCTTGGCCAGCTCCTCGCAGATGACGCGATTGAAGTTCGGGTTGAGCACGCCCTTGTTGAAGGCATCGACGTCGAAGCTGAGTTCGTCTTCCAGCTCGGCGGTTTCCACGTCGCCGGTCTGCGTATTGATGGCGTGAACGGTCTCGCCCTTGTCGAAGGTGATGCCCTGCTGTGTCAGCAGTGTCTCGTAGCGCACCGGGGGCTCGTGATCGATCAGCCAGTCATCAGCCACGGCCTCGCGGTAGGAGTAGGTGTAGACCGGTCGGCCGAAGATCTCACTGGTATGGCGCGCGGGCGTGGCTGTCAGGGCGATCTGCACCGCATCGAAGTAATCGAGGACACGGCGGTAGCTGGAAAGATACTGGCGCACATCACGGGTCGCCATCTCCCCTTCGGTCATCTCCTGATCCAGCGTGTAACCACGGTGGGCTTCATCGACGATCACACAGTCGAACTGATCCACCGGCGGCGGCGCGTCACTGGCGAAGATCCGTTTGACCATCGCCTGCACTGTCGCGACCTGGACCCGCGTTTCGGCTTCCGCCGCCATGTCGCCGAGTTCGGCCACGTTATAGATCGTCGATAGCGACTGGTTCTGCTCCAGTCGCGCTTCCGCGAACGCGCCCAGCGCCTGGTCACCGAGCGCGGTACGGTCCACCAGAAAGAGAATGCGATGAAAGCGCTCGGCCTTGAGGAACCGATACATCAAACCGATGATCGTGCGCGTCTTGCCGGTGCCGGTCGCCATGGCCAGCAGCGCCCGACGCGTACCCTGCGCTAGCGCGGTCTCCGTGGCGATGATGGCCTTCTGCTGATAATCACGCAGCCCTAGATAGCCGAAGGGTTCATTGGCCAAGTGGGCTTCGGCGTTTTCTTTGCTACGGCGAAGCTGGTCCAGCAGACCGGCCGGCGTGTGAAAGGCCTGCAGGGCACGCTTCAGATTGCTCGGCTCGCGAACGTCGCGGAACCAGGTGCCGGAGAGTTCGGGCTGTTGCGGCACATAGGGGCGCCCATTGCAGGAGTAGACGAACGGCACCTTGTAGTGCCCCTCCTGCTCGTCCGCCCAGGCGATGGTGCGTCCGGCCAGCTCCCAGGCGCCAATGAGCGGCGACTCGATCTTCATGCCGCGACTGTAGCGCTCCGCCTGGCCGATCTTGCCGGCGATATTGACGTTCTCCTTCTTGGCTTCCACCACGGCCAGGGGTGTCAGCCCGTGAAAGAGCACGTAGTCGGCTTTCTCATGGCCGACCGTCGGCCATTCCGCGATGGCACGATTGCAGCCTTTCTCGGGCCGCGCGCCGTTCTTGAAGCTCAGTGCCTGCGTGTCCGCTTCCCAACCGGCCTCGATAAGTTGCTGATCGATCAAGATTCGCGTCAGCGCCTCATCCAGCACGATCTGCTGGCTGGCATTCTGCATTTGCTGAGTGACCTGCCGGCGCGTCGATGTCACCGCCTGCTGGCTGCCCTCGGCGAGCTGGCGCTGTAGTGCCACGACCTTCTGCTCGTAGGCCTGCTGCTGATCGACCAGGGCCTGCTCGTGAGAGGCCGCTTCCCGGGCTTTCGCGCGGGACTCTTCGTCCATCGCCAGCGCCAATGCCTCGTACTCCGATCGCTCCTGTTCGATCAACTCGTTGAGCTGCTGACTGGAGTCCAGGGCTTCGTTGGCACGCAATAGCTCGTGCTTGAGAGTTTCGATATCGATTTGGAGCTGGCGCTGCTGCGCGCTCGGATCGGCAGGCGGAACGAAAGGCCCCGGCTTGAAGGCCGAGCTGTGCTGACCGAAGGCACGGTGAAACCAGATTGCCAGCTCGCGCGCGACCTTCAGCCCCTCCATGGCCTCGCGGTGCTGCGTCCTGAACTGATGGTTGGCCCGGTTACCCTCGATCCGCAGAGTATGAAACAACTCACGCACCACCGAGTCGAACTGCAACTCCCGGTTCAGGCGATACAGCAGATCGCTTTGCGGCGTTTTGCTATCGAACTCGATACCCGAGAGCGCCGCTATATGCTGCGCAATCGCTTCGCCCAACTGACGAAGCTTGATCAGGGTCGTGTTCGGATCGCTGGAGAAGGCCTGTTCTGCGGCGCCGGCAAGCTGCACGAACAGCGGGTCGTGCTCGGCCAAGAAACCGAAGTTCTGCGATTGCGAGTGAGGCGTCGGCATCGTGTCTCCAGCGTGCTATCGGTGAGGATTCGACATGACACGCTGGCACGATCCGCTGGGCCTGACGCAATCCCCTTTATTAGCCACTGTATCGCAGCGTAATGGCCCATCGCACCCCATATCTGGGCATTGCGCGGTTCGGTGGTCATATCGCCATGAACGCTGAATATTGCAATGTCACGTCACCCAGAACGCCCCCGCAACGCCTCCACCACGACCCTAAAGGCCGCGGTCTGCTGACGGCGATTCGGGTAGTAGAGATGATAGCCCGTGAAGGGCTCGGACCAGTCGGCGAGGACCTCCTGCAGGTCGCCGCGCTCCAGGTGCGCCTGAACCAGCCCGTCGGGCAGTTGCGCCAGGCCCACCCCGGCAAGACAGGCATCGAGGATCTGTTCCACGCTGTTCATGATCAACGGACCGCTGACGCGGACCCGAAATTCGCGGCCGCCGTTGCCGAACTCCCAGGCATAGAGCCCGCCGTGGGTGGGCAGACGCAGGTTGATGCAACGATGGCTCGTCAACGCTTCCGGCGTCCGGGGCATGCCATGCCGCGCCAGATAGTCGGGTGAGGCCACGGTGACCAGCCGCATGCGCGGGCCGATCGGCACGGCGATCATGTCGGCGGCGACGGTGCCACCCAGGCGCACCCCGGCGTCGAAGCGTTCGGCGACGATGTCCGTCAGCCCGTAGTCGGTGGTCAGTTCGATGGTGAGTTCGGGGTAGGCTTCCAGCAGGGGGAGCAGCTTCGGCCACAGGACGTGACGCGCCGCGTATTCGTCCGCGGTGATGCGTACCGTGCCCGCCGGGCGCGCCCGCAGTTCGGTCACGGCGGTTACCTGCGCCTCGATCGCCTCCAGCAGCGGGGCGATCTCGCGCAGCAGCTTCTCGCCTGCCTCGGTACGCGTGACGCGACGCGTCGTGCGCGTCAGCAGGCGCACCCCGAGGCGCTCTTCCAGCCCCCGCAACGTCTGGCTCACCGCCGAGGGCGATACGCCGAGATGCGCCGCCGCGCGGGTGAAGTTGCCCTCGCGCCCCACCGTCACGAAGACGGCCAGATCGTCCAGCCGATACGCCGCCATTATGAAGCTCCCCTTCATGCTGCATTCAGGATTTTACATATACTCGGCTCAATCGCGGCCTGCTACCGTTTAACGGACACCACGACACGCAGCAATCGCAGGAGGTTGCCATGAATGAGACCCACGCCTCGTCAGAAGACATGCTGGTGCAGCGCGCCGGTTCCAGCGACGCCATCCAGGGGCCGAGTGAGTATTTCACCGGCCAGGTCCGCATCGACCGGGTCTTCAGTGCGCCGGCGCCTTCGCGGGTGGGCGTTGCCGTGGTCAATTTCGAGCCGGGTGCGCGTACCAACTGGCACACGCATCCGGTCGGGCAGATCCTGCTGGTGACCGACGGCGTGGGCTGGACCCAGTGCGAGGGCGGGCCGAAGACCGAGATTCGCCCGGGCGACCTGATCTGGTGCCACTGCGGTCGTCGCCATTGGCATGGCGCCACCGACACCACGGCGATGCAGCACGTCGCCATTCAGGAGTCGCAGGACGGCTCGCCGGTCGAGTGGATGGAGCCCGTCCCGGACTCGGTCTACCTCGCCGGCCCGGTCAAGACGGACTGAGTGGTATCGATCGACAGGGGGGCTCTCTCGGGCGACGTGCCCACCGGCGTAAGCCGGCGCGTCTCTCGAGAGCGGACCCTTACGCCAGGGCCGCTCGCCTCAGATGGCGGGCAGAGCCACAAGAAGCCGATGGAAGACGTCGAGGAGTGAAAGGAGTTCTGGTCGTCGACGGTTAAATCAGATGACAAAGTAGGAATCTCAGGTGGCTGGTGCCCCATTGATGTCTCCGTTGCGAAACTCGAGAATCCTGAGCGGCGTGTTGGTGGGTATGGTGCTGATGCACTCGAAACCTTCTTTGGCGAGCATCTGACAGAATTCTTCCTGGGTTCGTTCTCTCCCTCCAAGCAACAGCATCATGACCATGTCCTGCGAGGATTTGCCAGGATTCTCCCGGGTTTGCTCCAGTATCATGTCTATAATGAACAGTCGGGCTTGTGTCCGCATGGTGGCGCGTGCCTTCTCCAATACCTGACTGATTGCTGCATCATCGAAGTCATGGAATACCCTGCTGAAAATATAGGCATCGCCACCTGGCGGAAGGAATTCGAAGAAAGAACCGTACTCGACTATCGCGCGCCGGTTTCGAATCATGTCGGTCATGTCGGGGTGGAATTCATCATCCGTGCGCGGCAGTTCGAACAATATGCCCTTCGTGCCAGGGTTTCTCTTCAATACCTGCGCAAGGAAGGAGCCATCTCCTCCTCCTACGTCCACGACCGTCGTGCCTTCAGGGAAGTCCAGCTGTTGAGCGACGAAGTGCCCCATTCCCAAGGAGGCCGCACGCATTTCAGCGTCAAACCTCTTGCGAGCCATCTTATCCTGACTCAGATAGTCGAAGAAGGTCCGCCCGTGGGCCAGCTCAAAGGCAGGAGTACCGCTACGTAGCTGCTCGGTCAGGTGTGTCCACGCTAGCCAGTACAGTGGGTGAAGCTCACACTCCACCCAAGGGTGGAGGGAGTTCGTGGACTCAGGCAAGAGAAACCGGGATGCCTCGGTGAGTCCGTAACGGCCGGACTCGTCGCGTGCGAAAATATCCTCATTGACCAGGTGATCCATAAGTCGGGATAGCAACCCTTCTTCAATGGCGGCGGCACGTGCGAGTTCGCTGGCGGTCTGCGGTCCCTGACTGAGATGAGCGGGTATGTCGAGCTCGACCGCCGTGTGAATGCACTGTGAGGTCCGATAGGCCGATATCTGCTGCATGAGCTTCAGGGGCGGTCGGTCATCCATGTCGCGATTCTCCTCGTTGCCCGAATGGGGCAAGTCGTGTGCCTCGCATATCCCGCGGTTCCATCGTTTTCATCCCCCTATGCCCGGTGCTGCCTTGCTCAGGAAAGCCTGTAGGCGGACGTTCTTCCCAAGCAGGAGTGATACTATATATCATTCGTTATTGATATGTATTTGCATCTAATGCTACAGTCGGAACCGGATGCAATCAAGTGCGCAGGCGAGGCTGTAAGGAACGAGTCATGCTAGTCGTTGAGAATTTGGCGGCATCCTATGGTAAAGACATGGTTTTAAAGCAGTTTTCTGCCCGATTCCGGCAAGGGCGACTGACGGCTCTGGTTGGAGCGAACGGCTGTGGCAAGTCCACGCTGCTGAAAGCCATCATGGGCTTCCTGCCTGTTACGCGTGGCAGCATACGCATCGGCGACCATGCAGTGTCGGCGCTGGGTCGGCGGGCACTAGCCCGTCGCATCGCCTATCTGCCCCAGGAAAACCACTGTCCAGACTATTTTACCCTTGGGGAGTTGGTCCGGCTGGGTGGTTATGCGCGCTACCCGCTCCTGGGCGGGCCGAGTGACAAAGACCGACAGTTGTTCCATGCAGCATTGGAGACGGTTGGGCTGGTTGACATGGCACACCGCCCGGTCAATTCGCTGTCAGGAGGTCAGCGGCAGCGCGCCTGGCTTGCCATGGTATTGGCTCAGGATGCCGAGGTCGTACTGATGGATGAGCCGGTAAATCATCTGGATATCAAGTATCAGTATGCCGTGCTGGAGCTGGTGCGTACTCTGACCCTGCAGCACGGCAAGACCATCATCGCAGTCTTGCACGATCTGAACCTGGCTGCCGCTTTTGCCGATGAGGTGGTGATGCTCCGTGACGGACGGGTCGCGGCTGCAGGGAGCGTGGCGGAGACGATCACTGCCTCGACGGTGGCACATGTCTTCGACCTTCAGGCGGAGGTGTTCAGGCGCAATGGAAGACTGGTTTGCTTGCCTCAGGTTGCCGCCCAGTGAATGCCCGCGTGAGTCGTCGGAACGCCTGGTCCTTTGCCGGTGCACTCACGGTTTTCTGTACCGCGCTGATGGCTGAGCTCTGTTTCGGTGCAACCACGATTCCAGTATCGGTAGTGGCTGAGGCATTTCTGCGCTTCGACCCGGAGAACTATGATCATTACATCGTGCTGTATCAGCGCCTGCCACGCGTACTCATCGCGCTGCATGCCGGTGCGCTGATGGCGTGTAGTGGGCTGGTTCTGCAAGGACTGACGCGGAATCCACTGGCTTCACCCACGACGCTAGGCATCAATGCCGGGGCGATGCTCTTCGTTCTAGCCGGTGCATACTTTCTGAATCTCGGCATCGATGGGCGTGGCGCTGCCGCAGTGTTGGGGGGATTGTTCGGGTTTGCTACCTGCCTCGCCGTGGCACGGCTCGCGGGTCTGGTACAGGACCAGAGCGGGTTGGCATTGATCTTGTCGGGGGCGCTGACCTCCATGCTGCTCTTCGGCATCGCCAATGCCGTACTGCTGACCGACCCGACACGAAGGACGGACTTCCTCGGCTGGGTATCGGGCAATATCAACCACGTCTATGCTGACCAGCTGTTTCGCTTCTGGTGGATAGGCCTGGCTGCGCTGGCTCTGCTGTATCTTCTGGCTCGTCCGTTGACACTGATCATGCTCGGCACCGACAAGGCGGCCTCGGCTGGGGTTAACGTGCGTTGGGTCAGGGCCCTGGCGTTGCTGGCGGTCGTACTGGCAGCGAGCTCTTCCGTAGCAGTGTGCGGGCCTCTCGGCTTCGTGGGGCTGGTCGTGCCACACATCGTGCGTCCTTGCGCCGGAGCCGATCTCGCTCGCAGCCTGCCCGGCGCAGCGCTGGTGGGAGCGACCGCCTGCCTGCTGGCCGATCTCATTGCTCGTCATGCCTTCCTGCCCGCCGTCGTGCACACCGGGTTGGTGCTGGATCTGGTTGGCGGGGTGGTCTTTGTACTGATCGTGCGCCGCTACTACTTGACTGCGGGTAGATGGGCCAAGGGATGAAATACGAACGTGCCATCGACGGACGTCCCGTTCTGCGCTTTACGGGCGGGCTCGAAATCGGGGTGGGCAACCTTGCCACCATGGCGGTTCTGACGGTGGCCGTAGTGGTGATGACGACGCTGTCGCTGAGTATCGGCTTCGAGGACACTCAGGTGACCGATCTGGCTGCCGCCTGGCACGGTGAGCTGAACGACGATCTGTATTTCGCATTGATGAACGTGCGGCTGCCCCGCATCGTGCTGGGGTTCATGGCCGGGTGGTGCCTGGCGTTGACGGGGGCGTTGTTGCAATCGCTCTCGCGGAATCCACTGGCCGATCCCGGCCTCTTGGGGCTGAGTCAGGGATCGATGGTCACGATCCTGCTGCTGCTGCTGTTCATACCCTCGGCGCCGCTGGGGCTGATACCGATGGCGGCCGTCCTGGGCGGGCTGGCGGTGGCGGCATTGCTGATGTGGCTGATGAGGGGAAGTTCGGGTGGCAACACCGGACTGACAATCCTGCTGATGGGGATTGCCGTCGATACCGTGCTTTCTTCGGTTTCGTCGATTCTGATTCTCTATGCGCCGCCGGAGATTTCATTCGCCGTTTCCGCTTGGCTGGCCGGATCACTGTTCCAGGCTAGCTGGGGCAGCATTGTCGCACTGCTGCCGTGGTTCACGTTGAGTCTGCCTGCGATCATCGTGCTGGGCCGGTCAATGCGCTGCCATGACCTGGGCGATGAAACGGCCATGGCGCTGGGCGTGCCGGTGAACTGGTCCAAGCCACTGATTCTTTTCGTGGCAGTGCTGCTGACCTCAGCGGCAGTCGCAGCCGTGGGGCCGCTGGTCTTTCTAGGGGTGATGGCCCCGCACTTGGCGGGCTTCCTGTCGCGCTCAGCGGGACGGGCGCGGCTGATCCTCTCCGCACTGACTGGCGGGCTGCTGGTCGTGGCTGCCGATACGCTGGTCCGTTTCGCCACGAGTGATCTCGCCCTGCCACTCGGGCTGAGTCTAACGCTGATCGGCGTCCCCCTATTCATACTGACTCTGCGCCTGCGGGCGCTGGCGAACCTGCGTTCCGAATGAGAGGCTGACAATGCGACAGCGAGTTCTATTTGCTTTGCAATTCGTGGTGCTGGCCGCAGCGGTTACCGTCCCGGTGGCCTTCGCGGATGAGCGCGTCGTCATTGATGATGCCAAACGCAAAGTGACTGTGCCGGAAAGCCCCGAGCGTATCGTGGTGTTGCACGAGCCGCTGCTGGGCGTGCCGATGGCGGACCTGGGCGTCGTACCGGTAGGCAGCTACGGGCGCGCCGATGACGGCAGCAGTCTGATGGCCGTCGATTTCTACCGCACGGTACTCGGTGAGGGGGCACCATCGCCGAAGGGGATTGGCCCAGTCGGTGGCATCGACATCGAGAAGATACGTGCGTTGCGCCCCGATCTCATCGTCTGCACCGAATACGATCTGGACAAGGCCAAGCGATTCTCCAATATTGCGCCCGTCTATGTTCAGAACAGCAGTACAGGCCGGGTTCACGGATTCGAGGCCCAGGCCTCACTGGCTCGACTGCTGGACCGTGAAGAGGTATTCAACAAGCGCAAGGCGGAATATCAGCAGCGCCTGGCACAGGTCCGTGCCAGCCTGCCCGAGGACCCGCAAGGCAAGACTTACCTGGCGATTCTGTTGACCGATCAGCTTAACGCCGTCGGGGAAATGTCCGGAGTCGTGCAGGCGGTCGAGGATCTGGGCTATACGCGTCTGGAGTTAAAAAACCAAGGGCTGGTCGGGCTGGGGTCGACGCTGCTGGTGCCTCTCAGTACCGAACTGGTAGGAAGGCTTGATCCCGATTTGCTCATCGTGATGAACAGTTACGCAGGAGAGAGGCGAGGCGAGGCAGGCATACGCAACGACCTGGACCGTCTCGTACCTGCGTGGGAACGTTTTCTGAAACCCGCACGTGAAGATCGAATCCTGTTTATGGACTCCGTTGCCGTCACGACTCCTTCAATAGCGAGTGCCGAACATGCGCTGAATGCGATCGCCGAATGGATGGCATCTCGTGAGAGCGATACGGAAGAATGAGTCCAGATAGTGATGTGCTGCGCCATTCCAGTGAATGGGAAATGAATGTCGTGATCATCCGGTGAGGCTTGGCAATGTCTTTTACCGTGAGTTCGGCAGTGATGCGAGAGTAAGGGGGAGGTGTGCCTCCCCCAGGTCAGGATACCCCATAGGTTAGTAGGTCATCTTTACACCGATGCCCATCTCACGCGGTTCCAGCATGTTGGCAACTTTCCCGCCGACAGAGCGATCATCATAGAGATAAGTCGGAGTGCGCTCATCGAAGATGTTGTGCGCGAAAGCGAAGAGTTTGAGGTGCCCGAAGGGGGCATAGGTGAGTCGAGCGTTGGTTACCGTGTAGCCATCGACTTCGTAGCCGGGGGCATTTTCATCTGTTGAGTGGTAGCCGTCCGTATAGCGAAGATCTCCGCTGAGTCGAATCTTGGGTGTGATGTCCCAGTCTGCACCGAGGTTGAACGTGTATCCCGGGGCACGCCCGAATTCGTTGCCTTCATAGGTGTCACCGCCAAGACTGGAAAGCTCCTCGAGCTTCGTTTCCAGCAGGCCGACCCCAGCATTGATCTTCAATCGCTCCTGCACCTGATAGTTCGCCGACAGCTCCAGTCCATAGGCCTTGGCCTGTTCGGTATTCACAGCAACGCTACCGAATTGACGGCCATTCAAGTAGTCTGGAATCTGGCGTTGTGAGTCCTTGTAGTCACTGTAGAAAAGGTTGCCGGACACGACCAATCGGTTGTCAAGAAGACGGGCACGGCTGAATAGCTCATAATTCCAGACGGACTCTTCGTCGAAGGCTACGTAATCCTGTCGAGCGAAGCTTAGGTTGATGCCGCCCGGGTTGTATCCCTTGTTGACCAGCGCGCCGAGCGTGACGTTCTGGGTGGCTTCATAGGCAAGAGACACCTTGGGAAGCCAGGCATCGAACGTTTCGTCGAAATCGAGCGGTACGCTGGCGTAGGAGGACGTCCCGGTTCGGGTGACATCGTCGCGTTGGTAGCGCAACCCACCGGTCAATGTCCAGCGATCCGCGAATCTATAAGCGACCTCACCATAGAGACCAAGGTTGGTCTTTTCGTCTTCGAACTGCGAAAGCCCATTGACATGGAGAACGTCATCCGAATCCGTTTTAGCCACGTAATTCCCTATGAATCCGCTGACACGGTCATCGGGACTACCGAACTGCAGCCGCACTTCGTTCGACAGGTTTTTTTGGTCGATGGATCCGGAGCCATTCGAGGCCGGCTCGGCCACGCGGTTGACGTGCATGTTCGTATGCTGCAGTTGCTCGATGAGCTGCAGGCCATTACCGAAGTCATAGCTGACATCGGCTATGAGCGTGTTTCCCCGTTGCTTCCAGCTGGGCATAGAGGTCGTCATGTTGTCGAGTTCCTCATACGGGGCTGAGGCTGATTCCCAGGTGGGAGAGTTGTTCTGCGTATGAGAGAAAGTGAGCTTCGCCTCAAGCCCCCCCAGATTAGAAGGCCACCATAGCAGTTTCATCCGGGCGTTCTTGTATTCGAAATCCGGGTCAGTCTTACCTTGGGAATAATTCGGATTGGTATAATCGATAAAGGTATCGCGCCCCGAGTAATCCAAGGAAAGTCGTGCAGCGACTTCGTCGGAGAGCGGGCCGGAGGCAGCCAGCGAGGCTCGTCGCTTGTTCCGGTTTCCATACTGCAGTTGGGCGGCCCCTTCTTTCTCGAAAGTTGGATCCTTGGTGTTTACGACGATGGCCCCAGCGATGCTGTTGGCACCCTGGGAAACCGTCTGCGGCCCTCGGAAGACCTCGATACTTTCGACGTCCCAGATCGAGGTCGCACCGTAGACTAATTCGTAGTACGAGAGGTAATGTCCGTCCACATTGAAGGTGGCACGAGGCAAGGTACCACCAAAGAATGCAGTCGAACCGAAATTCGGCCCCTGGGCATCCTGTCCTCGAATTACTGGAGCACCTGGCGAGTCGGTGATGATCACATTCGGGATATTACCGATGACATCCGAAACCGTCGCTGCGCCCTCTTTCTTTTCCAGATTTTCGCTACTCAGTACCGTGACCGAAGTCGCCGTATCTTGAAGTTGGCGATTCATTTTTTCGCCAGAAACCAGAACCGTCGGCAGTTCGCTTATCTGATCGGATTCGTTGGCCGTATCCTGTGCAACTGCCGGTGCTGCCACAGTCATGAAGACGGTGAGCATACTTATACCTGACGATGGATTAGCGGATGACTTACTCATTCCCTTGCCTCCCTTTATTTGACTAATCGATCAGCGACTCACGGCCGATTTCATTAGTTAATCGCGGGGTTGACCGATCGCCAAGAGCGGTCAACAAACTCCACGATAATTTATTTTCTATAGCGACTTTTCATTCCAAAAGGCGGATAGTGTTGTTACCGAACCTCTGGATGGTTATTTGTGGTGAGCCGCACTATTTTCGCGAACCTCTGCCACGTGCCAGTTCTTGACTCTCTGCTGCGCTTCCCACATGCGCCGATAGCACCCTGACGATTCCATGAGTTCGGCGTGACACCCCCTTTCCACCAGTTGACCATCTTCGAGAACCAGGATTTGGTCCGCCCCGACGATGGTCGTGAGCCGGTGTGCGATGACGATGACGGTCCTGTCCCTGACCAAGGCATCGATCGCGCACTGCACTGCCACTTCGCTCTCGCTGTCGAGGGCAGCGGTCGGCTCGTCCAGAATGACGATGGGCGCGTCTTTCAATAAAGCGCGTGCGATGGAAATCCGTTGTCGCTCACCACCGGACAGGCAGCCACCGATCTCGCCGATTCGTGTCTCCCAGCCATGCGGCAGTTTCTCGATGAAGTCCAGGCATTGAGCGGCCCGGGCGGCTCTGAGAACCTCTTCATCGGTGGCGGCAGGCTTACCCATTCGGATGTTGGACATGATCGTGTCGTCGAAGAGGTAGACGTCCTGGAAAACGACCGATATTAAGTCATGAAGTCGGCTAATTGGGATCTGCCGGATGCCCACTCCTCCGATGCGAATGCTTCCGGATTGTGGATCTGCATGGCGCAGCAAAAGCTTCGTCAGGGTCGTCTTTCCCGAGCCGGAAGGACCTACCAGCGCTGTCAGGCTCTGGGGAGGCAAGTCCGCATTGAAATCACGCACGGCCGGTGAACTTCCTTGCTCGTATTGAAAGCTCACGTCGTCGAATCGAACGTCGAAGGACTCTGGTAGTTTCTCGGGCTGGTGTTGTTCCAGAGGCGGAATTGCCAGCAGTGAGCGGATGCGCTCCAAGGCGGATTCGATCAACTCGAGGATGGCCGTGTAGAGGATGAAGGTCGATAAGGGCTCGGACAGTCGAGCGACGATAACGAAGAGGGCCGCGAGCACGGCCACATCCAGCGAGGAGTCGAGCACCCACCTCACGCCCAGCCCCAGCACGATGAGCAAACCGATTTCGACGACGCTGGCCACGAGAATATTAGGCTTTGTGCCCTTGCGGTGTCCGATCGTCTGAATGGTTTCAAGGTGCTTGAATGTAGAGGCCAGGCGTTCGGCCTTGGCACCTGTCTGGCAGGCTGCTCGCAGCACTGGCAGTCCCTGCGTATATTCCAAGACATCGGCATTGGCTTGCTGATGGGCTTCGCCGAGGATGCGTTTGCCGCGACCTAGTGCTGGTCGGCGCCAGCGGTATAACGGGATGATGGCGGGGAATAGGAGAAGCAATGCCAATGCCATGCGCCAATCCACGGCTAACAGGGCTAGTGCGGTACACAGGGGGGTTATCAGCGCAATGAAGATCAGGTTGAGAATGGTCAGAGTGTGAGCCAAGTTCTCATCTACATTATTAAGCACCATGGAATTCAGCTCGCCGGTACGCCGGCTCAGTAAAGTTTCCAATGGTATGTGCCGTAACTGCTCGCCGAGTTGGATGCGAAGTCGATGGGTGGACTTGGCCATTTTTCCATCGAAATCGAAGTTTTGTGAACGCCAGCGTAGGGTCAGGCTCAGTACGACCAGGGCCGTGCATAGGCTCAGCCAGTACAGTGCTTCTATGGTGTCACTCCTCGTGAGAAGCGCAGACAGCAAAGGTGCAATGCAGGCGAGTGCCAAGCCTTGTGTCGCAGCGGCGGCCAACAATCCGATGATACTGCGGCGCAGATTCGGCGCCTCTGGCCCGACGCTCTCCAGAAGTTGGTGATAGGTGGTGAGCCAAGACGTCGGTTGTTGTCGGCTTGAGGTGTGGGATCGGGTGCTCATGCTTACGCCTCATGGGTCTTGATGGTGTGCTGACCGGCCTGCCCGAGGGACCAGTGCTGGGCCATTTCGTAGCTGTGCCACAGGCGTGCGTAGGTGCCGCCACGTTCCACCAGAACTTGGTGGCGTCCACTTTCGATGAGATGCCCCTCGTCGAGGACGAGAATCAGATCGGCATCCCGAATGGTGGCCAGGCGGTGAGCCACCATGATCACCGTCTTGCCCTGCATCAGTTGTGAGAGAGCAGAGACCAGCGCGGCTTCGTTTTCCGGGTCGGCGAAAGCCGTTGCCTCGTCGAGAACGAGAATCGGGCGATTCTGCAGAATGGCTCGAGCGATGGTGATACGTTGTCGTTGCCCACCCGAGAGGAATATGCCGCGTTCGCCGACGCGAGTGTCGTATCCGTCGGGAAGCTCCATGATGAAATCGTGTGCTTGTGCGGCCTTCGCCGCCGCGATCACGCTATCCATATCGGTGCCGTACATGCCCAGACGGATGTTATCCGCGATGCTATCGGAGAACAGGAAGGTGTCCTGGAAGACGAAGGAGACCTGATGCATCAAGGTGTTGGATGTCATGTCGCGGACATCGACGCCTCCCACCAGAACGCGCCCCTCGGAGACGTCCCAGAACCGCAGGATTAGCTTGGCCACGCTGCTCTTGCCGGCCCCAGAAGGTCCGACGAGAGCGGTGACGGTGCCGGGGGCGGCAGTGAAGCTGATATCGTTGAGCGCTTCATTACTCGTGGAGGTGTAGCGAAAGCTCACGTTCTCGAAACGCACACTGGCATCTCGAGGTCGCTGCTCGACATCGGGGCTGGGAGTGGGCAGGCAAGGTGCCGCCATCACATCATGGATGCGGGCGATGCTGAGCTTCACCTTATCGACCATGTGACGGAGCATCATCATCGGCATCACGGCTTCGGCCATACCGGTGCATAAAAGCAGTACCGCCAGCCAGCGTACGGGGTCGAGGTCTCCTTGCTGGGTCAGTACGGTGCCGAGCCAAAGCACGACGATCAGCGTCAGCATCGGGCTGAGCACCACCCAGGAAAATCGCGCGGAAACCCCGGATTCTCGGTACCAGCGGGTCAGGACGTCCAAATATTCTGTCAAGGCTTGTTGATAGCGTCCGAACGTCGAATGGCCGGTGTCGAACGTTCTGACCACGGGCATCGCTTGTACGAACTCGACGATAGCGGAGCTGACTCTTTCGCGGGCATCGTTGTAGAGCCTGACCATCTCGCCTCGTCGGCGTAGCGCTTTTCTCAGAACACCGAAGCCCAGGATCAAGACGCCCAGGGTGCCTAGGGCAAGTCGCCAGTCCAGCCACATGAGTACGCAGAACGTGACCACAGGGGTAACATAAGCGCGGGCATAAAGCGGTGTGCTATCGGCGACGAAGACATGGAGCGCCCTGACATCGTCGTGGATGACCTTGGTCAGGGCTCCAGCGCCTTGGGCTTGTACGTACCCCATGGATACCCTGGCCAAACGGTCGCACAAGCGCATGCGCAGGATGCGTTCCAACCGGAAGGCAGCGAAGTGCGCCTGATTGAAGGCGCCCAGTCGGGTTAAGTAGGCCGTGACGGTGCAGGCCAGCACGCCCAGCATGAGTTCCCATGGCCAGGTTTGAGGGCGTTCGAGCAGCGCCTTGACCGTGAGGGTAAGTAGGCCCATGCACAGCAGTCCCAGCAGAGACGAAGTGACGGAAAGTCCCATGGCATAGCCGATCTGTCTCTTGACCGGATGCATGATGGACCAGGCACTGGAGGCGCGATGGCGCGTGGCACTTCTCTGTATACCTTCTTCCGGTCGTGACGAAGTCGTCGATGCGGTCATCTCGATTCCTTTTGTAGGCGTGTCAGTGCATGTGCTCGAGGTGGCAGGGCGCTCGCCGGCGTGCTGGCTATCATGCGACGCTCCCTCGAACAGAAACTGTCGATGCGGAAATGGCGACCCGCGTCAGCAGGAGGCCCTGGAAGCGGCAATGGCGAACGGGAAAGCGGAGCCCGGGTTGCCATTCGCCCCCCAGGCTGATGCGCAGCCTCAACACGGCGTGTCCCTGCAAGTCCCACTCGATCAGCTCCGCGGCGGCGAAGTCGAAGCGGCGCTGCACTAGCGGAAAGAGCGCCTTGAACAGACTCTCCTTGGCAGAGAAACTCAGGCTGACGAGGAATGGGCGCAGTGCGGCATTCCAGGGAGCGCTTTCGCCTCGGGCAAGCACGATTGGACCGAGGTCCTCGCTCTGCGTGGCGCTGAATGGCTGCTCGAGGTCGATGCCCAGCCCTCGGTAGTATTCCATCGGCCCGGCCAGTGCGATGGCCTGGTCTCGGCAATGGCTGATGGTGCCGACCACCCCGGTCGGCCAGAGCGGCGCACGCTCTGGGCCAATCGCCGGGTAATCGGGACGCCCCGTGAGGCCGAGCAATGCCATACGGGCGCAGCGACGCCCGGCGACGAACTCTGCCCGACGTCGTCGGGTGGCTCGTTCGAGCATGGCCGGCAGGGGGATGTGCGTATCGTCATGGCGACCCGTCCCCGGAGAGAAGTGTGCCGCTGCGAGCCGGCAACCCGAGGGTACGAAATCCTCTGGAAGGCGTTTCTGCGGTTGGTGCCACGAGGAAGCGATGGCTGGGTAGTGCATCACTGGAGTCGCCTGGTGTGGATGGCTTTCGTCGCTGATAGGTCGGTTGACCATGGTCACCTCAGGCTCCAAGCGTGGCGCCGCCATCGATCACCAGGTCCTGCAATGTGATGTGGCCGGCTCGTTCCGAGGCCAGGAAAACGATGGCATCGGCGATATCGTCGGGTGTGGCCAACTTGCCTAAGGGGATGCCCAGCTTGTATCGCTCGGTCTGACCCTGGAGTAAGCGCTGGCGGTCGGCCGGTGTCGGGCACATGTCGTGCAGCATCGGCGTGTCGGTGGAGCCCGGAGAGACGAGATTGCAGCGGACGCCGTACGGTGCCAGCTCCAGACCCACGCAGTGGCTGAGACTTGCCAGGGCCGCCTTGGAAGCGCAGTAGGCTGCCATGCCGATGCGCGGCACGTGGGCAGCATTGGAGGCAACGTGAATCACCGCGCCGCGGCGCTGCCGCTTGAAGAGGGGGAGCCACTGGCGTAGCAGATGGAAGGCGCCGGTAGCGTTGACGTTCAGGCAGGCGTGCCAGTCTTCCAAGGTTAGTTCTTCAGTGCGGCCAAGGCGCAGGATACCGGCTGCATTGACCAACACGTCGAGATGTGGTGACTCGTCTTGAAGATGGGCGCATGCCTCTGCCACCTGCGCATGCTCGCCAATGTCCACGGGCAGCAAACGAAACGTCACCTCCCGCCCGTCCACGTTGCGGTCAAAACCCACTACGTCTGCACCCTGTTCCACGAAGCGCTCGGCCACGCAGCGGCCGATGCCGCTGGCGGCTCCAGCGACCAACACCCGCTTGCCGGCCAGGTCGTCATATGTCAGTGCACGAGCTGTCATTCGACGGCTTCTCGAGTAGCGGTGCATTGCCGTTCGATGAGGGACCACCAAGCATCGACGGTCGGAGTGCCCACCAGCTCTTCGAAGCTCAGAGCGATGCCGCGTTTCTTGAGTTCCGCGGCCAACGTCATGACCTGAATCGAATCGAGGCCGTAATGGATGAGGTTTTCCGCGGGGTCCAGCGCATCGTCATCGTCGATCAGCTGACGTACCCGCGTCTCGAGCCATTGGCGAGTGATGCCCAGGGATTGATTGTCGATCAGGCCGGTCGTACTGGTGACGCTGCCGCAGCGGTTGGCCACATAGCGCAGTGCCATCAGATGCTCGGCCTCGGAGAAATCGGCCGTAGCATCTGCCACGAGAAAGGCCTGGATATCCTGCATGAAGGCCTCCAGCGCCGTGGTCAGACAGCCAATGTGCGTATACACGCCACCGATCAACAGCTGATCGCGGCCAAGTTCGGTCAGCAGGTCGGCCAGCTCTGTGCGCTGGAAGGCGCTGTAGCGCCACTTGGCCAGGACATGGTCGTCTTGTTCGGGTGCCAGTGACTCCACTATCTGCTGGAGCTTTGGATCGGCCTGGGTGAGGCCCGGGCCCCACATGTCATTGAGGAGCCCGCGATCGAAGGATGATTGCTCGTAGGGCTGGGTGGTGTAGATCACCGGAATGCCTTGCGCCTTGCACCAGAGTCGCAGACGCACGAGGTTGTCGATGAGGCGTTTCACCAGCGCGTTATCTTCCCCATAGAAACGCAAGAAATAGCGTTGCATGTCGTGAATCAGCAGAGCGGCTCGTGCAGGGCTGACCTGCCAGGCAACACGATTATCGGGCAAGGCGTCTTGCGACGGCATGGGATACTCGTCGAGAGAAGGAATGCTCATGACAGGGTCTCGCAGGGATTAGTGAATGAAGCAGAGGGTGGTGCCAGCTGGTCGCGCAGCTGTCGCTTGTCGATCTTGCCGACGGCGGTGAGGGGCATGGCGTCGACGAAGCGGAAGCGATCGGGTAGCTTGTAAGCGGCTACGCCGAGCTCTAGCAGGTGTTGTCGCAGGCTGGCAGGGCGAAGGTCACGTTTCCGGGCGACGAGGAAGGCGCAGCTTTTTTCGCCCATCATGGGATCGTCCATGGCGACCAGCGCGGCGTGAGTCACTTCCGGGTGCAGCAGCAGCAGGTTCTCGATCTCCTCGGCGGCGATCTTTTCGCCACCGCGGTTGATCTGGTCCTTGACTCGCCCCACTACTCGGAGATAGCCGTCGGCGCTGCGTTGCACAAGATCGCCGGAATGATAGAAACCCCCTGCGTCGAACACCCGAGCGTTCTGTTCGGGACTCCTGTAGTAGCCGCGGAAGGTATACGGACCGCGTGTGGCCAGCATGCCCGTTTGGCCAGTCGCTACCTCGTGCCCCCGGTCATCGACGACCTTGACTTCGTCATCGGGACTGATCGGACGACCCTGGGTGGCAAAGAGTCGCTCCTCGTCGTCGTCCAAACGGGTGTAGTTCACTAGCCCCTCGGCCATGCCGAAGACCTGCTGGAGCGAACATCCCAGGGTGATCGGAACACGCCTGGCCAGCGATTCAGCAAAGCAGGCGCCTCCCACTTGCAGCAAGCGCAGAGAGCGCAGGGAATCGCCCGGCTGGCGTTCGGCAGCCTGCATCCAGAGCATCACTGCGGGTGGCACCAGCGCCGCCATGGTCACGGCGTGACGCTCGATCAACCGGAAGCACGACTGGGGCTCCGGGGTCGTCGCCATCACCACGCAGCCCCCGGCATGGAAGACGCCCAGTGCCCCGGGCGAGCTCAAGGGAAAGTTGTGCGCCGCCGGCAGGGCGCACAGAAACCGGGTGTGGGGGCCGAGCTGGCAGATATCGGCGCTGGCCCGGACGCTGTAGTCGTAATCGTTGTGCGTTCGAGGGATCAGCTTGGGCACACCGGTACTGCCTCCCGACAGCTGAAAGAAGGCGATCTGATCGGCCGGAGTGGGGGCAAGTTGCACGGAGTGATCGGGCGGTGAGGCGAGCCAGTGCTCCAGGCTGCGCGAGGGGTCGTCTTCGCCGAGGAACAGGACCTGCGACAGCCGGGGCGAGATGTCCGCCAGCTCATCGATGAAACCATCGCCGGCGAAGAGTTCGTGTTGCCTGGTGGCGATCAGCAGGCGAGGTTGAAGCTGATGTGCATAACCCCTCAACTCCAACTGCCGGTGGCTGGGTAGGGCGTTGACCGGTGCCACCCCCAGTTTGAGTAGAGCGAAGAAGACCAGATAGAACTCGGCGACATTGGGCAACTGGACCAGGGCCGTGTCACCGTGCCCCAGGCCACGGGAGGCCAGGCGTGTCGCCAGGTTGGTGGATAGGGCATCGATCTCCGCATAGCTGAACCGGCGGTTGCCGCAGATCAATGCTGTCGCATCGGGGCGTTGCCGCGTCTGATGATCGAGACCGCGGGTCAAGGGTTCATCGAGCCAATGGCCATGGTCTCGGTAGCGTTGGGCCAGTTCGTGGGGCCAGGGCGTATGTTCCAGCGTCATGATGGCATCTCCCTAGCGATACGCGGGCTGCGCTCCTCGGCGGGGATGCCGCATACCCGGAGCATGGTGCCCAACTTGGCCTGAACCTCCGCCCACTCCGCGTCGGGCTGCGACCCTTCGACGATGCCGGCACCGGCAAACAGCCGGACGATGTTCTGTTTCACGGTGCCGCAGCGGATGGTCACCACCCATTCCCCGTTTCCTGCCATGTCGCACCAGCCGACCATGCCGGTGAACAGGCCCCGCTCGAAGGGTTCAATGAGGCCGATCAGGCGGCGAGCGCCCTGGGTGGGGTAGCCGCATACGGCAGGCGTGGGATGGAGGCGGCAGGCCAGCTGGAGCGCCGTGACGTCGGGATCGCGCAGTTGCCCTTCGATCCGCGTGGAGAGATGCCAAAGCGCCGTGGTGGCGAGCAAGGACGGCCGCTCGGGGCCGATCAGCTCGGTGCACTGCGGCTCCAGGGCCCGCAGCACATCATCGACCACCAGGCGGTGCTCGTAGCGATCCTTGGCCGATTGCAGCAATCGTTCGGCCGCTTCCCGGTCGAGGTCCGGATTGGGCACACGCTTGGCCGTCCCGGCCAGTGGGTTCGACACGACCCGCTGGGCTTTCTTTTCCAGCAGCAATTCCGGGCTGACGCCGATCAGGTTGGCACCATCCATCAAAGGAATCCGAAAACGGTAGCCCTCCGGGTTATGCGTACCGAGCCCATCCAGTAGCCGATCGACATCGAGTGGCGCGGAGAAATGCAACTCGTGCATCACCGACAGGACCGCCTTGCGAATGTCGCCGAAACCGAAATTGACGATGGCCTGTTCGACCGCCCTCTTGAAGCCTCGCTCGTCGGGAAGGCTGCGCTGATCCAGCAGTCGAGGCAGGGCCTTTGCCATACCTGCTCGACGTTTGGGTACACCGCGAGCCCGCCACTCGTAACGGTGAGGAACGTACAAGCACGACGGTGCGTATTCATCGAAGGGGATGGCCCCCACGACGATGGGGTTGGCTTGCCCCGCCCGTCTTGCCTCCGCCAGGGCCTCTCGAATTCCAAGCTGAAACGCACTATCCGTCTTGTCGCCTGCGTGGGGCGGCAGTGTGAGTGGTTTCAACGGAGCGAACGCCTTCAGTTCACGATACGTGGACGCGAACAGCAGTTGCCGTTCGTCTTCTTCCGATGTGGGTATCGTTTCAGTCTCCAGCGAATCCTTTGCTTCGGAGCTTCCCATGCCACCCCTCCCGATGAGAATCTAAATGATAATAGTTTACTTTAATGACTAATGGAGTATATTCGGCAGGAGTTGTCAAGAGGTACATCGCGATGGCTGAACTGAACGAGATCCAGGCCGCCTACTGGGTGGGTCGGCAGTCGAGGGTGTGGCTGGGGGGTGTTGCCGCTCATCTGTATGCCGAGTTCGACAGCGATGCGCCGCTGGACATAGGACGACTTCGCCAGGCGGTCAGGCGACTCCATGTGGCTCACCCGATGCTGCGCCTGCAGGTCACCGATGGAGGACATCAGTCGGTGGTGGCGTTGGATGACATGCACGACCTAACGGTCGACGACATGAGGGATATGGATTCGCCGATGCTGGAAGCTTCTCTGGCGGACAAGCGCCAGAGCAAGTCACATCAGCGGTTGTCACTGGACCGAGGACGCGTGATCGACATTAGCGTGAGCGTACTGCCCGCAGGGCGCTGGCGCTTGCACGTGGACGTCGACATGATCGCCGCCGACCCCGCAAGCTTTCTCGTGCTGATGGAGGATCTGGCCCGATGCTACGAAGCGCCCGACGCTCGACTCGTCATGCCGTCCGTTACCTATCTCGACTATCTGGCGTGCTTGCGGAGCGACCGCGAGCTTGCGCGGCAAAGGGAGCGCGACCGGCGATGGTGGCATGGGCGCCTGGCGCACATTCCGCCGGCGCCCCCCCTGCCGTGGCGTGATGCCACCGGTCCGGCGCGCAGCGAGCGGTTTTCGGCGCTGTTGGGAACGGAGGAGCGGCGGTCGCTGGAGGCCACGGCACGGCGTCATAATCTGACGCTATCCACACTCATGCTAGCCCTCTTTGCCGACGTCCTGGGGACGGCCGCCGACGCGAGCCGGTTTCGTCTGAATTTGCCCATGTTCTACCGCTACCCTCTTTGTGAGGGAGTGGAGAAGCTGGTCGGCGATTTTTCCAACCTCCTCGTCCTGGGCGTGGAGCTGACCCCGAAGACGTCGTTGGCAGCGCTCGGCGAGCGTCTCGCCGCCGAGATGGCCCGACTCCTGTCGCACTCCGCCTATTCCGGCGTTAGCGTCATGCGCGACCTGTCGCGCCACCATGGCAGCACGCAGGTCTCACCCGTGGTCTTCACCGCCGGCCTGGATGTTCCTGGCGGCGAACTCTTTTCACAGCGGGTGACCCGCAACATCGGCAAACTGGCGTGGGTCGTGTCGCAAGGCCCCATGGTGGCGTTGGATGCGCAGGTCGCATCGGCGTATGGCGGTTTGCTGATAAACTGGGACGTTCGCCTCGACACCCTCCCCGAGCCCTGGGCGAGGTCAACGTTCGATGCCTATGTGGAACGGGTCAAGCGGCTCGCACGCTCGCCCGAGGCCATGCGCCAGGCCATCGCTTTCAGGGGCGATACAGGGGTTGACCGATCTGGAGCTCATCGCGAGACGCCCACCGGCGGGCGCCCACTGACGCCCCTCCAGCAGGCCTACCTGCTGGGCAGGAGCGAGCGATTGCCACTCGGGGGTGTAGCCATGCAGGAGTTTCGGGAGTATCGAGGGCGTCTCGATCCCGCACTACTTCGCTGGCGATTGGCCCAACTGGTGCGCCACCACGATGCCCTGAGGACCTGGGTCGACGTTGAGTCGCTGACGCAGCACGTCGCGGAAGAGGCCGTGCTCCATCTGGATGAGCTGGACCTGCGCGAGATCCCGCGTGGCGAAGCGTGGGAGCGCATCGCGGCCATGCGCGGCGACTATGCGCATCGCCTATTCGACCCGTCGCGTCCGCCCTGGCATCTGCTGCTGTTTCGTCTGCCCGAGACGGAAGATCCGACGGCAGACAGCTGCGTGATCTTCGTTCGCTTCGATGCCTTGATCGTGGACGGCCGGGCGATCGCCCACCTGATGGCAAGCCTGTTCGAGTCTCAGGAGTCCACTCTCCTCGGCGGGAGCGGCGGGGCCTACCTCACTGCGTCTCCTGCCATGCCGCCGCGCCCGAGGGACGAAGCCGCAGCCTACTGGACGGAGACGCTGCAAAGCGTTACCGGCCCACCACAACTGCCCTGGAAGCGGCCGCTGGATACTCTCGGCGTGTCCCGCTATCGACGCGAGAGCCTGACTCTGTCCCGCGACGACCTGGCCAGCCTCTCCCGGCTGGGGGCGTCATATTCTCTGCTACGCAACAGCGTGCTGACTGCCATCGTGCTCGACGTCCTGGCACGCTGGACGAGCGACGCCGAACCGTGTGTTGCAGTGCCGGTGGCGTTGCCGGCACGTGACGGGCGTCTGGAGAACGATTCGACCTTCATTGCCCTGCGCTACGATGCCAAGACAGGCACGCTGCTCGAGCGCGCACGACAGGTCCAGGCCGACGTGTTGCAGGCGCTCGAGCACCTGGCTTTCTCCGGCGTTGACATCAACCGGCTACTGCTCCGCCGCAATGCAAGCGGCGTGGCCCTGCCGGTGGCCGTCACCAACGGCCTGTCATGGGAGACGCTGGCGCCGGACGCCCTGGTGCGGTGCCATGGCGGTCTGACCCAGACGCCCCAGACGGCGATGGACGTCCGCCTGACGCTGGATGAGCAGCACAACCTCGTGTTGAGCATCGATCACGCGGAACAGGCGCTGGACACCGAGCTGGTGCGCGACGTGCTCGAGGCGATCGAGCGTGCGATCAGGGCCGCCATTCGTCGCGGAGAGCTGGTGTTGACGGAGGGCGACTGTCTCGACCCTGCCCCGTGCCATTGGCATGGCGCAGAAGGGGGCGGCGAGTGCTCGCACTTTCTGGCGCGTACCGCTCAGCGCCTGTTCGGCAGCGATGGCGGCAAGGCGGCACTGATCCACGGCGACCGGCGCATCACCTATAGTGAGCTCGGGGTTGCCGTGTTGCGGGTCATGTCGGGATTGCAGAAGCACGGGCTGGGCGAGGGCGACGTGGTGGCGATCTGTCTGCCACGCGGGCCCGAACACCTGATGTTGACCCTCGCCTGCGCCATGCAGGGCGTGATCTGGGTACCGGTAGAGCCTGGTGCGCCCGATGAGCGCAGACGCTTTCTGCTGGCGAACTGCCGCCCCGACCTGGTGGTGGCCTCGGGGCCAGTCGAGGGCTTCAGGGCGACGACGCCTGAGCAACTGCTCGAGGCGGCTCCGGCCCAGCGACCGGGCTTCGAGATCCTGACCGAACGCAGCAGCGCCGATGCCCCGGCCTATTACCTCTACACGTCCGGCACCACCGGAAAACCGAAGTGCGTGGTGCTTTCGAACCGGGCGACTGCCAACGTCATCGGCCACACTCAGACGGCCTGGCGGGTCGGGGCCGAGGACGTGTTCCTCTCGGCAACGCCGCTGCAGCATGACATGTCCGTGTTCGATGTCTTCGGCTCGCTGAGTGCGGGGGCAACCTTGGTGCTGCCTACCGCCGAAGAGGAGAAGGACGCCATTCACTGGAACCGTCTCGTGCGCGAGCACGGCGTCAGCGTGTGGTGCTCGGTGCCGGCGATCCTCGAGATGCTGCTGGCCTGTCAAAGGAACGATTCGCTGCGCTCGCTGCGACTGATCGCGCAGGGCGGCGACTACATCAAGCCGACTACCATCGCGACGCTGCGCCGGCTGCTACCGAATGTCAGGCTGTACTCGCTGGGCGGGCCCACCGAAACCACCATCTGGAGCATCTGGCACGAGATCGCCCGGGACGACGTGGACGTCATTCCTTACGGCCGACCGCTACCGGGCAATCGCTATTTCGTCTGCAACGAGGCGCAGATGCACTGTCCCCCGTCGGTCGTGGGCAGGATCTACACCGCCGGGATCAATCTGGCGCTCGGCTACCTGAAGGACGGCGAACTCCAGCAGAGCGATTTCGTCACGTTGTCCGACGAGCGCGGCCAGCCGGTCCGGGCGTTCAGAACCGGCGACCTGGGCCGCTATCGCTGGGATGGCACGCTGCTCTTCGCCGGGCGGGTCAGCGGCTACGTGAAGGTGCGCGGGGTTCGCGTGTCGCTGCCGGACATCGAGAGCGAGCTGTCCGAACATCCCGGTGTGCGGCAGGTGCTGGTCGTGGACTACGTGGCGCAATCGGGCGAGACGGCCCTGGGGGCCCTGTACGTCGCCGCAGGCGACGACGAGATTTCCGTGTCCGAGCTGAGGCGCTTTGCGCGGCACCATCTGCCCGAGTCCCACCTTCCGGGCCGCTATTTGCGCGTTGCCGCCTTGCCTTTATCAGGCAACGGCAAGCCGGATCGGCAGGAGGCGAGACGCATCCTGACGACGGCCGTCGACGCGTCCCCACCCGACCGGCGCGCCGCCCTTTCGCCCGCCGGCCGGGTGCTGGCCATCTACCGTGAAATCATCGGCAGGACCGGTCAGGAAAGTTGCCACGAGCGCTCGAATTTCCTGGCCATGGGGCTGTTGCCTTCGCACTTGCAGGCGATCGCATCCCGTCTGGACGAGACGTTCGGTGTGCGTCCGCCGATCGAGGCGCTGATGCGTTGCCGGACGGCGGAAGAGGTCGCTCGATTGTTGCAACGTTTGCTGCCACGTTCGGTTGACGATGCCTCGGCGGCGCCGTCGGCCCAAGGTTTATCCGTCGACGGGTGAGGAGGGAGCCAATGAGCCAGGAAAGGCGCTCATGTGAAAGCCGGGGATGGATGCCGCTCACGCTGGCACAGCTGGATTTCTGGGAGGAGTACGCGTTACACCCGGACCAGTCGTTATCCACGGTCGCGCACTGCCTCGATATCGAGGGTGCGGTCGATCAGCCGGCGCTGGTCGAGGCCATCACTCGGACGGTTCATGAGGCCGACATTCTGTCGGTGCGCTTTCGCGAGCAGCCGGGTGGGAGCGAACCGCTGCAGCGCTTCGACACGGTGCAGGCACCCCTGCTGGAGCTGCGCGACCTCCGCGGACAGCCGGCTCCGCTGCAGGCCGCGCGCCGGCTCATGCGGGAAGATATCGAGTCACGGCTCGACCTGATGCGGCAGCCGTTATCCGTACAGTGGCTGTTGCGTGTGGGCGAGCGCCGCTATCTCTGGTACAGCCGCGGGCATCACATCATCCTCGACGGTTACGGCATGGTGCTGCTCGAGCGACGCTGCGCACAGCTGTACGCCCATCTGCTGGGGGCCGGGGAGGCCGGAGAGCCACTGCGCCCGTTCGCCAATTTACTCGACGAGGAGACGGCCTATCGCCGCAGCCGGCGGTTCGACGAAGACCGGCGCTACTGGCACGCCTATCTCGATGCCAACCCCACGCTTCCGGTGCTGCGCAAGGGGGCCGAAGCCGACACGGTAGAGGAACGGCATGCCGAGGTGGCGCTCCCCGGCGAGTTTGCACAGCGCTTGAGAGAGCTGTCGGACACGACTGGCATCGGCTGGCCGGATCTCCTGGTCATGCTGTCGGGGGCCTACCTCCTGCAGGACTCGATGGCGACGGGCGAGAGGGGCTCGTTGCCGGTGTGGCTCCCCTTCATGAGCCGCTGGGGGAGCGTCGCCGCTCATATTCCCTCGCTGGCGGTGAACATCCTGCCGCTTCACCTGACCGCCGTGAGCGGAGAGCCCCTGGGAGACTTCTTGAAAAGAGTGGCACGCGTCCTGCGTCAGCAGCGTCGCCACGGACGGTATCGCATCGAGCAGATCGCCGCCGACAGAGGGCTGGCCAAGGGCACCCGGTTCCTGTTCTCGCCGCTGATCAACGTGCTGCCTTTCGATTCGCCGACCTTCGAGGGCTGTCGTGTCACGCGGCAGATTCTCGCCAGCGGCCCGGGGGATGGCTTCGATCTTACCTATCGCGGGTGCAGTGACGGTTCGTCGTTGCGCCTCAGCGTCGATGCTGACCCCGCAGCGGTCGCCCCGGAGGCGTTCGACCGTCATCGGCGTGAATTGCCGGCTTTCCTGTCTCGGGCCGTGGCGACAGGCGCCCTGACGACATCGATGGTGCGCCTGTGAACCGGTGCACCGTTTGGTGGTGCGGCCGGCGTGAATGTGGAATCGACCGGCCGTTCGTCGGCCGGAGGACGAGGAGTGGAAGCGATGGACTACGTTGATGAGTCGCTCGATGCGACGGGGTCGCGAGAACGTGGCCGGCCGGCTGGTGAGCACGAGCAGCGCATGTGGCTGCTCCAACAGCAGTATCCGGAGGCGGTACACGCCCATGCCCTGACCTATCGGCTCATGGGGCGGCCCGACGTCGCCCCATTGAACGCTGGCGTACAGGAGGTGCTGAGGGATCCCGAACTCAACGTCCGATATCGTTTCGGCGAAGACGGTGTGTTGCGCCGGCTGAGTATCGAGGGGGAAGCAGACGGGCCGAGCCTGACCTGCATGAGCGTCGAGTCGTCGCGGGAGGCCATGGAGGCGTTGGTGCGCTTGCAGGAGAGCCCCTGGGATCTCGCCGAGGAAGCCCCGCTGCGCTGTTGCCTACTGCTGACGCCGGAGGCGTCGATTCTCGGCCTGATCGTGCATCGGGTCATCGATATGACCGCATCCGCGGCGTGGCTCCAACGGTTGGCCAGTTTCGTGCAGGGGGAAGGCGTGGCACCCGGGGGATTCGGTGAGGCATTCGCGGGGCTGGAGCGACGAGAGACCGAACCGGATGCCGTGGTGGCACGCCAGGAGGCAGAACGAGACACGACAACGAAGGGCAATCAAATTCTCGATCTGCTGCTAGAGGCGTTTCGCCAGGCGTTGGATTCCCCGGAGATGACTGCCGATGACGACTTCTTCGATCACGGGGGGCATTCGCTGATCGCGACGCGCATCATCGGACGGCTGTTGAGCGAGCACGGCATCGAAGTTCACCTCAACGACCTGTTCAGTCACCCCACGGCAGCGGCCTTGGCCGAGCATGCACGGCACTTGTCGCGTACCGAAGAGCAAGAGCAGGGCGGGGAGGCCGTCCGGAGGGAGGTGCATCGGGTGCCGCTCTCACTAGCGCAGCAGTCGCTGTGGAAGGTCTACGAGGCCTTCGGGTTCAACCAGATCTTCAACATACCCTTTGCGCTCCGCTTCCTGGATTGCGTGGACGAAGCGGCCTTCAAGCAGGCGTTTCTCGATCTGCTGGAGCGCCACCCCGGGTTGCGTACCCTGTTTCACCAGCATGGTGGGCAGGTCTGGCAGGAGGTTGTGCCATTCGATGCGGTGTCGCGCTACGAGTGGTTCGGGTATTCCCACGAAACCCGCGGAATGTCACTGAAGGACGAGGCATCGCATCGCTTCGACCTGGCCCGTGAGCTCCCCCTGCGCATTCGTTTCATGATCGATCAAGAAACGGGCGAGCAGATCGTCTCGCTGCTCTTCCATCACATCGTGCTGGACGAGTGGTCGGTCAATCTCATGATGGAAGAACTGGAGCAGGCCTACCGCGATCGGGTGGCGGGCAACCAGCCAGCGTGGAGACATCAGCCCCTGCCGTTCCACGAATTCGCGTTAAGGCAGCACGCTGCCGGGGTAAACCAGGCACATCTCGATTACTGGACGGAGAGGTTGCGCGGCGCCCCGCCGGGCCGGCCGCTGTTGGCGGACACGGCAGCCACAAGGGCGGAGAACGAACCGGCGTCCAGCGCGGGGGGCTGGGTGGAATTCAAGCTGGAACGCGACGTCGCCGCTGGCCTCTACGGTTTGGCCAAGCGCAACGGCGCCTCGCTGTTCAACGTGGTCTATGCGGCGATTGCCGCTTCGATCCAGCGCCTGGGGGCCTTGGACGAGATCGTCATCGGCACCTCGGCGTCGGGCCGGACCGATGCGGACTTCTTCGACACCATCGGCTATTTCACCACGGTGGTGGCGCATCGCATCGGCTTTCCCGACACCATGACCCTGGCTGGCTTGATCGAGCAGGTGAAGTACACCATCAACGAATCCATGCCTCGTGCCGACATCCCCATCGACCTGGTCGAGGAAGCGTTGGCTACCGTGACGGAACGCGGACGGAATCGCATGTTCGAGGTCTTCATCCAGCTGCATGCGAAGAACAAGCTGAACGGCGCCTTCACGCTGCGGGACGGCAAGCGCCTCGAGTTCCGCCAGATCGATCCGGAAAAGGACGAATCCCTGCTGGGGTTGCAGTTCGAGGTGCTGGAAGAGGTGGTCGAGGGCGAGAACGATGTCCGCGTGATGATGAGCTACCGTGCCGATCACTACGGTCCCGAGCAGGTCGAGCGGATCAAGCAGACGGTCGACGAGACGTTCACACGGTTTTCCCGGGTCGTCGATGCCGAGGTGCCGCTGGCTTCTTTGTAGGAGCCAGGCTCCGCGCAGACTCTGGCATAGCGGTGGTATCCGCCATTCCCAACTCCAACTAGAACGGCTCACTCTCGGTCAGAAGCCGCTTCACTCTGGTGACGGATGGCCAGTACCACCACCGTGTCTCCATCAAGACGGTACCGCAAGATGTAACCGCTATTACCAAAATCGATCAGCAGCCGCGGTATTCCTCGGGTAGATCATCGGTCGGACGACCGATATGGGGAAATGTTCCAAGCTCCTGGATGCCTTGGATGATCGGCTTGGCAGCTTTTCGGCTGCAGCTGGATTCTTCGGGCGTAGGACCTCACGCAGTCGCTCCAGATCTTGGACTGCGGCCACGCCGCTAAGTTGGTCTGCTGAGTGAGCAGGTCAGCGCTTCCCGCTGGATATAGCGAGGATCGGTCACTTCTTGATCGATTTCCCGGCTTCAGCCCCCTTACACCGATGGTTTATGCCGTGCCGAGGGCAACACCGGCCTCAGATGGCGTTCAGGTTGCGGAACATCTTGCTCAGGCACTGGTTGACGTAGACGATCTCGTCTTTCTCCAGGCCGTCGAAGGCCTTTTCGACGATGCGCCCGGTGAGACCCCGGGCCTCCGCCAGCTTGGCCTCGCCATCCTCGGTCAACGCCACTTCCGTGACCCGGCCGTCCTGCGGCGAGGGTGCCGTCTCGAGCAGGCCGGTTTCCTGCATCTTGTAGACGATCTTGGTGACCGTGGAGAGCTTGGCCACGACATGGGTGGCGATGTCCGACATGCTCAGGCGGCCCTGCTCGTGGAGGATCATCAGCACGCGCCACTTGGAGGAACTCAGCCCGAGGGGCTTGAGCAGCGCGTCCACCTCGGCGCTGTACTTGGCATTCAGTCGCGCCACCCAGTAGAGCGGAAAATCCCGGGCGCGGTAGTCGTCGGAGAGCGGAAAGAAGGGAGAGGCCAGTTCTTCCTTGTCGACCATGCGTGAGCGCTCCAAGACGATAAAATAGTTGAATAGTCTAGCATATCGCCCTTTTGGAGAAAGCGTCTGGCGCTCGCGCTGCCCTTGCTGGCCGACTCTTCCGCGGTGAGGCCGCGGGGTCGACGCATCGCCCGCCGTCAGTCGCTGCGCGGTGTTTCGGAGGGGTATTCGCCGAACAGCGTGTAATAGCTCGCCGAGAAGTGGCTGAGATGGCGGAAGCCCATCGCGTAGGCCACATCGCCCACCGAACTCTCGTCGGCGGACGACGCCATCAACTGGCGGCGCACGGCATTGAGCCGGATGCTGCGCAGGAACTCCACCGGACGCATGCTCACCACCCGCTGGAAGCTGTTCTGCAACGTCTTGCGGCTGACGTGCAGCTGCTCGCACAGGTCCAGTACGCTGAGCGGTCGTTGCGGATCGGCCAGGGCCAGTTCCTGGCTGCGCTTGACCAGATAGGTGCTCACGGCGAGTTCGTTGCGGCGTTTCTCGCCATTGGCCTGCAGGAAGAGATCGAGCAGTACCGCCATCAGGGTGTCTTCGATACGTTTTTCGAGCACCGGGTCGTCGTGGCTGCCCCGCGCGACCAGGCCGTCGAGATCGCGAAAGAGCCGCACGCTGATCGCTTTCAGCAGCCGCATCGGGACATCCATCCCGGGCATCGCGGCGAACCGGGCGAAGCGCTCGGTCCCCAGCTCGACCTCCGCCAGGCGACTGAAGCGCTCGAGGTCGACGCACAGTGCCAGAAACGCCAGGCCTTCCGGTGCGTGCAGCATGAACTCCTCGCCGTCGCGCAGCAGCAGCACGCTGTTCGAAACGACCTTGCAGCCCTGGATGACCGGGGTCCTGGCAGTGGAGAACGCCATGCAGAAACGCTTGCGGGGCGACTGGCCGTGCTGCACCACCCGCTTGTCGAGCACCTCGTGGAAGACCTGGAAGCGCTCCCCCGAGACCTGCAGGAGTTCACTGGAAGGGCGGCCGGCGCCGAGCTGGTCGTAGACCTGCTGCCAGCCAGCGATCGCCGCCGCATGTCGCTGAGAATCCTGAAAGGAACGCAACTCACATAACATACCCGCCCCCGTGGATGGCACTCGCCGGTTGGCCGCTGCCGCCTGTCGAGCCACGGCTTGGCGGCCTCTCGTCATGCCGATCCCTCAGAAGAACGCCGCCAGCACCAACTGCGCATACACATTGGTATCGTTATCCCCGACCTGGGTGCCCCCATCGGCCGCGCTCTTGTCGGGCTTGTAGAAGCCCACCAGGGGGCTGACGGCAATATGCTCGGTCGCCATCCAGCTCGCGTACAGGTCCAGCTCCCGAGCATCCAGATTACGCGCATCGCGGTGCTCCAGGGTAGTGAAGTCGAAGAACAGCGCTCCCAGGGACAAGCTTTGCGTCGGGCTGAGGCTCAGGCCGACATGATGGATTCCCGTGTTGCGCGCGAAGATGCCCGCATAGTTGGAGGCCACCTCGCCCTGGAACCAGGTGCCCAGATCGGGACTGTTCTGGCCGGTGAACAGCGAGTCCCAATCCGCCGAGTAGCGGGTGTAGCGGTAGGTCAGCGTCGGCGTCCAGGCGAGGTCCGCGAAGGTGTACCGGGCCTGGCCGTACCAGGCGGTCTCGGTGCCGGCATCCTTGTACTGGCGGGCGTACTCGAAGGCGAAGTCGGCATTGGCGATGCCGAGGTCGCTGTCGCCGCGCAGGCTGTAGACGTTCATGCCGTCGCGCTGGCGCAGGAAGTCGTCGGCCCAGGCGTCGTCGACGTCGAGCCCGTGCACCGCGGTCAGGCCGAGGGTACCGGCCTCACCGGTGTAGTCGAGGGTACCGGCGAGCAGCTCGGTGTCCGCCTGGGCGCGGTTGTCCGAGGCGAGCCAGGCGGCCGTGCCGTGCAGGCCGCGGTCACCGCCGATGCGTGCCACCGCGGTGCGGTCGAAGGCGTGCCGCGCCGCCAGGTAGTAAGCGCCGCCGCGATCGAGGGCGCCCCCGGCCGGCCCCTCGCCGAGATTCAGGCCGTCGTCGTTGATGATGAAGCCCTTGCCGAGCTGGACCACCTGCCGGCCGGCGGAGAGATCCAGCCCATCCGTGCCGAGGAAGGGAAAGCGCTCGCCCGATCGCCAGCCCAGATAGGCTTCCTCGAGCGAGGTGCGCCGCTCCGAGCCGACGCTGTTGCCGCCGGCGTCACCATCGCCCCAGGTGGCGGAGCTGACCCAGTCGAGGGCACCGTAGACATCGCCGGTGCCACCCAGTGTGCGATGGCCACTGAAGCCGTACTTGGCGAAGCCCTCGCGCCAGCTCGAGCCACCGCTGCGGCCGTCGTAATTGTCGTAATTCTTGCGGCTGTGCATCCAGCCATGCACGGCCAGCACGTCGAGGTTGAGGGCACCGTCGGGGCTCGACAGCAGTTCGTAGGCCTGTGCGGTGCCGGTCTGCGCGAGCGTGAAGCCCAGCACGGCGAGACCGCCGGCGAACCGGGTCGTCTTGAGAAGTGTCATGAGAGTACCTTGTCGGTGTTGTTGTTGTGACGTGGGAACCGACCACCGGAACAGCCGGTCGCGCCTGCGCGAAGGGCGGCTGGCCCGGCGCGCTCATTTCGTCGGGAACGTCCGGACGTAGTGCAGTTGCGGCGTGGTGAACTCGAGCAGCCCCTGGAGGCCGAACTCGACGCCGAAACCGGACATCTTGCAACCGCCGAAGGGCGTATTGGGCTGGATCTGCGCGTGGCAGTTGACCCACGCCACGCCACTTTCCAGGCGGCTGGCAACGGCCTGGGCACGGACCTCGTCGCTGCCCCAGACCGAGCCGCCCAGCCCCATCGACGAGGCGTTGGCGCGGCGCAGGGCGTCCTCGACGTCGGTATAGGCGATCACCGGCAGTACCGGACCGAACTGCTCCTCGTCCACCAGGCGCTGACCGTCGCTGACGCCGGTGACGATGGTCGGCGGATAGAAGAAACCGGGGCGGTCCAGGCGCTCGCCGCCGCACAGCACCTCGGCGCCCTGGGCGCGGGCGTCGTCGACGAGTTCGCTGACCAGTGCGAGCTGGTCGGCATTCTGCACCGGGCCGAAGGTCGCGCCCGCCTCCAGGCCATCGCCGACCACCTGGCGCCGCGCGATGTCGGCCAACGCCTCGGCGAATTCACGATACTGGGATTCGTGGACGTAGAGCCGCTTCAGCGCCGAGCAGGTCTGGCCCATGTTGAGAAAGGCCGCCTGGAAGATTTCCTCGGCCACCGCCGCTACCGGCGTCTCCGGCAGCACGATGGCGGCGTCGTTGCCGCCCAGTTCCAGGGTCAGGCGCTTGAGATTACCGGCCGAGGCTCGCATGACGCGCTGCCCGGTCTCGGTGGAGCCGGTGAAGACGATCTTGTCGATGCCCGGATGGCCGGTAATCGCGCTACCCAGGCCCTGCTGCCCGGTGACCACGTTGATCACGCCCCGCGGCACGTGGCGGGCGATGATCTCCACCAGCCGGATCGTGCTCAGCGGGGTCAGGCTGGAGGGCTTGCTCACCACGCAGTTGCCCGCCCGCAGCGCCGGCATGATGTGCCACACCGCGATCATGAAGGGCCAGTTCCAGGGCGTGATCGAGGCCACCACCCCCACCGGCCGGTGGTGCAGCTCGATACGCTGGGTGGGCGTCTCCTCGATCCATTCCACCGGGATCTCCTGGCCCGCCGCGTAGCGCGTCCAGGCCACGCCGCCGGCGATTTCCGACTGGGCCAGCACCAGCGGCTTGCCCTGCTCGCGAACGATCAGCCGCGCCAGTTCGTCCGCTTCGCGCTCGATGTCGTCGGCGATGCGGCCGAGCGCCTCGCAGCGTTGTGCGTGGCTCAGGGCCTGCCACTCGCCACAGGCGGCCCGGGCGGCATCGACCGCGCGATCCAACTGCGCGGGGGAACCCGCCGGGCAGCGCGCGAAGGCCTGACCGCTGGCCGGGTCGATCACCGCGAAGTGCCCGTCGTCACCCGGCACGCTGTCGCCACCGATCACTAGTTCATGGTCACGCATGACGCTCGTCCTTTTTCTGCATGTGGTGGAAATCGCCGTCTAGATTCGCTGGGCGCCGATCTGCTCGAACCGCGCCGGAGCCAGCCGACGCAGGCGTATCGCCAGCATCCCGCCCACGCCGAGCGCCACCAGGATGAGCACGCAGAGCCCGTAGGAGAGCAGCTGGCTCGACCCGGTCAGCACGTCGAAGTGGATGACCGCGATCACCATCACGGCGAGCAGCAGCAGACCGGAGATGGCCGGCAGGATTCGTCCGCGCCAGACCCCGACGTTCAGCTCGGGATGGCGTTGGAAGTAGAGCGTCACCGCCAGCGAGGTGATGGCCATCAGCAGGATCAACGACAGCGCCGCCAGACTGGAGAACCAGGCGAACAGCTGCAGGATGGGATCGCTGCCGCAGGCGGCGAAGATCATCACCGCGGTCGCCGCGATCAGGGTCTGCAGGAGCGAACCGACGTGCGGGCTCTGGTGAACGGCGTGCGTCGTCCCCAGGGCGTCGTGCAGCAGGCCGTCGCGACCGATGGCGTAGAAGTAGCGCGCCGCCGAGTTGTGGAAGGCCAGCAGGCCGGCATAGAGGCTGATCAGGAACAGCACGCGGGCGATGTGCGTGAGCCAGCCCCCCACATAGTGGTCAGACAGGGTGTAGATCAGGGTGGTGGGATCCTGGAGTCCCTGCAGGGTCGTCACGATCTTGTCGGACCCCACGCCGATGATCATCGACCAGGTCGACAGGGCATAGAAACAGCCGATCAGCAGGATCGAGGCGTAGGTGGCCAGCGGAATGTCGCGGCGGGGGTTCTTCGCTTCCTCGCCATAGATGGTGGTCGCCTCGAAGCCGATGAACGCCGCGAAGCAGAACAGCATGCCGATCGAGGGGGCGCCACTGAAGATATGCTCGGGCTGGAAAGCGGCAAAGTCGACGCCACTGTCCCCGCCGCTGGAAACAATCGCGATATCCAGGATCAGGATGACCGCGTACTCGGCCATGACGATGAAGCACAGCAACTTGGCCGAAAGATCGATCTGCCGATAGCCGAGCAGGGCAATGCTCGCCATCGCGATCAGCGAATAGATCCACCAGGGCAGGCTCACGTCGAAGACCGCGCTCATGCTCCCCGCGGCGACACCGCCGAACATGCCGTAGATCCCGATCTGCAGGATGTTGTAGGCGAAGACCGCCAGCCCCGCGACCGCCCCGCCGGAGACCGGCCCCAGGCCTTTCGCCGAGAAGGCGTAGAAGCCGCCCGCGTTGGTCACGTAGCGCGACATGGTGGTGTAGCCCACCGAGAACAGCAGCAGAATGAGCAGTACCAGCACGATCAGTGACGGCGTCCCGGCGCCGTTGCCGAGCATGATACCGATGGGAAAGCCGCCCGCGAGCACGCTGAAGGGGCTCGCCGCGGAAACCACGAAGAAGATGATGAAGCCGACACCCAGAGCGCCGCGCCGGAGCTCCGTCGAGGTCATCGCAGGAGAGGAGGTCACACTCATTGTTCTATGCCTTCGTATTATGATTGTTGGAATCGACAACGCGTCAAACTCGATGATAAGCACATCCAGACTGCCGGCGTTATCCCAAATTGGAACCAATAATTCCTTTAAAAACAGTTATTTGAAATAAAACCAGGGCGCGCCGAGCGGCCCGCATCAGCCGCTTGGCGCCACCGTCCGGCAGGCCGACCCCGGCCTCTTTCGAAAGCCGCCGGCCGGACGCTCCCGTCAGTCGTCGCGGGCGCCGACCATGACGAAATCGAAATCCACCTGCCATGTCGTGTCCCCCGCCGTGGCTTTTCGATAATCCACGATCAACGCTTCCTTGACGCCGAAGACGGCATCCGAGGTCAGGTAGTCGTCGCCCGAGACGAAGGTATGGGTGACGATCCGCTCGTGATCCGGGTGGGTGATCAGAAAGTGCATGTGGGCCGGCCGCCAGGGATGACGCCCGAGACGCGCCAGCATGTTGCCCACCGGCCCGTCGTCGGGGATCGGATAGGAGACCGGCTTGATGCCGACGAAGTCGTAGCGGCCGTCGGGGCCGGTGACGAACACGCCGCGGTTGTTCCATTTCGGCTGCCGGCCGGGCTGCTGGACGTCGTAGAAGCCCTCGCTGTTGTCCGACCAGACATCGAGGCGCGCGCCGGCGAGGGGCCGGCCTTCCAGGTCCAGCACGCGGCCCGTGTAGCGGCACGATTCGCCCTTGCCATCCAGCGAGATGCCGCTGCCCATGGGCAGCTCCGGGGCGCCGTCGACGTGGAAGGGGCCGAACACCGTGTTCTCGGTGGCGCCCGCCGGGCGGCGGTGGGCGATGGCGTCCACCAGCATGGAGACGCCGAGGGTATCGGAGAGCAGGATGAACTCCTGGCGCTCGGCATCGCACAACTGGCCGGTGCGGGTCAGAAAGTCGATCGCCGCCTCCCATTCGCGCTGGGTCAGCCCGACCTCCTTGACGAAGTCGTGCAGGTGGCGAACCAGCGCCGCCATGACCTCGCGCAGCCGCGGGTCGGTCGCCTCGCCCATGCGCGCGTTGACCGCCTCGACGGAGTTGGCTTCGGTGAAATAGTCGATCCGGGGCATGCTCTCTCCTCCTTGTCGGCCCGGTGACCGGGCCTCGATACGGGAACGCGGCCTTACACCGGGCGCTCGCCACGCCAGGCGCGGCCCAGCAGCTCGCGGATGGCGTCGCGCTCGATGGGACGCGGGTTCCAGTAGGGGTTCATGACCGCCAGCTCGGCGGCACGGTCCAGATCGGACTCGCGCAGCCCCAGGGCCTCGAGGGTCAGCGGTGCGCCCAGGCCGGCGGCGAAGTCGTGGAGGCCGCCACCCAGCTCGCCACCGAACAGGCGCGCCGCCGGCGCCAGGACATCGGCCGCCGCCTCGGCGTTGTAGGCGGCGGTATGCGGCAGCAGCACGGCGTGGGTCTCGGCGTGGGGCAGATCGAAGCTGCCACCCAGGGTGTGGCACAGCTTGTGGTGCAGCGACATGCCCACGCTGCCCAGCACGCTGCCGCACAGCCAGGCACCGTAGAGCGCGTCGCTGCGCGCCTCGAGATCCCGCGGATGCTCGACGATCGCCGGCAGTGCCCGCTTCAGGCTGTCGAGCCCCTCCACGGCCATCCGCCCGGTCAGCGGGTTGCGGTCGCGGGCGTAGAGCCCCTCCACCGCGTGCGCCATGGCGTTAAGGCCACTGGTCACGCTGATCGCCGGTGGCAGCTCGAGGGTGAGCTCGGCGTCGTAGATCACCACCTCAGGCAGGATGCCGGGGCCCTTGAGCGTGGTCTTCACGCCGTTCTCGGTCTGCCCCAGGATCGGCGTGACCTCGGAGCCGGCGTAGGTGGTCGCCACCACGATCTGCGGGGCGTCGTTGCGGTGGGCGATCGCCTTGGCCAGGCCCACGGTGGAGCCACCGCCCAGCGCGACGACACAGTCGGCATCGGCCTGCGCGAACGCCGCCATGGCCCGCTCGGTCACCGCCACCGGGGTATGCATGGCGGCCTCGCTGAACACCCCCGTGGCCAGCTCGCCGAGCCGGGTCTGGAGCTCGAGCGCCGCGTCGCGGCGGGTGGGCGTGGAGAGCACCAGCGCCCGGCGGCACGCCAGGCGGCGGATCTCGTCGGCGATTCGGGCCCGGCTGCCGGGCCCGAAGAGAATACGCGCCGGGTTGGCCGTGTACACGAATTCGTGTGCCATGATGCCTCCTCAGTCCTTGAGCAGCACCGACTCGCTGGGATAGTCCGTCGCCCAGCCTTCCTGCAGCGGCGCCACGAAGACGTTCTCGGTGCGCGTGCGGGTGATCTTCCACTGCCCGTCGGGCTCCTTGCGGAAGGCATTGTTGAGCCGCGACGAGCGCAGCAGCGCCTTGCCGTTGGAGAAGATCCAGGGCTGGCAGTGGACCCACTGACCTTCGGCGACGTCGCCGCGCACATGGATCTGCTCCGAGGTCAGATAGTGGACGTTGAGCAGCAGCTTGGGGTCCGCGTCCTGCTTCCAGAAACCCTCGAAATGCCGCCGGATCGCCGCCGCGCCCTCGGCCCGCCCGAACTGGTCGTCGTAGTACTCGCCGACGCCTTCCCAGACGGCATCCTCGGTATACAGCGCCATGATCCGGTCGATGCGTTCGGCGTCGTTGGTCACTCCGTACTCGGGGATCGGCGTGTCGCAGAGGAACATGTAGCGCGCCTGCAGGCGGCGGATCTCGGCTTCGGCCTCCAGCGTCTCGATACGCGCCACCAGGGCGTTCACTTCAGCACTCGTTACTTCCGACATGGTCGGTCTCCTTGGTTTGCTTGGCTTTTTTGGCTTGCTTGCACATTGGCCTCTCGCTCGGAGAGGTCACGAAGGGGCGCCGAGACGCTCGATCACACGCCCCAGCCCCGACTTGAGGGCATCGGCCTCGTTAGGCGCCAGGCTCTCGAACAGGCGACGCTCGTAGTCGTCGGCCATCGCCAGCAGACGCAGCGCCAGGCTCTGTCCGTCCTCGGTGAGATGCACGTCCCGGGAGTCGTCCACGCCCAGAAGCCCCCGCTCCCGGAGTATCGCGAGGGTGTCCTCGAGCTCCGCGAGCGGTTGTGCCACGCGCCGCGCCAGCACCTCGGCGGCCAGCGGCCCGCCATCGGCGAGCAGGGTCAGCACCCGCCACTCGTTGTCGTTGACGCCGAGGCAGGCGAGCCGCGGGTAGAAATCCCCCCGGTAGGCGGCCAGTGCCTGGCGCATCAGATAGAGCAGGTGCCGGCCCAGCCGGCCGTCCAGCGCCGTCTGCTCGCCGACGTCGAGCATCAGCGGATGCGGTTCGGGCACGGCGTAGCGGCCGTTGTGGAAGACCAGGGCGCTGCCCTCCTTGCGGTAGGCGTAGCGCAGCACTTCACCGACGATGATCAGGTGATCGCCGCCCTCGTAGACGTTCCAGGTCCGGCACTCGAAATGGGCCGCGGCCCCCGTCACCCGGGCGACGCCACCCAGGCCCTCGTCGATGGCGATACCGGCGAACTTGTCCTCGCCGCGGCGGGCGAAGCGGTTGGAGATGTCGACCTGCTCGTTGCCGAGCACGTTGACCACGAAGTGTTCGGCGTGGCGGTAGACATCGAGGCTGTAGGCCCCCTTGTCGATGCTCCACAGGATCAGCGGCGGATCCATCGACACCGAGTTGAAGCTGCTGGCGGTCACGCCGTGGTGCGTCTCGCCATCGCGGGCGGTGATCACCGTCACCCCGGTGGCGAACTTGCCCAGCGCGCTGCGGAAATCTCTCGTATCGAAGCTCATCGGCAACTCTCCGTTGCGGTCGTCAGACGCTGTTCAGCGGCCCAGGCGCTCGGCGGTCTCGCCGCCGATGCCGTAGTCGCTCTTGGGTATCTCGCTGATGATCACGCGCACGTTGGCCGGCGGTGCATCGAGGGAGTCGGCGACGGCATCGGTCACCTGACGAATCAGGGATTCCTTCTGGGTCGGGGTGCGCCCCGCGATCATGTAGACGTGAACGGTTGGCATTGTTGTGTTCCTTGGTGGATTCAGAGATCGAGAACGAGTCGCTTGCCTCGGGCCCGGGAACAGCAGACACACATCTGGTCGCCCTCCTCGCGCTCGTCGGCGGTGAGAAAGTGGTCGCGATGATCGATCTCGCCGTCGAGGACGTCGGTCACGCAGGTGCCGCACACGCCCTCCTCGCATTTCACCTCGACCATGACCCCGGCCCGCGCCAGCGCCTTGGCGATGGTGTCCTCGGCGCCCACGTGGACGGTGACGCCGGAACGTTCGGCGACCACCTCGAAGGCCTCGCCCGAGACATCGACGTCGGCGGAGAAGAACTCCCGGTGAATGCGGGCATCGTCGATACCGAAGGCACCGGCGCGCCCGATCACCCAGTCCATGAAGCCCGGCGGACCGCACACGTAGACGTTGACCCCGGCATCGGCCTCGGCCAGCGCGGCATCCAGGTCGAGCCGGGTCGCCGGGTCGTCGTCGTGGTGATAGACCACGGCATCGGCCAGGCCGGCGGCCGCCACCGCGTCGCGGAAGGCGGTGGCCTGCCGCGAACGCGTGCAGTAGTGCAGCGTGAAATCCCGCCCCAGCGCGTGCAGCCGCCGGGCCATGGCGATCATCGGCGTCACCCCGATGCCGCCACCGAACAGCAGGCTCTGGGGGGCCGCCTCGTTGAGCGGAAAGTGATTCTTCGGTCCCTCGACCTCGAGGGTGCCGCCGGTTCGCACGATGCGGTGCAGGGTTTTCGAACCACCGCGACTGTTGGGGTCGCGCAGCACGCCGATCTCGTAGAAGGCGGTCTCCGCCGGGTCGGAACACAGCGAGTACTGCCGCCACAGGTCGACACCGGCGTCGCGGATGTGCACGTCCAGGTGGGCACCGGCGGTGAACGGCGGCAGCGGGGCGCCGTCGGCGGCGCGCAGCCGCAGTCTGGCGATATTGCCCGGCTCGTCGATGCGTTCGTCGATGGTCAGCGTCAAGCGCTCTTTTGGCGTCTCCATTGGCATCACCTCATGTAGATTCCGCCGTTGACGTCCCAGCAGGCGCCGTTGACGAAGGCCGCCCTGGGGCCGGCCAGCAGCGCCACCAGCTCGGCGACGAAGGGCGGGTCGCCGAGTCGGCCCACCGGGATATTGGCGAGGGCCTGCTCGAGGTTGTCGCCCAGCACCGAACGCACCATGGGCGTGTCCATCGGTCCGGGGGCAATCGCATTGCAGGTGACGCCGAAGGGCGCCAGGTCACGGGCGAAGATCTTGGTCAGGGTCAGGATGGCGCCCTTGGACGCGGCGTAGTGGGCGCCGGTCGCGGTGCCGCCGTTCTGTCCCGCCAGCGAGGCCAGATTGACGATGCGTCCGTAGCCCCGGGCCTTGAAGTGGCGGCCGAAGATCTGGCTGCCGGCGAAGGTGCCGCCGGCGTTGGTGGCGAGCACGGCGTTGAAGTCCGCGGGGTCGATCTCCAGCACGCCCTGGACCGCAGTGCGTGCGGCGTTGTTGACCAGCACCTCCACCGAGCCCCAGCGCTCGAGGCACTTGTCGAGCACGGCCTGGAAGTCGTCGGGACGGGTCACGTCGAGGGTCGCGGTGATCGCGGTCTCGCCGGAGAGATCCAGCTCGCTGGCCAGCGCCGCGGCCGGCTCGGGGTCGATGTCGGAGATCACCACCCGGAAGCCGGCGCGATGCAGGGCACGCACCGCCTCGGCGCCGAAGCCGCGGGCGCCGCCGGTGACCACGGCGGTGTGGATCTTGTCGGGGGCAGGTAGCGTCATCAGAACAAATAGCTGAACGAATTCAGCATCCCGTCGGAGTTGAGCAGACGTGCCACCTTGTGGCGGATCTGGAAGCCGCCCGGGGTGACGATTAGGGTGTAGGTGAGGTCGGCGGCCCAGACGCGCTGGCGACCGAACTTGTCCTCGATCAGGTGTTCGGCACAGCGCACCCTGACGTCGTCGCCGTCGACCGCCTCGATCACGAAGCGCGACAGCGTGCGCACGGTGCGCGCCGGCGGCGCCGAGGAGATCGAGAAGCCCTGCTGGAAGCGCGTGATGCGCTCGCGCCGCATGTGGGCGTCGTCGTGGCACAGGTTGAGCGCGTCGTCGAAGTCCCGGGTATCGCCGATCGGCAGGGTATAGAAGCCGTCGTCGCTCCACAGGGCGAGCCACGCCTCGTAGTCGCGGCGGTCGAGCATGTCCGCCTCGGCCCAGATGAAGGCCTGGGCGTCCCACAGCAGGGAGTCGTTCCGGGTATCGGCTGGGGTGTTCATGGCTGCATCATCCTTTTCCACATGTCGTACGCCGCGCGCATGCCGGTCTCGGCACTGATATGCCCGCGCGGGCCCGCCTCGCCGGGTTGCTCGTCGTCGAGGCCGCGGTTGATCAGGATGGGCAGCTCCGCCCCGCCCTGGACGCCGCGCTGGATGCGCTCCCACACCTCGGCGTCGTCGGGCGAGCCGAACCCCATGGGGCCCTGGAAGTGCTCGTGCAGCCGCATTCGCACGCGGTTGGCGGCCTCGGGACCGCCGTCCATGCCGATGGCGATGTGGCGGATGTCGGTGCGATCGACGCTCACCGGCGTCAGCACGCGGAAGAAGGCCAGCGAGAACGACACGTTGGGGAACAGGTTGAGGTTGAAGCCGGCGCCGCCCACGGCGCGCACGATGCGCCGCACCTGCGGCTCGTCATGGCCGGTGTCGCGCAGTTCCTGGGCCAGGGCCTGGAAGCGCTCGGGAATCGGCGCGTCGAGGTTGTCCTCGAGATCCACCAGCTCGGGGATCATCACCATCACCGAGTGGCCGTTGCCGAGATCCTCGACGTAGCCCTTGCCCTGGTCGAGGAACGAGAAGACCGCCTCGGTCTCGTCGTCCAGCGACTGCAGGAACGACTTGTGCACCACCGGGAAGTGATAGGCGTCGGTGGTGTTCTCGAGCTGGATCTTCCAGTTCATCGGCACGCTGAACTGATGCTCGCCGAGCACCTTGACCGGGTAGCCCGCGCCCTGCTTCATGAACAGGTCGATCCAGTGGGTCACCGGGCCGAGAAAATCGAGCAGCGGCTCGGCCTGCTCGTCGAAGGTGGCGAAGATCATCCCGGCGTAGGATTCGGTGCGCAGCTTGAGCAGGCCGTGCTGCGCCTTGTCGAAGTCGTCGCCGTACTGCTCGGGATAGGGCAGCGCGCGCAGCGAGCCGTCCAGGGCGTAGCCCCAGCCGTGGTAGGGGCACTGGAACGAGGCGGTCTTGCCCTGCTTGACCTCGCACACCGTGGCCGCCCGGTGGCGGCAGCGGTTGATCATGACGTGGATCTTGCCCTTGCGGTCGCGCACCACGATCACCGGGTCGCGCCCCACCTGGGACAGCTTGAACGAGCCCTTGTCGGGAATTTCGCTCTCGTGAGCGACCCACACCCAGGTCTTCTTGAAGATGCGTTCCATCTCGGCGTCGAACAGCGCCGGGTCGTCGTACATGGGGGTGCGGATGTGGTCCCTGAACACCAGTTCATCCGGTTCAGGGACGAGGTCGATCCTGTTGTCGATCGTCATGATGGCCTCGCGCTAGCGGTTGTCGGGTCGTTGTCGAAACGTCTGTCGTGACACGTCTTTCTGGAAGCGTCGGGGACGCTGTCCGTCACTCGGGGACGACGAGTTCGCGGCCGATGCGCGCCTCGACACGGCAGTATTTCCAGAGCTTGTAGGTACCGTCCCCCACCGGGGTGGTGCGGAAGAAGTTGCAGGCGTCGACGATGGCTTCGTAGGTCTCGACGTCGGCCATGATGTAGAAGGTCCAGGGCGCGGCGAGGGAGGGGCCGACCTGGATGCGGTCGTCGTCCATGATCCCCAGGATGGTGACGCCGGGCAGACCGTCGATGCCCTGCAGCATGGTGCGGGTGGCTTCCCAGACCTGCTTGGCCTCGTCGGCGGTGGCGTTCATGAAGTTCTGGTTGATGCCGCAGCAGAACAGTACGCGATGTTGCATGTGGTGGTTCTCCGTTAGCGAGTGGTTGGCCCGGCTCACAGGTAGCCCGGCAGCGGGTCGTGGTCGAAGAAGATGGCGCCGGCGTTCTTCCAGGTGATCTCGCCCATGAAGGCGTGCTGGGTACACAGCATCGAGTCGCGCAGGATGCGCGACAGCGGATGCCCGTTGTCGGCACCGCTCATGCCGCTGAGCTGGTACACGCCGCGGATCGCCTCGGCACACTCCCGGGTCAGGTGGGTGGTGGACAGGCGCAGCAGGTTGATCTGGTCGCGACTCGGCTCGCCGCCCGCCTCGACGGCATGCCAGGCGGCCTCGGTGCTCTCGTAGAAGAAGGCGCGGGCGGCACGCACCTGGGCCTCGGCCTTGGCCAGGCCGATCTGGGCGTATTCGCGCTCGCCGAGGTTGGGCGCACCGGTGACCGACTTGCGCCCCCCGGCCGAGGCCCGCATCACGTCGAGCGCCTCGCGGGCCAGGCCCAGGGTGGTCACCGCCAGCACCTGGGCGGCGAAGGCCAGCGCCGGGTAACGGAAGAAAGGGGCATCGATGGTCGCCCGGGCGCCGCGCACGAAGGTCCACTCCTCGGCGACGTAGGCGTCGTCCACCACCAGGTCGTGGCTGCCGGTGGCGACCATGCCGACCATGTTCCAGGTGGGATCGATGCGTACCCGGTCGGGGGGGAGCACCGCCATGCGCGGCGCGGCATCGGGCTCGTCGGGCTGGATGCCGACGCCGCACAGGGTCGCGCCCATGCAGCCGCTGGCGAACTTCCAGCGACCCTTGATGCGGTAGCCGCGATCGACCCGCTCGGCGGGATGCGGCGGAAAGATGCCGCCGGCGAACACCACGTCCGGGGAGTCCGCCCAGATCCGGGTGATGGTTGCCTCGGGCAGCGCGGCCAGGTAGGCGGGATTCATGCCGAAACTCGCCACCCAGCCGGCGGCCCCGTCGGCCGCCGAGATCGCCTCGACCATCTTCAGGAACTCGATGGGGGATTTCTCGTCGCCGCCGTAGCGCTTGGGCACCAGGGCGCGGTAGACCCCGATAGCCTTGAACGCGTCGACGATGTCCGCCGAGATATGCCGTTGCGCCTCGAACTCCTCGCGGCGCTGACGAATCTCGTCGAGCAGCGCATCGAAACGCGCCTCGCCGCCCCATTGGGCCTTATCGACCAGGCTGTACATACGCATCTCCTGTGGTTGTGGGGGTTGCCGCCGGGCGTGTGCCGAGCAGGTGGCGCGCAGCCCGGCAGACCCCGGCGTCGTCGCCGCGCCGGCCGACCAGCTGCAGGCTCACCGGGCGGTCGCGATCCGGCGCCAGGGGCAGGCTCAGGGCGGGATGCCCCGACAGGTTGAAGGGCCGCACCAGGGCCGAGATGGTCAGGTCCTGCTGCCCGCCCTCGGCGGCGGCGCGGGTCAGCGGAAAATGCGGCAGCGTCGGCAGCGCCAGCACCGCGTGGGTCTCGAGCAGCCGGTCCACGGCGGCGGCGAAGGCGCGGCGCACCGCCTCGGCCTCGCGCACCTCGGCGTCGGTGGTCTCGGCGGCGGCACGCAGGCGGCGCTCGACATCGGCACCCAGGCGGCCGCTATCCAGCCAGGGCCGGCAGGCGAGATAGGTCTCGCGATTGATCAGCGCCATGCCCGCCGCGTAGGCCTCGTCCATCAGCGGCAAGGATCGCGTGGTAGCGTCCAGCCCGGCGCTTTCCAGACAGGCCGCGACCGCCCCGTGGATTGCCGGATCGGCATCGACGTCCAGCGCTCCCAGCCGGGGCGGCGCACCGCCAGCGGCGGTGGCGTCGAACGTGGGATCGACCGCCGCCATGAACGCGATGAGGGTGTCGAGATCGGCGCTCAGCGGCCCCACGCAGTCGAGACTGCTGTGCGCCGGCATGACGCCCCGGCGGTCGAGCCGGCCGAAGGTGGGCTTGAGCCCGTAGACGCCGCAGCACGCCGCGGGTACCCGGATCGAGCCGCCGGTATCGGTGCCGATGCCGATCTCCGCCAGCCCCGCGGCGACCGCCGCCGCCGAGCCGCTGGACGAGCCGCCCGGGATCAGCGCCGGGAAGCGCGGGTTGTCGGGCGTTCCGGTCCAGGCGTTGAGCCCGCTCATGCCGAACGCCAGCTCGTGCAGGTTGGCCTTGCCGACGATGCGGTAGCCCGCGGCCAGGGTGCGCTCGACGATCGCCGCATGACGCGTCGCCGCCGGGACCTCGGCCAGCGCCTCGCAACCGGCGCGGGTGGGCTGGCCGGCGATGTCGATGCTGTCCTTGACCACGACCCGCGCGGGGCCGGTGCCGAGATCCAGGGATTGAACGAGTACGGACTTGGGCGATTTCATTGACTTATCACATGAATTTTCAAGTTTTTGTGTAAAAAATGGACGGCCACCAGCCCTCAGAGGACGAAGGTCACCAGCCCGGGCACCAGCAGCAGCAAGGCGATACACAACAGATAGGGCATCAGAAAGTAGCCGACGCCACGGAAGATCTCGCCGATGCCAAGCTCGGGATCGAGACGCTTGACGATGAAGGCGTTGACGCCCACCGGCGGCGTGATCGCCCCCATGCTGGTCACGATGCAGACCATGATGCCGAACCATACCGGGTCGTAGCCCAGCGCCAGCGCGACCGGAAAGAAGATCGGGATCGAGATGATCAAGAACCCCATGGCATCCATCAGCGCCCCGCCGATGACATAGATCAGCAGCACGCAGGCCATCACCAGTATTGCCGGCAGGGGTAGCGCGGCCGCCCACTCGCCGACCATGAAGGGCAGCCGGGTCACGGTCAGGAAGCGGCCGAAGACCACCGCGCCGGTCACCAGCATCAGGATCATCGCCGAGGTCGCCAGCGAGTGGCTCAGCGAGCCCCGTAGCACCGCCCAGGACAACCGCCCGCGCAGGCCGACGACGATCATGGCGCCCACGCAGCCCACGGCCGCGGCCTCGGTGGAGGTGAACCAACCGGCGAACAATCCGCCCAGCACCAGCATGAAGAGCGCGGCGATCTCCGTCAGCCCCTGGAGAGATGCCAGGCGGGCGCGCCAGGTGGAGCGCTGACCGGCCGGCGCCAGCGACGGATCGCGCCAGCAGAGATAGGCGATGGTCAGCACGAAGAGCAGCATCAGGATCAGCCCGGGCACGATGCTGGCGACGAACAGATCGCGAATCGCCAGTTGGGCCTGCAGGGCGATCACCACCAGCACCGCACTGGGCGGGATGATCACGCCCAGGGTACCGCCGGTGGCCACGCTCCCGGCGCTCAGCGCCTTCTGGTAGCCGAACTTCTTCATCTCCGGCAGGGCGATGGTGCCCACCGTGGCCGCGGTCGCCGTATTGGACCCGCACACCGCGGCGAAACCGGCGCTGCTCAGGATCGTGGTGGTGGCCATCGAGCCCCGGCGGTGCCCCGTCCAGGCATAGGCGGCGGCGAACAGCTTTTCGGTAATGCCCGAGCGAAACAGCAACTCGCCCATGAACACGAACAGCGGTATCACGCTCAGCGAATACGCCGAGAGCTGTTCCCAGATCCCCGAGCTGACGATGTTGTAGGCCGCCAGTGGACTGGTGATGCCGAGCATGCCGAAGAAGCCGACGATGAACATGGCGAAGCTGATCGGCATCTGCAGGACGATCAGGCCGAACAGCGCCAGCACGCCGACCAGGGCCATCAGGGTCAGGCTCATGTCCGCACCCTCCGGGTCAGGCACGCCATCAGGTCCGTCAGCAGCACCAGGCAGAACGCAGAGAAGCCGAAAGCGACCAGATAGATGATGGGATAGATCGCCAGGCGCAGGGATTGCGATACCGTGTCGCGCTGCATGGCGAGCAGGCCGTAGTGCCACAGCTGGTAAGCCACCATGGCGAAGAACGCGAGGCTCGCCAGCAGCACCAGGGCCTGTACACCGGTCTGCAGCCGCCGCGGCAGGCGGGCGACCACCAGATCCAGCTCGATGTGGGCCTTCTTCGACTGGGCATGGGCCAGCGACAGGGACACCACGGCGGCCGTCAGCCAGCCGACGACCTCGGTGGTGCCGCCGAACGACGCCGACACCTGACGCAGCACGATGTTGGCCACCACCAGCAGCGTCATCGCCAGCAACGCCGCCCCGGCGAGGACGAGCAACGACCGACTGACCACAAGCGAGAAGCGATACATGATCGAGACCTCCTCTAGGCGCATGTCGCCGGGCTCAGTCCCGGACGCCATCGCTCTGCCGATAGTGGTCGAACAGCTCGAGCATGCGCGTCTCGAACGCCTCGGCGGGAAGGCCCATCTCGGCCACGCGGGTCAGGCGCTGCTGGTTGACCGGCGCCAGGCGTTCGTCCCAGCGGGCCGCTTCGGCCTCGCTCAGGGGCAGCACCTCGACCCCTTCCTCCTTGCGCGCCCACGCCAGCGACTCGGCGACGTGGCCATCGAGGTAGTCACCGGCATAGCGGGCCATTTCCGGCCCCAGGTCATCGATGACCGCCTGCACGTCCTTGGGCAGCGACTCCCAGCGCTGGCGGTTCATGACCGCCACCAGCACGGCGTTGGTCAGGGGGTAGTCGGTGACGTACTTGACGGTCCGCGCGTAGCGCAGATCCATCAGCACCTCCCGGGAGCTCACGTAGCCGTCGACGACGCCGGCCTGCAGCGCCTCGCCGGTATCCGACTGCGCCAGGGCGATCGGCACGCCGCCCAATGCCGCCAGGACGTCGGTGGCATCGCCGGGGACCCGGATCTCCTGACCTTGCAGCGCCTCGAGGGACGTCACCGGGTCCTTGGTCTGCAAGTAGCCCGGCTCGGCGGTGAAGGCGGTGATGACCTTGAAATCCTCGAGTCCGAGTTGCTCGGGCGGGAATTCCTGAATCAGCTCGTAGACGGTCTGGCTGGCCACGCTCGAATCGACCTGCAGCCCGGTCAGGCTGCCGGCCAGGTTGAGCAGCGGAAAGCGGTTGGGTTCGTAGGAGGTGATCGACAGGCCGATGTCGGCGACGCCGCTACGCACGCCGTCGTACATGTTGTCGGCGGTCAGCAGCGTGCCACCGGGAAAGGTGTTCACGGTCACGCGGCCATCGGTGCGACGCTCGATTTCCTCGGCCCAGTGCTCCATCTGCACGCCGGGGAAGGTGCTGGTGGGCGAGATGAAGGCATAGCTGAGGGTGATGTCGCCGGCGGCGGCCAGCGGACTCGCCAGCACGCCCGCCAGGCCGATGGCCCCGGCCAGGCACGCGATGCCCGGCACGACTGTCTTCTTCGTCATGGGTCCTACCTCGGTTGTCGTTGTTATTGATGCGTCTCGGCATCCATTACAGGCAATATCACATGAATTTTCAAGTATTGCAAAGAGCGCGCACATGTTCGCACTGCGGCCACCATGGCTTCATGCCACACTGTCACACGGTCGTCACCGCCGCACCGCATCGTCGACGGTTTGGACAGAAGCGGGAGCAGTGCCCATGCCGGAGCAGCGTACCGCCGGGTCGCCCGGCGAGGTCTTCAAGGCCTTCCTGATGCTCGGCCTGACGTCGTTCGGCGGCCCCATCGCCCATCTGGGCTACTTCCGCAGCGAGTTCGTCGAACGTCGCCGCTGGCTGACGGAACGCGATTATGCCGACCTGGTGGCGCTCTGCCAGTTCCTGCCCGGGCCGGCCAGCAGCCAGGTCGGTTTCGCGCTGGGGCTGATGCGCGCCGGGTGCCGGGGGGCGGCCGCCGCCTGGCTGGCCTTCACCCTGCCCTCCGCCGTGCTGATGACGCTCTTCGCCCTGGGCGCGGCACGCCTCGACGCGCCGCTCGGCGAGGGCCTCCTCGAGGGTCTGAAACTCGCCGCGGTGGCCGTCGTGGCACACGCCGTGCTGGGCATGGCCCGGACCCTATGCCCGGATCGACGGCGCAGCGCCATCGCGCTGGCCGCCGTCGCCATGGTCACGCTGGTCGGCGGACCGCTCGGCCAGCTCGCCGCCATCCTGGCCGGCGCGCTCGGCGGCATGCTGCTCTGCCGCACGTCGAGTGCGTCGGCCCCGCCGATCGCCATCATGCCGCTGTCACGACGCGCGGGACACGCCGCCCTGGCATTCGCCCTGGCGCTGTTCGTCGGCCTTCCGCTGCTGGTCTGGCTGGAGCCGGCGCCCTGGACACGGATGCTGGATGCCTTCTACCGGGCCGGGGCGCTGGTCTTCGGTGGGGGGCACGTGGTGCTGCCGCTGCTGGAAAGCGAAGTGGTGCAGCCCGGCTGGGTTCCCCAGGAGGCGTTCCTGGCCGGTTATGGGGCCGCACAGGCGGTCCCCGGCCCGCTGTTCACCTTTGCCGCCTACCTGGGGGCGGTGATCGCCCCGCTGGACAATCCTTTGCTGGGGGCTGGCGTGGCGCTGGGCATGATCTTCTTGCCCGGGCTGTTGCTGCTGCTGGCCGCCCTGCCCCACTGGAATCGCCTGCGTCGGCTGAGCGGCATGCAGGGGTCGATCCGAGGGGCCAACGCCGCCGTGGTGGGCATCCTCGGCGCGGTGCTCTATCAGCCCTTGTGGACCGGCACGGTCCAGGGCTCGGCCGAGTTCCTGCTGGTGCTGACGGGCTTCGTGCTGCTCGGCGTCTGGAAGGCGCCGGCCTGGCTGGTGGTGCTCATCCTCGCCGCCGGCGGCGCGCTGCTTCCTGCCTGACGGCGGCCTTGCCCGCGATGCGGCCGCCCGGGCATACGAGTCACGAGCGCAGCGGCCCGATATCGTCCCCTCAACCGAGGGTATGCGCAGCCAGGCCGAACGTTTGCACGTGCCCGTCGCCGCCTCGTTGCTTGCCCAACCGCATCTGGGTGACGGTGTCGTACTCGTGGAGCCCCGCGGCGGTCAGAAAATCGACGAAGACCCGGCTGTCGCAGGACGTGTCGATGCGCAGGAACCGCCCCGGATGACGCCGGATCAGTGGCGCAATCAGCGCCATCGCCATCGCCTCGTCTTCCGCCACCACCGGCCCGATCACTCGCCCCCGGCCGAAGTCGCGGATCAGGGCGAACCCCGCGGGCGTCCCGTCGCGCACGGCCACCGTGCCCTCGCTGACCGTGAAGAGCGCCTCCAGCACGTCGCGGCGTTCGGCGCCGAAGGCCACGCGGTCGAGCGCTCGCAGCGCCGGCGCATCGTCATCCTGCAGGGCCCGCACGGGATACGCCGTGGGTGTCTCGGGCACCCCTTCCGCACGCACCGGCCCCTGGCGCTGGTGGACCGTGACCACCGGCACGAAACCGACACTCGCATAGAGCCGATAGGCCTGGCGGGTCGCATTCAGGCGCAGATCACGACCGGCACAGTCGGCCAGGATCCGATCCAGCAACCAACGCCCAGCGCCGCGCGTCTGCAGTCGTGGGGCGGTCATCATCATGCCGATCATGGCGAAGTCCGTGCCCATCTCGAAATACATGCCGGACGCCAGGACGCGCTCGATCTCGTCCAGGGCGAGATAGCCCTGCCCCAGCGACATCAGCAGCCTCAGGTCTCGCGCCCGATGGGGCCAGAAGACACTGACGGCAAGCTGATGGAGATGGTGAAGGTCACCACTTTCCAGCGGCCGGGCCTCGGCCAAGTAGGCGTCCACCCGCTGCGACGTAGCGTTTTGGCTAGAGTCCATGCCACCTCCTGGAGATACTCGTCCCCCGGGAGCCATGCCCGGGATGCATTCGGATCCGCTGCACGGGATCGCGTCGTGGCCAACCCCCGCACCGAAAGAGTCCGGCGGCGGCCTAACCCGGCGACCGCCCGTGTCGACACCGGCTGTCGCGCCGGCGAGCGAGTTCGTCGTCATTACCCGGCTGCAGCGGACCGCGACAGCGGAATCTGCGCTACACCCCGAAAATTCGGCAGATCTGCCTCCCCCGACCAGGCACATCGACAGTCACTGCCTCGTCATTACCGTAGCCTGATACCTTTCCCCGCCCAGGAGACGTCCATGGCACTGCTCTACAAGGCCGACCCCCAGCGTGGACAGCGCTGGCAGGCACTCTTCGCGCAGCACGCCCCCGACATCGAGTTCCGTCAGTGGCCCGACATCGGCGACCCCGCCGAGATCCGCTACCTGCTGGCCTGGCAGCCCCCCGACGAGATCGCCACCCGACTGCCGGCGCTGGAAGTGCTGTTTGCCACCTCCGCCGGTGTCGACCAGTTCGACCTCGACCGGCTGCCGGCAACGCTCCCGGTGGTGCGGATGCTCGATCCGGCCATCGAACGCGGCATGATCGAGTACGCCACCTTCGCCACATTGTGGCTGCACCGCCGGATGTACGCCTATGTACACCAGCAACGGGCCCGCCAGTGGCAAGCCCACCCCTTGATCGATACGCCAAGCCGGCGGATCGGCGTGCTGGGCCTGGGCCGGCTGGGCCAGGCCATCGCCACGCACCTGAGCGGTTACGGCTTTACGGTCGGCGGCTGGTCGCGACAGCCCAAACAGCTGCCGGGAATCGACTGCCATGCCGGACCCGAGGGCCTTCGGCGTTTCCTGACATCCAGCGACATCCTGATCTGCGTGCTGCCATTGACCGATGCCACCCGGGGCATACTGAACGGCGAGTTGTTCGCCCAATTGCCCGCCGGCGCCGCCGTGGTCAACATCGGCCGCGGCGAACACCTGGCCGAAGACGATCTCCTCGCGGCGCTGACCTCGGGCCAGCTGTCGGCGGCGGTGATGGATGTGCTGCGCCAGGAACCACCGCCTGATGACCACCCGTTCTGGCATCACGAGCGCATCCTGCTGACACCTCACGTGGCGGCCATGACACAGCCGGAAAGCGCCTTCCCCGTGCTGCTGGACAACATTCGTCGCCATCAGCACAACGAGCCGATGATCGGCCGCATCGATCGCCAGCGCGGCTATTGAGTCGCCGCGACCGCCCCGGCGGCGCTCAGGCCGGGGCCTGCGCCATCGAGACCGCCCGGCTCTCGAGCCAGCCGGGGCGCAGCTCCGGTACCGAGCCGATCAACTGCCGCGTGTACTCGTGGCGCGGGTTGCCCAGCACCTCGTCACAGGCGCCGAACTCCACGCACCGGCCATGATAGAGCACCATGACCTCGTCGCAGAGTGCGCGCACCGTCGAGATGTCATGACTGATGAACAGATAGGCGACGCCCAACTCGCGGCGCAGCTCCGCCAGCAGCTCGAGAATCGCCGCGCCGACCACCGTGTCCAGCGCCGAGGTCACCTCGTCGCAGAGGATGAGGTCCGGCTCGGCTGCCAGGGCCCTGGCGAGATTGACACGCTGCTTCTGCCCTCCCGACAGCTCGCCGGGCTTGCGGTCGAGCAGGTCGACGGGCAGCTTGACCAACGCCATGAGTTCTTCGACCCGTCGGCGGCGGGCGTCACGGTCCAGGCGGAAATAGGTCTCCAGCGGCCGGCTGAGCAGCCGGCGCACCGAATGCGCCGGGTTGAGCGCGTTGTCGGCGCTCTGGAACGCCATCTGGATGCGCCGGAACTGATCCGGCGTGCGACCGCGTAACGTGGGCGGCAACGGCGCACCAGCGAAACGCACGTGCCCGTGACACGGTGCCGTCAGACCGGCGATCGCGCGGGCCAGGGTCGACTTGCCGGACCCCGATTCGCCGATGACGCCGATGGAACGACCCTTCGCCAGGCTGAGATCGATCTCCCGCAGGACGATATTCGCGGGCTCGCCATCGCGATTCACAGGGCCATAGCCGACGCCCAGATTCTCGACCTCCAGCAGCGCTTGCCCCGTCTCGGTCGTCGGCGTCACGCCGGGGAGCGAGCGGGGTCGCGTCGCCGCCAGCAGGCTCCGGGTATAGGCGTGCTGAGGTCGTTCGAGCACCTCTCCGATTCGCCCCTGCTCCTGCTCGCGCCCCTGGTTGAGCACCAGCACCTGGTCGGCCATCTGCGCGACCACGGCCAGGTCGTGGGAGACATAGATCGCCGTCGTGCCTCGCTCACGCATGACACGCTTGAAGGCGCGCAGGACATCGACCTGCGTCGTCACGTCGAGTGCCGTGGTCGGCTCATCGAGGATCACCAGGGCCGGGTCGGTGAGCAGTGCCATCGCCGCCATCACCCGCTGCAACTGCCCGCCCGAGACCTGATGGGGATAGCGCTCGCCGATATGCTCGGGATCGGGCAGTGCCAGGTCGCGGAACAGGCCGATGGCCTTGTCCCGGGCGGCCTGGCGATCCATCACCTTGTGCAGCAGCGCCGCCTCGATCACCTGGTCCATCAGCGAACGCGAGGGATTGAACGCCGCCGCCGCACTCTGCGCGATGTAGGCGACCCGGTGGCCGCGCAGCTCCCGCGTCTCCACGGCGGAGAGCGACAGCACCTCGGTCTGCCCCAGCCGCACGCTGCCACCGGCAATCCGGCATCCGCGCCGGGCATACCCCAGCATGGCCAGGGCGATGGTGGTCTTGCCCGACCCCGATTCTCCAATCAACGCCAGCACTTCGCCGGGGTCGAGCGAGAAGCCGATACGGCTGACGATACGACGTTCTTCCCCGCCGTCGGGGGTCGCGACGATCTCGAGATCGCGCACGGTGAGCGATTCGCCCTGCATGGGTCACTCCTTGTGAGTCGCGCGGCTGGTGGAAAGGCTGTCGATGAGCAGGTTGGCGCCGATGGTCAGCGTGCCGATGGCCAGGGCCGGGGCGATGACCGCGAGCGCCCCCTGGCTCAGCCCGCCGATGTTCTCGCGCACCAGCGAGCCCAGATCCGCCGCTGGCGGCTGGACACCCAGGCCGAGGAAACTCATGCCGCTGAGCAGCAACACGATGAAGACGAAGCGCATCCCCATATCGGTCAACACCGACTGGATCATGTTGGGGAATATCTCGCGGGTGGCGATGTAGAGGCGCCCCTCACCGCGGGTATGGGCGACCTGGACGTACTCCATCGTCGACAGGTTGGCGGCCAGGCTGTGGGCGATGCGGAAGGCCCCGGGGGCATAACTCAGTACCGTGGCCGTGATCAGCAACGGGATCGAGGCACCGAAGGCCGACACCATCACCAGCGCCATCATCTTGCTGGGTATCGAGATCAGGGTATCGAACACCCGCCGCACGGCCTCTTCCAGCCACCTCGGCAAGAGTACCGCCAACATGCCGAATCCGGCCCCGACCAGACTCGAGAGCAGGGCGGCGACCAGCGCCAGGCCGACCGTGTAGCGGGCGCCGGTCAGGATCCGGCTGAGCATGTCGCGACCCATGTAATCGGTGCCCAGCGGATAGGCGGCGCTGGCGCCACCGAAGATCTGGTCGGAGACGAAGGCGCCCATCGGGTGCGGCGCCAGCAGCGGGCCGAACAGCGCCACCAGGATCCAGAAGCCGAACAGGCCGAGCCCGATCCAGCGGGTCAGCTGCAGCCGGCGTCGGTTGCGACGCAGCGGTGCGGCAACGGGAAGGTGGCTACCGTGGCGCAGCCGCCGCGGGGTATTGGCCTTGGGATGCGTCAGCGTCTTGATCGTGTTCATCGGTTACGCAGCCTCGGGTTGGAGAGGATCGCACAGACATCGGCCACCATGACGAGCACCAGATAGGTCCCGCAGAACAGCATGGCGCAGGCCTGTACCAGCGCGAGGTCGCGGTTGGACACCGCATCCACCATCAGGCTGGCGATGCCCGGATAGTTGAAGATCGTCTCGACGATGATCACGCCCCCGAGCAGGTAGGAGAGGCTCAGCGCCACGGCATTGGCGATCGGCCCGACCGCGTTGGGCAGCGCGTGACGCATGACCCGGCGTATCGGTGGCACGCCCTTGAGCTGGGCCATCTCGACGTAGGGGCTATCGAGCTGATCGATCAACGCGGCACGGGTCATGCGTGCCATCTGCGCGATCAGCACACAGCACAGGGTCAGCACCGGCATGGCGTAGATCTTCATGGCATCGCCCAGCGACTCCACCGTGGAGACGTAGGAAAGCGCGGGCAGCCAGCCGAGCTTGACCGCGAAGATCAGCACCGCGAGCGTGGCCACCAGGAACTCCGGCACCGCAACCATCGACAGCGTCACCAGGTTGAGCAGACGGTCGACGAGGCCACCCCGGCACATCGCCGCCACCACGCCCATGGTGATGGCAATGGGCACCGAGACGACGGTGGTGATGCCGGCGAGGATGAGGGAGTTGGGCAGGCGGTCGTTGATCAACTGCGCGACCGCCATGCCGTTGCTCGCCGACTGCCCCAGATCGCCGGTGACGAAGCCGGACAGCCAGTGCCAGTAACGCACCACGGCCGGCTGGTTGAGGCCCAGTTGCTCGCGCAGGGCGGCAACCTGCTCGGGTGTGGCGAACTGGCCCAGAATCTGCTGGGCGGTATCACCGGGCAGCAGCGAGGTGATGGCGAAGATCACCAGCGAGACCATCAGCAGCGTCAGCAGGCTGGCGCCCAGCCGTCTGGCCACGAGGCCCAATAGCGTATTGCGCATAGGTCGTCTCCGACTCGAGCGCCCCGATCGACGCCGCAGGACGACTATCGGGGCCGGCGTTGACAGTAGCAATGGGGCTTACCCCTTCCACCAGACGTATTCGGCGAACATGTAGCCCATGAAGGAGCCCAGTGGCACGGTTCGATCCATGCCGCCGATGCGCGTGTCGTAACCTTCGAGATCGCTGAGAAAGACCGGAATGCCGATGCCGCCGTCCTCGTGAATGATCGTCTGCATGTCGGCGTACATCTGCTTGCGCTTCGCCTCGTCGGGTTCCCCCCGCGCCGCGATGACCAATTGATCGAAATGCTCATTCTTCCAGCCCGACTCGTTCCAGGCGGCGCTCGACAGGAAGAACTGGGAGAGCAGGATGTTCGCCGTCGGGCGTGGATTGATGTTGCCGAAGCCCAGCGGGTGCTTCATCCAGTGATTCGACCAGTAGCCATCCGCCGGCACCCGGTTGATGTTGAGCTTGAGTCCGGCGGCGGCGGCTGACTGCTGCAGCAGAACCGCCATGTCCTCGGAGTAGTTGGCGGCGGGCGAGGCGACGAGCGGCACGGTGGCACCGGCCACGCCGGCCTTCTTGAGCAGCGCCGCGGCGCGTTCGGGATCGTATTCGCGCTGGGGCAGACCCGCGAAATAGTAGGGCGTACCCGGGGCGATGGGTTGGTCGTTGGCGATCTCGCCATAGCCGCGCAGCGCCACACGCTTGATCTGTTCGCGATCGAAGAGGCACTTGATCGCCTCGCGAAACGCCGGGCGACTCGTCGGCTGCTGATCGAAGCGCATCACCAGGTCGGTATAGTTACCGGAGTTGGTCGCCTTGAGCACCCCGCTATCGCTCTGCTTGATGCGCGCCGCGGAATTGCCGCTCAAGTTGTTGATCATCTGCACGTCACCGGACAGCAGCGCGTTGACGCGGGAGGGCTCGTCGCCGATACCGACCATCTCGATGGCATCCAGATACGGATACCCTTCGCGCCAGTAGTTCTCGTTGCGCACGCCCACCGACCTCACGCCAGGGGAGAACTCCTGGCACTTGTAGGCGCCGGTACCGTTGCCCTTGGAGAAGTCCTGGGTGCCATCGGCGACGATGACCAGGTGCGAGACGGCCAGAATCGATGGCAATTCGATGTTGGGCGAGGACAGGTTGAACTCGACACGGCGCTTGTCCAGCGCCCGGACGCTATCGATCTGCTGCACCATCGACAGCACCTTGGAGCCGACCGCCGGGTCCTTGTGGCGCATGATCGAGTAGACCACGTCCTCGGGGGTCAAGGGCTTGCCATCGTGGAAGGTCACGTCGGGGCGCAGCACGAAGACCCAGTGACTCCCGTTGTCGGTGGTCTTGAAGCTCTCGGCCAGGCAGGGTTGCGGGCGCAGGTCCGGGTCGAACTGGGTCAGCCCATTGTAGAACATGAATGCACGGCAGTAGTCGATCGCCGTCGAGCCCAGCGCCGGATCGAGCGAGTCCTTGGTCGAGGCGGAGTGCGCCGCGACGCGGATGCGCCCGCCACGCTTCGGTGCCCCGTCGCCATCTGCCGCAAACGCCCGCCCCACGCCGGGCAGCCCGCCGGCCCCCGCCGCCAGCAGGCCCGCCGCGCCCAGCATCTTCATGGCATCACGTCGTGACAGCCCTCGCTGCATGGCCCGGTAGACCTGCAGACTTTGTTCCGGGGAAACCAGCCGATTGGCGTCGTTGTCGCGCGTCATAAGCCTTCTCCTTCCTGCATTGAATTGTTGTTTGCATCCGGATACAGCGCTTCTTCACCCAAGCGTTGTCGTGTCGGGCAATGCCCTCAGTGCAGGCGATCCTGCAGCCGATACCAGCCGCCGACCAGCGGCAGAAACCAGGGCTTGCCGAAGTGGCCGGGGATCGCCGGCCAGTGCGTCTCCTGCCAGGGATAGGCGTCTCGCTGGCCCAGCATCGTCTCGGCCAGGCGCTGGCCCATGTGAACCGACATCTGCACGCCGTGGCCGCTGTAGCCCATGACGTAGTACATGCCGTCATGGCGACCGGCATGCGGCAAGCGATCCCGGCTCATGTCGACCAGCCCGCCCCAGCAGTAATCGATGCCGATATCCGCCAGCGATGGAAAGGTGTGCGCCAACCCCCGGCGCAGGATCTCACCGCTCTTGCGATCGGACTTGCCGCCCGACATCGCAAAACGGGCCCGACCACCGAACAGCAAGCGCCGATCCGGGGTCAGGCGGAAGTAGTGGCCGACGATACGGCTGGTGACGTAGGCACGGCGCTGCGGCAGCAACGCCGTGCACTGCGCCTCGCTCAGCGGCGCCGTGACCACGATGAAGCTGCCCACCGGCGCCAACCGCCGACGAAACCAGCCGAGCGGGCCCTGCTGGGAGGCGCCGGTCGCCAATAGCACGTCGTCCGCCTGAAGCGTGCCGCCCGGCGTGGTGAGCCGATAGCCTCCCGCCTGCCGCACGACGCCGGTCATCGGCGTGTGTTCGAACACATGCGCTCCGTGGGCCACGGCCGCCTCGGCCAGCCCCACCCCGAAACGTCCCATGTGCATCTGCCCGCCGTTCTTCTGCAGCAGGCCGCCGTGAAAGTGCGGCGAGTCGATCTCCTCACGAATCCGCTCGCGCGGAATCAATTCGACCTCGGGGTCGACGTCACGCGCGATCGCCTCGGCGCTGCGCGCGAGCTTGGCATAGTGTTCGGGCTTGGCGGCCAGCTTGAGCTTGCCGTGATGGCGATAGTCGCAATCGATCCGCTCCTCGGCGATCATCCGGCGCACGCTCGCCACCGCGTCGGCGTAGTGGCGGTAGTGGCTCATCGCCCGTTCGCGTCCGATCTGCGCGACCAGGCCGGCGTAGTCCTGGGCCACCCCGGTGTTGCACTGGCCGCCATTGCGGCCCGAAGCCTCTGCGACGACCCGGCCCGCCTCGAGCAGGGCCACACGGGCGCCGCCGCGGGCCAGCGTTCTCGCCGCCGAGAGGCCGGTGAAGCCACCGCCCACCACGACGACGTCGTAACGCGACTCGGGCGGTGTCTGCCGGGCCCCGTGGAAAACCGGGGCCGTGGCCAGCCAGTAGGAATCGAACTGCATGACAGCCTCCTCAGTCTCGACCGATCGGGTGCGAGGACGCCGCGGCGATCAGAGCCCGACCAGTGCCGGCAGGCCACGGATGTCGGCGATTTCGGTCGCACCATAGCCCTGACAGAAAGGCTCGTGGTTGCGCGCGACGAACGCCTTGTTCTCGATGCCCATCAGGGAGGCCGAGATCAGGTCGTAACGGAAGCTGGAGGAGACGTGCAGCAGCTCGTCGGGCCGGCAGCCGAGCGTGTCGATCATCGCCTCGAAGGCCGCCAGCCGCGGCTTGTACACCTTGAAGGTGTCGGCGGTGAAGACCTTGTGGAAAGGCACTTCCAGCTTCCTGACATTGGCCATGATCTGGCTGTCGTCGGCATTGGAGTAGATGACCAGCGGGATCTTGCCGGCGATTCTCGACAGCCCCTCGATCACGTCCGGATGCGGCCCCCAGGTCGGCACCGCCTCGTAGTAGCGCATCCCTTCGTTGTCGCGATATTCCACGCCCCAGCGCTGGCACGTCCGTTCGAGCGCGGTGCAGAGAACCTCGGCGTAGGGCTTCCACGGCCCCAGTACCTCATCGAAGCGATAGGCGGCAAAAGACTTCACGAATCCGGCCATGCGATCGGCCTCGGGAAGCCGGTCGGCGAAGATCTCGCGGGTCAGACTCGCCATCTGGAAGTTGGTCAAGGTGCCGTAGCAGTCGAAGGTGATGTACTTCGGGCGCATGATGTCACTCATGGTGTCGTCCTGTGTTGTGGTGCCGCAACGCGGTGAATCTTGTCGTGGACGTGGCCCCGCCGGGGCGCAGGACTTCATTACAGCACTCACCAACCAGCCAAGGACGCTGAAACGCCCCGCCCGACAGGCACAAATCGCGCTTTTCGGGTCCGCTGACAGCACATGCTGCCGCAGCGGGGTCACATCATCTCGGGCTGCCGCAGACGGCTGCCATCGAAGAAACGCGCAAGTCGAAAGGGGGCGGGATCCACCACCGGCGTGGCATCGGTGGCGATGTCGGCCGCCAGCCGCCCGGCGGCCGGCCCGATGCCGAAGCCGTGGCCGCTGCAGCCGGTCGCGACCGTGAAGCCCGGGATCGCCTCGACCGGCGAGATCACCGGCACCAGATCCGGTGTGGTATCGATCATGCCGGCCCAGGCACGCGCCAGATGTACCCCCTTGAGTGCCGGATATTCGGCGTGCAATGCAGCCAGGGTGGCCCGGGCCAGCGCCAGGTCCGGCATGGGGTCGAGAATACGCTGGCGTTCGAACGGCGAGATCTCATCGAAGGCCCAGCGTCCGGCCGCTTCCGGCCCGCTAAAGAAAGAGCGGCCCACTCTGATCTGCAGCTTCTTGGCCAGCTTGCTGCGGTAGGCGCTGTAAAATCGGGTGGCATGACGCAACCCCTGAGGGCTGAGCTCGACCCGGCCCAGGCCGGGCATGGCCAGTGTATAGCTGCCATCGAGGCGCCGTCGCAGTGCGATTTTCGGCGTGGTCAGGCAGCCGGGAGTCACTTCGGGCGCCGCCGTGGTTTGAATGGCGGTGCCCATGATGTTGGCCGCGGGCAGATCCACCCCGTGACGCCGACAGAAACGCGAGCTCCAGGCCCCGCCGGCGCAGATCACGCTCGAGGTACGTATCAACCCGTGCTCGGTCCAGACGCCGCTGACCCGGCCCGCGGAGAGCTCCAACCCGCGCACCGCACAGTGCTGGTGGACATGGGCCCCACGCTGCTGCGCGCCCTGAGCGATCGCCGGACACGCCATGGCCGGTTCGGCACGCCCATCGGCAGGCGACCAGACCCCGCCCAGCCAGCGTGACGTCGTCCCCGGCGCGCGTTCGTGCGCCTCCTCGGCGCTCAGCATGTGACAGACAAACCCCTGCTCGCGGGCTTGACGCCCCCAGGCTTCCCATTGCGCCAGGCTCTCCTGGCTGTCGGTGGTATAGACGATGCCGCTGCGGCGAAAGCCGACGTCTCGCCCGAGCTCCTGCGACAGGGCCTCCCAGCGGCTGAGACTGTGCATCGCCAACGGTAGCTCGGGGATGGCCCGATTCTGTTGCCGTACCCAGCCCCAGTTGCGACTCGACTGCTCGCCGCCGATCAGTCCCTTTTCCAGCAATGCCACCGAGATGCCCCGGCCGGCCAGCTCATAGGCGGCGCAAGTGCCCAGGATACCGCCCCCGATCACGACCACATCCACCTGCTCGGGAAACTCGGGGCTGTCAACAACGGGATCCACATTGACGAACATGATCGCGAGCCTCGCGTGTTCTAACGCCTCCGGCCAGGGCGGCGGGGTAAAGGGTCGGCCGGGGGCAATAACCGCCGTCATCGGTTTCCATCGTAGAGCCGAACGCCCGGCACAGCGTGCCGAGTCTTCCCCCTCCCGGCGCAGTTGATGCGCCGAACCACCCCTCTCTCGAAGGATTCTGCCGAATTCCCGCCTGCCGCCGGTCACGCATGGCGGGTGGCGACTCGCGCTGAGTACAGTAATCCGCCCAGGCGCCAGCGATAGCGGTCGTTGCCGGATCACCGCGCCTGCGCCATCGACTACCGGAGAACGTCGACATGCCACCTGACTCGACCGCGGCAATCCATCCGTCATCCCGCGATGCCACGCTCGGCTATCGCCGTTTCACTACCCGGGATCTCGAAGACGCCCTGAGACTGTCGCAGCGGCTCGGCTGGCCGCACCGGCGCGAAGACTGGGCACACATGCTCGAGGTCGGCCAGGGCATCGCCCTGCGCAGCGACAGCGGCCGGCTGGTAGGCACCGGCTTCTGCACCGACCACGCGACGATGGCGACGCTCGGTCTGATCATCGTCGACGATGCCTGGCAGGGGCGTGGCCTGGGGCGCGAGATCATGACGCATCTCATGACGCTTGCCGGAGAGCGACCGATCGCCCTGGTGGCCACAGCGGCAGGCGCACCGCTCTACCGCAAGCTGGGCTTCGAGCCGTGTAATCGGGTCTGTCAGTACCAGGGCATCGTCGAGCCGACACCGGCCCCGTCGATGCCGCATCTACGCCCGGTACGCCCCTCGGACAGTGCCGCCCTGCTGGCGCTGGTACCCGGCAATCCGGTCCATGCGCTGGCCGTGCGCGAGGCGACGCGCGGGATGGTTCTCGACGTGGAAGGGCGTATCGGCGGATGTGCGCTATGGCGGGATTTCGGCCGCGGCCAATATATCGGGCCGATCCTCGCCGAGTCGGCAACGGTGGCCCGTGCGCTCGTCCAGGCCCTGCTCACCGGCCAGGAAGGGCATTTCGTGAGGCTCGATCTGGTCGATCCGGAACCGGACGATGGCTGGCTGCAGTCAGCGGGTCTGCGCTGTGTCGAGCGCCTTGAGCGCATGCGGCTCGGCTCGCTACCGGACACCCCGGGTCTGACTCGCCTCGGACTGACGACCCAGACGATGGGCTGACGACCCAGCGATGAAATAGCCTCATGCCCCCGATCGATCGAAACATGTGCATCGCGACTCACCGCCCACCGAGCGCGATGCTCTGGTAGCCGATGCTCTGCTACCGAAAGGACCCGAATCTTCGCCCGGTAGAGAGGCAGTCGGGAAGCGGTAGAGAGGCGTCCCCAGCAGATACTGCGTTTTGTGGCGCCGGTCACACCCAGAATATTCTGTCAGGTGGCGCGCCTCGCAATCCTGTTCTTCGGGGCCGGGCGTAGTATGAACGCTACGCAAAGGCGAACGGGGCCCGTTATGCAAGACACCTTACTCGAACCGTCGATCGTGTCGTTCGAACGGCAACATATTCCCGGTGGCGTGGTGCTGTCGCGGGCCGAGGGCTGGCCGCATCGACCCGAGGACTGGGAGATGCTCCACACCCTCTCGGAGGGCATGGTGGCCCTGCAGGACGGCGACGTCGTCGCCACCGCTTTCTGCACCCCCTTCGGCGACAGGCTCGTCACCTTCAACATGATCATCGTCGCCGACAGCCATCGCGGCCGAGGACTCGGCGCCCGGTTGATGGAGGCGCTGATCGCGCTGGCCGGCCCACGCGCGATTCAACTGGTGGCCACCGCATCGGGCTACCCGCTCTATCGCAAGATGGGCTTCGTCGAGACCGGGCGTAACCTGCAGCATCAGGGAGTCGTCAGCCACATCCCGTCACCTTCGGGAATCGCCTCGGCCACCCCGGCGGACGCGGCTGCCATCAAGGCACTCGATGCGGCGAATACCGGGCTGGATCGCGCGGCCATGTGGGACGCCCTCCTCGCGGTCAGTTGCGTGAAAGTGATCCGTGCCGGCACGGCGCTGCGTGGCGTCGCGGCCTGCCGCGACTTCGGCCGTGGCAAGGTCGTGGGGCCGGTGATCGCGCCCAGCGCCGACGACGCCAAGCGTCTGATCTCGGCCCACCTTGCCGAGCATCCGCAGACCTTCGTGCGTCTCGACGTCCCGGCATCGAGCGGACTGGGTGAGTGGCTCGAGACATGCGGATTGGCCAATGTCGGCGGCGGCCACGCCATGCTGCGCGGTGACGCGCCGATCGCGGCCTCCGCCGGCGTCTACGCCCTGGCCTCCCAGGCGCTTGGCTGAACGCTGCCCGTGCCGCCTCCCCCCCGACGCATGGGCGGGCGCCGACCTATTCCTTAGCTATTGAGAAGGACGCCTCATGCCAGCCCCATTGATGACAATCCCTTCGTCTCCCGCCTTGCCCGCCGAAGCCGATGCCGTGGTCATCGGGGGCGGTGTCATCGGTACCTGTACCGCCCACTTCCTGGCCCGGCGCGGCCTCAAGGTGGCGCTCATCGAAAAGGGGCGCATCGCCGGTGAACAGTCCAGCCGCAACTGGGGCTGGTGCCGGCAGCAAAACCGCGATGCCCGAGAGCTGGACATGGCCACCCGGAGCCTCGACCTCTGGGAGACGATCGCCCGGGACCTGGATGTCGATCTGGGCTTTCGCCGCTGCGGGCTTCTGTATCTGTCCGACGACGAGGCCGAGCTGGAGGGCTGGGCGTCCTGGGGTCGCTTTGCCCGCGGCGAAGGCATCGACACGCGCATGTTGAATGCCGCGGAAGCTGCTCAGCGAGGCACCGCAACCGGCAAGCCCTGGAAGGGCGGGGTCTGGTCGCCGACGGACGGCACTGCCGATACCGCGCGCGCGGTACCGCTGATCGCCGCCGGCCTGGCCGCGCAGGGCAGCAGCGTGCACCAGTTCTGCGCGGCGCGGGGCGTCGAGACGGCCGGTGGCCGCGTGACGGGTGTCGTCACCGAACTCGGCACCATCCGCACCTCGCGGGTCGTCATGGCCGGGGGCGTGTGGGCCTCGACCTTCGTCAAGCAACTGGGTATCGGTTTCCCGCAGACCGCGGCCCGCTCATCGCTGCTCTCGGTGCTGCCGCCCGATTCACGCCTGCCGGCGGCGTTGCACACCAGCCGGGTGACCGCGACCCGGCGCGCGGATGGCGCCTACACCCTGGCGGTATCCGGCCTGGCCAAGCTAGATCCGACCCCCCAGGGGCTGCGCTACGCCCGGCAGTTCCTGCCGCTGTTCGCCCGCCGCTGGCAACTGCTGTCGCTGGGCGACCTGCGCGGCTGGCTGGCCGGGCACGAGGGCCGTCAGTCATGGCGACTCGACCGGCCGACGCCGATGGAGCGCAACCGTGTCCTAGACCCGCTGCCCGACGCGGCGGTCATCGACACCACCCTGCATCGGGCCCGTCAGTTGCTGCCGGCGCTCGGAACCTCGCCGGTCCAGGCGAGCTGGGGCGGCTATATCGACTCGACGCCCGATGGCGTGCCGGTCATCGATGGCACGGTGGGGCCGGAGGGCTTCATGCTGGCATCGGGCTTTTCGGGCCACGGCTTCGGCATCGGCCCCGGGGCCGGCCAGCTGATCGCCGAACTGGTCTGCGGCGATCCGCCCTCGCTGCCCCACGCGCAATACGCGCTGTCGCGGCTGACCCGCAATGCGCGTGGCAAGGTGGCGGACTTCTAGGTTCCGCACGAAACGTCAGCGAGCAAAGGCCAGAGCGATACGTGATAGCGCGATCCATTCGACGAGGACACGATGATGACGACCGTAGAGATTCTGGCGCGCCTGGTCTCCTTCAAGGCGGTGGCCGGAAAGCCGAACGGCCCGATCGCTGAATGGGCGGCAGAGCAACTGCAACAGGCCGGGGCGACGGTCACGAAGGTACCCGGCCCCGATGCGGGCCGCTGGAACGTGTTTGCCAGTTTCGGCCCCTGCGACACGCCCGGCATCGTGCTCTCGGGGCATCTGGACGTGGTGCCCGCCTGGGAACCGACGTGGACCAGCGACCCCTTCACGCTCATCGAGCGGGACGGCAGGCTGTACGGTCGAGGCACCGCGGACATGCAGGGTTATATTGCCTGCGTGCTGGGGCTGGCACCCAGACTGGCAGCACTGGCGAAGACGCGGCCGATTCATGTCGCGCTCTCCTGCGACGAAGAGCTGGGCTGTCGCGGGGTACCGACCCTGCTGGCGCGACTCCCCGAGCTCTGTGCGCTGCCCTCGGGCGCCGTCATCGGCGAGCCGACCAACCTGACCCCGGTGCGCGGTCACAAGGGCAAGGCGGCCTATCGGCTGGAAGTGACGGGCCAGCCGGGCCACTCCTCACGCCCCGAGTTGGGGCTGAACGCGATCCATGCGCTCTCGGACGTACTGACACAGGTCGTCCAGCAAGCCAGGGCCCTGGAGAACGGCCCCAGGGCGGCGGACTTCGCACCGCCCTATTCGACGATGCAAGCCGGTGTCATCGCCGGCGGTCAGGCGCTCAATGTCATCCCCGACCTCGCCAGCCTGCAGGTCGAGGCGCGGGCCATTCCGGGCGTCGAGCCGCAGGCGCTTCTCACACCGATCCTCGACGCACTCGACAGGCTGCAGGCGCAGGGCTTCGGCACCCATCACGAGCCACTTTCCAGCTATCCCGCCTTGCGCATCGACCGGCAAGACCCGCTGGTCGCGCTCGTCGAGGCCAGCTGTGGCCAGGCGTCCGTCGACGCCGTGAGCTTCGGCACCGAAGCCGGTCTTTTCCAACAGGCCGGCATCCCCGCCATCGTCTGCGGTCCCGGCGACATTGCCCGCGCCCACAAGCCCGACGAATATATCACCCGCGACGAACTGGCACGCTGCAGTGCCTTCTTGGAGAGGCTTCTCACCGCCTCGGCGAACTGAAGCCCTGTCGCCGGGTAGGTGAGCGACTCCCGGTTGCGGTGCATGGCGATACGCCGCTGCCTCGGGAAAGGGCACACCGGCGCCTTTAGCGCTCATGTCCAAACCCGCTGACGATGGGCGCCGGAGGGGTAGGGCAAAGCGAGGGGCCTTTGCCATGGCCGGAAAATGTTCCTTTCCATTCCGGCATTCCCGCCATCCATGGCGGTCAGATAGCAAAGGTAGCGCTCAGGGAGCGGGGCCACAGCGCCCTCGTAACGGTCCGACGCTTCGGGCCCTGCCCCTGGATAGGCCCACGTCGTCTAGCGGCTGCGGAAGACGTTCTCAGCGTTGACCGACCGTCAGTGCAGCGTTGCTGGGCGTGGCTATCCATTCAGGTATCTGGACAACCACCCTATGGCACAATAAATGCAGGATGGCCGCGTTCCCCTTATGTAAAGATAGGCTGTCGGTTACGCCTTCTCATGCGCCCGCAGCGCGACATGGCAGGAAGTGCCACCGATACCGTCATCTGCCGGGTAGCGTGGCCGAGGGCCGACAAGGATAAGCACATGCTGAAACTGGATCGAACCGACATTCGGATTCTGCACGAGTTGCAGCAGCACGGCCGCATCACCAATTCCAAACTGGCCGACATCGTCCATCTGTCGCCCAGCCCCTGCCTGATGCGCGTCAAGAAACTCCAGGAAGCCGGCTACATCACCGGTTATTCCGCCACCATCGACGTCGCCAAGCTGGGCCCGACGATCACCGTGTTCACCGAAATCACGCTCAAGAGTCACCGCCAGAACGATTTCGACCGCTTTCAGCGCTATCTGGCGGAAGTGGAATCCTGCATCGAATGTCACCTCATGTCGGGCGGCTACGATTATCTGTTGAAGTTCGTGTGCAGCGACGTCAGCGCTTATCAATCGATCATGGAAGACCTGAGCGACAGCGATGTCGGTATCGACAAGTACTTCAGCTTCGTGGTCATGAAGTCCCCCTTCGTCAAACAGTACCTGCCGCTGCACCAGCTTTTTCCCCTCCAGAACTAGCCATTGTCTGAACAGTACTGCGCTCGTCGACTGTTCAGACAGCACCTGACCGGCACAACGACAACGCCGTGCCGTCGCCGGCCGTCGATACGGCCGAATGTGCTTTTTGCCCCCGGGTTTAACGCTGCATCGTTGTCGCCGAAGGCGTTATCGTCGATCGCAGGTCGTTTGCGTTCAAAGCCTCGTGCCATTCGGAGACACAACATGCCTACCCAGGCTGGTCAGGACTTCTATATCGACGGCGCATGGCAGCGTGCCGATACCGCCCAGCGGCTCCCGGTGTTCGACCCCGCTCGGGAGACGCCGATCGATGACGTCGCCGCCGGGGGTCGCCACGACGTCGATGCCGCCGTCGCCGCCGCGCGCAAGGCGTTCGCGTCCTGGTCGCAGGTCTCGGTCGACGCGCGAATTGCCCTGCTGGAGCGCATCGCCGAGGGCATCGAGGCGCGCGGCGAGCAATTCATCGAGGCGATGATTGCCGAAATGGGCACGAGCCGGCGTTTCGCCCGCGCGGCCCAGTTGCCCTTCGGGCTCGCCCACGTGCGGGTGCAGGCCGAGATACTGCGCGATTATCGCTTTCGGATCATGCAGGACTCCACGGCCATCTGCCGGGAACCCATCGGGGTCTGCGGCCTGATAACCCCCTGGAACTGGCCGCTCTATCAGATCACCGCCAAGGTCGCGCCGGCGCTGGCCGCCGGCTGTACCCTGGTGCTCAAGCCCAGCGAGCTTTCCCCGCTGAGCGCCCGGCTCTTTGCCCAGGTCCTGCATGACGCGGGAGTCCCTCCGGGAGTCTTCAACATGGTGACGGGAACCGGCGAGACGGTGGGCGGCGCGCTGGCGGCCCACCCCGACATCGACATGATCTCCATCACCGGCTCGACGCGCGCCGGCGTGGAGGTCGCCAGAGCCGCCGCCCCGACGGTCAAGCGCGTGGTGCAGGAACTCGGCGGCAAATCGCCCAACGTCTTTCTCGACGACGCCGATTTCGCCAACGGCGTGGCCAAGGGAGTCATGGCCGGGTTTCGCAACTGCGGTCAGTCCTGCAGCGCCCCGACCCGAATGATCGTGCCGCGTGCGCGGCTGGAGGAGGTCGAGGCCCTGGCGCTGGCGGCAGTGGCGGAGATCGTCGTCGGCGATCCCCGCCATGAGGCCACCGTGCTCGGCCCGATCGCCAACGGCGCCCAATACGCCCGGGTCCAGGAACTGATCCAGGCCGGTATCGACGAAGGTGCGCGACTGCTGTGCGGCGGCCCGGGCCGGCCGGAGGGGCTGAGCACCGGCTACTTTGCCCGACCCACGATCTTCTCGGACGTCACCATGGACATGCGTATCGCCAAGGAGGAGATCTTCGGCCCGGTACTGTCGATCCTGACCTACGAGACCGAGGAAGAGGCGATCCGCATCGCCAACGACACGCGCTATGGTCTGGGCGCGCACGTACAGTCCGCCAATCAGGAAAGCGCCCGACGCGTGGCCCGGCAAATCCGCGCCGGCCAGGTTCATATCAACTACCCCGCCTGGGATGGCAAGGCGGCCTTCGGGGGGTACGGGCAGTCGGGCAACGGACGGGAATTCGGCGTTTTCGGCCTCGAGGAGTATCTCGAGGTCAAGTCGATTCTCGGCTATTGATCGCCACCGGCCAGACCGGGGGTCGCTCGTGCCACGACACCGGGTTTGCACCCCGCCGCGTCTCTTGCCATCTTGAGAGGCCTTGTCGCTTCGCCGGGGAGGTCTTGCACGACGCCACATGAACTACAGGGACGTGATCCGGCAGTACCCGGCGGTACTGGCGTTCGGCTTCATCGCGATCTTCTCGGGCAACCTGGGCCAGACGTTTCTGGTCGGCTATCTCCAGCCGGCGATTTCCGCGGCCTTCTCGCTGAGCAGCGCCACGTTCGGCATCCTCTATTCGTCGCTCACGCTGGCCTCGGGATTTCTGATCTTCTTCATCGGCCCCATGCTCGACTGGATACCGCCGCGCCGCTTCGGGCTCTTCGTGGTGCTGGGCATGAGCCTGGGCATCCTGCTGCTGACCCTGTCGCCATGGCTGTGGCTGGCGATACCGGGGCTGGGGCTGATCCGCTTCTGCGGTCAGGGGCTGTTCACCCACCTCGGCACCACCACCGTCGCCAAGCAGGTCAGCGAGGCACGCGGCAGCGCACTGGCCCTGGTCACGCTGGCCATGCCCATCGGCGAGGCTGTGCTGCCGTCGATTACCACCGCCGCCCTGCAGGTCGTCGAGTGGCGGCAATACCTCTGGGCGTTGCTGGGCGTTCTGATCATTGTATGGCTGCCGCTGCTGCTCCGGGCACCCGACGGCGGCACGCCACCCGCCGCGCGATCGCCCGAGCGGCCGGGAGCATCCGCGAACCCGGTTCAGCCCCTGAAGGACGGCCGGTTCTGGCGGCTGAGCCTGATGATGATGTCGATCGCCATCGTCAACACCGGGATCTTCGTCTTCCAGGCCGACCTGACCGCCGAGTTCGCCACCACGCCCGCCGTGTTCGCGCTGGGCTTCGCCCTGGCCGCCTCGGGGCGGGTGATCGGCTCGCTCGTCGCCGGGCGGCTCGTCGACCGGCTCGGGGCCTCGCTGATGGGGCGCCTCTACCTGCTGCCGCTCGTCGCCGGGCTGGTCGTCGCCATCGTCCTCGAGAACGGCTACGGCATCCTCGCCTACATGCTGCTCTCCGGGCTGGTCACCGGCATGCAGGAACCCATCGTCACCAGCCTGCTCATCCAGCTCTGGGGCAGCGACAACCTGGCCCGACTGCGCTCGGTCTTCACCGCCGGCATGGTGTTTTCCTCGGGGCTGGCGCCGGCCTTCTTCGGCGTGCTGCTGGATGCGGGCGTCGCCTTCGTCACCATCCTCGCGCTGATGGCGGCCATGGTCGCCGCCGGCTGGCTGCTGGCCCTGAAGCCGCTGCAGGAGGCCGCCCGCCGGCCGGCATGAGAGCCGCTCCCGGCGAGCGGCCTCAGGATCGGCAGGGGGTGGGTGTCCGGCGGCGCTCCACCCACAGCCCCACGGCGAAGATCACCAGCCCCGCGGCGGCCAGGGCGGCACCGACCAGCCCGGTCGACGACCAGGGGAAGCCCAGCTTGACGGTCACCCCGGCGAGCCAGGCACCCAGCGCGTTGGCACCGTTGAAGGCGGCGTGGTTGAGCGAGGCGGCCATGGTCTGGGCGTCCTCGGCGACGTCCATCAGCCGGGTCTGCAGGGTCGGCCCCAGCGCCATGCTGGTACCCACCAGGCCGACGAACAGCAGGCCCCAGGCCACGCTGTTGGCGGCCACGTAGAACAGCCCCTGGACGACCAGGCACCAGACCAGGATGCCGGGGATCGCCCGCATCAGGTTCTTGTCGGCGGCCCGCGCCCCGACCAGGTTGCCGAGGATGGTGCCAAGGCCGAACACCACCAGCACCAGCGGCCCCCAGGCCTCGGCCATGCCGGCCTGGCGGGTGAGGGTGGGCATCACGTAGCTGAATACCGCGAACATGCCGCCGAAACCGATGCTGGCGATGCCCAATGTGAACAGCACGCGCTGCTTGACCAGGGCGCCCAGCTCGCGCTTCGGGCTGGCATGCGGGTCGGCGGGCTGCGCCGGCACCCACAGCCGGATCAGCAGCGCGGTGACCAGGGCGATCGCCCCCACGCCGGAGAAGGCGATCTGCCAGCCCAGCAGATTGCCGGCCCAGGTGGCGAGCGGCGCGCCGACCAGAATCGCCGTGGTCAGCCCCAGCATCACCCGGCTCACCGCGCGGGCGCGCTCGTCGATGGGCACCGCCGCCGCGGCGACCAGGGCGGCGACACCGAAGTAGGCGCCATGCGGCAGCCCGGCGAGAAAGCGCAGCAGCACGAAGCTGCCGAAGCCGGGGGCGAAGGCACTGGCGATGTTGCCGAGCGCGAAGACCAGCATCAGGCCGATCAGCAGCAGACGCCGGGGCAAGCGCGCGGCCAGCGAGGAGATCACCGGCGCCCCCACCACCACGCCCAGCGCATAGCTGCTGATGGCGTAGCCGACGTCGGGCACCGCGACCTGAAGATCGTCGGCCACCCGGCTCATCAGCCCCATGATCACGAATTCGCCGGTGCCGATACCGAAGCCGCCCAGGGCCAGGGCGAACTCGGCCAGACGCGGATGGGCCACGCCTGGGTTGTCTGTCGCACGCTCGACAGCCGTCATAGGTACCTCCCTGTACGGGGTAGCGAACAAACGGGACCGGTGTCACCCGACGCGAGTACCGGCAGACCACGACGAACGACGCCGCGCGGCCGGTGAACAGCGCGGTCGTCGCCGTCAGTAAAGCGCGCCATTCTTGCAGAATTGCGACTTAAGTATAAGACCGGGAACGCCTATCGATGAGATCGCCCTTGACGATGCGGGCGCATCGCGCGTTACCGAGCTGATAGCATCAGGGGATTGCCAAGGATTGGAGAACGCCCATGAACGCCTTGATCCGCCGTCCCTTCGTCTTCCTGCGCCACGGTCAGAGCGTCAGCAACGCCGCCCGGGAGATGGCCGGCAGCCGCGACGTGGCACTGACCGCCCGCGGCGAGGCCGAGGCCCGTGCCGCAAGCGCCCTGCTCGGCGAGGTGGCCTGGCCGCTGGTCGCCGCCAGCCCGCTGCAACGCGCCCGGCGCACCGCGGAACTGGCCGTGGGGCGCGCGCCCGACCGCCTCGTCGAGGGGCTGATGGAGCGCGACTGGGGCGAGCTGCAGGGGCGGCCGATCCCCGCGCGGCTCGACCAGCTCGGCACGCCCGAGGGCGGCGAGCCCTGGCGGGACTTCGTCGCGCGCATCGTCGCCGCGCTCAACGGCCTGCTCGAACAGGTCGACATCCCGCTGGTGGTGGGCCATGCCGGGCTGCCGCGGGCGATCCGCTATCTGGCCACCGGCCGGCCCGAGGGGCCGCGCACCGCCAACGCCACGCCGTTGTGGATCGCCCCTGCCGCCGGCGACCAGTGGGAGATCCGCGACTTCACCGCCGCCGATCGCGCTCGGCTCGGAGGCTAGCAAAACACGCGGACAACCTATCTCTTCTCCCCGGGTCGGCAGCGCCTCCAGGCCCCTCGCGTTGACTAAAATACGAATAAAAATGATAATAATTCTATTAACAGACTAGAAAACTATTGCCAATGCTTGCCTGCCGCGGCCACCCCGCCTCTTTTCTGCGCGACTGGCGCCGATCGTTTCCCCATCTGATCCTCTACGCCTGCCTGCTGTCGGGACTCTTGCTTCTCGCGGGTGTGGCCAACGCCGCAGCCAAATACGACACCGACGCCCATACGCGCGCCGATGCACCCGCCGCGACCCACTATCCGCTGCAGATGACCGATCTCGCCAGGCGCGTGGTGACCCTCGACCACGCGCCGCAGCTTATCTTCCTCGACGCCCCCCGGCATCTGCTGGCACTGGCAGCCCTGCTGCCCGACCCGGTGAGGCGACTGAGCGGCTGGCACGGCTCGCTCGCCGACTTCGACCCCGAAGCGCAGGCGCGCTCCACCAACGCCTTCCCCGCCCTGGCCCGACTGCCGGTGGCGACAGCATCGCCGCCGGCATGAACCCGGGCAGCGAGAACGTACTCAATCCACGACGATCATCAACGACAACGTATCGGCACCGAACGCCGCTCGGCGCCATCAGGGAACATGACACATGACTGCACTACCCTTTGCCCCTAGGCGCGCCCTGCAGCGCTGGCAGCCACTCGCCGCCATGCTGGCCCTGTTGCCATTCTCATCGGCACACGCCGAAGACACCAATGAGGTCGCGCTCGACCCGGTGGTGGTCAGCGCCCGCGCAACGGGTGACATCAGCGAAGGCTATCGCCCCGGCACCTCGGACCTCATCACCGGCCACCGCACCGATTTTCTCGCCCAGGCGCGTACCGTCGACGCGCTCACCTCGCAGTTGCTCGCGGACATGGGCGCCGAATCTCTGACCGATGCCATGGCGTTCGTCGCCGGCATCACCCAGGGCAATACCATGGGCGGCACCGAAGCAAGCTTCATCAAGCGCGGGTTCGGCAGCAACAGGGACGGCTCGATCCTGCGCGACGGCATCCGCCAGCCGCGCAATACCTTTCCCCTGTTCACCACCGAGCGCATCGAAGTGCTCAAGGGGCCGAGCTCGTTTCGCTACGGCATCCAGGAGCCCGGCGGGGTGGTCAACATCATCAGCAAGAAGCCGCAATACGCGTGGCAGCGCACCATCAGCGGCAAGGGCACCTCTTTCGGCGGCGGCGATGCCAGCATCGACGTCACCGGTCCGCTGGGCGACAGCGGCGCGGCGTTTCGCATCATCGTCGGCCAGCAGGATGAGGATTACTGGCGCGACTTCGGCAACAATCGCCAGACCGTGGTGGCGCCCTCGCTGAGCTGGGAGGACGAGGACACCCGGCTGTGGTTCGCCTATGAGTATCGCGATTACGACCTGACCCTGGACCGCGGCACCGCCTTCGTCGACGGCGATCCCGTCGACGTGCCTCGCAAGCGCCGATTCGACGAGGACTGGTCGCGGGTCACCGGCCACGATCAGTCGTTCACCGCACGCTGGGAGCAGGATCTGAGCAGCGCCTGGACCAGCCGCCTGAGCTACGGCTGGAACCGACGTCAATACGACGATGGCCAACTCCGGGTGCTGAGCGTTGACGAGAATGGCACTGCCAGGCGGCGCGCCGATGCCAATCACGGCTTCGAGCGCCGGGTGATCTATACCGCCGCCGAGTTGCTCGGCGATGTCGAACTGGCCGGCGTTCGCCACGAGATGACCGTCGGCATCGATCACGAGCGCCGCCGCGACTACCTGGCCGACCGTTATCGCGGCGCCACCGACACTATCTCGATCTATCATCCGCATCACGGCGATCTGACGCTGGACGGCGCCACCTATCTCGACGATAGCAGCAACCGCCTCCACGAAATCAACACCACCGGCATCTACCTCGACGACAACCTCCATCTGGGCGAACGCTGGATTCTCGGTCTGGGCGGGCGTTTTCAGCATACCGAACTGTATGGCGGCCGGAGCCGCCCGTTCGTGGTCGAGACCGACACCCAGAACAACATCTTCCTGCCCCACACCAGCCTGCTCTACAGGCTGACGCCACAGACCTCGCTCTACGCCAGCTATAGCGAATCGTTCGTGCCCAACGAACCCGATGCCGAATCCGGCCGACGCTTCGACCCGGAGGAGGGTCGTGGATGGGAAACGGGGATCAAGCGTCGTTTCCTAGCCGATCGCTTGCAGGCTTCGCTGGCCTACTTCGAGATCACCAAGGAGAACGTCGTCGTCAGCGACAATGACGTCTCGCGGGCCATCGGCAAGAGCCGTTCGAAAGGGATCGAGCTCTCCGCCCAGGGAGAACTGAGCGACCGGCTATCGATTCTCGCCAACTACGCCTATACCGATGCCGAGGTACTCGAGGACGCTGACGGTGGCACGGCCGGCAACGAGCTGCCCAACGTGGCTCGACACACCGCTTCGCTGCTGCTGGCACGAGAGTTGGGGCTCGATCCCGCCTACGGTCGCTGGCGAGTCGGCGCCGGGGTGCGCTACGTCGGCAGTCGCGAGGGCGACAGCGACAACAGCTTCAGCCTCGACGACTACACCGTCGCCGACGCCTTTATCGCCTGGGACAACGGCTGGCTGAGCGATAACACCCATCTGCAGTTGAACGTGAAGAACCTGTTCGATACCACTTACTACCCCTCCAGCATCGGCGACACCCGGGTGGCGGTCGGCGAACCGCTGGAGGTCACGCTGCAGGCCAGCGTGACGTTCTAGTGCGTTGCCGAGTCCACGGCGGACAAGCGAACGGCCCCGCTGACCTCGAGCCAGCGGGGCCGTACCATGACTGCTTTCGTGACGCGCGGCTCGACCATCTCGGCACGCCCGAGGGCGACACCGGCTGGACGCTGCGCAATCTCGAACCGGCGGATATCGTCCGGCTACCGCGACGCACCCCGGCCTGACTCACGCCCGGCGCCGTTCGAACATCAACCACGCCGGCAGCAACGCCACCAGGAACACCAGCGCCACCGCCAGGAAACTCTCGCGAAAGCCCATCATCTGGCTCTGCAGCGCGATCACCTGATCGAGATAGCCGCTGGCCGCGGCCTGGCGGGCCGGTTCGGCCACCCCACCGCCGGCCAGCAGCGAGTTGGCGGCATCGAGAAAGGCGCCGGTGGTGCTGTTGCGGCCGTCCTGGGTCGCCGTGAAGGCCTGGGCATAGAGCTGGCTGCGGTGGGTAAGCAGGATCGACAATAGATTGACGCCGAACGCCCCGCCCAGTTGGCGAACGAAGTTGATCGCCCCGCTGCCCTGGCCGAGCAGCTTCCGCGGCAGCGCCGACAGCGCCCCGGCATTGAGACTGGGCAGCACCAGGCCCAGACCGATGCGCCCCACCATGATCCAGATGGCGAACGTCCAGAAGCCGGTATCGGTGTCCGCGTCGGTCATCAGATAGCAGGACAGCGCGAACACCGCCAGGCCGACACTGATGATCATCGGCGGCGGGGCCCTGTCGGTAATGCGCCCGGCGATCGGGAAGACCACCGCCAGGATGAGCCCCGCCGGCATCAGCAACAGCCCCGAGCGGGTCGGCGTATAGCCCTGGATGGTCTGCACGAACAGCGGGATCAGGTAGGTCGAGCCATAGATGCCGGCCCCGAAGATGAACGCCACCAGTGCCGCCCCCGAGAATACCCGGCGCGAGAACAGCGTCAGGTTGAGCAACGGCGTCGCCGTCCACAGCTCCCAGGCGATGAAGGCGACACAAGACAGCGCGGCGAGGCAGAAGTCACCGAGAATGGCATCCGACAGCCAGCCGTCACGCTGGCCGTTGGACAGCCCATCGAGCAGTGTCACCAGAAACAGCGTGAGCAGGCCGAAGCCCGGCCAGTCGAAGCGCGAGGCCGGGCCTTCGCCCTCGCGCCCGGGCAGGAACAGCATGGCCAGAAAGGGCCCCAGCAGGCTGAACGGTAGGGCGATGAAGAACACATAGCGCCAGCTGAAGCTGTCGACCATGATCCCGCCCAGGGTCGGGCCCAGTGCCGGCGCCAGCACCACGCCGATGCCGTAGATGCCCATCGCAGAGCCGCGCCGCTCCGGCGGGAAGACCTGGAAGATGACCTGCATCGCCAGCGGCTGGAGAATCCCCGCGGCGCAGCCCTGGAGAATCCGTCCGCCGATCAGCAGCGTCTCGCTGGTGGCCAGCCCACCCATCACCGAGGCGGCGCTGAACACGCCCATGGCGATCAGGTAGGTGATGCGCTGGCCCACCGCCTCGACCAGCCAGGCGTTGAGCAGCATGGTCCCGGTCATCGCCGCCAGGAAGCCGGTGGAGAGCAGTTGCGCCTTGTCCTGGCCCATGCCGAAGGCGCCCATGATATCGGGCAGGGCGACATTGATGATGGTCGCGGTGAGCACCGTCGAGATGGTGCCCATCATCGCCGTCACCGTCGCCAGATAACGGTAGGCGGACCCGTAGCGCGCGAACAGGCCTTCGATGCTGTCGGCGCGGATGGCGTCAGCCACCGCTGGTGGTCTCCAGCTCGACCATCATGCCCGGCTTGAGCAGGCCGTCGGTCTGCTCGACGGCGATGCGCACCGGCAGGCGCTGGGTGATCTTGGTGAAGTTGCCGCTGGGGTTGGGACTGGGCAGCAGCGCGAACTCGCTGGTCGCCGCCTGGCCGACCCGCTCCACGGTGCCCTCGAAATGCCGGTCGGGCAGGGCGTCGACATGCACGTCGACCGACTTGCCGGGCGTGAAGTGGCGAAAGTCGGTTTCCTTGACGTTGGCCTCGACGCGCACCGCCCGCGGATCATGAACCATCACCAGCCGCTGGCCGGCGGTGACGTACTCGCCGTCGTCGATGAAGACCCGGTCGATGACGCCGTCGAAGGGCATGCTCAGGGTACGGTCGTGCAGGTCCAGGCGCGCCTGCTCGCGTTGCGCGCGCAGTTGCTTGGCCTGGGCCTCGAGTCCCGCCAGCTGCTTGTGCAGCACACCGAGCTGCCCGCGGTCGGCGCGCGCCTCGGTGAGTTCGGCCTTGGCATTGTGGAGCTGGGCTTCGGCGCTGCCCACGGCCTCCCTGGCGGTGGCCAGTACGGTGCGAGTCTTGTCGAGTCGCGACCGATTGATCGCCCCCTGATCGGCCAGCTTGGCGATCCGCCGATTGTCGAGACGCGCCAGATCGCGCTCGGCCTCGGCCGAGCTCAATGCCGCGCGGGCGACATCGATCGCCGCCTGCCTGGCCTCGATGGCGCTGCGGGTCTGTCGATCGACCATGGCGAGGCGCGCCCGGGTCTCCTCGCGGCTGTCCTCGAGCGCCTCGATCCTGGCGTCGAGTTCGTCGAGGCGCAGGCGGTTCCGGCGGTCATCGATGGTCACCAGCACCCGCCCCCGGGCCGCCACGTCGCCCTCGATCACCTCGACCCCGGTCACCCAGCCGGGCACCCGGCTGCTGAGCACGATCATGTCGGCGGCGACGCGGGCATCGATGACATTGACGTGGGTGAACTGCCGATACACCCAACTACCCCCCACGGCGACCGCCACCACGACCACGCCCAGAACTACCGCCAGCCGCCAGCGGCGTGGACGCGCCTCGCGCGAATCGTCGCTCACGTCGCCTGCTCCGGCGCATCCGGATTACCGCCGAGCCGACCGGCGATCCGCGCCAGCACGTCCAGGCACAGCGCCAGCTCACTCTCGTCGACGGAGCCCAGGATCTCGGCGCGCACGCTGGTTACCACCGTCTGGATACGTTCGAGGATGGGCGTCGCCCGGGCCGTCAGGTGAACCACCTTGACCCGCCGGTCGCCAACCACCGCTCGCCGCTCGATCAGCCCCTCGCTCTCCAGGCTGTCCAGCGAGCGCACCAGGGTCGGGCCCTGGACGTTGACCGCCGCGGCCAGGGCTTTCTGGGTCAGCGGCTCGCTGGCCTGCGACAACTGCCAGAGGATGCGCCAGCGCGACTCGGTCAGCCCATAGGGCGCCAGGCGGCGATCGATCTCGGCGCGCCACAGCCGGGCGACCTGGCCCAGTTGCGCGCCGAAGCGATCGCGCGGGGAAACGGAATGATCGGCCATCGTGTTCTCGAGCAACAAAATAGATAGCTAACTATCATAATACCTGAACGCGATATCGCCAACCCGCCCGCACCACGCTCGTGTCACACCGGCAGCGGGCGGCTCTCGGCCAGCGCCTCCATGGCGAAATAGGAGGTCACAGTGTCGATCTCGAAGCCGTCGATCAGGCGCTGATAGATCCGATCGAAGGCGGCGATGTCGCGGGCCACGATCTTGAGCATGTAGTCGTAATCGCCGCCGATACGGTAGAAGTCGATCACCTCGGGGATGCCCAGCACGTGCTCGCGGAAGGCCGCCAGCCAGGCGCGTGAATGGCTGCGGGTGCGGATCATCGAGAACACCACCAGCCCGAAGCCGAGCGCCTGACGGCTCAGCACCAGCCGCCGCGCCTCGATCACGCCGGCCTCTTCGAGCTGTTTGACCCGCCGCCAGCAGGCGTTCTGGGAGAGATTGACGCGCTCGGCCAGCTCGCGCTGGGCGCAGCCGGGGTGCTGCTGCAGCTCGCGCAGGATGGCGAGGTTGAAATGATCCAATTTCACGCCGCTCATGGGGTCAAATCACTCAATTTCTGGATCAATACCGGATCATAACGAGAAATCTACCCGTCCGAGACGGGATATCATAGCCTCGTTCGTTGCGCTTGCACGTCCTCCTCTGTGACGAGGCCTCCATGACCACACTCGCCGACTTCCAACACGTTCTCTCCGGCTCCGACCTGCTGGCGCGCCTGCGCCAGGGCCTGATCGGCGACGATATGCCGATCACCACGCCCTTCGGTCAGCGCCGCCTGCTCTACGCCGATTATGTCGCCTCCGGGCGCGCGCTGCGCCAGGTCGAGCGCTTCGTCAGTGAAGAGGTGCTGCCGTTCTATGCCAACTCGCACACCGAGGCGTCGCACTGCGGGCAGACCATGACCCGGCTGCGCCAGGAGGCACGGGCGCTGATCGCGCGGGAGCTCAACGCCGAGGATTGCCATGTGGTGTTCAGCGGCAGTGGCGCCACCGCCGGTATCAACCGGATCGTGGCACTGCTCGATATTGCCGCCGGGGTGCGCCGCGGCGAGCGCATCCGCGTGCTGATCGGCCCCTACGAGCACCACTCCAACCTGCTCGCCTGGCGCGAGAGTGGCGCCGAGGTGGTCGAGATCCCCGAAGGCGAGGCCGGCGGGCCGGACCCGGCGGCGCTGGAACGGGCGCTGGTAGCGGCCGCCGGCAGTGACCTGATCGTCGGCGCCTTCTCGGCCGCCTCCAACGTCACCGGCATCATCAGCGACGTCGACGACATCACCCGCCGGCTCAAGCGCCACGGAGCCCTGGCGATATGGGATTACGCCGGTGCCGGCCCCTATCTGGCGATGGACATGGCGCCCGCGCCGGACTGCCGCAAGGATGCCATCGTCTTCTCGCCGCACAAGTTCGTCGGCGGCCCCGGCGCCTCCGGGGTCATGGTGGTGCGCGACAGCGTGGCGCGGCGGCACACGCCTTCGCTGCCCGGCGGCGGCACGGTCAGCTTCGTTTCGCCCTGGGCGCACCGCTACAGCGCCAACCTGGCGGCGCGCGAGGAGGGCGGCACACCGAACGTGATCGGTGACATCCGCGCCGCGCTGGCGCTGATGGTCAAGGCAGCGATCGGGCTGCCCGAGATCGCTCAGCGCGATGCCGAGCTGCGCCGCCGCGCCCTCGCCCACTGGGCCGACGAACCGCGACTGGAACTACTGGGGCGCCAGGACGTGGCGGCGCTGCCGATCTTCTCCTTCCGCGTACACGACGCCGACGGCGGCCTGATCCACCATCAGCTGTTCACCCGCATGCTCTCGGATCTCTATGGCATCCAGGCCCGCGGTGGCTGCGCCTGCGCCGGGCCCTACGCCCATCGCCTGCTGGGGATCGACGCCCCCGCCTCGGCGGCACTGATCGAACGTCTCGACCAGGGGCACGAACTGGAAAAGCCCGGCTGGGTACGGCTGAGCCTGCATCTGCTCCACAGCGAAGAGCAGGTGGCGCGCCTTCTCGATGGCGTGCTCACCCTGGCCCGGGAAGCGCCGACCTTGGCCCCCCACTACCGCGCCGACCCGGCCACCGCGCGCTTTCGGGTCGAGACCGCCGAGGGATGACAGCCGCGCCGAGGCGGGTAAGATGATTCTCTTGGCTGGTCTTGCCGCGCATGAAGGCGTCACGCTCTAGCGCGATGCCTTCAGTGATCGTTAACAGATAGGTCAGGTGCAAAGGCAACGCCTAGTGCCTGGCTATCGCTTCTCTTTGGGCTCGCCATCCTTCATGCTTAACGCTATCAGGCGTTGGCAAAAAGCCCCTCGCAGCCATCCATGTCGTTGCTTACCGACCCACATTCATGAATATTTCACTGTCTAAAAATGAAACCTCCACTTCGCCGTCACTGCTCGACCTGGCAAATCGTACGGTGTTGCGCGAAGACGCGGAGAGTAATGACTATGTGACTTTCTACGAGGCGTTCAAAGGGCGAAAATTCCACATCCTCGTGAAAGAGGTGGGTGAGGGGCAGGTTGGTGTCGCCTTCCGCGACGGCGAAGGCCTACAGAGTCTCGTCACCTCGGAGAGCCAACAGCTGCTCCACGAACAGCTCGAGACCTCAGGCCTGGCGCTGCGTGAAGTGACCGGCTTTGCCATCTTGCGCATGACGGAAAGCGTTGAATTCGTGCTCGGCATCATGGAAGGCGCAGAGGAGAAAGATTGGTTTTTCTTGACGCATGATCAGCTAGTACTGCTGTACCGTATAGCCAACATCCAAGCGGCCCCGGCCGATGCAAGAGCGCTGGATGACCATCAGGTTTACAAGATGTACCCCAAGGCCTTCCTCGACTGGCTCTATCGCTACTGTCGCGAAAACCCGGATATCGAGCGATGCTGGTTCGTCATCGTGGCCATTGGTTCAGCCAACAACCTCGATGTCGTCGTCGTTCTCGACAGTCAAAGCGATACCCCCCATTTGGCACGGATTCGCGAACGTGCCAAGCCGGAATTCGCGGCAAATGTCAGTGTTCTCGACGAACAGGGCCTGGTGAACATTGCAGCGCAGGACGTGTCGACCACCATTCGGGCCAACAAGCCCCTTTTCGACCGTCGCCACAAGCAGCACCCCTTGGCGCGACTGGCTCGTGCGCTGCGCCGCCACCCCTTTACCTTTCTGACGGTCAACCTGACACAGGAGTAAGGCGTTAAATGAAGGGGGCGAGGGAGGCCATCGAAACACCGATCTCATCTCCTCCCCGAGCCCCTCGCTCACGATGCGCGGAGAAGCCACCGCTCAGCCGTTACTACCCTCATGCTTGGCCACGAGATCCAACCCGACCACCCGCCCGTGCCAGCTGTCGTTCCGGCGGGTGGCAATAACGAGCGCGTCATGGTCATCGGCCACGGCCAATGGGCCTGAATCGGTCCAGAAGCCGCTGCCCCCGATCGCCGTCATGCCGCCGCCGACGCCGTTGTGGTTGGCCATACCGACCAGCATGGCATAGCGCTCGGCGATCTCGGCCAGACGCCGGGTATCGGCGTCATAGCCGCCCGGGGTGATCAAGGCGCCGGCGAGATAGACGGTCGCGCCCAGCGATGCACACTCGTCCGCATGCGCAGGGGCGTTGGTATCGGCACAGATGGCGAAGGCCACACGCTCACCGCCGATTTCGCAAACGATCTGCGTCCCGCCGACCTCGAAAGCGGCCTCTTCTCCGGGATGCAGATAGCGCTTGGCATAGCTCAGAGGCTCACCGCCCGCCGGGTCGAAGATCACCACCCCGACCCGGGGCCGGGTTTCACCGTTCAGCGGCAGCCCCGTCACCACGTGCATGCCGCAGCGCTCGGCCGCTGCACGCAACGGCGCCAGACGCTCGCTGCACGGCGACAAGGCCAACGCAGCGGCCAGACCGGGCTCGTAGCCGGTCAACGAGAGTTCGGGAAACACCAGCAGCGAGACACCGTGACCCGCGGCCGCCTCGACCGCCGCCACGTGCCTCGCCAGGTTGGCGTCGAGATCGCCGGCCTGCGCCGCCAGCTGTGCCAGGCCGATCACCAGCTCGGATCGCGCCGACGTCGCCTCAGTCATTCAGCGTCGTCTTCCAGGTCAGCGATTCACCGGCCTTGTAGGGTATGAAGGTGTTCTCGCCCTCGCCCACGCTGGCCGCCACCGGCGTCGGCTGGCGCGTCAGGGTGACCGTGCCTTCGTTGAGCGGCAGGCGGTAGAAGCGCGGGCCGTTCTCGGAGCAGAAGGCTTCGAAGTGATCGAGCGCTCCCTCCTGCTCGAAGACATCGGCATAGACCGACAGCGCGGCCTCGGCGTTGAACACTCCGGCGCAGCCGCAGGCGGTCTCCTTGGCGGCACACACGTGCGGTGCGGAGTCGGTGCCGAGAAAGAAGCGCGGATGACCGCTGGCCACCGCGCGACGCAGCGCCGCCTGGTGCTCCTGACGCTTGAGAATCGGCAGGCAGTAGAGGTGCGGGCGGATACCGCCGACCAGCATGTCGTTGCGATTCTGGGCCAGGTGCTGCGGGGTCAGGGTGGCGCCCAGGTACTCGTCGCCCTCGAGCACGAACTGGGCCGCATCCTTGGTGGTGATGTGCTCGAACACCACGCGCAGTTCGGGGAACTGACGGCGGATATCGCTCATCACCTCGTCGATGAAGACCTTCTCGCGGTCGAAGATATCGATCTCGCCCCGCGTCACCTCACCGTGCACCAGCAGCGGCATGCCGATGCGCTGCATCGTCTCCAGCAACGGGTAGACGTCGCTGATGCGCTTGACCCCGTGCTGGGAGTTGGTGGTGGCGTTGGCCGGATAGAGCTTGGCCGCAGTGAAGACACCATCGGCGTGTCCACGGGTCAGCGTCTCGGCGCTCACGCTCTCGTTGAGATAGCAGGTCATCAGCGGCGTGAAGTCGTGACCGACGGGCAGCGCGGCGAGAATACGCTCACGATAGGCCGCGGCGGCCTCGACCGTGGTCACCGGCGGCGCCAGGTTGGGCATGACGATGGCGCGGGCGAAGGTCGCGCTGGTGTAGGGCAGCACGGTGCGGGTGATCGCGTCGTCGCGCAGGTGCAGGTGCCAGTCGTCGGGGCGGCGGAGGGTGAGCGTGTCGGGCGCGGCGGTCATCGGAGACTCCTGGCAGGGGGTGAACGAGGGGCTCGTAGCATATCAGAGCGCGGTGCCGTGGGCGCGGCGGCTCTCCAAGGCGGCCCCGTCGCGCCGCCGCTTGGGCGCACGGCCGCTAGTCGTGGCGCCCGATATCAGCGTAAGACCTTGGCCCGCCCCACCGGGCCATCACTCCGGGGCATGGCAAACGGCCTCCACGTTGTTGCCATCCGGATCGATCAAAAAAGCGCCGTAGTAGTTCTCGTGATACAGCGGGCGCAGGCCGGGCTTGCCGTTGTCGCTGCCACCGTTGGCCATGCCCTGGCGATGGAACTCGTCCACCTCTGCCCGGGACGGTGCCGAGAACGCCACGTGCCGGGGCGTGAAGCGCTCCTTGCTTTCGATGACCCAATAGGAAGGCTTGCCGTCGCGGCCGAAGGCACACATTTTCTGGGTTGGGAAATCCTGATTCCACTCCGCCACGAACTCCGTTTGCACGGAATACCCCAGCGGCGCAAACACCGCCTCGTAGAATGATTTTGTCGCGCCGTAATCCGTGGCATAGGTACTGATATGGTCAAACATGGTCTCTCCCCAAGCTCTGTCTGAAAAATCGACGAGCGATGGCCAGACAAGGCAAAAATTGACGAAAAAGCGGAGTTTACAAACCGTAAATGAGCATTTTGAGTCAAATTTTAACGCCGTATGTGCGAGCGCAGACATTTTTCAGACACAGCGTAAGGGATTATGACACTGCACGAGAGCTTACTTTAGGCTTTGTGCGAAAAACTGCCTTCGTTCGTCGACTTTTCATACAAACCCATGCCATACGACTTACCCTTTCACCCCGCCTTGACCGCCGGTACGCCACAGCAACACCAGCGCCACGCAGCAGAGCAGCGCCACCGCGCCGGAAAACCCCACTCCGGTGGCCGCCAGGCCGATCGTCCGTGACACCAGGCCGATGCCCACCACCGGGATCGACAGCGCCACGTAGGCGACGACGAAGAAGGTCGAGGTCACCGCGCCGCGATGCGCGGCGGGGCTCGCCGCGGCGAGCGCCCCCAGTCCGGCGCGAAAGGCCACCCCCTGGCCGAGTCCGGCGATGAGCGCTCCGCACAGGAAGGTCGCCAGCGAGGCCAGGGCGATGCCCGCGCCGATCGTCAGCGCGCCGACGAGCATCACCGCACAGCCCAGCGGCAGGCGCCACGCGGCATCGACACGCCCCTGCAGCCACTGCCCCAGGGTCGAGGCGAAGAACACCACCCCGGCGACCAGCCCGATCAGCGCCAGATTGGTCTGGCCCAGCACCTGCTTCATGAATGCCGGCACGGTGGCGGTGAAGAAGCCCAGCACCGCGAAGCCGGCGAACCCGGCGATCGCCGCCGGCACGAAGACGCCGCGCACCGACTCGGGGACGCTCAGCCGCTGGAACTCGAGGCGCGGACGCGGCGGCCGCTCGACCGTTTCCGGGGCGCGCCACACCGCCAGCACGCCGAGCACGGCCAGCGCCAGATGCAGCGCATAGGGCAGGTGCAGCGGCCAGGGCGCGTATTCGCCGAGCAACCCGGCGCATACCGGCCCCAGCCCCAGGCCGCCCATGTTGACCGCGGTGGCGACGAAGGTGGCGCGACGCTTCCAGGCCTCGGGGGCCAGCTCGATCACCGCCACCGTGGCCGTGCCGGTGAAGATGCCCGCCGAGACACCCGAGATCACCCGCGCGATCAGCAGCAGCGGTAGCGAACCGCCGAGCAGGAACACCGCGTCGCTGAGCACGCTCGCGGCGAGCCCGGCGAGCAGCAGCGGCCGGCGGCCGAGCTGATCCGACCAGCGCCCGGTGACCAGCAGCGCGCCGATCACGCCCACGGCATAGGCGGCGAAGATCACCGTGATGGTCAGTTGCGAGAAGCCGAAGGCGTCCCGGTAGATCGGGTACAGGGGCGTCGGCAGGGTGGTGCCGAGCATGGTCAGCAGGAAGGCGGCGGCACCGCCGACGAAGGCGAAGGGCGAGACTTGGCGTTGGCTCATGGGCGTCCTTGCAGGGCAGCGCCGTACGGCGCGGGTGGGCGACGAGTCGACCCGCAACAGTGTAGTGGTCACGACCAATGTGCGATAATGCGCGATTCCCTTTCGCATCGGCTCAAACGGACTCGTCCACATGTCCCACGGCACGCTCTACATCGTTTCGGCCCCGTCGGGCGCGGGCAAGACCAGCCTGGTCCGCGGCCTGATCGATCGCCTCGACGACATCCAGGTTTCGGTATCGCACACCACGCGGGCAATGCGCCCCGGCGAGGTCGACGGGGTCAACTACCACTTCGTCGACGTCGGCACCTTCGAACGCATGATCGCGCGCGGCGACTTCTTCGAGCACGCCCGGGTCTTCGACAATCACTACGGCACCTCGCGGCCGGCGGTCCAGGCACTGCTCGCCGCGGGTACCGACGTGATTCTCGAGATCGACTGGCAGGGTGCGCGCCAGGTGCGCGAACAGATGCCCGAGGCCGTGTCAGTGTTCATCCTGCCACCCTCGCGCGAGGCGCTCCGTCAGCGCCTCTCGGCGCGCGGCACCGACGGCCCCGAGGTGATCGCCCGGCGCATGCGCGACGCGGTCAGCGAGATGTCGCACTTCGACGAATACCAGCACGTGATCATCAACGACGACTTCGACGATGCCCTGGCCCAGTTGAGTGGCCTGGTGCTCGGCGAGCGCTCGCGGCTGGCGCGGGTCCGCGAGCGCCATGGCGCCCTGCTGGAAGCGCTCTTGTCACGCATCGAAGGGGTCGAGTAGACTCATCTGTCCTACCGCGCGATCATCGATCGCGCCCGCGAATCACGCTCTCAAGCTCAAGCAGGAATACCGTTCATGGCGCGAGTTACCGTAGAAGACTGTCTCGACCACGTCGAAAATCGTTTCAAGCTGGTGATGATCTCCACCCAGCGCGCGCGCCAGCTGGCTCGCGGCACCCGCGACGCCCAGCTGCCGTGGGAAAACGACAAGCCCACCGTGATGGCGCTGCGCGAGATCGCCGCCGGCAAGATCGACGAAAACGTGCTCGACGAGCCGGTCGAGGCACCGGTGCGGCCGCGGCCCGAACCGAGCATCGATCCCGAGGCCTGACCGCGGGCTCACGGCGTCACGTCCGACGACCACACCGCACGCCCGTGATCCGGGCCGGTGCCCGACCACGAGGTTGCTGATCATAGGCGCGCTGCATGTTTACCATCGATGACCTGGCCGACCGCCTCGGCGGATATCTCCCGCAGGACGAGATCCAGCAGGTCAAGCGTGCCTTCTACTACGCCGAGCAGGCCCACGACGGCCAGCGGCGGCGTTCCGGCGAGCCCTACGTCACCCACCCGCTGGCGGTCTCCAACATCCTCGCCAACATGCACATGGACCATCAGAGCCTGATGGCCGCAATGCTGCACGACGTGATCGAGGATACCGGGGTGACCAAGGAGGCCCTGGCCGCGCAGTTCGGCGAGGCGGTGGCGGAACTGGTCGACGGCGTCTCCAAGCTCACCCAGATCACCTTCGAGGACAAGGCGGTCGCCCAGGCCGAGAATTTCCAGAAGATGGTGATGGCGATGTCCCAGGACATCCGGGTGATCATCGTCAAGCTCGCCGACCGCCTGCACAACATGCGCACCCTGGGGGCGCTGCGCCCCGACAAGAAGCGGCGCATCGCCCGCGAGACGCTGGAGATCTACGCCCGCATCGCCGGCCGGCTGGGCATCAACACCATCCGCGTCGAGCTCGAGGATCTCTCCTTCCAGGCGCTGTATCCGATGCGTGCCGAGCGCATCAAGCGCGCCGTGTCGAAGGCCCGCGGCAACCGCCGTACGATGATCCGCCAGGTCCAGAACAGCCTGCAGAACTGTCTCGACGACGACGGCCTGCCGGGCACCGTGGTGGGCCGCCAGAAGCACCTGCTGTCGATCTATCGCAAGATGCGCGACCAGCGCAAGTCGTTCGCCGAGATCATGGACGTGTTCGGCTTTCGCATCATCACCGACGACGTCGATACCTGCTATCGCATCCTCGGCGCGGTGCACAACCTCTACAAGCCGGTGCCCGGGCGCTTCAAGGATTACATCGCGATCCCCAAGGCCAACGGCTACCAGAGCCTGCACACCACGCTGTTCGGCGCCAACGGCATGCCCATCGAGGTGCAGATCCGCACCCGCGAGATGGAGGCGATGGCCAACAACGGCATCGCCGCGCACTGGCTGTACAAGGCCGGTCAGACCGAACGGCCGATCGCCGCCGGCAGCCATGCCCGGGCGCGGGAGTGGGTGCGCGGCCTGCTCGAGATGCAGCGCCACGCCGGCAACCCGCTGGAGTTCATCGAGCACGTCAAGAACGACCTGTTCCCCGACGACATCTACGTGTTCACGCCCAAGGGCGACATCATGGAGCTGCCCCAGGGGGCCACGGCGGTGGACTTCGCCTACATGGTCCACACCGACATCGGCAACAGTTGCATCGCGTGTCGCATCGACCGCCACCTGGCGCCGCTGTCGAGCCGCCTGGAGAGCGGCCAGACCCTGGAGATCATCACCGCCCCGGGGGCGCGGCCCAATCTCGCCTGGCTGAATTTCGTGGTCACCGCCAAGGCGCGTTCGGCGATCCGTCACGCGCTCAAGAACCAGCAACGCACCGAGTCGATCCAGCTCGGCCGGCGACTGCTCAACAAGGCGCTGGCCGATTTCGAGACCAGCCTCGAGGAGCTGCCCGAGATGCGCCTGCCGGCGGTCCTCGACGACCTCGAGATCCGCAGCGTCGACGACCTGCTCGAGTCGATCGGCATGGGCACGCGCATGGCCTACGCCATCGCCCGGCAACTGGCGGAGGCGCCGGCCGGCCTGGAAGCCTCCCGGCCGTCCGCCGGCGACGGCTCATCGGCCGCGCCGGTGCTGATCAGCGGCACCGAGGGCATGGTGCTGAGCTTCGCGCGCTGCTGTCATCCGCTGCCCGGCGATGCGATCATCGGCCATCTCTCGGTGGGCAAGGGGATCGTCGTCCACCGGGTGGATTGCCGCAATCTCGACGATTTCAAGCGCGACGACCCCGACAAGCTGTTCACCCTGGAGTGGGCCCAGGAGATCAGCGGCGACTTCCCGGTGGGCCTGCGCATCGAGATGGAGACGCGCCGCGGCCTGGTCGCCGAACTGGCCGGCCTGGTCACCGATGCCGATGCCAACATCGAGCGCATCGGCATCGAGGAGCGCGACGCCCGGCTGTCGATCGTCAACCTGACGCTGGCGGTGCGCGACCGGGTGCACCTGGCCAGTATCATCAAGCGGATTCGCCACCAGCCGCACGTCGGCCGGATCAGCCGCATCCGCAACTGACACTTCGCGCCCGTCCCGTCAGGCATGGCCTGGCGGGACGGGCGCCGTGTTTTCGGACGCCGCCCGGCAAAGACCGGGCACGACGCACTGAAGGAGTCTCGTCATGAGCAACAAGGCCGTCATCCAGACCGCCAAGGCGCCCGCCGCCATCGGTCCCTACTCCCAGGCCATCAAGGCCGGCAACACCGTCTACCTCTCCGGGCAGATCCCGCTCGACCCCGAGCGCATGGAGATCGTCGCCGGCGACGTCAAGGCCCAGGCCCGCCAGGTGTTCACCAACCTCGCCGCCGTCTGCGAGGAGGCCGCCGGCTCGCTGCAGGACATCGTCAAGCTCAACCTCTACCTGGTGGATCTGGACAACTTCGCGCTGGTCAACGAAGTGATGGAGGAGTTCTTCCAGCCGCCCTACCCGGCGCGCGCTGCGGTGGGCGTGAAGGCGCTGCCGAAGGGCAGTCAGGTCGAGGCGGAAGGCGTTATGGTCATCGGCGACTGAGCGCCGTCGAACCGCTCGCTGCCGGACGCCGCTCCTCAGGCCAGCGTCCGGCTGGACATGACCGGCTGCTGCGCGGCTTCCGGTAGCTCGCCGCGCAGCTGGGTCACGTCCGCCCGCGGCGGCACCCCGAACATGCGGCTGTATTCGCGGCTGAAATGGGAGGGGCTGCTGTAGCCGACCCGGAAACTGGCCGTGGCCGCCTCCATCCCCTCGGCCAGCATCAGCCGACGCGCCTCGTGCAGGCGCAGGCGCTTCTGGAACTGCAGCGGCGACATCCGCGTCACCTGCTTGAAGCTGTGGAACAGCGACGACTCGCTCATGTTGACCAGCTCGGCGAGATCGCGCACCCGCAGCGGCTCCATGAAGCGCTCCTTGAGTACCGCAATCACCCGGGACATGCGCTGGGTCTGGCCGTCGGCCAGCGCGAACTTGCGCATGTAGGGCGCCAGCTCGCCGACCAGCGCCCGGTAGAGAATCTCGCGCCGTACCAGCGGCGCCAGGATGGCGATGTCCCATGGCGTGTCGAGTAATCCGACCAGTCTGGCCATCGCCTCCAGCATTCCCGCATCCGCCCTCGCCAGGCCGAGCCCGCAGACCCCATCCGGACACTCGTCCTCCGACGCCCGCGCCACCGGCGCGCCCATCGCCAGCATCAGGTCGGCGACCTCCTGGGCGTCGACCGTGAGCTTGATGCCCAGGTAAGGCTTCTGCGGCGAGGCGTCGGTCACCTTGCCGAGAATCGGCAGCGGCACCGCCGACACCATGCAACTCAGCGGACCATAGTCGATCTGGCGATCCCCCAGCCACACCGTCTTGGCGCCCTGGGCGATCAGGCACAGCGCCGGCTCGTAGACCCGCGAGCCCATGCAGCCGGTGGGCGAATCGGCGCGCACCAGCTCGAGGCCGGGGACGGCGCTGGCGATGAACCCCTCACCATGGGCGTGATCGAGAATTCGACCCACGAGAGTATTCATCAATTCATCGAACGACGGCTCGGCTTGCCTGGAGATGGGCTGTGCGGCGGTCACGGATTCTCTCCCGAACTGGCAGATGGCTAAGCGACAGAGGGTGATCGGGAGTATAAGCCCGATTTCACGGCACTTGGCGGCAAAACGCCGAGCTTTGCAGGATTGGGCAAGCACGCCGAAGGATTCGACAATCCTCGCCGAGAATCGCGTCAGGCAAGACTCGACAGACGACATCGGCACGGTGGCCGCTTCCTCGACCTCGTAGAATCGGGCAAGTAATCGGGAGAAAACCGATAACGTCGTTCGCCGCGCCCCCGCTACAGTTCCCTTCCTGACTCCCGCCCCTCGTTCGACGACGGCGCTCCCCGGAGCGCGCACGGTCGCCGACGCCACCCTGACGAAAATGCGGAGCGAAGCATGAACGCGAGGATCCTTCAGGACACCGGCGGCAGCCGGAGGCCGGCGGCCCTGCTGCCGATATCGTTGTTGCTGGCGGCGCTGCTACTGGCCGGCTGCGATGCCCACGGCGAGCCCCAGGCCGCTGCCCCGCCACCGCCCGAGGTCGATGTCGCCACCGTCGCGGCCGAGCCGATCACGCTCACCGAGACCTTCACCGGACGCACCGAGGCGCCCGAGACCGTGGCACTACGCCCGCGGGTGAGCGGCTATGTCGATGAGATCGCCTTCACCGAGGGCCAGCTGGTCAAGGCCGGCGACCTGCTGTTTCAGATCGACCCGCGCCCCTATGCAGCGCGTGTCGATGCCGCCAAGGCGGCCCTGGCCCAGGCGCGTAGCCAGCGTCAGCTCGCCGATGTCGAAGCCAGCCGCTCGCGCCGGCTGATCGGCCGCCACATGATCTCCCAGGAGCAGCACGACCAGCGCCAGGCAGCGGCCCAGGACGCCCGCGCGCGTGAAGCGCAGGCCCGCGCCGCGCTCACCAGCGCCGAACTCGACCTCGCGTACACCCGCGTCACCGCGCCGATCTCCGGGCGCATCGGACGGGCGCTGGTCACCCGCGGCAACCTGGCCAGCGCCGACCAGACGCTGTTGACCACGCTGGTTTCGGTCGACCCACTCTATGTCTATTTCGACAGCAACGAGAGCGGCACCGGGAACACGCTGGCGAGCGTCGACCCCGACCACCCCGTGGCAGTGCGGGTCAGTCTCACCGGCGAGAGCGGCTTTCCCCATCGCGGTCGGCTCGACTTCGTCGACAACCGTATCGATCCCACCACCGGCACCCTGACCTACCGCGCCGTGCTCGACAATCCAGACGGGCGCATCCGCCCCGGCCAGTTCGCCCGCGTCGAGATGCCCGTCGCCGCGCTCACCGCGGCGCTGCTGATCGACCGCCAGGCGGTGCTGACCAACCAGGATCGGCGCTTCGTCTATCGGGTGGCCGATGACAACAGCGTCACGCCGCAACCGGTGGTGACCGGCGCCGCGGTGGGCGACCGAGTGGTGATCCGCGACGGCCTCGCCCCGGGAGACCGCATCGTGGTCAACGGCACCCAGAAGATCTACGCCCCCGGCATGACCATCTCACCGCATCCGGTCGATCCACGATCGGCCGACCCGCAGCCGGCGGCCCAGGGCGCGCTCGCAACGCGCTCTTGAGCGGCGGCGGCGCTCACCACGCGCCGCCTGCGCCAACCATTCCCGGGAACGACGACAAGCGGCGGGCATCGCATCCGCCGCACAGGAGCCCCAAGGCATGAATGTTTCGCGTTTCTTCGTCGACCGCCCGATCTTCGCCGCGGTGCTGTCGATCGTCATGCTCGCGCTCGGCGCGATCTCGATCCCCAACCTGCCGATCGGCGAGTATCCGGAGGTGGTGCCGCCCTCGGTGCTGGTGCGCACGGTCTACCCCGGCGCCAACCCCAAGGAGATCGCCGACACCGTCGCCGCGCCGCTCGAGGAGGCGATCACCGGCGTCGAAGGGATGATGTACTACAAATCCGTCGCCGGTTCCGACGGGGTGCTGCAGATGACCGTCACCTTCCGCCCTGGCACCGACGCCGAGCAGGCTACGGTGCGGGTGCAGAATCGGGTCAGCCAGGCCTTGGCACGCCTGCCCGAGGCGGTGCGTCGCCAGGGCGTGACCACCCAGAAGCAGTCGCCGACCTTTCTGATGGTGGTGCACCTGGTCTCGCCGGACGACCGCTACGACACTCTCTACCTGCGCAACTACGCCCGCCTGCACGTGCGCGACCAGCTGGCCCGCATCCCCGGCGTGGGCGAGGCGCAGCTGTTCGGCGGCGGCGACTACGCCATGCGCGTGTGGCTCGACCCGGACCGGGTCGCCGCCCACGGCCTCACCGCCGGCGACGTGGTGGCGGCGATCCGCGACCAGAACGTGCAGGTCTCCGCCGGGCAGATCGGCGGCGAACCGATGCCCGACAGCGACTTCCTGACCCTGATCAACGCCAAGGGACGCCTGACCAGCGAGGCGGAGTTCGGCGACATCGTGCTCAAGACCGGCGCCGACGGCGACATTCTCAGGCTCAAGGATGTCGCCCGGCTGCAGCTCGGCGCCGGCGACTACACCCTGCGCGCCCGCCTGGATGGCAAGGACGCGGTGGCGATCGGCATCTTCCAGTCACCCGGGGCCAACGCGCTGGAGATTCGCGATCAGGTGATCCACACCATGGACGAGCTGGCGACCCAGTTCCCCGCCGGGCTCGAGTATCGCAGCGTCTACGACACCACGCTGTTCGTCACCGATTCGATCCACTCGGTGATCCAGACCCTGCTGGAAGCGGTGCTGCTGGTGGTGCTGGTAGTGACGCTGTTCCTGCAGACCTGGCGCGCCTCGCTGATCCCGCTGCTGGCGGTGCCGGTCTCGGTGGTGGGCACCTTCGCGGTGCTGCTGCTGCTCGGCTACTCGATCAACACCCTGACCCTGTTCGGGCTGGTGCTGGCGATCGGTATCGTCGTCGACGACGCCATCGTGGTGGTGGAGAACGTGGAGCGCAACATCGAGCAGGGGCTGGCGCCACGCGCCGCGGCGCATCAGGCAATGCGCGAGGTCTCGGGGCCGATCGTGGCCATCGGCCTGGTCCTGTGCGCGGTGTTCGTACCGATGGCCTTTCTCTCCGGGGTGACCGGCCAGTTCTATCGCCAGTTCGCGGTGACCATCGCCATCTCCACGGTCATCTCGACGATCAACTCGCTGACGCTGTCGCCGGCCCTGGCGGCGATGCTGCTCAGGCCCCACGATGCGCCCAAGGATCGCCTGACGCGGGTGATCGACGCCCTGTTCGGCTGGCTGTTCCGGCCTTTCAATCGGCTCTTCAACGCCGGCTCCGAGCGCTACCGGGGCGTGGTGTCGCGCAGCCTGAAACGCCGCGGCGCGGTGTTCGTGATCTATCTGATCCTGCTCGGGGCCACCGGCTATCTGTTCAAGACGGTGCCGCCCGGGTTCATTCCGGTGCAGGACAAGATGTACCTGATCGCCGGCGTCAAGCTGCCCGAGGGCGCCTCCCTCGAACGCACCGACGCCCTGCTGCGCCAGGTCGTGGATATCGCCATGCACACCGATGGGGTCGAGCACGCGATCTCGTTCCCGGGGCTCAATGCGCTGCAGTTCACCAACACCTCCAACACCGGCCTGGCGTTTCTGACCCTGACGCCGTTCACCGAGCGCACCCGCACGGCAGCGGAGATCAATGCCGAGCTCGCCGGCAAGCTCGGCGCGCTCAAGGATGGCATCGCCTTCTCGTTCATGCCGCCACCGATCCTGGGGCTCGGCAACGGCTCCGGCTATCAGCTGTTCCTCGAGGATCGCGGCGGCCTCGGCTACGGCCCGCTGCAGGAAGCGGTCAACGCCTTCCAGGGGGCGGTGATGCAGACCCCGGGGATGTCCTATCCGATCACCAGCTATCAGGCCAACGTGCCCCAGCTCGATGCCGACGTCGACCGCTTGAAGGCCAAGTCCCAGGGGGTGGCGGTGGCCGACCTCTTCGACACCCTGCAGACCTATCTGGGCTCGACCTACGTCAACGATTTCAACCAGTTCGGCCGCACCTGGCAGGTCATTGCCCAGGCCGACGCCCCCTACCGCGACAGCGTCGAGGACATCGCCCGCCTGCGCACCCGCAACGCCCAGGGCGAGATGGTGCCGATCGGCTCGATGATAAAGGTCCACCAGACCTTCGGCCCCGACCCGGTGCTGCGCTTCAACGGCTACCCCGCCGCCGATCTCGCCGGCGAAGCCGACCCGCGAGTGCTCTCCTCGCCCCAGGCGATGGCCGAGCTGACCCGGATCGGCGCCCAGGTGCTGCCGGCGGGGATCGACTTCGAGTGGACCGATCTCAGCTATCAGCAGGCGACCCAGGGCAACGCCGCGCTGATCGTGTTCCCGCTGGCGGTGATGCTGGTGTTCCTGGTGCTGGCCGCGCTCTACGAGAGCTGGACCCTACCGCTGGCGGTGATCCTGATCGTGCCGATGTGCGTGCTCTCGGCGCTGATCGGGGTGCGCCTGGTGGGCGGCGATACCAATATCTTCGTCCAGGTGGGGCTGGTGGTGCTGATCGGGCTGGCGTGCAAGAACGCGATCCTGATCGTCGAGTTCGCCCGCGAGCTGGAGCTCGAGGGTCGCGAGACCGTGGCCGCGGCGCTGGAAGCCTGCCGTCTGCGCCTGCGCCCGATCGTCATGACCTCGATCACCTTCACCGCGGCGGTGATACCGCTGGCGCTGGGCCACGGCGCGGGCGCCGAGGTCCGCCAGGCGCTGGGGGTCGCGGTGTTCGCCGGCATGCTCGGGGTGACCCTGTTCGGCCTGCTGCTGACCCCGGTGTTCTATGTCGCGCTGCGCAAGCTGGCCGGGCCGCTGAAGCACGCCCATGCGTCTACGCTGGAGGGGGAGAACGTCGGGCAGCCGAAGGATGGCCACGCCTGACGCCCCATGCGCGCCAGACACCGGAGTCGACATCGTGACACAGCCCTATCGGCTCTTCTTCGCCCTGTGGCCGGACAGCGAGTTGCGCGACCGCCTGGTGACGCTGGCCCACGAGGCACGGCGCCATTGCGGCGGGCGCGCCACGCCGCCGGACAAGCTGCACCTGACGTTGGCGTTTCTCGGCGAAGCTGGCGCGGCGCAGGCCGAGTCGCTGACGGCGGCCACGCACCGGCTATGCATGGCGCCGGGCACCTGGCGGCTCGACCATGGCGGGCACTTCCGCGGCGGCGGGATCGTCTGGCTGGGCGGCGACGACGGCGCCGAGACACTGACGGCGCTGCACCGTCGACTCGCCGCGCTGGCCGAGGCGGCGGCCGGCCTGTCGGTGCCGTCCGACCGGCCCTTTCGTCCCCACGTCACCCTGCGCCGACGCGCCAAGCCGCCACCCGTCGCCTGGCCGGAGGTCACCCTCGACTGGCACTATCGACGGGTGGCGCTGGTGGCATCAGGCCAGCGAGACGGCCAGCACCGCTATCGGACGCTGGCCGTCTCGGAGACAGCGTCTGGCTGAGGGACCGAGAAGAGATCAGGCCTTGGCGGGCTTGGCCGGGTCGGCGCTGGCCAGCACCTGGGCATAGCCCTCGCGGAAGGTCGGGTAGCGGAAGTGGTAGCCGGTCTCGCGCAGACGGGTATTGTCGCAGCGCTTGCTGGAACGGCGCTTGAGCGGCGACTGCATGGTCTCGCTGCTCTCGATGCCGAGGCGCTGGGCCAGCCAGGTGGTCACGTCGTGCAGCGGCACCGGTTCGCAGTCGCTGGCCAGATACAGCGGCTCGAGCGGCTGGTCGTCCAGGGCCCGGCCGATCAGGTGGGCGAGCACCCCGGCACAGTCGTCGCGATGGATGCGGTTGGTGTACATCGGCGGCACGGCAGCGGCCATGCGACCCTCGCGGACCTGCTGGATCAAGCGGTCGCGGCCGGGGCCGTAGATTCCCGAGAAGCGCACCACGGTGCCCGGCAGGGCGTGCTCGGTCAGCGCGCGTTCGGCGGTCAGCATCAGTTGTCCGGAGAAACCGCGCGGCTCGGTCGGCGAGGTCTCGTCGACCTGTTCGCCGTCCTGCTGGGCATAGACACTGGTCGAGGAGACGAAGAACACCCGCTTCAGCGCCTTGTCGCGCCGCTCGAGTTCGCCGAGTACCGCCTTCAGCCCGTCGGGATAGGCGGCCCGGTAGGCGCTCTCGTCGAAATGATCGGCGCTGGCCACGTAGACCACGATGTCGGCGTCGGGCAGCGACGCCAGCGCGGCCTCGTCGGTGAGGTCGAGAGCCAGCGGCTCGATGCCGGTCCCCTCGAGCGCCTGCGGGTGGCGCCGAACGCCGACCACACGATGGCCGGCATCGACGAGCAAGCGGCCGAGCGTCGTTCCGATGTCGCCACAGCCGAGAATCAGACTGGTATTCTTCACCTTTACCTGGCTCCTTGGTAAAAACGAAAGCATCCATTGTTGCAACAGGACAGCCCATTGCGGGCCACACCATGACTCTAACAGAACTTCGCTATATCGTAACCTTGGCGCAGGAGCGCCATTTCGGCCGGGCCGCCGAGCGCTGCTTCGTCTCGCAGCCGACGCTGTCCGTGGCCGTGAAGAAGCTCGAGGAGGAGCTCGGGGTGGCGCTGTTCGAGCGTTCCAAGTCGACGGTTCAGGTCACGCCGCTGGGCGAGAAGGTGATCGAGCAGGCCCAGCGCGTGCTCGAGCAGGCCAGCCTGATCCGCGAGCTGGCCAACGAAGGCAAGGATCAGTTGAGCAGCCCGATCCGCATCGGCGCGATCTACACCATCGGCCCTTACCTGTTTCCCTACCTGATTCCCGAGCTGTCGCGCAGCGCACCGCAGATGCCGCTGTACATCGAGGAGAACTTCACCGCCGAACTGCGACGCAAGCTGCGCAGCGGCGAACTCGATGCGATCATCGTCGCCCTGCCCTTCACCGAGGCCGACGTGGTCACCCGCGCGCTCTACGACGAGCCCTTCGAGGTGCTGATGCCCAGCGGCCACCCCTGGGCGCAGAAGAAATTCATCGACAAGGACGACCTGGCCCGCGAGCGCCTGCTGCTGCTCGGCGAGGGCCACTGCTTCCGCGACCAGATCCTCGAGGCCTGCCCGGCGATCGGCAGCCAGCTCAACAACCCGTCCAACACGCTCACCGCCGAGGGCGGCTCGCTGGAGACCATTCGTCACATGGTCGCCTCCCGGCTGGGCATCACGGTACTGCCCAGTTCGGCGATCGGCACCAACCACTACGAATCGGGGCTGCTGGAGAGCCGGCCGTTCGCCCCCGAGGCACCCAGCCGCACCGTGGCGATCGCCTGGCGCGCCAGCTTCCCGCGGCCCAAGGCGATCGACGCCCTGATCGAGGCCATCGAACGCTGCCGCCAGCAGCAGGCCGACCCCGTTCCGGCATGAATGATCTGGCGCAACCGGTCACCGAACTGACCGGCGTCGGCGAGGCGCTCGCCGCCAAGCTGGCCCGGCTGCGCGTCCAGACGATCGCCGACCTGCTGTTTCACCTGCCGCTGCGCTATCAGGACCGCACCCGGATCACCCCGATCGGCACCCTGCGCGCCGGCATGGAGGGCGTCGTCGAGGGCGAGGTGTCGGCCGCCGACGTGGTCAAGGGGCGCCGGCGCAGCCTGCTGGTGCGGCTCAAGGACGACTCGGGGATCATCAGCCTGCGTTTCTTCCACTTTTCGCCGGCCCAGCAGCAACAGTTCCAGCGCGGCGCCCACGTGCGCTGTTTCGGCGAGGCGCGGGCCGGCGCCACCGGGCTCGAGATCTACCACCCCGAGTACCGGTTGATCGGCACCGGCGAGGCGCCGGTCGAGGATCACCTGACGCCGATCTACCCCACCACCGAGGGGCTCACCCAACCGCGCCTGCGCGGGCTGATCGGCCAGGCGCTCAAGCGGCTCGCCGAGGCCCCCGAGGCGCTGCCCGACGGCATCCCCGAGCCGCTGCGCGAGCGCTTCCGCCTGCCCGGGCTCCACGAGTGCCTGCGCTACCTGCACGAACCGCCGCCGGACGCCGATCTCGAGCGCCTCGCCGAGGGCCGTCATCCCACCCAGCGGCGCCTGGCCCTCGAGGAGCTGCTCGCCCACCAGCTGAGCCTGCGCCAGGTGCGCCTGCGCATCCAGGCCGACGGCGCTCCCGCGCTGCCCTCGGGCCGCGGCCTGCAGGCGCGTTTCGTCGCCCAGTTGCCGTTCTCGCTGACCGGCGCCCAGCAGCGCGTGCTCGACGAGATCGCCCGCGACCTGGAGACCGAGTGCCCGATGCTGCGCCTGGTCCAGGGCGACGTCGGCTCGGGCAAGACGGTGGTCGCGGCGATGGCCGCGCTGGCCGCCATCGCCGGTGGCTGCCAGGCGGCGGTGATGGCGCCCACCGAGATCCTCGCCGAGCAGCATTTCCGCAACTTCCGCGAGTGGTTCGCGCCGCTGGGCATCGAGGTCGCCTGGCTCGCCGGCAAGCTCAAGGGCAAGGCGCGCCTCGATACCAAGGCGGCGATCGCCGACGGCCGCGCCCAGGTGGTGGTGGGCACCCATGCGCTGTTCCAGGAGGACGTCCACTTCCAGCGCCTGGGCCTGGCGATCGTCGACGAGCAGCATCGCTTCGGCGTCCACCAGCGTCTGGCGCTGCGCCAGAAGGGCGAGGCCGGCGGGCTGACCCCGCACCAGTTGATCATGACCGCCACGCCGATCCCGCGCACCCTGGCGATGAGCGCCTACGCCGATCTCGACCTGTCGGTGATCGACGAGCTGCCGCCGGGACGCACCCCGGTGCAGACCGTGGCGGTCCCCGACGAGCGCCGTCCCGAGGTGGTGGCGAGGATCCGCAACGCCTGCGCCGAGGGGCGCCAGGCCTATTGGGTCTGCACCCTGATCGAGGAGTCCGAGGCCCTGCAGTGCCAGGCCGCCGAGGCGACCCGCGACGCCCTGACCGAGGCCCTGCCGGAACTCGCCGTGGGGCTGGTCCACGGGCGCATGAAAGCCGCCGAGAAGGCAGCGGTGATGGCGGCCTTCAAGAGCGGCGAACTCGACCTGCTGGTCGCCACCACGGTGATCGAGGTGGGCGTCGACGTGCCAAATGCCAGCCTGATGATCATCGAGAACCCTGAGCGCCTGGGGCTGTCGCAGCTTCACCAGCTGCGCGGGCGGGTCGGACGTGGGAGCACCGAGAGCTTCTGCGTGCTGCTCTATCATCCGCCGCTGTCGGCCCACTCCCGGGAGCGCCTGGCGGTGATGCGCGAGAGCACCGACGGCTTCCGCATCGCCGAGAAGGATCTCGAACTGCGCGGCCCCGGCGAGGTGCTGGGCACCCGCCAGACCGGCCTGGCGCAGATGAAGATCGCCGACCTGGAGCGAGACCGCGACCTGCTCGAACGGGTCAGCCCGCTGGCCCGGGCGCTGCTCGAGGAAGCCCCGGATGCCAGCGAGCCCTTGATCCGGCGCTGGCTGGGCGACGAGGCAGGGCGCTATGGGCAGGTGTGAGGCATTTGCCTCGATACGCCATCACCCGCCTACAAGCCTCCCGCTGACCGATCCACAGGAGCACGCATGAGCGCGACCGAGCAATGCGACATCATTGAGCACAGTGTCAGCCCGCCACTGAGTGACCAATCATTTGCGGACACATTGCCCGCCGATGTCGTCATCGGTATGTCCTTGAGACCCACCGCCAATGACACGAACAACGGAGGCAAGGTATGCAGCCCGTGAATCGTGCTCGGGATATCGATCTGGTCGATGAATTACGCAGCCACCCCGAAGAATTGCCTTGGCTGGAGTTCAAGCAGGACAACATCGATCCGGACGTAATCGGCAAGCGCTGTTCCGCCCTCGCCAACGCGGCGCGCGTCGAGGGGCAAGATTGCGGCTATATGCTCTGGGGTATCGACGATGCCACGCATGCCGTGGTGGGCACCCGTTTCCAGCCCGACGGCCAGCGCGTCAAGGGGCAGGAGTTGCAGCTCTGGCTCGCCAATCAGCTGCAGCCCAGTATTGCTTTCACCTTTCGCGTGATCGATCATCCGGAAGGTCGAGTGGTCATGCTCGAGATCCCCGCCGCTACGACAGCGCCGATCGCTTTCAAGAATATTGCCTATATCCGCGTCGGTAGCACGACACCCAAGCTAGCCGACTATCCCGAGCGCTATAAGCAGCTCATCGAGTCTCTCCGTCCTTATGTCTGGGAATACGGCGTGGCACTGTCTTACCAGACGGGCGACGACGTACTGGCACTGATCGACTATGCCCAATATTTTCGCTACACGCGTCAGCCCCTGCCGGACAACCGGGCGGGGATCTTCGAACGCCTGTCCGCGGATCGGCTCATCGAACGCGATGTCGGCGAGCGATGGAACATCACCCACCTGGGTGCGATGCTTTTTGCCGTGCGCCTCGAGGACTTCGAGGCGTCGCTATCGCGCAAGGCGGTGCGCCTGGTCGTCTACGATGGCCACAACCGCGCCGCGACAGTCACCCACCGCCTGGATGGCAAGAAGGGTTACGCCTGTGGCTTCGAGGGGCTGGTCGACTATATCAACGATGTCGTACCGCATAACGAACACATCGGCCGAGCACGCCGCGAATCTCGACCACTGTTTCCTGAACTGGCCGTTCGTGAGCTGGTGGCGAATGCGCTGATTCACCAGGACATGACGATTACTGGAGCAGGCCCGCAGATCGAGATATTCCGTGACCGGATGGAAATCACCAACCCGGGGCGGCCATTGATCCAGGCAGAACGCATGATCGATCTGCCGCCGCGCTCTCGCAATGAAACGCTGGCTTCTCTCATGCGACGGATGAGATTCTGTGAAGAACAGGGCAGCGGCCTGGACAAGGTCGTTGCCGAGGTCGAGCTGTACCAGTTACCGCCCCCGCTGTTTCGAGAAGAGGGCGACGCCACGCAGGTAGTGCTCTATGGGCCGCGGAAATTCGCTGACATGACGCCTGACGAACGCGTTCGAGCCTGTTATCAGCACGCCGTGCTGAAGTTCTTGAGTGGCGGGGAGCGGATGAAAAACGCCACGCTTTGCCAACGTTTCGGCATCGATCCCAGAAACGCATCGCAGGCCTCGGCCGTGATCAGGAAGACGCAGGCAGCAGGACTGATCAAGGTTGCCGACCCCGATCACCCACGCGCCGGGTACGTCCCGGGCTGGGCGTGATTTCTTGATCGAGTTTTCATTCTGGGCGATACCGGCCCTTTCAACCCCTTTTAAAATTCATATAAAACAAAGACTTAAATACACCATCCATAGCAAATTTTCTTGATCGGGTTTTGATCGACGGGAAGCAGCACGGGCGTCTGTCTCAATCCAGCGGCAGCCGGTTGGTCGACTTCACCTCGCGCAGCGACAGGCTGGAGCGGATATTGGTCACCCCTGGCAGCCGTCGCAGCTCGCGCTCCACGAACTGGCTGTAGTCGTCCAGGTTCTTGGCCACGATGATCAGCAGGAAGTCGTCGCCCACTAAACCCTCCAGCGTACGAGTCATCGCCATGAAAGCCGTGGTCTTCGAAAGCTTCCAGACACCTCCCAGTATCCAGACCGTTCCCGATCCCTCTCCTGACCCCCACGGCGTGGTGGTGCAGGTGGAGGCATCGGGGCTGTGCCGCAGCGACTGGCACGCCTGGATGGGGCACGACAGCGACATCGTGCTGCCCCACGTCCCCGGGCACGAGCTGGCCGGCACCATCGTCGCGGTGGGCAAGGAGGTCACCCGCTGGCAGCCGGGGGCGCGGGTCACCGTTCCCTTCGTCAGCGGCTGCGGCGCCTGCAACGAGTGCCGCAGCGGCCACCAGCAGGTATGTCACCACCAGGTGCAGCCCGGTTTCACCCAGTGGGGCTCCTACGCCGAGTACACCAGCCTGCAGCATGCCGATCTCAACCTGGTCGCGCTGCCCGAGAGCATGGACTTCGCCACCGCCGCGGGCCTCGGCTGCCGTTTCGCCACCGCCTTCCGCGCGGTGGTCGATCAGGGCCGGGTCAGCGGCGGGCAGTGGGTCAGCGTCTACGGCTGCGGCGGGGTCGGGCTGTCGGCGATCATGATCGCCAGCGCCCTGGGCGCCCAGGTGGTGGCGGTGGATATCGACGACGCCAAGCTGCGCCTGGCGCGGGAACTCGGCGCCACGGCGACGCTGAATGCCACGCAGTGTGCGGATGTCGTCGCGGCGGTCCGCGAGCTGAGTCAAGGTGGCGCCCATGTCTCGCTGGATGCGCTGGGCAGCCGGCTCACCTGCCAGAACTCGATCCTGAGTCTGCGCACCCGCGGCAAGCACGTGCAGGTAGGGCTGATGGCGGGGGACCAGCAGTCGCCACCGCTGCCGATGCATCGAGTGATCGCCGAGGAGTTGGAGATTCTGGGCAGCCACGGCATGCAGGCGCACCGCTACGGCGCCATGCTCGACATGGTGCGCCACGGCCGGCTCGATCCGGCACGGCTGGTCGGCCAGCGTATTGGCCTGGCCGAGGCGCCGGCAGCGCTGATGGCGATGGATTCGTTCCAGGGTGTGGGGGCCACGGTGATCACCGACTTCCGCTAGGCCTGTCTGAAAAGGACGGTCCGAGAAGCCCCGTCAGGCCGGCTCGGCGGCCGGCGTCTCATCGTCGGCCTCGACCGGCCGGGCCACCAGCCGCGCGGCGGCCTCGCTCAGCGGCACCAGTTGCCGGCTGAGATGCAGCAACTGGGTCTGGACCACGCGACGTTCGTCGTCGGCGTCGTCCCGGGCGGCGGCGGGCTCGCGCTCGAAGATGGCGACCAGGGCGTCCTGCTCGTCACGCGGGTCGGCGATGGGCTCGCGGGCCTGCAGCCGGGCGGCGATGGCATCGAGGTCGTCGGCGAGTCGCCGCGCGGCGGCGTAGAGCTCAGCGTCGTCCGCACTGGCCACCAGGGTGCCGCGATGGGCCCCCAGCGCGGAGAGATACCCCAGCAGGGTGTGCGAGACGACCAGGAAGCGAAAGCCCTCGTCGGCGTCCTTCTTGCGATAGTGCCCGGGTTCCTGAAGCATGTTGCCCAGCACCGTGGAGAGCGCGGCGTCGGCATTGTGGGCGTTGCGTCGCGCCAGCCGGTAGGCGAGATCGTCCTGCTTGCCGCTCTCGTACTGGTGGATGATCTCGCGCAGGTAGGCGGTGCTGTCGGCGAGCGCCCTCGACGCGACCTTGTGCAGCCGGCGCCCCTGCCAGTCCGGCAGGATGAAGAACACCGCCAGCCCGGCGATCAGGGCGCCGACCAGGGTATCGAACAGGCGAGGCAGGATCAGGTCGAAGCCATCACCGACCTGGTTGAAGCTCGCCAGCACCAGCGTGGTGATGGCCGCGGTGGCGACGATGTAGTGGCGTTCGCGGTTGGCGAAGAACACCACGCCGGCGATGACCGCGATCAACGACTGCACCAGCGGGTCGGGAAACAGGCTGATCAGCGCCCAGCCGACCACCAGCCCCAGCACCGTGCCCTGGATCCGCTGGCGCAGGAAGCGCCGTGTGGCACCGAAGTTGGGCCGGCACACGAACAACGTGGTCAGCAGGATCCAGTAGCCCTGGGTCGGGTGCACCAGGTGCAGCACGGCGTAGCCCGCCAGCAACGCGATGGGCAGGCGCAGGGCGTGGCGAAAGGTCGGCGATCCCGGCGTCAGCTGCAGGCGCACGCGCTCCCAGGCGTCCGTGATGCTGCGCGGCGAGCGATCGAACAGACTGGCGTCCTGCTCGTCGACCGCCGCGTCCGGGTTCTGGGCGCTGGAAAGCTGATTCTCCAGCGTCGTCAGATTGCGCGCCAGGGCCTGCAGCGAGCGCAGCAACGGCGTCCAGTCCGGGTTGCGCTGCGCGCGCAGGTAGACGATCGAGGCGTGCAGATCCTCCAGGGCCTGTTCGCTCTGGTCGTGATCGAAGGGCTGGCGCAGCAGCAGGGCCCGGGCCAGCCGCTTGCAGGCGCGGCCCTGCTGGTCGAGCAGGCGCTGGCAGCGGAACAGCACGTCGTGGTGGAAGAAGGCCTCGGCCAGCGCCGAATAGGGGTAGTGCGAGGCGCTGACCCGTTCGTGGATGTCCTGGGCGATGAAATAGAGCCGCAGGTAGCGATTGAGCTTGCGGCTGCCGCGCTGGCCTTCCAGGCGCCGGAAGATCATCTCCTTGGCCTGGTTGAGGGCGGTGACGACGCGGCCGTTCTGGCGCGCCAGCGCCACCCGGCGCTCCTCGACGTCGAGCCCGCGCAATGGCTCGAACAGGGTCGCCTTGATGATCAGGTACTCGCCCAGCTCGCGATAGAGCTGAGCCATGCTCTGCTTGAGCGGCTGGCGCGAGAACAGCGCGCACCAGATCACCGAGATCAGCCCGTACCAAGCCGCCCCGCCGACCAGCAGCAGCGGCTGACGCCAGACATTCTCGCTGGTCCCGCCGTGCTGCTCGATGCTGATCATCGAGTAGACCGACAGGATCAACGTCGCCGAGGCGATGGTCGCGTAACGCGGTCCCACGGCGCCCAGCATGATGAAGACGAAGGCGGACAACGCCAGGCCGGGCGCGAACAACCATGGCCAGGGAAACAGCAGCTCCACCGAGAGCGAGGCGACGGCGAAACACACCAGCGTGACCAGCAGCGCCCGGACCCGCCCCTCCCAGTTGTCGTCGGTCTCGGCCAGGGCGCTGGCGATGATGCCGAGGAACAAGGGTATCGTCAGCGCGATCCGGTCCAGATGCCAGCCGAGGGCGATGGCGCCGCCGAGGGCGAGGAACACGCGCAGGCTGTAGGCGAACTTGTCGAGCGTCCACAGGCGACGCAGGGATTGGGCGAGCGAATCGGGAATCTCGGTATCTCCGGGTCGTGACCGTGGGGCACGCTTGCCTGCCGGGGCGGTGGCAGACACCTGGCGCGGCGCTGATGATCTTAGACTTTAGTATAACGTCTTGTGGCTTATCGGCGGCAACAGCGAGCGCTTTACCCGGGGCGGACACGCTGGGCGGGGACGCAAGGGTACCCAGTCCCACCTGAGCCGTGCGGTCTCGGCCGTCGGCCCGAGCCGGTTCCAGCGGCTCGGGCGCGCGGCCGCCAGGCGATTGGTCAGAGGTGCTTGAGCAGTGCCTGGAGGCGATTGAGATCCCGGGAATCGCCGACCAGCCGCAAGCGCCCGTCGATCAGGCCCTCGCGGAAGGCCCGCTGGGAGGGCTTCTTCAGGACCGCCAGGGCGGCCTCGGCGTCGCGAAAGCGCAGTTCCAGGTCGAGATCCACCGGCAGGCCCGGGGCGCTGGCGACCCGCTCGGCGTTCATCCGGTAGTGTCGGGCGATGGACAGATCCTCGGTGGCGATGCCCCAGTCCAGCCGACCGCGTTCGCGCAGGGCGTCGCGAAACGCCGTCCGGCGCCGCCGCGCACGCTTGAGCATCCAGCCGAGCAGCCACAGCATCAGTCGAAGCTTCATGGCGCATCCATGACGTCAGAGGAGGAAGGGAGAGCCGTCGCCTGGGCGACGGCTGGCGGGAGGGCCCGGACACGCTGACGGTACCGGGCTCTCTCCCGCGGCGGTCTTACTTGGAGACGGCGTCCTTGAGAGCCTTGCCGGCCTTGAAGGCAACGGTCTTGCTGGCCGGGATGGTCAGCGACTCGCCGGTCTGCGGGTTCTTGCCGGTACGGGCCGCCCGCTCGCGCACGGTGAAGGAGCCGAAGCCGATCAGTGACACGTCCTGCCCCTTGGCCACGCTGCCGGTGATCTCGTCGAGAATCACGTTGAGCACCTGACTGGCCTTGTCCTTGGAAAGATCGGCACGCTCGGCAATCGCCGCCGCGAGTTCTGGCTTGCGCATATAGCCCTCCTGAAATGTGGCAGTGAAGACGGCAGCCTCGACTACCGTGGGTCTTGTTGTTCGTGACTTAGGTCGACGCGAACCCGCAGGTCTGCGGGGTATGACGCAACTAGATTAGCAACGGCGGCGCGGCCCGCGCCAGTTCGACTTTCCGCCGCACGCAGCGTCCTGTCAACGCAAAGCCCAACAAACGTCCGTTCTCGTCTTCCGCCAGGGCACTGAGATCGACGTCCTCGCCCTCGATCCGCCAGCGGTGAGGAACTTCCCGCGGGGGCAGGGCGACCACCGGGCAACAGGGGGTCTTGACGATCACCGGCCAGGGCCCGTAATTCACCGCGGTGGGCGTGCCGGAGAGCGTCGCCGCCAGCGCCTTGGCACTCGCCTGCAGCGGCTGGACATACATGGCATTGACGCCGTCCACGCAGGCCACGTCGCCCAGCGCGTAGATCCCCGGCGCCGAGGTGCGCAGGTAGCGGTCGGTGTGAATGCCCGCCGCACTGCTGGTGATGCCCGCCCGCTCGGCGAGCGTCGTGCGCGGTGCGAGGCCGGTGGCCACCAGCACCAGGTCGGCATCCAGCGCATGGCCGTCGTCCAGGGGCAGGCACACGTCGCCACCGTCGAGTTTCGGGGCCGTCACGTGGCGCCCCAGATGCAGCGCGATACCGGCGCCGGCGAGCTCGCCGGCCAGCGCGTGGCCCAGCGGCTCGGGGAGCAGGCGCGCCAGTGGCGCGCGCTCGGGGGCGATCATCGCCACCGCGTGGCCGGCGGCGGCCAGGTCGTTGGCATATTCACAGCCCACCAGCCCGGCACCGACGATCGCCACCCGGGCCGGCCGGCCGACGGCCTCCAGCGCGGCGTGAAAGGCGCGGTAGTCGTCGAGATCGTTGATGGTGAAGACCCGTCCGGCGAGCGCCGCGTCGATGGTGAAGGGCGGTTGCGGCGCGGCGCCGGTGGCGAGCACCAGCTCGTCGAAGGCCAGCCTCTCGGTGCCGAGCTGCAGCTCGCACGCCCCCGGGTCGACGGCATCGACCCGGGTGTGGGTACGCACCACCAGGTTCAGTTCGTCGGCGAGCGCCAGCGCCGAGCGGCTGGCCAGGGCGTCGGGGGCCAGCCCCTTGGCGAAGCCGGTGGACAGCAACGGCTTGGAATAGTCGTCACCGCTGTCGGCGGTGATCAGGGTGATCGGCCGTTGCGGCTGGTGGCGACGCAGGGCACGCGCCAGGCCGAGACCGGCCATGCCGCTGCCGAGCAGGATCAGAGGTGAGCTCATGCGGTTCCCTGGCATGATGATTCGAGGGTGACGGGCAATGAATGCCGCCATGGTACACTATCGCGTCCCATTTCCGACCCGGAGGCCGCCGTGCCCGAGGCGACATCCCTCCCGGCGAACGTCCCCCACTGGCGCCCCGCCGCGGCCTGGCGACCGGCGATGAGCGCCGCCTGGTGGCGCTGGCTGGCCTCGCGCGACTCGCTGACCCGGCGGCTGATCGCCGCGGCGCCACAGGGCTTCGCGGTACGCCTGCTCGCCCAGCGGCTCACCTGCCCGCGCCGCGACGAGGCCGTCGCACTGGGCATCCCCGCAACGCGCTACGTATGGTGCCGCGAAGTCGCGCTGTGCAACGGCGACACGCCCTGGGTCGTGGCCCGCTCGGTGGCCCCGCTGGAGCGCCTGGGCGGCCAGCGTCTCGGCCAGCTCGGCGAGCGCTCGCTGGGCAGCTGGCTGTTCCGCCAGCCGGGTCTCGAGCGCGGGCCGATCGAGATCACCCGCAGCGCACCGCCCTTCCATCCCGCCACCGGCCCCTGGGGGCGCCGCTCGCGGTTTCGTCACGGCCGCTTCGAGGTACTGGTCCAGGAGTTCTTCCTGGCGCGCATGGCGGATGAACTGGCGCTACCCAGACGCTAGACTGGGCGACGTTTGCCACCGGAGATCACCATGTCAGACAGCCCGCGTCCCACGGGGGCGGCGCGTTTTCATCCCGCGCGCCTGCCCGCCTTCCTGCATTTGACCCGGCTCGATCGGCCGATCGGCACCTGGCTGTTGATGTGGCCCACGCTGTGGGCGCTGTGGATCGCCGCCGAGGGCCTCCCCGAGCGCGCGACGCTGCTGATCTTCGTCGCCGGGGTCTACCTGATGCGCGCCGCCGGCTGCGTGATCAACGATTACGCCGACCGTCACTTCGACGGGCACGTCAAGCGCACCCGCGACCGCCCGCTGGCCACCGGTCGCATCGGCGAAGGCGAGGCCCGGGCACTGTTCGTCGCGCTGGTGGCCGCGGCCTTCGTGCTGGTCTGCTTCACCAACGCCTTCACGGTGATGCTCTCGGTGGGTGGCGTGGCGCTGGCCTTCGTCTACCCGTTCATGAAGCGCTACACCCACTGGCCGCAGGCGGTGCTCGGCGCGGCCTTCTCGTGGGCGATCCCCATGGCCTTCGGCGCCGTCCAGCAGCAGGTGCCGGTCGACGCCTGGCTGCTGTTCTTCGCCAACGTGGCCTGGACGGTGGCCTACGACACCGAATACGCCATGGTCGACCGCGACGACGACCTGACGATCGGCATCAAGTCCACCGCGGTGCTGTTCGGCGCCTACGACAAGCTGATGATCGGCCTGCTGCAGCTCGTCACGCTGACGCTGCTGGCGGTGGTCGGCGCGCGCCAGGCGCTGAACGGCTACTTCTGGGTCGGCCTGGCGGCGATGGCGGCGATCTTCGTCTACCAGCAGTGGCTGATCCGCGACCGCTCGCGGGAGCGCTGTTTCCGGGCGTTTCTCAACAATCACTGGGCGGGGCTGGTGCTGTTCGCGGGGATCGGCCTGGCGCTGTGGCCGGTGGTGTGAGGCCGGCGTCGTGGCCAGCATTGCGCCCGCGGCACGTTTGTCACAAGCTTGTCACATTAGCGCGTTGTAATCGTCATCGTCCTGTCACTGCCGGATGCTCGCCAATGGAGGACGAGATCCGCCACCGCACGAGGCCAGGGGAATGACATCCAAGACCGTGCTCATCGTCGACGACGAGCCCTCCATTCGCGAGATGATCGCCGTGGCGCTGGAGATGGCCGACTACCGGGTACTGGAGGCCGACAACGCCCAGGACGCCCACGCCCTGATCGTCGACGACCAGCCCGACCTGCTGCTGCTCGACTGGATGATGCCCGGCACCAGCGGCATCGAACTGGCGCGTCGCCTCAAGCGCGAGGAGACCACCGCCGAGTTGCCGATCATCCTGCTCACCGCCAAGAGCGAGGAGGACAACAAGATCCTCGGTCTCGAGGCCGGTGCCGACGACTACATCACCAAGCCGTTCTCGCCGCGCGAGCTGGTGGCCCGGCTCAAGGCCGTGCTGCGCCGGACCACGCCGCGTGGCATCGAGGACGCCGTCGAGGTCGAGGGGCTGATGCTCGATCCGGCCAGCCATCGGGTGTCGTCCCACGGCCAGGCCCTGGAGATCGGCCCCACCGAGTACCGTCTGCTGCAGTTCTTCATGACCCACCAGGAGCGCGCCTATACCCGCGGTCAGTTGCTCGATCAGGTGTGGGGCGGCAACGTCTACGTCGAGGAGCGCACCGTCGACGTGCACATCCGCCGCCTGCGCAAGGCGCTGGGCGAACCCCACCAGCATCTGATCCAGACCGTGCGCGGCACCGGCTACCGCTTCTCGGCAAGAGGCTGACCCCGGCCGATGTACTACTGGACCAACGAACTCTGGCGACTGGCCTATCTGGTCGGTGGACTGGGGGCGTTGGGCTGGGTGCTCGATGCCCCCGGCTGGGGGCTGGCCGGCGGCCTGGGGCTGTTCGTGTTCATCCACCTGCGTCACCTGCGCGAACTCTACGTCTGGCTGACCTATCACCCCGGCCGCGAGCCGCCGGTGGGCAGCGGCGTGTGGGGGGACCTGTTCGACCGGCTCTACAAGTACCAGAAGACCCAGCGGATGACCCAGGAACGGCTGCGCGACGTGATCCGCCGCGTCCAGGAGTCCTCCGAGGCGATGCGCGACAGCGTGGTGATGCTCGACAGCCGCGGCGACCTGGAGTGGTGGAATACCGCCGCCGAGAGGATGCTCGGCTTTCAGACCCGCCACGACCGCGGTCAGCACATCACCAACCTGCTGCGCGATCCGCGCTTCGTCGACTACTTCTACGCCCGCGACTATCGCGAGCCGCTGACCCTGCCCTCGCCGATCCGCGACGACCTGGTCCTGCAGTTCCAGATCACTCTCTACGGCGACGACGAACGCCTGGTGATGGCCCGCGACATCACCCGCCTGCACCGCCTGGAGCAGATGCGCCGCGACTTCGTCGCCAACGTCTCCCACGAGCTGCGCACGCCGCTGACCGTGCTCGCCGGCTATCTCGAGACCTACACCGAGTACGCCGATCAACTACCGCCGCGGTGGCAGCGCGGGCTCACCCAGATGCAGGAACAGACCACGCGCATGCAGAATCTGGTCAACGACCTGCTGCTGCTCTCGCGGCTCGAGACCGATCACCAGACCGAGCGCTCCACGCCGGTGGCGATCGACGACCTGCTGGAAAGCGTGCGCCGGGATACCGTCGCGCTCTCGGAGGGGCGCCACAGCATCCATGTCGAGATCGAGGATCCGCGCCGGCTCTCGGGGGTCGAGCAGGAACTGCGCAGCGCCGTCTCCAACCTGGCGTTCAACGCCGTGCGTTACACCCCCGAAGACAGCACCATCACCCTGCGCTGGCGCGCCTGGCAGGACGGCGCCGCGCTGGAGGTCGAGGACGACGGCGAGGGCATCGATCCGGTGCACATCCCGCGGCTCACCGAACGCTTCTACCGCGTCGACAAGGGCCGCAGCGCCGCCACCGGCGGTACCGGCCTGGGTCTGGCGATCGTCAAGCACGTATTGCTGCGCCACGACGCACGCCTGGAGATCGACTCCAATCCCGGCGAGGGCGCGCTGTTCCGCTGCGTGTTCCCCGCCGAGCGGCTGATCGAGGCCGACCCGGCGCTGGCCGACGCACAGCGGGCCTGATGACCGTCGCTGTACTGGCGGCGATTCCAGCCATGGAGGAGATCACCTTGGTGTTGTCGGAGGAGTGGAAAGCGATGCTGCCGCGGGCAGGCGCCCCCAGAAGCGCCCGTCGCCACGGGTCAGCCCCGCCTCGTCGAGCAGGGCCGTGAAGGTGGCATCAGGATCGAGATCCTGGAAACGGCGTGGATGCAGCCACTTGGCGATCCGCTCCAGGGCGACGATGCCGAACGGTCCCTGGTGAAAGCCGTGCCACAGGGCATAGCAGCGCCCCTGGCGCACCGCGGTCAGTTGTGTCCAGCCGGGCAGCGTCTCGCTCAGATGGCGCAGATCGTCCGCGATCTCATCGGCCGAGACACCGATGCCGACGCGTATGCCGTCGCCGGCCGCCCACTGACCGGCGGTGTTGAGGATCACCTCCGGTGGGTGAGCGAGCACCCACTCCTGGCTCAGGGTGGCGCCGCTCACCGGTGCCAGCTCGGCGGCCAGATTGCGCCCGCCGGCCCGCTCGACCAGATCGGCCAGCCCGCCGTCGAGGTTAGTGCGACAGCAGTCGACCTTGAGCCCGGGGGCGATGCTGATCAGCACCTCGGGGCGATGCTCGATCCCGGTCAGGCGCCGGTCGATGCGCGCCAGATGCCGCTCGATCAGCCGATCGACCGCCTCGGCGCGAGACTCTACGCCCAGCGCTTCGCCCAACAAACGCAGGCTCTGTGGCGTGTCGCGCAGGGGATGACGATTGAACTCGGTGTACAGGTAGGGAATGCCCACCCCATCGAGCACATCGGCCAGTGCCGAGCCCTCGATGCGCGAGCGTCGCGAGAGATCGAAGATCACCAGGTCCGGGGACAGCGCCAGCAGCGCCTCGGCATCGAGTTCCGGCGTCGAGGTCCGACTCAGGGCCGGCAGCGCCTCCAGCGCCGGCCAGCGTCGCACCAGCCGCGCCGCCATGGCGGTGTCGAAGACGCTCAGCGGATAGGCCCAGCCGGCGAGCCGCTCGGCCGGCGCATCGAGCAGCGTGAGCAGCGAGTAGAGCTGGCGCGGCTGGGCCAGGAAGATGCGCTGGGGTGGCGCCTCGAGGCGCACCTCGCGCCCGGCGAGATCGGTGACCCGACGCGGCCAGGCGCCCGAGGCATCGGCAGCGAAGGAGGAGGAGCAGAGCCCGAGCAGCAGCCAGGCGAGGATAATCGGCACGAAACGCATGGATGACTCCGTCGAGCACAACAAGAAAGGCGCCTCTCCTATTCGGCGACCCCATCGGTGAGCACGACCGGACGCCCCTGGGAGCAGGTCTCGAGGCGCGCCTCGATGCCATAGGCGGCGCGCAGCGACTCGGGGGTGATCGCCGTGCGCGGCTCACCCTCCGCCAGCAGGCCGTCGGGGCCGAGCAGCAGCACCCGGTCGCAGTGACGCAGGGCCAGGTTGATATCGTGTAACGCCATCAGGCAGGTCGCCCGCCGTCGGGCGATGGCATCGCGCACCGCCTCGATCAGCGCCAGCTGCCAGCGCAGGTCCAGCGCGCTGGTCGGCTCGTCGAGCAGCAGCAGTTCGGGCTCGCGCACCAGTACCTGGGCCAGGCCGACCATCTGGCGCTGGCCGCCGGACATCGCCGCCAGCCGCTTGAACGCCAGGGCTCGCAGCGAGAGGCGATCGAAGACCGACTCGATCAGCGTCTCGACGGCCTCGCGGGAGAGCTCCGGCCGCGCCACCCGGCAGGCACTCGCCACCGCCTCATAGGCCACCAGGCTGGTGGCCTGCGGCAGGGTCTGGGGCAAATAGCCGACGTGGCGCATGCGCTGCACGCCGCGCAGGGCCGACAGCCCGATCTCGCCGAGACGGATCTCGCCCCCGGCGGGGCGCAGGCCGGCGAGGGCCTGCAACAGGGTCGACTTGCCCACGGCGTTGGGGCCCAGCACGCCGACCAGCGAACCGGCCGGCAGCGTCGGCAGGTCCAGCCCCTGGAACACCCGGCGGTCCCGATAGCCCGTCGTCAGCCCGCTGACCGTCAGTCCCGTCATCTTGATCGCCATCACCCCCCCTTGCGCTGGCCGAGCAGCAGGGCCAGGAAACAGGGAATCCCCACCAGCGAGGTGACGATGCCCACCGGCAGCGCCAGACCGGGCACCAGCGACTCGCTGGCCACGGCGGCCAGGGTCAGCATCAGCGCCCCGGCCAGGACGCTGCCCGGCAGATAGAAGCGGTGATCCTCGCCCAGGGCGAGGCGCGCCATATGCGGCGCCACCAGGCCAATGAAGCCGATGGTGCCGACGAAGGCCACCGCGGCCAGCAGGCTGACGCGCAGCAGCGCCGTGCGCCGCAGCCGCGTGACCGGCACGCCGAAGCTGCGGGCATGCTCGTCGCCGGCGCGCAGCGCGGTCATCGCCCAACTGCGGCGCATGGCGAACGGCAGGCACAGCGCCAGCACCGCGGCGAGAATCGCCACCCGATCCCAGGAGGCCCGGGACAAGCTGCCCATGGTCCAGAACATCAGCTGCTGCAGGGCATCGGGGCTGGCCACCAGCTGTACCAACGCATTGACGGCGTTGAGCACGAAAACCAGGGCGATGCCGAACAGCACGATGATCTCGCGGCTGGCGCCGTAGAGGCCGGCGACCGCGTCGATGGCCAGGATCGAGACCGTGGCGAAGACAAATGCCATGGTAGCGATGGCGTAGTTGGACGGGATGCCGAGGGTATCGACACCGAGCACGATCACCAGCGAGGCGCCCAGCGTCGCGGCGGCGCCAACACCGAGCGTGAAGGGGCTGGCCAGCGGGTTGTTGAGCACCGTCTGCATCTCGGCCCCCGCCAGGCCCAGGGCAGCACCGACCAGGGCCGCCATCAGCGCCCCCGGCAGGCGGATCTGCCAGACGATCGCCTCGTCCAGCGGGCCCAGGGCGCCGGGATCGGCCAGTACATCCAGCAGCGAGTGGAAGCTCAGCCCGGCCGGACCGGTCGCCACATCGATCGCCAGTGCCGCGAGCACGCCCATGCACAGCCCTGCCAGGATCAGGGTCCGCCCCAGGGTGAAGCGTCCGTACGCCAGCGCCAGTCGGGAGGTCCGCTGCGGTCGTCGTAACACGAAAGGTCTCTCATCGGTCAGGGAGCCAGGGGGCAGCACAGACCTTGCCCCGGCAAAGCCGGTCGGATGATAAATATTATCAAATGCAATTGCAAAAAATCATGAAAATGTGCCCCGCTCGCGAGGCACGAGCGGGGCGCGAGGTCAACGCAGCGGTGGGCAGCGCGACCCGCACCGGGGGTCAGCCGGCGGTAGGGGTTGTGCCACATCCGTACCGCGCCGGCCCGATGATCGAGGTTTCGACCGAAAGCAGGGCCAAGATGCCATCATTCTCGCAGCGCTGCGAAAGCCGCTCACGAGAGAGGTCGCCCGGATGGGGCTCGGCTCTCCCCGAGAATATCGAGCGGCTTGCCATCCAGTGTCGCGGTCTCCAGACCGAGCACCCGGGCGAAGGTCGCGCCGGGATCGTCCATGCGGCGCAGGCCGTTGGCGGGCAGGGCCTGGCCGGCACGCACCCCCGAGCCATGAAAGATCGCCAGCCCCAGGTTGGAGGCAAAGTCGGTACTCGCGGACGGAATCTGAGGGCCGTGATTGGCGCCGGCGCTCTGCACCGGGGCGACGGTGTCGCCACGCCGGTTGACCCCCCACACGAAACCCGAGGCATAGGCGAACAGCACGTCGCCCCGATGCTCGCCCCAATAGCCCAGTATACCGGCATCCTCACCCTTCACGGCCAGTGCCACCACGTTGCGCTCGCCGGCGGGCGTGTCCACGTACCAGGTCGTCAGGGCCTTGAGGATCCGGGTCTGGACGTCGGCGACGTCGGGCACCGCGACGAGATCACGGTTGACGAAGATCTCCAGCCCCCCGCGTTCGTCCTTGAGAAAGGCGCGGCTGCGCTCGATGACCGGCCGCCCCCGGTCATCGAGCGTGCACAGATCGAATTCGGCCAGTCGGCGATGAATGTCACACAGGTAGTGATTGGGCACGTCGCCGTGGTCGGAGGCGAGCACCAGCAGCGTGTCCTCGCGGCATCCCGCCAGCAGCCGCCCGACCGCATCGTCGAGCAGCCGGTAGGAACACCGGATCGCCTCCAGATACTCGGCCTGCCGGGTCGCCGAAAAGAACGGGGAAGCCGGGTCACAGTAGGCCAGGCACGTGTGGTGGGTCTCGTCGTTGAGACGGAACACCGTGGCGAACAACGAGAAGTCTTCCTCGTCGAGCAACGTCAGCGCGCTGTCGACCAGCCACTCCAACTGATAACGCCCCTCCTCGAAGCTGGTCTCGTGATAGAGGGTGTCGGGGTCGGCGGATACCGCCCACTTGGCGATGAACGGGCCATGACGCCGAATCAGGCGATCCGCCAGGGCCGGTTGATTGCTCAATTGCTCCGGGATCGTGATCTGCGACTGCAGCAGGTCGAGCCGGCCCGTGGCGATGTCGTGAGCCAGCAGCTTGAAACGCACCTGACCGGCCCCGTGCGCGGTATCCACCGGCAGCCAGCCGCTCCATTCCCCGACGTCCAGTGTCGTGTGCTGCGCATCCAGGCTCAGCGACACGCGGCCATCGCCTTCAGGGGTCAGGGTCACCGGCAGGGACCCCCCGCCATTCAGGCGAATCGCGGCGTGGTATTCCCCGGCGGAACGCTCGATGGGCAGCCGGTTGTGTTTCTGATGGTGCGCCAGGGTGCCACTCGGTGGCCAGCCCAAGGCTTCGTGCTGGGGGACCTCGGGCCATGCCGCGGGGTCACTGGTGTGCAGGCCCGCCGAGGCCAGTTCCATCGGTGCCGGCCCCTGACCGCTCCAGTATGGCGCCAGGCAGAGGTCGTGCTCACCCGTCGGCACGAGAGACTCGGGAAAGTGTACCAGGGCACACTTCTTCCCCGCCTCGTTCATCAGTTCCAGCAGATGGCGCGTGTCTCGCGGCGGCATGCGCTGCCCGACCCAACTGTTACCCGGCGCCTGACCGCTGAGGAAGGTCACGAAGTTGGTGTCTCCCCAGGTCGAGATATAGGGCATCAAGCGGGTCGTGGTGCCCTCGTCGCGCAGGCGCTGGATATTGGGCAAGGCCCCTTCGTCGCAGAACCGGTCGACGAGCTCGGGAATGAGACCGTCGACCCCCAACAGCAGAACTTTCTCGAGATGACTCATCGACTACTCCGTGGCGGTGATAGGGAAGGCTTTCAGGCGTCGAGGCGGTAGCGTTCGATGACCTCGGTATCGACCTCGATGCCCAGCCCGGGGCTGTCGGGAACCGCCACGCAACCCCGCTTATTGAGGGCGAATTCGCCGCCGATCAGTGCCTGACGGAACGGGTGCGCCGACTGGTCGTATTCGAGCATGGGCTCGTCGGGCGTCAGCGATAGCGGCTGCGGGGGCAGACTGGCGATGAACTGCACCGCCGCGGCCAGACCGATGCCGGTGCCCCAGACATGCGGGATCAACGGCACATGCCAGGCCTGGGCCAATGCGGAAATCTTGCAACACTCGGTGATGCCGCCGGCGGCACCGAGATCGGGCTGCACGACGTCCAGCGCGCCGTCACTGATCAAGTCGCGAAAGCCGATCTTGGAATACTCGTTCTCGCCGGCGGCGATGTAGGTCCGCGAAAGTCCCTTGAGCTCACGATAGCCATGGCGATTTTCCGGGCTCAACGGTTCCTCGAAGAGATGTACCCGAGTTTCTTCCAGCTCCATGAGGATGCGCCGCGCCGCCGGCACGCTATAGGCGCAGTTGGCATCCATCATCAGCATCACGTCATCGCCCACCGCCTCGCGCACGGCGCGCATGTCGCGAATGTCCGACTCGATGCCGAAGCCGGTCTTGAGCTTCATCGCCCGATAGCCATTGGCTTGATGACGCAGTGCCTCGTCGATCAATTCCTCGGGGTAGCGCCCTCCCTCGCGACGATAGAACCCCGTGGCATAGGGACGAATCTCCTGGCGGTAGGCACCGCCCAGCAGTCGATGGATAGGCTGACCGAGCGCCTTGCCGGCCAGGTCCCACAAGGCGATATCCACTGCGGCGATACCAAACAGTGCCGCCCCCTTCTGGCCGTAGGGACGCGTGTGGTTGTACATCGTCTCCCACAAGACTTCGCGGTCGAATGCCGATCGCCCGATCAACAACGGCTTGAGCGCATGCTCGACCACCGCCTGAGCGACCTGGGGCGGTTGCAATCCGTGGTTGATCGACTCACCCCAGCCGACCAGGCCATCCTCGGTACGTATCTCGACGAGCATGGCCGTGCGCCGATGGGCCCAGCCTTGCGAGAAGGCGAACGGCTGGTCCAGCGGCGCCGCCAGCACATGGGTCTTGATCTCGGTGATGATCATGTCTTTCGCTCATTCAAGGAGTGACTGTGGCGATGGCGCTTCTCCGACCGTCGATTAGCGATGGCCGACCAGAGCGTCCAGGCGATGAACAAGCCCAGCAGCGAGAACAGCGTCATCGAGATGCCGCTATGGGTGAAAAAGCCCAGGAAGTCGCCGCGCTCGATGAGCAGGCCGCGACGCAGAGAACTCTCCAGTTCAGGCCCCAGCACCATGCCGATCACCAGCGGTGCCAGCGGGTAATCGGCACGACGCAGGGCATAGGCGAGCACGCCGGTCAGCGCGGCGACCACCAGATCGAGCGGGTTGCCGCGCACCGTTGCGGCGCCGATGAAACTGAACATCACGATGGCCGCCATCACGTAGCCCTGATGCAGCCGGAACAGGTAACGGAACAGACCGATGGAGGGCTTGCTGAGGATCAGCATGGCCACGTTGACGATGATCAGTACCACGAACAGCGAATAGACCGTCTGTGCCTGATCGACCATCAGCCGCACCCCCGGCGTGATGCCATGGATCACCATCGCGCCCATCATCATCGCCGTCACCACGTCACCGGGGATGCCCAGCGCCAGGGTGGGAATGAACGAACTACCGGTCACCGCGTTGTTGGAGGACTCCGAGGCGATGATCCCGTCCGGCTCGCCCTGTCCCAGACGCTGGCGGCGCGGCGACAGCTTCTGGGCAGTCGCGTAGCTGATGAAGGCCGCGGCCGCCGCACCGGTTCCCGGCAAGGCGCCAATGAAGCTTCCGATGCACGAACCCCGCACCAGCTCCACCAGTCGACCGAAAATCAGTCCCGGGCGGGGCAGGCGCAATCGGGCTTCGGGGATCTGGGCACCGGGGTCGTCCCGGGTATCGAAACGCACGAACACTTCCGACAGGGCGAAGGCACCGACCACCACCGGAATCAGCGTCAACCCGGACGACAGCGCGTAACTGCCGAAGGTGAAGCGATCGGCGCCGGTGATTGGATCGGCGCCGATCATCGACAGGAAGAACCCCACCATGCCGCATAGCAATCCCTTGAGGACGCTGCCCTTGGAGACCCCGACGATGCACATCATGGCCAGGCAGATCAGCGCAAAGACCTCTACGGAGCCGAAGTTGACGGCAAACTTGGCAAGCTGAGGGGCACAGAAGATCAGGATCACGCAGGACAGCACGCCACCGAAGAAGGAAGCAAAGGTCGCCCAGCCCAGCGCCTCGTCGACACGCCCCTGCTGGGTCATCGGGTAGCCGTCGAAGGTGGTCGCCGCCGATTGCGGCGTCCCCGGCGTATTGATCAGGATCGCAGTGATGGATCCACCATACACCGAGCCGCAGTACACACCGATCAGCAGCGCCATGCTGGTAATGGTGTCCATTCCGAACGTGAACGGCAGAAAGATCGTCAGGCCCACCACCGAGCCGAGCCCCGGCAACCCACCGATGATGATGCCGGCCCAGGTGCCGACGGCGATCGCCAGCAGCGCCTGCCAGGTAACGGCATCGCCGATCGCGGCAAGAATCACGTCCATCTCAGAGTCCCCCGTTGGTCATCAGGGTCGGCAGCCGGATCAGCAGCACGTGGTGGAAGAGGAACCACAGGCCACCGGCGATCACCAGCGTGCCCATCAGTAGCGACACTGGCCGACGCACCCGGAACAGCCATAGCGTCAACGCCACCAGCGGCAGCGACGGCACCAGGAAACCGAGACTGGCCACCGCCACGGCAGCGGCCAGTACAGACGCCATCAAGAGTGGCAAGGGCGACAGGTAGCGCATGTCCCGAGACTGGTGACTCGCCAGTTCCATGACGGTGATCGCCAGGGCGATAACACTCCATAGCGTCAACACCACCCGCGGTACCAGCATGGCATTGGCGGGGCCGCTCCAAGCCTGGCCCGCCAGAACGACGCCGACGACCAGCAACAGTACGGCGACCAGGACACGGGGTTGAATCACGCGCGAAGACATGACGCCCTCCTCACTGATGGGCTGCATTGCCGGTTCATTCGGTCAATCCGGCATCCTTCAGCACCTTCTTGTTGGCCTCGAAGCGCTGCTTGACGAAGCTTTCGAAATCCCGCGGCCCCAGATAGGCGATGTCGACGTTGGCCTTCTTGGCGAAGGACTTGAACCGATCGGACGTCACGGTAGCCTTGCAAGCCTCGGAGAGTTGATCGGCGCGCTGCTGCGAAATGCCCTTGGGAGCGACAACGCCCTGCCAGACCGAGAAGGACAGTGCCGGCAGACCCAGCTCCCCGATGGTCGGGACGTCGTCGTATCCTTCCAGCCGGTGATCGGCGAAGACCGCGAGTGGCCGTAGGTCGTAATTGGAGAGAACGATCTCGGTATCGGCGAAGATCTGGATTTCGTTGCCCGCCAGCGCGTTCATCGCCGGCCCGGTCCCGCTGTACGGCACGTGCGAGGCTTGCAGATCGCTCTCGCCGACCAGCGCCGCCACCGCCAGTTGCGGCAGTGTGCCAGGGCCGGAGGAGCCGTAGAGTAGCGGCTGCTGTCGTGAGGCGGTGACGAGTTCCTCGAAGGAGTGGATATCGGATGACTTCGAGACCAGCAGGAACATGGGGTTGGAGGTCGTCCGGCAGACATACGTGAAACTGTCGGTGTCGTAGGGTAGTTTCTTCAGCGACGGCTGGATGCTCAGCGCCCCGGCCGGTTCATAGCCGACGATGTTCGGGTTGCCCTGACTCTTGGCGACCTCGGCGGTACCCACGGTGGCGCTCGCTCCGGCGATGTTGCGAACGACCGACGTGACGCCGAGCTGTTTGGAAAAGCCCGGCTCGAAACTGCGGGCAACGATGTCGGTGGCCCCACCGGCGGCGAACGGTACGATGATGTCCATCGTGTCCTTGGCGATCGCTGAGTGAGAGGCACCGACGAGTAGCGAGAGGAGCAGTGAACGGCGTACGAATCGCATTGTTGTCTCCATTATCGTAGCGCTACGAAATTTAGGGAAACCACTGCCGATGCATCGACTCATTCCGCCTGTGGCAACCCGATTTGTGTGCTGCCAATTTATCGTAGCGCTACGATTTTTACGTTACAATCGCTACTGACTTATGCTTTGGTCGTATGGTTGGGCCGACGCCCTCTCCCGCAACGTTCGAAGCGGCTCTCAGAAGGCGACACGCTGAGGCGCCCCTGCCGCTCAGGTAGCACCAATGGCGACTCGCTGACGCTAACATTCGCCTAGGAAAGCGCTGAATAAATCGGCGAGCGACGCACGGCAACCGGAGCCCATGGGGTATCGGTGAGGGTTCCGCCCGGGCTGGCATCCCAGCACCGCACAACGACATGGTTGGCCCGCGCAGCCATTTATGCAGTGTTTCACTAAATCGGGATGGGAAATCGACGACAGTGGCAAGACAACGACGCAGTTCACAACGGGTGACCATGGGTGAGGTCGCCCAACTGGCAGACGTCTCTCCGAGCACGGTGTCTCTCTATCTGAGACGTCCCGATGAAGTCTCTAACCACCGTGCCGAACGCATCCAGCGAGCGATCGACCGCCTGGGCTATCTGCCCAATACCATGGCCGGTGGTCTGGCCTCGTCGCGCTCCAATGTGATCGGTGTCATCGTCCCCACCATCACCAACTCGTTTTTCTCGGCGACCCTGGAAAGTCTCGAGCGTCATCTCAGGTCGGCCGGGTATCAATTGTTGATCGGCAATACCGAATTCGACGAATCCCGTGAAGAGGAATTGATTCGCTCGATCATGAGCTGGAATCCGGCCGGTCTGGTATTGACGGGCTTCCTGCACAATCGCAAGGCGATCTCGCTGCTCGCCAGGGGCGACACGCCGATCGTCGAAATGTGGGACTTCGGCCGGGATGGCCTGGACATGGTGGTGGGCTTTTCCCATCGCACCTGCGGCCGGCTGGTGGCCGAACACCTGATCCAGAAGGGCTACCGCAAGACCGCCTTCCTGAGCACCAACTTCCAGCGCGACGTGCGTGCCAGCGATCGTTTCCAAGGCTTTCGCGACGCTGTGGTCCAGTCCGGCGGGACGGTCATGCTGCGTGAGTTGAGCGATCGCAGCAATACGGTCGAAACCGGCCACTTGCTGAACGCCTTGATCGATGACCATCCCGATATCGAGGCAGTGTGCTGTTCCAACGACATGGTCGCCCTCGGGGTGATGTTCGAGTGTCAGCGCCAGGGCTGGGCCGTCCCCGAAAGACTGGCGGTGGCCGGTTTCGGCAATCAGGATTTCACCGCCAGCACCGTACCGCCGATGACCACCATCGAACCACCGCGCCAGGAGATCGGCCGCCACATCGCCCGTCTCTTGCTGTCGCGTCTGAACGGCGATCTGGCGGATCACGAGAAAAATCTCGATCTCGGTGTCGAGCTGGTGGTCCGGGGTAGCACCTGACCGTGCGAGCGACCGGGGGCACCATCACTGGCGACGAGGACGTGGCGGCCCGGTTCGCCGGCTCGAGCCACGGCATCTCGGTCAGGTAGTCGCCCATGTTCGGCAGCGAGGATCGAGCCACTCACGTGTCCCTCTCCTTGCCGAAGGGTATGCACAGCGGCGTGTGAAAGAACGGATCCTCGATCACCCGGCATTCCAGCTGGAAGATCTCGCGTACCCGCTCGCGGGTGATCACCGCCGGCGGCGCCCCCTGGGCATGAACCCGGCCATCGCGAACCGCGACGATGTGATCGGCGTAGCGACACGCCAGATTGAGATCGTGCAGGACCATGACGATGGTCTTGCCGGCCTCGCGGTTGAGCGACTTCAGCAACTCCAGCACTTCCATCTGATGGGTCAGGTCGAGAAACGAGGTGGGCTCGTCGAGCAGCATCAGCGGGGTGTCCTGGGCCACCGCCATGGCGATCCAGGCCCGCTGGCGCTGGCCACCGGAGAGGGTTTCGACCCGACGTTGCGCCTGGTCGCGCATGGCGGTGCGTTCCAGCGCGTCATCGACCCGGCGCTCGTCCTCCTCGGACCACTGCGAAAGCCAGCTCTGATGCGGGTGACGCCCGAGGCACACCAGCTGGCGCACGCTGATGCCCTCCGGCGCCACTGGATGCTGCGGCAGCAGCGAGAGGACCCGCGCCACGGCCCGGGTCGAACGCCGGCGAATGTCGTGGCCATCGAGGCTGACCTGGCCCTGCCAGGGATCGAGCAGGCGCGCCAGCGCCTTGAGCAGGGTGCTCTTGCCGCAGCCATTGCTGCCGACCAGCACCGAGATGCGTCCCTCCGGCAGGTCCAGCGACAGGTCGCGCAGGATGGTCCGGCGCTGATAGCCCAGGGTGAGTCGGCGTGCGGAAATCGTCGTCATGCTAGCTTGCCTGTCGCAGCAGGAGTCCCAGGAAGAACGGCGCCCCGATGGCCGCCACGAAGATGCCCGCCGGCAGGTCCAGCGGCAGGAACAGCGTGCGCCCGGCCAGGTCCGCCAGCATCACCAGGCACGCACCGAGGACGCACGCCATGACCACCTGCGCGGCGCCGGGGGCCCTCACCAGGCGCCGCGCCAGGTGCGGCGCGACCAGGCCGACGAAGGCCATCGCCCCGCCCCAGGCCACCGCGATACCGGCCAGGCTCGCCGCCAGGATCATCAGCGCGGCGCGCACGACCTGCACTCGCACACCGATGCCGACCGCCAGGGCGTCGTCCAGCGCGGCCAGCAACGCGAAGCGCACCAGCGGTGCCATGACCGCCACGGCGAGGGCGAACCACAGCGCCAGTTGGCCGACATCCGGCCAGTTGCCGCCGTAGACGCTGCCGGTCAGCCAGACATAGGCCGACAGCGTGGTCGACAACGGGCTGGAGACCAGCACGAAGGTGGTCACCGCCCCCAGCAGCGCGGAAAGGCCGATACCCGTCAGCACCAGCCGCAGCGGCGTCACGCCGCGCCGCCAGGCCATCAGATAGACGACGCCGGCGGCGAACAGCGCGCCGCTGGCCGCCGCCAGCGGCAACCACCGGCTGCCCAGGTCGGCGGCCAGAAACGCGAAGTAGCCGACCGCCGCGGCGCTCGCGCCACTGGTCACGCCCAGGGTGTCGGGCGAGGCCAGCGGATTGCGCATCACCTGTTGCAGCAGCCAGCCGGACAGCGCCAGCGCACCGCCCACCAGGGCGCCCAGCAGGGTCCGGGGCAGGCGCAGTTGCCAGACGATCAGGCCAAGATCGCTGTGCGGCGCGGCCAGTGCCGAAGCCAGCGCGCCCGGGGCCAGCGGAATCCGGCCCAGCGCCAGGCAGGCGAGCAGCGTCAGCCCCGCCGCTCCCAGCACGATCAGCACGCGCCGCCAGGGTCGCCAGACGACGGCCCGCGAGAAGCCCCCGAGTCGCAGCGCGCCGACCTCAGCCATGCGCCGCCCCCTGGCGTCTCACCAGCGCCATGAACACCGGCGCGCCGACCAGCGCGGTCATCACCCCGATCGGCACCTCGCCCGGCAGGATCAGCGTGCGCGCGGCCACGTCGGCCAGCAACAGCAGTATCGCGCCCAGCAGGGCGGCGACCGGCAGCCAGTGACGATGGTCCGGCGTCGACACGCGTCGCGCGACGTGCGGCACGATCAGTCCGACGAAGGCGATGTTGCCGGCCATGGTCACCGCCGAGCCGGCCAGCGCAACGACCAGCACGATCGACACGAGCTGCAGCCGGCGTACCGCCACCCCGGCGCCGATCGCCACCGCCTCGCCGGCGGCCAGCACGTTCCACGGTCGCAGGCACGGGCCGCACGCCAGCAGCGCGGCCAGCGCCAGCAGCATCAGCGGCCAGACATCCGCCAGCGGCCGCCCGGACACCGAACCGGCCAGCCAGAACAGCACCGCGTCCAGGCCCTGCTGGTCGATCACCAGCAATGCCTGACTGAAGGCCTGAAAGAGCGCGGTCAACGCGGCGCCGGCCAGGATCAGCCGCAGCGGGCTCGACTCGCCGGGCCGACGCATGGCGATCCAGCCCACCAGCAGCGAGGCCAGCGCGGCGCCGGCGAAGGCACCGACGTTGGCCAGCCATCCCGGCAGCGCGCCGCCCAGGATGACCAGGACGACCACCGCGAACAACGCGCCGGCGTTGATGCCCAACAGGCCGGGCGACGCCAGAGGGTTGCGGGTCAGGGTCTGCATGATGCCGCCCGCCACGCCCAGGGCGGCGCCCACCGCCAGGGCCACCAGCGTGCGCGACAGGCGGGTGGTGCGAACCAGCAGGGCGTCGACGTCGGTCGGCGACGGCGCCCACAGGGCCTGCCCGACCGTCAGCGGATCGAGCCAGCGGGCGCCGGCCATCAGGCTCAACAGCACCGCGCCCACCAGGGCCGCGATCAGCAGACACAGCCGTCGACTCATGCCCGGCCCTCGTCGGCCGCGTCCAGCCAGGCCGCCACGTCGTCGAGCATCGCGAACACGCCGAGGATGCCGCCCGAAAGACTCCACGCCACCGGATCGACCGACCACACCCGGCCGTGGCTCGGCGCGGACAGCCGTTGCCACAAGGGATGGCCGCGCAGGCGCCGGTAGTGCGCCACGGCGGCCTGACTGCGCGACCGGTCGAGCACGAAGAAGACGTCGGCATCGAGCGCCGGCAGGCTCTCGACCCCGCCCACCTCGAGGATCACGCCGTCGGCGTCGCGCGCGGCCCGGTTCCAGACGAAGCCGAGATCGGCCAGTACCGAGCCGCCGAAGCTCGAGGCCAGATAACTGCGGATCGCATTGCCGCGAATGTCCAGCAGCGACACGCTCAGCGGCCAGCGATCCGCGAAACGCGCCTGCAGGCGACGACGCAGTGCCGTGATGCGGATCGCCAGGCGCGCCTGCAGGTACGCCGCCCGCGGCTCGCGATCCAGTACGCCGGCCAGGGTCGCGAGGGTGCGCCGGTAGTGGTAGATGTCGTCGAGCATCGCCACCGGCGCCAGCGCCGAGAGCAACGGCGCGATGCGCTGGTGACGAAAGCGCGAGGCGACGATCAGGTCGGGCTCGAGCAGCGCGATGTCCTCGAGACTGGGCTGGGTTTCCAGCCCGACCAGGGTCACGCCGTCGAGCGCCTCGCGCAGGTAGGGGTAGATCGGCTTGTCCTGCCATGACTCGACCACCCCCACCGGTGTCACCCCCAGCGCCACCAGCGTGTCGGTCGCCCCCTGGAACAGGCTCACCACGCGGACCGGCGCGGCATTCGAACGGCCCCCGGCCAGCGCCGGCAAGGCGCCCAGGGCCATCAGCAGGCCCAGGAAACGCCGTCGCGACGGCGTTTCCGGCAAGACGTCATCACAGCGACTCATGGGAGCGGACTCAAAAGTCGACGCTGTAGCCCACACGCAGCGTCCGGCCACGACCGGCAAAGTAGCGATCGTTCATGTAATCCGCATTGGCGCTGTCCAGGGCGCTCTGGGAGTAGTAGGTGATGTAGCGCTTGTCGAACAGGTTGGCCACGGCGAGATCGACGCGCCCGACCGGCAAGCGATAGCCGACCGCCGCGTCGACCAGGGTGTAGCCGTCGAAATCCAGATCCCAGCCGTTGGCGCTGTCGTCGAAGTCCTTGTCGAAGGCATGGTTGACCTGGATGAAGGTCGACCACCGGGGCGTCCAGTCGGCCGACCAGCTGGCCACCAGACGATCCGGCGCCACGTTCAGGCCGTTGAGCCGGGCGTCGAGGGTGCCGTCGTCGTTGCTGTCATAGCGGCCACGCATGTGCGAGTAAGCCAGTCGCGAGCGGTGACGCTCGTTAAACCGGTAATCGAGCGAGGCTTCGATACCCTCGATCTCGGTCTTCTCGCGCTGCATCTCGAAAACGCCGTCGTTGGTCGTCAACCGCGAGCCGAAGTCGGAGGAGGAGAGGTAGTAGCTCAACTCGCCGCTGAGGCGCCCGTTGTCGTAGCGGACGCCGGTCTCGATGTTGTCGGTGACGATCGGGCGCAGGTTCTCGATGTCACCGACCGAACTGCCCGGCGTGTCGATGCCGCGCAGTACCCGGCCGACGTCGGGAATGGTGAACCCTTCCGAGTAGTTGGCGAACAGGCTCCAGTCGTCCACCGGTCGCCAGATCACCCCGGCGTTGAACAGGGTGTCGTTGAAGCTCGGCGAACCGCCTTCGACATCGATGCCGTTGTTGGCCGCCACGGTACGGTAGCCGTCGATGTCGAGCTTAGCATATTCATAACGCGCGCCGGCCGAGAAGGTCAGGGCATCGACCGGACTGAAGTCGACCTGCATGAAGGGGGACAGATCAGTGTAGTCCACCGGTGGCACGTAGGTGCGGTCGGTAAGCCACAGATATTGCTCGGTCTCGTCGCGCAGGACGTCGAAACCCAGGGTCAGTTTGATTCGATCGGCCCACAGGTCGTCCCTGGTCAACGACGACTTGATGCCGTACTTGCGGGTCTCCGCCATGGACTGGTCGTAGAGCGTGCCCACCGGGGCAATGGCGGGATCCTGGAAGCTGCCGGAGTCGGTGGCACCGAACAGCGATTCGTAATCCTGGTAGAAACCGAGCACGTTCAGATGCATACCCGCGAGATCGTAGTCGTCCCAGGTCAGGCCGGTGGTCCACACCCGGTTGAAGGGGGCGTCCCCCGGCGGATCGCCGCGCTCCGAGGTGGTGGCGATGTCTGCCTGGCGATCGCCGGTGACGCTGAGGTACTCGTCCTCGCCCTCGATGCGATAGTGATTGACGCTGAACTGCAGACGGCGGTCGTCGCCGAACCAGTAGGCGACCTTGCCGAACAGGTCGTAGGCCTCGGAATTCATCAGGTCGCCCTGAGTATTGTCGACGCCGACCGGACGATCGTCGCCATCGAGGTACAGCCCGCGGTCCTCGTAGCTCATGGAGAACACGTAGTCGGCCGCTCCCCGGTTGCCACTGAAACCGTAGTCGGTGCGATAACTGGCGGTGTCGGCATCGAATTCCGAGGTCGGCGTGGTGACCCGGGTCTCGAAGTGCTGATTGAACGAACCGGGTTCCGGGCGCCGGGTGACCAGATTGATCACGCCACCTGCCGCCCCCAGGCCGTTGGTGGCATTCGCCCCCTTGATCACTTCGATGTGGTCGACCATCGAGAAATCGATGGTATGCAGTTCGCGGCCGGTGGGACGCAGCGGATTGGACTGCGGAATGCCGTCGATCAGGACCAGCGGCGTACGCCCCCGCAGGGACTCGCCGCTGCCGCTCATCTTCTGACGGGGCGGCGCATAGCTCGGCAGCAGGTTGCTGAGTATCTCGGACGAATCCGAGGTGATGCGCTGTTGCTGTTCCAGTTCCTCTCGGGTGATGAGCCGTATCACCTGAGGGGTGTCTTCTTGAGTCTCGCCCGAGCGGGTCGCCGTCACCACCAGTGGGTCCATCGCCATGTCGCTGGCCGCCTGCGCCATACCGCCGCCCGTGAGAAGGCCACAGCCGACCACGAGAGGAATTGTCGTCTTTCGCATGATCCTTGCCCTGTGTCGCATTCTTGGCGCTCTTCGTGGGGTCGCGTCGCGACGACAACCCTACCAGGCAAGAAGCGAACATCAAGACAAATGATAACAATTTTTATTCAAATAAAAGCCATGAGTGACATTGACTTCAGACGACCCGCCATCACCAACGGCATGAGCCGGCAAGCACGGCGGCGTGCCGCCGCGCCCACACCTCATTGCGCGACCGGCAGATCCCGATAATGCTGCTGCCACATCAGTACCGCGCCGGCCACCGCGCCGGGCAGCAGCAACAGGTTGAGTACCGGCACCCAGCTCGCCGCCATCACCCAGCCGCCGAAGGTCAGCGTCGGCCACCAGCGCGCGCGCAGGCGGCGCTTCATGTCGGCGAAGCTGACCAGGTTGTTGTCCATCGGGTAGTCGAGGTAGGTGATCGCCATCATCCACGCCGAGAACGCCGCCCACAGAAAGGGCATCACCAGGTTCAGCCCGGGGACGAAGCCCAGCAGGAACAGCAGCGCCATGCGCGGCAGGATGTAGGCCAGCTTGACCAGCTCGCGGCCCAGGGCGTCGATGGCGGTACGCGCGAAGCCGCGATCGTCGAGCGGGGCGCGCCCGGTGACCCGGTGCTCGACCTTCTCGGCGAGAAAGCCGTAGAAGGGCGCGGCGATCAGGTTGGAGACCAGCGTGAAGGTGAAGAACACCACCACGGCGAGACTCACCACCAGCAGCGGCCAGATCAGCCACTCGAGCCAGTTCAGCCACTCGGGGACCTTGAGCATCCAGTAGTCGAGCCAGCCGCCGAAATTGTCGAGCAGATAGACGATGGTGCCGACGTAGAGCAGCAGGTTGGCGACGATCGGCAGAAAGACATAGCGCCGCAGGCCCGGCGAGAGCACCAGACGGGTGCCCCGGGACAGGGCGGTGAGAGCATTGAGCATAGCGCGTGATCCGAGCGGCCTGACGAAACGGCCGTCGCACGGGCGACGGCCGGAAGACGCTGGCGGGCTCGCCCGCCAGGCCGCTAACCTTTGCGCTTCAGGGTCTCGTCGTCAAGCGACTCGACGTCGCTGTGGCGGATGTCGAGCCCCTTGACCAGGTAGATCACGTACTCGGCGAGGTTGTCGGCATGATCGCCGATGCGCTCCAGGGCACGCAGGATCCACATCACGCTGAGGATCGAGGTGATCGAGCGCGGGTCCTCCATCATGAAGGTCACCAGCGAGCGCATCGCGGTGGAGTACTCGCTGTCCACGGCGTCGTCCTCCTGGACCACCTTGAGCGCCAGCTCGGTGTCGAAACGGGCGAAGGCGGTCAGGGCGTCGCGCACCATCTTGCGCACGTGTTCGCTGATGTGACGGACCTCGACGAAGCCGCGTGCAGTGAGGCCCGACTCGGCCAGCGACAGGGCGTTGCGGGCGATCTTGCTGGCCTCGTCGCCGATCCGCTCGAGATCCGAGGTGGCGCGGATCACCGCCAGCACCAGCCGCAGGTCGGAGGCCGCCGGCTGGCGGCGTGCCAGGACCCGCGTGCACTCCTCGTCGATCTTGAGCTGCATGTCGTTGACCGCCCGGTCGTTATCGGTCACGCGCTCGGCCAGGCGGCTGTCGCTGTCGAGCAGCGCGGAAATCGCATCCTGCACCTGCTTCTCGACCAGCCCGCCCATCGCCATCAGATGGGTCTTGAGCTCCTCGAGCTCCTGGTTGAACTGGTTGGAAATGTGCTGGCTGTGGGTATCGCTGGTGATGTCCATGATTCCTCCGGGGCCGCGCCGCTCAACTCATGCGGCCGGTGATGTAGTTCTCGGTCCGCGCCAGGCGCGGGTTGGTGAACAGACTGTCGGTGGCGCCGTACTCGACGAGTTCGCCGTCGTGCAGGAAGGCTGTGTAGTCGGAGACCCGCGCGGCCTGCTGCATGTTGTGAGTGACCAGGACCAGGGTCAGCCGTGACTTCAGCGAGCGGATCAGTTCCTCGATCTTGAGCGTCGAGATCGGGTCCAGCGCCGAGGCCGGCTCGTCGAGCAGCAATACCTCGGGCTGCACCGCCAGCGTGCGGGCGATCACCAGGCGCTGCTGCTGGCCGCCGGAGAGCCGCCAGGCCGAGGTGTGCAACTGATCCTTGACCTCGTCCCACAGCGCCGCCGAGACCAGCGCCCATTCGATCACCTCGTCGAGGGCGCGCTTGCGCTTGATGCCCTGCAGGCGCAGCCCGAAGGCGACGTTGTCGTAGATCGACATGGGAAAGGGGTTGGGGGTCTGGAAGACCATCCCCACCCGCCGGCGCAGCTCGGCGACATCCACGTCCGGCGCATGGATGTCCTGGCCCTCGAGCCGGATTTGCCCCGCGCGGCCGACCGCGTCGTCGAGGTCGTGCAGCCGGTTCAAGGCGCGCAGCAGCGTCGACTTGCCACAGCCCGAGGGCCCGATGAAGGCCGTCACGGCGTGGCGCGGAATCGCCAGCGTCAGATCGCGCAGTGCCGGTCTACCGTCGTAGGCCAGGCTCAGGCCGTCGATCGCGAAGCAGCTCGCCGCCGCGTCGAAATCGGTGATCTCGGCGGACGCGCCGCGTGGACTCAGGGTCACGGACAAGACGATCCCACCTCCCGGGCAAGCACGGATATCCGCGGCGACGCGCGATCAGTGGCGCAGGGCACGATGCCGCTGGCGCAGATGATGCCGCAGAAAGATTGCAGTTAGATTAAGCACCACGATGACCGCGACCAGCAGCAGCGCGGTGGCGTAGACCAGCGGCAACGCCTGCTCGGCGTCGGCGCTCTGGAACCCCAGATTATAGATATGGTAGCCGAGGTGCATGAACTTGCCGTCGAGGTGCAGGTAGGGAAACTCGCCGTCGACGGGCAACTGCGGCGCCAGCTTGGCCACCCCGACCAGCATCAGCGGCGCCACCTCGCCGGCGGCCCGCGCCACGGCCAGGATCACCCCGGTGAGCATCGCCGGCATGGCCATCGGCAGCACCACCCGGGTCAGCGTCTCGTAGTGAGTCGCGCCCAGCGCCAGGGCACCCTCGCGCTGGTGATCGGGAATCCGCGCCAGGCCCTCCTCGGTGGCCACGATCACCACCGGCAGGGTCAGCAGCGCCAGCGTCAGCGCGGCCCACAGCAGCCCGCCGGTGCCGAAGGTCGGCGACGGCAGCGCCTCGCTGAAGAACCAGCGGTCGAGCGTGCCGCCGATCCCGTAGACGAACACCCCCAGCCCGAACACGCCATAGACGATCGACGGCACCCCGGCGAGATTGCGCACCGCGATGCGCACCGCCCGGGTCACCGGCCCCTGGCGGGCGACCTCGTGGAGATACACCGCGGCGAGCACGCCGAACGGCGTGACCAGCAGCGACATCAGCAGTACCAGCAGCACGGTGCCGAAGATCGCCGGCCACACGCCGTCGCTGCCGTTGGCCGAGCGCGGCCCCTCGCTGAGGAAGGCCCAGACCCGTCGACCCCACAGTCCAAGCTTGTCGAGAGTCCCCATGGCGTTGGGCCGCCAGGCATCGAGCACCGTCGCCAGCGGCTGCTCGAGCCGGCGCCCATCGACGCTTTCCAGCACCAGGCTGTCGCGGGCCAGCGCCTCGCGCAGCCCGGTCAACGCATCGCGGGCCCGCTCGAACGCCGCCCGCTGCTCGGCGCTCGCGGTGCCCGCCGCCAGCTGGCGGGCCAACGGGGCAATGGTCTCCCGGCGGCGGGTCTCGATCGTCTCGCGCAGCGCCCGGGCGCGGGCCAGGCGGGTTTCCAGCGCCTGCCAGCGTCGGGCGCTGCCGGCCGTGGCATCGATCACGGTCGTGTCCGCTTCGCGCACCGCGACCAGCCGGCCGATGAAGGGTCCCCAGCGTTCGCGCTGGAGTTCGAGCAGATCCCCCGGGCGGGTGCGCGAGACGATGTCGCCGGCCTCCAGCCAGCGCCAGGTGCGGCCGTCGAGGTCGCGATTGCCGGTGCGATAGAGCCACTCGTCACGCCCGTCGCGGGTCGTGACATGGCGCACCGGCTCGCCGGCGATCACCGAACCGTCGGCGAGCGTCACCCGCTCCAGCGATGCCGGCCAGAAATGCGCCAGCCCGCGCCCGGCGATCAACATCAGCAGGGCCACGACCATCAGCAGCGACACGGCGACCCCACCCGCCGCCAGCCACGGCCAGCCGCCCTCGCCGCTCGTCCGCCAGCGTTTCATCCCACGGCTCCCAGCCGCCGCCAGCGGCGCCGCAGCCGCTGGCGCACCAGCTCGGCCAGGGTGTTGACGCAGAAGGTGAAGACGAACAGCACCAGGGCACTCAGGAACAGCACCCGGTAATGGCTGCCGCCGACGGCGGCCTCGGGCAGCTCGATGGCCAGGTTGGCGGCGATCGAGCGCAGTCCCTCGAAGGGGCTGACGCCGAAGATCGCGGTGTTGCCGGTGGCCATCAGCACGATCATCGTCTCGCCCACCGCACGCCCGGCACCGATCATCACCGCCGAGAAGATGCCGGGACCGGCCGCCGGCAGCCAGACCCGCGTCAGCGCCTGCCAGCGGGTCGCGCCCAGTGCCTGGGCGCCCTCGTCGAGGCTGCGCGGTACGTCGGAGAGCGCATCCTCGGCCAGGGCATAGATGGTGGGAATCACCGCAAACCCCATCGCCAGCCCGACGATCAACGCATTGCGGCTGGCATAGTCCAGTCCCCAGCGATCCTTCAGCCAGCCCGGCAGGTCGCCGGCGAACAGCCAGCCCTCGATCAGCGGTGACACGCTGAACGACAGCCAGGCCAGCAGCGCCAGCCAGGGCACCAGCCAGAGCCCCGCCGCGGCCAGCGGCAGGCACCGGCGCGCGACGGCCGGCAGGCGGGCCTGGAGCATTCCGGCCACCAGGGTCCCGACCGGCAGCACGACCAGCAGCAGCAGGGAACCGGCCAGATGGCGGTCGACCCAGGGGGCGAGCACCAGCCCGGCGACGAAGCCGATCACCACCCCGGGCAGCGACTCCATCAGCTCGAGTGCCGGGCGGACCCGGGCGCGCAGTGCCGGGCCCATGTAGGCCGCGGTATGGACCGCCGCCGCCAGCGCCAGCGGAACGGCGAATACCAGCGCCCAGAAGGCCGCCTTGAGCGTCCCCCAGGCCAGCGGGGCGAGCCCGAAATGCACCTCGCTCTCGGGGCTGCTGACGTTGGCCTGCCAGCGCTGCCGGGGGTGCGTATGCCCCTCGTAGAGCACCGGCGTCCACAGCGTGCGCCAGGAGACCTCGGCGTGCCCGGCAGCGAGTGTCAACGTCTTCAGGCCGTCGGCGGCCAGCCACCACAGGCGGCGGCCGTCCGCCGACACGGCCAGCGCGAGCGGCGACTCGGCGGCGGCCGGCGCCCCCTGCCAGACGCGGCCGTTGAGGGCCTGATAGAGCGCCAGCCCGCCGTCGGCGTGCAGCGCCACGGCCAGGCGCCGGCCGGGCACGGGCACCAGGCGCGTCACGGCGGTGGAATCCCAGGAGACGGCGTAATCCGGCGCCGCCAGCAGCGGCGCGGCGTCGTCATGCCGGTCGAGCCAGCGGTGCACACCGCCACGGCTGTCGCCGACGAGCAGGGTCTCGCCGCCGGTCAGATAGCTCAGGGCGGTGATCCGGCGCTCGTCGGGCAACGCCGGAAGGCGGCCCAACCTGCGCGGCTCGCCCGCTGCCAGCGACCACACGACGAGTTCGTGCCCATCGCCCAGCACCAGTCGACCGTCGGGGTCGAGCGCCAGCGCCGAGGCGGCGTCGGGCAGGCCGAAACGCTCGACCGCCTCGCCGTCACCGCGCAGCACGGCGACACGGCCCGCGGCGTCGCGCCCCGCCAGCCACCAGCGCTCGCCATCGCCGGCCGACGCCAGGGCAGCGATGGTCTCCCTGGCGAACAGCGTGTAGCGCCGGGCGCCGGGCCCGTCGGGACGCGCATCGACGCGTCGCGGGACGCGTAACACCTCGCCGCCGGACAGGGCCAGCACGAGGGCATCGGGCCCCGCGCTCAGCCCGGTCACCGAGCGGCCATCGAGCCGCTCGGCGGGGATCCGTGCGACATCGATGGCGCCCGCGCCCGGGGCGATGCGGCGATAGCCGCCGTCACGATCGATGACCAGCACACGCCCGGCCGTCGTGGGCACCAGACCCACCGCCCCGCCGGCGCCTTCGAGATCACGCGAGGCCTCGGTCGTCACGCGGGCCGGCGCGAACAGCGGCACGACCTCCACGGCGAGGAACACGCCGATCGCCAGCACGGCGACGATCACGCCCAGGCCCCCCGCCCGGATCGCCCCGGCGGCGAGACGATCGCGCAGACGACGCCAGCGGCGATGCAGGCGGTGGGACGGGGTCGGAAAATCAGGCATGCATCACGAGGTGGGTGCGGACGAGGGTAAAACGCGACATTACGACAGACGCATGACAAAACGATGACAATCGGTTCATGGCGAGGCCTCCGAGGGGCTTTCCCACGCCCCGTTGCGTTCCCTCGGCAAGCCCAGTCGACGCCGCCACGCCCGGCGTTGCGCCTCGGGCAACGGCACGAACCCCGCCTCGACGACGCGTGCCTGGCCGTCACGGGAGAGCACCAGGTCGAGAAAGGCCCGCTCGAGTGGCGCCAAGGGGGCTTCGGGGTCCAGGTCGACGTAGAGCAGCAAAGGCCGCGTCAGCGGATAGCGGCCCTCGCGGGCGGCCTCGAGCGAAGGCGGCACCGCTCGACCGTCGGCGTCGATCAGCGCCAGAGGCTTGACCGCCGCGGTGAGATAGCCCATCCCCGAGTAGCCGATGCCGCCGAGACTCTCGCCCACCGCGGCGACCACCGCCGCCGAGCCGGGGTACTGATTGACGTCGGGACGGAAGTCGCCGTGGCACAGCACCACCCGCTTGAACAGGCCATAGGTGCCCGAGGCGCTGTTGCGACCGTGTCGGGTAATCGGCCGCTCGCGCCAGGGCCCGTCGAGGCCCAGTGCGCCCCAGCGGTCGATCGCGCGTGGTTCGCCGCAGCGGCGGGTATCGGAGAACAGCGCATCGAGCTCGCTGAGGGAGATGGCGTCGAGCGGATTGTCGCGATGCACGAACACGGCCAGGGCATCGAGCGCCACCGGCAAGGCGGTGGGCGCGTACCCCCGGCGGGCGATGAAGTCGGCGCGCTCGGCGTCGGTCATGCGACGCGACATGGCGCCGATCCGCGTGGTGCCCTGGGCGAGCGCCGGCGGCGCGGTGGCCGACCCGGTGGCCTGCAGCTGCAGGCGCACCCCCGGGTAGCGGCGTTCGAACTGCTCGCCCCAGCGCATCATCAGCCCGGCCAGGGTGTCCGAGCCGATCACGTCGAGGGTACCGACCACCGGCGCGGCGCGGACATCACCGCCGACCAACGCCGACGCCGCCAGGATCAGCATCGCCAGCCTGCCCATCAACCATCCTTTCCAGGCACCACCCATCGCGGCCCTCCGAGCGGAATGCATTCGGCGCTGGTCGCGGCACCGCAGCGACGTTTAAGATGATCGCCATCGACCCTGATAACAACAAGCGCCGGAAATGAATCGACCATGACCGATCTCGACGACGTCCCCGCCCCGCAGGGCGATCTGACCCTCAAGGTCCTGGCCACCCGTCAGGATACCAACTTCTACGGCGACATCAGCGGCGGCTGGCTGGTCAACCAGATGGACCAGGCCGCCGAATTGTGCGCCGGTCGCCAGGCCCACGGGCGCACCGCCACGGTCGCCATCGAGGCGATGGACTTCCTGTGCCCGGTACGCATCGGCTCGGTGGCCAATATCTTCACCGCGGTGCGCGAGATCGGCCACAGCTCGATCACCATCGACGTCGAGGTATGGATCCGCCCGCCCCACGAACGCAACCCCGACGAACTCCACAAGGTCACCGAGGCGCGTTTCGTGATGGTGGCACTGGACGACAATGGGCGGATACGGCCGGTGCCCGACAACGACTGACGTCAGCCCTTGTCCACCATCGCCCGGTTTTTGAGATAGGCGAATTCGCCGATGTCGGTGAAGCGCCGTACCTGCTGCTGGAAGGCCTGATAGGAGTCGAAGATCTTCTTCGACGCCGGATCGCCGGCGGCCTGTTCGGCGAGCACGGTCTGTGAAGCCTCGGCGAGCGCCTCGATCACGTCGTCGGGCAGCGAGCGCAGCTTGACGCCATGCTCGTCGACCAGCGTCTCGAGCGCTTCGGCGTTGCGCAAGGTGAACTCGTCGATCATCGCCAGGTTGGCCGAGCGGGCGGCCTCGCTGACCACCACCTTGAGATCGTCGGGCAGCGCCTTCCAGGCATCGAGGTTGACCGTGCCCTCGAGGATCGCGCTGGGCTCGTTCCAGGCCGAGGTATAGTAGTACTCGGCGACTTGATAGAGGCCGAAGGCCAGGTCGTTGTAGGGGCCCACCCAGTCGGCGGCGTCGAGCACGCCGGTCTGCATCGAGGTAAAGATCTCCGAGCCGGGGATGGTCAGGGCGGTGGCGCCGATACGGTTCATCACCTCGCCGGCCAGCCCGGGCAGGCGGATCTTCAGGCCCTGCATGTCCTCGAGGGAGTTGATCTCCTTCTTGAACCAGCCGGCCATCTGGGTGCCGGTGTTGCCCACCGCGAACGGCTTGAGGTTGAAGCCGGCGTAGAGCTCGTCCCACAGTTTCATGCCGTCGCCCTGGTACAACCAGGCGTTGGTCTCGGTGGTGTTCATGCCGAACGGCACGGCGGTGAAGTACTGTGCCGCCGGCACCTTGCCGCGCCAGTAGTAGGACGCGGAGTGCCCCATCTGGGCGGTGCCCTCGGAGACCGCATCAAACACCTCGAGGGCCGGCACCATCTCGCCGGCGCCGTAGACGTCGACCTGCATGCGCCCGCCGGAGAGTTCGCCGATGCGCTTGGCGAAGTCATTGGCCCCGGTGCCCAGTGCCGGGAAGTTCTTGGGCCAGGAGGTGACCATCTTCCAGCGCACGGTGTCCTGGGCGCGGGCGGTGGAAACGAAGGGCGCGGCCACGGCGCCGGCGGCCCCGGCCCCCAGCGTCGTGAGGAACTTGCGACGTTGCATGCAGACGTATCTCCGATTTGGTGTTCTTGTGCCCCGTGGGGTCTGTGTCCTGTCCCGGGCACGGCGCGGCCGCGACCGAAAGGCCACAGTATGCGTTAGGGCTTAATTGACCGGCAAGGCAGGAAAGGCCGCCGCCGCGGACCGGCAGACGACCGTCAGGCGGCGGCGGACGAGGTCACAGCGGCGTCAGCTTGGCGAACCCCAGCACCAGCCACTTGTTGCCCTCTTCCTCGAAGCTGACGTGGACCCGGGCCCGCTCGCCCTGGCCCTCGGCGTCGAGGATCACGCCCTCGCCGAACAGCGGATGACTCACCCGCTGGCCCAGCGACAGGCTCGGCAGGTCGTCGCCGGCGGACACCGACTCCTGCTGCGACAGCCCGCGCGCCGGGCGCGTGGCGGTCACCGGACGCGAAACCTGACCGCGCAGGCGAACCTCCTCGAGCAGTTCCTCGGGCAGCTCGCGCAGAAAGCGCGACGGCCGCTGGAAGGTCTCCTTGCCGTGCAGTCGGCGCAGTTCGGCATGGGTCAGGTAGAGCTTGTGCATGGCACGGGTCACGCCGACATAGCAGAGCCGGCGCTCCTCCTCGAGACGCCCGGGCTCCTCCAGCGACATCTTGTGCGGGAACAGTCCCTCCTCGACCCCGGCGATGAACACCACCGGAAACTCCAGGCCCTTGGCCGAGTGCAGGGTCATCAGCTGCACGCCGTCCTCGAACTCGTCGGCCTCGTGATCACCGGCGTTGAGCGCCGCCTCGGCGAGAAACGGCTCGAGGGCCGCACTGCCCTCGCCGACTTCCTGTATCGCCAGCGCCTCGCCCTGGGTGAAGGCGCGCGCGGCATTGACCAGTTCCTCGAGGTTCTCGACCCGGGCCTGGCCCTTCTCGCCCTTTTCGTTGCGGTGATGCTCGACCAGACCGGTGATCGCGTTGACGTGCTCGATGATCTCGTGCAGCGCCATGCCCGAGGTATCGTTGTCGAGCTGGTCGATCAGGTTGGCGAAGGCGCTGACGGCATTGCCGGCCCGCCCCTTCAGCGTCCCGTCGCTGACGCTGTCGTGGAGTGCCTGCCACAGCGAGACGCCGGTCTCGCGGGCGCGCACGCGCAGGATCTCCACGGTGCGCGTGCCGATGCCCCGCGCGGGCACATTGATCACGCGTTCCAGCGAGGCGTCGTCCTCGCGGTTGAGCAGCAGGCGCAGGTAGGCCAGGGCATTCTTGATCTCCAGGCGCTCGTAGAAGCGCTGGCCGCCGTAGATGCGATACGGCATGCCCTGGCGGATCAGGGTCTCCTCGATGACCCGCGACTGGGCGTTGGAGCGGTAGAGGATGGCGATCTCGCGGCGGTTGAAGCCCTCGTCGACCTTCTCCTTGATGGTGTCGACGATGAAGCGCGCCTCGTCCAGGTCGTTGAAGCCGGCATACACCGAGATCGGCTCGCCCTTGGCCCCGGCGGTCCACAGCTCCTTGCCCATGCGCCCGGCGTTGTGGCTGATCAGGGCATTGGCGGCGTCGAGGATCGCGCTGGTCGAGCGGTAGTTCTGCTCGAGACGCACGGTGCGCGTGTCGGCGAACTCCTCCTCGAAGCGGCGGATGTTCTCGACCCGCGCCCCGCGCCAGCCGTAGATCGACTGGTCGTCGTCGCCGACCACGGTGAGGCCGGCACTGTCGCCGGCGAGCAGCTTGAGCCAGGCGTACTGCAGGGTGTTGGTGTCCTGGAACTCGTCGACCAGCAGATGGGCGAAGCGTTCGCGATAGTGCGCCAGCAGCCGCGGGTTGTCGCGCAACAGCTCGAGGCTGCGCAGCAGCAGTTCGCCGAAGTCGACCAGCCCGCCGCGCTCGCAGGTCAGCTGGTAGCGCTCGTAGAGTTCGACCATCTGGCCCAGATAGGCGTCGCCGTGGGTCTGCACCTGCTGCGGACGCAGGCCCTCCTCCTTGCAGCCCGAGATGAAGTACTGCACCTGACGCGGCGGATAGCGCTCGTCGTCGATGTTGTAATCCTTGAGCAGGCGCTTGATCAGGCGCAGCTGGTCGTCGCCATCGATGATCTGGAAATGCTGCGGCAGGCGCGCATCCTGCCAGTGGGTGCGCAGCAGGCGGTGAGCGATGGAGTGGAAGGTCCCCACCCAGATGTTGCGCAGCGAGAGGCCCAGCAGCGCCTCGAGGCGGGTGCGCATCTCGCGGGCCGCCTTGTTGGTGAAGGTCACGGCGAGGATCGCGTAGGGCGAGAGCCGCTCGACCTGCATCAGCCAGGCGATGCGGTGCACCAGCACGCGGGTCTTGCCCGAGCCGGCGCCGGCCAGCACCAGCATGTTGCCCAGCGGCGCGCTCACGGCCTCGCGCTGGGCCGGATTGAGATCGTCGAGCAGCGACGAGACGTCGCCCGGTGAAACGTCGTCCATGGAGGGTCAATCGGGTCTCGAAATGAGCGCCCAGCTTAGCATATCGCGGCCGCCACGGCGCCTGCCCGAGGGGCAGGCTCGGGCCGATCCGGGCAACCGCGAGCGATTCGCCGCGTTGTCTCGGGCCCCCGGCCCGCGAGCCGGTTGACAGCTCAGCGGCGTCCCGCTTTCATGCGGGCTTCCCGCACGCAGAGACACGACAGCCATGCATCCATCGCTCAACCCCGTGGTCATCCCGGATTCGGTGGCCGTCTCGCGCCGGCCCAACCCCCGCAATCCGGTGGAACCCGAGGCCATGGCACGCTTCGACGGCAAGACGCTCTTCTACGATGTCTTCGTGGATGACCAGCGTCGCCGCCTGGTCGCGATCGGCCCCCCGGCGCTGAATCTCGCCGACTACGTCGATGCGATGACCCTGAGCATCGATGGCCGCGAGGTCGCCTTCCAGCGCCAGGAGTGGGACGAACAGCGCCTCTCGCTGCTCACCGCCGCGTTGCCGGCGGCGGCCACGCACCGCGTGACCTTCAGCTTCGCCGATTTCACGACGACCCTCGACCTCGCCGGTGACGGCGAAGCGCCGCCGCCGCGCAACGTGCTGGCCGCCATCTCCAAGAACAACCGTACGCGCTGGATCTCCGAGTGGGTCGACTTCTACCGCGCCCGCTATCCGCTGGACGCGATCTATCTCTACGACAACGGCAGCGACAACGTCGACGAACTCGAAACCGTGCTCGCCGGCCGGGCACAGGTGATCCGCTGGCATTTCCCTTACGGCCCGCCCGGCAAGGTGTTCAACAAGTTCGCCCAGGCGGGCGCCCTGAATCATTGCCTGCGTCGCTTCGTCGGGCGCGGAGTGCTGTTCAACTTCGACATCGATGAGCTGCTGATCGCCGATCCCGAGCGGATCCTGGCGGACGTGGCGCGCCAGGGGACGCTCTATTTCGACAGCTACAACGTGCCTTACGTCACCCCGGCGAGCGACGACTACTCCTACGGCGATTTTTGCCACCGCTATGCACAGCGCAAGACCACGGCACGCAAGTTCATCTGCCGGGCCGAGGCGGTCGACGTCATATCCCAGCACAACACCTGGCGCTATCGCGGGCCCCGCTTCTGGAAACGCCTCAAGCGCAACAAGCCCGACACCCGCACCAGCCGCGACGGTCACTTCCTGCACTTTCTCGGCATCACCACCAACTGGCAACCCTGGCTCAACAAGCTCGAACCGGTCTCCCCGCAGGATCTGGTCTTCGACGACAGCCATTGCCGGGGCCGGACCGACCCCTGAAGCGCCTCACGCCGGCCCTTCTTCCTCGCCCGGCTCGGGAAAGCGCAGCGGCGTGAGGCTGCGCTTGACCGCCTTCAACTGCTCGGCGAGCCGGGGCCCGCGGGTCTTGGCCACCCCCACCGCGAGCACGTCGATGATCACCAGATGGGCGATACGCGAACTCATCGGGGTGTAGATCTCGGTGTCCTCGTGGACGTCGATGTACAGCGCCAGGCTGACCTCCTCGGCCAGCGGCGAGCCGCTGGGACACAGGCCGATCACCGTGGCACCGCTCTCCCGCGCCAGACGCACGCTGTCGACCAGCGCCCGGGTGCGCCCGGTCTGCGAGATCGCCACCACCACGTCGCCCTCCTTGAGGGTCGCCGCGGACATGTTCTGCATGTGCGGGTCGGCATAGGCCGAGGTGGAGATCTGCAGGCGGAAGAACTTGTGCTGGGCGTCGAAGGCCACCGCGCCGGACGCCCCGAAACCGTAGAACTCGACCCGGTCGGCCATGGTCAGGGCGTTGACCGCGCGGCCCAGCGCGTCGTTGTCGAGCCGGTCACGCACCGACAGCAGGGTGCCCACGGTGGAGTCGAAGATGCTGTGGGAAAACTCGGCGATGCTGTCGCTGTCGTTCATCGAGAACTGGGCGAACTGGCTGCCCGAGGCCAGCATCTGCGCCAGCTTGAGCTTGAAGTCCTGGAAGCCGTTGCAGCCCAGCGCCCGGCAGAAGCGCACCACGGTGGGCTCGCTGACCTTGGCCTCGGTGGCCAGGTCGACGATGCGCATGTGAATGACTTCGTCGGGATTGCGCAGCACGAAGCGCGCCACCTTCTGCTCGGAGCGGCGAAAGTGCTCCATGCGACGTCTCATTTCATCGAACAGGGCACGGCTCACGGCTCGCTCCTCGTTGCGGTTGGGGTGCGGCGCTCGTCACCCGCGAGGGGCGAATCCTCCCGCAGGCCGCGACGGCGACTCCAGTATGCCCAATCTGCGTTAAAAACGGCAGCCGGGCCCTCAATGTCACGATTTTGTCAACTGGGGTATAGTAAGAAGTGACGTGTTCAGGTCTCGTTGGCAATACCGGCTGGCGACGGTCGGGCTGGACTCACGTCCACTTGGTATTCTCGTCGCATGGTCGAATGCAACCCGTTGCCGGCAAGGCCTGGGGGCACCTCTCGTACTGCAAGGAGAGTCGATCATGCGCAACGAAGAACAGCTCGGCGCCGTCAAGAGCGAGCTCATGGATATCTTCATGACCCTCGAGGTCAACGAGCACGAGACCCGCAAGAAGACCGCCGCCGTGCGCTACCTCCGCGCCCGCCGCGGCATCGAGATGCACCGCGAGATCAAGCAGCTCGAGCGGGAGATCACCGACTACGAGGACGACGCCTTGCAGTAGCCCGACACACGGACGCCCCGGCCGATGGCCGGGGCGTCTCGCTTCGCGCAGGCGGTCGCCTCACAGGCTGCCGATGAAGACCACGATCACCCCCAGCGGGGCGATGAAACGGGTCACCACCTGCCAGACAGCGGCACTGCCGCCGACCAGCCCCAGTTCCTCCTGAACGCTGCGCCGATCGAGGCACCAGGCGGTGAACAGGATCACCCCCAGCCCGGTCAACGGCAGCATGAACTTGCTGGTCAGGGTGTCGAGCAGGTTGAACACATCGAGCCCGAACAGCACCGGACCGCTCCAGACGTTGAACGACAGCAACGCGGCGATGCCCAGCGCCCAGGCCGCCACGCCGGAGACGAGCGTCGCGGCGGCACGTGACAGCGGCGTGCGCTCCTCGACGAATTCCACCACCGGCTCGAGCAGCGAGATCGCCGAGGTCAGCGCGGCGAAGGTCAGCAGCAGGAAGAACATCAGACCGAGGATCACGCCCCCGCCCATGTTGCCGAAGGCCAGCGGCAGGGTGACGAAGATCAACCCCGGCCCGGAGTTCAGGTCGAGCCCGTTGGCGAAGACGATGGGGAAGATCGCCAGCCCCGCGCCGAGGGCGATCACCGTGTCCATGATCACCACGGTGCGCGCGGTGCGCAGCAGGTTGACCTCCTCGCCCAGGTAGGAGCCGTAGGCCATCATGATGCCCATGCCCAGCGACAGCGTGAAGAAGGCGTGACCCAGCGCCGCCAGCACGGTGGTGCCGGTCAGCTTGCTCCAGTCGGGCTGGAACAGGTAGGCGAGCGCCTCGCCGAAATGCCCGGTGGTCATGCCGTAGCCGATCAGCACCACCAGCAGGATCGCCAGTGCCGGCATCAGGGTACGTACCGCCCCCTCCAGGCCCTTGGTCACGCCGCGGGCGACGATGCCGATGGTCAGCAGCATGAACACCGAGTGCCAGCCGAGGAGCCGGGCCGGATCGCCCAGCATGCCATTGAACAGACCCCCGATGCCGTCGGCGTCCAGGCCGCTGAAATCGCCGGTGACCGCGCCCAGGGTATAGGACAGCGACCAGCCGCCGATCACGCTGTAGAACGACAGGATCAGAAAGGCGCCCAGCACGCCGCTGATGCCCACGGCCACCCAGCCGGAGCTGAGGCGGTTGGTGCGGGTCAGTTCACTCATGGTGGAGACCGGGTTCTTCTGGCCGCGCCGGCCGAGCAGCCATTCGGCGACCAGGATCGGCAACCCGATGAGCGCGATGCAGACCAGATAGACGAGCACGAAGGCCGCGCCACCGCTCTGGCCCACCATGTAGGGAAATTTCCAGATGTTGCCGAGGCCGACCGCCGAGCCCGTCGCCGCCAGGACGAAGGCCAGCCGGGACGACCAGTGCGCATGAAGTTGTTTTGACATAATTCACCCTGAGTGTACGTGTCGTCATCGATCGATCGGATGCGATGACGGCTTGTCCTTGTTGGGCCACGTCCCGCGCGCCGTGGGTCGCACGACGCAGACCAGGGGCATGGCAGGATCCTTGAAACGCCAGCAGGATCACTGCCGCCGAGGCGGACCGACGACGTCGCATCGGGTGAGACGCGGCATCGCCGGCCCTGCCGGGTATTGCCGGACAGCAGGCGCCATCGGTGGTATCGGCCGCTGCTGCCAGCAAGAAACGCCATGATGACGAAAATGACCGACAAAACTATCCGATAGCGCCGCCGTTGGCCAGCCTGCCGGGGTGGATTGACCAGGCGCCATGGCGTCGCTAGCTGGTGCTCCACCGCACTCAGAACAGCGCGGCCTGGCGCTCGCCGGGGAAGGCCGGCAAATCGCCCATGGCAAGCCGCTCGTGGAGCCTTCGCGCAAGCTGCGGTGCCTGACGATTGTCCGGGGTATGCACAAACAGGAAAGGGGTTTTCCCCTGTTTTATCCACAACGTGAGCCGCTCGATCCACGGCGTGAAGCGTTCGTTGTTGAGCGCCTCGTCGAGATGCCCGATGAAGCGCACGATCGGCCTATCTGCCGTGGAGAGCACGTGTAGCGGGCGTCTGGGTTTCTCGGCCTGGGCCTTTTGCAGGCGGCGATCGTCGCCGGCCGGGGTCGCGAACAGCGGGCGCACGTCGAGCATCACCCGATCGACGCCATGAGTTATCAACAACCGGTTGAGTTGCTGTTCTGCCCTTCCCTTGTGGAAAAATTCACTGGCCCGGACCTCGACACTGCAGGGAATGTCACTGGGCCAGCGGCCGAGAACACCTTCCAGTCGCGGCAATTCGTCCTCGCCGAAGTCCCGTGGCAACTGGATCATCACCGGCCCCAATCGGGGGCCGAGCGGCGCCAGGCGCGTCAGGAAGTCGTCGAGCTCGGCATCGACGCCCGCCAGGCGCTGCTCGTGGGTGAGCCGCGCCGGCAGCTTGAAGCAGAAGCGGAAGTTCTCCGGCGTCTGCCGGACCCAGTTGGCCACCGTTGCCTCGCGCGGCGCGCCGCTGTAGAAAGTGGTGTTGCCCTCGACGCAGGAGAACACCCGGGCATAGTCGCCGAGGAAGTCCTCCGATGTGGCGTGACGCGGGTAGAGACCACCACGCCAGTCGCCATTGGCCCACATCGGCAGGCCCAGGTAGAGCGACGGCGCACGAGGCTGGGGGGCGGCGGTTGAGGTCGACATGGCGCTCCCGTTAGGGAAACACTGCATAAATGCCTGCGCGAGCGAATCGCTTCGTTGCGTGGTACTCGAAAACTCGCCTAACTTCATGTTATGTCTCGTTTTCTGCGTTCCATGCGCCTCGCGCTTCATCTCGCTCGTCGATTTATTCAGCATTTCCTTAGGCGGATCAGGCGGTCATGATACGCCACGCGCTTCTCCGCGTCCGCTGCCCGGATTCGACCGCAGCGCGCCGCGAGCGCTGCCATGAGGAGCGGCGCTTGCCTATAATCGAGCCAGCGCCGCCACGACGGCGCCTTCAAGGAACGGAAAACGAGGTGCCTTGCGTGATCGTCGACAGCCCGCGTCGTCATGGACGATGGTTGCCCCCCAGCGGCCGGTACTGGGCCGGCCTGATCGTGCTGCTGCTGCTCGCCGCGTGCAGCAGTCAGCGCCCCGCCCCGGAGCCGGCATCGCCGGTGGAACAACAACTGACCCGCAAGATGCATCCGATGGGCTGGCGGGACCTGCCGGGCTGGTCACAGGAGAACGCCGTGGCGGCCTGGGGCGCCTTCCGCGACAGTTGCACCCGGCTCGCCCGGCGCGATGGCTGGGCCGCGGTGTGCCGAGATGCCGACCGGGTCGATCCGCTGGACAGCGCCGCCATCCGCCACTTCTTCGAGAACCGCTTCAATCCCTACCTGATGGTCAACGACGACGGGACCACCACCGGCTTGATCACCGGCTACTACGAGCCGGTACTGCACGGTTCGCTGACCCGCCACGGCGAGTATCAGGTGCCGATCTATCGCCTGCCGCCGGCCTGGCAGGGTTCCCCCGGGGCGACGCGGCCCGGACGTGCCCAGTTGCGCCGCAGCGGCGTGCTCGACGGCCACGAGCTGGTGTGGGTCACCGATCCCATCGAGGCGGCCTATCTGCAGATCCAGGGATCGGGGCGGATCGAACTCGCCGAAGGCGGCACGCTGCGCGTCGGCTTCGCCGGCACCAACAACCAGCCGTTCCGCTCCTTTGCCCGGGCACTGATCGACAGCGGCGAGATCACGCCGGGTCAGGCGACCCTGCCGGGCATCCGCGCCTGGGCACGACGCCATCCCGGGCAGGTGGACAGCGCGCTCGACGTCAATCCCCGGGTGGTGTTCTTCCAGATCCGTGACGGCGACGACGCCACCACCCGGGGCGACGGCCCGGTCGGCGCCCTCGGCGTCCCGCTCACCTCACGGCGCAGTCTCGCCGTGGATCCCTCGCACATTCCGCTGGGGGCACCGGTCTTCATGGCCACCACCCGGCCGCTGTCCAACGAGCCGATGCAGCGACTGATGGTCGCCCAGGATACCGGCAGCGCGATCAAGGGCGCGGTGCGCGCGGACCTGTTCTGGGGGCAGGGGGATCAGGCCGGTGAACTGGCCGGTCGCACCAAGCAGCCCGGCCAGTTGTGGGTGTTGATGCCGCGGGGCCGCTGACTCACCCGCGGCGTTCACACGTGCGGCTGGCCGGACTCGTCGACGCTCTCGAAGGTCACGTTGCCTTGGGCGTCGACGCCACAGGTCACGTTGTAGTAGACGTTGCCGTGACCGTGCAGGTTGATGCGCAGAGTGTAGGGCTGGCCCGGCTCGTAACCGGGTGCATTGGTCGACTCCTCCAGCGGCATGCCCTCGAGCCGATCCCCGGCCGGCCCCTTCAGCGCCTGCTCGTGGCACTGTTCGACCAGCCCCTTCGAGCCCGCCTCCCCGTCCTGCGCGGCCAGGGCGTCGGCACAGGCCAGCAGCCCCAGCGTCGCCGAGGCGACGACGATGCCGGATACCATCCATTGACGTGACATGATTGCTCTCCTTGGGAAACGCTGCATAAATGCCTGCGCGAGCGAATCGCTTCGTTGCGTGGTACTCGAAAACTCGCCTAACTTCATGTTATGTCTCGTTTTCTACGTTCCATGCGCCTCGCGCTTCATCCCGCTCGCCGATTTATTCAGCATTTCCCTTGATCGTGCGTTTGTCATCCCTGTATAGGCCGTGGGCCTGCCCGAAAGTTCGCCTCGGCGGCTACAGCAGTCGGCGCAGGCGCAGCGCCGCCATCACCTGCACGACCCCGTAGAGCAGCGCGATGACGCCGATCCAGATGGCGGTGACCGCCAGGCCGCTGAGCGGGCTGACCACGAAGATGACGCCCAGGATCAGCGCCAGCACGCCGCTCAGCACGGTCCAGCCCTCGCCGGGCACGTGGCGGCGCACCCGCAGCCCCAGCAACAGGCGATGCACGCCGGCGACGATCAGCCAGAGTCCCAGCAGCACCAGCAGTGCGCTGGCCGCCGAGAGCGGGTCGAACACGGCGATCAACCCGAACAGCACCGAGATCACCCCGTAGAACACCAGCCAGCCCCGAGCGAAGCCGCCCGAGCCGGTCGCCAGGGTAAACAGGCTGGTGATGCCTTCGGCGAGCGCCATGATCCCCATGATCCAGGTCAGCGCGGCGATCGCGGTGAGCGGCTGGAAGACGGCGATCACCCCGAAAACGATGGCGATGACCCCGTAGACCATCAGAATCCACCAACTGCGTCCCAACAGACTTCTCACCCCATTGACCATCGATTCACTCCTTGTCAGTGCCATCCCAGAATAGCAGAGCGTCCGAACCCGTCGTCCTCGGTGCTCAAGCGCGCCCGGCAAGGTTTCCTGTCACCCTCTCCAGACGCCCTGCAACCGCCCGACGAGTCGCTCGGCCTCGTCGGCGTCCTGGACGTTCGTGAATCCCAGCAACAACCCCGAGCTCGTTTCCTGCCCCAGATACCAATCCGACAGTGCCTTGACCGCCAGGCCTCGTCGTTGCGCCCGTGCCGCCAGGCGCACATCGTCATCATCGTCGATCAGGCGAGCCAGCAGTTGCATGCCGCCCGCCGGCAGGTCGACACGCAGGCGAGCGGCAAGCCGCGTCTCGAGGGCTCGCCTGAGGCAGTCGCGACGCTCGGCGTACAACGCACGCATGCGTTTCAGATGGCGAGAAAAATGCCCCTCGCTCATGAAATCGGCAACCACCGCCTGGGGCAGTTCGGGACAGCCATGTCCGAAAGCGACCAGGGTATGGCAAAAACGCTCGACCTCCGCTTCCGGTACCACCAGATAGGCCAATCGCAGATCGGGGAAGAGCGCCTTGCTGAACGTCCCCGTGTAGAGCACGCGACCTCGCCGATCGAGACTCTTCAATGCCGGCAACGGTCGGCCACGGTAACGGAACTCGCTGTCGTAGTCGTCCTCGATGATCCAGGCCTGATTGTCCGCGGCCCACTCGAGCAGCGCCAAGCGACGTGGCAGCGTCAGTGTCACGCCCATCGGGCTTTGATGGGACGGCGTGACCACCGCGAATCGGGCATCCTCGGCTCGGCGTCGCCCCGCGGCGACGTCCAGCCCTTCGGCATCCACGTCGATCGGGACGAGCGACATGCCGGCGGCCTGCAACATGTCCCGGGCCATGAAGTAACCTGGCTCTTCGAACCAGCCTCGATCACCGGGTCTCAGCAGCGTCCGACAGATCACACTCAGGGCATCCCGATAGCCGGCGGTGATGATGATCTGGTGCGCATGGCAATCGATGCCCCGCGACACGCCGAGATAGGTCGCCAGTGCCTCGCGCAACGCCCTCATCCCCCGGGGATCGGGATAACCGAGTTGCGCGGCGTTTCGGCGTCTCAACCGACGTGTCGTCAACCGTGACCAGAGCTTGCCGGGAAACGCATCCAGCGCCGGCAGGCCCAGTTGAAACGGCAAGGGAGACCGAGGTTCGCCGCCCGGTGTCGATATCGCGACGTCCCGTCGCTCGACGAGATCCGCGGTTCGCCCCATCGCCAGCGCCGGCGAGACGAAGGTGCCCGCCGCGCCGCGCGACAGGAAATACCCCTCACTGACGAGGAGCTGGTAAGCCAGCTCCACCGTGCCGCGTGACAGATTGAGTTCGCTGGCCAGGCTACGCACGGAGGGCACACGGTCATCGGGCCGCAATCGCCCGGTGGCGATCGACTCGCGAAACCGCTGGTAGAGCTGGCGATAGAGCGGCACGTTCTGGCGACGATCGGGTTCCAGATGACGATTCGACATGGTGATGTCCCAGTCAATTCAGTGAATCTTGGCCCTATTGACTATGCCATACCCCCGCTATGTTGGATGTCCCGAAACGAGGCGTTCGACATGGCGTCCTCCCCGCTGCAGATCGCCGCGACGCTCACCGCTTCCCCGGCCCCCGAGGGGTCCCCGACCCAAGAGAATCCCACCATGGAAACACTGCGCCTGCCCTATTCGACCCTGTCGGCCGACACCTACCGACACTTCCTGGGCGCCAAGACGGCACTCGAGAATGGCCCCCTGGATGCGGCCACACTCGAACTCATCAACCTGCGGGTTTCCCAGCTCAACGGCTGCGCCTTCTGTACCCAGATGCATGCCGCCCGGCTACGCGAGCAGGGAATCGATAACGGCAAGATCGACAGCATTGCCGGCTGGCGGGCCAGCCGGCATTTCACGAGCCGCGAGCGCGCCGCCCTGGCCTGGGCCGACGCCTTGACCCGAGTGGACGAAACCGCCGCGCCCGACGAGACCTATACGCCGTTGCTGGCCCATTTCAGCGAGACGGAGGTTTCCGACCTGACGTTCGCCATTGCCCTGATGAACGCCCTCAATCGCATCGGTGTCGGCATGCGGCTATGACCCAATACCCGGTATGCCTCGAGCTTGCCGTATCAGCTGCAGCGGCCAGCGCAACACGAAGCGGGTGCCGCCGCTCTGGCGCGAGCGCGAGGGCTCGGTCAGGGTCAGCGCCTGCCGTTGGCCATCAACCTCGACGCTGGCCTGCTGGCAGTTGTGGCGATCCTGGTGTGCCATCTGCTGCGGGGATATCGCCCGGCGTCAGCAGGTCAAGATCGGGCTCCAGAATCAAAAAGAAAGAATCAGAAAAATAGTGGCATCACCACAGGCCGCTCTCACGCCAACGCCCGACTCCAATGAGCCGGGCGTCGTTGCGATCTAGACCTGAGCGCAGGCGCTCGCGATCAGGCGGGCTCGGGGGTCTTCTTGCTGTCGCCGAGGGTCACCCCGGGTAGATCCCCGGTCATCGTCTCCTGCGGCTGGTAGTGGATCACCGAGCGGATCGCCTCACCGCGATGGAGCAGATCGAACGCCGTATTGAGCTGATCGTGCGTCATGTTGTGGGTGATGTAGGGGGTGAGGCAACGTCATATCGACCCCGTGGGTGTCATCGCGACGGGCCGATACACCAGCGGCGTGGCGAGGCCGACATGACACATTATTGTTATGTTATAACATAACAATAATGATATACTATGATCTCCCGACACAAAGTTTCGCATCGACGACATGCATCCACCCTCTGGCCCGACCGCCATGCCCAAGACCGCGACGACACCCATCTCCGTCACCCTGTTGACCGGCTTTCTCGGCAGCGGCAAGACCACCCTGCTCAATCGTCTGGTGCGCCAGCCCGCCATGGACCGCACCCTGGTGATCATCAACGAGTTCGGCGAGATCGGGCTCGATCATCGCCTGTTCAGCGCCACCGACGAGACCGAGGTGGTGGCGCTGGACAGTGGCTGCCTGTGCTGCACCATCCGTGGCGATCTCGCCCGGACGCTGCGCGATGCGCCCTGGCGCTATGCACGGGAAGGGCGGCGCCAGTTCGACCGCGTGGTGATCGAGACCACCGGCCTGGCCGACCCGGCGCCGATCCTGCACACGCTGATGACCGAGCCCAGGCTGGTCCGCCAGTACCGGCTCGATGGCATCGTCACCACCATCGATGCCGTCCACGGTGGCGCCACCCTCGACCAGCACGCGGAAGCGCTCAAGCAGGCCGCCGTGGCCGACCGCCTGCTGCTGACCAAGGCCGACCTGGCATCCTCAGAGGCGCTGGCGGCACTCGCCCGGCGCCTGGCCGAGATCAACCCGGGGGCCGGCCAGCGCCAGGTGGTCCAGGGCGAGATCGAGGCCAGCGCCTTGACCGGGCTGGGGCTGATGGGGGACGACGGCACCCGACCCGATCTCGCCCGCTGGATCGACGCCTACGCCCAACCGCCGAGTCTGGCCGCAATGGCCTTCAGTACCGGCCCCGCGGGTGCCGGGCCGCTGCTCACCCCGATGGACGGTGATGCACCCGATCCCACGCGCGACCCCAACCGCCACGACGACCGCATACGCGCCCACTGCTTCACCCTGGAGGCACCGATCGACCTCGGCCGCTTCGAGGCCTGGCTCGAGCTGATGGCGGCACTGATGGGCGAGAACATGCTGCGCATCAAGGGCGTTCTCAACCTGGCCGGGCGCGAGCGCCCCACCGTGATCCACGGTGTACAGCACATCTTCCACCCGCCGGTGGAGCTCGACGCCTGGCCCGATGAAGACCACCGCTCGCGGCTGGTGTTCATCACCCGCGATATCCCGCGCGAGTCGCTGGAGAGCGTAGTGGTGGCGGTGAGCTGAACCCTCCCCCTCAAGGCCGGGCGTTGGCTGCCGCCGGGAAATCGCTACTCCACCGTCACGCTCTTGGCCAGGTTGCGCGGCTGGTCGACATCGGTGCCCTTGAGCACGGCGGCGTGATAGGAGAGCAGCTGCAACGGCAGGGTGTAGAGGATCGGCGCCAACGCCTCGTCGACGTGTGGCAGGCGCAACACGTGCACGCCCTCGGCCTCTTCAAGGCGCACGCTCTCGTCGGCGAACACGAACAGTTCGCCGCCGCGGGCACGAACCTCCTGAAGGTTGGACTTGAGCTTCTCGAGCAGTTCGTCGTTGGGCGCCACCGAGATCACCGGCATCTCGCTGTCGACCAGCGCCAGCGGGCCGTGCTTGAGCTCGCCCGCCGGGTAAGCCTCGGCGTGGATGTAGGAGATCTCCTTGAGCTTGAGCGCGCCCTCCAGGGCGATCGGGAAGTGCGACCCGCGGCCCAGGAACAGCGCGTGGTGCTTTTCGGCGAAGGCCATCGACAGCGTCTCGATGGCGCCGTCCAGCCCCAGCACCTGGGTGATCGCACCGGGCAGGGTGCGCAGCGCCTGGACGATCTCCGCCTGGCGCGATTCGTCCATGCCGTTGAGACGTCCCAGCGAGAGCGTCAGCAGCATCAGCGCCACCAGTTGGCTGGTGAAGGCCTTGGTGGAGGCCACGCCGATCTCGGGGCCGGCCTGGGTCATCAACGTCAGGTCGGACTCGCGCACCAGCGAGCTGCCGGGCACGTTGCAGATCGCCAGGCTGCCCACGTAACCGCGCTCGCGGGCGAAGCGCAGCGCAGCCAGGGTATCGGCGGTCTCGCCGGACTGCGACAGGGTCACGAACAGCGTGCCGTCGGGCACCACCACCCGGCGGTAGCGGTATTCCGAGGCGACCTCGACCTGGGCGGGAATGCCGGCATACTTCTCCAGCCAGTAGCGGGCCACCAGCCCGGCATGGTAGCTGGTCCCGCAGGCGACGATATGTACCTGACGCACCTGCGAGAAGATCGCCTCGGCCTCGCTGCCGAAACTCTCGATCAGCGCCCGGCGTTCGCTGAGCCGACCCTCCAGCGCGGCGGCGACGACCTGGGGCTGCTCGTGGATCTCCTTGAGCATGAAGTGCCTATAGCCGTCCTTGGTGGCCGCGCCGTCGCCGTGTTCGTAGGTGTGCACGCTGCGCTCCTGGCATTCGCCGGCGGCATCGAAGACCGCCACCGGCTCGCCCCGGGCGATGCGCACCACGTCGCCCTCCTGCAGATAGATGAAGCGGTCGGTGACCGGCAGCAGCGCCAGGGGGTCGGAAGCCAGGAAACTCTCGCCGATGCCCACGCCGACCACCAGCGGGCTGCCCTTGCGCGCGCCAACGATGAGCGACGGCTGGCTGCGATGCGTGACCGCCAGCGCGTAGGCGCCGTCGAGCAGGGTGACCGCCTGGCGGACGGCCTCGAGCAGGTCCTGGGTGCGATTGAATTCCCGCGCCAGCAGGTGGGCAATCACTTCGGTATCGGTCTGCGAGGTGAACACGTAGCCCTGGCTCTCGAGTTCCGCCTTGAGCGTCTCGTGGTTCTCGATGATGCCGTTGTGGACCACCGCCAGGCTCTCGCCCGACTGATGGGGATGGGCGTTCTGTTCGGTGGGCCGGCCATGGGTTGCCCAGCGGGTGTGAGCGATGCCCACCCGCCCCTCGAGCGGCCCGGCGTCGAGGCTGGCCTCGAGCGCCGCGACCTTGCCCACCGCGCGCCGGCGGTTGAGCCGGGCGTCGTCGGAGAGTACCGCCATCCCCGCCGAGTCGTAGCCACGGTATTCGAGGCGGCGCAGCCCCTCGAGGAGGATTCCCTGAACGTTGCGCTCGGCAACGGCACCGACGATTCCACACATGTTGGGGCTCCTTGTCTCTCAGTCGTCCACGGCGACGCGAACCACCCTGACACCGTGCGCCTCGATGCGCGAGCAGGTCGTGTCGTCCATGCCCATGTCGGTGATCAGGGTCTGGATGCGTGCCCAGGGCAGTTCCAGATTGGGAATCCGGCGGCCGAGCTTGTCGGATTCCACCAGCACCACCACCTCGCGCGCCACCTCGGCCATGACCCGCGACAGGCCGAGCAGCTCATTGTAGGTGGTGGTGCCACGGTCGAGATCGATGCCGTCGGCACCGATGAACAGTTGATCGAAGTCGTAGAAGCGCAATACCTGCTCGGCGACCTGGCCCTGGAACGACTCCGAATGCGGGTCCCAGGTACCGCCGGTCATCAGGATCGCCGGCTCCGGCTCCAGTTCGCGCAGCGCGCAGGCCACCGACAGGGCATTGGTCATCACCACCAGCCCTTCGCGACCGCCGAGTTCGGGAATCATCGCCGAGGTGGTGGTGCCGCTGTCGATGATGATGCGGTTATGCGCACGGATCCGTTCGCCGGCGGCGCGGGCGATCGCCCGCTTGGCCGCCGAGGGCGGCGCGTTGCCCTCGGCGAGCATCTCCTGGGGCAGCGGCACGGCACCGCCGAAACGGCGCAGCAGCAACCCGCTCTTCTCCAGGGTGGCGAGATCCTTGCGCACCGTGACTTCGGAGGTGGCGAAGCGGCGCGCCAGGCTATCGACGCTGGTCTCGCCGTGGGCGTTGACGTGGGCCAGGATGGCGTGACGGCGTTGGGCGGTATCGCGTTTGCTCATTTCAGCGTTCGTTGCGAAAGCAATATCTTTCGATTCGAAAGAATATAGGCCCATCAAACGCGATGCGCCAGCGCCCGTCAAGCCGCAGGGGGCCGGCGAGGAAGAATTTCAGCGTACGCCGGGTGGCGGGGTCACTCGCCACCCGGCGAGGGGCATGAGAGCGCTCATCGCGCCCGGCGTAGTCCCGTTGGGCGGCGTCAGGAGGAGCGCTTGGTCGGACGCTGCCAGCCGCCGAGCGAGGTCTGGCGGCTGCGTGCCACGGCCAGCGAGCCGGCCTCGACGTCCTTGCTGATCGTCGAGCCGGCCCCCACGGTCGCCCCCTCGCCGACGCTGACCGGCGCGACCAGCGCGGTGTTGGAACCGATGAAGGCCCGATCGCCGATCTCGGTATGGTGCTTGTTGGCACCATCGTAGTTGCAGGTGATGGTGCCGGCACCGATGTTGACGTCGCGGCCCAGGCGCGCGTCGCCGACGTAGCTCAGGTGGTTGATCTTGGCCCCCTCGCCGACCTCGGCGTTCTTGGTCTCGACGAAGTTGCCGATCCTCGCGCCCCGCGCCAGATGCGTCCCGGGCCGCAGGCGGGCGAAGGGCCCCACCTGGCTGCCGCCGTCGAGGGTCGCCCCCTCGATGACACTGTGCGCCTGGATCGTGCTGTCCGGCCCCAGCCGGGCATCGCGGATCACGCAGTAGGGGCCGACGTGCACGCCGTCGGCGAGCTCGACGTTACCCTCGAACACGCAGCCCACGTCGATGAACACGTCGCGTCCGCAGTCGACACGGCCGCGCACCTCGAGCCGCCCGGGGTCGGCCAGCGTCGCCCCGCTGCGCATCAGGCGCTCGGCGGCGTCACGCTGGACGATACGTTCGAGACGCGCCAACTGGACACGGTCGTTGACCCCTTCGACCTCGACGGGATCGCCGGGCTGGGCGGTGGCGATCTCGATGCCCTCCCCGGCGGCCATGGCGATCACGTCGGTGAGGTAGTACTCGCCCTGGGCGTTGTCGGCCGAGAGCCGCGGCAACCAGCGACGCAGTTGAGCGGCGGTCATCGCCATGATGCCGGTGTTGCACTCCTGCACGCGACGCTCGGCCGGCGTGGCGTCCTTGTGCTCGACGATGGCCACCGCGTGGCCCCGCTCGTCGCGCTTGATGCGCCCGTAACCGGCGGGATTCTCCAGGGTCACGGTCAACAGGGCCATCCGCCGCTCGTCGACCCGGTCCAGCAGCGCGGCCAGCGTCTCGCGCCGGATCAGCGGCACGTCGCCGTAGAGGATCAGCACCTTGCCGTCGCCGAGCGCGTCCAGCGCCTGCGCCACGGCATGCCCGGTGCCCTTCTGCTCGGCCTGGACGACGAAGTCGGCCGGCGTGTCGCCGAGCGCTTCGCGCACCTGATCGCCGCCATGGCCGATGACCACGTGCAGCCGCCGGGTATCCAGCTCACCGGCGGTATCGAGCACGTGACGCACCATCGGCCGGCCCGCCAGTTCATGCAATACCTTGGGGCGCCGCGAGCGCATCCGCGTTCCCTGGCCGGCGGCCAGGATCACCACATCGAGCGTCATTGCCGTTCCTCGTCCATCGTGCCTGAAACCCGCTCAGTGTAAGGACAGCCGCGGCCAAGCACCACTGGCGTGGCGACTCGGCCCGCGCTCGTCCCTCCCGGGAACTGTGCCGGTCAGGCGCCGCGCGCCATGCCTGGCGCACCCAAAAAAACGCCCCGTGGAGCGGGACTCCACGGGGCGTCGATCGTGCACACGGTCGGTCTCAGCGCGACCCGCTCTTGCGCCGCAGCTGATCCAGGGTGCGCAGCTTGGCCACTGCCTCGGCGAGCTCCGCCGCGGCCCGGGAGTAGTCCAGGTCCGACTTCTGCTCGTCGAGCTCGTGCTTGGCCTCCTTGCGCGCCGCTTCCGCCTCGGCCTCGTCGAGATCGCGAGCCCGCACCGCGCTATCGGCAAGCACCGATACCAGGTTCGGCTGGACCTCGAGGAAGCCGCCGTCGACGTAGTAGATCTGCTCGTCGCCGTCCTCGCCCAGCACACGCAGCGGGCCCGGCTTGAGCTCGGTCAACAGCGGCGCGTGACCGGCCATGATGCCCAGGTCGCCCATCGTCCCGGCCGCCACCAGCTGGCTGATCTCGCCGGAGAAGATCGACTGCTCGGCGCTGACGATCTCGCATTGGAAGCTGTTCGCCATACCTTAGGTCCTCTCGGTGAGGGGCTTCACTTCATCTTGTTGGCTTTCTCGACGGCCTCGTCGATGGTGCCGACCATGTAGAAAGCCTGCTCCGGCAGCTCGTCGTAGTCGCCGTTGAGAATGCCCTGGAAACCACGGATGGTGTCCTTCAGCGACACGTACTTGCCGGGCGCCCCGGTGAAGACCTCGGCGACGAAGAACGGCTGCGACAGGAAGCGCTGGATCTTGCGCGCCCGATTGACCGACAGCTTGTCCTCGTCGGACAGCTCGTCCATCCCCAGGATGGCGATGATGTCCTTGAGCTCCTTGTAGCGCTGCAGCACGTTCTGCACGCCGCGCGCGGTGTCGTAGTGCTCATCGCCGACCACCAGCGGATCGAGCTGACGCGAGGTGGAATCGAGCGGATCGATCGCCGGGTAGATACCCAGCTCGGCGATCGAACGCGCCAGTACCACGGTGGCGTCCAGGTGGGCGAAGGTGGTCGCCGGCGACGGGTCGGTCAGGTCGTCCGCGGGCACGTAGACGGCCTGCACGGAGGTGATCGAGCCGGTCTTGGTCGAGGTGATGCGCTCCTGAAGCACGCCCATCTCCTCGGCCAGCGTCGGCTGGTAACCCACCGCCGACGGCATGCGACCCAGCAGTGCCGAGACCTCGGTCCCCGCCAGGGTGTAGCGGTAGATGTTGTCGACGAACAGCAGCACGTCGCGGCCTTCGTCGCGGAACTTCTCGGCGATGGTCAGGCCGGTCAGCGCCACGCGCAGGCGGTTGCCCGGCGGCTCGTTCATCTGGCCGTAGACCAGCGAGACCTTGTCGAGGACGTTGGACTCCTGCATTTCGTAGTAGAAGTCGTTGCCCTCGCGGGTCCGCTCACCGACCCCGGCGAACACCGAATACCCGCTGTGCTCGGTGGCGATGTTGCGGATCAGCTCCATCATGTTGACGGTCTTGCCCACGCCGGCGCCGCCGAACAGGCCGACCTTGCCGCCCTTGGCGAACGGGCAGACCAGGTCGATGACCTTGATGCCGGTCTCCAGCAGCTCGCTGGAGGCCGCCTGATCGGCGTAGGTCGGCGGCGTGCGGTGGATCGGCATGCGCTCGTCCTCGCCGATCTCGCCGGCCTCGTCGATCGGCTCGCCGAGGACGTTCATGATGCGACCGAGGGTGGCCTTGCCCACCGGCACGGAAATCGCCGCCTGGGTGTTGTCGACCGACAGGCCACGCTTGAGCCCTTCGGTGGAGCCCATGGCGATGGCTCGCACCACGCCGTCGCCCAACTGCTGCTGGACCTCGAGAACGGTCCCGGAATCCGAGACCTTCAGCGCGTCGTAGACCTTGGGCACGTCGTCCCGCGGAAACTCTACGTCAATCACCGCGCCGATGATTTGTACGATACGTCCGCTCATCTTGGTTCCTCTTAAACCTGCAAATGAAACCTGCTGCGTCTCACCGGCGCGTCACACCGCGGCGGCGCCACTCACGATCTCGGAAATTTCCTGGGTGATGGCCGCCTGGCGGGCCTTGTTGTACACCAGTTGCAATTCGTCGATCAGGTCGCCGGCGTTGTCGGTCGCGTTCTTCATCGCGATCATGCGCGCCGCCTGTTCGCAGGCTGCATTCTCGACCACCGCCTGATAGACCTGGGACTCGACATAGCGCTTGAGCAGCTTGTCGAGCAGGTCCTTGGCGTCCGGCTCATACAGGTAGTCCCAGCTGTCGGGACGGGTTTGTTCGCCGTCGGCCCCCTCGTCGAGGTCGGTGCTCAGCGGCACCAGCTGACGCACGATCGGCTTCTGGCTCATGGTGTTGACGAATTCGTTGTACACCACGTAGAGCCGATCCAGCGTGCCCTCGTCGAAGGCGTCGAGCATGACCTTGACGCTACCGATCAGATCCTTGGCCTCGGGGGCCTCGCCGAGCCCGCTCTTGGCGGCAAGCAGGTTGCCGCCGTACTTGCGGAAGAACGCGCCGGCCTTGCTGCCGATGGCGACGAAGTCGGTCTCGACGCCCTTGTCGCGCCACGCCTTGGCGTCCTTGACCACGGCCTTGAACAGGTTGACGTTCAGGCCGCCGGCCAGGCCACGGTCGCTGGACACGACGATGTAGCCGACCCGCTTGACCTCGCGATCGAGGGTGTACGGATGCCGGTACTCGGGATTGGCCTTGGCGATATGCCCGACGACCTTGCGGATCTGCTCGGCATACGGATGACTGGCCTGCATCCGCTCCTGCGCCTTACGCATCTTCGACGCAGCGACCATTTCCATGGCGCTGGTGATCTTCTGCGTATTCTTGATACTGCCGATCTGAGTCTTGATCTCTTTTGCGGCTGCCATAGCGATCTACCTTATTCGTGGCCTCTCAGGGAAATCACGGGCCCGGCGCCGCCGGGCCCGACGGATCACCAGGTCTGAGTGGCCTTGAATTGCTCGACGCCGGCCTTGAGACCCGACTTGATCTCGTCGCTGTAGTCGCCGGACTCGTTGATCTTGTCGAGAAGATCGCCGTGCTCGTCCTTCATGTAGTGGTGCAGCGCGTCTTCGAAAGCCAGCACCTTGTCCACCGGCACGTCCTCGAGGAAGCCCTCGTTGGCGGCGAACAGCGACAGCGCCATCTCGGCGATGGACAGCGGCGTGTACTGCTTCTGCTTCATCAGCTCGGTGACGCGCTGACCGTGCTCGAGCTGCTTGCGGGTCGCTTCGTCGAGATCCGAGGCGAACTGCGAGAACGCCGCCAGTTCGCGATACTGGGCCAGCGCCAGACGCACGCCGCCACCCAGCTTCTTGATGATCTTGGTCTGCGCGCTGCCGCCCACACGGGACACCGAGAGACCGGCGTTGATCGCCGGACGGATGCCCGAGTTGAACAGCCCGGTCTCGAGGAAGATCTGACCGTCGGTGATCGAGATCACGTTGGTCGGCACGAACGCCGAGACGTCGCCGCCCTGGGTCTCGATGATCGGCAGCGCGGTCAGCGAGCCGGTCTGGCCCTTGACCTCGCCGTCGGTGAACTTCTCGACGTAGTCGGCGTTGACGCGCGCGGCACGCTCGAGCAGACGCGAGTGCAGGTAGAAGACGTCACCCGGATAGGCTTCGCGGCCCGGCGGACGACGCAGCAGCAGCGAGATCTGGCGATACGCCCAGGCCTGCTTGGTGAGGTCGTCGTAGACGATCAGGGCGTCCTGGCCGCGGTCGCGGAAGTACTCGCCCATCGAGCAGCCGGCATAGGGCGCGAGGAACTGCATGGCGGCCGGATCGGCGGCGCCGGCGGCGACGACGATGGTGTGCTCCATCGCGTCGTGCTCCTCGAGCTTGCGCACCACGCTGGCGATGGTCGACTGTTTCTGACCCACCGCGACGTAGATACAGGTTACGCCCTTGCCCTTCTGGTTGATGATGGTGTCCACGGCGATGGCGGACTTGCCGATCTGACGGTCGCCGATGATCAGCTCGCGCTGGCCGCGACCGATCGGCACCATGGCGTCGATCGACTTGAGACCGGTCTGGATCGGCTGGTCGACGCCCTGGCGGGTGATGACGCCCGGAGCGACCTTCTCGACCGCGTCGGTCTGCTTGGCGTCGAGGTCGCCCTTGCCGTCGATGGGATTGCCCAGCGCGTCGACCACACGGCCGACCAGCTCGGGGCCCACCGGCACCTCGAGGATACGACCGGTGCACTGCGCGGTCATGCCCTCTTCGAGCATCTGGTAGTCGCCCAGCACCACGGCGCCGACGTTGTCGCGCTCGAGGTTGAGCACCATGCCGAAGACGCTGCCGGGGAATTCGATCATTTCACCGAACATCGCGTCCGCCAGCCCGTGAATCTTCACGATGCCGTCGGACACGCTGACGATGGTGCCCTCGTTGCGGGCTTCGGAGGCGACATCCAGCTTCTCGATACGCTGCTTGATGATGTCGCTGATCTCGGAAGGATTCAGTTGCTGCATGCCATGTCCCTCAAGCTCAGACGGAAAGTGTCTCGCGCAGGCGCGCCAGTCGACCGCGTACCGACCCGTCGATGACGGTGTCGCCGGCACGCAGGATGACGCCGCCCAGCAAGGCGCTATCCACCTGAGTGGTAATGGAGATTTCGCGGTTCAGACGCTTGGCCAGGGCGCTGGCGAGCGTGTCTTCCTGCTTGGCGTCGAGCGGATAGGCGGAGACGATGGTCACGTCCATGCGCTTCTCCTGCTCGGCCTTGAGCAGGTCGAACTGCTCGACGATCGCCGGCAGCGCCGCCAGGCGGTTGCTCTGCCCCAGGGTCCGCAGGAAGTTCTTGACTTCCTCGCTGAGCGCATCGCCGCCGACGTCGATGAGCACGTCGGCCTTTTCGGCGCCGGACAACCGCGGGTTGTTCAGCACGCGCTCGCGCAGCGTGTCGTCGGCGACCGCGCGGGCCGCCAGCGTCAGCATCTCGGACCAGGCCTCGAGCGCCCCTCGGGCGTTCGCGAACTCGAACGCCGCCTTGGCGTAGGGCCGGGCGACGGTAGACGTTTCAGCCATGGGTCACCTCCTCAGAGCTCGGCGGCGAGCTTGTCGACGAGCTCGCGATGCTTGGTCTCGTCGATGGAGGACTCCAGGATACGCTCCGCCCCTTCGACGGCGAGTCGCGACACCTGCGAACGCAGCTCTTCCTTCGCGCGATTGATTTCCTGGTCGATCTCGGAACGGGCGTTGGCAATCATGCGTTCGCCCTCCTGGCGGGCGTTCTCGCGCGCCTCCTCGATCATCTGGTTGGACCGCTTGTGGGCCTGCTCTAGGATCTCGGCTGCCTGTTCTTTGCTCTCGCGCAACGTCTCGCTGGCCTGCTCCTGGGCCAATTCGAGGTCGCGGGTGGCACGGCTGGCAGCGTCCAGGCCATCGGCGATCTTCTTCTGGCGTTCCTGCAGAGCCTGCATGACCGGAGGCCATACATACTTCATGCAGAACCAGACGAAGACCGCGAAGGCTATGGCCTGACCGATCAGGGTAAGGTTCAGATTCACGCCAGCACCTCTCGCTTCACTAGTTTGTGGTCAGAGTCCCGGTTGGTCTTGCGACCCACCGTGATTCAACCCACAAACGGGTTGGCGAAGGTGAAGAACAGCGCGATACCCACACCGATCATGGTCACGGCGTCGAGCAGACCGGCGACGATGAACATCTTCACCTGCAGCTGCGGGATCATTTCCGGCTGACGGGCAGCGCCTTCCAGGAACTTGCCGCCGAGGATGCCGAAGCCGATGGCGGTACCCAGGGCACCCAGCCCGATCAGCAGGGAAACGGCGATAGCGGTCATGCCCAGAACTTGTGCTTCCATGGTGTACTCCAGTTTTCAGTCAAGTGGTTTAGCGGGTTAAGGGTTAACGGTTCAATGCTCTTCGGTCGCCATGCTCAGGTAGACGATCGTCAGCATCATGAAGATGAACGCCTGCAGCGTGACGATCAGGATGTGGAAGACCGCCCAGGAGAAGTGCAGCGGCAACTGCCACAGCCCGATCATCGCGATCAGGATGAAGATCAACTCGCCGGCATACATGTTGCCGAACAGACGAAGGGCGAGCGATACCGGCTTGGCCAGCAGGGTCACCACCTCGAGGAGGAAGTTGATCGGAATCAGGATGACCTGGAACAGCTTGTTGGAGGAATTGAACGGATGCAGCGTGAGTTCCCCAACGAAGCCTGAAAGCCCCTTGTGACGAATGGAGTAGATGATGATCAGGGCAAACACCGACAGCGACATGCCCAGCGTGGCATTGACGTCGGTGGTGGGCACGACCTTGAAGTAGACGTGCGACGGGTCGGCGCCGAACAGCACGCCGATCTTCTGGGCCAGCATCGGCAGCAGGTCGACGGGCACCAGATCCATGAGGTTCATCAGGAAGATCCAGCAGAAGATCGTCAGCGACAGCGGCGCGATCAGCTTGCTCTTGCCGTGGAAGGTCTCCTTCACCGAGTTGTCGACGAACTCGACCATCATCTCGACGAAGTTCTGCAGCCCCTGGGGCACGCCGGTGGTGGCCGCCTTGGCCGCCTTGCGGAAGAGCCACAGGAACAGCACGCCGAGGCCGATCGACCAGGCCATGGTGTCCAGGTGGATCGCCCAGAAGCCCATCTCGGAAGCCTCTTGCGCGGAATGCGCCATCGCCCAGCCATGCTCGGGGTGATACCCGAAGGTCAGGTTCTGCAGATGGTGCTGGATGTACGCCGTCGGCGTCAGATTGTTGCCTGCTGCCATTGCACTGCCTCGATGTCAGGTGTACGACGCGCGACGCAACAGCCAGGGCCCCAACCATTGCGTCGCCAGTGTCGCCACGTAAGCGCCAAAGAAGAAAGCGGGGTTTGAGGGAGGCACTGCAATGAACACCAGGGTGAACAATGCCGCCGTCAAACCGAACTTGCCGGCTTCGGCCCGATAGAAACTCTTGACGATGTCCCTGGCGTGTCGCGCTCCCTGATAGCGGAAGGCGCGCCAGGCAAAGTAGGCATTGGGAACCACGCCGATCAGGGCGCCGAGCAATGCCGATACTGCCGCTGCCACGCCTGCCGTCCCGGCCGCGATCGCCACCATGATCAGCAGCACGAGCATCTGGGCGGCCAGCAGGCGCGCGAATCCGGGTCGTTTTATCTGGGCCGGGCGTGGTTCAGGCATAAATTTTCGGGTGTCTTGCGGCCTCAGCCACCGGATTTATCGTGCACTGAGCGCCCCCAGCGCCGGACCTCGGCGGATTATAGGGAAGCGGGGGGGCGCCTTCAACCGAACCTGCGGCGAATTCACGCGAAGTCCCGCGAGGCTACGACCAAAGCGCGACGAACGTCGAAGAAAACCGCTTACCAGGCTAACGATTGATACGGCCGCTCAGCGAATGTGCGCGAGGATGCCGTCCAGCTCGTCGAGGCTGCCGTAGTGAATGGTCACCTTGCCCTTGCCGCTCTGGCCGTGACGAATCTTCACCGAGGCGCCGAGCAGGTCGCCGAGCTGAGTCTCGAGCCGTGTCACGTCGGCGGACGGCGCGGCCGCGGTCTTCGTCGCGGGCTTGCCGGCCTGCAGCTTCTTGACCAGCGCCTCGGTCTGGCGAACGGTGAGATCGTTGTTGACCACTTCGTGAGCGGCCTTGCGCTGTTTTGCCGCGGGCAGCACCAGCAGCGCCCGGGCATGGCCCATGTCGAGATCGCCGCGTTCGAGCAGTGTCTGGACTTCCGGATCCAGCGCCAGCAGGCGCAGCAGGTTGGCGACCTGGGCACGCGACTTGCCCACCGCATCGGCGACCTGCTGCTGGGTCAATTCGAATTCGTCGAGCAGACGCTTGAGCGCCAGCGCCTCCTCGACGGGATTGAGGTTCTCGCGCTGGATGTTCTCGATCAACGCCAAGGCCAGGGCGGTCTGATCGCTGACGTCGCGCACCACCGCCGGAATGGTGTCGAGTTCGGCGAGCTGGGCGGCGCGCCAGCGCCGCTCGCCGGCGATGATCTCGTAGCGGTCCTCGCCGACCGGACGCACCACGATCGGCTGCATCACCCCCTGACTGCGAATCGAGTCGGTCAACTCCTCGAGGGCTTCCGGCTGGATGTCGCGACGCGGCTGGTAGCGCCCGCGCGACAGCTGGCCCAGCGGCAGACGCACCAGCCGCTCCTCGCCACTCGGTTCGGCGGGGGCTTCGGGCTCGGTCTCGGGGGCATCGAGCTGAATATCGGCGTCGAGCAGATCGCGACGGCGGGCGTTGGCACCGATCAGGGCATCCAGGCCGCGGCCCAGGGCACGTTTACGAGTCATGGAGCTTTCCTTGAGACGATCCCGGGGTCATAGCGACAGACGGCGAATCAGTTCCTTGGCCAGCACCCGATGGGCCTGGCTGCCGCGCGAGAAGCGCGCGTACTTGGTGACCGGCAGGCCATGGCTGGGCGCCTCCGCGACCCGCACGTTACGCGGAATCACCGCCTTGAGCAGGGTGTCGCCGAAATAGTCGCGCAGCTGCTTGGTGACGTCGCGGGTCAGGCTGTTGCGGTTGTCGAACATGGTCCGGACGATACCGAATACCTGCAGCGCCGGATTCACGCTGGCCTGGATCTGCTCGACGGTATCGAGCAGCGCCGAGAGCCCCTCCAGGGCATAGAACTCGCACTGCAGGGGGATCAGCACGCCATCGGAAGCGGTCAGGCCGTTGACGGTGAGCATGTTGAGCGACGGCGGGCAATCGATCAGGACCACGTCGTATTCGCTGGCCACGCCGCTGACCGCCTCGTGCAGGCAGCGCTCGCGCCCGTCGCGGTCGAGCAGGTCGACCTCGGCGGCGGTCAGGTCGCCGTTGCTCGGCAGCAGCGCATAACCGGCCTCGGGGCAGTCGAGAATCACTTCGGCGGCCGGCTTCTCGCCGAGCAGCACGTCGAGCACGCTGCCGTCGAGTTCGTGCTTGTCGACGCCGCTGCCCATGGTGGCATGTCCTTGCGGGTCGAGGTCGATCAGCAGCACGCGCCGGTCCAGCGCCGCCAGGCAGGCCGCCAGATTGACCGCGGTGGTGGTCTTGCCGACGCCACCCTTCTGGTTGGTCAGGGCGATGATCTTGGTCACGAACGAGACTCCCTTACTCGACGATGAGCCCGACGGGCCCGGCTTGGTGGCCACCCGGCCGATTGCGATGTAGACACCGGCTCGGCGCCCCCGACTAGCCGGTACGGCGGACGCGCAGCAGGTGGCGCTCGGCGTCCTCGCCCGGCACGTGGAGCGCACGACGCTCGATCAGACGGGCAGATGCCGGCAGCCCGGCCAGTTCATCCTCGCAGGCCTGCCCCTTCATCGCCAGCCATTCCCCCTCGGCGGTCAGCAGCGGATCGCTCAGCGAGACGAAATCGCCCAGGCTGGCGAAGGCCCGCGAAAGGATCTGGTCGAACGGCTCGGCGGTGAAGCGTTCGACACGCGCCTGAACCGGCGTGACGTTGTCGAGCCCCAGTTCGAGCACCGCCTGGCGCTGAAAGCGAACCTTCTTGCCGTTGCTGTCGAGCAGTGTCACGTCGAGTTCCGGGGCGAGAATCGCCAGCACCAAGCCGGGAAAGCCGGCACCGGCGCCCACGTCGAGCACCCGCGGCCCGCTCACCGCCGACAGTACCGAGGCGCTGTCGAGCAGGTGGCGGGTGACCATCGCTTCCGGGGCGCGTACCGCGGTGAGGTTATAAGCCCGGTTCCACTTGTGCAACAGGCCCAGCAGGGCCAGCAACTGCCGTCGGGCCCCGGCTTCGACGTCGATGGCCAGGGCCGCGAGGCCGGCGTCGAGACGACGCTCGCATTCCGGCGTCATGCGTTCACCGCGCGGCTATCGTCGAGCAGTCGCCGTTTCTTGAGATGGATCAGCAGGATCGATACCGCCGCCGGCGTGACGCCGGAGATGCGGCCGGCCTGGGCCAGGGTCTCGGGGCGCGCCGCGGCGAGCTTGTCGCGGATCTCGTTGGACAGCCCCTCGACCCGCGAGTAGTCGAGATTCGCCGGCAGCGGGGTGGCCTCGTGACGCTTGAGCTTGTCGATCTCGCCCTGCTGGCGATCGATGTAGCCCTGGTACTTGGCCTGGATCTGCACCTGCTCGGCGACCGCCTCGTCGTCGACGCCCGGTGACTCGATGCCGTCGAGACCGACGAGATCGGCATAGCCGAGCTCGGGACGCTTGAGCAGCTCGAGCAGGTTGTACTCGCGGTTGAGCGGCTTGGGCAGTCTGGCATTGAGCTGCTCGGCCGCCGCCGAACGCGGCTGGATCCAGGTGGCGGCCAGCCGGGACTGTTCCCGCGCGATCGCTTCGCGCTTGGTCGTGAATGCCGCCCAGCGCGCGTCGTCGATCAACCCCAGGCGCCGCCCGGTCTCGGTCAGGCGCAGGTCGGCGTTGTCCTCGCGCAGCAGCAGGCGGTATTCGGCCCGCGAGGTGAACATCCGATAGGGCTCCTGGGTGCCCAGGGTGATCAGGTCGTCGACCAGCACGCCGAGATAGGCCTCGTCGCGCCGCGGGCACCAGGACGCCTCGCCGCGCACCCGCAGGGCGGCGTTGATCCCGGCCAGCAGGCCCTGGGCACCGGCTTCCTCGTAGCCGGTGGTGCCGTTGATCTGTCCGGCGAAGAACAGGTTGTGGACGAACTTGGTCTCCAGCGAGTGGCGCAGATCGCGGGGATCGAAGAAATCGTACTCGATGGCGTAGCCGGGCCGGGTGATATGGGCGTTTTCCAGCCCCTCGATCGAGCGCACCACCTGCAGCTGCACGTCGAACGGCAGCGAGGTCGAGATACCGTTGGGGTAGAGCTCGTGGGTGTCGAGGCCTTCCGGTTCGATGAAGACCTGATGGCTCGACTTGTCGGCGAAGCGATGGACCTTGTCCTCGATCGACGGACAGTAGCGCGGCCCCACGCCGCCGATCACCCCGGAGTACATCGGCGAGCGATCGAGATTGGCGAAGATGATCTCGTGGGTGCGCGCGTTGGTATGCGCGATGCGGCAACTGACCTGACGCGGATGCATGTCCCGCGAGCCGAGATACGACATCACCGGCGACGGCGCATCGCCGGGCTGCTCCTCGAGGCGGTCGAAGTCGATGCTCTTGGCATCGAGCCGCGGCGGCGTACCGGTCTTGAGCCGATCGACACGGAACGGTAGGGCCCGCAGGCGTTGGGCCAGGGCATTGGCGGGCGGATCGCCGGCCCGTCCGCCGGTGTGGTTGTCCAGCCCGATGTGGATAACTCCGCCGAGGAAGGTGCCTGTGCACAACACGACCGTCTCGGCATGAAAGCGGATCCCGGTCTGGGTCACGGCGCCCTTGACGGTGTCGTTCTCGACGATCAGGTCATCCACACCCTGCTGGAACAGCGTGAGATTGGGCTGGTTCTCCAGCACACCGCGAATCGCCGCCTTGTAGCGCACGCGGTCGGCCTGGGCACGGGTGGCGCGAACGGCCGGCCCCTTGCGGGCGTTGAGGACGCGAAACTGGATGCCGGCGCGATCGGTGGCCAGAGCCATGGCGCCACCCAGGGCATCGATCTCCTTGACCAGATGGCTCTTGCCGATGCCTCCAATCGCCGGATTGCAGGACATCTGGCCCAGTGTCTCGATGTTGTGCGTCAGCAACAGGGTCTGACAGCCCATGCGGGCGGCGGCCAGTGCGGCTTCCGTTCCCGCATGGCCACCGCCGATGACGATGACGTCAAAGCGGTTGGGATAATCCACGGTGTACCTCGACTTGCGCCTGCGGCGCGTCGGTTTCATCAGGCAAGTAGCGACAAGCCGCACAGTATAACGTCCCTGTGGGTAACCGTCAGGGGTTTTCCACACCGTGGCCAAGCCGAGCGTTTTGCGCCTCGCTGAATAAATACAATGTAATGAAGAAAAGAGAAGTTCTGTTGTGGTTGTGACTACTGGTGTGGACATTTTTTGTGGATAAGCGGTTTTTCCACCCACTTTTCAATTCGTTGCAATGTTGACGATGCGTTGCAAAAAAGGTCGGCGACATGCGGACAGGCTGCGTCGGGCCTGTGGATGAAAGAGGGCCTTGTCCACAGCGCCGCCGATCCCCGGCTTATCCACCGCTGCATACCGGGGCTGTGCGTGATGTCGTCAACATCGGGTGTCGAGACGTTTCAGGCCGACAACCGTGGGGGTTGTGGAAGATTCGAGGTGGATTGGACGAAACTCTTGTCCACAGGCCCTCGGGAGCGGGTGTGAACGTCCGGGAGCCGGTCGAAGAGCGGGCGGGGGAGCCGCCCCGCGCCGGGAACGACGCGGGGCAGGGGGTCAGTGCTTGAGGACGCGGGCGAGAAAGGACTGGGTGCGTTCGTGTTCGGGACTGTCGAAGACGCGTTCGGGCGGGCCCTGTTCAACGATTCGTCCCTTGTGGATGAAGATCACCCGATCGGCGACCTCGCGGGCGAACCCCATCTCGTGGGTGACGATCATCATCGTCATGCCATCGTTGGCGAGCTCTCGCATGGCGTCCAGGACCTCGCCGATCATCTCCGGGTCGAGCGCCGAGGTCGGCTCGTCGAAGAGCATCAGGCGCGGTTCCATGGCCAGCGCGCGGGCCAGGGCGACGCGTTGCTGCTGACCGCCGGAGAGCTGGCCCGGGTACTTGTCGGCCTGGTCGGCGATACCCACCCGTTCGAGCAGCCGTTCGGCGGTTTCCACGGCCTGGCCGCGGCTGATGTTGCGTACCTTGAGAGGCGCGAGGGTGACGTTGTCGCGTACCGAGAGGTGTGGAAACAGATTGAACTGCTGAAACACCATGCCGACCTCGGTGCGGATGGTCTGCAGCGACCGGCCGCTCTTGCCGTAGGGCAAAAGCTGGTTGCCGTCGACCTCGATCCGGCCGCTCTGGAACTCCTCGAGGCCATTGACGCAACGGATCAGCGTCGACTTGCCCGAGCCGCTGGCCCCGATGATCACCACCACCTCCCCGGGGGCGACCGCGAGGTCGATGTCCTGCAACACGTGCAGACTGCCGAAATGCTTGTTGACCTTGTCGAGACGCACGATGGGGTCATTCTGGCCCGCCAGGGCCTCTTGGGCGCGTTGCTTATCGTTCATCGCCTTGGCTCCTCATTGACCGACCAGGCCGCGACGCTCGAGCAGGCGCAGCGCGAAGGAAAGACTCAGGGTGATCGCCAGGTAGAGCATGGCGACCATGAAATACACCTCGAGGGCGGTGAAGGTGGTGGCGATGTAGATCTGGCCCTGACGGACCAGTTCGCCGACGCCGATCACCGAGAACAGCGAGGTGTCCTTGATGCTGACGATGCCCTGGTTGCCCAGCGCCGGGATCATGCGCCGCAGTGCCTGGGGCCAGATCACGTAGCGGAAGGCCTGGGGGCGCGACAGGCCCAGCGACAGGGCGGCCTCGCGCTGACCCTTCTCGATCGACTGCACGCCGCCCCGCACGATCTCGGAAATGTAGGCCCCGGCGTTCAGGGCGATGGCGGCGATGCCCGCGGTGACGGCGTCGATGGGGCCGCCGATGATCTGCGGCAGGCCGTAGAAGATGAACAGCACCTGGACGAGTACCGGGGTGCCGCGAAAGACCTCGATGTAGGTCACCGCCGGCCAGCGCAGCACGCGCAGCGGACTGATGCGCAGCAGACCGAAGATGATACCGATGACGAAGCCGATGGCCAGGCCGCCGAACGAGATCAGCAGTGTCCAGGGGATCCCGTCGAGCAGGTAGGGAATGGAGGCGATCGCCGCCTGCCAGTCGAACTGGAAATTGACGTCCACGTCGGAGTCTCCGCTACGGTCCGCCAGCTTGTGGCGGACCGCATTTCAGGGGTGAAAAACGCAACGGGGCCGGGCGTTGCGGCCACCCGACCCCGTAGACTGGCGTGTGTCGTGCTTACTGGCTGTCGGGCATCTCGCCGAACCACTTCTTGTAGATCTCGGCGTAGGTGCCGTCCTCCTTCATGGCGGCGAGGGCCTCGTTGGCGGGTTCGCGCCACTGGCTGCCGGAAGTGAAGGCGATACCGTACTGCTGGCCTTCGTAGAGCGGACCGACCACCTGGGCCTTGCCTTCGCCCTTGGTCTTGGCGAAGTAGCCGACGTTGGGCGCGTCGTAGAAGACCGCGTCGACGCTGCCGCCCATCAGCGCCAGGTACATGTCGGCGCTGCCCGGGTAGGGCTTGATATCGGCCTTGTCGCCGAGGTGCTTCTGCAGATAGTCGTAGCTGGTCGAGCCGATCTTGGTGCCGATCCGCTTGCCTTCCAGATCGCTCAGGTCCTGGACGCTGTCGTCGCCGGCGGGGACCAGGATACGCAGGCCGCTGTCGTAGTAGGGATCGCTGAAGTCGACGATCTTCTCGCGTTCGTCGGTGATGGTGATGCCGGCGATCGCCAGGTCGGCGTTGCCGGTCTGTACGGCGGGGATGATGCCGTTGAAGTCCATGGTGCGCAGGTTGATGTCGAACCCGGCGCGATCGGCGATCTCGCGCAGGATGTCCATGTCGAAGCCGACCATCTCGCCGCTGTCCTTGTCCATCATCTCGAACGGCACGAAGCTCGGGTCGGTGACGGCATTGACGGTATCGGCGGCTTGGCCGAGGGAGGAAAGCCCCAGGCCCAGGGTCAGGGCGGAGGCCAGCGAAAACGACTTGAGCAGTGATTGGTTCATGACGTTCCCCAGTTTGGAATCTTGTTGATGGAACACGCTTTTACCTTGGCGAGTTCCACGGGGAGCGTCAAGCGAGGGATGCGGGGGGGGGGGGCGGCAGGCGTCGGCGGGAAGCGGCTGGCGAGGCTGGGCGGAGAGACCGGCGGGGCGCCGGTCAGACCATGAACGAGGCGCCGCAGCCGCAGGTGGCGGTGGCATTGGGATTCTTGATCACGAAGCGGGCGCCGGCGAGACCCTCCTCGAAGTCGACCGTCGAGCCGACCAGATACTGGTACGACAGCGGGTCGACGACCATTGCCACGTCCTCGATCTCGATCAGGGTGTCGTCGCCGGCGGCATCCTCGGCGAAGTCGAAACCGTACTGGAAGCCGGAACAGCCCCCGCCGGTGACGTAGACGCGCAGCTTGAGAGCCGGGTTGCCTTCTTCGTCGGCCAGCGCCTTGAGACGACGCACGGCCGATTCGGTGAGCATCAGCGGCGTGGGAGCGAAGGAAGCGGCATCGCTCATGGCGAATTCTCCATGGTCGGGGAAGCGTTGAGAGGAATTATCCCTAATCCCTAGCAAAAGGGTCAACTTTAGTGTGCGATCGGCAACGACGCCGCCTTCTCCCACGTCGCCTTGAGCCGACAGGCGTTCCTGCGGGTATGATAGTCCATCCGTGACCGACCGCCGACCCGCCCGGCCTCCGCCGACATCGGGCCGAATGCGGCGAACGATACTCCCGTCAAAGAGGAACCGTGCGGCGTGCGTCCCTTTCCCGATCTGAGTCTCGAGCGATTCCGACGCCAGCTGGCCAGTGTCGACGCCATGCCGCAACTGTGCCTGCTGGGGGTGGCGGCGGGCCTGCTCACCGGGGGCTTGATGGTGGCGTTTCGCCTGCTGCTCAAGCTGGGTGCCTGGGCGTTCATGCCCGACGGCGACTCGGAGGCCTTCGAGGCCCTCGCACCCGTCTGGCGCGCCCTGCTGCCGGTGGTCGCATCGTTGCTGATCATCGCCTGTTTCTGGCCCCAGCCGAGCAATGCCCGCAAGCTGGGGGTGGGCCATGTCATCGAGCGCCTGACCTACCATCAGGGCCGGCTGCCGCTGCGCAACTGGATCAATCAGTGGTGGGTGGGGGTGGTCTCGGTGCTCGGCGGGCTCTCCGCCGGGCGCGAGGGGCCGGCGATCCACCTCGGTGCGGCGGCGGCCAGCGGCATCGGTCAGCGTCTGCGGCTGCCTCACAACAGTCTGCGCGTGCTGGTCGGCTGCGGGACCGCGGCGGCCATCTCGGCCTCGTTCAATACCCCGGTCTCGGGGGTGATCTTTGCCATGGAAGTGGTGATCATGGAGTACACGATCGCCGGTTTCATGCCGGTGATCCTCGCCTCGACCATGGGGGCGGTGGTCGCTCAGCTGGCCTACGGCGCCGAGCCGGCCTTCCAGGTGCCCAGCGTCAAGCTGGGATCCTTGCTCAACCTGCCGTGGATCGCGGTCAGCGCCCTGCTGATCGGCCTGCTCGCCGGGCTGTTCATCCGCATCGCCCAGCGCGGCACGCTGTTCGCCAAGTGGCCGCTGGGCCTGCGTCTGCTGGTGCCGGGGCTGGCCGTGGCGGCGGTCGCCTGGTGGTACCCCCAGGTCCAGGGGATCGGCTACGACAGCCTCGCGGCCTCGCTCGACGGCAGTTTGGCGCTCGACGTGCTGTTCGCCATCGTCATCGGCAAGCTGTTGCTCACGGCCTTCACCTTCGCCTGCGGGATTCCCGTCGGCATCATCGGGCCGGTACTGGTGATCGGTGCGGCGGCGGGTGCGATCTGCGGCATGGCCGGTAACTGGGCATGGCCGCAGGTGGCTTCCGACCCGGGGTTCTATGCCATGCTGGGCATGGCGGCGATGATGGGTGCCGTGCTCCAGGCCCCGCTGGCGGCGCTGATGGCACTGCTCGAGCTGACTCACAACCCCAACATCATCCTGCCCGGCATGCTGGCGGTGGTGGTCGCCGGGCTGACGTCGCGGCAGATCTGCCACTGCCACGGGCTGTTCGTGACCATGACCCAGCACGGCCTGCACCCGCTGCAGCAGCCGCTCATGCAGGCACTGTCGCGGGTGGCGGTACCCGCGGTGATGGAGCGCAGCGTGGCGCGGACCCAGCGCATGATCACGCCGGAGCAAGCCCGCAAGCTGCTCGACGACAAGCCCACCTGGCTGGTGATCACCCGCTCCAGCGAGGAGAAGACACCGCTGGCGCTCAAGGCCGCCGATCTGGCCCGCGCCCTGCTCGACGAGAATCTGGTCGAGGACGCAGCGCTCGATCTGCTGGAGATCCCGGGACAGCGCCTGGAACTGGCGCCGATCCATCTCCAGGCGACGCTCAGCGAGGCCTTCGACCGACTCAACGACTACGGGGTGGATGCGCTCTACGTCCAGCACACCACCGCGCCGATGATCCAGAAGATTTCCGGTATCATCACCCGGGACGCGATCGAGAACTACTACCGCTACAAGCGCTGAAGACACGTACCCCCGACACTGTGGATAACGAGGATTTTCGATGTACCTGTGGATAAAAGCGTTGCACCTGATCGCCGTGGTGACCTGGTTCGCGGCGCTCTTCTACCTGCCGCGACTGTTCGTCTACCACGCCACGGCGCGTGACAAGGGCGATACCCAGGCCATCGAGTATTTCAAGGTCATGGAGCGCAAGCTCTACCGCGGCATCATGACCCCGTCGATGATCGCGGTACTGGTGTTGGGCGGCTGGCTGCTCTACCTGGTGCCGGGCTTTCTGAGCCAGGGCTGGCTGCACGCCAAGCTGGCGCTGGTGGTGGCGCTGATCGGCTATCATCACGTGTGCCTGGCGTACATGAAGCGGCTGGCCGCGGGCACCTGCGACAAGTCGCATCGCTTCTTCCGGATGTTCAACGAGCTCCCCACCATCGGGCTGTTGCTGATCGTGTTCCTGGCCGTGGTGAAACCGTTCTGATGCCCAGTGCCAAGCTCCCCGTGGTACTGGTCCTGGCCGGGCATGACCCGACCGGCGGGGCCGGTCTGGTCGCCGATGCCGAGGCGATCGCCGCCTGCGGCGCCTGGCCGTTGACCGTGCCCACCAGCCTGACCGTGCAGACCACCCACGACGTGCTGCGGGTCATGCCCTGTCCGGCCGATGCCGTTCGCGATGCGGTCTGGCCGCTGCTCGACGAGTTCGAGGTGGCGGCGATCAAGGTCGGCCTGATCGCCGACGAGCCGACCCTCGAGGCCATCGAGGATATCGCCCGGGCCTGCCCCGGCGTGCCGCTGGTCGTCGATCCGGTGCTGCGCGCCGGCGGTGGCAGCACCCTGAGCGATGCCGCGCTGATCGACGAGATGCGCCGCCGCCTGCTGCCGCTCACCGATCTGCTCACCCCCAACCGCCAGGAGCTGGCGCAGCTGGCCGGCGTCGACGGCGACGATACCCGGCAGGCGGTGGAATTGCTGGCGCTGGGCTGTCAGGCGCTGCTGATCACCGGCACCGACCAGCCGGCCCCCGGCAGTGCCGACGACCGGGTCGTCCACACCCTGCACACGCCGGATACCAGCCGGCAGTGGCAGTGGCCGCGACTGCCGGGGCGCTATCATGGCTCGGGCTGTACACTGGCCTCGGCCCTGGCGGCGCGGCTGGCGGTCGGCGAGCGACTGGTGGCGGCCTGCGAACAGGCCCAGCGCTATACCTGGCAGAGCCTGCGCCACGGTTGGCAGCCGGGAAGCGGTCAGGCACTGCCGCGGCGGCTCTGGCAGCAACCGACACCGTTCACGCTGGAGGAAGGTCCATGACCCGTGCCTGGCGGTCCGGCGTCTACGCGATCACCGACGCCGACCTGTTGCCGGACGACGCCCGGCTGGTGGCGGCTTGCGATGCCGCGCTGCGCGGGGGCCTGGCACTGCTGCAGTATCGCGACAAGTCGCGGGACGCCCCGCGACGGCGTCGCCAGGCCGAGGCCCTGGCGACGTTGTGTCGGCAACACGGGGTGCCGCTGATCGTCAACGACGATCTGGACCTGGCGCGGGAACTGCGCGAGGCGGGATTCGCCAACGTCGGCGTGCATCTGGGTCAGGAGGATACCCCCGTCGCCGTCGCCCGGCGGCAGTTGGGCGACGCGGCGATCGTCGGCGCCACCTGCCACGCCCGGCTCGACCTGGCCGAGCGCGCCGCCGGCGAGGGCGCGAGCTATCTGGCCTTCGGACGCTTCTTCACGTCGCGTACCAAGCCCGAGGCGCCGCCCGCCGATCTTGGCCTGCTGGCCGAGGCGGCGCGCTTCGACCTGCCGCGGGTGGCGATCGGCGGGCTCGGCGCCGACAATGTGGGTCGAGCCCGCGAGGCCGGCGCCGATCTCGTGGCCATGGTCCATGCGGTCTTCGGCGACGGGGATCCGGCGGCCAACGTGCGGCGACTGCGGGGGCGGCGGTCGTGACCAGGCAAGTTATCCACAGTTCTTCAACGGGCAGTTATTCCAACTGTCCAGAGAGTTATCCACATAGAGACGAGAGGTCGACATGACCACATCTGCCGAACTCTTCGAACGGGCCTGTCGCCACATTCCCGGTGGCGTCAACTCCCCGGTTCGGGCCTTCAAGGGACTGGATCGTCCGCCGTTGTTCATGGAACGCGCCCAGGGCGCCTACCTGTTCGACGTCGAGGGCAAGCGCTACGTCGACTATGTCGGCTCCTGGGGGCCGATGATCACCGGCCATGCCGATCCCGACGTGCTCGGCGCGGTGCGTGAGCGCCTCGATGCCGGGTTGTCGTTCGGCACCCCGACGGCGATCGAGACCACCATGGCCGATCTGATCTGCGAGATCATGCCGTCGATCGAGATGGTGCGCATGGTCAACTCCGGCACCGAGGCGACCATGTCGGCGATCCGTCTGGCGCGGGGCTATACCGGACGCGACAAGATCGTCAAGTTCGAGGGCAACTACCACGGCCATTCCGACTCGCTGCTGGTCAAGGCGGGCTCCGGGGCCCTGACCCACGGCGAGCCGAGTTCCCCCGGCGTCCCCGCGTCGCTGGCGGAACATACCGTCACCCTGCCCTACAACGACATCGCGGCGCTCGAGGCGTGTTTCGCCGAGATCGGCGACGAGATCGCCGGGGTGATCGTCGAGCCCGTGGCCGGCAACATGAACTGCATTCCGCCGGTGCCGGGCTTTCTCGAGGCATTGCGCGAGGTCTGCGATCGTCACGCCGGCGTGCTGATCTTCGACGAGGTGATGACCGGCTTCCGGGTCGCCCTGGGTGGCGCCCAGGCGCACTATGCGGTGACGCCCGATCTGACCTGTCTGGGCAAGATCGTGGGTGGCGGCATGCCGGTGGGTGCCTTCGGCGGCAAGCGCGAGATCATGGAGAAGATCTCGCCGCTGGGGCCGGTCTACCAGGCCGGCACGCTGTCGGGCAATCCGCTGGCCATGGCGGCGGGCATCGCCCTGCTCGAGAAGATTCGCCAACCGGACTTCCACGGCCGGCTCGCCGCGCGGGTCGAACAGTTGTGCAGCGGGCTCGAGGCGCGTGCCGCCGAGGCCGGTATCGAGCTGATCACCCAGCGCGCCGGTGGCATGTTCGGGGTCTTTTTCACCGCGCAGTCGGCGGTCGAGAACTTCGCCCAGGCCGGCGCCTGCGACGTCGAGCAGTTCCGCCGCTTCTTCGCCGCCATGCTCGACCATGGTGTCTATCTGGCGCCGTCGCCCTTCGAGGCCGGGTTCATGTCGAGCGCCCATGGCGACGAGGACATTCGCCTCACGCTGGAGGCCGCCGAGCAGGTCTTCGCCGAGATGGCTCGCTGAGCCACCATTGTCAGGGAGATTGTCGTGACTCGGACCATGATCGACGCCTTGCGGGACGGCCGCTGCTTCGACCACGCGGTCGACGCCATCGAGGTCTTCGAGACGCATGTCTCGTGGATCGTGCTGACCGGCGATTACGCCTACAAGATCAAGAAGCCGCTGGATCTGGGTAGCTTCCTGGACTTTTCCACCCTCGACAAGCGGCGGTATTTCTGCGAGCAGGAGGTTCGCCTCAACCGGCGTCTGGCGCCGGATCTCTACCTGGGCGTGGTGGCGATCTCGGGCTCGCCGGAGGCGCCTCGGGTCAACGACGAGGGCGCGCCCATCGACTATGCGGTGAAGATGCGCCAGTTCAGCAACCGCCACCTGCTCAGCCACCTTCAGGCGAGCGGCGAGCTGACCCTGGAGCTGGTCGACGATCTGGTCGATCAACTGGTGACGTTCCACGACTCGGCCGAGCGCTTGCCGGAGGCGGGCGAGTACGGTTCGCGGCGTTCTCTCGAAGCCATCCTCGCGCGCGAGTTCACCCTGATCGAGGCGCGGCTGTCCGGTGACTCCGATCGCCGCCGGCTCGCGCAGTTGCAGACCCGGGTCGCCGAAGCCGTCGAACGTCTCGACGCCGTGTTCGCTCGCCGTCACCGGGAGGGCTTCGTGCGCGAGACCCACGGCGATCTGCATCTGGGTAACGTCGTCTGCCACGCAGGGCGGGCGCTGGTCTTCGACGGTCTCGAGTTCAACGAGGCGTTGCGCTGGAACGACGTCGGCAGCGATCTGGCCTTCTTGCTCATGGACCTGGAAGCGCGTGGCGAGGAAACCCTCGCGCGGCATGCGCTGAATCGCTATCTGGAGCGCTCGGGCGATCACGAACTGGTGCGCCTGCTGTCCTTCTACAAGCTGTACCGGGCGTTGGTCCGCGCCAAGGTGGCCATGCTGCGTTATCACCAGCCGGACCTGCATCCCAGCGATCGCCAGTCGATCATGGCGGACTTTCGCCGTTACCTGACGCTCGCCGAGCAGTATGCCGAATTCCATTTTCCCTATCTGGTGATCGGGGTGGGCGTTTCCGGTAGCGGCAAGAGCCGCTTCACCGGCGAGATGGTCCGGCGTCTGGGCAGCATACGCTTGCGCTCGGACATCGAACGCAAGCGCCTGCACGGATTCGATCCACAGGCGGATACCGCCCGGGAGGCTGTGGATATCTATACCCCGCAGGCCACCGAGCGGACCTATCGTCACCTGGCCTGGCTCAGTGGCGTGCTGCTCGAGGCGGGGTTGCCGGTGTGTATCGATGCCACCTGCCTGAAGCGAGAACAGCGTGACCTGCTGCGTCACCAGGCGGAAGGGCGCGGCCTGCCGGTGCTGATCGTGAGTTTCGAGGCCGACGAGGCGACGCTCCAGGCACGCATCGAGAAGCGCGCCCGGCGGGGCGGCGACCCCTCGGAGGCGGGGCTCGCGGTCCTCCAACGCCAGCAACGCGATTTCGAGGACTTCACCGACGAGGAGCGCCTGCATCTGGTCCATCTCGACACCACGCAGGACAACGCCAACCTCACCCTGGTGGGGTTGATCCAGGAACACCTTCGCCTGCAGTGACTCGGCGACGATGCCCGAAAAAAGGCCCCGCGGGTGCGGGGCCTTGGTGTTTCGGCACTGGCGTGTGTCGCCGATGTTGCGCCTGCCGTGATCAGTACTGGTAGACGTTGGCCACGTTGCCGCCGCCGGTCTGACTCACGGCCGATGCGTTGTTGAAGCCTTGCTGGACGATGGTCGCGGTATTGCGGGCCATGTTGAACAGGCCCATGCCGGATGCCGCGCTCTGGCTGACCACCGATTCGTTGCTCCAGCCGCTCTGATGGACGTCGGCCAGGTCGTTGTAGCCGGTCTGGTCGATGGAGGAGTAGTTGTCGCCCCATCCTTCCTGGAGCACGATGGCATCGTTGCCGTAGCCGCTCTGGGTGGTCACGGCGACTTGATCCCGGCCGCTCTGGGAGATGTCGGAATCGTTACGACTGCCGGACTGGGTGACGGTCGCGGTATTGTCCTCGCCACTCTGGGCAATGTCCGAATCGTTGCGGTATCCGGACTGGGTGACGAAGGCGGCGTTGCGTTCATCCTGCTGGGTCACGTTGGAGTTCTGGTCCGTACCGCTCTGTTGGACAGACGCGTAGTTATCGTGTCCACCCTGTTGAATGGTGGAGTCATGGTAACTGCCGTCCTGGGAGACGATGGCGACATCGTCATAGCCCGTCTGGGTGATCGTGGAGGCATTGCCCAGGCCATTCTGGGTGACTTGCGCATAATCGTCCCGGGCCTGAGAGACCGAGGAGTCGTTGCTGCTGCCGGTCTGGTTGACCACCGCTTCGCTGTTGCGGCTCAACTGGGTGATGGACGACGTGTTGTCGATACCGGACTGGGTGGCGGTCGCCGTGTTGAAGGCCCCACGCTGGTAGACCTGAGAGTTGTTGCCCCAGCCTTGTTGAAGCTGAGTCGCCTGGTTGCGAAAGCCCGTCTGGTCGGCACTGGCGCGATTGAAGCTACCTTCCTGATTGATCGTGGACGTCTGGCTACCCCCGAAGTACGAGAAATTCTGGGAAACGTCGGCGTTGTTCCCGTATCCCGTCTGCTCGATACTCGAGTCGTTGTTGTCGGCCATGGCATTACCGGAGAGTGCGATGGCGGCCGCCAGCATGGTCATCTTGAGTTTCATGATTGTTCCCTTCTCGTTGATCTGGAATCGATGGATCGACTTGCTACCCTTGACGACATCCTGTCGTTACCCCTTCCTGATCGCTGAATTCAGCGATACGCGAACGCGTTCAGTGTTGAATGACCTGAACGTTCATCCTGCCCTTGGCGTACTGTGTTACCGTCACGGGGGTGTTGCTGCTGCTCAGTTGCACGACCCTGACGTTCCCGGCGATCCCCTGCTGGTCGATCGACGCCTCCTTGGCGTAACCGGACTGGATGATCTCGGCGTCATGTCCGATACCGCTTTGCGTGATATCGGCGTGTAGATAGCTGCCCGATTGAAGAATGGCCGCTTCATTGGCGTAGCCACGCTGAGTGGTCTGCGCGACGTTGGCGTGACCGCTTTGAGCGACTATTGCGGTATTGGACTGCCCCCATTGATAGCTGCCGGCGCGGTTGAATGCGCCCTCCTGCTGCAGTTCGAGAGCGTTGCCACCCTGGCGATAGACGGCTGCTGACGAGGGCTCGAGTTCCGAGCCGATGGCGAGATCCTCGGCCATGGCGATGGGGGCCATGAAGCAACTTCCGAGTAACAGGGCCAGGGCTGACGTTTTCATGACGATTCCCGCCGTTAATGTATGGTTACATTTTTATACATTCCAAAAATCTCGCTATAGGAATCGAGCATGAAGTTGAGGATGGATTGTTTAATGGATTTCGCTTCAAGGAAGATGAGAAGCCGATTGACCGGCGATTAGATGGCCGGGAATTTCGTATCGGAAAAGGCTTAGAAACGTAGTCCTGAAAAAGGGGCGATCAGGCATGAAAAAGGCGCCCCGAAGGGCGCCAAGAAGGCTATTGCAAGGAAGTGCTAGAGCATGGGAGTCGGCGCCTCGAGATAGGCGCTGAGAACCGGGTCATCGATGTCCGACGGATTCGCCAGGTTCCAGAGCCCGTCCTTGATGCCGCGAGCAATCAGGTGAATGACCGAGGACTCGATGGCCGACATCACGGCCATCTGCACTGGCTCGTTGTTGGTATAACCGATCTCGCCCTCGAGCAGCCGCTTGAAGTCGATGAAGCGGTAGACGCCGGCGCGAATCTCATGGGAGAAGATGGTCTTGCTGGTGGTGACGTTGGCCAGCACCGCGCCGGTGGCGATGTCCACCGCGCGGAGGTTGATGGTGACCTGATCGACCTGATATTGCCCCGACGCGCCGATGCCGAAGTATTCCGCCCCGGCGCCGCCGGTACGCAAATTGGAGTCATAGGCGATGATCCCGCCCTCGAGCAGGATGCGCGCGGCATTCAGCGAGTCCAGGGCATCGGCATTGCCTTGGCGCTCGAGGGTCGCCCTGATGATCTTGCGCTCGGTGAGTAGGTTCTGCAGGCCGACTCGCTCGAGCGGGACGAACCAGCCGGAATCGGCCAGCGCGCCACTGAGCATGGCCGCGCCTCCTTGAGTGACCGCGGTGGAGAAGGTGCTTGCCGGCTGTGGCTTGTACTGTCCGGTCTGATCGCGGAAGTCGTAGACGGCGGCGTAGATCTTGGCACTGGGCCTGGGCAGGCTGATCAGGTCGCTGTAGGTCCCCGAGCGTGGCATCAGAGTGGCCGGCGCCGCCTCGAGGCCTTCCGTGTTGGTCACCATGCTCGAGCAGCCGCTCAGCAGGACGGCCAGGCCGAGAGTCAGGAGATAGGTCACGCGTTTCATGGTCATTCTCCTTGTCTCAATTGATGGCCTGGGCAGGGTCGTTGAAATTCACGTCGGTGACTTCGCCGGTCCGCTTGTTGAGGATCTGCAGCTTGAAACCGGAGCCGACCGGGGTCACCGTGACTTTCAGCTCCGACGAGTCGACGATGCCCCCGCCACCACTGTTGAGCGCATCCTCGATCAGGTTGTTGGTCAGTGACGTGCGCAGATCCTGGATGAACAGGTCGGTTTCGGTGTAACTGCCGTAGTCGATCGCATCGGGGTCCTTGGTATCGTTCTGCGCCTGTGCCTTGTTGAGCAGATAGTTGCCATTGAGCGGGTCGCCACCGAAGGACGGATTGATGGGCTGGTAGACCAGTTCCCCGGCGTGAGCGCCCCCCGCCGCCAGTACGAGCGACAATAGAAGTGGATGGGTTTTCATGGTGGTTCCCTCGTGCCTGTCGTGGATCCCCGACTCACCATTCGTCGTCGGCCAGATCGCCATTTTGTTCCAGGGCCTGCATGACCTTGCGTCTGAGGATGAGCTGTTCGACCTGCCCGACGGCCGCGGCGGCGTACTGGTCGACATCGCTCAGGCGCGGGGTCAGCGTGGCCTGGTAGAGAATGCTGTTGCCCTCGGCGACCCAGACGATGCTTCCCCAGCGCGCCGATGGACGCTCGTTGATCACCAGATTGGTGTTGCTGAGGATCACGCTATCCAGGCGACGCTGGCTGAACTGCTGGTAGAACGTCTTGCCGATCATGGTGATGGTTCTGTCCACGATCAGCCCGTTGAGCGGCAAGGGCCCCGTGGGCTTTAACGTCTGGGTGGCCGGCCCGTCCTCGCCTTCGGGCGCATCCGGTTGCGCGGGCGTGACGTGCGCGCTTTCGCCGGCGACGGCCTCGTCCTGCGCCGGGGCATGCCCGGAAAGGGCCATTGCCAGCGCGCACAGCACGCTGCCCACGAGCCGCGCCTTCACGACGGTCACCGCCGCTGCGGCTTGTTGGGGCTGGGGGGTGGGGCGCCGAGATTCTGGCGCGCCCAGTTCATCGCCTGGATGCGGTTGTGCACCTTGATCTTGCGGAAGATGTTGTAGAGATGAGACTTGACCGTGTGTTCGCTGACGAACAGCTTGTCGGCGATTTCGGTATTGGACGCGCCGGAACCGAGCAGACCGATGATCTCGAGCTCACGGTGGGTCAGGCCGCAGACCGGACGATAGGCGTTGAGCTGCTGACGACGGTAGAATTCGATCAGCCGCGTCATCAGCGACCGGGACATCCACAGGTCGCCATCCAGCAGGGCGCTGATGCCCTTGCAGATCAGCGCCATGCTGTCGCGTCGGTAGAAGACCCCCTTGAGATGCAGTGACGCCAGCACATCGGCGGCGTGGTCCTCGTCGCGCAGGTTGATGGCGGCCAGGGTCATCGCCCGGCTCTCGGCCGCCTTGCTGTGCCACTGCTGCATGCTGCTTTCATCGACGTGATCGGCATCGAGCAACACCAGCACCTTGTCATCGCCGAGATTGTCGAGGTTGTCATGGGGGGCCACCGCCGAGATCTGACAATCGAGCTGCTCGGCGATGTATTCCATGAAGAGCTGCGTCTGAGGGTTACAGTCTGTAACCAGAAGAATCAACGGATTCCCTTGGGTCATGATCGTTGCTCCAGAAGTATGGGTGTTGTTATGAGGCGTTATGCTGTCCCGACATACCCATGCTGAGGTCTGACTCAGCTTTGTCGGTCTCACGCTCTTTGTAAAGTTAGGTTACAAGGTTGTACATATAGCGGTATCGAATATCGTCTGGACGTCAACCTAACGGATTCGAAAAGGGCTTATGAAATCGTCGGTTAGTCGTAAACTCATGGCTGCCCAAAAAACGAGTCTGGACGGCGTAGGAGAAAAATCAGGAAGCTAAGTGTTTTTTGCTAACCGTTTCTTACCAATTTTTGATGAGGTTTCTCATACCGTGGGTGCGTGTCTTCTCCTGCTTATCCATGACGTTCACGGGCTCGGTTGCTGGCGTTCCTCGGGGATGGGTTGAGCCTATAGAATGGGTATAGACCCAAATGACGAAGGTGGCTCGAGATGGATCAACGCTTGGTATTGGCCAGCAGCAATCCGGGAAAACTGCGTGAGTTCGACGCGCTGCTGGCCCCGCGGGGTTATCGGATTTGCCCCCAGGGCGACTTTTCGGTGACCGATGTGGAGGAGACCGGGACCACGTTCGTCGAGAATGCGCTGCTCAAGGCCCGTCATGCCTGCCGCCTCAGTGGGCTGCCCGCCCTGGCCGACGATTCGGGACTCGCCGTGGATGCGCTGGCGGGTGCGCCGGGCATCCATTCGGCCCGCTACGCCGGCGAACCCAAGGACGATACGGCCAACAATCGCAAGCTGCTCGCCGCCCTGGCCGAGGTGCCCGAAGGACAGCGCACGGCTCGCTACTGGTGTGTTCTGGTCTGGCTGCAGCACGAATTCGATCCGGTGCCCCGCATCGTCCAGGCCAGCTGGTCGGGCGAGATCCTGGCCCATCCCCGGGGCGAGGGGGGATTCGGTTACGATCCGCTCTTCTGGGTCCCGGAGCGAGGCGTGAGCGCGGCCGAACTGAGTGCCGAGGACAAGAACCAGCTCAGCCACCGCGGGCGCGCCCTGCGTGAGCTGATGGAACTGCTGGATCGATGAGCGGCCTTCCCGACCTGTCGCTTTATGTGCACGTGCCCTGGTGCGTGCGAAAGTGCCCCTATTGCGACTTCAACTCCCACGGCATCGGCCGCACCACCGAGCTACCCGAAGCGGACTACCTGACGGCCCTGCTGGCGGATCTCGACGAAGAGTTGCCCGGGGTGCAGGGACGCAGGCTACAGAGCGTATTCATCGGTGGCGGGACGCCCAGCTTGATGTCGCCGCACTTTTACGAGCGGCTCATCGACAGGCTCTCGCGCCACGGCCTGCTGACCGAGGGTTGCGAGATCACGTTGGAAGCCAACCCCGGCACGGTCGAGCAGGGGCGTTTCGAAGGCTATCGCGCGGCGGGCATCAATCGGCTCTCCCTGGGCATACAGAGTTTCCAGGAAGACCAGCTCGCGGCCCTCGGGCGCATCCATGGTGGCGACGAGGCGCGACGCGCCGTCGACAGCGCCCGTCGGGCGGGTTTCGACAATCTCAATGTGGATCTCATGCATGGCCTGCCGGGGCAGGATCTCGCCGGTGCGATGGCCGACATCGACCAGGCCCTGGCGCTCGCGCCGGAGCACCTGTCCTGGTATCAGCTCACGCTCGAGCCCAATACCGAGTTCCACTCGCGCCCGCCGGTATTGCCCGAGGACGAGACCCTCTGGGCCATTCAGGATGCGGGCCACGAGCGGCTCGAGGCGGCCGGGCTCGAACGCTACGAGATCTCCGCCTACGCCAGGCCCGGCAAGGCCTCGCGACACAACCTCAACTACTGGCGCTTCGGCGACTATCTGGGGATCGGGGCGGGCGCCCACGGCAAGCTCAGCCGTGTCGGGGAGACGGGCGACTGGCGCATCGAGCGTCGCTGGAAGAGCCGGCAGCCCGAGGCCTATCTTCGGCGTCGCCGGGACCCGCGTGGGTTTCTCGCCGGCAGCGAGCCGATCGACGTCGAGCAACTGCCGCTGGAGTTCGCCATGAACGCCCTGCGGCTCGTCGAAGGCGTGCCGCTCTCGCTGTGGACGGCGCATGTCGGCCGCCCCCTCGACGAGCTGTTGCCGCGGCTGACTGCCGCCCGTGACAAGGGCCTCCTGCTGGAAAGCCCGTCGCGCCTGCAGGCCAGCCCGCTGGGTCTGTTATTCTTGAACGACCTGCTGGCCATGCTCGATGACGATCGATGACCGGCAATGTCCCTGCGCAATCCATGGAAACGAGGAACTTCAAAGGATGATTCACAAGCAACTCTGGCTCGCGATTCCCCTCTCCGCGGCGCTGGCCGTGACCGGGTGCTCGACCACCAATCCGCAGACCGGCGAGCAGCAGACCGCCAAGGCCACCAGCGGGGCCGGCATCGGTGCCGCCGTGGGGGCGGTGGCCGGTCTGCTCAGTGGTGACAGCGCCACCAGCCGCCGTGATCATGCCGCCATCGGTGCCGCGGTGGGCGCCGCCGCCGGGGCCGGCATCGGTTACTACATGGACCGTCAGGAAGCCCAGTTGCGCGATCGCCTTCAGGGCACCGGCATCGGCGTCCAGCGTCAGGGCAACGACATCGTCCTCAACATGCCCAACAGCGTCACCTTCGGCTTCGATTCCAGCGATCTGACGGCGCAGGCCAGGCAGGCGCTCAACGACGTGACCAGCGTGCTGCGGGAGTATCCCGATACCCGCATCACGGTCGCCGGCTATACCGACAGCACCGGCAAGGAAGCCTACAACCAGCGCCTCTCTGAGCGCCGGGCCGCTGCCGTCGGCGACTACCTGGTCCAGGGCGGCGTCGAGTCCCAGCGTATCCAGCGGGTGGGCTACGGTGAGCGCCAGCCGGTCGCCAGCAACGACACCGAACAGGGTCGCGCCCAGAACCGTCGTGTCGAGATCACCGTGACGCCGACCCAACAGCAGTCGGGCTGACGTCCAACGTCGTCGCAGGCCCGCCGGTGACCATCGGCGGGCCTTTTTCTTGTCAGGAACCCCCTCATGCTCGCCTATCAGCACGCCTATCATGCCGGCAACTTCGCCGACGTCCACAAGCACTTGACGCTCTTCGCGGTAACGCGCCATCTCTTACGTAAAGAATCGCCTGTTACGTATATCGATACCCATGCCGGGCGCGGCCTGTACCCGCTCGACGGTGTCGAGACGCAGAAACTCAAGGAGTACCAGAACGGCGTCGTCCCCTTGTGGTCGGCCCGGGAGCGCCTGCGGGACGGCGATGAACTGTTGTCGGGCTGGCTGACGGCTCTCGAGCGCTGTCAGAAGGGACGATCGCGGCTCGAGCGTTATCCCGGCTCGCCCTGGTGGCTCGCCGAGGCACTGCGTCCTCAGGATCGGCTGAGCCTGTTCGAGTTGCATCCCGGCGAATATCGTCATCTCGAGGAGGGCGACCTGCCGAACGCCCGGCGGATTCACGGCGACGGGCTGGCCGGGCTGACACGCCTGCTGCCGGTTGCCACGCCGCGGCTGTGTGTGTTGATCGATCCCAGCTACGAACGCAAGGCGGAATACCTCGAGGTGGCCGAGACCCTGCAGAAGGTCGTGCGCAAGGCGCGTCACGCGGTCGTGGTGATCTGGTACCCGCTGCTGCCGGCGGGCCGTCACGAGACGTTGCTGGAGCGTCTCCGCGATGCCGGCATCCGCAAGCTCTGGCGCAGCGAGATACGCCTCAGTGATGGGACGGATGCCACTCACGGGATGCAGGGCAGCGGGGTGGTGATCCTCAATCCGCCCTGGGGATTGGGCGACGAGCTGGATGCCAGCCTGGCGCGCCTCGTCCCGCTGTGGGGCGGGTCGGCACGCCATCGGGCCGGCTGGTGGGTGGGCGAGTAGCCAGGGGGCTGCTATTTCCCGATGCAGAATTCGCCGAAGATCTTGCCCAGCAGATCGTCGGCGCTGAACTCGCCGGTGATCTCGCCGAGGGCCTGCTGGGCCTCGCGCAGGTCCTCGGCGAGCAATTCGCCGGCGCCGTGACCCTGGAGCTGGGCCTCGCCGTTGGCGAGTGCCTGCTCGGCCCGGTCGATCGCTTCCAGGTGGCGGCGCCGCGCCGAGAAGCGCCCCTCGGTGGTGGCCGTGTAGCCCATCACCGCCTTGAGATGTTCCTTCAGGTTATCCACACCCTCGCCGGTCCTGGCGGAGAGCCGGACCACCGGCGGGGTTGTGGATAAGTCACCTTGCGGGGTTTCGCGGGTGGTGTCGATCTTGTTGCGCACCAGGGTCAGACGCGACGGATCGGGCAGTCGCGAGACGAATTCCGGCCAGATCGCCATCGGGTCGGTGGCTTCGGTGGTGGTGGCATCGACCAGCAGCAGGACACGGTCGGCCTTCTCGATCTCCGCCCAGGCACGGGCCACACCGATCTTCTCCACCGCGTCCGGGGTGTCCCGCAGGCCGGCCGTATCGATCACGTGAAGCGGCATGCCGTCGAGATGGATGTGCTCGCGAAGCACGTCACGGGTGGTCCCGGCGATCTCGGTGACGATGGCCGTTTCCTGGGCCGTCAGGGCGTTGAGCAGGCTCGACTTGCCGGCGTTGGGGCGACCCGCGATCACCACGCTCATGCCCTCGCGCATCAGCGCCCCCTGGCCCGCCGAGCGGCGCACCTCGGCGAGTTCGTGCCGCACGCCGGCGAGCAGCGATGCCACATGGCCATCGGCGAGGAAATCGATCTCTTCCTCCGGGAAGTCGATCGCTGCCTCGACGTACATGCGCAGTTCGATCAGGCGCTCGACCAGGCCGGCCACCCGCTCCGAGAACGCCCCCTGCAGCGAGCGCAGGGCATTTTCCGCGGCGGCCCGGGAGCTGGCGTCGATCAGATCGGCGATCGCCTCGGCCTGGGCCAGGTCGAGCTTGTCGTTGAGAAAGGCGCGCTCGGAGAACTCGCCGGGGCGGGCCAGTCGGGCACCCAGCGTGACGCAGCACTCCAGCAGCATGTCCATGAGGACCGGACCGCCATGGCCCTGCAGCTCGAGGACATCCTCGCCGGTGAAGGAGTGCGGGCCGGGGAAGAAGAGGGCGATGCCCTCGTCGATGGCCTGGCCGTCGCCGCCGAGAAAGGGCCCGTAGACGGCATGGCGCGGGGCGGGGCAGGTTCCCAGCACGCTCTCGGCGATCGCCCGGCAGGCGGGCCCCGAGACGCGAATGATGCCCACCCCGCCACGCCCCGGTGGGGTGGCCAGCGCGGCGATGGTGTCCTGGGTGTAAAGAGGCTGATCGAGCATTGTCATCGAATTCCTGGGGATGAAGTCATTGTCGTCATCCCGCTCTCAAACGCCAGACCCCCGCACGAGGGCGGGGGTCCGGGAAGATCGTTGGCGGGGGACTACTTGCCCTTGGCGGGGGCAGGATCGCCGGCGATCTTGCGGGTGATGATCCACTGCTGAAGGATCGAGATGCTGTTGTTGACGATCCAGTAGATCACCAGGCCGGCCGGGAACCACAGGAAGAAGAAGGTGAAGACGATCGGCAGCATCTTCATGATCTTCGCCTGGGTGGGGTCCGGCGGCGCCGGGTTGAGCATCTGCTGTACCCACATGGAGAGACCCATGAGGATCGGCAGCACGAAGTAGGGATCCTTCACCGACAGGTCGTTGATCCACAGCATGAACGGTGCGTGACGCAGTTCCACCGATTCCTTGAGCATCCAGTAGAGTGCGATGAACACCGGCATCTGAATGACGATCGGCAGGCAGCCCCCCAGCGGATTGATCTTCTCCTTCTGGTAGAACTTCATCATCTCCTGCGACATCTTCTGACGGTCGTCGCCGAAGCGCTCCTTGATGCGCTGCATCTCGGGGCCGAGCTTGCGCATCTTGGCCATCGACTTGTAGGCCTTGGCCGAGAGCGGGAAGAGGATGATCTTGACGGTGATCGTCAGCAGTACGATCGACCAGCCCCAGTTGCCGATCACGCTGTGGATCTTGTCGAGCAGCCAGAACAGCGGATTGGCGAGGAACCACAGCCAACCGAAATCGACGGTGAGCTCGAGGTTGGGCGCCACCGCGGCCAGACGCTCCTGGACCTTGGGCCCCATGTAGAGGGTGGCGTCGAGCGTCGTTTCGCTGCCGGGGGCGACGGTCTCGGTGGGGCCGGCGAAGGCCACCACGTTGCGATCCCGGGAATCGGTGGTCGCGTAGTAGAGGTTCTGCTGATTCTGTTCCGGGACCCAGGCCGAGGTGAAGTAGTGCTGGATGATCGCGGCCCAGCCGCCCTGGACGTCGCGGTTGTTGAACTGGCCGTTCTGGATCGTCTCGAAGTCGACCTTCTCGTAATGGTTGTCGGGCGAGGAGTAGGCAGCACCCAGATACGAGCTCATGCCCACGCCACCCCCGGTGGAAGGATCGGGGCTGTTGTCGCGGGCCAGTTGGCCGATGAAGCGGGCGGTGACCGGGGTCTTGCCCTGGTTGTCCAGGTGGTAGCTGACCTTGACGGCATAGCTGTTGCGATCGAAGACCAGGCGCTTGATGACGTCGACACCGTTGACGGTGGCGTGCAGGTCGACGGTCAGCGATTCCTGGCCCTTGGCGAGGGTATAGCGGGTCTTGTCGGGATCGAAGACGATCCGTCCCTTGTGACCCTCGAGCTGGAGCCCGGACTTGGCGACGTAACTACGGGTCTTGCCATCCGAGAGCAGCACGAAGGGCCGGTCGGCATCGCGGCTCATCTTGTGCTGGGGCAGGGCCGCATAGACGATGTCGCCGCCACGGGGGTCGATACGCACATCGAGCACATCGGTACTGACCTTGATCAGGCTGCGCCGATTGTCGGTCGCGGCCTCGTCGGCCATGGCCGGGCTGGTGCCGTCGGTCGCCGGCTTGGCCTGGTTCGACGGGGCCGCCAGGCCCTGTTCGTCGTCGTTGCTCTGGTCACTCGCGTCAGGGGTGGCGCTGTCGCTGAAGGACGGTGCCTGGGTCTCGACGGGACTCTGGCCGTAGTCCTGGTTCCACTGGATGACCAGCAGGTAGGCGAGAACCGCGAGCGGGATCACGAGTAGCAGTCGTTTTACGTCCATTAGGGATCTGCCCGATGGGATGTTGGATCATTCTGGTGACGTGCGACGCCAAGCAGTGCCGGTCAGGAGGATGAGGCAACGGCCGAATGCTTGCGAACCTCCTTTTCCAGGCGTCGCCACAAGCCGTGCAGCTGACGATGCAACGTGGGGTTATCCAGGTCGCTGACGCCACGGCGGGCGAGGACCACGATATCCACGTCGGGCAGACGATGCTGCCGAAGACGGATGGATTCACGCACCAGACGCTTCAAACGGTTGCGATCGACGGCACGACGAACATTCTTCTTGCTCACGACCAGCCCGACGCGAGGATGGCCCAGCGCGTTGGATCTGGCCAGGGCCAGGATCCCTCTGGCATGGACCTTGTACGTGGCGTGATCGAAAACGTAGCGATAGTCCCCGGCGTTCAGCAGACGCAATTGCCGGGGAAAGCCCTGACAGGACATTCGGGGCCGATCAAGCGCTCAGACGCTTGCGGCCCTTGGCACGACGGCGCGCCAGGATCTGACGACCATTCTTGGTAGCCATGCGAGCACGGAAGCCGTGCACACGCTTGCGCTTCAGAACGCTGGGTTGAAAAGTGCGTTTCATAACGGCGGTTTCCCACGTGATGGATTGGATTGCCAGGTGCCGGGCCCCGCGAAGGGAACGCTGGGCGGATTCGGCTCAAGGCCGGGAATTCTAGTGAATTCGCGGGCCGCGTGCAATTTTTGCGCGCGATTATCCACACCCGGTTTTCGACGCTCGGCCATCAGCGGTTGCGGGGCCGTGTGTCTCGCGACTTCGCCGGTGCCCGTGGCGGGAAGATTCATCCTGGCAGGCAGTCACTACAATAACTTTTCATTTTGAATGATGTTGTTATTACTATTGGGGATACTTTTTGTGGATAACCAGGTTTTACCCTTTCGTATCAAATGCTTGGTCTATTGACACCTGCGTTGACAAGATGCCCGGAAGCTGTCGGCGGCCTGCGTTGGGCCTGTGGATGAAAGCGACGGTTGTCCACCGGGTCCGGGTTGTTCAGGCTGTGTACCCCATTCGTCAACCGTCCTGTACGTCAGTTTTCCACAGCATGCGGGCAACCCCCGCTCGTGTGGATAACTCGACCTCGGGGCGCTACAATGCCCGGTCATTCGCAAACTGGGATGGGTCGCTCGCGTGTCGGTCGCTCTTTGGCAACAATGTCTGGATTACCTGCAGGACGAACTGAGTTCACAGCAGTTCAATACCTGGATCCGCCCGCTCCAGGCGGAGGATACGTCGTCCAACGAGCTCAGCCTGCTGGCACCCAATCGCTTCGTGCGTGACTGGGTCAGCGACAAGTACCTCAAGCGAATCAACGAGCTGCTCCGGGAACTGGCACCCGCCAAGCCACCCAAGGTGTCGCTGGCGGTGGGCAGTCGGCGTGCCGCGCCCAGCCCGCAGCCGCGGGAGCTGGGCAACCCGGTTTCCGCGAGCCGCTTTCGTCAGCCGCCTGCACCGGCGGTACAGACGCCGCCGCGAGGCGATTACGCCGACGAGCAGGAGATCGAGCAACTGCGTGACGAGACCGCCAGGCGTGCCTCGCCGCCGGCGGAGCGCCAGGTTCAGGTCGAGGGCAGCCTCAAGCACCAGAGCGGGCTCAATCCCAACTTCACCTTCGACACCTTCGTCGAGGGCAAGTCGAACCAGCTGGCCCGGGCGGCATCCCGGCAGGTCTCCGAGAATCCGGGGGGCGCCTACAATCCGCTGTTTCTGTATGGTGGCGTGGGTCTGGGCAAGACCCACCTGATGCATGCGGTGGGCAATCAGCTGGCGCTGCAGCGCGACAATGCGCGAGTGGTCTACCTGCACTCCGAGCGCTTCGTCGCCGACATGGTCAAGGCGCTGCAACTCAATGCCATCAATGATTTCAAGCGTTTCTATCGCAGCGTCGATGCCTTGCTGATCGATGACATCCAGTTCTTCGCCGGCAAGGAACGTTCCCAGGAGGAGTTCTTCCACACCTTCAACGCCCTGCTCGAGGGCGGCCAGCAGATGATTCTCACCTCGGATCGCTACCCGAAGGAGATCAGCGGGGTGGAAGAGCGCCTCAAGTCGCGTTTCGGCTGGGGGCTGACGGTGGCGATCGAGCCACCCGAGCTCGAGACACGGGTGGCGATCCTGATGAAGAAGGCCGATCAGGCCAAGGTGGACCTGCCGCATGACGCGGCCTTCTTCATCGCCCAGAAGATTCGCTCCAACGTTCGCGAGCTGGAAGGCGCGTTGAAGAAGGTGATCGCCGATTCGCACTTCATGGGCAAGCCGATCACCCAGGACTTCATTCGCGAGTCGCTCAAGGACCTGCTGGCTTTGCAGGACAAGCAGGTCGGCGTGGACAATATCCAGCGCACCGTGGCCGAGTACTACAAGATCAAGGTGGCGGACCTGCTCTCGAAGCGTCGTTCGCGCTCCGTTGCCCGGCCACGTCAGGTGGCCATGGCGCTGGCCAAGGAATTGACGAATCACAGCTTGCCGGAGATCGGTGATGCGTTCGGCGGCCGGGACCATACGACCGTACTGCACGCGTGCCGCAAGGTGCAGGCCCTTCAGGAAGAGAGCGCCGACATTCGCGAGGACTACAAGAATCTGATGCGGCTACTGACCAGCTGACGGATCCCGATGGCCCTCGTGACGCCCATCATCGCCTTGATATTCAGGACAGAGTGGAGTCCCCATGAAATTTTCCATCTCCCGTGAAGCCCTGCTGCGCCCGCTGTCGTTGGTGGCGGGGGTGGTCGAACGACGCCAGACGCTGCCGGTCCTTTCCAACGTGCTGATCGAGGTACAGGATGCCCGCCTGGCCCTGACCGGGACGGATCTCGAAGTGGAACTGATCGGCCGGGCCGAGCCCAGTCAGGTCGACGAGCCCGGCTCGGCAACGGTGCCGGCGCGCAAGCTGATGGACATCTGCAAGTCGTTGCCCGATCAGTCGGAGATCACCTTCACGCTGGAGGAGGGCAGGGCGATTCTGCGCGCCGGTCGCTCGCGGTTCACGCTCTCCACCCTGCCGGTGGCCGAGTTTCCCAATATCGAGGATGGCCAGGTCAGCCAGGAGCTCAGCCTGCCGCGCGGGACGCTCAAGCACCTCATCGACGCCACGGGCTTCGCCATGGCCCAGCAGGACGTGCGCTATTACCTCAATGGCATGCTGCTGGAGTTCGGGCATCACCTGGTGCGTACGGTCGCCACCGACGGTCACCGTCTGGCGATGTGCACGCGTAGCGCCGAGATCGACGTCGAGCCCTCCCAGAAGCTGATCGTGCCGCGCAAGGGGGTGCTGGAACTGGCCCGGTTGCTCGATGGCAGCGACGAGCCGGTCAGCCTGACCCTGGGGGCCAATCACATCCGCGCGCATACCGGCGAATTCACCTTTACCTCCAAGCTGGTCGACGGCAAGTTCCCCGACTACGAGCGGGTCATCCCGCGAGGCGGCGACAAGACCTTCATCGCCGATCGCGCCGAGTTGCGCCAGGTCCTGTCGCGGACCTCGATCCTCTCCAACGAGAAGTATCGCGGCGTGCGCCTCAACCTGGAGAGCGGCAACCTGCGCGTGCTGGCCAACAACCCGGAGCAGGAAGAGGCCGAGGAGAACGTGGCGATCGAGTACGACGGCGATGCCATGGAGATCGGCTTCAACGTCGGCTATCTGATCGACGTGCTCAATGCCCTCGACAACGAGCGCATGCAGATGATTCTCTCCGACCCCAACAGCAGTGCGATCATGGAAGAACCGGGCGGTGGCGACGCGCTCTACGTCGTCATGCCCATGCGTCTCTGATCCCACCGACCGCTTGCGGAGCGCCTCCGGGCGCTCCACGGATCCGCCTCGATGCCTCTCGACCGTCTCTCCTTCCTGGGATTGCGTAATCTCGCGCCGCTCGAGATGCGACCGTCGCCGGCCGTCAACCTGATCGTCGGCGATAACGGCAGTGGCAAGACCAGTCTGCTCGAGGGGATCCACATCCTCGGCATGGGACGCTCCTTTCGGACCCAGCAGGTCAAGCAGGCCATCGCCCATGCGGGCGATAGCGTGACCGTCCACGGGCGTCTCGGCGGCGACCCCCCGATTCCCATCGGCGTCCGCCGCCACCGCAGCGAGAGCGAGCTGGAAATGCGCATGGCCGGCGAACGCGTATCGCGCATCGCCCAGCTCGTCGAAGCGCTGCCGCTGCAGTTGATCAACCCCGATGCCTTCCGCCTTCTCGAAGGGTCGCCGGCGTCGCGGCGCGAGTTTCTCGACTGGGGTGTGTTTCACGTGAAACACGACTTCTTCGAGGTCTGGAAGCGGGTTCGACGCGCGTTGAAACATCGGAACGCCCTGCTCAGGCGTGATAGAATGGATGCCCAGTCGATCGCCGTCTGGGAACGTGAACTGGTGCACTGGAGCGACCGACTCGACGCCCTGCGCAGCGAATACATGACGGCCTTCCTCCCCGTGTTCGACGAGACGTTGGCCGAGTTGCTGCCGATGCCGGGGCTCGAGTTGCGCTATTACCGCGGCTGGGATCGACGACGTGAGCTGGCCGACGTGCTCGAGCAGGGCCGGGCGACGGACCATCAGATGGGCTTTACCCAGCAGGGACCGCAGCGCGCCGATCTGCGCATTCGTGTCGAGCGTCGGCCGGCGGTCGAGGTGCTCTCCCGGGGGCAGCAGAAGCTCGTGGTCAGCGCGATGAAGCTGGCCCAGGGGCGCCTGCTCGAGGCCAGTACCGGACGCAAGTGTCTCTACTTGATCGACGATCTCGCTGCGGAGCTCGACACCGCCCATCGGCGTACCTTCTGCCACTGGCTGGAACGTATGCAGTGTCAGGTATTCATCACCAGTGTCGACCCCGAGGCATTGGCGGGCATGTGGCAACCGGAGACGGCCGTTGCGATGTTTCACGTGAAACAGGGCCGGCTGGAGGCACACGGAACGAATGACTTCACGACGGAGTAGTCAATGAGCGAACAGGCTTACGACTCATCGAGCATCAAGGTCCTCAAGGGGCTGGATGCCGTGCGCAAACGGCCCGGCATGTACATCGGTGATACCGACGACGGTACCGGCCTGCACCACATGGTCTTCGAGCTGGTGGACAACTCCATCGACGAGGCGCTGGCGGGTTACTGCAGCGAGATCCGTGTGATCATCCATCCCGACGAGTCGGTAACGGTCAGCGACAACGGGCGTGGCATCCCCACCGATATCCACAGCGGCGAGGGCGTGTCGGCGGCCGAGGTGATCATGACCGTGCTGCATGCCGGCGGCAAGTTCGATGACAACTCCTACAAGGTCTCCGGCGGTCTGCACGGCGTCGGGGTGTCCGTGGTCAACGCCCTGTCCGAGGAGCTCAAGCTGACCGTGTGGCGCGCCGGTGACGTCTACGAGCAGATCTATCAGCATGGCGTGCCACAGGCGCCGCTGTCGGTGGTCGGACAGACGGAGCAGAGCGGCACGCGGGTGCACTTCCGCCCCTCGCCGCAGACGTTCGCCAACATCGAATTCCACTACGACATTCTCGCCAAGCGGCTGCGCGAACTGTCCTTTCTCAACTCCGGGGTGGCGATTCGCCTCACCGACGAGCGCAGCGGCAAGGAAGAGCTGTTCCATTACGAGGGTGGCCTCAAGGCCTTCGTCAATCACCTGAACACCAACAAGAGCACGCTCAACCCGGTGTTCCATTTCGAGGCCCAGCGCCCCGACGGCATCACCGTCGAGGTGGCGATGCAGTGGAACGACACCTTTGCCGAGAACGTCTTCTGCTACACCAACAACATCCCGCAGCGCGATGGCGGCACCCACATGGCGGGGTTTCGCGCGGCGCTGACACGTAGCCTCAACAGCTATATCGAGGCCGAGGACATTCAGAAGAAGGCCAAGGTGGCCACCTCCGGTGACGACGCCCGCGAAGGTCTCACCGCGATCATCTCGGTCAAGGTGCCCGATCCCAAGTTCTCCTCCCAGACCAAGGACAAGCTGGTCTCCTCGGAGGTCAAGACCGCGGTCGACCAGGAATTGAGCCGGCACTTCTCCGATTATCTGATCGAGCACCCGGGCGAGGCCAAGTCGATCGTCAACAAGATGATCGACGCCGCGCGGGCCCGCGAGGCGGCACGCAAGGCGCGCGACATGACCCGGCGCAAGGGCGCGCTGGATATCGCCGGCCTGCCCGGCAAGCTGGCCGATTGCCAGGAGAAGGACCCCAGCCTGTCCGAACTCTACTTGGTCGAGGGTGACTCCGCCGGCGGTAGCGCCAAGCAGGGCCGCGATCGCCGTACCCAGGCGATCCTGCCGCTCAAGGGCAAGATCCTCAACGTCGAGAAGGCGCGCTTCGACAAGATGCTCTCCTCGGCCGAGGTGGGCACCCTGATCACCGCGCTGGGCTGCGGCATCGGGCGCGAGGAGTTCAACCCGGACAAGCTGCGCTATCACTCGATCATCATCATGACCGACGCCGATGTCGACGGGTCGCATATCCGCACGCTGCTGCTGACCTTCTTCTTCCGGCAGATGCCCGAGTTGATCGAGCGCGGCCACGTCTTCATCGCCCAGCCGCCGTTGTACAAGATCAAGCGTGGCAAGCAGGAGATGTATCTCAAGGACGAGCAGGCGCTGCTCGACTATCTGACGACCACGGCGATGGATGGCGCGCGGCTGCACGTCAACCCGGATGCTCCCGGCATCGGCGGCGAGCAGCTCGAGGCGCTGGTCACCCAGTATCGCGACGTCATGAAGCGCATCGATCGCCTCTCGCGGGTCTATCCCAGCGAGGTGCTGCGCAAGATCGTTCACGCCGCGACGCTCGACGGCGAGGAAAGCCTGCGCGATCGGGTCACCATGCAGAACTGGATCGAGTTTCTGCAGAAGGAGATGGACGCCCTGGTTGCCTATGAAGGCGGGCCGCGCTACGTCTTCCAGTTGCAGGAGGACGATGAGCGAGGGCTTTTCCTGCCCGGCGTCTCGCTGACGGCACATGGCGTGACCACCGACTACATCTGGGGGGCGGACTTCTTCCGCAGTGCCGACTATCGCAAGTTGGCCGCATTGGGCGAGACCCTCAACGACCTGCTGGGCGAGGGCGCCTACGTGGCCCGCGGCGAGCGCAGCAAGCCGGTGGCCAGTTTCTACGAGGCGCTCGACTGGCTGATGAGCGAGGCTCAGCGAGGTTTCTCCATCCAGCGCTACAAGGGGCTGGGCGAGATGAACCCCGATCAGTTGTGGGAAACCACCATGGACCCCGAGTCGCGGCGCATGCTGCGCGTATCGATCGAAGACGCCGTGGCCGCGGACATGATGTTCAACACCCTGATGGGCGATGAGGTCGAGCCGCGCCGCGATTTCATCGAGCAGAATGCCCTGGTGGCCAACCTCGACATCTGATCCGGCGGTTGATGACAAGAGGGTGGTGGTGTGTTTCACGTGAAACATGCTGACCCCGGAAAACGCCCCGGTCGACGCTCGTCGGCCGGGGCGTCTTCATGCAGGGCGGTCTCTACATTGTCGCCTCAGGCGAGGCGACGACTGCGCTCGAGCCGGATCGCCACCGCCTTGGAGGTCGGTGTGTCGGTCCCGATGCCCACGCTTTCCAGCGGCACCAGCGGATTGGTTTCCGGGTAGTAGGCCGCACAGCAACCGGCCGGGATGGCGTAGCTGACGAGGCGGAAAGCCGCCGCTCGGCGCTCGCGATCCTGGTGTGGCTCACCCACCAGGTCGACCCAGTCCCCGTCACGCAATCCCAGCCGTGCGAGGTCTCCGGCGTTGATGAACAGCACGCGACGTTGGCCGTGAACGCCTCGATAGCGGTCGTCATAACCGTAGATCGTGGTGTTGTACTGGTCGTGACTGCGCAGGGTCTGCAGCGTCAGCCAGCCCGCGTCGCGACGTTCATGCAGCCGCTGGTGCATCACCGCCTCGGGCAGCTCGGCACGCGAGAACATCGCCTTGCCCGATGGCGTGGGAAAGCGCCGCTGCCGGGCCGGGTTGTCGAGGGCGAAACCGCGGGGTTGGCGCAGGCGGGCATTAAAGGCCTCGAACCCGGGGATCACGGCTTCGATCTCCGCACGAATGCGGTCGTAGTCGCTGACCCAGTTCTGCCAGTCGAGAGGCTGTCCGGCCGCCGTCTCACGCGAGGGCGTGCGGGCGAGGGTCGCCTCGGCAATACCCGCGACGATCGCCGGTTCCGAGCGCAGTGCCGGCGAGGCCGGTGCCACGCGACCGCGGCTGGCATGCACCATCGACATGGAGTCCTCGACGCTGATCGCCTGGATCTCGCCGTCCGGCCCCTGGTGGTCGTGTTCGCTGCGCCCCAGGCAGGGCAGGATCAGCGCGTCCTCGCCGATCATCAAATGACTGCGGTTGAGTTTGGTGCTGATCTGTACGTTGAGACGCGTCCGGCCCAGTGCTGCCTCGGTTCGCGGGGTATCCGGCGTCGCCCGGGCGAAATTGCCGCCCAGGGCGACGAACACGTCCGAGTCGCCACGCTCCAGGGCGGCGATCGCCGACACCGTATTGTGTCCCGGGCGGCGCGGCAGGGGCCGGCCGTAGCGGGCCTCGAGGGCGTCGATCAGCCAGCCGGGGGCCTTCTCGTCGATGCCGACGGTGCGGTTGCCCTGAACGTTGGAGTGACCGCGAACCGGGCACAAGCCGGCACCTTCGCGGCCCACGTGACCGCCCAGCAACAGCAGATTGACGATCTCGCGTACGGTGTCGACCGAATGCACGTGCTGGGTGATGCCCATCGCCCAGGTGGCGATGACCCGGCGTGAGTGGGCATAGACCGTCGCGGCCCGAGCGAGTTCGTCACGGCTCAGCCCGGACTGGGCCTCGATGTGCGCCCAGTCGGTGGCTTCCACCCGGGCCCGCCAGGCATCCAGGCCTTCGGTCAGGGTGTCGAGGAAAGCCCGGTCCGGTGTGTAGTCGCCGTCGTCGATCATCGTGAACAGCGCCTTGGCGATGCCGCGCACCGCAGCCATGTCACCACCCAGCTTGGGCTGGAAGTAGTGCGAGCTGATGCGATGGCTGCCGCCGCTGAGCATCTCGAGCGCGTTCTGTGGATCGGCGAAGCGCTCCAGCCCCCGCTCGCGCAGTGGGTTGAAGGTGAGGATCGCCGCGCCCCGCTCGGCGGCGCGGCGCAGATCGCCGAGCATGCGAGGATGATTGGTGCCGGGATTCTGGCCGAAGACAAGAATGGCATCGGCATGTTCGAAGTCTTCCAGGGTCACCGTGCCCTTGCCGACACCGAGGCTGGCCGTCATGCCCAGGCCGCTGGCCTCGTGGCACATGTTGGAGCAGTCCGGCAGGTTGTTGGTGCCATAGACCCGGGCAAACAGCTGGTAGAGGTAGGCCGCCTCGTTGCTGGCTCGACCGGAGGTATAGAACAGTGCGCGGTCGGGGTCGATGGCGGCGAGATGATCGGCGATCAGGGCGAAGGCGTCCTCCCAATCGATGGGTTGGTAGCGGTCGCTGGCCGCGTCGTAGCGCATCGGTTCGGTGAGCCGACCCTGATCCTCGAGCCGGAAGTCATCCCAACCGCGCATCTCGCTGACGGTGTGCTGAGCGAAGAACCGCCGGGTGACCCGTTTGGCCGTGGTTTCCCAGGAGACCGCCTTGACGCCGTTCTCGCAGAATTCGAAGGAGGATTCGTGCTCGGGATCGCCCCAGGCGCAGCCCGGGCAGTCGAACCCTTCAGGCTGGTTGGTGGCCAGCAGGGAGCGACTGCCCTTGAGCGGCGACTGGTTGTGCAACAGATGGCGGCCGACGCTCTTCAGCGCCCCCCAGCCGCCCGCAGGGCCGGGGTAGGGGGCGATGCGCGGGTGGCGAGTCTTTCGAGGGTCGGCCAGGGGGAGGGGGTCGTCGGTCGGCAGGGACGAGTCGCTCATGGGCAAGCTCCGGAGTCGAATCAATCCATTAGCTTACGGCGATGTTGTGGCGGCGGCCAATTGTTCTGCCGGATGAGCCGATAGACGACGCCGATCAAGTGAGGTCGGCGGCGGACTGCCACAGCGACAACGCTGCCTGCAGCCGCCGACTGGGCGAGCGGGTGGCGTGCCACAGCAGGCCGATACGGTCCCCGTCGCCCGGCAGGAGGCGGACATCCAGTGGGGAGCCGTTGGTGAAGTGCTCGCCGAAATGTGCCGGCAGCACACTCACACCGACCCCGCTGCGCAGCATGACCTCCAGCGTAGTGATTGAATTGGTCTCGACGACCGGGGCCACCGAGAGGCCGTGGCCGGCCAGGCGGGTTTCGAGTCGCTTGCGGTGTTCCATTTCCGGCGTCAGCAGGCATAGTGGCCACTGGTCGAGGGCTTGCCAGCGTGGCGTCTCGGGAAGCGAGAAATGAGCTGGCGAGGCGATCAGTGCGGGCCGCTCGCGGTAGAGTTCGCGGTACGCATAGCCGGCCATGGCCGGTGCGTCGGTATAGCCCATCACCAGATCCAGCGAACCGTCCTCGAGCCCCTGGGCGAGGGCCGACGTGGCCAGTTCGCGGATACGCAGGCGCAACCGGGGAAAGGTGTTGCGCAGCGCCGGCAGATGGGTATCGAGGGCATGCAGCGCCGAGGGAATCACGCCCAGACTCAGGCAGCCGCTCGGGGCGGTGTCGGGGCCGACATCGGCGCGCAGGGCGTCGAATTCATCGAGAATACGGTGGGCATGGGCGAGCACGCGTTGACCCTCGGGCGTCAGTCCTTCGAAGCGACGGCTGCGGCGAATCAGCGACGTGCCCAGCTCTTCCTCGAGCTGCTGCAGGCGGGCCGATAGGGTCGGTTGCGTGACGTGGCAGGCCTTGGCCGCGCGGCCAAAATGGCGTTCCCGGGCGAGCGCGACCAGGAAAGTCAACTGGCGATGGTCCATGAGCGCTCCGGATCAGCGGGCCAGAGGAGAGTCGCTGTTCAGGAGGGCCTCGACGAAAGCCGCGAGGTCATCGTGAACAGGCACGTCGGCGAGCACCTCGGCATGCTTCTCGAGGGTCCTCGTGCCCTTGCCGCTGCGCACCAGCGCGACGCGACAGCCCGCCGCGCGGCCGGCCTCGATATCGCGCAGGCTGTCACCGACCATCCAGCTCCCCGCCAGCGAGGGGAGGTCGAGCGAATGGCGGATCTCCGTGAGCAGGCCGGGCAACGGCTTGCGACACGCGCAACCGTCATCCGGGCCATGCGGGCAGACGGCGATATGCTCGATGTGTCCGCCGGCCGCCTGGACGATGGCATTCAGCCGACGGTGCATGGCCTCGAGGGTGGCGCGGTCGAAATAGCCACGGGCGATACCCGACTGATTGGTGGCCACGGCGACACGCCAGCCATGTCGGCAGAGCCGGGCGATCGCCTCGATCGCCCGGGGGTAGGGCTGGAATTCCTCCAGCGACTTGACGTAGGCGTCGGAGTCGCGATTGATGACCCCGTCGCGATCGAGGATGACGAGTTTCGGGTTCATGCGGCGGGATCCTGTTGGTTCGAGAACCACAGTCTAGGGTCGTGTTTCACGTGAAACAACGTTGGGAAGAGGGAAGAGGGAAGAGGGGGGAGCGGAGCCGCCCATGGAGAGTGTTTCCGAAGGCCGGAAAGAAACCCTGGCGCATCGACCGCCGCCCGCGGCGTTTCACGTGAAACACCGTGCCCTGCGACACAAAAAACCGGAGCCGCCAGGGCTCCGGTTCGACGACGTGCAAGCCGGGTTACTGGGGGAGTTCGGCGATATCCGCGACCTCGAGAAACAGGCTCTGCAGGTCGGCCAACAGCGCCAGACGGTTGCGGCGCACGGCTTGATCGTCGGCCATGACCATCACCTCGTCGAAGAAGGTATCGACCGGGGCGCGCAAGGCGGCCAGGGCGTCGAGGGCCTCGCTGTAACGGGCCTCGGCGAACAGCGGGGCGACCTCACGGCGGCGCGTCGCCAGTGCCTCGGCCAGGGCGCGTTCGGCCTGCTGTTCGAGCAGGTCGGTGGCGACCGATTCGGCAACCTCGTCCCCCTGCTTGCCGAGGATATTGGAGACACGCTTGTTGGCCGCGGCCAGGGCGGCGGCTTCCTCACGATGGCTGAAGGCGTGCACGGCATGAATGCGCCGGGCGAAGTCCAGCGGACGGGTCACCGGCCGCGAGCGCACCGCCAGATAGACCTCGACGGGAATGCCTTCGTCCTGGGTCCAGGCACGGAAGCGGTCGAGCATGTACTCGAGGACCTCGTCGACCAGACCCTCGGCCCTGGGCAGGTTGCGGTGCTGGCTGGCCGCCACATCGAGCAGTTCGCGAAGATCGAGATCCAGCTCGGCCTTGATCAGGATGTTGAGCACGCCGATGGCGGCACGGCGCAGGGCGAAGGGGTCCTTGGCGCCGGTGGGCCGTTGGCCGATACCGAAGATGCCGGTCAGGGTGTCCAGACGGTCGGCCAGGGCCAGGGCCAGCCCGGCCTTGGTGCGCGGGATGGCATCGCCGGCGAAGCGCGGCAGGTACTGCTCGTGCAGGGCCTGGGCGACGTCCTCGGCTTCGCCATCGTGGCGCGCGTAGTAGCAGCCCATGGTGCCCTGCAGTTCGGGAAACTCCAGGACCATCTCGCTGACCAGGTCGCACTTGGCCAGCTGGGCCGCGCGTCCGGCATGCTCGACATCGCCCTCGATGCGCTCGGCGATGTAGCGTGCCACGGCCTCGCTGCGTTCGGCCTTGTCGGCCAGGGTGCCCAGTTGCTGCTGAAAGACGACGCTGGCCAGGCCCTCCCGCCGTGAAGCCAGGCTGTGCTTGAGGTCGGTCTCGTAGAAGAAGGCGGCATCCGCGAGGCGTGGACGAATGACCTTCTCGTTGCCTTCGATGACCTGCTGCGGATCGCGGCTGTCGATGTTCGAGATGGTGATGAACAGCGGCTTGAGCTGGCCGGCGGCGTCGAGCAGGTGGAAGTACTTCTGGTTGGCCTTCATCGACGAGATCAGGCACTCGGCGGGCACGTCGAGGAAACGTTCGTCGAAGCTGCCGGTGAGCGCCACCGGCCATTCGACCAGGCCGCTGACTTCGTCGAGCAGCGCCGGGTCGATGACCGCGGTGGCCTCCTGGACCTCGGCCTCGGCGAGCACCTGTTCGCGGATCCGCTCGCGACGCACCCGGCGATCGGCCAGTACATAGGCCTCCTCGAGGACGGCCAGGTAATCGTCGGCGTGGCCCAGAGGCAGGGCCTCGGGGGCATGGAAACGATGGCCGCGGGTCTCGCGGCCCGCCGCAAGGCCCAGCACCTCGGCCTCGACCACGTCGCTGCCGTAGAGCGCCACCAGCCAGTGGACGGGGCGCGAGAACTCGATCCGCGAGGCGCCCCAGCGCATGTTCTTGGGCACCGGCAGGGCGGCGACGGCCTTGCCCAGGATCTCGGGCAGCAGGGCGGTGACCGCCTCTCCGGGCTGCTCGTAGCGGTAGCCCAGCCAGGTGCCCTTGTCGGTCTCCAGGTGGATCAGTTCATCGACGCCGACGCCACAGGAGCGGGCGAAGCCCTCGGCGGCCTTGGTCGGCTGGCCCTCCTTGAAGGCGGCCGCCAGGGCCGGGCCGCGGCGCTCGATCTCGCGGTCGGGCTGCTTGTCGGCCAGTTCGCGAATCTGCACCGCCAGACGCCGTGGCGTGGCGAAGGCGAGGACCTCGCCGAAGGTGACTTCCGCGTCACGCAGCCCGTCGGCGATGCCGTCGGCCAGGGCGTCGGATAGCGCGTCGATGGCGCCCGGCGGCAGTTCCTCGACGCCCAGTTCGATCAATAGGGTGTTGGATGCCATGCTCAAGCGTCTCCCTGTTCTTCCAGCAGTTCGCGACGCAGGGCATCCGGCGCCATGGGGAAGCCGGCAGCCTTGCGTGATTCGTAATAGGCGTGGGCGACGTCACGGGCCATGGTGCGCACGCGCAGGATATAGCGCTGACGCTCGGTGACCGAGATGGCGTGACGGGCGTCGAGCAGGTTGAAGGTATGCGAGGCCTTGAGCACCATCTCGTAGGCGGGCAGTGGCAGGCCGGCCTCGAGCAGCTTGCCGCACTCGCCCTCGAGGTGATCGAAGGCGCCGAACAGCGCCGGGACGTCGGCGTGCTCGAAGTTGTAGGCCGACTGCTCCTTCTCGTTCTGCAGGTAGACGTCGCCGTAGGTCACCCGCGAGCCATCGGGCGCGAGCGTCCAGACCAGGTCGTAGACGCTGTCGACGTCCTGCAGGTACATGGCGATGCGTTCCAGGCCATAGGTCAGTTCGCCGGTGACCGGGTAGCACTCGATGCCGCCGGCCTGCTGGAAGTAGGTGAACTGGGTCACCTCCATGCCGTTGAGCCACACTTCCCAGCCCAGGCCCCAGGCGCCGAGGGTGGGGGATTCCCAGTTGTCCTCGACGAAACGGATGTCGTGAACCAGCGGGTCGATGCCCAGACGCTCGAGCGAGCCGAGATAGAGAGCCTGCAGGTCGGCCGGCGACGGCTTCATGACGACCTGGAACTGATAGTAGTGCTGCAGGCGATTGGGGTTCTCGCCGTAGCGGCCGTCGGTGGGACGGCGCGAGGGTTGCACGTAGGCGGCATTCCAGGTCTCGGGGCCGATCGAGCGCAGGAAGGTGGCGGGATGGAAGGTACCGGCCCCCACTTCCATGTCCAGCGGCTGCATGATCACGCAGCCCTGTTCGGCCCAGTATTGCTGCAGAGCCAGGATCAGGCCCTGAAAGGTAGTCACGTCTGGTATCGACTGTGTCATTGGCGGGTCACCGTTGGCCCATGAATTCACGAACCGCCAAGTATACAATTAGCGGTTAATCGGTTATAGGCACCGTGCCGAATTGCCCTCGGGCGGCGCGGAATGCTCATCCACGGAGGATTCGCGAGATGATCGTAGTGACGGGCGGCGCCGGGTTCATCGGCGCCAATCTGGTGAAGGCGCTCAACGCGCGCGGCCACGACGACGTGCTGGTGGTCGACGACCTGACGGACGGCACCAAGTTCGTCAATCTGGTCGACTGCACGCTGGGCGACTACCTGGACAAGGACGACTTCCTCGAGCGCGTGAAGGCCGAGCTGCGCGGCGAGAGCGCCGGCCTGCCGCCGATCGAGGCGATCTTCCACGAGGGCGCCTGCTCGGACACCACCGAGTGGGACGGCCAGTTCATGCTCGACAACAATTTCGAGTACTCCAAGGTGCTGCTGCACTACTGCCAGCACAAGCGGATCCCCTTCCTCTACGCGTCCTCGGCGGCGACCTACGGGGGCAGCGAGGTGTTCGTCGAGGCACCGGAGCACGAGAAACCGCTCAACGTCTATGGTTACTCCAAGCTGCTCTTCGACCAGTACGTGCGGGCCCGCTGGGATGACTTCACCAGTCAGGTGGTGGGCTTTCGCTACTTCAATGTCTACGGGCCCCGCGAGCAGCACAAGGGCAAGATGGCCAGCGTGGCCTTCCATCACCACACCCAGGTGCAGGCAGGCGAGAACCCCAAGCTGTTCGGGGCCTGGGATGGCTTTGATGCGGGCATGCAGAGTCGCGACTTCGTCTATGTGGGCGACGTGGTCGACGTGAACCTGTGGTTCCTCGACAACCCCGAGGTCTCCGGCATCTTCAATCTGGGAACCGGCCGCGCCGAGCCGTTCAAGGCGATCGCCGAGACGGTGATTGACTACTACGACAAGGGTGAGATCGAGTACATCGACTTTCCCGAGGGGCTCAAGGGGCGCTACCAGAGCTATACGCGCGCCGATATCACCCGGCTGCGCGAGGCCGGCTATAAGGCCGAGTTCAAGACGGTTCGCGAAGGGGTTCGCGCCTACCTGGACTGGTTGAATGGCTGACGCGACGCCCGCGCCGCGCCTGCTGGTCGTCGGCCCGTCCTGGGTCGGCGACATGGTCATGGCGCAGAGCCTGTTCATCACGCTCAAGCAGCGTCACCCCGGCGCCCGGCTCGGCGTACTGGCCCCGGGCTGGTCCTTGCCGATACTCGAGCGCATGCCCGAGGTCGACGAGGCGATCGCCCTCGATGTCGGTCACGGCGAGTTCAGCTGGCGGACGCGCCGGGACGTGGCGCGGTCGCTCAAGGGGCGCTTCGAGCGGGCGATCGTCCTGCCGCGCTCCTGGAAGTCGGCGCTGGTGCCGTTCCTGGCACGTATCCCCGAGCGGGTCGGCTTCACCGGCGAGCAGCGCGTGGTACTGCTCACCGAACGGCGTCGCCTCGACAAGGCGCGGCTCGATCAGACCGTCAAGCGTTTCGTGTCGCTGGGGCTCGATGCCGGCGAGGCGGAGGGCGAGTTCGCGATTCCCGCACCGCAGTTGCGAACCGACCCCGCGAATCAGCAGCGGCTGCGGGAGTGTCTGGCGCTGGAGAGCGATCGTCCGGTGATCGGCATGATGCCGGGGGCCGAATACGGTCCCGCCAAGCAGTGGCCGTTGACGCACTTTCGTGAACTGGCCGAGACGCTGGGTCGACACGGCTATCGGGTCTGGGTGCTGGGCGGGCCCAAGGACGCCGAGGACGGCGAGGTGATCGCCGGCGGTCTCGATCACGTCGTCAATCTGTGCGGGCGCACCCAGCTCGCCGACGCCGTGGACCTGCTGGCCGCCTGCGAGCAGGTCGTGACCAACGACTCCGGACTGATGCACGTCGCCGCCGCCGTCGGCACCCGGATCCAGGCGATCTACGGCTCGTCGTCGCCTGCCTACACGCCGCCGCTCACCGCCAACGCCGCCATTCACGACCTGGCCCTGGATTGCTCGCCCTGTTTCCAGCGGGTCTGCCCCCTGGGTCACACCCATTGCCTGCACCATATCCTGCCCGATCACTTGCTGCGGGCCATCGAGACCCGCGATTGAGGCGCGCAGGCGCGACAGCGCCTTCACCGTTACCCGGACGTTGGCCGCTCGGCAGGCACCGGATCGGGCATTTTTGTTAGCCTGTTAATTTTTGGTGGCTTGGTTTATACTGCTATCAAAACGCCGTTCTATAATTGGCTTCGGAATCCGGGTCACACGCATGTCTTTCTTCCTCCACCGGGGGATCGAAACGCCCTCGCTCCCCCTTCCACCGAGCGGAGACAGGGCCTTCGCGCCACTGCTCGATGCGCGGATGCGCTGGCCGGTCCGGCGTGCCCGCTGGCAGGCCGCCCTGCGCGACGGTTTCCAGCGCCGTGTCGGCATCCCCATCGAGGAGTTCTGGTGGCATCTCTGGGAACGGCATCTGCCCGGGGGGGATCGGCTGGAAGGCCTGGGTCTGCCGCGGCGTTCCCTCGAATCGCGGCTGGGCGAGCGGCTCGTCGTGCACGTCGACCCGCGTGAGCTGGTCCGCAGCGTCGACTGGCGGGGCACCGGCCGCCATCGGCCCTCGTCATCGGCCTTCGTCTGGGACGGCGACTGGGATCTGCGCCGGGGCGACCTGCGTCACAGCTCGCGCTACCGGTTCATCAGCGACATCGACGCGCATCGTCACGATCTGCGCCTTACCGAACGCTTTCGCCAGTTGCACGCCCGGCTGGAGAGCGGCCGCCCCTGGTCATCGTACCAACAGGGCATTCTGCTCGACTCGGACGAACGGATCCTGACCTACCTGCGGGTCTACCTGAGCTTCCTCGATGACATGACCCTGCGCGGCTTCGACGCTACGCGGGGCAAGGACGTCCTCGGCGTGGCGGTCACCCGCGAAGGCCGGCTGTTGAAGATCAACCGCGGCTTGCATCGCCTGGCGATGGCACAGCGCCTGGGTCTGCCGTCGATCCCGGTCCAGGTGAAAAGCGTTCACCGCCAGTGGTGGGACGCGGTCGTCGCGGGAGCGCGGGGCAGCCAGGCGCTGGAGCGGCTCGCCGAGGCGCTACCCGGCTGCACGCCGGAGTGGCGGCCCGGGCCGCTCGATCCGGCGCCCGACCTGGGCGAGGTCGCCTGGCCCGAGCCACGTCATACCCTGAGCTAGGGAAATGCTGAATAAATCGACGAGCGTGATGAAGCGCGAGGCGCATGGAACGCAGAAAACGAGACATAACATGAAGTTAGGCGAGTTTTCGAGTACCACGCAACGAAGCGATTCGCTCGCGCAGGCATTTATGCAGCGTTTCCCTAGGGTGACGCCCCGTTCGACCACAATCGCTGCTGCAGCGCCCGCTCCTCGTGAAGGCGGGCGTTGAGAGCCTCGACGCCGTGACGTTCGACCAGCGTCCGGGCCGGCGACAGCAGCGAGGCACCGAGACCGGCACGGTGCGCGGGGATGCCGTAGCCCATGGCCTCGAGCAGGGTGGGGAGCACATCCACCATCGACGCTTCGCGGTGTACGGTTCGCGGCGACAGGCCGTTACCCAGCAGCATCAGGGTGTTTTCCCGGGGGCCGGCGATCAACGACTGCCAGGCGGAGTTCTTCATCGACAGGTGATCGCTGGCCACCACCACCAGGGTATTGTCGAGCAGGCCTTCGCGGTCGAGCCGGTCGATGAAGCGTCGCGCCAGCCAGCCGGTGCACTTCACCGAGTAGAGGATGTCCTCGCCGTCGAAGGGCCCCTGATTGTCGAGACAGGCCTGGGCGGGGTGCCCGTAGGGCGGGTGCCCGGCCAGGGTGATGGTGAACAGGCCGAACGGGCCTGGTCGTGCCTGCAAGCGGCGGACCTTGTCCACGGCCATCTCGAACAGCGAGTCGTCGTAGAGCCCCCAGCTGTTGAGGTAGTTCGGGTCGTCGAGGCGCGGGCGCAGGGCCTCGCGGCCCAGCACCTCATCGAAACCGTGCTGGCGGTAGAACAGCCCCTTGCCGGCGAATTCGTTGCTCGCGCCGCCCATGAAGGCCAGTTGATAACCCTGGGCGGACAGCAGGTCGCCGAGGCAGTCGACGCCGGGCACGACACGCTCGAGCGGCTCGAGCTGGTTGTCGTCCATCAGGCCGGCCGGTATCAGCGGGATGCCGCACTGGCTGGAGATCATCCCGGCCACCGTCCAGCCGGTATTGTCGAGCTGGCGGACGCCGTGGAACACCACACCGCGTCGTCCCAGGGCCTTCAGGTCCGCGTAGGCATCGCCGAATCGCGCGGTGTCCGCATAGGTGCCCTCGGTACTTTCCAGATAGAGGTAGATCAGGTTGGGCGGATCGGTGGGTGTCGCCGTGATCTCGGGGGGGACGTAGCGGCGCTCCAGCCAGGCGCCGTCCTCGGCGACGATCGCCGCGCCCCGCTGGGTGATGCCGAACAGCAGCGGGTTGAAGGCCAGCAGGAAGAGCACCAGCGGGCGTTCGAGCAGGCGCCAGCGGTGATCGGCACGCACCAGCCAGGTGAAGACCGCGAGCATGACCAGGCCGGCGAGCGTGTAGAGCGCCCCGGCGACGATACGCTCGCCGCTGCCGTTCTCGCCGATGCCGGCCTGCAGGTGGAAGACCACCGCGCCGATGTCGACCTTGCCGAAGGTGTCGGCCAGGTAGAGATAGATCCACCACAGGGCCAGCGGCAGCAGCGACCAGGGCCAGGCCTTCGGCGAGCGTCGTGCGTGGCGCGGCGCCCCCCAGCGAAACAGCCAGGCCAGGGCCAGCCAGCCGGCGATGACCGGCAGCGACCAGACGTGGGGCAGGGAAAACGCCGTGGTGGTCGTGTAACCGACACACAGGCCCAGATAGGCCAGGGCCCACCAGCGCCAGGCGGGGAGTCGAATCGACATCTGCGAGAATCCTTTCAGGCAATGTTGGCCAGATTAACAAGCCCATCACAGCGCTGTCATAAATCGATCACGATTCTGTCATGTTTCCTCGGTGCGGGCGGCCTCGTTCTCGTAGAGCTCGTTGAGCTTGGCGTACTTCATGTAGGCATGAAACGCCGTGGTCAGTGCCACGGTCATGCCATCGGCGCCCTGGAACAGTCCGCCCTTGAACAGCAGCTTGCGTAGCGTGGCGCTCAGGGCATGCAGCGTGGGGCGTAGCGATGAAGGCGCGACGCCGCGCTCCTTCATCGCCCAGGCATCGCGGGTCGACAACTGGTCGATACGCTGCATCCAGTGCGACAGGCTCGCGTAGGTGAAGTGACGAATATGCGCCGGCGTCCGTTCGACCCGTGGCGCCTGCACCGAGGAGTGCGCCTTCTTGGGCAGATAACCGGCGGTGGTGCGGTTGTAGAGCCGGGTCACGGCATCCGGGTAGAAACCGGCCGCGCGGATCCAGTGGCGGCCCACGTAATTCTTGCGGCGAAAGGCGTAGGCCGTCTGTGGGTCGTCGAGTGTCAGCCGCTCGATCAGGGCGATGGCGTCCTCGTCGAGACGTTCATCGGCGTCCAGGGCGAGTATCCAGTCGTTGCCGGCGAACGGCACGCCATGCGCCTTCTGCGGGCCATCGCCGAGATAGGCCTGCGGGATGACCCGGGCCCCCTCCGCCTCGGCCAGGGCGACGGTGTCGTCCTCGCTGAGCGAGTCGACGACGATCACCTCGTTGCAGACGCGCCTGAGCGAGCGGATACAGTCGACGATGTTGTCCGCTTCATTGAGGGTGATGACGATACCGGTGATCGCAGGCATCAGACGGCTCCGGGCGAGGATGTCGCGTCACCGGCGACGGGAAGGGTCGGCCACCACTCGGCAATTCGGGCGGCGGCGGCGGGGATGTCGATACGGGTCATGTCGGTCTCGCTGTCGCGACCGGGCGGTGGGCTGAAGGCCAGGCGGTGTGTCTCGCGATTGCAGGTCTGCCAGCGTAGTGGCGTGGCCGAGCGCTTGGCGGGGTAGAAGCCTACCGTGGGGACATCGAGGCAGCCGGCGACGTGCAGCGGGCCGGTGGAACCGGCGATCAGCAGGTCGGCGGCCGCCAGGCTGCGGGCGAAGGCGGTGAGTCCCGCGCGGGGCGGCAGCAGCACGGCAGGAATGTCTCGCGCGTGGAGGCGATCGGCCAGATGCTGGGCCGCGTCCCGCTCCCGTGGGCCGAAAGTGAGTACCCACTTCGATTCGAGGTCCGATGATTCGGCGATTGCCGTCACCAGATCGGCATACTGATCCAGCGACAGGTTGACCGCCGAACCGCCGCTGCCCGGGTGCACGAAGGCCCAGCGGCAGGCCGGGTCCAGATTCAGTTCCTCGGCCAGCCCGCGTCGCTCTTGCCGGCGGGTCTCGGCGGCCAGCGGCCAATAGGGCGGTTCCACCCGGGGCGGCGACTGATGCATCGCCGCCAGCAGCGACTCGGCGAGCTCGAGGTTGTAGCGGTACTCCGGCCGCGCCGAGCGCGAGCGCCGCTGGACGACGCGCCGATTGTAGAAGACCTGGGCCCACTTGGTGGCCGGCGCCAGGCGCAGCGGAATGCGCGCGCGCCAGCCCAGCCAGCCGACGCGTGGCGTCGAGAACAGCGTCAGCAGGGCATCGAAGCGTCCCGTGCGCAGGCGCTCGAGCAGTGCCCGTTGCGCGGCTTTCGTGCCCTCGGCGCCGGGGTCGAGGATCACCTCGTCGATCCACGGGCAGCACTCGGCCAGGGGGGCGGTGTAGGCCGGCACGAGCACGCTGATCCGGTTGCCGGGGTGGGCGCGCTTGAGGCACGCCAGGGCCGGCCAGGCGAGCATGAAGTCGCCGAGCTTGTCGTTGCGCACGACCAGGATGCGTCGTCCTTTGCTGAGTGTCATCGCGGTTTCCGGCTGCAATCTCAAGGCGCCCGACACGGCGTCGAACGTGGCGGATTATACCCGACCGCCGGCGCCCCCGGACACGTCGCGGGCGGCATAGCCGCGGCGGATGGTTGGCGAGCAGGCCGCGGCGGCGAACTTCGCCAGCGAGCGTTCCAGGCGCTCCAGGTTGCGTTCCCGCCAGGCGCCGGGGCGGCGCAGGCGGCAGCGGTCGAGGTCGATCAGCCAGACCGTCTCGTCGGGGGTGACCAGCAGGTTGCGGGCGTTGAGGTCGACGTGGTCGAGCCCGGCGTCGTGGAAGCGGCGGATCGTGGCGCCGACCCGCTCGAGCAACGCGGTGTCGGCCTCGCCCAGACAGTCGGCCAGCGACCGGGCTCCCGCGAGGCGCACCGTGAGCAGCGCCGCGCGGTAACCCAGCCGGTGACGGTGGACCCAGCCGGCGACGGGCCGCGGCACCGGCAGGCCCCGCTCGAAGAGCCGGGCGGTGAGACGCAGTTCGCGAAAGGCCCGCGAGCGCTCGTGGCCGGTCCACAGGTAGCGGTCCTCGCTGAGGCGGGCGATCATCCCGCCGCGACGATAGGCGCGCAGGACCCATTCTTCCTCGGCGACACCCACCACCGAGGGGTCGACGAACAGGCTGGCACCCCGCCCCGGGGCCTGGCCGACGATGGCGTCCCGCGCCCGCCAGAAGGCCCCGTTGAACCAAGCGGGGCCGATTTGTGGCGGCGTCCGTGCGTCACATAGAATGCCGGCATCATGTAAAATGAAATCTTTTCCCATCCGGAACGTTGCCAACTGCATGAAGCATCCTCTGCCTGCCCAGCCCGCGCACATCGCGATCCTGCGACTCTCCGCGCTGGGCGATGTCTGCAACCTGGTGCCCACCGTGCGCGCTCTGCAACGCCAGTGGCCGAATGCCCGCATCACCTGGATCATCGGCAAGGGGGAACACAGTCTACTGACCGGCCTTTCCGGGGTCGAGTTCGTGGTCTACGACAAGGCGACGGGACTCGCCGGCATGCGCGAGATCTGGCGGCGCCTCGCCGACACCCGCTTCGACGTGCTGCTGCACATGCAGCAGGCGCTGCGGGCCAGCGTGCTGTCGCTGGGGCTCAAGGCCGGCGTGCGGGTGGGCTACGACCGGGCCCGGGCCAAGGACTGGCAGTACCGCTTCACGCACCGCCAGATCCCGCCGCATCCGCGGGCCCACGTGCTGGAGTCGTTCATGGACTTCGCGCGCCTGCTGGGCGTCGAGGACACGCATCTGGCGTGGGACCTGCCGATTCCCGACGAGGCCCGTAGCGAGGCCCGCCGACTGACCGGCGAGGCCCCCTATGCGCTGATCAGCCCGTGTGCCAATCCGCGGCTGCGCAACTTTCGCAACTGGTCGGCCGAGGGCTATGCCAGCGTGATCGGCCATCTGTGGAGCCAGCACGGCCTGAAGAGCGTGCTGACCGGCGGCGGCAGCGCCCAGGAGCGCGAGATGGGCGAGCGGATCCGGGGTCTGGTCGGCGACGAGGCGGTCGTCGACGCCATCGGGGCCAGCTCGCTCAAGGGGCTGCTGGCACTGATCGACGCGGCGCGGCTGGTGATCGCCCCGGATTCCGGGCCGGTGCACATGGCCAACGCCCTGGGCCGGCCGACCGTGGGGCTCTATGCCACCACCAATCCGCAGCGTGCCGCCCCCTATTGCTGGCGCGACTATGTCGTCGACCGCTATCCCGATGCCGTGCGTACCTACCTGCACAAGCGCCCGGAGTCGATCACCTGGGGCCAGCGGGTACGCCATCCCGACGCCATGAGCCTGATCCACGCCGACGACGTGATCGCTCGCATCGAGCAGGTACTGGCGCTTGGCTCTTCCGACCGCGATGCTGGAGTCCCGCGATGAAGCTCGATCTGACCGCTCTGGAACAGGCCCGCCTGCTGGTGGTGGGCGACGTGATGCTCGACCGCTACTGGCACGGCGGTACCTCGCGGATCTCGCCCGAGGCCCCGGTACCGGTCGTGCGTGTCGACGAGTCCGAGGATCGGGTGGGCGGGGCGGCCAACGTCGCGCTCAACATCGCCGCGCTGGGCGGACACGTGGCGCTCGCCGGGCTGACCGGCGACGACGACAATGCCGAGGTGCTCAGGGCTCGGCTCGATGCGGCTGATGTAAGTGCTCACTTTCAGCGGAGCCCGCAAGTACCCACGATCACCAAGCTGCGGGTGATGAGCCGCAACCAGCAGTTGATTCGTCTGGACTTCGAGGAGAGCCTCGCCGAGGTGGATACCCGCGAGCTGCTCGACAAGGTGACGGCGCTGTTGCCGCAGACCGACCTGGTGATCCTCTCCGACTACGGCAAGGGCACGCTCAATCGCGTCGAGGAACTGATCGCGACGATCCGCGCCGCCGGCAAGCGGGTGCTGGTCGACCCCAAGGGCAGCGACTTCCGCCGCTACCGGGGGGCCAGCGTGATCACCCCCAACCTCACCGAGTTCGAGGCGGTGGTCGGGGCCTGTCGCGACGACGACGAGCTCGCCGCGAAAGGCGAGCGGCTGCGCGCCGAACTCGAACTCGAGGCGCTGCTGATCACCCGTAGCGAAAAGGGCATGACACTGATCCGCGAGGGCCACGCCCCGTTGCACCTGCCGACCCGGGCCCGTGAAGTCTTCGACGTCACCGGTGCCGGCGACACGGTGATCGGCGTGCTGGGGCTGGCGCTGGCCGCCGGCCACGCCTACCCCGAGGCGATGACCCTGGCCAACCTGGCCGCCGGGCTGGTAGTCGCCAAGCCGGGGACCGCGACGCTGTCGGTCGCCGAGCTCTACACCGCCCTGCACGGCGACAAGCTCGCCGAGTTCGGGGTGATCGCCGCGCCCGCCCTGGTCGAGGCGGTGCGCGCGGCACAGGCCCGCGGCGAGCGGGTGGTGATGACCAACGGCTGCTTCGACATCCTCCACGCCGGTCACGTCGCCTATCTCGAGCAGGCCCGGCGGCTCGGCGACCGCCTGATCGTGGCGGTCAACGACGATGCCTCGGTGGCCCGGCTCAAGGGGCCGCGACGACCGATCAACCCGCTCGAGCGGCGCATGCAGGTGCTCGCCGGGCTGGCGGCCGTGGACTGGGTGGTGCCCTTCGACGACGACACCCCGGCGGGGCTGATCGAGTCGGTGCTGCCCGACGTGCTGGTCAAGGGCGGCGACTATCGCCCCGAGGCGATCGCCGGCGGCGAAGCGGTGATCGCCAACGGCGGCGAGGTGCGCGTGCTGGGCTTCGAGGACGGCGTCTCGACCACCGCGATGATCGGCACCATCCTCGACCGCGAGCGCTGAGCATGCTCGACCCCCGGCTCGCCAGACGCCTCTACAGCGGCGTCCTCTACCTGGCGGCACCGCTGATCGGCTGGCGTGTCTGGCGCGAGTCGGCGCCCGGTCACCCGCGGCGCGAGCGGCTGGGCTGCATTCCGCGTCAGGCGGCGGCGCCGCGCCTCTGGATTCATACCGCCTCGGTCGGCGAGGTGGTCACCGCCGCGCCGCTGATCCGCGGCCTCATCCAGCGCTATCCGGCGACCGCGATCGTCGTGACCACCATGACCGCTACCGGCGCCGAGCGCGTGGACTCGCTGTTCAGGGGCGAAGTGAGTCATTACTTCTTGCCGCTGGATTTCCCCGGAGCGACACGCCGTTTCCTCGATCGGCTGGCGCCCACGCTGGCGATCGTCGCCGAGACCGAACTGTGGCCCAACCTGCTCGAGGCCTGTGCCCAGCGTTCGGTGCCGGTGCTGCTCGCCAACGGCCGCTTGAGCGAGGGCGCCTTTCACACCTACCGCCGCTTCGCCGCGCTGTCGCATGGCATGCTGCAGCAGGTGGCCTGGGTCGGCGCCAAGTCCTCGCTCGACGCCGAGCGTTTCCGGGCCCTGGGCTGCCCGTCCGAACGGGTCGTGGTCACCGGCGCGCTCAAGTTCGACCTGCAGGTCGACGAGCGGCTGCGTGCCGATAGTGAGCGCTTGCGTTCGCGGTGGGGCGAGCGCCCGGTGTGGGTCGCCGGCTCGACCCATCCCGGCGAAGACGAAGCCGTGCTCGCCGCCCATGCGCGCTTGCGTCGGTCCCATCCGCAGGCCCTGCTGGTCCTGGTGCCGCGCCACCCGCAGCGCTTCGAGGCGGTCGCCGAGCTGTGCCGCTCGCAGGGCGTGTCGCTGGCCCGGCGCTCCCGCGGCGAGACGCCGACGGCGGATACCGCGGTGCTGCTCGGCGATACCATGGGCGAGCTGATGCGCTTCTACGGCGCCGCCGATCTGGCCTTCGTCGGCGGTTCGCTGGTGCCGGTCGGCGGCCACAACCTGCTCGAGCCGGCGGCGCTGGGCACGCCGGTACTCAGCGGCCCCCAGCTCGACAACCTGCGCGAGATCGCCGACACCCTGGCGGCGGCGAACGCGCGCTGCGAGATCAGCGATGGCGATGCGCTCGGCGATGCCCTGATCGCGCTGTTCGACGACCCCGACGAACGGCGCCGCCTGGGCGCCGCCGGTCAGGCCGTGGTCGACGACAATCGCGGCGCTCTGGCCAGGACCCTGGCCGAAGTTGGCACTTACATCGAGGCGGCGTCGGGCGGCACGCCGCCGTCCGGTTCCGAGGCTGCGGCGTCCGGTCGCTGACCGCGAAACGCAATCGCGATTAAGCTGAAAACTTCATGAACATCCGGGAGTCCGTCATGCACGTGACCGTCTACAGCACTCAGCCCTACGACCGGCGCTTTCTCGAGGCGATGCGCGAGACACGCTTCGCCGATGCCGGTATCCAGTGGCACTTCCAGGAGGCCGCGCTGAACGCCGAGACGGTGGCGCTGGCCCACGGCAGCCAGGCGGTCTGCGTGTTCGTCAACGACAGCCTCGACGAGGCGGTGCTGGCCGGGCTGCACGCGGCGGGCGTCGAGGCGGTGGTGCTGCGCTGTGCCGGCTACAACAACGTCGATCTCGAAGCCGCGCGGCGACTGGGACTGTTCGTCGCCCGGGTGCCGGCCTACTCGCCGGAGGCGGTCGCCGAGCACGCCATGGCGTTGATCATGACCCTCAACCGCAAGACCCACCGTGCCTACAATCGCGTTCGCGAGGGCAATTGCGCCCTCGATGGCCTGCTCGGCGAGACGCTGTTCGGCAAGACCGCCGGGGTGGTCGGCACCGGGCGTATCGGCCTGGCCATGGCGCGCCTGCTGCACGGTTTCGGCTGTCGGGTGCTGGGCTTCGACCCCTACCCCAGCCCCGACTTCGCCGCCTGGGGCGAGAGCGCGGCCCTCGACGACCTGCTCGCGGCCTCGGATATCGTCACGCTGCACTGTCCGCTGACCGACGCGACCCACCATCTGATCGATGGCGACGCGCTGGCACGCATGAAGCCGGGGGCGATGCTGGTCAACACCTCGCGCGGGGCGCTGATCGACACTCCGGCAGTGATCGAGGCCCTCAAGGCGCGACGCCTGGGGGCGCTGGCGATCGACGTCTACGAGCAGGAGAGCGAGCTGTTCTTCCGCGATCATTCGGCCGAGATCATCGACGACGATCTCTTCGCCCGCCTGACGAGCTTCCCCAACGTGCTGATGACCGGCCATCAGGGGTTCTTCACCGCCGAGGCGCTCGACGAGATCGCCCAGGTCACCTGCGAGAACCTGCTCGCCTTCCGTGACGGGACGCCCTGTGCCAACCGCCTCGCCTGAACCGCGGGGGTCGGGGCTCAGCGGGTGTGGCGTTCGATGCCGCTTTCGGTGCCCAGCAGCAGCACGTCGGCGGGACGCCGGGCGAACAGGCCGTTGGTGACCACGCCGACCAGATTGTTGAGCTCGGCCTCGGTGCGCGCGGGCTCCTCGAACAGCGCATCGAAGCAGTCGAGGATCTGGTTGCCGTTGTCGGTGATCACGCCGTCGCGATAGACCGGGGTCATGCCGAGCCGGACCAGCTCGCGGGCGACGTAGGAGCGGGCCATGGGAATCACCTCGATGGGCAGCGGAAAACCGCCCAGCACCTCGACCCGCTTGGAGGCGTCGGCGATGCACACGAAGCGCTCGGCGCAGGCGGCGACGATCTTCTCGCGGGTCAGTGCGGCGCCGCCGCCCTTGATCATTTCCAGCCGGGCATTGATCTCGTCGGCGCCGTCGACGTAGACCGGCAGGCTGCCCACGTGGTTGAGCTCGAACACCTCGATGCCGTGATCCTTGAGGCGTTGCGCGGTGGCCTCGGAGCTGGCCACCGTGCCCCGGAAGTCGTGCTTGTGCGCGGCCAGGGCGTCGATGAAGCAGTTGGCGGTGGAGCCGGTGCCGACGCCGATCACCGCGTCGGCGGTCAGCAGGGGCCGGATTTCATCGATGGCGGCGGCGGCGACCGCGCGCTTGAGTGCGTCTTGGCTCATGTCAGGGCTCGCTGGTGAATGGCGTGCGCATTATAGGCGAGCCGTCGCCCGCTGTGGATGGCCGGCCGCGCCCGGCAACGCGGCGCGCTGGACGAGTCGCCGTCGCTTCTGCTACCAATAGGGGTTCTCTCCATGCCGGGCGCAATGCCCACGCGACGCGCGATTCTCCAGGAAAAACAGGATGCTCGAAGACACCGTCAAGAAGATACTCCAGGCCCGCGTCTATGAAGCGGCCCGCGAAACCCCCCTTTCTCCCGCCCATTTCCTGTCTCGCCGTCTCGACAACCGGATTCTGATCAAGCGCGAAGACCTCCAGCCGGTCTACTCCTTCAAGGTGCGGGGTGGCTACAACAAGCTGGCCCAGCTCAGCGACGAGCAGAAGGCCAAGGGCGTGATCGCCGCCTCGGCGGGCAATCACGCCCAGGGGGTCGCGCTGGCGGCGAAGCAGCTGGGCGTCAAGGCGGTGATCGTGATGCCGCGCATCACTCCGGAGATCAAGGTCCAGGCGGTGCGCGCCCGGGGGGCCAAGGTGGTCCTCAAGGGCGACGCCTTCAGCGAGGCCCAGGCGCATGCCCAGGCGCTGATCGCCGAGCACGGCTACACCTATATCCCGCCCTTCGACGATATCGACGTGATCGCCGGCCAGGGCACGGTGGGCATGGAGATCCTGCGCCAGAACGCCGGCCGCCTCGATGCGATCTTCGTGCCGGTGGGCGGCGGCGGCCTGATCGCCGGGATCGCCGCCTACGTCAAGTATCTGCGCCCCGAGGTCAAGGTGATCGGCGTCGAGAGCGAGGACAGCGCCTGCCTGAAGGCCGCGCTGGAGGCCGGCGAGCGCGTGGTGCTCGACCAGGTCGGCGTGTTCGCCGAAGGCGTCGCGGTGGCGCAGATCGGCGAGGTGCCGTTCGCCATCGTCCGCGACCTGATCGACGGCGTGATCACCGTGAATACCGACGAGATGTGCGCCGCGGTCAAGGACACCTTCGAGGACACCCGGGCGGTGGCCGAGACCTCGGGCGCGCTGGCGCTGGCCGGCCTCAAGAAGTACGTCCAGCAGACCGGTGCCCAGGGCGAGACCCTGGTGTGCATCAACTCCGGGGCCAATACCAACTTCGACCGGCTGCAGCACATCGCCGAGCGCACCGAGCTGGGCGAGCAGCGCGAGGCGATCCTGGCGGTGACCATCCCCGAGCGCCCGGGCAGTTTCAAGAAGTTCTGCCGGACCATCGGCCGGCGCATGGTCACCGAGTTCAACTACCGCTATGCCGACGCCGAGCGAGCGCACATCTTCGTCGGCGTGCAGGTCAAGCCGGGTGGCGACGACCGGGCCGAGGTGATCCGCAAGCTGCGCGAGGCCGACTATCCGGTCGAGGACCTCACCGACAACGAACTCGCCAAGCTGCACATCCGCCACCTCGGCGGCGGCCGGCCCAAGGCGCACTTCGAGGAGGAGGTCTATCGCTTCGAATTCCCCGAACGCCCCGGCGCGCTGATGAACTTCCTCACCCATCTGCCGGCCGACTGGAACATCTCGCTGTTCCACTACCGCAATCACGGTGCCGCCTACGGTCGGGTGCTGGTGGGCATGCAGGTGCCCAACGGCGACCGCTGCCACGTGGAGGAGCATTTCCAGGCGATCGGCTACCGCTTCTGGAAGGAAACCGACAACGTCGCCTACCGGCTGTTCATGGAATAACGGCCCTTTTCCTGTCCAATTCGCCGGTGTGGGCGCTTGCTCACCCGGCAGCCCTCGTATTACAAGGGTTTACATATCAGCCTTTGCTGAACCGGAGACTTGTCATCGGCGTGTCACGGCCCTATAGTCGGTGGCGCCCCTAGGCTTTGTACGAAAACTACCTGCGCTCGGCAATACGGCGTTAAAAATCGGCTCAAAATGCTCATTTACACCCCGTAAACTCCGCGTTTTCGCCGATTTTTGCCTTGTCTTGCCTTCGCTCGCTGACTTTTCGCACAGAACCTAGGGCGTGAGTCATCGATAACAACTCTCGGAGCGGTCATGAAACGCAAGCCTGACCTGGTCATGGCACTGGTACTCATTTTCGGACTCGGGGTGGTCGCCACCGGTTATGCCCAGACTCTGGTCGGGAGTTGAGGCATCGCCGCCACACGCGGCGACACGTCGAGTCAAAGGCCGCCGCGGAATCGCTCCGCGGCGGCCTTGTCGTTTCTGGGGGATAGCTCAGGTGCCGCGTGGCGTCATGACGGGTCGTCGGCGCGGCCCGGACGAACGACTTCCCGGTCGCTGACGATGGCATCGAGCGGAATGTCCCAGCCGGCGATCGGCAGGCGGTCGACCCGCTGGCAGTCGTGAGCGACACCGATCAGGCGCGGGCGTGGGCGCCGCCTGCGGGTGAAGGCGAAGCTGCGGTCGTAGAAACCGCCGCCCATGCCCAGGCGGTTGCCCGCCTCGTCGAAACCGACCAGCGGCATCAATACCAGGTCCAGCGCCCAGGGGGGTAGCTGGCGGGCCCGGTGGGCGCCGTGACGGGTATCGGGCTCGTGGATGCCGAAGCGGTTTTTCACCATGGGCGTGCCGGAATGATAGTGCACGAACCACAGGCGGTTCTCGGCCAGCGGGCGCAACACGGGCAGATACACCCGGGCGCCGCGTCGGCGCAGCCAGGCGATCAGCGGCGTGGCGTCGATCTCGCCGTCGTTGGGCAGGTAGAGCGCGACGCGCCTCGCGCGCTGGACTTCCGGCAGCCGGCGCAGCCGGTGGCACAGGGCGTTCGACGCCCGGCGCTGCTGGCTCGGGCTCAGGTCTCGGCGGCGGCGACGCAGCGTGCGTCGCAGGGCCCGCCGCGAATCGTCGCGGGTCGCAAGATCGTTCAAGTGCGATACGTCGAGGCCGGTGGAAAGGGTGTTCCCCAGAGTGCCGCTGTCGTTCTGGCCCTTGAACCCACTGGTTCAAGGTGGGTGGCCGCAGACAGACCGTCAGGCTTTCCGTCGCACGGACATGCACACGGGTCTGTCTAGCATTTGGCCCCCTGGGTACTGCGCATAGGCTCGAGGGACGTCAACGACTGGCGTACACCCCAGGGAACGTCTTCATCCTATCAGAGCGGCGCCGTGCGCCAAAGGACTGTTTCCGCGCGTCGCGATTCACGAGCGCCGCGGCGGTACCTCGCCCAGGGCCTGTTCGAGGCGTTCGTTGAGCTGGGTCAGACTCTCTTCGCTGGCGCGCTGTTCGTCCTGGGCCCGGAGCAGTTCATGGGTGATATTGAGGGCGGCCATGATGGCGATCTTCTCGTCGCCCAGGACCTTGCTGCGCGAGTGGATGCCGTGCATGGCACGATCCAAGTAGCGGGCCGCCCGCTTGAGGTCGGCCTCTTCCTCCGGCGGGCAGGCGATGACGTAGGCCCGCCCCAGCAGGGTGATTTCGACGGTCGACCGTGCGTCATCGCTCATGGCAGGCTCCTGAAGGGGCCAAGTCCGGGCCCGTGCGATAAGATGAAGTCAGATTCCGAGCCACTATAGAGAGGCGCCGACGGGCGGTCAACGCGCGCCACGGGCCCTGCCGGCCGCATCCGACGCCTCCCCACTCTGCATGGAACAGGCATGTCTATCATCAACGACCAGCTCGACTTTTCCACCGTTGCCGACGTCTTCCTGATGCACGGCAGCCTGCAGTCACCGGCCTTTCTCGACGGTCGCCTGAGCGCCTCGCTGGCGCTCCACGACATCAGCGCCGAAGCCTGGCTCGACGAGGTCTGTCAGGCGATGGGCGTCGAGCAGCCCCGCGATCGTGACGCCGCCGAGGTCCTGCTGGCCTGGCGTCGCCAGTCGCTGGACGCGCTGTCGGCGGCGGCGCTCAATTTCGAACCGCTGCTGCCCGATGACCTCTTCTCGTTGGCCGAACGCGCCCGCGGGCTGCGCGAATGGACCCTGGGCTTTCTCGAGATCGTCGGCGAAGTCGCCGCCGAGACCCGCGACGCCTGGTCGGCCAACCTGCGCGAGGCGATCGAGGATCTCGAGACCCTGGCCGGCCTCGACGAACTGGCGCTGGATGAGTCGCCCGAGAACGAGAACGACCTCTTCACGCTCACCGAGCACGCGCGCATGGCGGCGATGCTGCTCTACACCGAGCAGCACCCCGGCCAGCCGCAGGTCGAACAGCCCGACGAGACGCCCGAGCAATAGCCCCCGCTTCAAGGAGCCATGATGCTGCCCGAAACCCTCCCGCGCCCTCCCGCCATCGCGCTCGACGAATACCGCGCCCGGCGCCGGGCCTTGATGGACGCGCTACCCGCCGGCAGCGCGGTGATGCTGCCGGCGGCCTCGCTGGTCACGCGCAGCAACGACAGCGACTATCCCTTTCGCCAGAACAGCGACTTCCACTATCTGACCGGCTTTCCCGAGCCCGATGCCCTGCTGCTGCTGCTGCCGGGTCGCGAGGCGGGCGAGAGCGTGCTGTTCTGCCCCGACAAGGACCCCCTGCTGGAAGCCTGGACCGGCATCCGCATCGGCGCCGAGGCCGCGGTGGCCCGCTACGGGGTCGACCAGGCCTTTGCCAATGCCGAGCGCGATGGCCGCCTGAGCGAGCTGCTCGACGGCCGCCAAGCCCTCTATCTACCGCTCGACGATGCCGCCGCCGTGGCGAGTGCCGAGGGCATTCGTCTGATGCTCAAGGCGCGCGCCCGCCAGGGGGCCCGCCCCCCCGAGGCGTTCGCCGACGTCGCGCCACTGATCCACGAGCAGCGCCTGATCAAGAGCGAGGCCGAGCTGGCGTTGATGCGTCATGCCGCGCGAATCTCCGCCCAGGCCCATGTGCGGGCGATGCGCGTGGCCCGCCCCGGCCTCCATGAATACCAGCTGCAGGCGGAACTCGAGCACGAGTTCCGTTGGCAGGGGGGCAGCGGGCCGGCCTACGGCACCATCGTCGGCGGCGGCGCCAACGCCTGTGTGCTGCACTACGTGGAAAACGCCGCGCGTCTCGAGGCGGACACCTTGGTGCTGATCGACGCCGGCGCCGAGTTCGACGGCTATGCCGGTGACATCACTCGCACCTTCCCGGTCTCGGGGCGCTTCAGCGAGGCGCAGCGCGCGCTCTACGACGTGGTACTGACCGCTCAGGAACGCGCCGTGGCGGCGGTTCGCCCCGGGGTGACCCTGAGCGAGATCCACCAGGGCGTGGTTCGCGATCTCACCCACGGCCTGATCGAGCTTGGGCTGCTTGCCGGCGAGGTCGAGGCGCGCATCGACGACGCGAGCTACAAGCGCTTCTATCTTCATTCCACCTCGCACTGGCTGGGTCTCGACGTTCATGACGTCGGCGGCTACCGCCACGACGGCACGCCACGTCAGCTTGTTCCGGGCATGGTGCTGACCGTCGAGCCCGGCCTCTACATCCCCGATGACGACGATATTCCGGCCGACCTGCGGGGCACCGGCATCCGTATCGAGGATGACGTCGCGGTCACCGTCGAGGGGCATGAGGTGCTGACCGCGGCGGTGCCCAAGCGAGCGGACGAGATCGAGGCCCTGATGGCGAAGGAATGATCAGCGCGTTCCGGCTATTTTTTAACCATACGTAATTTTCGTAATTTCGTATCAATCATTACGCTAAGGATGACTGTGGATGGCTAGCAAGTCGGTGGATATCGCCATCGTGGGCGGCGGGCTGGTCGGCGCCAGCCTGGGGTGCGCCCTGGAGCCGCTGATCCGGGCGCGGTCGCTGCGGGTCGCGGTGATCGAGGCGGCGCCGCTGGGTGAGACGCGGCTCGATGACTACCAGCCGAGCTTCGACGTTCGGGCCAGCGCCATCGCCCAGGGCTCGCGACACCACTTCGAGACGTTGGGCGTCTGGTCGTCGCTGGCCCGCGAGGCCACCGCCATCGAGACCATCCACGTCAGCGAACGCGGCCGGCTGGGGGCGACACGCCTCAGTGCCGCCGAGATGGGCGTCGAGGCGCTGGGTTATGTACTGCCCAACGCCTGGATGGGCCGCGTGCTGCACGCCCGGCTCGCCGAGCTGCCGCTTCAGTGGCACTGCCCGGCCCGGGTCGAGACGATCGTCCCGCAGTCCGGCGGCCATCGCCTGACGCTCAGCGATGGCCAGACCCTGGACGCCGCGTTGACGGTGCTCGCCGACGGCGGGCGCTCCGGGCTCAAGGAACGCCTGGGCATCATGAGCCACGCCGCGCCCTACGAGCAGAGCGCGCTGATCGCCACGCTGGGCGTCAGCCGGCCGCATCGGGGCATGGCCTACGAGCGGTTCACCGCCGAGGGGCCGGTGGCGCTGCTGCCGATGCCCGGGGAACGCATGGCGCTGGTCTGGACGCACGAGCAGGGTGCCGAGCAAGCCACGCTGGCACTGTCCGATGGCGATTTCCTGGCCCGGCTGCAGCGGCTGTTCGGCGAGCGGGCGGGGCGCTTCACCCGAGTCGGTCAGCGCCACGTCTATCCGCTGTCGCTGGTCACCGCCCAAGAGACGGTACGCCCCGGGCTGGCGGTGCTGGGCAACGCCGCCCATTCGCTGCATCCCGTCGCCGGGCAGGGCTTCAATCTCGCCCTGCGCGGGGTGATGGACCTGGTCGCCAGCCTCGAGGCCGGGCTCGAGGCGGGCCGCAGACCCGGCGACATGACGGTGATGCAGGCCTTCGAGACACGCCGCTCGCGGGATCGCCACAACGTGATCCGTTTCAGCGACGGGCTGATCCGGCTGTTCGGTATCGATCACCCGCTGCTCTCGCATGCCCGTGCCGCGGGGCTGGTGGGGCTCAACCTGGCCGGACCGTTGCGCCGGGCGCTGACCCGCCGGGCGATGGGGCTGGAACGTTGAACGCGCCGGTCACGGGGTTCGGCCTTCAATCAGGGATACGCAGGGAGAGGCAGTCATGACGGGGAACGAGGCGAAGGATCTGACCACCGATGTGGCGGTGGTCGGCGGCGGTATGGTGGGCGCCACGCTGGCCGCCTTGCTCGGCGAGGCCGGGCTGCGCGTCGCGGTGCTCGATGCCCGGCCGGCGCCACTGGATGGCGATACCGTGGGACGCGGCGAGGCGGCGGCGAGGGTCAGTGCCATCACCCCGGTGAGTGAGCGCTTGCTTACAAAGCTCGGTGTATGGCCCTGGGTCGCGGGCCGGCGCGCCACGCCTTATACCGGCATGCAGGTGTGGGATGGCGAGGGCAGCGGCGAGGTACGCTTCCACGCCGACGAAGCCGGGGTCGAGGCGCTGGGTCATATCGTCGAGAACGACGTGATTCTGGCCGGTCTGGAGCGGCGTCTCGCTGCGCTGCCCACTGTGCAGCGCCATTATGGCGTGCGTCTCGAGGCGCTGCAGAGTCCGGCCACCGGGCGCCGGCTGTGCCTCGCCGATGGCCGGCGCTTCACCGCGCCGCTGGTGGTGGCCGCCGACGGCGCCCGCTCGCAGCTGCGCGATCTGGCCGAAATCGCGCTACGCAGCCGCGACACCGGGCATGTCGCGGTGGTGACCACCGTGCAGTGTGAGCGCTCACATGGCGATGTCGCCCGCCAGGTCTTCCTGGGTACCGGCCCGTTGGCCTTTCTGCCCCTGACCCTCGAGGGCGACAGCCGTTACTGCTCGATCGTCTGGTCGACCACCCCCGCGGAGGCCAAACGGCTGTGTGGCTTGTCGTCGGCGGAACTCGGCGCGGCCCTCGAACAGGCGTTCGACGCCACGCTCGGCGCGGTTCGGGTGGTCGGCGAGGTGCATCGCTTCCCGCTGGTCCAGCGCCATGCCGAGCGTTACGTGGTTCCCGGGCTGGCGCTGATCGGTGATGCCGCGCATACCGTGCACCCGCTGGCCGGTCAGGGGGTGAACCTGGGGCTGATGGACGCCGCGGTGCTCGCCGAGGAGGTCGTCGCGGCGCACCGCCGGGGGGCGCTGCCCGGCGATCTGCGCATCCTGTCGCGCTACGCGCGGCGCCGGCGCGGCGACAATACCGCCATGCTGGGGCTGATGGAGGGCTTTCGCTGGCTGTTCGGCACTGACCAGCCGGCCTTGCGACTGGCGCGCAACCTGGGGCTTTCGGGTGTCGATCGCCTGACGCCGCTGAAGCGGGTGATGATGCGTCAGGCGATCGGGGAGCGGGGGCGGCTGCCGCTCAGTTGCCGCTAGCGGCCGCGGCTGTCGCCTCGCTGCCGCGCCGCGGGTCGAGCACGTTGAGGGCCTTGAGCAGGTTGAGGGCCTCGCCGAGCTGGTAGTCCTTCAACGGCGCGCGCTCGCCGTCCTGGCGGCGGGCGCTGCCGTTGGGGTTGGCCAGGCGGCCGGCGAGATCCGATTCGCGCAGGCCGAAGTCGTTGCCCTCGGCGACCTCGAGACGTCCGCGCACCACCTCGACATCCGGGGTGATGCCCTGGGCCTGGATCGAGCGACCGCCGGGGGTGTAGTAGAGCGCGGTGGTCAGCTTGAGGCCGTCGCCGTTGCCCAGCGGCATCACCTGCTGTACCGAGCCCTTGCCGAAGCTCTGGGTGCCCATGATCACCCCGCGGCGCTGGTCCTGCAGGGCGCCGGCGACGATCTCCGCCGCCGAGGCGCTGCCGCCGTTGATCAATACCACCATCGGCGCCCCGTCGGCACGGGTGCCGGGGTGGGCCGAGAAGCGCATGTTGCTGTCCGGCAGGCGCCCTTCGGTGTAGACGATCAGCCCGTGGTCGAGGAAGGCATCGGCCACCGCCACCGCGCTGTCGAGCACGCCGCCGGGATTGTTGCGCAGATCCAGCACCAGCCCCTTGAGCGGGCCCTCGGCGGTCAGCGCGTCGAGCGCGTCGTCGACCTGCTCGCCGGTGCGGCTCTGGAACTGGCTGATGCGCAGGTAGCCGTAACCGGGCTCGAGCATCTCATGCTTGACGCTGTCGCTGCGGATGATCTGGCGCTCGAGGGTCAGCGTGCGCGGGGTGTCTTCACCCTTGCGGAGGATGGTCAGCTGGATCTTGCTGCCCGCCTCGCCGCGCATCACGCTCACGGCTTCCTGCAGCGACATGCGGTCGGTGGGCGTGTCGTCGATGCGCAGGATCACGTCGTGGGCCTGCAACCCGGCGCGGGCCGCGGGCGTGTCGTCGATGGGCGCGATCACCGTGAGCTGATCGTCCTCCATGCCCACCTCGATGCCGATGCCGCCGAACTCGCCCTCGGTGGTCTCGCGCAGGGCCTCGAAATCTTCCTTGTCGAGATAGGTGGAGTGGGGGTCGAGTTCGCCCAGCATGCCGCGCATGGCGTTGCGTAACAGGGTGCTGTCGTCGACCTTCTCGACGTAGGCGCGCTTGATGCGCTCGAAGACCTCGGCGAAGGTCTGCACGTCGGCGACCGGCAGGTCGTCGGGCGCGGCCTTGTCGTCGGCGGCCTGGACCGCCGTGGTCAGGGTGAGCAGCAGGGCTGGCAGCAGCCAGCGAAGACGGTTAACGCGCATGCGGACTCCGGGTCGCGACGAACGAGCCCACAGCATAGCGTCAGCGACAGGGGCAGGGCTACCTCAGCGCCGGCGTATCCAGCGCCGTGGGTCGATGGGCTCGCCGTCCTTGCGGACCTCGAAATACAGCGCCGGCGACGCGCGTCCGCCGCTCTCCCCGACCGTGGCGACGGCCTGGCCGTCCTCGATGTGCTGGCCCACCGAGACCGCGAAGCGCTGCACGTGAGCGTAGAGCGTCATCACGTCGTCGCCATGGTCGACGATCAACAGGTTGCCGTAGCCGCGCATCCAGTCGGCGAACACCACGCGGCCGGCGTGGATCGCCTCGACGGGGGTGCCCGCGGGGGCCGCGATCAGCAGGCCGTTGCGATCCACGCCGTCGCCGTCGCCGAAGCCGGCGACGACCCGTCCCGGCACCGGCCAGGGCAGGTCGCCGCGGGTCTTGTCGATCGCCGTGGAGGGCGGGGGCTGGTCGAGACGCTTGAGCTGCTCGCGGATCCGCGCGAGCTGCTTCTCGGCCGCGGTGCGCGCATCGGCGAGGTCCTCGCGGCGTGCCTTGTCGTCGCGGTAGCGCGCATCCAGCCGGGCGACCAGCTCTTTGCGTTCCTGCTGGCGCTGCGCCAGCGTCCGGCGCTGGTCGTCCAGTTCGTCGGCGAGGTCGGCGAGGCGTCGGCGGCGCTGCTCGAGATCGTCACGGGTCGTCGCGAGCTGCGCGTCGAGCCTGGCCAGCGCCTCGAGGCGCTCGTTGCGGGCCCGGGAGAGGTGATTCAGATAGGTCTGCAGGCGATCCAGCCGGGCCGGATCGTCCTGATTGAGCAACAGCTTCAGTTGCGGGGACTCGCCGAGGCGATACAGCGCGGCGAGTTGCCGGGCCAGCGCCTTGCGCTGCGTGCGGCGCTGCGCCTGGAGCGTTTGCCGACGCTGTTCGAGGTCGGCGACCTCGTCGTCGAGCTGGCGCCGCTCGGCCTGCAGCGAAGCCAGGCGCTCGTGGACCCGGGTGAGCGCCGTCTCGACCTTTTCCAGCTGGCGGCTGGCTTCGCTGCGTGCCTCGCGGGTCTCGGTCAGGCGTGTATCGAGGGCCTTCAGCGCCTGGCCGAGCTTGTCGAGGCGCGACTCGGCGGCCCGCTCGTCGGCCTTCTCCGGGGAGGGGGCGGCCTGCGCCGCTGGTCCGACAAGCACGCCGCCCAGGGTCGTTCCGACGAGGAACGACACCAGGGCGGCAAGGTGGGCCGGGCGACGCAAGGCTGGCGACGCCGCCGGGTCAGGTGTAGTCGACCAGCACGTCGCCGGTCATCTCGGCGGGCACCGCTTCGCCCATCATCGCCAGCAGGGTCGGGGCGAGATCGCAGAGACGCCCGCCGTCGCGCAGCCGTGCCTGGCGCCGGGTGACGTAGACCAGCGGTACCTGGAAGGTGGTGTGCGAGGTGTGCGGGTTGCCGGATGACGGGTCGAGCATCATCTCGCAGTTGCCGTGGTCGGCGGTCACCAGGCTCTCGCCACCGACCGCCTCGATGGCCTCGATCACCCGGCCGAGGCAGGTGTCCACGGTCTCGACCGCCTTGACCGCGGCGTCGAAATCGCCGGTGTGGCCGACCATGTCGCCGTTGGCGTAATTGCAGACGATCAGATCGAACGTCTCGGCCTTGATCGCTTCCACCAGCTTGTCGGTGACCTCGACGGCGCTCATCTCCGGCTTTTCGTCGTAGGTTTTGACGTCCCGGGGCGAGGGCACGAGGATGCGCTCCTCGCCGTCGAACTCGGCCTCTTCGCCGCCGGAAAAGAAGAAGGTGACGTGCGGGTACTTTTCGGTCTCGGCGATGCGCAACTGCTTGAAGCCGCGGCTGGCGACCACTTCGCCCAGGGTGTTCCTGAGTTCGCTTGGCGGGAAGGCGATCGGCGCGTCGATGTCGTCGGCGTACTGGGTCATGGTCACGAAGCGGACCCGGGGCGGGGTGCGCTCGAAGCCGTCGAAGTCGGCGCTCAGGAAGGCCCGGCTCAGTTCGCGGGCGCGGTCGGAGCGGAAGTTGGCGAAGATCACGGCGTCGCCGTCCTCGATGGCCACAGGTGCGCCGTCGGGCTGGATGCTGGTGGCTTCGACGAACTCGTCGGTCTCGCCGCGCTCGTAGGCGGCGTTCAGGGCGTCCATGGCTCGCTTGGCGGTGTGACGCCCGCGGCCTTCGGCCACCACGCGATAGGCGTCCTCGACGCGCTCCCAGCGGTTGTCGCGATCCATGGCGTAGAAGCGGCCGACGACCGAGGCGATGCGCCCCACGCCCAGTTCCGCGAAGGCGGCATCGGCGCGCTCGAGGGAGGCGCCGGCGCTCTTGGGCGGGGTGTCGCGACCGTCGGTGAAGGCGTGCAGATAGATCGCCTTGGCACCGCGTGCCTTGGCCAGCGCCAGCAGCGCCAGTACGTGGTCCTCGTGGCTGTGCACGCCGCCGGGCGAGAGCAGCCCCATGACGTGTACCGCCTTGCCGGCCGCGACGGCCGCGTCGATGGCCCCGGTCAGGGCGGCATTGTCGGCGAGTTCGCCGTTCTCGACGGCCTTGGTGATGCGGGTCAGTTCCTGATAGACGATGCGCCCCGCGCCGATGTTCATGTGGCCGACCTCGGAATTGCCCATCTGACCGTCGGGCAGGCCGACATGGGCGCCGTCGGTGTGGAGCAGGCCGTGCGGGTAGCGGGCCTCGAGGGCGTCCATCACCGGGGTGCGCGCGGCGGCGACGGCGTTGTGCTCGGTCGACTCGTTGTGGCCGTAGCCATCGAGGATGATCAGTGCGACCGGACGGGGCCGGGAAACAGTGGCATCTGACATGGTGGGGCCTCGTGTTTTTGCGGTGGCGGATACCCGGGCGACGCCGACGGGTGCGGCGAGCCGGCGGGTTTCGCGACTCACGTCTCCGGATGGCATCATACCGCAGCGCGGCAGGGGCCGTCACAGCCCGTCGCGCATCCACGGACGCACCGCGATGGCTCGTGTATACTGGGCGCCGCCCGCCGGCGGGCCTCGTGCCAACGGGCCTCGAGCCCGGCGTTCGGGCCCGCGCACCGACTTCAACCAGAGCTATCCGGACCATGATCGATCAGTTGTTCGAATTCGTGCAGAACCACCCGCTGCTGGTGGGCGCCTTCGTCGCGGTGCTCGCCGCCTGGCTGGCCTACGAGCTCAAGACCGGCAACCACGGCGTTTCCACCAGCGAGGCCACCAACCTGGTCAACCGCGACGACGCCGTCATCGTCGACATCCGCGACGAGAAGGAGTTTCGTGCCGGCCACATCGCGGGCGCACGCAACATTCCCAACAACCGCCTCGACGACCGTCTCAGCGAACTCGACAAGTTCAAGGACAAGCCGATCGTGGTGGTCTGCAAGCAGGGCCAGACGGCCGGCACCGCCGTCGGCAAGCTCACCGGCGCGGGCTTCGCCCGGGCGGTCAAGCTCAAGGGCGGCATGGCGCAGTGGCAGGCCGATAACCTGCCGGTGGTCAAGAAATAACCGACGGCGCAAGCCGTTCGACGCAATCGTTTTTTCGAGGGTTACGAGACATGGCAGACGACAACAACCAGGCCGCCCAGCAGGGCGAGGAACAGCAGCTGCAGTTCTCCCTGCAGCGCATCTACGTCAAGGACATCTCCTTCGAGTCGCCCAACGCCCCGGCGGTATTCCAGCAGCCGTTCCAGCCCAAGGTCGGCCTCGATCTCAACACCGCCAGCGAACAGGTCGGCGAGAACCTCTACGAGGTGGTGGTCAAGGTCACCGCCCAGGTCTCCCACGCCGAGTCCGGCAGCACCTCGTTTCTGGTCGAGGTGGAGCAGGCCGGCCTGTTCCGCATCGCCGGGCTCGCCGGCGAGCAGCTCGACCACACTCTGGGGGCCTTCTGCCCCAACGTACTGTTCCCCTATGCGCGTGAGTGCATCGACAATCTGGTCAACCGTGGCAGCTTCCCTCCGCTGATGCTCGCCCCGGTCAACTTCGAGGCGATGTACGCGCAGAAGAAGCAGCGCCAGGCCGAAGGCAGCGAGACCACTCAGTAAGACCGAGGCGGCAGCGATCCGATGAGCGGCCCCCGCATCCATGTCGACGCCCGGCTCGAACCCGGCGCGGAACTGACGCTGCCCGACGGCGCGGCACGCCATGTCGCGGCGGTGCTGCGCCTGCGTGAAGGCGCGCGCCTGACGCTGTTCGACGGACGCGGCCAGGAGGCCGAGGCCGAACTCGTCGAGGTCGCTCGCAAGCGGGTCTCGGCGCGTCTGGTCACGGTCGCGGCGGGGCGCGGCGAGTCGCCGCTGGCGGTGCATCTCGGTCAGGCGATTTCCAAGGGCGATCGCATGGACTATGCCATCCAGAAGGCCGTCGAGCTGGGCGTGGCGGCGATCACTCCGCTCTACACCGAACACGGTGACGTGCGCCTCAAGGGCGAGCGCGAGACGAAGAAGCTCGCCCACTGGCGTGGCGTGGCGGCCAGCGCCTGCGAGCAGTGCGGCCGGGCGACCCTGCCGGCGGTGCATCCGCCGCAGCCGCTCGGCGTCTGGCTGGCGGCGCGCGACGAGGCGCTGCGCCTGGCGCTGCACCCGGCCACCGACGATGCCTGGCGACGGCGCAGCGCGGTGTCCGATGCCGCGCTGCTGATCGGCCCCGAAGGCGGGCTTTCCGAGGGCGAGGTTGCCGCGGCCGGCGAGGCCGGCTTCGAGGCGCTGACCCTCGGCCCGCGCATCCTGCGCACCGAGACCGCGCCGGTGGTGGCGCTGACCCTGCTGCAGCATCATTTCGGCGATCTCTGACTCGACACACCCGCCCGTCGCTCGCAGACTGAGCGGGCACCACTTCCTTCCTCTCCGGTATCGTCTCATGCCCCGTCATCGCTCCCCGTCGTCCCGCCCGGTTTCCCGGCCCGAAAGCCGTTCGGCGTCGGTCCGCCCCGACACGCGCCAGTCGCTGCCCGAGATCGGCGAGGTGGCGCTGCTCACGGTGGTCACGGTCAACGCCACCGGCGCCTTCCTCGACTGGGGACGGCCCAAGGACCTGCTGCTGCCGTTCGGCGAGCAGCCCTATCGCCCGGCGGTCGGCAAGTCGGTACTGGTGAAGATCAATGTCGACGACAGCGCGCGCCCGGTGGCATCGATGCGCCTGGAACGCTTCATCAGCGATGAAGCCACGGGGCTGGCCGCGGCGAGCGCCTCGCCGGCTATGTGCGGCGGGTCCGCGAGGATGGCCGTCTGGATCTGTCGCTGGCGCCCCAGGGCGGCGCACGCCGGGATCAGGCGCGTGAGCGAGTGCTCGCTGCGCTGGAGGCGGGCGACGGCTTCCTGGCGCTCACCGACAAGAGCCCCGCGGAGACGATCAAGGCCCGCCTCGGGGTCAGCAAGAGCGCCTTCAAGGAGGCCCTCGGCGGGCTCTACAAGCAGCGCCTGATCGCGCTCGAAGCCGACGGCATCCGCCGCCTCGCGCCGCCGGCGTCCGACCAGGAACGCTGAGCGGCGCGAGGCGGGCCGCTTGGTCTCCGAGCCGTGCCTGCGGCATACTGCCGGCATCATTTGCCGCCCGCGAAGAGCCAACCGATGAGTCGACGCGACCTCAGGATCGGCGTGGTGATGGACCCCATCGCCGCGATCACCTACAAGAAGGACACCACCCTGGCGATGCTCTGGGCCGCCCAGGCGCGCGGTGCCTCGCTGTACTACATGGAGCCCGAGGACCTCTACCTGGAGAGCGGCCGGGCCATGGCGCGGCTGCGCGATCTCGAGGCCTACCGCGATCCCGAGCGCTGGTACGCGCTGGGCGAGCCCCGCTCGGCGCCGCTCGCCGAACTCGACGTGATCCTGATGCGCAAGGATCCGCCGGTCGACGGCCGGTTCCTCGACGCCGTGCACCTGCTGGGCTTCGCCGAGCGCGAGGGCGTGCTGGTGGTCAACCCCACCCGGGCGCTGCTCGAGTGCAACGAGAAGCTCTTCGCCCAGCAGTTCCCGCAGTGCGTGCCGCCGACCCTGGTGTCGTGCAGCGACAAGGTGCTGCGCGCCTTTCACGCCGAGCACGGCGACGTGATCTTCAAGCCGCTGGACGGCATGGGCGGTACCGGGATCTTCCACGTCCAGCCCGAGGGGCGCAATCTCGGCGCGATCATCGAGACCCTCACCGAGCGTGGCAAGCGCCAGATCATGGCCCAGCGCTACGTCCCCGAGATCAAGGCGGGCGACACGCGGATCCTGCTGATCGACGGCGAACCGGTGCCCTATGGCCTGGCCCGGATCCCGATGGCCGGCGAGACCCGCGGTAATCTCGCCGCCGGCGGTCAGGGGCGTTCGCGCGAGCTGACCGAGCGCGACCACTGGCTGATCGAGCAGGTGCAGCCGATGATCCGCGAGAAGGGGTTGATGTTCGTGGGCCTCGACGTGATCGGCGACTACATTACCGAGATCAACGTCACCAGCCCCACCTGCGTGCGCGAGATCGACGATCAGCGTGGCACCGACATCGCCGGGCAACTGATGGACGCCATCGCCCGCCGGCTCGACGCGACCCGGCGCTGACGCGGCAGGACCGCCATGGCCACCCCGGTCACCGATCCGATCAACTATGCGCCGGTCACCCGCCGCTACCGCCAGTGGCTGGCCGCGGCCGCGGCGCTGGCGCTGCACGCGCTGGTGATCGGCGCGGTCGCCGGTCGGCAGTGGACGCCCGCGGTCGATGACACGCCGCCACCCAGCGTGTCCGTGGTCCTGACCCGGCAGCCGGCGGTCGAGCCGCAGGCCGCCCGGGCCATCGCCGCGGCGTCGCAGGCCGCCTCGGGCCCCGAATCCACGGGCCGGGATACCGATGGCGATCGCGCCCGGCCGCGGGCAGCCGAGGAACCGGCCGCGCCCGCGGCCCCCGCGACCCCGCCCGAACCGTCGCCGGCGGACGACGCGCCGGCCGCCAGCGAGCCGTCGGAACCGGCCGAACCCGCCGAGCCTCCTGCAGCGCCGCAGCCCGAAGCGCCGGCAGCGCCCGAACCGGCACCGAAGGCGCAGCCGGCACCGCAGCCCGAGACACCCCCCGCCCCTGCCGCCCCCGCCGAGCCACCCAGGGCCGAGCGCAAGACGCCGGTGCCCAGCGGCCAGTCGCTGCTCGCCCAGGCCTCGTCGAGCGTGCGCGAGCGCGGCTTCGAGGCCACCCCGGCCGGCGGCGGCGAGGCGGGCGACGCCAGCCAGCGCGGCGCCCGGCAGGCCGCCGAGGCGCGCTACATCGAGGACTGGACCCGGCGCGTCGAGACCTACGGCAACCGCTTCTATCCGGCCCCGCCGGAACTCGACGGCCAGCTGCGGATCCGGGTGGTGATCGGCCGCGACGGTCAGTTGCGCGAGGCAGAGGTGATACAATCCTCCGGAGAGCCCGAACTCGACCAGTCCGCCCTCGACACCGTGCGGGGCGCCGCGCCCTATCGACCCTTCGACAGCGGCATGGGATCGCGGGACAGCCTCACCATCACGCGGGTCTGGCGGTACGGCAAAGGCAACAACTTCGGCGTGCGTTGACGCCCGGGAGGCCCATGCAAAGCTTGCGCAATCATTTCCTGCTGGCGATGCCTCATCTCGAGGACCCCCATTTCGCCGGCAGCCTGAGCTACCTGTGCGATCATGACGACAACGGCACCATGGGTGTGATCGTCAACCATCCCCTCGAGCTGACCCTCGACGCCCTGCTCGAGCAGCTCGATATCGATGCCGACGCCTGTCCCGCCCGCGACCAGCCGGTCTACTACGGCGGGCCGGTGCATCGCGACCGCGGTTTCATCCTGCACCGGGGCAGCGCCGAGCCCTGGGACTCGAGCATCCAGGTCGCCGACGACGTGGCGCTGACCACCTCCATGGACATGCTTCACGCGCTGGCCCGTGGCGAGGGCCCGGAGCGCTTCATCGTCTGCCTGGGCTGCTGCGGCTGGGAGGCCGGTCAGCTGGAAAACGAGCTCAAGGAGAATACCTGGCTGACCGTCGAGGCTCAGCCGGGGGTGATCTTCGACCTGCCCCCCGAGCAGCGCCTCAACGCGGCGGCGGGGATCCTCGGCGTCGACCTCAACCTGCTCACCGGCGAGGCGGGACACAGTTGAGCGGCGAGCGGCTGGTGCTGGCGTTCGACTTCGGCACCCGGCGCATCGGCGTGGCGGTGGGCAACGAGCTGATCCGCCGCGCCACGGCGCTGGAGCCGCTGCCGGCGCGTGACGGCATCCCCGACTGGACGGTGGTCACGCGGCTGGTCGAGGAGTGGCAGCCGGATCTGTTCGTGGTGGGCCTGCCGATCGACAACGACGGCAGCGAGACGACCATGAGCACGCGCGCGCGCAAGTTCGGCAAGCGCCTCTACGGCCGCTACGGCAAGCCCTGCGAGATGGTCGACGAGCGCGGTTCGACCCGCGAGGCCAAGAGCATCGCCCGCGAGCGGGGGCATCGCGGCAACTACCGCGAGGAGAGCGTCGACGGCCTGGCCGCGCAGCTGATCCTGGAGAGCTTCTTCGCCGCCGGCGAGGGCCTGCCGCTGCGCCCGCTGGGCTGATCATCTTCTCCACTTCGAACGCCAACGGCCGGCCCTCTGGGGCCGGCCGTTGGCATCTTGGATGGCACTCAGAGTGTCCGGTCGTCGACGCCGAAGGTCCTGGGCACGAACCAGCCCACGTCGCGAAGGTCCCGTTCGATCAGATCCTCGACCTGAAGCAGGGTGGCGAAGATCGCCATGCGCACCGGGATGCCGTTGTCGGTCTGGCGGAAGATCGCCAGGCGCGGATCGCCGTTGAGGTCGACGTCGAGGTCGTTGGCGCCCGGCCGGCTGTCCCGCGGCAACGGGTGCATGACCACGGTGGTGGCGCTGCAGTGGCGGTCGAGGAACGCCTTGTCGACACGGAAGTTCTGCGAGACGCCGGCGAAGCTCTCCGAGAGCTCCTCGGTGAAGCGCTCCTTCTGGATGCGCGTGGTGTAGACCACGTCGAGGTCGCTGAAGTCGCTGTCGAGGCTCTCGCGCTCCTCGATGCGATGGCCGCGCGAGGCCACCAGATCGATCAGGTGGCGCGGCATCTCCAGCCCCGGCGGCGAGACCAGGGTGATGCGCAGCGGCTCATAGAGCGACAGCAGCTTGATCAGCGAGTGCACGGTGCGCCCGTACTTGAGGTCCCCGGTGAGCAGCAGATGCGCGCCGGCCAGGTGCTTGCCGAGGCGGGTGAACTCCTTGTCGATGGTGTACAGATCGAGCAGCGCCTGGCTGGGGTGCTCGCCGGGCCCGTCGCCGCCGTTGATCACCGGCACGTTGACCGCCTCGGCGAACTCGGCCACCGAGCCCTGGTCGGGGTGGCGCATGACCAGGGCGTCGCAGTAGCCGCTCATCACCCGGCTGGTGTCGTAGAGCGACTCGCCCTTGGCCATCGACGAGAAGGTGAAACCGGTGGTGTCGCAGACGCTGCCGCCGAGCCGACAGAAGGCGGCGTTGAAGCTGACCCGCGTGCGGGTGCTGGCCTCGAAGAACAGGTTGCCGAGCACCGCGCCCTCGAGCACTCGGGTGACCTTGCGGCGACTGGCGATCGGTTCCATGCGGCCGGCGACACGCAGCAGATGATCGACCCAATCGCGGGACAGGGAGTCGACGGAAAGCAGGTGGGACGTCATCGGCGTGGCCTCGCGGTCGGCTGGCGGAAAAGTTGCCCGCTAGTGTAACGGCCACGGGCGATGTCGGCACGTCGTCGATCGCTTGTCGGCCCCGCGGGGCGCTTCTATCTTGCAGTGATCGGCAGCGCCAGCGGAGTTGGCGCAATATGCACACACAGGAGTGACTGCCATGACCGATCGCAAGCAACCGCCCCAGGAGCAGGACAAGCAGCCCGGCGACGAACACGCCATGCGACCCGAGCCGGAATTCATCCGCGCCAGCTATCGCGGCACCGACAAGCTCGCCGGCAAGACGGCGATCATCACCGGCGGCGACAGCGGTATCGGCCGCGCCGTGGCGCTGCACTTCGCCCGCGAGGGCGCGGACTGCGTGCTCGCCTACCTCGACGAGGAGCACGATGCCGAGGACACCCGCGCGCTGGTCGAGGCCGAGGGGCGGCGCTGCGAGCTGATGCGCGGCGACGTCGGCGACCCCGGCTTCTGCCGCGAGGTCGTCGAGCGCGCCCGGGCGGTGTTCGGCGGTGTCAACATTCTGGTCAACAACGCCGCCGAGCAGCATGACTGGGACGACATCACCCAGATCCCCGACGAGCAGCTCACGCGCACCTTCCAGACCAACATCTTCAGCCATTTCTACCTGGCCAAGCTGGTGGTTCCGCTGATGGGCAAGGGCGATACCATCATCGCCACGTCCTCGGTCAACGCCTTCAAGGGCAACGACACGCTGATCGACTACTCGGCGACCAAGGGCGCCATCCAGGGGCTGGTGCGCTCGCTGGCGCAGTCGCTGGTGGGGCGTGGCATCCGCGTCAACGCGGTGGCGCCGGGGCCGGTGTGGACGCCGTTGATCCCGGCCAGCTTCGACGAGGAGAAGGTCGCCGGCTTCGGCGGCCAGGTGCCGATGGACCGCGCCGGCCAGCCCAGCGAGATGGGGCCGGCCTACGTCTACCTGGCCAGCGAGGAATCCTCGTACATGACCGGCCAGACCCTGCACCTCAACGGCGGGGTGATCCTCAACACCTGATCGTGGAGACGGCGGCGATCAGTCCCGATCGTCGTCGTCGGGGATCTGGCCGCCGACCTGGGTGGTGATCTCGCGCGCCGCGCGGCTGACCATGCCGCCCAGTTCCGCCAGCCGCGACTCGGGAATCCGCGCCACCGGACCGGAGACCGAGATCGCCGCCAGCGGGGCGCCGTGTTCGTCGTGCAGCGAGGCGGCCACGCAGTTGAGGCCGACGGCGTGTTCCTCGCGGTCGCAGGCATAGCCCTGGCGACGGATCTCGGCCAGGCTCTCGCGCAGCCGCGCCGGGGTGTCGAGGGTGTTGGGCGTGACCCGGTTGAGGCCGCGGCTCTGCAGGATGCGCTCGACCTCCTTGTCGGGCAGCCAGGCGAGCAGTGCCTTGCCCACGCCCGAGGCGTGCAGCGGCGCCCGGGAGCCGAGCCGGGTGATCATGCGCATCATCTGCGACGACTCGCTCTGGGCGAGAAACACCGCCATGCCCTCGTCGCGGATCGCCAGGTTGGCGGTCTCGCCGCTTTCCCGGGTGAGACGGCGCAGGAAGGGCCGCGCGGTGGCCACGAAGTCGCGCGCCTCGAGGAAGGTGTTGCCGATCTGGAAGGTCTTGACGCCGATCTTCCACAGGCCCAGCTCGCCATCGTGGGTGATGAAGCCCTGCTTGTGCAGTGCCTGCAGCAGGCGGTGCGTGGTGGAGGGGGCCAGGCCGACGATCTGGGCGATGTCGGACAGCCCCAGGCCGCTCGGCGCCGCCGCCAGCCCTTCGAGGATGTTGAGGCCGCGGACCAGTGACTGGCTGTGGCCGCCGGTGCTCTTGCCGGAGCCCGCCGGACGGCCGACTGGCTTGCGTTTGCTCTCTACTGTCACGCCCCGTTCTCCGTAATCGACTCGATCTCTGGCGAACAAGGATACACACTCCCGCCAGGACTGTCCGCCGTCACGGAAACGACTTCCATTTCTCGCGCTCGGCTCGTCGGGCGGGCGTGTCAGCGGGCGACGCGGCCCTCCAGGCGCAGCCGGGCGATGCGATGGATCTGCTCGAGGGCGGTGCGCCGCTCCTCGTCGGGCGTGTGCTCCAGGCGGCGCTCGAAGGCGGCGAGGATCCGGTGGCGGTCGCTGCCCTTCACGGCCATCACGAAGGGAAAGTCGAAGCGCGCCTTGTAGGCGTCGTTGTAGCGGTGGAAGCGGGCGAATTCCTCGGGACTGCACTGGTCGAGCCCGGCACCGGCCTGCTCGCGGGTCGAGTCGTCGGTCAGCTCGCCACGCTCGGCGGCCTTGCCGGCGAGGTCCGGGTGGGCGCGGATCACCGCCAGCTGGCGTGTTTCGGGGGCGGCGTCGAGCACCGCGGCCAGCGCCTCGCTCAGCCCCGCCGGCGTGTCATGGCGCTCGTCGAGGCCGGCATCCCAGGCCTGCTCGGCGATCCACGGGGAGTGTTCGTAGACGTCGCCGAAGCGGCGGACGAAGGTCTCGCGATCCAGCGTGCTGGGGCGGGGTTCCAGAATTTCCTCTGTCATGCGGCGCTCTCCTCGACGACGATCGGCGCCTCGCCGATCCGGTGGCTAAGATTGTATGACACGATAGACTATAAACTGTATACAAAAAAATTTTGAAATGTCGTCTACTAACCGCTAAAACTGTTTTCGTGCCTGCGGCTCTCGTCGCCGCCCGACATCTTGCTCCAGGAGACCTAGCCGATGGGACGCCTTACCACACACGTCTTGGATACCGCGCGTGGTGCCCCCGGGCGCGAACTGCGCATCGAGATCTTCCGCCTCGACGGCGAGGAGCGGGTCCGCCTCGGCGAAGTGATCACCAACGACGACGGGCGCTGCGACGCACCGCTCCTCGAGGGCGAGGCCTTCACCGAAGGCGAATACGAACTGCTGTTCCACGCCGGCGACTACCTGGACGCCCATGACGCGCCCGGCACCGCGCCCCGCTTTCTCGATCGCATTCCCCTGCGCTTCGGCGTCGCCGACGCCAGCCAGCACTACCATGTGCCGCTGCTGCTCTCGCCGTTCGGGTATTCGACCTACCGCGGCAGTTGATCCGTTACCCTCTGACGACCGATAACAATGCATAACACGAGTACTGGCTGATGGAAGCGTACCTTCTCGACTTCGGAAACATGCTGCTGCGCTGGCTGCACGTCATCGCGGCGATCGCCTGGATCGGCGAATCGATCTACTTCGTCATGCTCGACAACGGGCTGCGTACCCCCAAGGCCGCCGAGGACCGTGACAAGGGCGTCTTCGGCGAGATGTGGGCGGTCCATGGCGGCGGTTTCTATCACAACCAGAAATACGCCAGCGCCCCGGCCAAGCTCCCCGAGGACCTGCACTGGTCGTTCTGGAAAGCCTATACCACCTGGCTGTCCGGGTTCGGGCTGTTCCTGCTGCTGTACATGTCCAAGCCGGACTTCTACCTGATCAACCATTCCAGCGACTGGGCCTGGGCGGCGAATCTCGCCGGCTGGCAGGCCAATCTGGTGGCGCTGGCCTTCCTGCTCGGCGGCTGGGTGGTCTACAACGAGCTGTGCAAGCGCATCAGCCCCAACATGACCCGCGACGGGATTCTCAGCCTGGCGGTGGCGGTGATGATGATCGTCGTGGCCTACCTGAGCACGCACATCTTCTCGGGGCGCGCGGCCTTCCTGCTGACCGGCGCGGTGATGGCCACCGCCATGTCGGCCAACGTGTTCTTCTGGATCATTCCCGGCCAGCGACGCATGGTCAAGGCGATGAAGGCCGGCGAGACGCCGGACCCGCTCGACGGCAAGCGCGGCAAGCAGCGTTCGGTGCACAACACCTACTTCACGCTGCCGGTGGTGTTCCTGATGCTCAGCAACCACTACTCGTTCACCTACTCGCATCCCAATGCCTGGGTGATCATGGTGCTGTTCATCTTCGCCGGGGCGCTGATCCGCCAGTTCTTCGTGCTGATGCACAGCGGCCAGATCAAGCCGGCCTATCCGGTCGCCGGCGCGGCGCTGATCCTGCTCGCGGTGTGGGTCGCCATGCCGGTGTCCTCGATGCCGTCGGCCGACGGCGAGGGTGTCGCCTCGGCCGAGGACAGCCGGGACACGGCGAGCGCCACCCCGCAAGCGTCCGACGACGTGGCGGCTGGCGGCCAGGCGCAGGGCGGCGGGTTCGCGCATGTCGAGGGTATCATCGATCAGCGCTGCACGGTCTGCCACTCGCAGAACCCCACGAACGCCGCCTTCACCGCACCGCCGGCCGGCGTGGCGTTCGACGATGCGGCTCAGATCAAGCGGCAGATGGAGCAGATCCAGCAGGTGGTGGCCAGCGGCTACATGCCGCTGGGCAACCTGACCGAGATGACCGATCAGGAACGCCAGGCGATCGCCGCCTGGGGGCAGTGACCGCGCTTCGCGCGACGCTGCCCGACCGGCAGGACGGCCCGCCTCGGCGACGAGCGCGGGCCGTCGTCGTTGGTCCCGGGGGCGAAGTCGTCGTTGCCGGCAAGTTACGTATACAATGGTTGCATCGACGAATACTGATACGGGGATCTCGAGCATGAGCGAACGCCAGCAAGCGCCGGGCAATGCCAGCGCGGCGGCTCACGGTGAACCGGCGAAGCGCCGACGCGGCAAGAACGGCGACGGCGCGCAGCGCCACGATGCCATCTATCGCACCATCAGCGACGCGATCATCGAGCATCGCCTGCGTCCCGGTGCGCGGCTGCGCGAGGATGCCCTGGCCGAGGTGTTCGGGGTCAGCCGCACCGGAATCCGCAAGATCCTCCAGCGGCTCGCTCACGAGCACCTGGTGACGCTCACCCCGCGTCGCGGTGCCAGTGTCACCCGGCCCACCGCCGAGGAGGCGCGCGACGTGTTCGCGGCGCGCCAGATGGTCGAGTGCGGGATCATGGAGGCCGTCGCCCGGCGGATCACCGCCAACGACGTGCGCCATCTGCGTGACCTGGCCGGCCGCGAACGCCAGGCGCTCAGGGGCGGCGAGCAGAGCACCGCGATCAAGCTGTCGGCGGCATTCCACGAGTATCTGGCCCAGCTTTCCGGAAACGCCACCCTGGCGGAGTTCATCGGGCGGCTGTGTTCGCGTTCCTCACTGATTCTCGCCGTCTACGGCTCCGCCGGGCACCTGGGCTGCGAGTCCCACGACCACGACGAGCTGATCAAACATCTCGAGGCGCGGCGCGGCGAGCGGGCCACCGCCTTCATGGGGCGCCACCTCAAGGCGATCGAGGCCTCGCTGTCGATCGAGGAGGAGCAGGAGGAGACCCCCGACCTGCGCCAGATATTCGCTCTGTGACACGGCGCGTCGCCGTCCGTGCTTCCCCGTCCAGCTATGGACACCCCGCGGCACAGCGGGTAGGATACGGCGCGTCGGTGCGCTTCACGCACCGGCCTTCCGCCCTTAGCTCAGCTGGATAGAGCGTTGCCCTCCGGAGGCAAAGGTCATAGGTTCGAATCCTATAGGGCGGGCCAGATACAGCAAGGGCCTGCGAGTGATCGCAGGCCCTTTTTGTTTTCTATCCCCCGCGTAACCACTCTGGTTATCACCTGGCGCAATCCCAACGGCTGACTACCGCTGCCTTCGCAATGGCGTATTGGGCACAGGAAGTCGTCGAACCCAAGTTCTGAAAGTCCTGGTGGGCAATCCCAGATAAAAGAAAGGGGGGCTCAAGTTTTGCAGGCGTGAGGTGAGAGAGTCATTTGCTTACCCGTAGCACAGTACGTCAGGGGGCTTGAGGCTGGGGGGACATGGGCCGGTTGCTAGCCGAAAGAAGCGGTCAGCAATGCTGGTGCTGTACGGATGGATAATCTACGGAATCAGGCTCGGGTAGCAGTGAATTGCTGCTGTTCACTGCGCTCAAGCTGTCTTGCACAATGCCGATAGCTCAATTAGGCTGCGCTTCCTCGTAGTCAGAAATGAAAGCACACGCTCCAAGCGTGCTAGTCTGGTAGCAACCGGGCTCGCAGCGGAGGCTCTGTGATGGACACCACGAACCTAAAATCGTCAATCGGCTTCGCGATCAGCCTGCTCAGCCTGCTATCGACAGGGGTTGGTGCGGCCTCGACAGAGGTGATGCACTACTCCATGAGCCAGGTCGTGCCCGTCAAGCAGGTAGAAAGCCGCCGTACGGAGTGTCAGCGCATTCTGGAAGAGGTGTCTCGAGCCAATCGTCGTGCGCGGCACCTTGCCCAAATCTTTCAGAACGAGTGCACACGCTTGTCTCACCTCCCTGATGGCGTCCCGGTCGACCATGAGGCGTACGAAGGCCTCGCTGAGGCTCTGCGTAACCAAGAGTCTGCCCTCAAACGCATTCTGGCCGGCATGGAGCACCATGAGGCGGAAGAGTTCGGCTTCATGGATCTGCGTCGTAACACGGCCAAGGCGCGCTCTGCCGCTGCCAGCGCCGCAATCTTGGCAAAGCAGACGACGAACAAGCCAGAGGTCGTGGGAGGTCGCGCAAGCGGTAAGGCCATGAAGGCTCTTGCCGACAGCTTCGATGCAGAAATGGCCAAGCGCTTTTCGTAAGGGCGTTATGGCCAACGTCCACTTTCATGAGCAGAGTGAATACCTGTTTGACGAAGTGGACAGGCAGTATCCCGGCTTTAAGCAAGAGTTGGTGGCGGACTTCAAGGCTTGCGTAGAGTCGTTTTTCGACTACCGCCCTCCCCGTTTCGGTAAGTTCGATCTATACACTCGCCCGCCATCTTTGCGTGGGCTAGAAATCTGGCATATCCATATCTGCATGCCCCCTAAAGCGGGATTTCCTGCGCATCTTGAGCAGCAGCGCATGAAATGCGATGCCCGATATCCGGAGCGTGACGCAGCGCTCGTATATGTCCAGGGTCTGCTCGATGAAGACGAATACTGTCTTCTGGCAATGCTTTATCCACACGCTCACGAGAAAGCGAATGACGAGCGGCGAATGCTCTGGATAGCTGATATGGCGAGGGATTTCCGCGACCGCTACTGACCTCTTGCTATCTCCTGGAAGACGCGCCATGGCAAACAACGATCATCATGATGGCGGCTCGGTCTTCAGCAGAGAGGTGGCGATAGCAGTGAGTCATGGCAACACCATACCTGATAGCTCACGTGTTGCACTTGGTCATTGTTCGAATCCTATAGGGCGGGCCAGATACAGCAAGGGCCTGCGAGTGATCGCAGGCCCTTCTTCTTTCCCGGCTCCCTCGCCGTTTGAAGCCGAACCGCTCCATGCGGATCGACCGATCCCATCCGCCCCTTGTCAGGCCTTGTCACCCAGGGCGGTGATATGTTCCGGCAGGCGATCGTGAGAGCCGTACATGAAATGGTTCTCCATGCGCTCCGCAAATTGAGCGGCTTCCGGTTCACGCCCCACCGCCATGGCCACTTCGCGCACGTGCATCGGCGATGCCCCGCAGCATACGCCGAGGTAATTGACCCCCAGGGCATGAACGTCGCGCGCAAAGGCGCCGAGCTCGTAACGGTTGCAGAACAGCGGGTCCAGTGCGGTCGGGAAGGCGCGTCCGTGGGGCGCCGGACAGCTGCATCCCTGATTGTCGGAGAGGTTGAAGAACGTCGGCTCCTGCTCGGTGGTGCGATAGGTCACCGGCAGTGCCGCCACATGGCAGCTAACGGCGTCGCGAATCTGCTGGATCCAGGGGCGCATGGTGTCCGGCCCCCGGAAGCAGTTCAGGCCGACCACGCTGGCGCCCTGCTGCTCGAGGGCGACACAGGTTTCCACGATGCCGGGGCCATCGACCATGCGGTTCTCGGCCATCGGCGCCAGGGTGACCACGGCAGGCAGCCCCTGGGCCTTGATCGCTGCCAGGGCCGCTTCGGCTTCGCCGGCATAGTAGAAAGTTTCCGCGATGATGAAATCGGCGCCTTCCTCGACGGCCCATTGCACCATCTCGTCGAACATGGCGCGCACGCTCTGCTGGGCGGCCGGATCTTCCGGGTCCCAGACGTTGCTGTTGGAAATGTTGCCGGCCATCAGGTTGCCGGGCTTTTCATCGGCCACCTTGCGAGCAATCTTCAGGGCAGCCCGGTTCAGCGGTTCCAGCAGTTCCTCCTTGCCGATCACCCGCATTTTTTCGCGGTGGCCGTTGTAGGTGAACGCCTGAACGACATCCGACCCCGCATGCTGGAAATCGCGATGCAGCGCTTCCAGCGCGTCCGGGCGCAACAGCGCCACTTCGGGCACGAACTCACCGGCGGAGAGATAACCGCGCCGTTCGAGCTCGAACAGAAAGCCCTCGGCACAGATCAGGGGGCCCTGGTCGAGTCGTTGGGTGATCAGGTCTTGCGTCATGGGTGAATGCCTCGGCGGTGGTGTGCGTCTTCAATCGAGGCCGCATTTTGGCAGCCCCTCGGCGTCCACCACCAATGAAGAATTTCCACCTCAAGGTGAATCTGGCTCATGTTGGCAGGAGTTTCTAGTAGGCGGGTGCATATTCCATCCGCCCAGTCGCTGCAGGTTCCCCGATGATCAGGTGGGCGACGGGCGTTATCCTTTGCGGGCCGCCAAGGATGCCAGGTCGTTCATGACACGGGTGGAAGAGAAGCCCCAGCCAATCAAGCAACGATAGTGAGAGGTTTCTAATGAGATGGCTAAAGAGGATGAAGTGGTCCGAAAAACTCTTTTTTTCAATAGTTTTGATAATTCCTGCCGTGCTCTTTATCGATATTGCCATCAGGCTGAGCTGGGCACAGAATCTCGTGTTTTTCGGAATCGGCATGCCGTTTTCGATGTGGTTGACCTCTCGAATCATGGACGGGCCGAAGTCTCGGAGGAGGAAGCGGCGAAACGGGCTGATCCCCCTTTCAATACCTGACAAAAAGCCTTCCTTTCTGTCGAAAGCTTTGTGCACCAGTAATTATTATCTAACGAGTTTGCTTTTTCTGATCATTTTTTCCCCTTTCATGTTGATTGCATTGATATGGATGGATTGATGGCGCGCAACCACCGACTCGGCCTTGTCGTGGACGAGCTCAATCCGCCTCGCGAATCAGTGTGAGCAATGCCATTGCCGCGGCCGATAGCGGGTGACGCCGGCGCATGATGACGCCCAGTTCGCGATCGATGGTCGGTTCGACCAGCGGGCGGTATTCGATCCCCGTGGCGGCGATCTGGCGGAAGCTCAGCGCGGGCAGCACGCTGATTCCCACCCCGGCGGCGACCATGCGCCCCACCGTGGCGATCTGACTGACCTCGCAGAGCATGTCGAGCGGCAAGCCGACGTCGGCCATGACCCGGTCGATATCCTGACGCGAACTCGACAGGCGGTTGATACCGATGAAGGGATACCCGGCCAGCTGGGCCCAGGTCACGGAGGTCTGCTCCAGCAAGGGGTGGCCCAGCGGGCACACGGCGACATAGCGGTCGTCGAGGATCGCCTCGAAGGTCAGGTCGTCGGACTCCTGGGGCGGGACCGAGAAGCCCAGATCGGCCCTGCCTTCCCGAACCAGTTGGTTGACCTGCTCGGCCAGCACGTCGTGCAGGCTCAGGTTGATCTGCGGATGCTGCCCGCGAAAGGTCGCGATGACGGTGGGCAGCAGCCCCGCGGCCAGGGTGGGCAGGGCGGCGAGGGTGACCTTGCCGCGTTTCTTCAGGAAGCGTTCGTTGAGATCGTCGAAGGCCTCCGTCCAGTCGTTGAGCAACCGGGTCGCCACGGGCAGGAAGGCTTCACCCTCCGGCGTGAGCCACAACTGGCGCGTGGTGCGGGCGAACAGCTTGCCGCCCACCGCTTCCTCCAGCTTGCGAATGGCGATGCTCAACGCCGGCTGGGAGAGGTGAATGCGTTCGCTGGCTTCCGCCAGGCTGCGCGAGTGGGCGACGGCGACGAACGCCCGTAGCTGCTTGACGCTGGGATTCATTTAATAAATATAAGAAAAATTAAAAACTATTCAATGTACAAAAGAATCCGGCGCGGCGACGCTACCCGGGAGGGCGCTGGACGCTCGGCGCCAACAATAACGCCAGACAACAACAAGGGCCCGCACGAGGCCCATGGAGCCACAATGAAAACGCTACTCACCGCCATGGCGGCCAGCCTCGCCGTGCTGGCCGCATCCGCCGCCGCACACGCCGAAGAACGCCTCCTGATCGGCTCGACATCCAGCTCGTCGAGTCATTACGGCTATTTCGTGGCCGTCAATCAGATCATCAACAACCAGGTGGACGGCGTCAGCTCGTCGGTGGCGGAAACCGGGGCGACGGTCGACAACCTGCGCCGGATCAGTCGCCGGCAGATCGATCTGGGCCTGGTCACCACCAACACCGGCTATCACGCCTACAAGGGCGTGGACGATTTCGAGGGCCACGCCGTCGACAGCCGGCTGCTCTGGGTCTATACCGTCGCCCCGCAGAACGCGGTCGTCCGCGAGGATTCGGGCGTCACCGCGCTGGAAGGGCTCGAGGATGTCCGCTTCAACCCGGGCATCACCGGCTCGGCGACGGAAGCCACCACCGAAGCGGTGATGAAGACCCTCGGCATCCAGCCCGATTACGTGCGCGGCTCGACCACCGACATCGTCAGTGCCATCAAGGACGACCGTCTGGCGGGCTACGTCAAATCCGGCGTGGGGGATCGGCTCGATGGGTCGACCATGGACATCGCGACCTTCACACCGGTGCGCATCCTGTCGCTGAGCGATGACCAGGCCGCGACCCTCCGCGAGAAGATGCCGGACATCGGTGTGGTCGATATCCCGGAGGGGGCGGGCGAGGGCATCCCGGCCTACAAGACCTGGGCCTTCGGCGTCGCCGTGCATGCCCGTCCCGGGCTGGACGAAGCAACCGCCTACCGGATCGTCAAGGCCGTCATGGAAAACCCGGAGCCGCAGGCCAACGCCTTCTCCGCGGTCAAGGGTGCCGACATGGCGCGCATGACGCTCGATGTGGGCACCGTCCCGCTGCATCCCGGCGCCGCCCGCTACTACCGGGAGCAGGGGCTGGAGATTCCCGACGCCCTGCAGCCGGTCGAGTGACGTTCGGGAGCAAGACGCATGCGTGAGTCCCTGACCAAAGCCCTGGCCCTGTTGCTGGGCGGGCTGATCCTCTATACCTCGGCGACCGGGGCCTTCGACAGCCTGATCCAGCGCAGCGTCTTCCTCGCGCTGGTCCTGTTGCTGGGGCTCGCCATCTACCCGCTGGGGGCCGGCACGCGCTGGCGGCCCCTGGGAATCGCCATCGACCTGCTGCTGGCCGCCGGTGCCGTGCTGGCCTGCGGCTACATCGCCGTCAATCAGCACCAGATCCTCACCGAACTGCCGTGGGCGACGCCGTCGGACATGCTGATGACCGCGGCGCTGGTGGTGACCATTCTCGAACTGTCACGCCGCGCCATCGGCCTGATCTTCCCGCTGCTCGTCCTCGCCGGACTGGGGTATGCCTTCCTGGGTGCCTACATCCCCGGCCCCCTGGGCCACCGGGGCTTCGGGCCGGCCTTCGTCACCGAAACCCTGTTCCTCGGCGACCTGGGCATCTGGGGCATGCTGGTCGGGGTGGCGGCCACCACCATCGCCGCCTTCGTGCTGTTCGGCGGCCTGCTGCTGCACACCGGGGGCGGGCAGACGTTCATGGATCTGGCGCTGCGTATCAGCGGCCGCGCCCCGGGTGGCGCGGCCAAGGTGGCCACGGTGGCATCGGGGCTGTTCGGCATGGTGAGCGGCAGTGCGGTGGCGAACGTCGCCACGACCGGCAACTTCACCATCCCGATGATGAAGCGCCTGGGGTACCCGCGGCCCTTCGCCGCCGGTGTCGAAGCGGTCGCCTCCACCGGTGGCCAGATCGCGCCGCCGATCCTGGGGGCAGCGGCCTTCATCATGGCCGAGATCCTCGGCGAGAGTTATGTACGTATCGCCCTGGCGGCGCTGCTGCCGGCGGTGTTCTTCTATCTGGGGGTCTTCCTGACCATCCACATGGTCGCGCGGCGGCGTGGCCTGCAGGTGGTGCCCGACGACGAGTTGCCGAGCTGGGCCTCGGTGCTGCGTCCCGAGCGGCTGATCCCCATCCTGGCCGCGCTGGGCGGGCTCTTCTACGGCGTGCTGTCGGGGCGTTCGATCCAGACGTCGGCCTTCTATGGCGTGCTGATGACGGTGCTCGCCTATGTCGGCTTCGCCGTGCTGGCGCATCGCGCCTGGCGCGACATCGGGGCCTGCCTGCTCGCCGGGTTGATCGACGCCGGCAAGGGCATGGTGATCATCGGCGTGTTGCTGGCCGGCGCCCAGATCCTGGTGGCGATGATCGGCATGACCGGCATCGGCGTCACCCTGGCCAGCCTGATCGTCGAGGTGGGCGGGCAGTCGACGTTCCTGGTGGCGCTCATCGTGGGCGGGGTCTGCCTGATCCTGGGCATGGGCATCCCCACCACGGCCGCCTATGTGCTGGTCGCATCCGTGCTGGCGCCGGCCCTCACCGAGATCGGGATCGAACCGCTGATCGCGCATCTGTTCGTGTTCTACTTCGCCACCTTGTCGGTCATCACGCCGCCGGTGTGCGTGGCCGTCTTCGTGGCCTCGGGCATTGCCCAGACCAACTGGCTGCCCGCGGCCGGCGAGTCGGTCCGCCTGGCCGCGGCCATCTACGTCATTCCCTTCCTGCTGCTGATCTATCCGGCGCTGGCCGGGTTCGGCGGCTGGAGCGACATCGTCCTGGCGACCTGCCAGGGGCTGGCCTTCGTCACGGCGTTCGCCGCCTTGATGTCGCGGGTCTCCGTGACCGGGCACCGTGGACTCGACGTCATCGGCCTGGTGCTGGTCATCGCCCTGGCCCTGACGCCGGGCTGGCTGACCACGCTGGCCGCGCTCGGCGGCCTGATCGGCCTGTATCTGCGTCATCGGCGCCTGGCTCGCCGGGATGGCATGCAGCGCCTTGCCCCGCGAGAGATCCCCGCCGTGAAGGAGACCCGCACATGACCTTTCTGCTGGGCAGCGGTGCCGGGTTCTCCGGTGACCGCACCGATGCGGCGGTACCGGTGGTCGCCGAGCTGATCCGCCGGGGGCAGCCCTGCGCCCTGGTCTTCGAGACGCTGGGCGAGCGGACCCTGGCCGCTGCCCACCGGGCCCTGCGCGAGTCGCCTCGGGCGGGGTTCGAGCCGCTGCTCGAGGAGTTGCTGAGCCCGGTGCTGGACGACTGTCTGGAACACGGCATCACCATTCTGGGCAACTTCGGCGCCGCCAACCCCGCGGGGGCCTGCGAGGTGGTCGCCGGGCTCGCCCGCCAGCTCGGCCGGCCCGACGTGCGCATCGGCCGGGTCCAGGGCGACGATATCCGGGCCGCGCTGGGCGATCTCGACCTGCAGCTCTGGGAAGCCGAGACCCAGGCGCTCCCCGGCGCCGATCAGTTGATCTCCGCCAACGTCTATCTGGGAGCGGCGCCCTTGTGCCAGGCGCTGGAACTGGGGGCGCAGGTGGTGGTCACCGGTCGTGTCGCCGACCCCGCGCTGTTCCTGGCGCCGCTGGTGACGCATTTCGGCTGGGCCTGGGACGACTGGGATCGGCTGGCGGCCGGGATCATGGCCGGCCATCTGGGCGAGTGCGGATCCCAGGTCAGCGGCGGCTACTTCGCCGACCCGGGCGTCAAGGACGTGGCGGGGCTCGCGACCCTGGGCTACCCGATCATCGAGGTGGAGGCGGAGGGGCGCCTGGTCGTGACCAAGCCGCCGGGCACCGGCGGGGCGGTGACCGAGCAGACGGTCAAGGAACAGCTACTCTACGAAGTCCACGACCCCGGTGCCTATCTCACCCCCGATGTCGTCGTCGATCTTTCCGGCGTCAGCGTCCGGCAGGTCGGGCCCGACCGGGTCGAGGTCACCGGCATTCGCGGCCGGCCGGCCCCGGCACGGCTCAAGACCACGGTCTGCTACGAAGGCGGCTGGCAGGGCGAGGCGGAGATTTCCTACGCCGGGCCCAACGCGCTCGGTCGGGCACGCCTGGCGGCGCAGGTGTTGCGCGAGCGCCTGGCATTCCGGGCGCCTGCCGAGCTGCGCCAGCGGCTGGACATCATCGGCCTGGCCAGCGTCTTCGACGACGACACCGGCACGCTGCAGCAGACGCCGGCCGCGACGGAGGGCGACTATCGGCTGCGTCTGGCGGTCGAGCATGCCGAACGGCGCTGGGTCGAGCGTGCGACCCAGGAGCTGCTGGCGCTCTACTGTGCCGGCCCCGCCGGCGGCGGTGGGGTACGCCGTCACTTCCTGCGGCGCGTGTGTACCGCCTCCTATCTCGTCAGACGCGACGATGTGGACGCCTTTGCCACCCTCTTCGAGCCCGGGAGACTGCCTCATGACACCCTCTGATATTGCCGAGCTGGTGACCGTGCCCCTGCACCGGCTGGCGCACTCCCGGGCGGGAGACAAGGGCAACCGGCTCAATCTCTCGCTGTTCGCGTACCGGCCGGAGACGTATGCCGTCCTGGTCGAACAGGTCACCGAGGCCCGGGTGCGGGAGCTGTTCGCCCATCGCGGCGTCACTCGGGTCGATCGCTACCTGGTGCCGGGGCTCGGGGGAATGAACCTGGTGCTGGACGACGTCCTGCAGGGCGGAGTGAACGGCGCGCTCAACCTGGACGGGCATGGCAAGACCCTGTCGTTCCTGCTGCTGGGCATGCCGATCAGCGTCGACCCGCACCTCCTGTAACGCGATGGTCAGCGCCGCCGCGCCCGGCTCATGCCGAGCGGCGGTTTCGCGCCCGGGGGGCATGGCCGGCGACACCTTGTCTTGCCTTCGTTCAACATGTCTGTAATTCTGGACATATGGACGATAACGATCTGCTCGAAACCTTCGCCGCGCTCTCCCAGGCGACCCGGCTGGAGACCTTCCGCCTGCTGGTACGCCACGAACCGGAGGGCCTGCCGGCCGGCGAGATCGCCCGTCTTTTGGGGGTTCCGCACAACACCATGTCGACCCATCTCGGCGTGCTGGCACGCTCTGGGCTGGTGGTCTCGCGCCGGGAGAGTCGGTCGGTCATCTACCGGGCCAGCCTCGGTCACATGCGTGAGGTGCTCGGCTTCCTGGTGCGGGACTGCTGTGCCGGCCGGCCCGAGCTGTGCGAGCCGCTGCTCGAGGAACTGCAGCCTGGCTGTCCATCAACAGGGGATCCGTCATGATCAGCGTGATCTATCACAACCCGGACTGCGGCACGTCGCGCAATACGCTGGCGATGATGCGTCAGTCCGGCGAGGAGCCGCACGTCATCGAGTACCTGAAGACGCCGCCTTCACGAGCGAAACTGCTCGAGCTGCTCGCGGCGATGGCCATGGCCCCACGGGAACTGCTGCGGCGCAAGGGCACGCCCTACGACGAACTGGGCCTGGACGACCCGGCACTGAGCGATGCGCAACTGGTCGACGCCATGCTGGCGAATCCGATCCTGATCAACCGCCCGATCGTGGTCACGGAGCGGGGAACGGGACTGTGCCGGCCGTCGGAAAGGGTCCTGGCGCTGCTGCCCGACCCGGTGGCCGAGTTCACCAAGGAAGACGGCGAGGTCGTGCGTGTCCCGGGAGCGGCGTCGTGAAATCGCGTCGGTGATAGCCCCGAGCCGCCATGGCCCTTACATCCGATAGCGAGACAGGGAGTCGAACATGCTGGCCTTCGCCATCTTTCTGATCACGCTGGTGCTGGTCATCTGGCAGCCCCGCGGGCTGGGTATCGGCTGGAGCGCGCTGGGCGGCGCCGCGGTGGCGCTGGCCACCGGCGTCGTCGACTGGGCCGATGTGGGTACCGTCTGGCACATCGTCTGGGATGCCACCTTCACCTTCGTGGCGCTGATCATCATCTCCTTGATCCTCGACGAGGCCGGCTTCTTCGCCTGGGCGGCGCTGCACATCGCCCGCTGGGGCGACGGGCGGGGGCGACGGCTGTTCCCGCTGATCGTGGTGCTCGGTGCGCTGATCGCGGCGGTGTTCGCCAACGACGGCGCGGCGCTGCTGCTGACACCGATCGTCGTCGCCATCCTGGTGCGGCTCGAGTTCAGTACCGGGGCGGCGCTGGCCTTCATCATCGCCACCGGCTTCGTCGCCGACACCACCAGCCTGCCGCTGATCATCTCCAACCTGGTCAACATCGTCAGCGCTAATTACTTCGCGATCGGCTTCGATCGTTACGCCCAGGTGATGGTCCCGGTCGATCTGGTATCGCTGGTTGCCACCCTGCTGGTACTGGGGTGGTACTTCCGTCGCGAGATCCCGCCTCGCTATGACGTCGAACGGTTGGAGGCGCCGGCGGCGGCGATTCGCGACCGCCAGGTCTTTCGTGCGGCCTTCCCCCTGCTGATCGTGCTGCTGATGGCGCTGTTTCTGACCGAGCGCTGGGCGATTCCGTTCTGCGTGATCATGGGTAGCGCGGCGTTGGTGCTGATGGCCATCGCCGGGCGCTGGTTCACCCCGGGGCACGTGCACGTCGTCTCGCTCAAGCGGGTGATCAAGAACGCCCCCTGGCAGATCGTGCTGTTCTCGCTGGGCATGTATCTGGTGGTCTACGGGCTGGGCAACGCCTGGCTCACCGCCGGCGCGTCGCGGGTGCTGGTGTGGCTGGCCGGGCAGGGCGATCTGGTGGCGACCGTGGGGACCGGCTTTCTTTCGGCACTGCTCGCCTCGTTGATGAACAACCTGCCCTCGACGCTGGTCGGCGCCCTGGCCATCGATCAGGCCCAGGTCGCCAGCCAGACCCAGCAGTTGATGGTCTATGCCAACGTCATCGGCAACGACCTGGGGCCCAAGTTCACGCCCATCGGCAGTCTCGCCACACTGCTCTGGCTGCACGTGCTGGCCGGCAAGGGCTATCGCATCGGCTGGGGGCAGTACATGAAAATAGGGCTGGTCATCACCCCGCCGGTGCTGCTGGCCGCGCTGCTCGCCCTGGCGTGGTGGCTGCCGGCAATCACCCCCTGAAGCGAGTCGAAACGCGGCGCCTTTTTGGTACCTCGAGGGCGTGAAACAGAGCGTGACCCGCGGGGGTCGCCGGATGGCCTGCGTCGAATGAGCGTTGACGCCGGGCGTCCTCTTATGCCCAATGAAGGATTGACGGTCGTCGCCGGCTCCCCCGAGCGTGTACGGCGATCGAGCTGACGAATCATGGCCATCCTACATCAGCAATTGTTGATATACGCCGATGACGGGATGCCGGGTTCGCTGATGGCCTTTTCGCGGGGTAAGGTGCCATGGACAACAAGAAAATCCCTTTCGGGAAAATCAGTAGTCTGCCGAATTTTTTTCACGATGATACGCGAGACGTGCATCAGCACGCGAAATGTCTGAAAGGCTGGCGTCTGGATTTTCTCCAGATGAGCGAAGGACCTTTCGAAGGCGAAGTCGTCCTCTTCGAGCTGGAAGGGCTCAAGATCATCAAGGACAGAATCAGCCAGTCCGTGCTCAAGAAAGGCGAGCTGGAGAACGCCTCGATCAGCTTCAGCGTGCCGTTATCGCAACCCCAATCCCCGCTCGTCTGCCAGGGAAAGACCTATCAGCAACCCGGGGTGTTGGCCCTGAGAAAAGGCGAGTTGCCGGAAATCAGGGTGCCGGCCGGCCTCGAACTGCTCTGCCTGAGCATGGACTCCCGGTCTCTGCTGGGGTTGCTGGACGGCCCCGATACCGGTATCGAGCAGTCGCTGGCCAAACCCTGTTACCTGCCCATCCCGGCGGGCTATCGAAATCTGGCCCGGCTCTTCGAACTCACGTGCCAGTCGCGATTGTTTCATGATTACCCCGCCGTTCGGCGCGAGTTGCGCGATGACTTCCTGAGTCAGCTGCTGATTTTCCTGGAACGTGGCGAAGTCGAAAAGGTCACCACATCCGCGCGCAAGCGCGTCGTCGATCGGGCACGAGAGGTCATCGCCGCCAACGAGGACGATACGATGACCATCCTTGCACTGTGCCAGGCCATCGGGGTGAGTCGACGCAAGCTGCAGTACTGCTTCCAGGACTGTCTGGGAGTCAGTCCCGTCACCTATATCAGGCTGTACCGCCTCAATGAAGTCCATAAATCGCTGCTGAACGCGGGGGCAACGACCCATGTTCAGGACGAGGCGGCTCGCCGAGGGTTCTACCATCTGGGGCGTTTTGCCCTGGAGTACCGGCGGCTGTTTGGGGAAAGGCCCTCGGAGACGTTGCGACGCGCCCAGGCCAATCGTGCCGAATCCGGATAACGCCGGATCGATGCCCGTGGTTAATCTCGTGCCCAATAATCACAACGACAAGGTGCACGATGAACAAGAATCTCGCAGTATCCCTGACGCTGGCCGGCATGGCCCTTGCGGGCCCGGCCCTGGCCACCGAGGCCGGGGCGCCCACCACCGCGATGGGGGTCTTCGACTTCGGCTCCGGTTTCCTTCCCCCGGCGACGCCGCACGGCAGTGTCGGCTTTCGCACGGCCTGGTACTCCGCCGATGACCTGAAGACCGCCGACGGTTCCTCCTCGCCCAACGACTTCTCCCTCGACGTGCTCTCGATCGGGCTGTCCTATGTCTACATGACGGACAAGACGTTCCTGGGGGCCCGCTACGGTTTCGGCGGCGTGGCGCCGTTTTTCGACATGGATGCCTCGTTGCGCGTCAAGGCCGGCGGGCGCACGGTGTTCGAGGACGACGCGAGCCCGTTCGCCCAGGCCGACCTGCAGATCCTGCCGGTGATGCTCGAGTGGCGGCCGCGGCCGGGCATGGGGGTCACCGCGCAATTCCAGATCCAGGCCCCGACCGGCGACTACGACGAGGATCGGCTGGTCAGCCCGGGGCTCAATCACTGGGCCTTCTCGCCGATCGTCGGCTTCAGCTACATCACCCCCGGCGGCTTCGAGTTCTCCACGCTGTCGCAACTGGATATCAACACGCGCAACCACGCCACGGATTACCGCAACGGTATCGAGTACCGCAACGAATTCGCGCTCGGTCAGCATGTCGGCGCCTGGACGCTCGGGGTGGGCGGTTACTACTACGATCAGCTCACCGACGACGACAGCCCCTCGCTGGCCGACGGCGACGGCAACCGGGCCAAGACCTGGGCCGCCGGCCCGGCGCTCAGCTATGTCGAGCCCGGCATGCCGGCCGTGTGGTTTCACGCCTATCAGGAGTTCGGCGCCGAGAACCGTGCCGAAGGCTACAACATGGCGCTCCGTGTGGCCTACAGCTTCTAGGGGGACGCATGACAACGACGACTTCACAAAGGCAGGCCGGGACCCGCGAGGGTGCCGTGCTGCTGCTGGGCAGCAGCCTGACCATCGTCGGCTCGGTGATGGTGACCTCGGTAATCCCCAAGATGATGGCGGAGTTCGCGCCCACCAATCCGCATGCCGACCTCTGGGTGCCGCTCGCCATCACCGGGCCGGCGCTGGCGATCGCGCTGTTCGCGCCGGTGGCCGGGTGGCTGGCGGATCGTGTCGGTCGCAAGCCGATGCTGGTGGTCGCGACCCTGCTCTACGCCATTCTGGGTGCCCTGCCGGCACAGCTCGATGCGCTGATGGGCGTGGTCGCCGCGCGACTGCTGTTCGGCGTCGCCGAGGCGATGATCATGACCGGCTGTTCGACCCTGATCGCCGACTACTGGCGCGGCGAGCAACGCATGCGCTACGTCAACGGCCAGGTGATAACCATCGGCCTGGTCGGGGCGATCTTCTTCGCCGTGGGCGGCATGCTGGGCGAGGCCTCCTGGCGTACTCCCTTCTATCTCTACCTGCTGCCGCTGCTGCTGGTGCCGTTCATGCTGCGCGTGCTGTGGGAGCCGTCCCTCGAGCGTCAGCAGGCGTCCGACCAGGAGCGGGGCGAGGGCCGGGTGGATGTGGCCGCGCTGGTGGCCGGCTGCCTGCTGATCGGCGTGGGCATGGTGCTGTGCTTCGTCGTCACCATCCAGACGCCGGTGGTGCTGGTCGGCCTGGGCGTGACGTCGAGTACCCTGATCGGGCTGGGCGCGGGCTGGGCGCTGCTCGCCTCGCTGCTGGGCGCGCTGCTGTGGCCCTGGGCACGGCGGGCGCTGGGCACGCGGGGCTGCAATGTGCTGTTGCTGCTGCTGCTGGCCATCGGGCTGTGGATACTCGCCGAGGCGCCCGACTACACGACCGTGCTGCTGGCGGTGACCATCCACGGCATTGGCGCCGGCATGCTGGTGCCCAATGCCATGGCGCCGGTGATGAACGCCCTGACACCCAAGACCCGCGGCCGGGGGATGGGCCTGTTCACCGGCTGCCTGTACATCGGCCAGTTCGTCAGCCCGCTGGTGGTGGACCTGGCGGCGGGCCTCGGCGGCGATCTGACACACGCCATCCTGCTGCTCGCCGGGCTCGGGGCGCTCTACGCCCTCGGCTGGGCCGGCGCGGCCTGGTGGGGGCGCGCGCTCGTGGCCGCCTCCCGACACGACCGTTCCCCTTCCTGATCCGGAGATTCATCGATGACGCATGACATTCACCCTCTGCTGGACACGCAAGACGGGGTGGCGCTCGGCCAGTACGTGCGCACGGGCGAGGTATCGAGCACGCAACTGGTCGAGGCGGTCATCGAACGCCTGGAGCGTGTCGAGCCGCATCTCAACGCGGTGGTCGAGCGGCTCTACGACACCGCGCGTGAGCGCAGTCGCCAGCCCGTCGTCGCCGGGCAGCCGTTTGCCGGCGTACCGACGCTGATCAAGGATCTCTTCTCGCCGCTCGAAGGCGCCTTGATGACCCAGGGTTCGCGTGCCCTCGATGCGGTGCGTGCCCCCTTCGACGACGAACTGGTGTCACGCCTGCGCCGGGCCGGCTGCGTACCGCTGGGTACCACCGCCTCGCCCGAGTTCGGCACCTCCTACACCACCGAGTCGAGCCTGCACGGCGCCACCCGCAACCCCTGGGATCCCGAGCGCAGCGCGGGCGGCTCCAGCGGCGGGGCGGCGGCGCTGGTGGCCGCTCGGGTCGTGCCCTTTGCCCACGGCAACGATGGCGGTGGTTCGCTGCGCGTACCCGCTTCCTGCTGCGGGGTGTTCGGCTTCAAGCCGAGCCGGGGGCTGATGCCGTCGGGCCCGCTGGTCGGTGAGGGCTGGGGCGGCATGGCCATTTCCCATGCCATCACCCTCAGCGTGCGCGACAGCGCGGCATTGCTCGACGCCACCGCAGGGGCCGACCTCGGCGCGCCCTACGCGGCGCCGATCACGCCGATGAGCTATCGGGCGGCGACCGAGCGCGACCCCGGGGCGCTGCGTATCGGACTGATCGAAGGACCCACGCTGGCCCCGGAAGCCGCGGCCGTCGCCCGCCAGAGCGCGGCGCTGTGCGAATCGCTGGGGCATCGCGTCGAGCCGGTCACGCTGCCGCTCGACTGGGAGACGTTCTATCACCGCTGCTTCGACATCATCGGGCCCAGCACCCGCGAGACCCTGGACAGCCTGGGCGAGATGCGCGGCTCCCCCATCGACGAGCAACTGCTGGAGCCGCGTACCCGGGTGATGCTGCGCGAGCGCGGGCATCTGGACGCCACCCGTTACATCGCCGCGATCCATTACATGCATGGGCTGGGGCGTCGGATGGCGGCGCTCATGGAGCAGTTCGACGTGCTGCTGTCGCCGACCCTGGCGCGCCAGCCGCCGCGCATCGGCGAGCTGGATGCCTTCGACGAGCGGCGCTCGCTGGCGGAGATCATCGGCGATTTCCATGGCTACTGCCCGTTCACCGCGCTGTTCAACGCCACCGGACAGCCGGCGATGTCGCTGCCGCTCTACTGGACGGACACGGGTCTGCCGCTGGGCACCCATGTCGCGGGTCGCTTCGGCGAGGAAAGCCGGCTGTTTTCCCTGGCGGCCCAGCTCGAGCGCGCCCAGCCATGGGCCGGGCGGATTCCGCCGATTCATGCCGGCATGAGCGCGGCCCCCGACCTGCAAGCGGGCTAGCCGGAGTGGCCGGGCTGTGCCGGATCACGCGACACGGCCCGGCCGGCCCCGGGGCTTCTCAGGCCGCGTCGGGCTGACGTTCGGGCCGGGCCTCGGCGAACGCGGGCAGGGTCTCCAGATGCGCGACGATGCGCTCGAGTGTCGGGTAGGCGCCCAGGTCGCAGTCGAAGCGCCGGGCGTTGAACACCTGAGGCACCAGGCAGACGTCGGCCAGGCTCGGGGTGTCGCCGTGACAGCAGGTCCCGGTGGCCGGGGTGCCCGCCAGCTGCGTTTCCAGCGCGGCGAAGCCTTCGGCGATCCAGTGACGGTACCAGGCGAGCCTGGCGTCTTCCCCGATACCCAGCTCGCCGGTCAGGTAGCCGAGCACCCGCAGGTTGTCGAGGGGATGGATCTCGCAGGCGATCAGCTGGGCGAGCGCACGGACCCGGGCGCGGCCCTCGGCGTCGGCCGGCAGCAGCGGCGGCGCGGGATGGCGTTCGTCCAGGTATTCGCAGATCGCCAGCGACTGGGTCAGCCGCGTGCCGTCGTCGGTCTCGAGCACCGGCACCAGGCCCTGCGGGTGGCGGGCGAGATGTGCCGCGTCGCGCTGTTCGCCCTTGACCAGGTTCACCGGCACCTGCTCGCAGGCCAGGCCCTTGAGGTTGAGCGCGATACGCACCCGGTAGGCGGCCGAGGAGCGGAAATAGCCGTAGAGTCTCATCGTGGCTCTCCGCTCAGGTCGGCCGGTACGGCACCACCGACTGGTCGATGGCGCCGAAGAGGCTCCGGCCCTGGCGATCGAACATCTCGATACGCACGCGATCGCCGAAGCGCAGGAAGGGGGTCTTCGTCTCGCCGTGGAGGATCTTCTCGACCATGCGCACCTCGGCCAGGCAGCTGTAACCGACGCCGCCCTCGGCGATCGGCTTGCCCGGGCCGCCGTCTTCGCCGGGGTTGGACACGGTGCCCGAGCCGATGATCGCCCCGGCGCCCAGGCGGCGGGTGCGTGCGGCGTGGGCGACGAGCTGCGGGAAGCCGAAGACCATGTCCGGGCCGGCCTCGGGCTCGCCGAACTTCTCGCCGTTGAGATGCACGGTCAGCGGCAGGTGGACGCGGCCGTCCCGCCAGGCGTCGCCCAGTTCGTCGGGGGTCACGGCGATCGGCGAGAAGCTCGAGGCCGGCTTGGCCTGGAAGAAGCCGAAGCCCTTGGCCAGCTCACCGGGGATCAGCCCGCGCAGGCTGACGTCGTTGACCAGCATGATCAGCTTGATGTGCCCGGCGGCCTGCTCGGGGGTGACCGCCATCGGCACGTCGTCGACGATCACCGCCAGCTCGCCCTCCAGGTCGATGCCGTGCTCCTCGCTGATCGCCTCGATGGCCTCGGTGGGGGCCAGGAAGCTATCGCCGCCGCCCTGGTACATCAGCGGGTCGTTCCAGAACGATTCGGGCATCTCGGCGCCCCGCGCCTGACGCACCAGCTGGACGTGGTTGAGATAGGCCGAGCCGTCGGCCCAGTGGTAGGTGCGCGGCAGCGGCGAGTGCAGCGCGCTCATGTCCAGCGCGAAGGCCTCGGCGGCGCGGCCCTCGTTGAGCTCGGCATAGACGGCCTCGAGACGCGGGGCGAGGGCGTCCCACGCCTCGATGGCCTGTTGCAGGGTGGCGGCGATCCGCGGCACGCGCACGGCGCGCGTCAGGTCGCGGGAGACCACGATCAGCTGGCCGTCGCGGCCGTGCTTGAGCGAAGCGAGTTTCATGATGGGGTCCTTGTTGTCGTCGGGGAGCGGTGATCAGCGCTGGTCCGGGGTGAAGTGCGAGCGCAGCCCCGCCCAGACGTCGACGTAGTCGCGCTGGCGGAAGTCCGCGTTCAGGGCGGCCGGCGTGGGCTGGAAGACGTAGCGGCTCTCGAACATGAAGGCCAGGGTGTCGCCCAGGTAGGCCGGCTCGAGTTCGGCATGCGTGGCCTTCTCGAAGGTCTCCGCGTCGGGGCCGTGGGGCGACATGCAGTTGTGCAGGCTGGCCCCTCCGGGCAGGAAGCCTTCCGCCTTGGCGTCGTACTCGCCGTGGATCAGGCCCATGAACTCGCTCATCAGGTTGCGATGGAAGTAGGGCGGGCGGAAGGTGTGCTCGGCGACCATCCAGCGCGGCGGAAAGATCACGAAGTCGATGTTGGCCGTCCCCGGGGTGTCCGAGGGCGAGGTCAGCACGGTGAAGATCGACGGGTCGGGATGGTCGAAGCTGACGGTGTTGATGGTGTTGAAGCGGGCCAGATCGTACTTGTAGGGCGCGTAGTTGCCGTGCCAGGCCACCACGTCGAGCGGCGAATGATCGAGCCGGGTGGCCCACAGCCGGCCCGAGAATTTGGCGACGAGTTCGATGTCGCCGCCGACGTCCTCGTAGTCGGCCACCGGGGCGAGGAAGTCACGCGGGTTGGCCAGGCCGTTGGCGCCGATAGGCCCCAGGCCGGGCAGCTCGAAGGGGCTGGCGTAGTTCTCGCAGACATAACCGCGCGCCGCGGCGGCGTCGAGACGAACCTGGAACTTGATGCCGCGGGGCACCACGGCGATCTCGCCCGGGGCGACATGGAGCCGGCCCAGCTCGGTGCGCAGCGTGAGCGCGCCCTGCTGGGGCACGATCAGCAGCTCGCCATCGGCGTCGTAGAAGAAGCGCTCGGTCATGTCGCGGTTGCAGGCGTAGACGTGGACCCCGCAGCCGCTCTGGGCGGTGGCGTCGCCGTTGACGGCCACGCTCAGCATGCCGTCGACGAAGTCGGTGGGCGCCTCGGGCAGCGGGCGCGGATCCCAGCGCATCTGATTGGGGTCGGCGGCCAGCTCGGCCGGCGGCGCGGTGACCCAGTCCCCCGCCGGCAGCGGCCGGTAGGCGCTCTGCGCCACCGAGGGGCGGATGCGATACAGCCAGCTGCGCCGGTTGTGGCTGCGCGGCGCGGTGAAGGCCGAGCCGGTGAGCTGCTCGGCGTAGAGGCCGTAGGGGCAGCGCTGCGGGGCGTTCTGGCCCTCGGGCAGGGCGCCGGGAAGTGCCTCGCTGGCGTGGTGATTGCCGAACCCACTCAGGTAGTCGAGCTTGTCGGAAGGCATCGGGAAGACCTCTCTGCGTGGGAAGCGACGCCGCCTCCCGGGCAATTGGTTTCAATTGAAACTAAATGCTAGAGAGAGACCGCGATACGGGTCAAGCGCTACACGACGAAAGTGGGAGGTCGACGAGGGCGAGGCCGGGGTGGCGGTTGGGGGTGGACATACGGAAACGCCCCGCGCGCCGCCGGGCCTTGCGACGCGGCGGGGTGCGGGGCGGCAGGGGCGCTCAGTCAGTGGCTATCAGGCGAACGTCATCTCCGGGACATGATCGGGCACGATGAGCTTGCCGGCGGTCTTGGCGACGATCTCGTCGACGCTGACGCCCGGGGCGCGCTCCTTGAGGATGAAGGCGCCGTTCTCGATCTCCAGATAGGCCAGGTCGGTGAGCACCCGGTTGATGCAGCCGGCCCCGGTCAGCGGCAGGTTGCAGCGCTCGAGCAGCTTGGACTCGCCGTGCTTGGAGGCGTGGGTCATGGTGCAGATGATGTTCTCGGCGCCGGCCACCAGGTCCATGGCGCCGCCCATGCCCTTGATCAGCTTGCCGGGGATCATCCATGAGGCGATGTTGCCGTGCTGGTCGACCTCGAAGGCGCCGAGCACGGTCAGGTCGACGTGGCCGCCGCGGATCATGGCGAAGGATTCCGCGGAGGAGAAGATCGCCGCGCCGGGCCGTGCGGTCACGGTCTGCTTGCCGGCGTTGATCATGTCCGGATCGACTTCCGCCTCGGTGGGAAAACGCCCCATGCCCAGCAGGCCGTTCTCGGACTGCAGCATGACGTCGATGTCATCCGGAATGTAGTTGGCTACCAGGGTGGGGATGCCGATCCCCAGGTTGACGTAGAAACCGTCCTCGAGTTCGCGCGCCACGCGCTGGGCCATCTGTTCGCGAGTCAGTGCCATCGGTGATGCCTCTTGTCTTGTTGGTCGTGAATGACGCGCTCAGTCCTGATGCACGGTGCGCTTCTCGATGCGCTTCTCGAAGGTGCCCTGGATGAGGCGGTCGACGAAGATGCCGGGCGTATGGATCTGGTCGGGATCGAGCTCGCCGGGTTCGACGATCTCCTCCACCTCGACCACGGTGATCCGGCCCGCGGTGGCGGCCAGCGGATTGAAGTTCTGGGCGGTGTTGCGATAGATGACGTTGCCGTAGCGGTCGGCCTTCCAGCCCTTGACGATGGCGAAGTCGCCGACCACGGACTCCTCGAGGATGTAGTGACGGCCGTTGAACACCCGCACCTCCTTGCCCTCGCCGATCGGCGTGCCGTAGCCGGTGGCGGTGTAGAAGGCGGGGATACCGGCGCCGCCGGCGCGCAGCTTCTCGGCCAGGGTGCCCTGGGGGGTGAGGACCACCTCGATCTCGCCGTCGAGCATCTGGCGCTCGAAGAGCGCGTTCTCGCCCACGTAGGAGGCATGGATGGTCTTGATCTGACGGTCCTCGAGCAGCAGCCCCAGACCGAAGCCGTCGACGCCGCAGTTGTTGGAATAGACGGTCAGGTCCTTGACCCCGCGGCGCTTGACCTCGGCGATCAGGTTCTCGGGAATACCGCAGAGGCCGAAGCCCCCGGCGAGCAGGGTCATGCCGTCCTCGAGTCCCTCGAGGGCCTCTGCGTAGGACCCTACGCGCTTGTCGAAACCGGCCATGGCGTGTCTCCGTGTTGTTGTGCGTCTTGGACTATGGCGCGGGGCGACTATTTTGTTAAGTTTGTTTTAAAAAATGATTGTTGAGTTTTTTCAATCAATGAATCGGGGGCATGCCGATGACCGTGAAGCAATTGCGTGCCTTCCTCGCCGTCGCCCAGACGCTCAGCTTCGCCCAGGCCAGCGAACGGCTGCACGTCTCGCAGTCGGCGCTCAGCCTCGCCATCAAGGCGCTGGAATCCCAGCTCGGCGGGGCGCTGTTCGGGCGCACCACGCGCCAGGTCCGGCTCACTCCCGAGGGCGAGGCGCTATTGCCGCTGGCGCGGCGCCTGATCGCCGAGTGGGACGATGTCGAGGATACCCTGCGGCGGCGTTTTCGCCTGCAGCAGGGCCGGGTGGTGGTCGCCGCCATGCCGTCGTTCGCCGCCAACCGGCTGCCCCCGCTGCTGGCGACCTTCCGTGACCGTTACCCGCGCGTGGGTATCACTGTGCACGACGTCATCAACGAGCAGGTCATCGAGATGGTCCAGGCCCAGCGCGTCGAACTGGGTATCGCCTTCGAACCGCCGTCCGTGGCCGGATTGACCTTCTCGCCGATCTATCGGGATCGCTTCGTCGCGGCGGTGCCCCGGCAATCGTCGCTGGCCGGGCAGGCGGTCGTGACCTGGGCCCAGTTGCTGGCGCAGCCGTTCGTCGCCCTGCAGCGGCCCTCGCAGGTGCGCCTGATGCTCGAGCGGCATCTGCAGACGCGGGGCATGACGCTGCCGGTGGCCTTCGAGAGCCATCAGCTCGCCACGGTGGGACGCATGGTCAGCAGTGGGCTGGGGGTCAGCGCGGTCCCGGCGTTGTGCATCGAGCAGATGGCGTCGATGGGCGTTTGCTGCCTGCCGTTGACGGACCCGGTCATCGAGCGTTCGGTGGGGGTGCTGACCCGCGCCGACCAGGCGGTGTCGGTGGCGGCCTCCGCGCTCCACGAAGTGCTGCTGGCCGGCGACGCCTGACGGCGACATGCCGCTTGCCCTGCCGATACCTCGTGGCCTGGCGGACAAACCACCGGGACTCGGTCCGAGCCGAACGAACACCGAATCGTCACCTTCCTGAAAGATTTTCGGCCTAGAGTCTTCTGCGCGTTTCGAGCGGTCAGCGGGGTCGACCGTTCGAACCATCGACGACTTCGTCTCGCAAAGGAGCCTTGCATGTCTCGTTCGCCGCTTTCGTCTGTCGCGTCACGCTGCTGGCCCTCGGCCGCCTTGCTGAGTATCGGCGCCGCGGCCCTGCTGTCCGCCGGTTCGGCCCGGGCCGCCACCCAGATCGAATGGTGGCACGCCATGGGCGGGGGCCTGGGCAAGAAGGTCGACGAGATCGCCGCCGACTTCAACGCCAGCCAGGACGACTACGTCGTCAAGCCGGTGTTCAAGGGCAATTACACCGAAACCATGACCTCGGCGATCGCCGCCTTCCGTGCCGGCAAGGCACCGCAGATCGTCCAGATCTACGAGGTCGGCACGGCGACCATGATGCACGCCAAGGGTGCCATCGTGCCGGTCTATCAACTGATGGCCGACGAGTCCGCCGACTTCGATCCGTCCGCCTACCTGCCCGCGGTCACCGGCTACTACACCACCACCGACGGCAAGATGCTCTCGCTGCCGTTCAACTCCTCCACGCCGGTGACCTACGTCAATCGCGACATCCTGGAGCAGGCCGGCGTCGACGAGGTGCCCAGGACCTGGCAGGGGCTCGGCGAGGCGCTGGAGAAAGTGGTGGATTCCGGTGCCGCGGAGTGCGGTTTGACCACCACCTGGCCCTCCTGGGTGATGCTCGAGAACTACTCGGCGCGCAACGACATCCCCTTCGCCAGCGAGGCCAACGGCTTCGGGGGGCTGGATGCCCGTCTGCAGTTCAACGAGACGGCGGTGGTCGATCATATCCAGCGTCTCGCGCAGTGGCAGCAGGACGGTCGCTTCGTCTACGGGGGCCGCAAGGACGAGGCGGCGCCCAAGTTCTATTCCGGTGAGTGCGCGATGATGATGGGCTCGTCGGCCTCCTACGCCGGGGTGCGTGACAACGCCGATTTCGATTTCGGTGTCGCGCCGCTGCCCTACGACGCCGACGTGACCGACACCCCCAACAACACCATCATCGGCGGCGCCTCGCTGTGGGTGCTCAACGGCGCCAGCGAGGCCCAGAAGAAGGGCATCGCCGAGTTCTTCGAGTATCTCTCCTCGCCCGAGGTGCAGGCCGACTGGCACCAGTTCACCGGGTACCTGCCGATCACCACCGCGGCCGCCGAGTTGACCCGCGAGCAGGGCTTCTACGACGAGAACCCCGGTACCGACGTGGCGATCGAACAGATGACCGGCTCCGCGCCCACCGAGAACTCCAAGGGGCTGCGGCTGGGCAACATGGTGCAGATCCGCGACGTGATCAACGAGGCCCTGGAGAAGATCTTCGCCGGCAACGTCAGTGTCCAGGCGGGGCTCGACGAGGCCGCCGAGAAGGGCAATGCGCTACTGGCCAAGTTCCAGCGCGCCAATAGCTAATTGCCCGGCAGGTTCGGCCCGTCACCGTCAGCCGGTGGCGGGTCGAGATGCGTGGCGGAGATCCTGAATGACTCACTTCCAACGCTATCGTGTCACGCCCTGGCTACTGATGGCGCCGCAGTTGATCATCGTCGGGGTGTTCTTCTTCTGGCCGTCGCTGCAGGCGGTCGAACAGGCCTTCTACGTCGAGGACGCCTTCGGCCTGTCGCGGCAGTTCGCCGGGCTGGCCAACTTCGCGGCCGTGCTGCACGAGCCCGACTACTATCAGGCGCTGGGCACCACCGTGGTCTTCTCGCTGTCGGTGGCGCTGGGCGCCATGGCCATCGCCCTGCTGCTGGCGGTGCAGGCCGATCGCGTCATCAAGGGGGCCAACGCCTACAAGACGCTGCTGATCTGGCCCTACGCCGTGGCGCCGGCGGTGGCCGGGGTACTGTGGATGTTTCTCTTCGACCCCACCCTGGGACTGGTGAGTGCCGGCCTCGAGTCACTGGGCATCGACTGGAACCACAACCTCGACGGCGATCAGGCACTGCTGCTAGTGATCCTGGCCTCGGTGTGGAAGCAGATGAGCTACAACTTCGTGTTCTTCCTGGCCGGGCTGCAGACCATTCCCCGGAGTCTGCTGGAAGCCGCCGCCATCGACGGCGCCGGCCCCTGGCGGCGCTTCTGGACGGTGACCTTTCCGCTGCTGTCGCCGACCAGCTTCTTTCTGCTGGTGATGAACGGCGTCTACGCCTGCTTCGAGACCTTCGCCACCATCGACACCGTGACCGGCGGCGGGCCGGCCGGCGCGACCACCACGCTGGTCTACAAGGTCTACGAGGATGGTTTCATCGGCCAGGATCTGGGGTCCAGCGCCGCCCAGTCGGTGCTGCTGATGATCCTCGTGGGTCTGCTGACGCTGATCCAGTTCCGTTTCGTCGAACGTCGAGTCCAGTACTGATGCGCTACCAACGTCCCGGGCTGGATATCGCCAGCCATCTGTTGCTGGCCGTGGGCTGCGGCCTGTTCTTCCTGCCGGTGTGGCTGGCCTTCGCCGCCAGCACGCACTCCATGAGCGAGCTCTCCGGCCACGTCGCGCCGCTGTGGGTGGGCGACACCGGGCTGGCCAACTACGCGCGGTTGATCGAGGACCCGGTGAACAGCCTGGGCACCAACGTGCTGAAGCTGCTCGTCAATTCGCTGGTGATGGCGCTGGGCATCGCCGTGGGCAAGATCGCCATCTCGCTGCTGGCCGCCTACGCCATCGTGTTCTTCCGCTTTCCGCTGCGCCGGCTGTGCTTCTGGCTGATCTTCATCACCCTGATGCTGCCGGTGGAGGTGCGAATCGTGCCCACCTACCAGGTGGCCGCCGACCTGCACCTGCTCGACAGCTACCCCGGGCTGATCCTGCCGCTGATCGCCAGCGCCACGGCGACCTTCCTGCTGCGGCAGTTCTACCTGACCATCCCGCCGGAACTGGTCGAGGCCGCGCGCATCGATGGTGCCGGTCCCTGGCGCTTTCTGCGCGACATTCTGCTGCCGCTGTCGAAGACCAACATCGCCGCGCTGTTCGTGATCATGTTCCTCTACGGCTGGAACCAGTATCTGTGGCCGCTGCTGGTCACCACCGACGCCGATTACATGACCGTGGTGGTGAGCCTCAAGCGCCTGCTGACCACCGGTGACTCGCCGGTGCCCTGGCAGGACGTCACGGCCACCGCGATGCTGGCCATGGGGCCGCCGGTGCTGGTGATCCTGCTGATGCAGCGCTACTTCGTCAAAGGCCTGGTCGACAGCGAGAAGTGACGACCGATTCAACGGGAAACGCTATGGCTACCTTGCAATTGAGCGCCCTCGAGAAACGCTATCCCAACGGCTTCACCGCCCTGCACGGGATCGACCTGGCCGTCGAGGACGGCGAACTGGTGGTGATCGTCGGCCCCTCGGGCTGCGGCAAGTCGACCCTGCTGCGCACCCTGGCCGGGCTGGAATCGATCACCGCCGGCGAGCTGGCCATCAACGCGCGACGCGTCAACGACCTGGAACCCGCCGAGCGCGACATCGCCATGGTCTTCCAGAACTACGCGCTCTACCCGCACATGAGCGTGTACGACAACATGGCCTACGGCCTCAAGAACCGTGGCGTGGCCAAGGCGGACATTCGTCGCCGGGTCAATGCCACCGCCGAGCTGCTCGACCTGGGGGCCTTGCTCGACCGCCGCCCGCGCCAGCTGTCGGGCGGCCAGCGCCAGCGCGTGGCGATGGGCCGGGCGATCGTCCGCGAGCCGCAGGTGTTCCTCTTCGACGAGCCGCTGTCCAACCTCGACGCCAAGCTGCGCGTGCAGATGCGCCTGGAGATCCGGCGCCTGCAGAAGCGCCTCGGGGTCACCGCGGTCTACGTGACCCACGATCAGACCGAGGCGATGACCCTGGCCGACCGGCTGGTGGTGATGAACGCTGGGCGTGTCGAGCAGTGCGGCACGCCGATGGCGCTGTACGACCGCCCGGCGACCCGCTTCGTCGCCGGCTTCATCGGCTCGCCGGCGATGAACTTCCTGCCGGTGACGGTCCGCGGCGAGCGCCTGGAGCTGCCCGACGGCGGCGAGCTCGACCTGGCCACCGGGCTGGACGACGGCGCCGAGCTGACGCTGGGCGTCCGTCCCGAGCATCTGACGACGCTGCCCGACGGGGCGGCGATGCCGGCGTCGGCCGTGGCGCTCGACACCCGGGTCGAGCTGATCGAGCCGCTGGGCGCCGACACCCTGGCCTACACCCGCCTGGCGGGGCTCGACGAGCCCGTCGTGGCGCGCCTGGATGGCGAGCATGCCGTCGCCGAGGGGCAGACCTTGCGCCTTGTCCTGACCGGCGAGCGGTTGCACCTGTTCGACGCCGAGGGGCAACGGCTGGCCGAGCGCCGATGCGCCGTTGACATCGTATCCTGAACGGATCGACCACGCGCCCGGCGGCCATACCGGCGCCGGAATCCACCCTGCCGACGAGGCGAGTTCCGACATGACCTATACGCCTGCCATGCCTCTGAGGCCCTTCGGCGATTGCCCGCCCGAGGTTCTCGGCGGCATTCGCTATCTGCTCACCGATATCGACGACACCCTCACCGAGGACGGCCGCCTGCACGCGGGAACGCTGGCGGCGCTGGAGCGGCTCGCCGAGGCCGGGATCTCGGTGATTCCGGTGACAGGCGGCTGTGCCGGCTGGTGCGACCATATCGCCCGCGCCTGGCCGGTGGCGGCGGTGATCGGCGAGAACGGCGCCTTCAGCTTCCGGCGCCAGGGGGGCCGGCTGATCACCGCCTGGTGGGACAACCCGGTGCGCATGCGGTCCCGCCAGCGTCATGTGCTCGGCGTGGCCCGGCAACTGCTGCTCAGCCATCCTGAAGTCGCGCTGGCCCAGGATCAGGACTACCGGCTGTGTGACGTGGCGATCGACCACGCCCAGGCCGTCGGCCCGCTCGACCATTATCAGATCGAGGCGATCATCGACGGTTTCCAGGCCACCGGCGTGCGCGCCAGGGCCAGCTCGATCCACATCAATGCCTGGCAGGGCGACTTCGACAAGGCGGGCATGGCGCTGCGCCTGCTCGGCGATACCTTCTCACTGACCCGGATGCAGCTCGAGCACCAGGTGATGGTCGTCGGCGACGCCCCCAACGACGCCCCGATGTTCGCCACCTTTCGCCATACCGTGGGTGTGGCCAACCTGTCTCCCTACCGCGAACGCATGGGCTGGAAACCGGCCTGGATCACCCGCGGTTCGCACGGCCGCGGGGTGGAGGAGATCGCCGAGGCACTGCTGGCGGCGCGGGGTGGGTGACTCAGGTGCTCTCACCGATAGACAGGGAGAAACCCACGTCATGCGTGACCGCGACCGGGTTCTTGCCTTCTATCCGGTCGATGATGTTACGGGCGGCGATGACACCCATTTCCTCACGTGGTGAAAATATCGTGGTCAGGATGGGGGAGATATGCTGGCCAATGGGCAGGCCGGAAAAGCCGCAGATGGCGATATCGTCGGGCACCCGAATTCCTGTGCGTGTGGCATGGAGAATGGCGCCGGACGCCATCATGTCATCGGCGAACTGGATCGCTTGTATGTCCGGATGAGCCTGCATGACGTGGTGCAAGGCCTCCCGACCGAGCTCAAGGGAACTCGGCTGATCCCACTCCACCATAAGCGCCGGTAGACCCTGCCGTTCGAGCAATTCTCGCTGACCCTCGAAACGCAGTCTGGCACGATAGTTTCCTTGCATTTGGGTGCCGGCATAGATGATGTGTCGGTTGCCTCTGTCCAGGAGATGCTGCGCCATGCAACGGCCGGCATCGTAGTGCGAAAGGCCAACGTTGAGGTCGACTCCCTGTCCGAGTTCCATGATCTCCATTACGGGTTTCCGGTAGCCCTTGAGCAGCTCGAGACAGGGCGGCGTATGGCGAAGCCCAGTCGTCACCAGAGCCGAGGAGGACCAGCCCATGAAGGTTCTCACCAGCTCGTATTCCCGCTGCATACTGTAGTCGGTGTTGCCCAGCAGGATCTGGTAGCCGTGTTTCTCGAAGGTGGTCTGCAGGCCATAGATCACCTCGTTGAAGACGATATTGGACAGCGAGGGAACAATGACGGCAATGAAGCGTGAATCCGCGGAAGCCAGGCTCCCGGCGAGCATGTTGCGCACATAGCCGACCCGCTCGATGGCGTCTTCGACCCGTTTGCGGGTCGACTCACGCACCGAGTCGGGGGCATTGACCACCCGCGAAACCGTGATCGAGGACACGCCGGCCTCGCGGGCGACATCGGCCAGCGTCGGCTTGTCGGTACCGCGGCGTCGACGTCTGTCCGACGAGGATTGGTTAGACATTAGTCGTCTCCCGGGGTCAAAGCGCTTGCGCGCTGGTCCAGTCTAATCTAGAAAAAATGTTAGCGCTAACATTGGTCATTCATTGCGTTCGACGACCCCTGGGAGGACCACGAAGGATGCAGCAGTGTACGAATTCGGCACCGGTGGGTGTGGTCGGCCTGGGGGCCATGGGATTGGGCATCGCGGTCACGCTACTCGACTCCGGTTTCTCGGTGATCGGCTGTGATATCGATGCTAACGCGCGCCGGACCTTCGAAGACAGCGGGGGCATCTGCGTCGCCACGCCGGCCGAACTGGCCGAGCGCTGTGAGATCGTACTGCTGGTGGTGATCAATGCCGAGCAGGTCGAGGCCGTGCTGTTCGGCGAAGCGGGGCTGATGGCCGTGCCGGGCCGCGTGGGCCTGGTGATCCAGTGCGCCACAGTGGCGCCGAGCTATGCCGAATCCCTGGGTGCCCGACTGGCCGAAGCGGGCCTGTTGGTGCTCGACGCGCCGATCAGCGGCGGGGCCACCAAGTCGCGCCAGGGCCGGCTGTCGGTGATGGCCTCGGGCAGCGCTGCTGCCTTCGAGCGCGCCGCGCCGGTACTGGACGCCATGGCCGAGACGGTGCATCGCCTCGGCGACGCCATGGGCATGGGCTCGCGGGTCAAGCTGATCAACCAGCTGCTGGCCGGCGTGCACATCGCCGCCGCCGCCGAGGCCATGGCGCTGGGCATCCGCATGGGCATCGATCCCCAGGCGCTCTACGGCGTGATCACCCGTTCGGCGGGCAACTCCTGGATGTTCGAGAATCGCGTGCCGCACATCCTCGCGGGCGACTACGCGCCGCGCTCCGCCGTGGACATTTTCGTCAAGGATCTCAACCTGGTGCACCAGGCGGGGCGCGAGTTGACGTTCCCCACGCCGCTGGCCGCCAGTGCCCTGCAGCAGTTCACCGCCGCCAGCGGCGCTGGCTACGGTCGTGAAGACGATGCGGCGGTGATCAAGGTCTACCAGCGTCTCGCGGGGCTCGATCTGCCGAAGGCCGCCAATGACGCGGAGGCGCCGTCATGAGCGTGGTGCTGGGCGCGATCGCCGACGACTTCACCGGGGCCAGCGACCTGGCCAACAACCTGGTCCGGGCCGGCATGCGCTGCGTGCAGACCATCGGCGTGCCGGATGCCTCGTTCGAAGTCGTCGACGTCGATGCCGTGGTGGTGGCCTTGAAGTCCCGTAGTTGCCCGGCGGACGAAGCCGTCGCGGCCTCCCTGACGGCGCTCGACTGGCTGCGTGGCCTGGGCGCGCGGCAGATCTTCTTCAAGTACTGCTCGACGTTCGATTCGACGCCGGCCGGCAACATCGGCCCGGTCGCCGATGCGCTGATCGAGCGTCTCGGTGCGGCGCAGACGGTCATGGTGCCGGCGTTTCCCGTCAACGGCCGCACGGTCTACCAGGGCCATCTGTTCGTCGGCGACCGTCTGCTCAACGACAGCGGCATGCAGCATCACCCGCTCAACCCCATGGCCGACGCCGACCTGGTCCGCGTGCTGGGCCGGCAGACGCCTCACCGCGTGGGGTTGCTCTCGCACGCCACGCTCGCCTGCGGTGCGGTGGCGGCCAGTGAACATCTGGCCGGATTGGCGGACGAGGGCGTGCGCCACGTGATCTGCGACACCCTCGACGAGCACGACCTGGACGTGCTGGCCGAGGCGTGTGCCGATCATGCCCTGGTGACCGGCGGCTCGGGACTGGGCCAGACCCTGCCCGAGGCCTACCGCCGGCGCGGCTGGCTGGCGCCGATCGACGATGCCGGGCGCCTCGCGCCCGCCGAGGGCGCGGCGCTGGTGCTCGCGGGCAGCTGCTCGCGGGCGACGCTGGCCCAGATCGCGCATTTTCGACGCGACCACGAGATTTTCGAACTCGATCCTCTGGCCCTGGCCGAGGGCGAGGAGACCCTCGAGGCGGCATGGGACTTCGCCCGGCGGCGCCTGAGTGACACCCGGCCCGTGATGATCGCCGCCTCGGCGGCGCCAGAACAGGTCAGCGCCGCCCAGCAGCGGCTCGGCGCGGCCCGGGCCGGTGAGCTGGTCGAACGGGCGCTGGCCGACCTGGCGCGGCGGCTGGTCGCCGACGGCGTGGGGCGGCTGGTCGTCGCCGGCGGCGAGAGCGCCGGGGCGGTGATTTCGGCGCTGGGCGTGGAGACGCTGCGTATCGGCGAGCAGATCGACTCCGGCGTGCCCTGGATGCAGACGTGCGTCGCCGGGCGCCAGGCGCCGCTCTCCGTGGCGCTCAAGTCCGGCAACTTCGGGGCCAACGACTTCTTCACGCGAGCCTTCGAGGTGCTGCCATGAGACGACACGACGAAAACCGTCTGCGCGAGCAGATCACCACACTGGGTCAGTCGCTGTTCGATCGCGGCCTGACCATGGGCGCGAGCGGCAACATCAGCGTGCGCACGGCCGACGGCGGCTGGCTGATGACACCCACCAACGCCTGCCTCGGCCGGCTCGATCCGGCGCGGCTCTCGCGGCTGGATAGCGAGGGCCGCTGTCTCGACGGCGACAAGCCGACCAAGGAAAGCTTCCTGCACATGGCGATGTACGCCGAGCGGCCGCAGTCCGAGGCGATCGTTCACCTGCACTCCACTCATTCGGTGGCGGTGTCCTGCCTGCCCGACATCGACCAGCACGACTGTATCCCGCCGCTGACCGCCTACTACGTGATGCGCGTCGGCCGGCTGCCGCTGGTGCCCTATCACATGCCCGGCGACGCCGCGCTGGGCGACGCGGTGAAGGGCCTGGCTGGGCGCCACAGCGCGGTGCTGCTGGCCAATCACGGCCCGGTGGTGGCGGGCAAGTCGCTGGAAGCGGCGGTGTACGCCACCGAAGAGCTCGAGGAAACCGCCAGGCTCTACCTGCTGCTGCGCGGGCACAATCCCCGTGCGCTGACCCCGGAGCAGGTCACCGCGCTCAAGGCGCGCTTTTCCCGGGACTGAGCCGGCCGAGCCTGGATACGAGAGCCACGAGAACAACGAGAGCCACGAGGAACCACCATGCTTCGCCTTGCCGCCAACCTCAGCATGCTGTTCACCGAGCGGGACTTTCTCGATCGCTTCGCGGCAGCCGCCGAGGCCGGCTTTTGCGGCGTCGAGTACCTCTTTCCCTATGCCTTCGAGCCGCGGGAACTGCGCCGGGCGCTCGACGACAACGGCCTGACGCAGGTGCTCTTCAACCTACCGCCGGGCGACTGGGACACGGGCGAGCGCGGCCTGGCCAGCCTGCCCGGGCGCGAGGCGGAGTTCCGCGACAGCGTGCACGAGGCGCTGCGCTACGCCGAGGCGCTGGACTGCCCGCGCCTGCACGCCATGGCCGGGGTGGTGCCGGCGGACGCCGACGCGGCGACCCGCGCGGCCCACCACGAGACGTATATCGCCAATCTGCGCCATGCCGCCGCCGAACTGGCCAAGGCGGGGCGCACCCTGCTCATCGAACCGATCAACGAGCACGACATGCCGGGCTTCTTCCTGAACCGTCAGGCCCAGGCCCGGGAGATTCTCGAAGCGGTCGGCGCCGATAACCTGCGCGTCCAGTTCGATCTCTATCACTGCCAGATGAGCGAGGGAAACCTGACCGCTGCGCTGGAGACCCAGTTTCCGCGGATCGGCCACGTGCAGGTCGCCGGGGTGCCCGGTCGCCACGAGCCGGATGTCGGCGAGATCCACTATCCGGCCCTGTTCGAACGGCTCGAGGCGCTGGGCTACGACGGCTGGATCGGCTGCGAGTACCGCCCGGCGGGCGAGACCCGTGCCGGGCTGGGCTGGGGTGCGGCCTACGGCCTGACCCCTGGCGCCCCGCGCGGCGACTGAGGTCACGACAACGACAACACGAGGAATCGAGGTAGCACGATGCACGTTCTGATCACCGGCGCCGCCGGCTTCCTGGGCCAACGCCTGAGCGCGGCCCTGCTCGAGCAGGGGAGCCTGAATGGCTGGCCCCTGACGCGTCTGACGCTCGTCGACCAGGTCGAACCGACCCCGCCGGCCCACGAGGGTGTGACGGTCGAGTGTCGGGCCCTGGATATCTCGCAACCCGGTGCGCTAGACGACGTGCTCGGCGAGGCGCCGGCGGTGATCTATCACCTGGCCGCGGTGGTCAGTTCAGCTGCCGAGGCGGACCTCGATCTGGGGATGCGGGTCAACTTCGAGGCCACTCGAGCCCTGCTGGAAGGCTGCCGGCGCGCCGGACTGTCGGCCACCCGGCTGATCATGGCCAGCTCGGTGGCGGTCTACGGTGGCGAACTGCCGACGGTGCTCGACGACATGACGGCGCTGACGCCGCAGAGCTCCTACGGCACGCAGAAGGCGATGTGCGAACTGCTGATCAACGACTACAGCCGTCGGGGGCTGGTCGACGGCTGCGTGCTGCGCCTGCCGACCATCGTCATCCGTCCCGGCCGGCCCAATGCTGCGGCGTCCAGCTTCGCCTCGAGCATCCTGCGTGAGCCGATCAACGGCGAAGAGGCGGTCTGTCCGGTGCCCACCGACCTGGAGCTGTTCGTGATGTCGCCGAAGCGGGTCGTCGACGCGCTGCTGCACGGCGCGACGCTCCCCGGCGAGGCGCTGGCGCCCTATCGGGCCTTCATGCTGCCGGGCATCACGGTCAGCGTCGCCGCGATGCTCGAGGTGCTGCGCGAGCGGGGCGGCGAGGCGGCGCTCTCGCGGGTACGCCACGAGCCCGACCCACGCATCGAGGCCATCGTCGCCAGCTGGCCGGCACGCTTCGACAACCGTCGCGCCGAGGCCCTGGGCTTTCGCGGCGACGCCGACTTCCAAGAGATCGTCGAGAGCTATCTCGCCGATCGTTCCGCGTCCTGACGGGGGGATTGGCCCCCGGTGACGACGCCTTCACGTCCCGGCCCTGTCGGGGCCATCAACGCCGCAACACGAGGAAATAACAATGACAGTTCTTCGCGCACGCCATTCGATCACCGGGGCACTGGTCTGTGCCACGTCACTGGCGCTATCCGCCTTCAGTCTCGATGCCGTCGCTCAGACGATCACCATTGGCCATACCACCTCCGATAGTTCGCACTATTCCAAGGGTGTCGATGCCTTCAAGGCGACCCTGGAAAAGCTCAGCGACGGCAAGTTTACCGTCAACGAGCAACCCGCCGGCGCCCTGGGTGGGGAGCGCTCGATGATCGAGGGGCTGCAGATCGGCACCATCGATGGGGTCATCACCTCGACCGGCCCCCTGGGCAATTTCGTCCCGGAGACCTATGTGCTGGATCTGCCGTTCCTGTTCGATGACTACGAGCAGGCGCGCTGCGTGCTGGATGGTCCGATCGGCCAGGAACTGCTCGACAAGATCGGCCAGAACAACCTGGTGGGCCTGGCCTGGACCGAGAACGGCTTTCGCCACATGACCAACAGCCAGCGCGACATCAGGACCCCGGAGGATGTGGCCGGGCTCAAGATCCGCACCATGGAGAACAAGGTGCACATGGCGGCCTTCAAGGCCATGGGGGCGCATCCCACGCCGATGGCTTTCCCGGAGCTGTTTACCGCGCTGCAGCAGGGCACCGTCGACGGCCAGGAAAACCCCATTTCGGTGATCCTGACCAGCAATCTCTGGGAGGTGCAGGATCACCTGTCGCTGACCGGCCACGTCTATTCCCCGGCGGTGATGCTGGCCTCGCCGGTACTCTGGGACGGGCTTTCCGACGAGGAGAAGGGCTGGTTCCGCGAGGCTGCCAAGGCCGGGACCCAGGCGACCCGTGCCGAGGTGTCGCGCCTCGAGACCGAGGGGGTCAAGGAGCTCGAGGATCACGGCATGAAGGTGGTCCGCGATATCGACAAGGAACCGTTCCGCAAGGCCGTTCAGCCCGCCTACAAGATCTACACCGACGAGTACGGCAGCGAGATGCTCGACCGCATTCGCAACAGTGAGTGCCTGGCCGATCGCTGAGCGTATCCGTAACCTTTGCCACCCCCGGCATCGGGGGTGGCTCACGCGAGGTGACCGCCATGCTGGAACTGTTCCTGCGCTTCGAACGCTTAACATCGCGTGTCGCGCTGGGCGCGGCCGTGCTGATGCTCATCGTCTCGGTGAGTCTGGGCTTTTATCAGGTGCTGACGCGATTCATCTTCGATGCCCCGTCGACCTGGTCCGAGGTCATGTCGCGCTCAACGATGATCTGGTGCGTCTTCCTGGCCGCCGCCGCGAGCTTCCGGGGCGGCTACATGATGGCCGTCGAGGTCGTCTACAAGCTCGTCCCCGCCAGGGGACTGGTGTGGCTCGAAGGCCTGATCGCGCTGTGCTGCGTCATGGTGCTGGCGATCCTGCTGTATTTCGGCATCCAACTGACCGACCGGGTCAGTTCGCAGATGCTCTCGGGCATGGACATCTCCATCGCCTGGGCCTATGCCGCCATCCCGACCGGCGCCGCCTTCGCGATCCTGGCGGTGCTGGCCCGTATCGCTGCGCAGATGACGCGGCGTGAACCCATCGGCCCTGCCGTGGCCGAAAATCCGCCGGTCGAGGAGCATTCCCCCAAGGCGTCCTCCCGACAGGCCGCGACGCCGGATGCGGTCGGGGATGCCGACCGCCCCTCGGAGGCCCACCCGGTACACGCCGAACTCGGCGGGGGGAAACACTCATGAACCTGACCATCGGGCTCTCGCTGCTCATTCTCTTCGGCCTGGGCGTGCCGATCGCCGTCTCGATCCTGCTGGCCTCGGTCATCGGCATCGAATTCTTCTCCCGATTGCCATTGTTGATGGTGCCGCAGCAGATGTTCGTCGGCATCGACAAGTTTCCGCTGATGGCGATTCCATTCTTCATCCTTGCCGGCAACCTGATGGCCGCCGGGGGCATCTCGCAACGCCTCGTCGATCTTGCCAAGTCGCTGGTGGGCGGTGTCCAGGGCGGGCTGGCGATGACCTGCGTGGTGACCTGCATGCTGTTCGCCGCGGTCTCGGGTTCCAGCGTGGCGACCACCTTCGCGATCGGCGCGATACTGATCCCGGCGATGGTCAAGCATGGCTACCCGCGTCCGCTGGCGGCGTCGATCCAGGCCTCGTCGGCCGAGCTGGGTGTGCTGATCCCGCCGTCGATCCCGCTGATCCTCTATGGCGTCAGCACCGATACCTCGATCGGCAAGCTGTTCATTGCCGGCATCGGCCCGGGGCTGTTGGTCGGCGGCTCGCTGCTGGTCTTCCTGTACCTGTTCTGCAAGCTGCGCGGTTATGGCGTTCGCGATCGCGAGGATCGCTACAGCCTGCGCGATGCGCTGCGACGTTCCTGGGCGGCGCTGTTGATGCCGGTGGTGGTGATCGGCGGCATCTACGGCGGCGTCTTCACCCCCACCGAGGCTTCGGCCGTCGCGGTGTTCTACGCCCTGGCGGTGGGCTTCGGCTTCCGCGAACTCGACAAGGCGTCGCTGTGGCCGATCCTGCGCGAGAGCGTCATCTCCACGGCGACGGTGATGCTGATCATCGCCGCGGCGGCGCTGTTCAGCTTCCTGATCAGCCGCTCGGGGCTGCCGACCCAGGTCGCCGGCTGGGTGACCCGGGTCTTCGACAGCCCGATCTCGTTCCTGCTCGCGGTCAACGTGATGCTGCTGGTGGTGGGCATGTTCGTCGAGACCTCGGCGGCCATTCTGGTGCTGGCGCCGATCTTCACGCCGATCGCCGTGCAGTACGGCATCGATCCGGTGCATTTCGGGCTGATCATTGTCGTCAACCTGGCGCTGGGCATGTTCACGCCGCCGCTGGGCGTCAACCTGTTCGCCGCCTGTGCGGTGGCCAGACTGTCAATCGACCAGTTGCTGCCCTGGCTGTTGCGCTTCGTGCTGGTGGTACTGGCCTGCCTGCTGGCGATCACCTATCTGCCCTGGATCTCGCTGGGCCTGGTCGATCTTCTTTACTGAGCGAGGAAAACAACCCATGCATGAGCTACCCGAAATGCCACCGCGCGCGGCTCTGATCGCCGGCGAATGGATAACGACACCCCACACGCTGCGTGTGGAAGCGCCGGCCACCGGCGAGTCACTCACCGAGATCGCTCGCAGCGAGGCCACGCATGTCGAGGAAGCGGTAACGGCCGCGCGGCGCGCCTTCGAGGGCGAACTGGGCGACTGGCACTGCTGGTCGGCCCGCCAACGCGGCGAATGGCTTTATGCCTTCGCCGCCGCCATCGACGCCGACGACAAAGCACTCGCTGCGCTGGAGTGTGCCGATACCGGCAAGCCGGCCAGCCAGGCCAGGGGCGACATCGCCGTCTGTGCGCGCTACTTCCGCTTCTATGCCGGCGCGGCCGACAAGCTCCACGGCGAGACGATCCCCTTCGAGAACGACTTCGCGGTGATGACCCTGCGCGAGCCGTTCGGGGTCTGTGCGCAGATCATTCCCTGGAACTATCCGTCGCAGATCTTCGGGCGCTGCGTGGCCGCCGCCCTAGCCGCCGGCAACACGGTGGTGCTCAAGCCCGCCGAGGACGCCTGCCTGAGCGTACTGCGCCTGGCGCAGATCGCCACGCGCTGCGGCCTGCCGCCCGGCGTGCTCAATGTGATTCCCGGCCTGGGCCGCGAGGCGGGAGCGGCGCTGTCGGCGCATAGCGGGATCGATCACCTCTCGTTCACCGGCTCGCCGGCCACCGGCACGCTGGTTACCCAGGCGGCGGCGGCCAATCACGTGCCGGTGACCATGGAACTGGGCGGCAAGTCGCCGCAAGTGGTGTTCGCCGATGCCGATCTTGACGCCGCGCTGGGTGCAGTGGTGCGCGGCATCATCCAGAACGCCGGGCAGACCTGCTCGGCGGGCAGCCGGCTGCTGGTCGAGTCGCGCTGCTACGACGCGGTGGTCTCGCGTCTGGCCGAACGCTTCTCGGCGCTGCGTTGCGATGCCGGCGAGAAGGATCCGGATTGCGGGCCGCTGATCAACGCCCGCCAGCGCGAGACACTCGAGGCGCGGCTCGCCGCGGCTCGGGGCGACGGTATCCGCGTCGCGGCCGCCGGGCAGTTGGCCGATGGCGCGCCATCCGGCGGCCACTTCGTGGTGCCGCAGATGCTCCTCGACATTCCCGAGGACCACGACGTGGTCCGCGAGGAACTGTTCGGCCCGGTGCTGGCGGTTCAGCGTTTCGCGGATGAAGACGACGCGGTGCGATTGGCCAATGCCACTGACTTCGGGTTGTGCGCCGGCGTCTGGACCCGCGACGGCGGGCGTCAGCTGCGCCTGGCCAAGCGCATTCGCAGCGGCCAGGTGTTCATCAACAACTATGGCGCCGCGGGGGGCATCGAGCTGCCGTTCGGCGGCATGGGACGCTCGGGGCACGGCCGCGAGAAGGGCTTCGAAGGGCTGAAGAGTTATACCCAGATCAAGACTGTCGCCATCAAGCACGACTGAGGATACGACGATGACCTACAAGATTGCGGTATTGCCGGGTGACGGCATCGGCCTCGAGGTCGTGCCGGAGGGACTGCGCGTCCTGGAGGCGGCGGCGAAGCGCTTCGGCCTGTCGCTGGCGTTCGAGTCGTTCGACTTCGCCAGCTGCGCCTACTACATGAAGCATGGCGACATGCTGCCGGCCGACTGGTACGAGACCCTGACCCGCTTCGACGCCATCTTCTTCGGCGCGGTGGGCTGGCCGGACACCGTGCCCGACCACGTCTCGGCCTGGGGCTCGCTGCTCAAGTTCCGGCGCGCCTTCGACCAGTACGTCAACCTGCGCCCGTGCCGGTTGATGCCGGGCATCGAAAGCCCGCTCAAGGGCCGCGAACCGGGCGACATCGATTTCCTGGTGGTCCGCGAGAACACCGAGGGCGAGTACTCGCGCCTCGGCGGTCGCGTCTTCGAGGGCACCGACCGCGAGGTGGTGCTGCAGGAGACCCTGATGACCCGCACCGGGGTCGACCGGGTGCTCAAGTACGCCTTCGAGCTGGCGGCCACCCGCCCCCGTAAGAAGCTGACCTCGGCGACCAAGTCCAACGGCCTGTCGATCTCGATGCCCTACTGGAACGAGCGCGTGGCGGCGATGAAGGCGAACTATCCCGACGTCGACGTCGACCAGTTCCATATCGATATCCTCACCGCCAACTTCGTGCTGCATCCCGACTGGTTCGATGTGGTGGTGGCCAGCAACCTGTTCGGCGATATCCTCTCCGACCTGGGGCCGGCATGCACAGGCACCATCGGCATCGCGCCCTCCGGCAACATCAACCCCACTCGGGACTATCCCAGTCTGTTCGAGCCGGTCCACGGCAGCGCGCCGGACATCGCCGGCAAGGGCATCGCCAACCCCATCGGCCAGATCTGGTGCGGGGCGATGATGCTCGAGCATCTGGGCGAGATCGAGGCCGGCAAGGCCATCGTCGGCGCCATCGAAGCGGTCATGGAACGCAGCGACCCTAGCGTGATCACGCCGGACCTGAAGGGCAGCGGCACCACAGAGACGCTGGGGGGCGCCATCGCCGACGCGCTGACCGCGGGCGATGCACAACCCCAGCCAGCCATGAAGGAGCAACGGGCATGAACAAACTCTATCGTGTCGGCATGGTGGGCATCGGACTGATGGGCCATGGCATCGCCACCAGCCTGTTGCGCCATGGCCATTCCCTCTGCTTTCTCGATCACCCCGGCAACCAGCCGGTCGACGATCTGCTCGGCAAGGGGGCGGTGATCAAGCGCAGCGCCCGCGAGGTTGCCGGGTCGTCCGAGGTGGTGATCCTGTGCGTCACCGGTACGCCCCAGGTGGAAAGCGTGTTGTTCGAGCCGGGCGGGGTTCTCGAGGGGCTGGCTGATGGCACCATCGTCATCGACTGTTCCACGGCGATTCCCCGGTCCACCATCGCCATCGCCGAGCGGGTCGCCGCAGGCGGTGGCCGATTCCTCGATGCGGCGATGACACGGACCCCCAAGGAGGCCGCCGAAGGGCGGCTGAACCTGATCGTCGGTTCGCCGGACGAGCTGTTCCGCGACATTCGCCCGCTGCTCGAAAGCTTTGCCGAGCACATCACCCACGGTGGGCCGGTGGGCTCGGGCCACAAGCTCAAGCTGCTGCACAACTACGTGTCGCTGGGCTTCACCGCGGTGCTGGCCGAGGCCACGGCGGCATCACGACACGCCGGGATCGCCGATGATGTCCTCCTCGAAGTGCTGGGCAACGGCGGCGGCGGCGGCGTGGTGCTTGAGCGCCTGCGGCCGTTCATCGCCGCCGACGACCCGTCGGGCTTCCGCTTCAGCCTCGCCAACACCCTCAAGGACATCGGTTACTACAATGCCATGGCCGAGGATGCGAAGGCACCGCACAGCGTTGCCGGGGCCATCGAGACGCTCTATCGCGAGGTCAACGACCAGGGCCATGGCGATCGCCTGGCGCCGGAGCTGATTCGTATCCTGGAAAAAATGTAAGGGAGTAATTGTCGAGACGCCGGCCTGGCGTCTCGGGACTAACCCCTGTCAGTGCTACCATCGCGAATGGTGGCGAAATAGCGGTCGCTGCCGATCTGGCCGCCCTTGAAGGCGATCTCCAGGCCATCGAAGCGCGCATCATCGCTGTAGGCCGTGCACAGCGGCGAACCGGGGCTCTCCGGCAACGGCAGGCGGGTAGTCAGGGCATGAATACCCAACTGATACAGGGCATGGCTTGAGGTATCTCCGCCGGCGACCACGACACGTGTCAGGCCTTCGGCAATGACCAGTTCACGCAGGATCTCGCCCAGGTGTCGACCGGTGCCATGGCGGGCTTGCTCGGTATTCAAGGCCGGATCGGCGGTGTCGGGGCCCAGCGCGGTATGCAGGATCACGCTGTCGCCGGTGCGCAGGGCGGCGAGACCCTGCTGGATTGCCTCGTCGCGTGCGGTCACGGCGTCTGCCGGATCGGCCAGCCGGGTGGCGTCCACGGCGATGGTCCGGAAACCGTGGTCATTCGCCCAGCGGATCTGACGGGCGGTGGTCGCCGAGCAGCTGCCCGAGACCACGGCGATGCGCTCGGCGGCGCCGGGAGCGGCGAAGCTTGGCGGGGCGTCGATCAGGCCGAGGCGCCGCCATTCGCCGAGCAGGGCGTATTCGACCCCCGAGGAGCCCACCACATACCCACCAACGGACGGTCGCGTGCGCCACAGCTGGCGCCCGACGCTGGCCTGGGTGGCCGCGTCGATGACGTCATAGAGCAGCGCCTGATGCCGGCCTAGGTGAGCATCGACCCGGGCGTCGACATCGTCGGCGGCCAGCGTGGCCAGATCCACCAGGCCGATGTCCAGCGACGTCTGTGCGGTCAGATGGCGGCGCAGGTCGGCCTCGCGCATCGGCGTCACCGGATGGCGCGACATCACCGGATGTCGATCGATACGGTAGACGTCGTCCCGATAGGCCGCGAACAGCTGGCCGAAGGCGGTGTAACGACGCATCTGCGGCACGCCGACCACGAGCGGCACGCACGACTGGTCGAACAACTCGCGGCCGATCTCCAGCGCGCAGCCGATGCTGCCGGTGTCGGGGGCGCTGTCGAAGGTCGAGCAGATCTTGTAGTGGCAGAGTGCGGCGCCGCGCTCGCGCAGCCAGGCCAGCGCCGGTATCAGGTGCTCGCGCATCCAGGCCGGCGATTCGCTGCGGCTGGTGCCGGCCAGGCCGATCGCCCGGCAGTCGGCGAAGCGCGCCAGCTGAGCGGCATCGGGCCGGGTCGTGAACAGCACGGTCGGCACGCCCTGGCTGCTCAGGGCCTCCAGCACGTCGGTCGAGCCGGTCAGGTCGTCGCCGTAATAGGTGATCAGCGTCTCGCTCGCGGTCATCGGAACGCCTCCAGGGCCTGGGCGAGTTCACGGTGGTCCCGGGCGTAGTCGGCCAGCGCCTCGCCCTGGACGGCGGCTTCCCAGGCCTGGCGCAGGCTCCTCACCCCGCTGGCGATGCCGCCGGGATGGGCCATGATGCCGCCGCCGGCGCAGACGATCAGGTTGCTGCTGCCGAGTGCCCGGTAGGTGTCCACCGCCTGTCGCGCCGTCTGGCCCGAGGAGAACACCGGCATCACCTCGCAACCCGCGGTGGGCGGCTCGAACATCGGCGTCAGGCAGGTGCGCGCGCTTTCGATCACGCTGGCGTCCTCCTCGCTGAACTTGTTGCCCAGGCCGTTGACGTGAATGTGGTCGACGCCGGCCAGCCGCCATAGCTTCTGGTAGGCGATGAAGCTCATGCCGAGGTGTGGCGAACGGCTGTACAGACCCCAGCCGGCGCGGTGTCCGTGCAGCGCGAGCCGACAGTGGCGGCGCAGGTGGGTGACGCCGGCCAGCCCCACGCTGTTGACCGCGACCATCGCGCAGGTGCCGCCGGCCGCGGCCACGTAGTCGTGATGGCCGAGCATCTCGTCGATGTCCCCGGTGATGTTGAAGGCGTACATGACCTTGCGGCCGGTGCGCTCGGCGTGAGCGTTGATCACCGGCATCACCGCGTCGACCCGGGCCTTGAGCGGGTTGTGCGGGCCGTTGGCCTGGAGTTCGTCATCCTTGATGAAGTCGATCCCGCCTTCGACGAGCTGCTCGACGACCTCGGCGGTCTGGGCCGGCGACAGCCCCACGCTGGGCTTGATGATGGTGCCGATCAGCGGCCCTCGCTCGAGACCAGCGAGGGCACGGGTACCCTGGATGCCGAACTGCGGCCCCGGATAGGCCCCGGCGAAGCGCTCCGGCAGCGTCAGGTCGAGCAGCTTGAGGGCCGAGAACTCCTTGAGCTCGAAGAGATTGCCGGCCACGGTGGAGAGCAGGTTGGGCAGTGACGGGCCGAGGTTGGCGAGTGGCCAGGACAGCGTGACGTGGGCGCGCCGGTAGCGCGGCATGTCACTGCCCGGCATCGTGCGTGTCGGCAGGGAGGGCGTCGCGACGACCTCGAGCGGCTCGATGTGCTCGACGATGGCGCCGTGATTGGCGCGCAGGTCGTCGGTCTCGCTGGCCAGTCGGGTGAAGGTCCCCGACGATTGCTCGCCGGCCATCACCTCGGCCGCCTGCTCGACCGGGTAGGGCGTCTCGATCAGATAGTGGGCAAAGATTCGTGTGCTCATGAGGTCGCTCCGGGCTCAGGTGATACGGCGAATGCTCTCGGCGATCGCCTCACGCTCGAACACCTGCTTCCAGTCATCGCGCATCAGCATCGGCTTGCCGTTCTCGATCGCCTTGTTGCAGGCGTCCGAGAAGGCACCGGGCACCTCGTCGAAGATCACCGCTCCGAGGATGTTCATGTGGCCGAGCAGGAAGTCCCGGGCGCATTGCGCCGACACCCCTCGGGCGACGACCTCATCCATGGCCTCGCGCATCACTACCAGCAGGGTGGCGCAGACCGTCTCGGAAAGTCCCGGTTCGAGCAGCGCCATTTCCTCGACGCTGACGCGGTGCGAGCGTCCCACCGGGGCGTAGATGGTGCGGGCGATGCGTTCGCCGAGCTCGAAGCATTCTTCCGGTCCCTGCATCAGGGCGCTGACGATGTGCTGCGTGGCCTTCAGACCGCCGAAGCGATCCTGTCGGGCCTCGGCATCGTCCTCGTCGTTGAAGATCGACGGATGGCAGGGATGGGTGACGAAATAGACGAGATCGTCCCGCTCGGGAAGGTGCCCGGCGAAGGGGGCGGCGGCATCCAGGGCGATGACCAGGGTGCCGCTCGCCATCAGCGGCGCGAGCTGGTGGGCGAGCTTGCCGACCAGCGTGTCCGGCACCGCGAGGATCACCGCATCGGCGCCGGACACGGCCTGCTCGGCATCGACGCAGGCGATGTCGAGTTCCTCCCTCAGTCGGCGGCGCCCTGCCTCGCTGACCTCGACGTGGTCGACCGAGAAGGCCGAGCCCTTCAGGTTGCGTGACAGCCGAAAGCCCATCTTGCCGCCGGCGCCGATCAGTGCGATTCGCGTCATTGTCGTTGTCCTAGGGTGAGAGTCGTGGAATGCTCTACTTGCTAACTGGTATGATGACATAATGATCATGCTAGTATGTCAAACACGACTTTGGTCGTGCCGGCCCATGGGCTGCAGGGAGCGCGGCGATTGGTTAAGCTGCGTCCCGGCCACCCGACAGAGACGATGTCATGAGCGATGCCCTGAGAGTCTCCCGACGCAAGCTGGCCGACGAGGTCTTCGATCGGCTCTATGCCATGCTGCTCAACGGCGATTACCGCCCGGGCGACAGCCTGCCGTCGGAGCGTCAGTTGATGGAGATGTTCGGGGTGGGGCGCCCCGCAGTGCGCGAGGCGATGCAGTCGCTGGAGCGCGTCGGCCTGGTGAGCATCCATCATGGCCAGCGGCCGACGGTCACCATGCCGACGGCATCGGGCCTGCTCTCGCAGATCGAGCTCACCGCCAGGCACATGCTGTCGAGCTCGCCGGAGTCGCTCGAGCAACTCAAGGAGGCGAGGGCCTTCTTCGAGCTGGGTATGGTCGCGCGGGCGGCGCAGAAGGCCTCGGCGGCGGACATCGAGCGCCTCGAAGCGCTAGTCGAGGCGCAGCGTGCCCAGTTGAACGTCGATGCCGGCGCCTTCATCAAGGCCGACATGGCCTTCCATGTCGCCATTGCCGAGATGACCGGCAACCCGATTTTCGTCGCGGTCAGTCACGCCATGCTCAATTGGCTGGCCAACTTTCATGCCTCTGCCTTGCACTGGAAGGGTAACGAGCATGTCACGCTGGAAGAGCATCAGCAGATCGTCGCGGCCATGGCGGCAGGGTCGGCCGCGGAGGCGACCCGTGCGATGCGTGCCCATCTCGACCGGGCCGGCCAACTCTACCAGCTGTCCTGAGGCGCCCGCGGCGTACCGGCGTCACTCACCGCGGCTCCCCACCACCTCGCCCACCCAGCGCTCGAGGCGCGCGTGATCCACGGCCTCGGCATCGTAGAGCAGGTAGTAGACCAGCGGGGCGACCAGGCGCTCCATCAGCGTCTCGACGCTGGGTACGGTCTCGCCGCGCTGGCCGGCGCGCTGGACGATCGTCTGCATCTGTTGCCGGTTCAGGTCGCTGCAGCAGCGGCGCCGCTCGGCGTCGTCGCTGGCCAGCACGTCGCGCAGCATGCGCTGGCCGGGGCGAGAGGTCAGTTCGTCGTGATACTGCTCGCTCCAGGCCAGCAGGTCGCCGGCCAGGGTCCCGGTGTCGGCCGGTGGCGTTTCGGGACGCAGGCGTTCGAGGTTCACGTCGGCGAGCAGTTCGGCGAGATTTCCCCAGCGACGATAGAGGGTCGAGGGCGTCACCCCGGCGCGCTCGGCGATCCGCGGCAGAGTCAGGGCGTCGCGCGGCAGTTCACGCTCGAGCTCGTGAACGGCCTGGTGCACGGCCTGCTGGATGCGGGCACTGCGGCCTCCGGGGCGTACGGCGGTTTTCTGAGTCATGATTCCTTAACGCAAAATATTTGCTTTAACGGGGCAGAGGCGTCATGCTTCACATTAACGCAAAATCTTAGCATTAAGGAGTGGGTCATGGCAGCTTCTTCCTCCCTTGACTGCACGCGGGGCGATGATTCTCCACGCACGGGACAGGCGCTGTTCTACCTGGGGCTCCTGGTCGTCTTCCTCGCCGCCTCGAGCGCGCCCACGCCGCTCTATCCGCTGTACCAGCGCGCCTGGGGGTTCTCGGCGACGCTGCTGACCCTGGTGTTCGCGGTCTACATGTTCGCGCTGTTGCTGACGCTGCTGGTCAGCGGCTCGCTATCGGACCAGCGGGGGCGCAAGCCGGTGATCGCCCTGGCCGTGGCGCTCGAGGCGGTGTCGATGGGCGTGTTCCTGCTCGCCGACGGGCCCGGCTGGCTGCTTGCCGGGCGCATCCTGCAGGGCGTGGCCACCGGCATCGCCACCAGTGCCCTGGCGGCGGCGATCCTCGACAGCCACGCGCGCCACGGGCCGCTGATGGCCAGCGTCGGACCGCTCTACGGCATGGCCTTCGGGGCGCTGTTCTCGGGGTTGCTGGTGGGCTACGCGCCGGCCCCGCTGCGCCTCGTCTTCGCGCTGTTGCTGGGGGCGTTGCTGTGGCAACTGGCGTGGCTGCCGAGAATGCGCGAGACGGTCAGGACGACCCCCGGGCAGCCGCTGTCGCTGCGCCCGCGGGTACAGGTGCCGGTCGCGGTACGCGCCACTCTGCTGCGCGTGGTGCCGGTGGCCATCGCCGCCTGGGCGCTCGGCGGCTTCTCGCTGTCGCTGGGCCCCTCGCTGATCGCCGAGGTGGTGGATCTGCACAATCCGGCGATGGGCGGGCTGCTGGCCTTCCTGCTGCCGTTCGTGGGCGGCAGCAGCGTGCTCGTGCTGCGCCGGCAGACGCCGCGTCTGGCACTGCTGGTCGGTGGCTGGGGGCTCGCCGCGGGCATGGCGGTGATGCTGGCCGGCGTGCACGGGCACACCGCGTGGCTGCTGCTGGCCGGTGCCGCCACCCAGCAGGTGGGCCTGGAGACGACCACCTACGCCTACGGCGCGGCGGTGATCGCCCTCGCCGTGCTGGCGCTGATCGGTGCGCTCGGCGGCGGGTGCCGGAGCGTTGGCGCTGAATGCCCCGCTCGTCGATGTGCGCCGGCCGGGCCCCGCGATGAATGAATCACCCGAGTATCGCTATCGACGCATCGAACGACTCGCTGGCCGCGCTCAGCGCAATGAGCGCAGATTGGTCAGTACCGGGCTACCGGTGGCCGGGTCTTCGAGCAGCGTGCAGTCGATGCCGTAGAGCTCACGCACCAGTGCCTCGGTCATGATCGCCCGCGGCGGCCCCGCGGCGATGATGCGGCCGTCGAGCATCGCCACCAGATGGTCGGCGAAGCGGCAGGCGCTGACCAGGTCGTGGACCACCATCGCCAGCGTCTTGCCGGCGGCGGCCTGCGCCCGGATCAGTTCGAAGACCTCGAGTTGATGGCCGAGGTCGAGCGCCGAGGTCGGCTCGTCGAGCAGCAACAGCGGCGTCTGCTGAGCGATCGCCATGGCGATCCAGGCGCGCTGGCGCTGCCCCCCGGACATGGCGTCCAGCGGGCGGTCCGCCAGCGCGTGCAGATCCGCCGCGGTGAGCGCGGCATCGACGATCCGCTTGTCCTCCGCCGACCACTGCTGGAACAGCCCCTGATGCGGCTGACGGCCGAAGCGGATCAGCTCCGCGACCGTCAGCCCCTCCGGCGCCTGGGTCTCCTGCGGCAGCAGCGCCAGACGCCTGGCCATCTCCCGGGCCGGCAGGCGCTGAATATCGCGCCCGTCGAGCAGCACCGCTCCGGCATCCGGTGCATGCAGCCGTGACAGGCTGGCCAGCAGGGTGGACTTGCCGCAGCCGTTGGGTCCGACGATCGCCGTTACCTGCCCGACCGGCAGTGTCAGGTCGAGGCCCTCGATTACCCGCCGCCGCGTGCGCCCGTGCCCGTAGCTCAACGACAGCCGTCTGGCGGCGAGTGGCGCCACCGATTCGCAAGGGGGACTCATGACAGGACACTCATGACAGGACACTCATGATAGAAAGCTCATGACACAAACCTCGACGAGGGGCGTAACAGAATCCAGAGCAGGAAGGGCGCGCCGATGATCGCCGTGACGATGCCCACCGGTACCTCGATCGGTGCCAGCAGCAGGCGTCCGGCCAGGTCGGCCGATGTCATCACCAGGGCGCCGGCGAGTACCGAGGCCGTCAGCGGCACGCCGCGCGGCGAGGAGAGCTGGCGCGCGATCTCGGGGCCGATCAGCGCCACCAGCCCGACCGGCCCCGCCACCGCCACCGCCAGCCCGGTCAGGCCGACCGCAATCATCAAGGCCAGATAGCGACAGGCCTTGACGCGATAGCCGAGCCCGCGGGCCACCGCATCGGAGAAACGCAGCACCGTCATCGCCCGTGACAGCCAGGCCGCGCCGACGAAGGCGAGCAGCAGGCCGGCACCGAGCCACGCCACGGCACCGGCGTCACGCGTGTTGAGACTGCCCACGGTCCACGGATAGGCGGCGTTGGCGGCATCGATCGCCACCCGCGCCATCATCAGTTGGGTCAGCGCACCGAAGACCGCGCCCACGCCGATGCCGGCGACGATGAAGCGGTAGCCGCGCGTGCCGATGTCGCTGGCCAGCGCGAAGGTGATCGCAGTGGCCGTCGCCGCGCCGACCAGCGCCATCGGCGGCGGCGCAAGGCTGGTCCCGACGCCGATCACCGAGGCGATCGCGAAGGCTGTTGCGCCGTTGTCGATGCCGACGATGCCGGGCGTTGCCAGCCGGTTGCGTGCCAGAGTCTGCATCAAACAGCCGGCCAGTGCGAAGGCTGCTCCGGTGGCGAGGCCGGCGAGCAGGCGCGGCAGGCGCAGCGCCTGAACCACGAAGACGTGCATCGCGTCGCCTTGTCCGAGCAGCCCGCTCAACGCGGTTCGCGGGTCGAGCGGCAGGCTCCCCAGGCAGAGAGAGAGCAGCGCCACGCCAGCAAGCGCCAGCGCCAAGGCGAGGTTGGCCAGCGCCGCGCGACGGTCGACCAGCACGGAGAGATCCCGACCGACGACCCGACCGGCGAGCCGCCATGTACCGTGAGGCGGCGGCACCTCGGCGGCTCGCCGAACACGATGCCGGGACGGAGAGAGCATGCGAGCCTTCATGACCCTACACCGCCGGCAGTCGATGGGCGCGGACGACCGCGATCAGCACCGGCGCGCCGACCAGCGCCGTGATCACGCCGAGCGGCATCTCCGAGGGTGCCACCAGCAGTCTCGACAGCACGTCCGCCCCGAGTATCAGGATCGGCCCCAGCGGCAGGGCCAGCCACAGGGTGCGGCGAATGTCCGGTCCGGCGAGCGCTCGCGCCGCGAACGGCACCACCAGACCGACGAAGGCGATGGGCCCCGCGACCGCCGTCGCCGCTCCGACCAGCAGCGCGACGGCGACGACCGTCAGCAGGCGTACCAGGCGCGGGCGATGCCCGAGACCGACGGCGACCCGTTCTCCCAGCGCCAGTGCCGCCAGCGGTCGCGCCACGGCGAGCGTGATCGCCCCCGCCGCCGCCAGGCTTGGCAGGATCGCCCGCAGATCCTCGAGCCGGCGCCCGGCCAGACTGCCGACGATCCAGAAGCGGATCTCGTCGGCGGAGCGCTGGTCGACCAGCAGGATCAGCGAGGTCAGTGCCCCCAGCAGCCCGGAGAGCACGGCGCCGGCGAGTACCAGCCGTACCGGATCGCCACCGACGCCGTTGAGCCGGGCCGCCGCCAGCACGAAAAGACACCCGGCCAGCGCGCCCAACTGCGCGACCGAGACGCGCAGCGTGGCAGCGCTCGCCCCGAGCATCAGCGCCACGGCCACCGCCAGGGCGCTGCCGGCGCTGACGCCGAGCAGCCCGGGCTCGGCCAGCGGGTTGCGCGCCGCCGCCTGGATCAGGGCGCCGGCGACGCCGAGTGCGATGCCGACACCGACGCCGACCGCCGTGCGTGGCGCGCGCAGCGACTCGACCAGGAAGCGCGCCTCGGCATCGCCGTTGCCGGTCAACACCGACCAGGCGTCGGCTGGGCCGATCTCGCCGGCACCGAAGAGCAGGCTCGCTAGCGTCATCAGGGCGAGACAAAGCAGCAGCCCCAGCATCAGCCGGGGCAGCGGGTAACGGTGCGAAGCGGCTGAATCAGTCACGGGAATCAGTCATCGTCTTTCCAACTCATGGCGCCAGGGCGGCTTCGATATCGTCCAGCACCCGAGAGGCCGCCATCGGACCGGACGCGCTGGTCCAGAGTTGGCCATCCACGGGAACGACGCGGTCGTGCTGCACCACGTCGAGACGCGCAAAGGCCGGCGACTGACGGGCTTTCTCCAGCGCCGCCTCGCCCTCGGCGTTGAGCGTGGCGAGGAACAGCCAGTCGTTGTCGATGCGCGCCAGGTTCTCCAGGCTCAGCGGATCGCTGTGCGGACGGTCGTCTTTGACCACGCCGCCGTCCTCGACCGTGAAGCCGGCGGCGGCGAGCAGGCCGGTGGCGAACAGCCGTGTGGACATTACCATCGGCCCATTCGGCATCCAGCGCGCCAGCGTCACCTCGGGCGCGGGTTGCGGCTGACGCTTGGCTAGCGAATGTGAGCGATTATCAATTTCATCAAGCGCGCTGTCCACCGGTGTTTCTCGGCCCAGGGCCCTGGCGAACAGGCGGGCCTCGTCCTTCCAGGCGTCCGGCTCGAACCCCTGGGTCGTCGGGACGATGGTCGGCGCCAGGCGCGAGAGCAGCGCGTACTGCGCCTGCGGCAGGCGCGGTGGGGCGAGGATCAGGTCGGGACGCAGGGCGACGACCGCCTCCATGTTGGTCTCGCGGGCGGTGCCGACGATGGCGATGCCTTCGGCGGCATCGCCGAGATAGGCGGCGACGCCGTCACCGCCCCGCGTCGCCACCGCACCCAGCGGCGTGATGCCGGCGGTCAGGGCGGTGTCCAGCGCCCCTTCGTAGAGCGTGACCACGCGCGCCGGCTGGCCGTCGACGTCGACCTCGCCGTAGGCGGTTTCCAGCGTGCGCGCCTGGACGGCACTGGCCATGCCGCCCTGTGCCAGCGTTGCCAGGGCCAGCACCGCGCAGAACCGCGAGATGCCGGGGGGTAGAAAACGCAGTTGCATGAAAGTCTCCCTTGCGTCGTCGAGACGGCGCCGCGTCGTTTGCGCCGCCGTCCGGGTTGATGATCCGTGATGCGGGATGAGCGAGAGGCCCGGCCGGCAGCGTCGCCATCGGGGATGACGTCCCCGCGCCTCAGAACTCGAGATTGATGCCGACCCAGTAGCGGCGGCCATCCTCGACCAGACCGTAGTCGTCGTAGTCCACGTCCTTGTCGAAGAGGTTGTAGACACCGAACAGGAAATGGGCCTGCGGTGCGATCGCCCAGCTGCCGCCGGCATCGACGAAGGTATAGGACGGTGCCTGCAGCGAGCTGGCGGAGCGCCCCCCGGTCGGCTCGCTCTCCTCGCCGCGGTAGGTGACGCGCGACCAGCCGCTGAAGCGACCGCTGGGGTCCCAGTCGAGCGTGGCGGTCGCCAGGTGCTTGGGCAGCTTGGTCAGCGGCCGGCCCTCGTACTCGCCGGATTTCTGTTCGGAGTCGGTGAAGGTGTAACTCGACGTCAGCGACAATGACTCGGTCAGCGGCGTGGCCAGCGAGAGTTCGACGCCCTGCGTGGTCGCCTCGTCGACGTTGACGCGATAGGTGGGGTCGGCTCCGAAACTATTCTGCCCGTCCGTACAGATATCGATCGGGCAACCGACACGGGTGATCTTGTCCTCGAACGCGTTGTAGAACAGCGTCGCGCTGGCGCTCGTGCCGTCGTCGCCGCTGTAGACCAGCCCCAGCTCGTGATTGAGCGAGGTTTCCGGCTCGAGATCCGGATTGCCGTAGATATTCCCGCCACGGCTGACCTGGCCCCAGCCCGGGGTGATCTCGCGCAGCGCGGGAGACCGGTAGCCGGAGGAGACGCCGCCCTTGAGCGTCCAGTTCGGCGCCATGCTCCAGACGCCGTAGAGGCGTGGGCTGACGTGACTGCCGAAGTTCTCGTTGTCGTCCATGCGCACGCCGCCGGTCAGCGAGAAGCTGTCGGTCAACGACCATTCGTCCTCGACGAACAGTGCCCACTGATAGACGTCGATGTTGTCGATGCCGGTATCGAGGTCATTGCTGGTCGAGTCGTCCAGCTCCTGCTTTTCGTAGTTGGCGCCGACGGTCAGGATATGCGAGGCGAACGGCATCACCAGGCGCGAGTCGGCCACCGTGTTGGTGATCTCCATGTCGCGAGACTTGTTCTCCGCGGTCTCGCGCTGTACGTAGGAGTCGCTGGTGCCGATACCCCAGCGCCCGGTATGCGTGATGGTGAAGTGCTCACGGTTGAAATCGTTGTCGGAGTCCGTGCACGGCCCGCGGCAGCCGGTTTCGGACGCCGACACGCCCACGTGCGACTGGCGCTCCTGCTCGGTGCGCCCGGCCTCGAAGGTGAAATCGTGGTTTTCGCCCGGCGTCAGTGACAGTCGCACCGTACCGTTACGCAGCTCCTTGTCTTCGTAACCATCGATGATGTGGTCTTCGTCCCGCGTGGAATAGCGTCCGTTCACCTGCAGGCCGAGGAGCCCTTCCTTGAGTGGGCCGGCCACGTAGAACTGGGTCTGCTGTTCGTTGCCGGAATCGCGGTCTTCCTGAATGGTGGTGTCGACCTGGAGATTGCCGTGCCACTCGTCGGCCACCTTGCGCGTGATGATGTTGATGACCCCACCGATGGCATCGGAGCCGTAGAGCGTCGACATCGGCCCACGGATTACCTCGATACGGTCGATTGCCTGCAACGGTGGCAACCAGTCCTGCTCGAAGCCGGCACTGCCGTTGGGACGGGTCTCGCGGGTGGACTGTCGCCGACCGTCGACCAGAATCAGCGTGTACTGTGCCGGCATGCCGCGAATGCTGATGTCGGCGCCGTTGTCGCCCGCCCCGCCGCCGGTCACGATGACGCCGGGCACGTTGCGCAGGGCATCGGTGACGTCTCGGTACTGGTGATCCTCCAGCGCCTCGCGCGTGACCACGCTGATCGAGGCCGGAGCTCTGGCGACCTGCTGGGCGTAGCCGGCGGCGGTGACGACCATCGGATCGAGTGACTCCTGGGCCTGACTGCTGCCGGCAAACCCGGCGACACCGGCCACTGCGAGAGTGGAGAGGCGGAATGGCGTTGACAACATCATTGGGTTCCCTTGTAAGACGAGCCCCCGGGCGGGGCGATTTCTCACGGTCGAGAAATTCAATACGAATATTTATCATTTAGATTCTTCCATATTCTTCTGGTAACGTTGCGAGACAACGCGTTGCGCTTTGCGCAACGTCGAATCGATTCCAGTTAGTTCGGGCGGCATGCTTCCCCGCGCCGCCCGAATGACTGTCTCCCCGGGAGCGGTATCGCATGTACGATCTCGACGCCTTGGCAACCTTCGCCGAGGTCATGCGCAGCGGCAGCCTGACCTCGAGCGCCCGGCGTCTGGGTGTCGCCAAGTCGACCCTGAGTCGACGCATCGCGCATCTCGAGGCCCAACTGGAGCAGCCGTTGCTGAGGCGCCAGGCCAACCGGCTGCTGCCGACCGAGGCCGGCAGCCTGTTTCTGGACTACGCCTGGGAAATGTTGCGGCTTGCCGAATGTAGCCATCGGGCGCTGGACGACCTCCGGGCGGAGGTCAGCGGCCAGGTGGTGATCAAGGTGCACTCGGCGCTCGCGCGCGGCTGGATGGCACGTCAGGCCGAGGACTTTCTGGCGCGACATCCGCAGGCGCGGATTGTTCTGCATACCCTGCAGGCGCCGCCGGTCGCGCCGGATGCCAACGCCATCCATGTCTGGCTGGGAGAGATCGGCGAGTGCGGGTTGCGTCAGGAGCGTCTCGGCTGGTTGACCTACGGTATCTATGCCAGCCCCGAACACCTCGAGCGCCACGGGGCGCCACGCCATCCGCGGGATTTGCGTCAGTACCGCTGGATCGATCGCCTCGGTGATATCGAAGATGGACTGACCCTGAGCCACCCGGAGCAGGGCGAGCATCCGCTACCGGCAACGACCTCGCGCCTGCAGGTCGACCAACTGGTGCTGCATGCCGATGCCATCGTCCGTGGCCAGGGGCTCGGACTGATGCCTCACTGGATGGCCGAAGAGCGCCTGCGCCACCACCCGGGGGCGCTGGTACCCTGCCTGGCCGACTGGCAGGCTCCGGCGCAACCCATTGCCCTGCTTTATCCTCACGGCCACCTGCCGCGCAAGGTGGCCGTCCTGTTGGAGCATTTGCGGCAGGGTGTTCCGGGCGCCTGGCGAAAACCTCCCTAGTACGCCCACGGCATGACTGCTCCGTGGAAACCTGAAGCCGATCAAGCGCGGGCCAGATTGTCACGCCGCGCTGACGATACCGTCTTCCTTGCTGATGCAACCTGCACTGTCGGGCCCTTCGAGACGGGCGATCAGTGGCACTCGGAGGAAATTCCCGATACCCGCCACCTCGATCTCTGAGGCAAACCCGTGGGCCCGAGGTGTGGATTTAATGATCCCCGTCAAGGCAGGCGTGCGGGCCCCGGTCTATACCGCACAAGGTGCTCCGGTAAGGGGGAGAAGCTGGAGTTTTCGCGATTTTCCACGCGTTTTCGTAACAGGGGGAGCGACATGAGTCACCAAACGGCAACGAACCAATATGACGCCCGGGTGCGGGATCTCTGGGAGACCTGGTCGAGCTTCAATCCGTGGCTGCGCGTCGGCCAGACGATGGCCGACGGCCTCGACCAGGCGATGCAGCATCAACTCGATGCCCTGCAGCGCTACAGTCAGATGAGTGCCCGGTGTCTGCGTGCGGCCAACGATATCCAGGATGCCGACGACATGCAGCGTTTTCTGTCGCAGCAGGTCGAATGGCTTAGCGAATGGACCGAGCAGTTGATGGAGGACGCCCGGATGATGGCCGAGATCGGCCAGGGCTGCGGCCGGGATCTCAGCCAGGCCTTCTCCGAGACCGGCGAGGCGCTCAACCAACGCATCGACGAGACCGCGCGCCAGGTCGGCAAGGTCGGTCTGGAGGCCGTCGAGCGTACCTCCGCAGGCGCCGTCAACGATCCGGGCGACACCACCGGCAAGGCAGCGGGCACGACGCGCAGCAAGAGCCGGGCTTCCTAGGGAGCTGCCTCGGCGCCCGACGGTCGCGTATGGCGGGTCGGGAAACGGTCGGCTCCCGGCGACTTAACAGCGTCGCGTCTAGCGTCTACCTTGAGAGCGTCAGGACCGCAAGGCTGACCGCGCGTCCCGCCAAGGGATGCCCGGGACGGGGCGTCCGGGACGCGCCTTCACGCACGGAAACGCCATGCACGACACAGGAGGCATCATGGCCAGCGAGACACTCGACAAGGATCAGGCGAAGGACATCATCAGCCGCGCGGTGCACCCCTACGTGTGCAAGTTCCACGAGGAGAAGGGCGAGAATTTCGACCGCTTCACCGTCGACATGGATGACGAGACCCAGGAATTCGAGATCGACCCCGCCACCTGGCAGGACAGGGCGGCACTGCTCGAGCGCCTGGAAATGGTCCGCACACGGCTGGTGGGGCGCGGCGGCAAGGTCGCCGACTTCACGCCCTGAAACGCCCGGGCCACGATAACCGCGAGGAGATCACGCATGTCACGTCAGCAGCTGCCCGCCGGTGCCGCCCGGCTCGCCGAACAGTACCCGGAAGTCTGGGACGCCTACGCCGGGCTCGGCGAGGCCTGTGCCGAGGCCGGCCCGCTGGATGCGCGGACCCGACGTCTGATCAAGCTGGCCCTGGCGGTGGGCACGCGCTCCGAGGGCGCGGTGCACTCCCATGTGCGCCGTGCCCGGGCCGAGGGCATCGACGACGAATCGCTCAAGCAGGTGGCCCTGCTGGCGATTCCCACGCTGGGCTTTCCCAATGCCATTGCCGCGTTGACCTGGGTCGAGGATCTGCTCGACGAGTGAGAGGGTGCTTACAAAATGCCTGCGCTCGACAATACGGCGTTAAAATCGGCCTCAAAATGCTCATTTACCTCGGTAAACTCCGCTTTTTCGCCCGATTTTGCCTTGTCTTGTCTTCGCTCGCCGAATTTGTAAAACACCCTCTGAGCTCGGGCCTCGATCAGCTCAGGGCCAGCCACGAACGCGGGTCGTGGGCGACGGCCGCCCCCACGATGTAGGCGAAGACCGCGAGCGCGGCCAGCGCCGCCGCGGCGCGCCCGCGGCGGATGGCGACGCTGCCGAGGCCGATGTAGACCACCAGGCCGACCAGCTTGGCCGCCAGCCAGGGCTGGCGCGTGGGCCAGGCCTGCAGCATGACCATCAGGGTGACCCCTGCCGCCAATAGCAGGGTATCGACCAGGTGCGGCACGATACGGACCCAGGGGCGTCGCAGCGCCGTCGAGCCGGTGGCCGACCACCAGGCGCGCAGGCCGAACAGCGTCACGCTGAGGGCGGCCGCGGCCATGTGGATGTGCTTGATCAGCGTATAGTCCATGTTCCTTCCCCCAGGTTCGACCCGATGGTACGCGAGTCGCTCGTTACCGGTCGACGAGGGGGCTGCGTGTCGCTATTCGATGCCATCCAGGATGCGTCGTGCCAGGGCGGCATAGTCGCCATCGAAATGGTGCCCGCCTCGGGTCTCGATTCTCTCCGCACTATCGAAAACGGCCGACGGACACGCGCTGTCCGACTCTTCTTCCCCGTAGAAGCACTGGACCTTGCCGAGGTCGAGCCGACTCACCTCGGGCAGCAGGGGGCGTGCGTCCTGACTCGAATGGCCCAGGAGCTTGTCGGCGACATGGATGCCGAAGGTGGCATCCCGCGCCACTCCCAGCAGTGAAATGCGCACGATATGGCGTTTCACGTCGTCGGGGAGGCGGTTGACCGCAAAGGGCATGATGTCGGCACCGAAGGAATAACCGACGAGTATCACCCGGGACCGCCCCCACGCCGCGCGATAATGCCGGAGGATGGCCGCGAGATCCGTGGCGATCCGGTCGGGCGTCTTTTCATGCCAGAAGTAACGCAAGGAGTCGACACCGACCACGGGGATCCCCTGGCGCTGCAGATCCTCGCCGATGGTCTTGTCGAGATCCCGCCAGCCACCGTCACCCGACCAGATCACCGCCATGAGATCGCCTTTCCCCGCCACGGGAAGTTCGGTCAGCGGCAGGGTCGCCAGTGTCGTGTCGGGCTCGCGTGATACATCCCCTGTCTGCGCCAGCAGAGTATGGCTGGCCATCATGATGACCAGCGCCAATAAGGCCTGGCGTCTACGCGTCGGTTTCATTTGCTGATCAGCCCCTTTATGCCACCACTGATGAGTAACGCCGTATCACCCAGCGTGCGTGTCATCTCGATTCCGGGGCGTGCCGCCAGGTAGCGGGGACGCCAGACCGGATCGAACTTGGCCTTGTAGGCCCGCAGGCCCTGGAAGTTGTAGAAGTGTTCGGCATGGCGGAACATCAGCGCGCCGGCTCGGCTGAGTGCGGGCGCCAGGGCACGCGCTTCCAGCCCCGCCATCGGTGCCATGCCCAGATCGAATTCGACGTACCCCGCTTCACGCCCCCACAGCATCAGCTCGATGAACAGCTGATCCATCACGCCGTTGGGGGCGTCGTCGCGATGGCGCATCAGGTCAATGGAAAGCTCGCGCCGATCGGGCGACGCGCACAGCGTGGCGAACGCCAGCAGGCGCCCCTCTAGCCGGATCGTCGCCACGGGAAAGTGGCGGATATAGTCACGGTCGAAACGCCCGATGGAAAAGCCCTTTTCCTTGACGTTCTTGGCATTCAGCCACTGATCCGAGACGACCTGCAGCTCGTCGATGATCGTCGGCACGCTGGCGCGGGGGACGACCGTGAAGGCGAGCTTCCCGCGCCGCCCCCGGTTCCAGGTCTGGCGCAACTTGGCCCTTGCGGCCCCTTGCAGGTCGAAGTCGCCGAGTGGCACGTAGGCTTGCTCCCCCAGCTTCTGAAACGCCAGGCCCGCCTCGGCGAACATCGGCATGGTGTCGGCGGAAATCTGGTAGAACGACGGGCGTCCGCCGTTTTGACGGCAGGTCTCCAGGAACGTCCACACCAGCTCGTGGCGTTCATCCAGGCGGCCGACCGGCTCGCCCATGGCGATCCAGCTCTTGCCCTGCAGGCCGAACATGATGAAGCTCTCGCCGCTTTGGCTGAACAGCAGATGCTTGTCACCGAGCAGCGCCAGCCAGGCCGCCGAGCCGACGTTCTGCGCCCCTTGAATGACGCGCTCGGCGCGCGCCAGATCCGCCGAAGCCGGCAGGGCCAGCGCCGCGGGCGACAGGGCGGGACGCAGGGCCAGACGCAGGGCCACCAGCGCCAGCACGGCCACCATGCCCAGACTCGCGCGCAAAAAGCGCGGCGCCCCCTGATCGAGGACGAAGGTCCACCACAGCTCATTGGTGTATTCGACATGCCGGTAGGCAAAGAAGCCCAGCCACAGGTAAGCGGTGACGACGGCGGTGCTGACGATCAGCCAACTGACCGACGGCGTCAGGGCGAGCAGGCGGGCCTTGCGATCGAAGGCGCGACGACAGGCGGCGAGCGGGACCAGGGTCATGGCGAGCGCCAGCACTTGCGTCCACTCCGCGCCCCGGAACAGCGAGAAGAGGATGCCGCCGACGAGGCAGCCGCAAGCCAGCAGCCAGGCCCCGTTGAGCCGGTGACGCAGCCCGTCGGCGACCAGCAGCAGTGTCACGCCCAGCACGCTGCCCGCGAAGTGCGAGACCTCGATGACGCCGAGCGGTGCCAGGGCGGCCAGCCAGTCCGTGGCCGTGTCGTTGCGGGGTATCGCGCCCGAGACGAGCAGCACGATGCCCGAGGCGAAGACCAGCACGGCGAACAGTGACGGCGCCAGGGGCAGGGTCCAGGTCACGAGCCCCCGGGCCGGGCGTCGCAGGGTATGCCAGGCGAGCATCAGTCCGGCCAGGAACAGGGGGAGCAGGTAGTAGATGACGCGATAGGTCACCAGTGCGGCAATCGTGGCCGTCTTGGCCTCTTGCGGGACGGCGAGGAGAATCACCGCCTCGAAGACGCCGACGCCGCCGGGCACGTAACTGAGCAGGCCGATGGTGTTGGCAACGACGAACAGCCCCAGGAAACCCAGCGGCCCGAACCCGGCATGATCGGGCATGAGACTGTAGAGCGCCATCGCGGCAAGGGTGTGATCGACGAGCGCAATCCCTATCTGGCCGGCCGCCAGGGGCAGGCTCGGCACGCTCAGCGCATGGCCACGCCAGGTCAGGCGCCGGATATCGAGGGCGGCCAGCAGCAGCCATGCCACGGGGATGCCCAGCAGAGCGCACCCGAGAAGGGGGCCGAACCATGTCGGCAACGTCACCAACGCCGTCAGGCGCTGGCCCTCGCCGAGGATGGCGACGCCGAAGAGGGTCGTGAGCCCCAGCATCGTGGTCAGGGTGACGAAGCCGATGATCTTGGCGATTTCCAGGGCGCTCAGGCCCCAGCTCCCGTAGATCTTGTAGCGTAAGGCGCCCCCGCTGAGCATGTTCAGCCCCACGCTGTACGACAGGGCATAGGCGGTGAACGACGCAAAGGCGATGCGCCGATAGGGCAACGAGCGTTCGATCCAGCGAAATGCCAGGCGGTCGTGCGCCGAGAGTGCCAGATAGCTGCCCGCCGTGGCCGCGAGGGCCAACAGCAGGGCCGTGGGCGACTGGGCGGCGAGTTGTCGCTGAATCGTCCGCAGGTCGAACTGCGCCAATTCGCGGTGAATGAACACCAGGGCCAGCCCGAACAAGGCCAGGCCGATGAACATGGGCACCGCGTATCGCAAGCGACCCCGAAAGTGGGCCCGCCACGCGAGAAGGCGCGCCAGCCGGTCAGTCGGCATGGTCGACGGTCACCATGGCACGGCGCCGTGAAGACGCGCCAACACCTCTGGCGTCGGCAGGGGGCGATGGCAACGCGAGCCGTCTCGGATGGGGCATTCTAGTGGTCTCTGACCGGGAGAGGGGCGGCCACGGGCCGACTCTCGCTCTGAGTCGCTCCCCCGCGTTTTGGTTCACTCGTCGGGGGCGATAAAGGCATCGCGGTGATAGGCCGCGGCGGCGGCGACCTCGGCGACGCCGCTGATTCCCGGCGTCGGCGGCTCGCCACCGGCGAGGACCTCGAGCACGGCGTGCACCCCGCGTGGCAGCGAGGTCAGGTTGTAGCCGCCCTCCAGCACGAAGGCCAGCCGTCCCTGGCAGTGGCGCCGGGCCAGTGCCTGCAACCGGCCGGTCAGCGCGCCGAAGCCTTCGTAGGTGACGTTCAGGGCCAGGTCGTTCCAGTGCGGGTCGAAGCCCGCCGAGACCAGGATCAGGTCGGGCCGGAACCACTCGGCGGCGGGGGCGAGGATCTCGTCGAAGGCCTTGAGAAAGGCCGCGTCCCCGGCGCCGGCGGGCAGCGGTACGTTGACGGTGGTGCCTTCGCCCAGTCCCACGCCGACCTCCTCGAGCCGGCCGGAGCCGGGGAAGTAGGGCGGGGCGCGGTGGATGTCGAAGAACAGCACGCTGGGATCGGCCCAGAAGATCTCCTGGGTACCGTTGCCGTGGTGGGCGTCCCAGTCGACGATCAGCACCCGTTCGCAGCCCAGCTCGGCGCGGGCGTGGGCGGCGGCCACCGCCACGTTGTTGAACAGGCAGAAGCCGCGTGCGCGGACCGGCTCGGCATGGTGGCCGGGCGGGCGGACCAGGGCGAAGGCGCTGGCGGTGCGCCCCGCGACGACGGCTTCCACCGCGGCGATGGCGGTGCCGGCGGCGACTTCGGCGGCCTCGGCGCTGCCCGGCGAGACCGCGGTGGTGTCGACGTCCAGCCAGGCGCTCTTGCCGCGCAGCTCGAGGATGTTGGCGACGTAGGAGGAGGTATGCACCCGGCAGAGCTGTTCGCGGGTGGCGGCCTGGCCGGTCTCGAACGTCACCCCGGCGATCGGCTCGCTGTCCAGCAACTGCCTGATGACGGTCAGCCGCCCCGGATGCTCCGGATACTGCCAGGTGACGTCGAGGCTCGAGAGAATCTGGCGCAGGTGGCGGTCCAGGCGCGAGGAGAGCAGCGGCACGTTGCCGTCGGGCTGGTGGGCCAGAACCCGCTCATCGTAGAACACGGTGACAGATGCATCTGGTGCGGTCACGAGGCCTCCCGGAATGTCGAACGCTGTTCTTCTTGGTGTCGTCACTGACAACCATAGCCTACCCGGGGGCTTGCGAAAGGGCGTGATGACCGGCAGCGGTGCGGGGCGGGATATCCGCTCGGCACCGTTGCCGGTCGTCGCGCCCGGCGTCACGACAGGGACGCTTCCTCGTAGTCGAGCTCGCGGATCAGCGTCTGCAGCATCGGTTCGTCGATGCGGCGGCGCTTGCGCAGGCGGTAGAGTTCCTGACGCTGCACGGCGATCGCCTGGCGGCGCAGCTCGGTTTCCAGGGTATGGTGACGGCGCGCCTGCTCGGCGCGTTCATCGCGCTCCAGGGTCATCGCCTGGAGTTCCTGGCGGTAGGATTCGATGAGATGCGCGGCGATCGAGCGATGCAGTTCGGCTTCTTCTTCGTCGGTCGCGGCCGCCCGGTTCTCCAGCCAGTCGAGGGCGGACTGGGTGGCCGCCTGGCGGGCGCGAACCAGTTCGCGTTCGTGCTGAGCCAGGTCGTCGAGCGACAGGAAGCGCATGAAATAGGGCACCCCCAGCGCGCCGATCAGCAGCGACAGGATGATCACCGCCGCGGCGATGAAGATCATCAGGTCGCGGCCCGGGAAGGGTGCGCCGTTGATCAGCAGCGGCACCGAGAGCACGCCCGCCAGGGTGATCGCGCCGCGCACGCCGGCCACCGAGCTCAGTGCCGTGACCAGCAGGCGCGGCTGGCTCTCGGCGGACTTGCCGCGCAGCCGGAGAATGCGCTCCTCGGCCCAGTGGTAGACGTAGACGAAGGCGAAGCGGATCACCAGCAGCACGCCCATCAGCGCCAGGGCATAGCCGCTCAGCGTGACGATGCCCAGCTCCTGCGGGCCGGCGGATGACCAGACGCGCTCGACGATGCCCGGGAACTGCAGGCCCAGCAGCAGGAACACCGCGCCGTTGAAGCAGAAGTCGAGCATCTCCCAGATGCTGCGGTTGAGGATGCGCGTGCTGGTCTTGACCGGCAGCATGTCGACGCGGCTCTGCACCATGCCGGCGGCCACCGCGGACAGGATCCCCGACATGCCGGCGTGCTCGGCGAGGAAGAACGCCGCGAACGGCAGCAGCAGGATGGTGACCACGTAGGTGGCCGAATCGTAGAGGTGGCGGGCGGTCATCCACTGCTTGAACTTGCCCACCAGCCAGCTCAGCCCGCCGCCGATCAACAGCCCGCCCAGCGCCACCACCAGGAATTCCCCGGAGACGGTGAGCAGCGAGAAGCTGCCGGTGACGGCGGCGGCGATGGCGAACTTGAACGACACCAGGCCGGTGGCGTCGTTCATCATCGCCTCGCCCTCGAGCTGATGCGCCATGTGGCGCGGCAGGCGACCCTGGGCGATGGCGATCACCGCCAGGGCGTCGGTGGGCGAGAGGATGGCCGCCAGGGCGAAGCTGGCGGCCATCGGGATCGTCGGCAGTAGCCAGTGGATGACGTAGCCGACCACGGCCACCGTGAGCAGCACCAGCAGCAGCGACATGGCGGCGATCTGGCCGCCGTACTCGGTGAACTCCTTCTTGGGGATCTTCCAGCCGTCATAGAACAGCAGCGGCGGAATGAACAGCATCATGAAGATCTCCGGGTCCAGCTCCACCGTCATGCCCAGCGGCGGCAGGGCCAGCACACTGCCCATCAGGATCTGCAGGATCGGCAGCGGCAGGGGGATGAGGTTGGCGAGCGGACGACTGGCGGCGACCGCCAGCGTCAACAGGAAGATCAGATTGAGGATGTCCATGGGGGGCCCGGTAACGACGTTTCGAAAGCGATGTTACAAGATTATCGGCGGAAACGGTGTTTTCTTCAGCGCCTTGCAGGGCCGCAAGGCTGCCCCGAAACACTTCATTTAATCTTTTTAAAACAATGGTTTGTCGTTTTATTGGTGGTTGCTGCACCGCCGAAGACGGCGGGCGATCTGCGGCCGGCTTGATGTGAATCAAGTCACGATGGCGGCCAGCGAGTCAGGTGTTGCGTGTCATTCCGACAGCCTTTGTCCGCCATTGTCTTATCGACTCGAATTTTATTGTCATTTTGATCCTCAACGTTGCCCCCGGCCCGCTGTACGCCCTGCCTGGCGGGGATTTCAGCACGATCGATGGCTGGCACGCAGATTGCCGTAGTGAAGAAAACCGTGCGGAGGATCGAGTGATGTCGCTGTCCAGGCAACTGACCCATCGGGCGCCGCTATGGCGATTGGCGTTTCGTCCCTTCTTTCTGCTTGCTGCGACGTTCGCGCTGCTGGCGATGCTGGTCTGGGGCGGCGTGTGGAACGGCTATGTGGTGCTCGCTCCCTACGGCGGGCTGATGTGGTGGCACCCGCACGAGATGCTGTTCGGTTTCGCCGCGGCGGTGGTGGTGGGGTTTCTGCTCACCGCGGTACGGAACTGGACCGGACAGCCGGGGATCGCCGGGTTGCCGCTGCTGGGGCTCGCCGCCCTCTGGCTGGCGGCGCGGCTGTTGATTGCCTTCCCCCAGGGAATGCCGGCGGTGGGCGTGGCGGTCGTCGATATCGCCTTCCTGCCGCTCGCCGCGGTGCTGCTGGCCCGGCCGGTGATCCGTTGCCGCCAGTGGCGCAACCTGATCTTCGTGCCGGTACTCGCGCTGCTCGCCGTGGCCAACCTGGCCACGCACCTGGCGCTGTATGGCGCCGCGCCGGAACTGCTGGGCGGTGGCGAGCACCTGGCCGTGTTGTTGATCACGCTGCTGATGGTGATCCTCGGCGGCCGGGTGATCCCCTTCTTCACCGCACGGCGGCTCGGCTTGTCCCAGGCGAGCCGGCCGGTGGTGCTGGAGGCGCTGGCGATCGGTGGCGCCGCGGCGTTGGTTGGCCTGCAACTGGCCGCCCTCTTGGGGGGCGAGGTACCGGCCGGCATCGGGGGCGTGGTCGCCGGGGTGGCGGCGCTCGCCAATCTCGTGCGCTGGCTGCGCTGGGCGGGTTGGCACGGCTGGCGCGATCCGCTGCTGTGGAGCCTGCACCTGAGCTATGGCTTCGTCTGCCTGGGGCTGTCGATGTGGGCGCTGGCGGCCTGGCATATCGTGAGCCTGTCGCTGGCGGTTCATGCGCTGACCGTGGGCGGCATGGCCAGCATGATGCTGGCGATGATGGCGCGGGTGGCGCTGGGGCATACCGGGCGGCCGATCGTCGCGCCACGGGGCATTGGCACGGCCCTGGCACTGATGCTGTTGGCCGGTGTCGCGCGCGCCCTGTTGCCGGCCCTCTGGCCGCAGAGCCTGCCCGTTGCGCTGGACCTCGCCGTGTTCGCCTGGTGCCTGGCGTTCGCCCTCTACCTGGCACGCTACGCGCCGGTGCTGGTGCGGGCCCGGGCCGACGGCGGCGATGGCTGAGGCGATGACCGGTCAGCCCAGGTCGTGGTTGACCGCCCAGACCGCGGCCTCGACCCGCGAGCGCAGACCGAGCTTCTTGAGCAGGTTCCTGACGTGGACCTTGACCGTGCCCTCGCTGATCGTCAGCCGGCGGGCGATCAGCTTGTTGCTCATGCCGCGGGCCAGGGCGCGCAGGATCTCGCCCTCGCGGGCGGTCAGCGAGGCCAGCACGTCTTCGCCCGGTGCCGCACGCGGGCCGCTCAGGGCCCGCGCCAGCAGGCCGGCGAGTCGCGGGCTGATCGCCATCTGGCCCTCGGCGGCCTCCTTGATCGCCGCCAGCAGGTCCTCGGGCTCCATGTCCTTGAGCAGGTAGCCATCGGCGCCGGCGCGCAGGGCGGCGACCACGTCCTCCTCGGCATCGGAGACGGTGAGCATGACGATGCGTGATTCGATGCCGGCCTCGCGCAGGGCCTTCAGCGCGCCCAGGCCATCCAGCCGGGCCATGTTCATGTCCATCAGGATCAATGCCGGTTCCAGGCGCACGGCGGCCTCGAGCGCCGCCTCGCCGTCGGCGGCCTCGCCGGCGACCGCTAGGGCCGGGTCCATCTCGAGCAACTGGCGCACGCCGCGGCGAAACAGCGGATGGTCGTCGACGATCAGGATCGCAGGGGTCATCGGACATCTCCCGGCAGTGGCAGGGCAGTGGCTTTCTGGTGGAGTTGCGGCGTGAAGCAAAGATGCACCTCGGTGCCGCCCCCGGGGGGCTCGCGCAGCTCTAGCCGGCCGTTCAGGCTCGCGGCGCGCTCGCGCATGATGATGGTGCCGTAGTGGTTGGGCTGGCTGTCCTGCCCGCCGAAACCGACCCCGTCGTCGCGAACGCTCACCGCCACCTGCCCCTGGTCGTCGGTGGCCAGACTGACTTCGCAGTGGCTCGCCCGGGCATGGTGGACGACGTTGGACAACGCCTCACGGACGATCTGCAGCGTGTGCACTTCCTCGTTGGGTGACAGCGGGCAATGGCCGAGGCGGTAAGCGAGGTGGATCATCGGCTCGCCGCGGCGCTCGAATTCGCGCACCGTCTCTTCCAGGGCGGCTTCCAGCCCCGGTTCGTTCATCTTCAGGCGGAACGTATTGAGCAGTTCGCGCAGTTGCCGGTAGGCGGCGTTGAGGCCCTCGCGCAGTTCGTCGACGATCGCCTCGGTGTCGGCATCGGAGCCGGTGCGACGCGCCTGGGCCTGGAGGCGAGCGACCTGGATCTTCAGATAGGAGAGCGCCTGGGCCAGCGAGTCGTGAAGTTCGCGGGCGATCACCGCGCGCTCGTCCATCAGCGCCAGGCGGCGTTGCTCGGCGTAGCCCTGGGCCAGCGAGATCGAGGTGCCGATCAGCCCGGCGATGGTCTCCACCAGGTCGCGCTGCCAGCGCCGGGGCGGGGAGTCGGGGGGATACTGCAGCAACAGCACGCCGAACTCGCGCCCGGCCTCGCTCACCGGCACCCGGTACACCCAGGGAGCGGTGTCATCGCTGCCGTCGAGGCAGGGCTTGCAGGCCGGCGCCCGGCAGAAGTCGGGACAGTCGCCGGGCTGGGTGGACAGGCGCAGGTAGGCGCGCTCGGCATCGGCCTGGGCCAGGCACAGGGTGATCGGCCCCAGCCCGGAGACCGCGGCGAGCTGCTCGAGCACGCGGCGATACCTGGCGTCGCCGGCGGGGGCCCCGTTGAGCTGGCGGGCCGTTTGATAGAGCAGGTTGAGCGTCTCGTTGCTGCGCTGGAGCTCGGCGGTCTTGGCCTCGACCCGTGCCTCGAGTTCGCCATAGATCTGCGACAGGCTCTCGTTCATCTGGTTGATGGTGCGCGACAGCAGGCCCAGTTCGTCGCCGGCGGTGTAGTGGGTGCGCCCGGCGAAGTCGCCGCGCCGCGAGCGGTCGACCACCTTGAGCAGGTCGCGTAGCGGCGGCATCACCTCGGTGGCCAGCTTGTACATGGTCAGGAACACCAGGCCCAGCGTCAGAAACAGGATGACGCCCTGAAACAGGCGCAGCAGCTGGATGCGCGACTCCGCCTCGCGCTGCAGTTGACCGACCAGCCGGTCGACCTGATCGACGAAGCCGCCGATCCGGCGGGTGGCGATCGACGGCGGAGTCGATGCGTCCTGCATCAGCGGACGCAGCCGGTCGCGCCACTGCTCGACGACCGAGCGGTACTGCCGGGTCAACGGGTGCTGTCGGTCGTCCGGCAGGCGTTCGGTGATCACCGGCGAGGTCAGGCTGCGGTCGAGTGCGGCGATCTGCGCCGCCGGCTGCCCGGGCGTGGCTCCGGACTGCAGGCGCGTGGCGAGCAGCCGGTAGGCCTGCATGCGCAGGGCGCCGGCCTGGTTGATCGCCGCCGCGTCGCCGCTGGCGGTCTCGGCGATGACGATCGAGCCGAGCATGCTGGTCAGCGCCAGCAGCACGATGCCGGCCATCGCCAGGCCGGCGCGGAAGGTCAGGGAACGGGTAATCGCGTGGGCCATGGGCTGTCGGGCGCTGCCTACCTCCAATGAATCGCCTCTGTCCCCGCCCCTCGCGTCTCCCCGGGCGGCTGGAAAAAAGAGGCGTCGAATCAGTGGCTTGTCGAAATCTGCCGGCTACCTCGAAAGAGGTAGTCCCCGCCAGGGTCGGTGATGACCGCCCGGGGCGTCTTGATCCAGGTCAACGGGCCTCCCGGCCCACTATAGCAAGGTCCGCTCAGAGCTCCTTCCAGAGCCTCACGGGTGACGGTGGGGTCTGCCGCGGCAAGCCTTCATCCCGCTTCTGGAATGGCGCTCCTCGTGAGGTTTCACCGAGCCAGAGGGGACGACCATGGCCAACGACCACAACCCGGCGAGACGCGAACAGAATCGCGCCCTGGGACTCTCGACGGTCGCCTTCACCGCCTGCTTCGCGGTGTGGACGCTGTTTTCCATTCTCGGTCTGCAGATCAAGCAGGAGTTCGCCCTGTCGGACACCCAGCTCGGCCTGCTGATGGCGACACCGGTGCTCACCGGGTCGATCAGCCGACTGTTCCTGGGCATCCTCACCGACCGCTTCGGCGGGCGCTGGGTGTTCAGCCTGCTGATGCTGGCCACCGCCGGCTGTGTCTATCTGCTGACCTTCGCCACCAGCTACCCCCTGCTGCTGCTCGGCGCCCTGGGCATCGGCCTGGCCGGCGGCTCGTTCATCGTCGGCGTGGCCTACACCTCGGCGTGGTTCGAGCCCGAGCGCCAGGGTACCGCACTGGGCATCTTCGGCGCCGGCAACGTCGGCGCGGCGGTGACCAACTTCGGCGCGCCCTTCCTGCTGCTGGCGCTGGGCTGGCAGGGCGCGGCCCTGGTCTACGCCACGGTCATGGCGGCGATGGGCGTGGCCTTCCTGCTGCTGGCGCGTACCGACCCGCAGAGCGCCCAGCGTCGCACCGACGCCGTGCCGCTCAAGCAGCAACTGGCGCCGCTGGTCGAACTGCGGGTGTGGCGCTTCTCGCTGTACTACTTCTTCGTCTTCGGCGGCTTCGTCGCCCTGGCGCTGTGGCTACCGCACTACCTGGTCGAGGTCTACGGCCTGAGCATCACCGCCGCGGGTATCGTCGCCGCACTGTACACCATCCCGGCGTCGCTGTTTCGCATCCTCGGCGGCTGGCTCTCCGATCGCTACGGCGCGCGGCGGGTGATGTACGCCACGCTGATCGCCTCGGTGGTCTGCACCTTCCTGCTCAGCTACCCGCCGACCCATTACCGCGTGCAGGGCGTCGACGGCACGCTGGAGTTCTCGTTCGCCATGAACCTGATCGGCTTCGTCGCGCTGATCATGGTGCTGGGCTTCTTCATGTCGCTGGGCAAGGCGGCGGTGTTCAAGCACATCCCCAGCTACTACCCGCAGCACGTCGGCGCGGTGGGCGGCGTGGTGGGCATGATCGGCGGTCTGGGCGGCTTCTTCCTGCCGCTGACCTTCGGCATGCTCAACGACGTGGTGGGCATCTGGCAGAGCTGTTTCATGCTGCTGCTGCTGGTCTCCGGCGCGGCGCTGGCGTGGATGCATTACGCGATCCTGCGCGCCAGCCGTGAGGAATGGCGGGACGGCCGCGAGGTCCGCGATCTGCCGGAGCTGTCCACCCCCAGCCGCTTCGTGCTCCAGGACTGGCGCCCCGAGGACCCGGACTTCTGGGCCGAGAAGGGCAGGCGCATCGCCACCCGCAACCTGTGGATCTCGATCCCCAACCTGCTGCTGGCCTTCGCAGTGTGGATGGTCTGGTCGGTGGTGGTCGCCAAGCTGCCCCAGGTGGGCTTCGACTACACCTCCAACCAGCTGTTCTGGCTGGCCGCGCTGCCGGGGCTGTCCGGCGCCACGCTGCGCATCTTCTACAGCTTCATGGTGCCGATCGTCGGCGGGCGGCGCTTCACCGCGCTGTCCACCGCCTCGCTGGCGCTGCCGGCGCTGTGGATCGGCTTCGCCGTGCAGAATCCCGAGACCCCCTACCTGGTGATGCTGATCCTGGCACTGCTGTGCGGCTTCGGTGGCGGCAACTTCGCCTCGAGCATGGCCAACATCTCGTTCTTCTATCCCAAGCGCGAGAAGGGCAACGCCCTGGCGCTCAACGCCGGCCTGGGCAACCTGGGCGTCAGCGTCATGCAGTTCCTGATTCCGCTGGCGATCACCGCCGGGGTGTTCGGCGCGCTGGGCGGCGAGCCGCAGGCCCTCGACGACGGTCAGCGCCTGTGGCTGCAGAACGCCGGCTTCGTGTGGGTGCCGTTCATCCTGATCGGCGCGGTGGCGGCCTGGTTCGGCATGAACGACATCGCCAGTGCCCGGTCCTCGTTCAAGGATCAGGCGGTGATCTTCAAGCGCAAGCACAACTGGCTGATGTGCGTGCTCTACACTGGCACCTTCGGCAGCTTCATCGGCTACTCCGCGGGCTTCCCGCTGCTGGCTTCCAACCAGTTCCCCGAGGTCGACGTGCTGCAGTTCGCCTTCCTGGGGCCGCTGGTGGGCGCGCTGTCCCGCGCCGGCACCGGCTGGATCTCGGACCGCTTCGGCGGTGCCCGGGTCACCCTGTGGGTGTTCGCGGCGATGATCGTCTGCGTGGCCGGGGTGCTGTTCTTCCTCGGCATCAAGGACCAGCCGGGTGCGTTCTGGGGCTTCTTCGCCATGTTCCTGCTGCTGTTCTTCTTCACCGGGGTGGGCAACGCCAGCACCTTCCAGATGATCCCCGAGATCTTCCGCCAGGAAGTGGCGCGACTGATGCCGTCACTCGACGCCGCGGCGCAGCGCCAGCAGAGCGACAAGGAATCCGCGGCGACCATCGGCTTCACCTCGGCGATCGCCGCCTACGGTGCCTTCTTCATTCCCAAGACCTTCGGCAGCTCCATCGCCCTGACCGGCGGGGCCGAGCTGGCGCTGTACGGCTTCATCGCCTTCTACGCGATCTGCGTGGCCCTGACCTGGTTCTACTACACCCGCGCCAACGCCGAGATCCGTTTTCAGGAGCCCGGGCGGGCGACGCCGGCACAGACCGCGTCGTCATGAACCCGCGCCGTTGAGGAGAAAAATCCCATGAGTCATTTTCTGGACCGTCTGAAATACCTGACCCGCCGCCCCGAACACTTCGCCGAGGGCCACGGCGAGACCCGCGACGAGACCCGCGACTGGGAGGACGGCTATCGGGCCCGCTGGCAGCACGACAAGATCGTGCGCTCCACCCATGGCGTGAACTGCACCGGTTCGTGCAGCTGGAAGATCTACGTCAAGAACGGCCTGGTCACCTGGGAGACCCAGCAGACCGACTACCCGCGCACCCGGCCGGATCTGCCCAACCACGAGCCGCGCGGCTGCCCGCGCGGGGCCAGCTACTCCTGGTACCTGTACAGCGCCAACCGGCTCAAGTACCCCTTGATCCGTAAGCCGCTGCTGGCGCTGTGGCGCGAGGCGCTCGCCGAGCACGCCGACCCGGTCGACGCCTGGGCGTCGATCGTCGAGGACCCGGCGAAGGCGGCACGCTACAAGAAGGCCCGCGGTCTGGGCGGCTTCGTGCGTGCCGACTGGGAAGAGATGGAGACGTTGATCGCCGCCTCCAACGTTTATACCGCCAAGCAGTACGGCCCGGACCGGATCATCGGCTTCTCGCCGATCCCCGCCATGTCGATGGTCAGCTACGCCGCCGGGGCCCGCTACCTGTCGCTGATCGGCGGGGTCTGCCTGTCGTTCTACGACTGGTACTGCGACCTGCCGCCGGCCTCGCCGATGACCTGGGGTGAGCAGACCGACGTGCCGGAATCCGCCGACTGGTACAACTCGGGCTACCTGATCGCCTGGGGCTCCAACGTGCCCCAGACCCGCACCCCGGACGCCCACTTCTTCACCGAGGTGCGCTACAAGGGCACCAAGACCGTCGCCATCACCCCGGACTATGCCGAGGTGGCCAAGCTCGCCGACGAGTGGCTGTCCGCTAAGCAGGGCACCGACGCCGCGCTGGCGATGGCCATGGGCCACGTGATCCTCAAGGAGTTCCACCTCGAGCGCCAGGATCCCTACTTCACCGACTACGTGCGCCGCTACACCGACATGCCGATGCTGGTCGAGCTCGAGCCCCGCGAGGACGGCAGCTACGTCCCCGGGCGCCAGTTGCGCGCCAGCGACTTCAGCGAGGCCCTCGGCCAGGCCAACAACCCCGAGTGGAAGACCGTCGCCTGGGACGTCACGAGCGACCGGCTGGTGGTGCCGCGTGGCTCGATCGGTTTCCGCTGGGGCCAGGACGGCGTCGAGGCCGACCGGGGCAAGTGGAACCTCGAGCCGCTGGACGCCGAGGGCCGCGAGATCGAGCCGCTGCTCACCCTCGCCGAGCACCACGATGCCGTGGCACGGGTCGCCTTTCCCTACTTCGGCGGCATCGAGCACGAACACTTCGCCCACGTCGCCGGTGATGACGTGCTCCACCACAACCTGCCGGTCAAGCGCCTGACCCGTGGCGACGGCAGCACGGTGCTGGCGGTCACGGTGTTCGACCTGACCTGCGCCAACTACGGCATCGACCGCGGTTTCAGCGGTAACGAGGGCGTGGCGGACGACGGCGCCACCGCCTACGACCAGGTGCGCCCCTACACCCCGGCCTGGCAGGAGCAGATCACCGGCGTGCCCGCCGCGCAGTGCCTGCGTATTGCCCGCGAATTCGCCGACAACGCGTCCAGGACCCATGGCCGCAGCATGATCATCGTCGGCGCCGGGATGAACCACTGGTACCACATGGACATGAGCTATCGCGGGCTGATCAACATGCTCATCCTGTGTGGCTGCGTGGGCCAGAGCGGCGGCGGCTGGGCGCATTACGTCGGCCAGGAGAAGCTGCGCCCGCAGACCGGCTGGCTGCCGCTGGCCTTCGGCCTCGACTGGACGCGGCCGCCGCGCCAGATGAACGGCACCTCGTTCTTCTACAACCACTCCAGCCAGTGGCGCTACGAGAAGCTCGAGATCCAGGAGATCCTCTCGCCGCTAGCCGATCCCAGGCAGTACGGCGGCAGCCTGATCGACTACAACGTGCGCGCCGAGCGCATGGGCTGGCTGCCATCGGCGCCGCAGCTCGGCACCAATCCGCTGCGCCTGGCCGCGGCCGCCGAGGCGGCGGGCCTGTCCACCAGGGACTACGCCGTGCAGCAGCTCAAGGCGGGCAAGCTTGCCTTCGCCGCCGAGGACCCGGACGACCCGCAGAACTTCCCGCGCAACCTGTTCATCTGGCGCTCCAACCTGCTGGGCAGCTCCGGCAAGGGCCACGACTACCTGCTCAAGTACCTGCTGGGCGCCAACCACGGCGTGCAGGGCAAGGACCTGGGCAGCATGGACGGCGTCAAGCCCGAGGAGGTGGCGTGGCGCGACGAGGCCGCCGAGGGCAAGCTCGACCTGCTGGTGACCCTGGACTTCCGCATGTCCACTACCTGCCTGTACTCGGACATCGTGCTGCCCACCGCGACCTGGTACGAGAAGGACGACCTCAACACCTCGGACATGCACCCGTTCATCCACCCGCTGACCGCGGCCACCGACCCGGCCTGGGAATCGCGCAGCGACTGGGAGATCTACAAGGGCATCGCCAAGGCATTCTCGCGGGTCTGCCCGGGACATCTCGGCGAGGAGACCGACCTGGTCACCCTGCCGCTGCAGCACGATTCCCCGGGGGAGCTCGCCCAGCTCGACGTCAAGGACTGGAAGCGCGGCGAGTGCGAGCCGATCCCCGGCAAGACCATGCCCAGCCTGGTCGAGGTCAAGCGCGACTACCCGGCCACCTATGAGCGGTTCACCTCGCTGGGGCCGGCGCTCGAGGCGCTGGGCAACGGCAGCAAGGGCATCAACTGGACGACCGACAAGGAAGTGGAACTGCTCGGCCGGCTCAATCGCCGCAAGCTCGACGGCGCCGCCAAGGGCCGCCCGTGCATCGAGAGCGCCATCGACGCCGCCGAGACCATCCTCTCGCTGGCCCCGGAGACCAACGGTCAGGTGGCGGTGCGCGCCTGGGAGTCGCTGTCGAAGGTGACCGGGCGCGATCACACCCATCTGGCGCGGCCCAAGGAGGAGGAGAAGATCCGCTTCCGCGACGTGGTCGCCCAGCCGCGCAAGATCATCTCCAGCCCCACCTGGTCGGGGCTCGAGGACGAGCACGTTTCCTACAACGCCGGCTACACCAACGTCCACGAGCTGATCCCCTGGCGCACCGTCAGCGGCCGCCAGCAGCTCTACCAGGATCACCCCTGGATGCGCGCCTTCGGCGAGAGCCTGCTGGCCTACCGCCCGCCGATCGACACCAAGGCGGTGGCCAGTGTCCATGCGCCCAAGTCCAACGGCAACCCGGAGATCGCGCTCAACTGGATCACCCCGCACCAGAAGTGGGGCATCCACTCCACCTACTCGGACAACCTGCTGATGCAGACCCTGTCCCGCGGCGGGCCGATCGTCTGGCTCTCCGAGGAGGACGCCCGCGCCATCGGCGTCGAGGACAACGACTGGCTGGAACTCTACAACGCCAACGGCGCGATCACCGCCCGTGCGGTGGTCAGCCAGCGGGTCAAGACCGGCATGGCGATGATGTACCACGCCCAGGAGCGGCTGGTGAACATTCCCGGTTCGGAGATTTCCGGCACCCGCGGCGGTATCCACAACTCGGTGACCCGCATCTGCCCCAAGCCGACCCACATGATCGGCGGCTACGGTCAGCTGGCCTACGGTTTCAACTACTACGGCACCGTGGGTTCCAACCGTGACGAGTTCGTCGTCGTGCGCAAGATGAAGCGGGTCGACTGGCTGGACGGCGAAGGCAACGACTACGAACAGGAGGCCGTGAAATGAAGATTCGTTCCCAGGTCGGCATGGTGCTCAACCTCGACAAGTGCATCGGCTGTCATACCTGCTCGGTCACCTGCAAGAACGTCTGGACCAGCCGTGAAGGCGTCGAGTATGCCTGGTTCAACAACGTCGAGACCAAGCCCGGCATCGGCTACCCCAAGGAGTGGGAGAACCAGGCCAAGTGGAAGGGTGGCTGGCTGCGCCGCAAGGATGGCCACATCGAGCCGCGCATCGGCGGCAAGTGGCGGGTGCTGGCGAACATCTTCGCCAACCCCGACCTGCCGGAGATCGACGACTACTACGAGCCGTTCACCTTCGACTACCAGCACCTGCACACCGCCAAGCAGGGCCAGCACCAGCCCATCGCCCGGCCGCGCTCGCTGATCTCCGGCGAACGCATGAAGACCATCGAATGGGGGCCCAACTGGGAGGAGATCCTCGGCACCGAGTTCGCCAAGCGGCGGCGCGACGCCAACTTCGCGCAGATCGAGGCCGATATCTACGGCCAGTTCGAGAACACCTTCATGATGTACCTGCCGCGGCTGTGCGAGCACTGCCTCAACCCGGCGTGCGTGGCGTCGTGCCCGAGTGGTGCGATCTACAAGCGCGAGGAGGACGGCATCGTGCTGATCGACCAGGACAAGTGCCGCGGCTGGCGGATGTGCGTCTCCGGCTGCCCGTACAAGAAGATCTACTACAACTGGAAGTCCGGCAAGTCCGAGAAGTGCATCTTCTGTTATCCGCGCATCGAGGCCGGCCAGCCGACGGTGTGCTCCGAGACCTGCGTGGGGCGCATCCGCTACCTGGGCGTGCTGCTCTACGACGCCGACCGCATCGAGGAGGTCGCCGCCTCCGCCGACGAGCGCGACCTCTACCGTCGCCAGTGCGAGATCTTCCTCGACCCCAACGACCCCGAGGTGATCGCCCAGGCGCGGCGTGACGGCATCCCCGACAACGTGATCCAGGCCGCCCAGGCCTCGCCGGTCTACAAGCTGGCCATGGACTGGCAGTTGGCGCTGCCGCTGCACCCGGAGTATCGCACCCTGCCGATGGTCTGGTACGTGCCGCCGCTGTCGCCGATCCAGTCGGCGGCCGAAGCCGGGCACATCGAGGACGACGGCGTGCTGCCGAAGATCGAGTCGCTGCGCATCCCGGTCCAGTATCTGGCCAACCTGCTCACCGCCGGCGACGAGGGCCCCGTGGTGCTGGCGCTCAAGCGGCTGATGGCGATGCGCGTCTACATGCGCGGCAAGCACGTCGACGGCGAGGCGAACCAGGCCGTGCTCGACGCCGTGGGGCTCAGCGAAGCCCAGGTCGAGGCGATGTACCGCTACCTGGCGATCGCCGACTACGAAGACCGCTTCGTGGTACCCACCAGTCACCGCGAACTGGCCCGCGAGGCCTTCCCCGAGCGCGGCGGCTGCGGCTTCAGCTTCGGCAACGGCTGCCAGGGTGGTGACAACGAGACCAGCCTGTTCGGTGGCCGCAAGCAGACCACCACCCTGGTCAAGCCGGTGAACGTCTACGATCCGCACGTCGAGGAGACCGCCCGTGACTGACACCACCCGCCGCAGCCTGCTCGCCCTGGCGCGGCTGCTCGACTATCCCGAGGCCGAATTGCGTCTCGCCGCCGACGAGCTGGTGGCGATATTCCTCGCCGAGCGCCGCCTGCCGGCGGCGCTGCGCGAGGCGCTAGTCGGCTGGTGCCGGCGGCTCGCCGCCACGCCGCTGCTCGATCTGCAGGCCGACTATGTGGCGTTGTTCGACAAGGGCCGGGCCACCTCGCTGCTGCTCTTCGAGCACGTCCACGGCGAATCCCGCGATCGCGGCCAGGCGATGGTCGACCTGCTCGCCGAGTACCGTGCCGCCGGCTTCGAACTCGACGCCCGCGAGCTGCCCGACCATCTGCCGCTGTTCCTCGAGTACCTGTCCACCCGCGACGACGCCGAGATCGGTCGCTGGCTGGGCGAGATCCGTCACATCCTGGCGCGGCTCGCCGCCCGGCTCGAGGAGCGCGAGGCCGGCCACGCCCTGGTGCCGCTGGCGCTGCTGGCGCTGATCGGCGCCGAGGGGGATGTCGCCGTCCACCGTGAACCGGCGAAGCAGGAGCCCCGCGACGATACCCCGGCGGCGCTGGACGCCGTCTGGGAGGAGGAGGCGGTGCGCTTCTCCGCCGCCTCCGACGAGGACTGCGCGCTGCAGTCCGCCGAAGGCCGGCGCCTCGCCGAACGCAAGCGCGCCACGCCGCAGGAGGCGGTGCGCATCCTCGATCCCGTCAGCGTCTCAGCGTCATTCGGAGAGCCGTCATGAACTATCTCGATACCCTGTTGTTCGGCCTGTATCCCTATCTCGCCGGCAGCGTCTTCCTGATCGGCAGCCTGCTGCGCTTCGACCACGGTCAGTACACCTGGAAGACCGGCTCCAGTCAGTTGCTCTCGCGGCGGCGCCTGCGCCTGGGCAGCAATCTCTTCCACATCGGGGTGCTGACGATCTTCTTCGGCCACCTGGTGGGGCTGCTGACGCCGCACTGGGTCTACGCGCCCTTCATGGCCGCCGGCACCAAGCAACTCGTCGCCATCGTGGTCGGCGGGGTGGCCGGCGTCCTGTGTCTGATCGGCGGGGTGATTCTGCTGCACCGCCGGTTCTTCGACTCACGGGTGCGCGCCTCGTCGAGTGTCAGCGACAACCTGATCCTGAGTCTGCTGCTGGTGCAGGTCATGCTGGGGCTGGGCACCATCGGTTCGGCCGTGCATCACCTGGACGGCGGCGTGATGCTGCGGCTCGCCGAGTGGGCGCAGTCGATCGTCTTCTTCAAGGGCGACGCCGCCGCGCACCTCGCCGGGGTGGGCTGGATCTACCGGCTGCACATCCTGCTGGGGCTGACCATCGTGCTGATCTTCCCCTTTACCCGGTTGGTGCACGTATGGAGCGCGCCGCTGGGGTATCTGGGGCGGCGGTATCAGATTGTCCGGCGCCGGGCCTGAAGACTTCATCGGCATGAGCCGCGGGACGAGGGCCGGGGATAGGGTTTCGCGAGGGCGCTGTGAACCCTTCCATGGGCGCTACTTTTGCCATCCATGGCAAAAGACCCTCGCTCCACCCTGTCCCCGGCCTCTCCGTCAGCAACGCCTTGAGAGCTATTCGAGATCATGACCATGCAACAGATTGCCATCGAAACCCTGCCGGGCGGCGGCGCGCCGATCCGCGTCGGCGAGGTCGCCATCGACGAAGCCGAGATCGCCCGCGAGATGCAGCACCACCCGGCCGACAGCGCCGACGATGCCCGCGAGGGGGCGCTGCGGGCCCTGGTGATCCGCGAGCTGCTGCGCCAGCGGGCGCAGGTGCTGGGCCTGGACGGTGACGACGAAGCCGCCGTCGCCGCCCTGCTGGAAGACGAGCTGCCGATTCCCGAGCCCGACGATGCCGACTGCCGGCGTTACTTCGACGCCCACCGCGAGCGCTTCGGCGAACCGGCGCGGCTGTCGGTGCGTCACATCCTGCTGGCGGCGGCCCCGGACGACGCCGAGGGTCGCGATGCCGGCTACCGCCGGGGCATGGCGTTGATCGACGAACTCGCCGAGAACCCCGAGCGCTTCACCGATCTGGCCCGGCACCACTCCGCCTGCCCCTCGAAGGAAAGCGGCGGCGAACTGGGTTGGCTCACCCCGGGCCAGACCGTCGCCGAACTCGACCGCGCGCTGCAGACCCTGCCCGAGGGCCTGCACGACCGACCGCTGGCTTCGCGTTACGGCTGGCACGTGGTGTGTATCGATGAGCGCCGCGACGCTCGCCCGCTGCCCTTCGAGGCGGTCGCCGAGCGCGTCCGCCATACCCTGCGCGAACAGGCCACGCGCCGTGCCCTGCGCCACTACCTGCTGGCCCTGGAAGCCGAGATCGGCGTCACCGGCTTTCGCCTCGACGACGACGCGGCGGGTGCGCTGATGCAGTAGCCCGGCGATCCCCGGCGAGGTGTGATGACCCCAAAAAAAGCGCCCTGCCAATGATGGCAGGGCGCATACGCAGGGATCGTCTGTACAGGTCGTCTTTCCTGACGAGGGACATCGTGTCCTTCCCGCGCCTTCCTGGCGGCGGGACGGCCATCCTGGCCGAAAGCTTCCTTGCTTGCCTCGCGATCCTCCTGATCGCGAAGACGGGGTTACACTAGAACACAAAATTTAACAATGTGCCAGTTTCACCCTGCGCTCATGGGGGAAAACGTCGACGAACCGGTTTCGCCAGCGGCCCATTGGCCTGCGACCGGTGAATGGGGGCAGCCCCGATTGCAGGTCATCAGGGACTGCCGAAGCATTGCCTATCCTTGCCGTTTCTCACGGGCGTCCTGCCCGTCCATCCCTGGCAATTCCAGCGAGCATCCTGCTCGCCCATCCGTGGATTCTGCCGGGCGTCCTGCCCGTCCATCCCTGGCAATTCCAGCGAGCATCCTGCTCGCCCATCCCTGGATGCTGCCGGGCGTCCTGCCCGTCCGTCCCTGGTAGTTCCAGCGAGCATCCTGCTCGCCCATCCCTGGATGCTTCCGGGCGTCCTGCCCGTCGTCCCTGGTTGCCGAGCCATCCGTGGCTCGTCTTCCCTGGCGGGCCTCCTCTGCCCGATGCCGCACACGGTGACAGCTATAGCAGGGTGTCTATATAACTCATGTTATCAACACAAAGAAAAGTTCGTGATTTCTTACAATCAGTAATTTGCCCTGGATTGAGTGAGACAATCCGTGGCTATCTCAGCAGCGACTCGAGGGCGAAGACATGGGCGTCCTCGTGGCCCATGTCGCGCAGCGCCGCGGCGAGCTTCAGCAGATACTCGCGGTTGGCGCCGCTGGGCCCACGGGCGGTGTCGATCAGCCGGGCGATCTCGGGCTCCGGGGCCGGTCCGGCGAAGGCGGCGTTGTCCTCGCTGGCGATATAGACGAGCCCTTCATGCGTGGTGCCGTCGTCGAGATGCAGTTCGGTCACCACGCGGCGATAGCCGTTCTTCTCGCGATGATCGAGCGGAGCGAGCGTCTCGGGGGTGATCCGGTAGGCCATGCCGTGGCAGTGCTCGCCCGGCGACTCGACCAGGGTGGCCACCCGTCCCGGTGCCTGGGGCGTGCCGCGATGGTCGTGGGAGGCCTGCCAGAAGCGCCGGGTCCAGCCAACGATATGTGCCGGGCAGCGCTCGAGATAGGCAAAGTCGGCCTTCCAGATCAACGAGCCATAGCCGAACAGCCAGAAGTCCTCGTGGGCGTCGAAATGGGTCATCCGGCGGTTGAGCGCGGTGGTGTCGAGGGACATGACGGGGTCCGTATCGGGGGTTCGTCGGGGATATGCGGCCGCCCCGGCGGCGTCGCAACCCCGGCCGCTCACCGGCGAGCCGAGGTGGCGCTCGTCGCCTGCCCGGCCGATGCCGGGGCGTGACGCTTGCCGCCGTCCCGGCCCTGCATCGGCTGGATCGGCGGAAAGTCCTGCGCGGTGAGGGTCTCGCGCTCGAGCAGCAGGGCGGCGCCGGCGCGCAGGTCGTCGAGGGCGGCTTCGAGGACACGTAGCGCCTGGCGATAGGCGCCGTCGACCAGGCCTCGCACGGCGAGATCGATCTCGCGGCCGGTGGCCTCGGAGTAGCTGCGCGGCTGGGCCAGGCCGTAATTATCGCCGAGGAAGGCGTGGCGGTCCTCCTCGTAGACCACCTGCTCGACGTCGTCGGCCATGCCGAAGCGGGTGACCATGTGGCGGGCGATCTCGGTGACCTTGGCCAGGTCGTCGGCGGCGCCGGTGGAGATCTCGTCGAAGATCAGCCGCTCGGCGGCACGCCCGCCCATCAGCACCGCCATGCGGTTCTCCAGGTCATGGGTGGTCTGCAGAAAGCGGTCCTCGGTGGGCCGCTGGATGGTGTAGCCCAGCGCGCCGACCCCGCGCGGAATGATCGAGACCTTGTGCACCGGGTCCATGCCCGGCAGCGCGGCAGCGACCAGGGCATGGCCCATCTCGTGATGGGCGACCACCTCGCGCTCGTGGGGGTTGAGCAGCCGGCTCTTCTTCTCCAGGCCGGCGACGATGCGTTCGATGGCGTTGGTGAAGTCGGCCATGCTCACGGCATCCGCCTCGCGGCGGGTCGCCAGCAACGCCGCCTCGTTGACCAGGTTGGCCAGGTCGGCGCCGGTGAAGCCCGGGGTCAGCGCCGCCAGGTGGTCGAGGTCGACGTCCTCGGCGAGTGACTGGATCTTGCCGATGTGCACCATGAGGATCGCCTTGCGACCCGCCCGCTCGGGGCGGTCGACCAGCACCTGGCGATCGAAGCGCCCGGCGCGCAGCAGCGCTGGATCGAGGATCTCCGGGCGGTTGGTGGCGGCGAGCAGGACGATCCCCGAGGCGGTGTCGAAACCGTCGAGTTCGGTGAGCAACTGGTTGAGAGTCTGCTCCTTCTCGTCGTGGCCGCCCATCGCGTTCGGCCCGCGGGCCCGGCCCAGGGCATCCAGCTCGTCGATGAAGACGATGCAGGGCTTGGCCTTGCCGGCCTGCTCGAACAGGTCACGGACCCGGGCCGCGCCCACGCCGACGAACATCTCGACGAACTCCGAGCCGGAGATCGAGAAGAACGGGACGCCCGCCTCGCCGGCCACCGCCCGCGCCAGCAGCGTCTTGCCGGTACCCGGCGGGCCCACCAGCAGGATGCCCTTGGGGACATGGGCGCCCAGCCGGCCGTAGCGCTGCGGATCGCGCAGGAAGGCCACCACCTCCTTGAGCTCGTCCTTGGCCTCGTCGACCCCGGCGACGTCGGCGAAGGTCACCTTGGTCGCCGTCTCGACATAGACCTTCGCCTTCGACTTGCCCAGGGTCATCATCCCGCCGAGCCCCTGACCGTTGGCCATGCGCCGGATCACCAGCGACCACAGCGCGAAGAAGAACAGCACCGGAATCAGCCATGACAGCAGGGTGCTGAGGAAGGTGTTCTCGCGGGTGCCGTCGAAGGTCACGCTGTACTTCTCGAGCGTCGCGGCCAGCGCCGGGTCGACACGATTGGTGGTGAAGCCCGTTCGCCCGTCGTCCTGCGCTGTCTTGAAGGTGCCGGTGATCTGCTCGCTGCCGATCTTGACCGTGGCGATGTCGCCGGCCTCGAGCCGCTGGGTGAACTCGGAGTAGGGGATCGGTTCCCGGGAGCGCCACTCCAGGTAGGCATCCTGGATCAGCAGGACCATGACGAAGGCCACGATCACGTACCACAGATGGATCTGGTTGCGCTTGTCCATGACACCCCCACGGCCGGCATTGCCTCCAGTGTATCCCAGCATTCGCGCCGACGAGGCGTTCCCACGTCATCCCGTGACCGACATCAAGTCGAGCGACGCTGGCCCGATCGCTTCGGCTGTCGGTAAATGCTTGTCAGGCATAAAGGAAAGCGGGTCGTCAGGGCTGAGCGAATGGCCGTGAGTTGCCCGGATAATGCCCATTGTCAGGCTATGTGAGGCTTTCGTCACGGATTGTTTCATTCGAAAAAGGTTGAGCCAGGTCACATTTTTCTTAGGGAATTATGCCTGTAGCGCTAAATCGGCGACGGATCGTGCCGATGGAGTCTTGTCCCCGGAAGATGCGCCGGTCGGGGGGCTTCCACTTCCGGGCGCCGGAAGGAATCGCCGGCAACCGCGATGCCGAAACTACACAGCACAACGAGCAGGAACGGGGTTGGGAAACATGGCGAGACACGCGAAACACGATGGGGCGGCCGCGCTTCCCCTGCTTCAAGGCACACTGGCCCGTGCCGGGCTGGCGCTGGGCGCCTTGCTGCTCCTGTTGCCGGTCGTCGCCGCGCTGCTGGCCACGGGGCGCGTGCTGCTCGCCCTGGCGGCGGCGGTGCCGTTGGCGGTTGTCGTGGTCGGGGTGACGGCCGTCGTCCGCCGGGTCTGGCGGCGTCTGCCCGGTACCGGGCGTCAGCGGTTGAGTAGCGAGCTTGGCGTGGTGACCGCCGAGACCCTGCGCCGCCAGGGGCTGCTCGTCGACTCGACGGCCGAGCTTCTCCCGCTGTGGACGAGCGTCATCGAGGGCGGGCGCGGCAGCATGGAAGAGGCCGTCACCTCGTTGGCGCGTCACTTCGATGCCATGCATCAGCAGCTCGACGTGGCGCTCAATGCCGGCGACGAAACCGACATGCAGGCCAAGCAGCACGCCCTGCAGGCGGTGACCGCCACCACGCAGCAGGCGTTCGGGGAACTCTGGGCGTCACTGGACGCCTCCGCGGTGCGGGATGCCGAGACCCTGCAGTTGATCGGCGACCTGGCCGAACAGAACGCGGCCCTGGTGGGGCTGTCCGGGGAGATTCGTGACATCGCCCTGCAGATCAAGCTGCTGGCGCTCAACGCCGCCATCGAAGCGGCGAGAGCGGGCGCGGCGGGGCGCGGCTTCGCGGTGGTCGCCGGCGAGGTTCGTAACCTGGCGATCCGCTCCGCGGAGGCGGGCGATCAGGTGCACGATACCGTCGCCCGGGTCAACGGGCGTATCCAGACGGTCGTCGAGCAAGTCCAGCGCAACGTCGAACTGTCCCGCGAGTCCCGCGAGCACAACCAGCGCACCATCGGCGAGGCGACGCACAACGTGACCCGCCGGGCCGAGAGCATGGCCGAGGATGCCCAGGCACTGATGCGCGTCAGATCGGACATCGAGGCCCAGGTCAACGAGGTCATCGTCAAGCTGCAATTCCAGGATCATCTCAGTCAGGTGCTGGACCACACCACCCAGGCGATGGACGACCTGGGCACGGCGCTGTGCCCGACCGTCGACGAACCGAGCGACGCGCTGGCGGCACGCCTGGCCAGTCTGCGCGAGCGCATGAGCCGGCGCGCGACCACCGATTTCGAACGCCGGGTCCTGACGACCGAGTCGGGCGCCCCGGACGAGACCCAAGACACGGCAAGTGAACTGACTTTCTTCTGAGAGGGATGAACCCATGAGCAAAACGATTCTGGTCGTCGACGATTCCGCTTCCGTGCGCCAGGTGGTGGGCATGGCGCTGCGCGGTGCCGGGCATTCGGTGATCGAGGCCGTCGACGGTCGCGATGCCCTGAACAAGCTCGATGGCGGCAAGCTCAACCTGGTGGTCTGCGACGTCAACATGCCCAACCTGGACGGTATCGGCTTCGTGCGTGAGCTCAAGCAGAAGCCGGCCTACCGCTTCACACCGGTGCTGATGCTGACCACCGAGTCCGAGGAAGCCAAGAAGCAGGAAGGCAAGGCGGCCGGTGCCAAGGCCTGGCTGGTCAAGCCCTTCAAGCCCGACGTGCTGCTCGCGGCCGTGGCGAAACTGGCCTGAGGCGAGGTGCAGGGTGGAAGCACAGACGACGACCCCGCGTGACTGGCAGGCGCCGGCGGCGCTGACCATCTACGACGTCGCGGCGCTGGAGCGGGACATCGGATCGCTCGACCCGGCCGCCGGCGACTGGCGGGTGGACGTGAGCGCCGTCCGCGAACTGGATGGCGCCGGTATCCAGTGGCTGCTGGCGCTGCAGGCCCGGCTGGAAAGCATCGGCCGTCGCCTGACGCTGACCGGGGGCAACGCCCTGGTCAGCGAGTGTCTGGCGTGTCTGGGAGTCAGCCATCGACTGTCGGCACCCGGCGAGCCGTGTGAGGTGAGCGATGATTGATCCGGCAGCGGTCTTTCGCGACGAGGCCCACGAGCATCTCCAGGTGCTGGAGACGGCCCTGCTCGAACTCGAGGTGCGGCCTGGCGACGCCGAACAGATCGTCCTGGCGTTTCGCGCCATGCACACCATCAAGGGGGCGGCGGGGATGGTGGGTTTCGACCACCTCTCGGCGTTCACGCATCACCTGGAAACCCTCTTCGACGAGGTCCGCAACGCGCGTCTCTCGCTCGGCCCCGAGGCGATCAGTCTGGTGCTGGAGTCCCGCGACCACATCGAGACGCTGCTGGTCGACCCCGAGCCCGACGCCGGACAGCTGGCCACCAGCGCACGGCTGCAGGCACGGTTCCTGGCGCTGATGGGCGAGGCTCGGGCGCAGCCCGCAGCGGCGGAGGCGGCCGCCGATGACCAGGGACGGCCGACGGCCTACGCGCTGCGCATCGCGCCGTCCGCCGAGGCCTTTGCCGACGGCTTCGATCCGTTACCGGTGCTGCGCGAGCTGAGTGGGCTCGGCGAGTGCCATGCCGTCACCACGCTGAGCGACGCGTTCGACCCCGACGCCTTCGACCCCGAGCGTTGCCATTTGACCAGTCGGGTGCTGCTGGTCACCGATGCCCCCCGCGAGAGCCTGGATGACGTCTTCATCTTCGTCGCGGACGACTGGCGGATCACCATCGAGGCGCTCGATGGCGAGGCGTTGGACGCGATGACCGAGCTCCTGGTCGCCGAGGGTGCCCTGTCGGCGGCGGCACGGGAGGCCCTGCGCGGCGCCCTGGCGGTGCCGGCGGTCGAATCCGGTGTGCCGGCGGCCGGGGCCCCGGCGCACGCGGGCGAGGGCGGCCCCGCGCCAGGCGGCAAGAGCCCGGCGCCGTCCAGCGAGCCGACCGTCAAGGTGCCGCAGGGCAAGCTGGACAGCCTGCTCGATCAGGTCGCCGAACTGGTGATTCTCCAGGCGCGGCTCGAGCAACTCGGTCTCGAGCGCGAGGACGAGGCCCTCGACGAGCTGGCCGAGGAGATGAGCCGGTTGACCACCGGGCTGCGCGATACCGCCTTCGACATTCGCATGTTGCCGATCGGCTCGACGTTCGGCCGCTTCCGGCGCCTGGTGCGCGACCTGTCCCGGGAACTGGGCAAGGACGTGGTACTGGAAACCGACGGCGCCGACACCGAGCTCGACAAGCTGATGCTCGATCGCCTGGGCGACCCGCTGGTGCATCTCCTGCGCAACAGTCTCGACCATGGCATCGAGTCTCCCGAGGCACGGGTGGCGGCCGGCAAGCCGGCGCGCGGCACGCTGCGGCTGGCCGCGGGGCACCAGCAGGGCCGGGTGATCATCACCCTCGGTGACGACGGTGCGGGGCTGGACGGTGCGCGCATTCTGGCCAAGGCCGTCGAGCAGGGCTTGGTACGCGCGGATACCCCGCTCGACGAGCACGAGATCCATCAGTTGATCTTCGAGCCGGGCTTCTCGACCGCCGCGCGGGTATCCGACGTCTCCGGCCGCGGCGTGGGCATGGACGTGGTCAAGAGCTCCATCGAGAGCCTGCAGGGCCGGGTGACCATCGACAGCCGGCCCGGCGAGGGCACCACGGTGCGCATCGAGCTGCCGATGACCCTGGCGATCATCGATGGATTGATGGTGGCGGTGGACGAGCGCCGTTACGTGGTACCGCTGAGCGTCGTCGAGGAGTGCATCGAGACCACCGGTGAAGCCGCCGGTCAGCGCGGTGGCGTGAGGCTGGTGGAGCACCGCGGGAGCCTCATGCCCTGCCTGCGGCTGCGCGAGCACTTCGCGGTGGCCGGTCCCGCGCCGGCCATCGAACAGAGTGTCGTCGTCAGGGTGGGCGAGGCGTTCCTCGGCCTGACGGTGGATGCGGTGATCGGTCATTTCCAGACCGTGATCAAGGGCCTGGGGCGACTCTATCAGGGGACACCGGGCGTCATGGGGGCAACCATCATGGGGAACGGCGAGATCGCCATGATCCTGGATGTCGCGGAACTGTTTGCGGAGACCCGGCCTGACCGCGGTCGATGAAGAATTCCAACGAAGGGCGAGCACGATGAATCGCATCACCATCAAGACATTGCTGTATACCGGCTTTTTCGTACTACTGGCGCTGCTGGCCACGACCAGCTACATGGGGCTGCATGCCCTGGAGAGGGCCCAGCAGCGGCTCGACGACACGGTTCAAGGCCCGGCGCAGCAGGTCCGGCTGTCGGGCCAGATGCGTGCCTACCTGCTGGAAAAGGATCGTCTGGCCAAGAACTACGTGCTGGCCAAGACGCCGGCGCGCAAGGAGGCGGTGCTCGAGCAGCTCAAGGCGGCTCAGACCAGGCTCGAGACGTATCGCGATGAACTCGCCGACCTGACGACCGACGACGGGGACCAGGCGATCAGTGCCTTCGATGCGGCCCACGCCGATTATCAGCGCTCGATCGACCGGGTGCTCGACATCGCCCGGCTCACCGAAGCGGCGGGGGCGACGCCGGAGGCGGTCATCGAGGCGACCCGTCAGGCCAACGCCCTCATGGAGTCCGAGACCAGCGTGGCGCTGGACGAGGCCGAGTCGCGCCTGCGGCATGTGCGTGACATGAGTGATGCCGCCATGGCAGCGGCCACCGAGCAGGCGGCCCGCAATTACCAGACGGCCCGCAACCAGTTGCTGACGATCCTGGGTGCGGCGCTGGTCATCGGGCTGCTCGTCGCCATCCTGGTGATCCGGCGCATCAACCTGGTGAGTCGCCTCGCCACGCAGATCGGCGAGGGCAACCTCGACCAGCGTTTCGACGCCAGGGTCAGCGACAGCGATCTCTACGGCGTGCTGCGCAACATGAACGCCCGGTTGCGCGAGATCGTCAGCGACATCAAGGAGGCTTCCGGCAACGTGGCCGCGGGCAGCATGCAACTGAGCAGCACCGGCCAGCAGATCGCCCAGGGGGCCACCGAACAGGCGGCGTCGCTCGAGGAGGTCTCCTCGTCGATGGAGGAGATGAGCGCCAACGTCTCGCAGACCGCCGACAATGCCCGCCAGACCGAGCAGATCGCCCGTCAGGCGGCGCAGGACGCCCAGGCCTCGGGGGACGCGGTGCACCAGTCGGTATCGGCGATGCAGCACATCGCCGAGAAGATCGGCATCATCGAGGAGATCGCCCGGCAGACCAACCTGCTGGCGTTGAACGCGGCCATCGAGGCGGCACGTGCCGGCGAGCACGGCAAGGGCTTCACGGTGGTGGCCGCCGAGGTACGCAAGCTGGCCGAGCGCAGCCAGAAGGCCGCCGGCGAGATCGTCGAGCTGTCGCGCGACAGCCTGGGCGTCTCCGAGCGGGCGGGCGAGATGCTGGCCGCGCTGGTGCCCGGCATCCAGCGTACCTCGGAACTGGTTCAGGAAATCAGTGCCGCCTCCGTCGAACAGGACAAGGGCGCCGGCGAGATCAACAAGGCCCTGCAGCAGCTCGATCAGGTGGTCCAGCAGTCCGCCGCCTCGGCCGAGGAAATGGCGGCGACTTCCGAGGAGCTCTCCGCTCAGGCCGAGCAGATGAACGCCACCATTGGCTTCTTTAGGATCGACGAGCGGGCGGCCACGACCACCAAGCGGCCGGCGAAGGCCGCCGACGAGTCGACCGGCAAGGCATCCGTGGCGGACCGGCAGGCGTCGAAAAGCCCGGTATCGCGCTCGGCGGCCCGGCAGCCGGCCCTGGCCGGGGACGGCGTGTCGATCGACCTGGACGGCGACGATGGCTTCGTCCGCTACTGAGGTGTGCCATGGAAACGCGTAACGACATGTCGCCGGCCGCGGGTGGTTTCCAGGTCCTGACCTTCGTGCTCGACGATGAAGGGTTCGGCGTGGAGATCCACGACATCCAGGAGGTGATCGAGTACCGGGCGGTGACGCCGGTACCCCGCACCCCCGACTTCATGCTGGGCGTGATCAACCTGCGCGGCAAGGTGATACCGGTGGTCGATCTGCGCCGTCACTTCGCCATGCAGCGGGCCGAGCCGACGGTGGACACTTGCATCATCATCCTGCATGTGGACATCGACGGCGAGAGGACGCTGCTCGGCGTGCTGGCCGATCGTGTCCAGGAAGTGGTCGAGATCGATCCGGACGAGGTCAGTGCGCCGCCGCGGATCGGCACACGCATCGACAGCGACTTCATCCAGGGCATCGTCCGTCAGGAGGCGGGCTTCGTGGTCCTGCTGAGTCTCTCGCGGATCTTTGCCTCGGCGGAGCTGCAAGCGGTACTCGAGCGGGACGGCGATGGTTGGGAGGCGCGTTCGACGGCCATGAGTGCCGAGGCGGCGGGCGACCCATGAACGGTGGCGACGAGGGGTTGTCACCCGCCGATCATCGGCGGGTGGCGCATTTCGTCGAACGCCAGGCGGGGATCCGCCTGCCGACGCAAAAGCGCCACCTGATCGAGGTGCGCCTGCGCAAGCGCCAGCGCGCCATCGGCCAGGCCACGCTCCAGGGCTATCTGGACTTCGCGTTGTCGCCGGCGGGGGCGCAGGCGGCCGAGCCGCTGTGGCTGGTGGACGCCCTCACCACCAACAAGACCGACTTCTTTCGCGAGCCCGCGCATTTTCAGGCGCTGGCGGATCATGTGCGGCATGTCCTCGCGCCGCGACGTGAGATCGGCTGGGCGCGCCCCCTGTCGGTCTGGAGCGCGGCCTGCTCGACCGGCGAGGAGCCCTACACGCTGGCGATCGTGCTGCGCGAGCTGCAGGCCGAGCTCACGGGCTTCGATTTTCGTATCGAGGCCACCGATATCGCGCCGTCGGTGCTCGAGACGGCGCGCCGGGCCTGTTACCCCGCGCCGCGCATCGAGCCGGTCGCCGAGGTCTACCGGCGGCGCTACTTCCTGCGCAGCCGCGATCCGCAGCGCGGGGTCATCAAGATGGGCCCCGAACTGCGCTCGGTGGTGCGTTTCTCGACGTTCAATCTGATTACCGGCCAATACCCCGGCAAGCCGCGTCACGACGTGATCTTCTGTCGCAACGTGATGATCTACTTCGGCGACGCCGATCGCCAGCGGGTGATCGCCGGGCTGCGCGACGCCCTGCAGCCCGGCGGGCTGTTGTTCATCGGCCACTCGGAGAGTCTCGGCGGCGCGCGCGAGGGCTTCGAGCCGGTCGTGCCCACGGTATATCGCAAACTGACCTGAAGGGCGGAAGACTGGGATGATCAAGGTACTGGTAGTGGATGACTCCGCCCTGGTTCGACAAAGCCTGTCGGAGATTCTCGACGCGGCGCCGGACATCGCGGTGGTGGCAACGGCATCCGATCCCTACGTGGCGGTGGACAAGCTGCGCCACTGCAAGCCGGACGTGATCACGCTGGACGTGGAGATGCCGCGCATGGACGGGGTGACCTTCCTGCGCAAGCTGATGGCCCAGCATCCGATCCCCGTGGTGATCTGCTCGTCGCTGGTGGGAGCGGGCTCGGAAACCCAGATCCGCGCGCTCGAAGCCGGCGCGGTGGACATCATCACCAAGCCCACCCTCGGCACCCGTCGCTTCTTCGAGGAGTCCCGCACGCGCATCGTCGATGCGGTCAGGGCCGCGGCCCAGGCGCGGGTTCGCAAGCTGCCCGCCTTCAAGTCGACGTCCGAACCCCGCTACACTGCCGATGCCATTCTGCCGGCGTCGGGGCACGCGGCGATGGCCCGGACCACGGAGACGATCGTGGCCATCGGCGCCTCGACCGGCGGCACCGAGGCGATCCGTGAAGTGCTGCAGGCGATGCCGGCCAACTGCCCGGCCATCGCCATCGTCCAGCACATGCCGGAGGGGTTCACGCGCTCGTTCGCCAACCGCCTGGACCAGCTCTGCCGGATCAACGTCAAGGAGGCCGAAGATGGGGATTCGCTGTTACGCGGCCATGCGCTGATCGCGCCGGGCAACCGCCACATGCTGGTCAAGCGCAGCGGGGCCCGCTATTACGTGGAACTGCGTGACGGCCCGCTGGTCAGTCGCCACCGACCGTCGGTCGATGTGCTGTTTCGCTCCACGGCGCGCTACGCCGGCAGCAATGCGATCGGCGTGATCCTCACCGGCATGGGCGACGACGGCGCCGAGGGCCTGCTGGAGATGCACCGGGCCGGCGCCGCCACCCTGGGCCAGGACGAGGCCAGCAGCGTGGTCTACGGCATGCCCCGCGAAGCCTACCTGCGCGGTGCGGTCACGCGGCAACTGGCGCTTGCGCAGATGACCGCCGGGATCCTCGAGGTGCTGAGGGGCTGACGCCGTCGTCGGCGATTACCGGATGGACTCGTGATTGGGGATCAGGCGGGCGAAATCGAGCAGGATCTTGCGCTCGCTTTCGTTGAGCGTTCGATAGATCGCGCTGAGTTCGATGAGCTGAGCATCCCCGGGATCGCTGCTGGCGAGGATGAAGAGTTCGGAGAGCGGGCATTCCAGCGCCCGGGAAAGGCGGTAGAGGAGATCCAGGCTGGGCTGGGCGAGCCCGCGTTCGAGGCGGGACAGGTTGCCGACATGCGAGCCGGTCCGCTCCGCGACATCCGCCAGGGTCAATCTGTGTGCCTTGCGTACGCTGCGTATCGCCTTGCCCAATGCTATGCGTGGCATATCAGTAGATCACTGCAGCCAGGGCGTGGTTCATGGCACGGCAGGGGCGCGGCTCGGTCTCTTCGTTCATGGCGTGCGGTCGCGGGCATCATGGCAGGCGGGGTTTGGATAGCGAACGCTTATTTATAGGGCAGTTTACATCGGCTGACAATGCTTGTCCGATGAAGGTTCCGTGTCCGCCCGGGGATCGAAAACAGGGATTGTCGCCGGGTCGACGTCGACGAATGGCGGGCCACGTCGCGCCGACGTGAGAGACTGACAAGATCGATCGCTATCTCACGAGGAGCCTCATGTACGACCTGATCGGCGATATCCACGGTTACGCGACACCGCTCAAGCGACTGCTGACCCGACTCGGCTACGCCGAGCACGACGGTGTCTGGCGGCATCCCTCGCGCCGGGTGATCTTCCTCGGCGACTTCATCGACCGCGGCCCCGAGCAGCTCGAAACGCTGCGCATCGCCCGCGGCATGATCGATGCGGGGCAGGGGCTGGCGGTGATGGGCAACCACGAATACAACGCCGTGGCCTGGGCCAGCGAGGACCCGGCGACGCCGGGCGTGCCGCTGCGACGCCACAGTGCGCGCAATCGCGGTCAGCACCAGGCGTTTCTCGATCAGGTCGGCGAGGGGTCGGCGCGGCATCACGCCTGGATCGACTGGTTCCGAAGCCTGCCGCTGTATCTCGATCTGCCGGGATTGCGGGTGATCCATGCCTGCTGGGACCCCGCGTCGCTCACCGCCATCGCCCCCTATCTCGATGCCGAACGGCGCATTCGTCCGGCGGCCTGGCCGGCCCTGTCGCGAGAGGGCGAGCCGGGGTTTGAGGCGCTGGAGACCCTGATCAAGGGCCTGGAGGTCGTGCTGCCGGCGGGCAGTGAATTCTCCGACAAGGACGGCAACCCGCGACGGCGGGTGCGTGCCCGATGGTGGGATCTGGAGAGCGTGACCTACCGTCAGCTGGCGCTGGTGCCGCCGGAGGCGATCGCCGCCATCCCCCACGAGCCGCTGCCGGCGGATATCCTGCCCGGCTACGACGCCGAGAAACCGCTGTTCGTCGGCCACTACTGGCTGAGCGGCGAGCCGGCGCCGCTGACCGATCATATCGCCTGCCTCGACTACAGCATCGCCGCGCGCGGCGACGCCGTCGGCGGTCGCAAGCTGTGCGCCTACCGCTGGGACGGCGAACGCGAACTGGAAAGGGTGCGTTTCGTCTGGGTTTGTGAGTAATCGCTCACTTCGAGTCCGTTGGCTCCTGCAGCGTCTCACCCAGGCGGCTCCAGCCGCTGCGCGAGGGCCAGTGGGTCAGCCAGGTGGCGAGACGTTCGGCGGGCATCGGCCGGCCGATACCGAAACCCTGTGCCAGTTGGCAGCCGCGATGCAGCAAGGCCTGGGCGTGGTCGAGGGTCTCCACGCCTTCGGCGAGCATCGGCCGACCGAAGCGCTGTGCCATGTAGATCACGCTCTCGACGATCGCCATGTCGTCGGGGTCGTCGAGCATGCCGCGCACGAAGCTCTGGTCGATCTTGATCAGGTCGACCGGCAACTGGCGCAGATAGGTCAGCGACGAGAAGCCGGTGCCGAAGTCGTCCATGGCGATGTCGATGCCCAGGCGCTGACACTCAGAGATGGCGCTGAGCGCGGCCTGAGTGTCGTGCATGGCGGCGGTTTCCAGCACTTCCAGCTTGAGATGGCCGGCGGGGACGTCGGGATAGCGGGCGAGCCGGGCAACGAGGCGCTCGATGAAATCCGTCGTGAGCAGGTGGGTGGGGCTGATGTTGATGTGCACGGGCAGCATGATCCCGTCGTCACGCCAGCGTTGCAGTTGACTCAGGGCCTGCTCGATGACCCATTCGCCCGTTTCGATCTCTAGCGGCGTGCCCTCGATCAACGGTAGGAAGCTGCCCGGCAGCAGCAGGCCCCTGTCGGGATGCTGCCAGCGGATCAGCGCCTCGGCGCCGACCACTCGGCCGTCGGCCATGTTGACCTGCGGCTGGTAATACAGCGTCAACTCCCCCTGGCGCAGCGCCTGCTCGAAACGCTGGCGGCGGGCCTGGCGGATCTGCTGCTTGCGGTCATGGCGGGGGTCGAAATGGTGATAGCCGTCGCGGCCGCTCTGCTTGGCGCGGTACATCGCCTGGGTGGCATGGCGCAGCAGCAGATCGTCCTCGACGTCGTCGCTGGGGTAGAAGGTGATGCCCAGGCTGGCGGTGATCTGCAGGCGATGCCCGTCGATCCACAGCGGCTGGCGAATCGCCGCCAGCAGGGTGTCGAAGTAACCGTCATCGGCCGGCCGATGCAGCAGCAGGGCGAACTCGTCGCCACCGAGCCGCGAGAGCACGTCGTCGCCTTGGAGCAGACTGCTCAGGCGCCGGGCGAACAGGGTGAGCAGGATGTCGCCGGTAGCGTGGCCGAGGCGGTCGTTGATCGCCTTGAAGTGATCGATGTCCAGGGCGCACAGCGTCACCGGCTGGCCGCTGCGTCGCGAGTGCTGCATCGACTCGTGGATCAGCCGCGTCAGCAGGTGATGATTGGGCAGTCCGGTGAGGGCATCGAAGTAGACCTCCCGGCTGGCGTGCTGGGAATGACTGCTGAGCAGGGTCAGGTCGGACAGCGCCAGCACATGATGGGAAAGGTGGCCCTGATCGCCGCGCACGCGGCTGACCGACAGCAGGGCGGGATAGATACGTCCCTGACGGTTGCGGTAGGTCACTTCGCCGAAGCCGTGATCCCGGCCCTGGGAGAGCGAAGCGCCGCTGCCGGGGGCGTTCTTGAGGGTCACGATCAGCTCGTCGGAGGCCTGGCCGAGCAGGGCCTCGCGGGTGAACCCGGTGAGCCGCAGCAGCGCCGGGTTGACGTCGGTGATCCGGCCCTCGGGGTCGGTGATCAGCATCGCCTGGTTGGCCTGTTCGAAGACCCGCGACGCGGGGCGCGCGTCGCTGGCGTCGGACGTCACGGCCGGCGCGGCATGTGCCGGCCGTTCGGGGCCGGATGAGGTCTTGCGCATTCAGGGAGTTCCTGGCTTGGAATCGGAGACGGGTATTGTCCCGCAACCTTTCGGATCATTCATGGCCTGGTTCCGGCGCGGCCCCTGGCGGTGGCGCGTCGAGGATGACCAGGCGGTTGCGTCCGTCGCGCTTGGCGCGATAGAGCGCCTCGTCGGCACGGGCGAACAGCCGTCCGGCGTCGTCATCGGCGAGAAGCGCTGTCAGTCCCAGACTCACGGTGATCGATATACCCGAGAAATCGCTGGCGGCAATCTGCGCGCGAACGCGCTCGGCGAGCCGTTGCGCGCCGTCCCGCGCCGTGTCCGGTAACAGGATGGTGAACTCGTCGCCGCCCCAGCGCGCGAGTCGGTCTTTCTGACGCAGGCATTGACGCACGGTTTTGCCCAGTTCGCAAAGCAGTCGGTCGCCGGTTTCGTGCCCACGGGTGTCGTTGATCGTCTTGAAGTGATCGATGTCGAAGACCAGCAGGTGAAGTGGCGAGTCTTGCCGCCTGGCGGCAGTGATCTCGCGGGCCAGCGCGGCATCGAAGGCGCGGCGGTTGTCGAGGCCGGTCAGGTGATCGTGGCTGGCCTGCGCCTCGAGTTCCCGCTCGAGGGTCTTGCGTTCGCTGATGTCGTGGAAGACCGAGACATAATGCCGGATACGCCCGTCGGCGTCGGGAACGGCGGTGATTGCCTGCCAGACCGGGTAGATCTCGCCGGCCTTGTTGCGATTCCAGATTTCGCCCTGCCAGTGGCCGGTGGCCAGCAGCGTTCGCCACAGGTCGGTGTAGAAGGTGCGGTCGTGACGATCGGACTTGAACAGTCGGGGCGTTTGCCCCAGCACGTCCTCGGCGGCATAACCGGTAATATCGGTGAAGGCCTGATTGACGCGTTCGATGCGCATCTCGGCGTCGGTGATCAGGGCCGCCTGGCCGGTCTCGAAGACGATGGCCATCAGTCGGAGCTGGGTCTCCTGGCGTTTGCGTTCGCTGATGTCTTCCTTGACCACGACGTAGTAAAGGGTCGTACCCGAGGCATCGCGCACCGGTGCGATGGTCTCCGCTGACCAGTACGGCTCGCCGTTCTTGCGCCGGCTGAGTCCTTCCCGGCGCCACTCGTGTCCGGCGGCGAGGGTGGGCCGTTCGCTGTTGCCGTCGGACAGCGCCGTCAGGGCCTGCCCGATCGACTCGTCGCGCGAATAGCCGGTCACGGCCTCGAAGCGTCGATTAACGAAGGTTATGATGCCGTGCGCGTCGGTGATCGCGGTAGCCGCGGGGCTTTGTTCCAGAGCGGTGACGACCTGATCGAGCTGCTCGCGCAGGTGCCGGGCGGTGATCGCCTGTGGGTCGTCGGATGGACTTTTCATGCCGGACAGGGATGTCTCGTCGTACACGATGATCTCCGTTTCTTCAACGGGGCCGTCTGCGCCAGGGGCGGGCCCGGTTCCCGGCCCTGGCGGCGAGTCGCGGCCATGATCCGGGCAGAGGTCTCTCATGGTGTGTTTTTGTAACTGTATGTATTCATAATATTCTAAAAGTAAACGCCGCTGTACCGCACAGGTGCGGCGGATCCGCCCAGGCTTGCCTGGCGTCAAGGTCGCTACACGGACGGTGGAGAGACTAGGGCACGCTGGGCAGCTCGATCTGATCGCTGCGTTGAATGCCCTCGGTCATCTGCTGACACAAGCGCAGGAATTCACGCATGCCGGTACTCAGATACTTGTGGCGGTGCCAGATGAAGGCGAACTGACGCTTGAGGTCGAGCTGCGGCGTGGCGAGCGGCACCAGGCTGCCACGACGAAAGGCGTCGCGCAGCGCCAGGTTCGAGACGCAGCCGATGCCCAGCCCCGACTCCACGGCGCGCTTGATGCCCTCGGTGTGCTCCAGCTCGAGCAGGATGTTGAAGCGCCCGCGGCGATGGCGGGTGGCCTGTTCCAGCGTCAGGCGGGTGCCCGAGCCCTGTTCGCGCATGATCCACGACTCGCGCAGCAACTGGTCGAGCCCCACCTCGCCGGCGCTGGCCAGCGGGTGGTGCGGTGCGCAGAACACCGTCAGTTCGTCTTCGACCCAGGGCTGAATCACCACGTCCTCGTGCTGGCAGTCGCCCTCGATCAGCCCCAGGTCCAGCTCGTGGTGGACGATGCGCTCGACGATCGAGGCGGTGTTGCGCACGTGCAGGCGCACCCGGCTGCCCGGGTGGCGCTGCATGAAGTCACTGATCAGCAATGTTGCCAGGTAGTTGCCGATGGTCAGGGTGGCGCCGACGTCGAGGGAGCCGATCCCGCGCTGGCCGCGCAGCAGCTCTTCGATCTCCTCGCCGCGATCGAGCAGGGCCACTGCCTTGGGCAGCAACTGGAAGCCCAGGGCATTGAGCTTGAGGCGCTTGCCGATGCGGTCGAGCAGCCGACAGTCGAACTGGCGCTCCAGCTCGGCCAGCGCGGTGCTCGCCGCCGACTGCGAGAGGGCCAGCTCGCGGGCGGCGCGCGACACGCTCTGATGCTGGGCGACGGCGACGAAGACTTCGAGCTGGCGCAGGGTATAGCGCATGATGGGGTTCCGGCAGGCATTCGATATCAATGTTATCGATAACCGTTATCCAGACAACCCATTTAACAGATATTCGAGGGCGTCTTAGAATACCTTCAAAGAAACTTGGCGCGCCTTTATGCGCTAATGGAATATTCTTGGAGGCCCACATGAGCAAGTTTGCCCTGGAAGAAGTGCTGAGCGTCCACCACTGGAACGACACGCTGTTCAGTTTCCGGACCACCCGCGAGCGCAGCCTGCGCTTCAAGAACGGCCAGTTCGTGATGATCGGCCTGGAGGTGGAGGGCAAGCCGCTGGTGCGTGCCTACTCGATCGCCAGCCCCAACTACGAGGACCACCTCGAGTTCTTCAGCATCAAGGTGCCCGACGGCCCGTTGACCTCGCGGTTGCAGCATCTCGAGGTCGGCGACCAGATCATGGTCAGCCGCAAGCCCACCGGGACCCTGGTCACCGACGACCTGCTGCCGGGGCGCAACCTCTACATGCTGTCCACCGGGACCGGCCTGGCGCCGTTCATGAGCCTGATCCAGGACCCCGAAGTCTACGAGCGCTTCGAGAAGGTCGTGCTGATCCACGGCGTGCGCAACGTCAGTGAACTCGCCTACGCCGACTTCATCAGCCAGGATCTGCCGGCGCACGAGTATCTCGGCGACGAGATCAGCGAGAAGCTGGTCTACTACCCGACGGTGACCCGCGAGGATTTCCACACCACGGGCCGCCTGACCGATCACATTCGCAGCGGCAAGCTGTTCGAGGATACCGGCCTGCCGCCGCTCGACCCCAAGCAGGATCGGGCGATGATCTGCGGCAGCCCGGCGATGCTCGACGAGACCAGCGCCTTGCTCGACGATGTCGGCTTCAAGATCTCGCCGCGCATGGGCGAGCCGGGGGACTACGTGATCGAACGCGCCTTCGTCGAGAAATAAGCAAGGATAGCTGTAAGCTCTAAGCCTTAAGCTATAAGAAAACCCCGTCGGTAAAATACATCGGCGGGGTTTTCTATAACTAGCTGATATCAAACTGTTTTGCTTACAGCTTACAGCTTACAGCTTACAGCTTACAGCTTACAGCTTACAGCTTACAGCTTACAGCTTTAGACCGCGTCCTTGCCGGTCTCGCCGGTGCGAATCCGGATCACCTGCTCCAGCGGCGAGACGAAGATCTTGCCGTCGCCGATCTTGCCGGTGTTCGAGACACTGGTGATCGCTTCGATGACCTGGTCGGTCATGCTGTCGTCGACGGCGACCTCGAGCTTGACCTTGGGCAGGAAGTCGACGACGTATTCGGCGCCGCGGTAGAGCTCGGTATGGCCCTTCTGGCGACCGAAGCCCTTGACCTCGGTCACGGTAATGCCCTGCACGCCGATCTCGGAGAGCGACTCACGGACATCGTCCAGCTTGAACGGCTTGATGATGGCAGTCACCAGTTTCATCGTCATACTCCTCGCCTCTTAGGGTTCGGGTTCGCCGCGCCGTCCGGCGCGGCCCCGTATTGCGTCGATGCCTTGCCGTAAAGCATACACCGCTCGCTGAGGGAATAAAAAAGACCCCCCGAAGGGGGTCAGGGGAGCACGCCAGCTCACTCGGTTCGTCGGCGGTCTTACTTGTTGCCGCTGACGGTAAATTCGGGGTAGGCCTCCATGCCGCACTCGGCCAGGTCGACCCCTTCGTACTCTTCCTCTTCGCTGACCCGCAGGCCCATGACCGCCTTGATGATGCCCCAGACGACCAGGCTGGCGACGAAGGTCCAGACGAAGATCGAGACGATGCCCAGCAACTGTGCGCCGAAGCTGGCGTCGCCGTTGGAGAAGGGCACCGCGATCAGGCCCCAGATACCGACCACGCCGTGCACGGAGATGGCACCCACCGGATCGTCGATCTTGAGCTTGTCGAGGGTGACGATGGCCGCGACCACCAGCAGCCCGCCGACCGCGCCGATCAGGGTGGCGCCCAGGGCGGTGGGGGCCAGCGGCTCGGCGGTGATGGCGACCAGGCCGGCCAGGGCACCGTTCAGGGCCATGGTCAGGTCGGCCTTGCGGAACCAGATCTTGGCCAGGATGATCGCGGCGATCACGCCACCGGCGGCCGCGGCATTGGTGTTGACGAAGACCTGGGCGACCGCGTTGGCCTCGCCGACGTTGGAGACCATCAGCTCGGAGCCGCCGTTGAAGCCGAACCAGCCCAGCCACAGGATGAAGGTACCCAGCGTGGCCAGCGGCAGGTTGGAGCCCGGGATGGCGTAGATCGCGCCGTTCTTGCCGTACTTGCCCTTGCGTGCGCCGAGCAGCAGGACGCCCGCCAGTGCCGCCGTGGCACCGCACAGGTGCACCACGCCCGACCCCGCGAAGTCCTGGAAACCGGCCGCGTCGAGGAAGCCGCCACCCCATTTCCAGTAGCCCTGGATCGGATAGATGAAGCCGGTCATGACCACGGCGAAGAGCATGAAGGCCCAGAGCTTCATGCGCTCGGCCACGGCGCCGGAGACGATCGACATCGCGGTGGCGACGAACACCACCTGGAAGAAGAAGTCGGAGCGTGCCGAATAATAGACGTCGCCGCCACTGCCGAGCACGTCGTCGGCGCTGTTCTCGGCACCCAGCAAGAAGCCCAGGTTCGGCAGGAAGCCGCCGCTGTCGCTGGAGTACATGATGTGGTAGCCGATCAGCAGGTACATGGTACAGGCGATGGCGTACAGCACGATGTTCTTGGTGAGGATCTCGGTGGTGTTCTTGGCGCGCACCAGCCCCGCTTCGAGCATGGCGAAACCGGCCGCCATCCACATTACCAAGGCACCCATCACCAGGAAGTAGAAGGTGTCGAGCGCGTAGGACAATTCCACGACTTGATCATTCATTGTTTATCTCCTATCCCGCGCCGTTCAAACGGCGTCGGCCCCGCGTTCCCCGGTACGAATCCGGATGACGTCGTCGAGCGGTGTGACGAACAGCTTGCCGTCGCCGATCTTGCCGCTGTTGGCGGCCTTGCTCACGGCCTCCAGCACGCTCTCGACACGGTCGTCGTCGACAGCGATCTCGATCTTCACCTTGGGCAGGAAGTCCACGACGTACTCGGCGCCGCGGTAGAGCTCCGTATGACCCTTCTGGCGTCCGAATCCCTTGACCTCGGTGACGGTGATGCCCTGGACGCCATTGTCGGCCAGCGCCTCCCGGACATCGTCGAGCTTGAATGGTTTTATAATGGCGGTGATGAGTTTCATCCCTAAGTCTCCCGTTGTCGGCTTGCGCCTGATGACTCCATAGCGCAAGCCATGCCACCCACCGGGTTTTTTTTGAAAAACAGAGGACTAGGGAGGTTGGCGTGACAGTCGAGCGCAATGATGGGCGCGTATGCTGCACTGCAGCGCACCGTTATGGTGCTCCACGCTCGGCGCCTTGCGCCAGAATGGGGCATGCGTGACGCGGGCGCGTTGCGTATGCTGCACTCGATGCCATTCAAGGCCAGTCATGGAGAGTACGATGATCAGCAACGACCGTATCAGCCGCCTCGCCCAGCAGCTTGGCGAACGGCTCCAGGACGCCTCCCATGCGCCCGAGGAGATCCAGCGCAACGTGCACAACGTGATGCGCGGTGCCTTCGACCGCATGGAGCTGGTGACCCGTGAGGACTTCGACATCCTGATGGACGTGCTGCAGCGCACCCGGGCCCGGGTCGAGGCCCTGGAGAAGCAGGTCGCCACCCTCGAGGCCTCGCTCGATGCCGACAGCAGTGTGCCGGCCTCTCCGGCGGCGGTGGCCGCCGACACCGCGGCTCCGCCGGCGCCGGAGCCCGAGGACGCCGCGCCCCAGTCGCCTCGCGACGACGCGGACGACACCGCCGAGCGCTGAGGCTCGGCTTGCAGTCGCCGTAACGATCTGTATCACTGGGCCTTGTCTGCAACGTCGTCGGGCGAGGAGGGGGCATGGCATTAGCCATCATCAGGACGCGGGCCGGCCTGGGGCTGGAGGCCCCGGAAGTACTGGTCGAGGTGCATCTCTCCAACGGCCTGCCGGGGCTTACCCTGGTGGGCCTGCCGGAGACGGCGGTGCGCGAGAGCCGCGAGCGGGTGCGCAGCGCGCTGCTCAATGCCGGCTTCGACTTCCCCACCACACGGCGGATCACCGTCAACATGGCGCCCGCCGACCTGCCCAAGGAGGGCGGGCGCTTCGACCTGCCGATCGCCCTGGGCATTCTGGTGGCCTCCGAGCAGATTCCCGTCGCGGCGCTGGACGGCCTGGAATGCCTGGGGGAACTGGCTCTCGATGGGCGGTTGCGCCCGGTGACCGGCGTCCTGCCGGCGGCGCTGGCGGCCAAGGCCGCGGGGCGCGGGCTGTTGCTGCCCGAGACCAATGCCGACGAGGCGGCGCTGGCCGGCGAGTTGACGGTCTGGCCGGCGGCGCACCTGGGGGCGGTGGTGGCGCATCTGCTCGACCAGGCACCGCTCGCGGCGCACCGGGCCTCACCGCCGCCCCTGCCCGAGACGCCGGGCGCCGATCTCGCCGACGTGCGCGGCCAGCACCAGGCCCGGCGCGCCCTCGAGGTGGCCGCGGCTGGCGGACACAACCTGCTGTTCGCCGGTCCGCCGGGGACCGGCAAGACCATGCTGGCCAGCCGTCTGCCCGGCATCCTGCCGCCGCTGTCGCCGGACGAGGCGCTGGAGGTCGCGGCGATCCGTTCGGTGTGCGGCATGGACCTGCTCGACGAATGGGGCCGGCGGCCATTCCGCTCGCCGCACCACACCGCCAGCGGGGTGGCGCTGGTCGGTGGCGGCTCGCGACCGCGGCCCGGCGAGATCTCGCTGGCCCACCAGGGCGTGCTGTTTCTCGATGAACTGCCGCAGTTCGATCGCAGCGTGCTCGAGGTGATGCGCGAGCCGCTGGAGTCCGGGCAGATCCACATCGCCCGGGCCAGCCACCAGCGCCGTTTCCCGGCGCGGTTCCAGCTCGTTGCCGCCATGAATCCGTGCCCTTGCGGACACCTCGGCGATCCGCGTCAGGCCTGCGTGTGTACACCGGCCCAGGTCCAGCGCTACCAGGCGCGACTCTCGGGCCCGCTGCTCGACCGTATCGACCTGCAGGTCGAGGTCCCGGCGCTGCCGCCCGATCAACTCACCGCCAACACGCGCGGCGAGAGTTCCAAGGTGGTGCGCCAGCGGGTGCTCGCCGCCCGCGAACGCCAGCGCCAGCGCGGTCACCTCAACGCGCAACTGCCGGGCCCCGAACTCGAGACCGCCTGCGCGCTGCCGGACGCCGAGCGGGCCTGGCTGGCCGACGTGCTGACGCGGCTGAAGCTCTCGGCGCGCGCCTACCACCGGGTACTGCGCGTGGCACTGACGCTGGCCGATCTGGCCGGCGAAGCGCGCCCCGGGCGCGGCCAACTGATGGAGGCCATCGGTTACCGTCAGCTCGATCGCCTGCGCGGCGGCCCCGAGCAGCCGCCCGTGTAGATGCCCCGTCGATCCCGCATCTTTTGGCCAGGGAGGCCTGAATGAAGCTGTCCTTTTGTCCCGTCCATCCGTTGCCACGGCGCTGCCCGTCGACGCGGGGTGGACGATGATCGCATTTCTCGAGTCCCAGCCGCTCGCCGTCAGCATCGGCCTGTTCGTCGCCTGCTCGCTGGTCATCGGCGTGGTCGGCACCCGGTTGACCCATATCGTCGACGACCTGGCCGACCGTACCGGCCTCGGCGAAGCGATCGCCGGGGCGGTGCTGCTGGGCATGGCCACCTCGTTGTCGGGTATCGTGCTGTCGGTGTCGGCGGCGCTGGCCGACCAGCCGGAACTGGCGATGAGCAACGCCCTCGGCGGGATCGCCGTGCAGACGTTGTTCCTGACGCTCGCCGACGTGGCGCATCGGCGCGCGAACCTCGAACATGCCGCGGCGTCGATCGGCAACCTGATGCAGTGCGGACTGCTGGTGTGCCTGCTGGGGCTGTTGCTGGTCGGGCGCTTCTCCCCGGAGTGGACGCTGTGGCAGGTGCACCCCATCACGCCGCTGCTGTTCATCGGCTATCTGTTCGGCCTCAAGCTGGTGCAGCGCGCCCAGGTCAATCCGATGTGGCGCCCGGCGCGGACGCATGAGACGCGCCTCGACGAGCCCGACCAGCAGGCGCTGCAGCGCTCGCTGCGGACCCTCTGGCTGTCCTTCGCGGCCATGGCGGTGACGCTGGGGGTGAGCGGCTGGCTACTCGAGCGCAGTGCCACCGTGATCAGCACGGAAACCGGTCTCAGCCAGGCGGCGGTGGGGGTATTGCTGACCTCGGTGGCTACCTCGCTGCCCGAGCTGGTGACCTCCATCGCCGCCGTACGGCGTGGCGCGCTGACGCTGGCGGTGGCCGGGATCATCGGCGGCAACGCCTTCGATACACTGTTCGCCGCCGCCTCCGATATCGCCTACCGCCAGGGCTCGATCTATCACGCCGTCCCCGACGACGTGGCCTTGTGGATCGCCCTGTCGCTGTTGATGACCGGGGTCCTGATGCTGGGCCTGATCCGCCGTCAGGAGCAGGGACCGGGGCGGATCGGCTTCGAGAGCGTGGCGGTGATCGCCTGCTATCTCGGCGGCGTGATGATGCTGCTGCTGGGCGGGACGACTCAGAACGGCTGAGCGATCAGCCGTCGAGGGCCGTCGTCAGGGCGGCCAGGCGCCCCGGCACCAGGGCATCCTCCAGGGTGCTGATGCGCAGCACGTGACCCAGCGCCGGGTGGGCGGGGCGGTGCACCAGGCTGCCCGCCTCGAGCAGTTCACGATGCACCCGAGCCGCGAGTTCGCCATCGCCCAGCCGCACCGTGACGAAGTTGGTGGCGCTGGGTGGCATATCGGCGCCGCATTCGCGCAGCCGGGCCGTCAGGCGCTCGCGGCGGTCGATCACCGCGGCGACGTGTTCGCGGGTCTCCCCGGGGTGGTCGAGCACGGTTTCCGCCGCGGCCAGGGCCAGCGAGGAGACGGCGTAGTGAATGCGCACCTTGTGCAGCATGGCCAGCGTCTCGGGCTCGGCGATCGCGTAACCGATGCGCAACCCCGCCAGGCCGTGTGCCTTGGAGAAGGTGCGCACGCGGACCACTCCGGGCCAGACGGCGCCCGCCTCGGGCGAGTCGGCGTCGGCGCGGAAGTCGTGATAGGCCTCGTCGAGCAGCAATGTGCAAGCGGCCGGCAGGGCGTCGCGCAGGGCCAGCACCGCGGCGTCGTCGTGGAGGTGACCGCCGGGATTGTCGGGGTTGGCCAGATACACCAGCCGGGCGCGTTCGTCATGGGCCCTGGCGGCCAGGGCGTCGAGGTCCGGGGCGAGCATGCCGGGGCCCTCGCGGTAGGCGACCTCGGCCACGCTCGCCCCCTGGCCCTCGGCGAAATAACGAAAGGTGGGGTAGGTCCCGGCGCTGGTGACGACCGGCTCGCCGGGCGCGGTCGTGGCGCGCAGCACCAGGGCGAGCAGGCTGTCGGCCCCGGCGTCGACGAGCAGCGACGCCAGCGGAGTGCCCAGCGCCGCGGAGAGGCGTTCGCGCACGCCCATCGCCTCGGCGTCGCCATAGCCCCGGGCAAGCTCCGCCACCGCTTCGCCGAAGCGCGCCGTCAGCGCGCGGTGCGGCATGTCCAGGCCCTCGTTGGAGCCCAGCCGGTGGGGGATGGCGCGGCCCAGGCGGCGTTCCAGCGCCTTGAGACCGGGAAACGGGTTATCGGGGCCCTCGCGATAGAGATGGCGGGCGTAACGGGACATGGCGGCTCCTTGAACGCATCCTGGGGCTGGGACTCGGGCGGTCATTGTGGCGCCGGGCGCTTGGCGGAGCAAAACTCCCGTGCCTGGCCGTTGGGCTCAGAGCGCCGAGGCATCCAGGGCACCATCGATCCGATATTGCCAGCGCGGCTGGGTATCGCCGGGGCGGCGCAGGTCGAGTTCCAGCCGGTAGGGCAGCAGGCGGCGGTCGGAGAGTGCCAGGGCCGGCCCTTCGGCGATCAGCCGGCTCTTGAGCAGCCACTGATTGTCGGGGATCGCATTGGTGGCCTGATCGGGCGTCCAGTTGAGGACCTGGGGGCCGCCGTCCTGCGCGAGCAGGGCACGGGTCAGGGTCTCGCGGAACTGCTCGGTGTCGAACGGCAGGCCGGTGTCGATGTCGGGCGGCGCGAGCAGCAGCACGCGTTCGTCGATCGGCACCTGCCAGTTGGGGGCCGCCATGGTCGCCTCGGCGGCGCGGTTGCCCAGGCCGTAGAGCGCCTGACGCGGGGTCTTCGGGTGCGGCGGATCGCCGGCACAGCCGGCCAGTAACAGGATCAGACACAGGCCGGTCAGGCCGAACAGTCGGTTCATGGCGTCACCGAGGGGTGATGGCGGTGGGCGGGAACGGCGGCGAAGCCCTCGAGGAAGGTGTCCAGCTCGCGAAACAGCGTCTCGCGGATCACTTCGGTCTCGTTGACCAGGTGATGACGCGCCTCGGGATGGCGATGCACCTCGGCACGCGGGAACTTGCGGGTCAGGACCTCCAGGTTCCACGTCCAGTCGACGGTCAGGTCCTGCTCGCCCTGCAGGATCAACACCGGCAGCTCGCTGGCCGGCAGGGCCAGCATGTGCGCCATCCAGCGGCGCATCGCCGTGACCCAGGTGAGCGTCAGCCGGTCGGGTTGCAGCGGGTCGCGGTCGCGCAGGAAGGCGGCGAAGTCGGCGTCGTTGGAATTGGGCTGATAACGGCGCGGAATCGAGTCGATGAACGGACTGGCCAGCCGGTGCAACCAGCTCGACTGGGGCCAGCCCCAGGGGCGCACCAGCGGGGCGAGCAGCACCAGGGCCTCCCAGGGCGCCGTCGTCCCGCGTCCCAGTGCATCGGTGGCGAGAATCGCCGCTCCGGTGCTCTGGCCGATTCCCACCCAGGGGCCCGGTGCCAGGTCCCGGCTGGCGAGGTGCCGCTGCAGGGCCTGCAGGCAGGCGCCGTACTCCTCGAAATCGTCGATGGTGGCGCGCGCGCCGCTCGACAGGCCGTGCCCCGGCAGGTCCCAGAGCACTACCCGCCAACCCTGCTGCAGCAGCCGTTCGAGCAGGTGACGATAGAGTCCCAGATGATCGAAGTAGCCATGGACCACGAAGGCCGTGCCGCGCGGGCGCTCGGGGCTCCAGACCTGGGCCCAGAGGCGGTAGTCGTCGGCATCGACGAAACCGGCGTAGAGGCCGATCGCGTCGGTGAGCAACGGCGCCAGTCGGTAGTGGTCGAGGTACGCCGCCAGGGCGCGTGTCCGGACGTCATCCACCGGCGCCAGCGGCCCCAATGCCTGTAACGGGGCAAAGTCGGTCATCGAGTCTCCCATCTGCGCGTCCATGCTTTCCGATTGTGAACGAGCGCGCGGCTCCTGTCGCTAAGGAAACGCTGAACAAATAGGCGAGCGGGATGAAGCGGGCGTCGCCACGCCGCAAGGCGCCCGGCGCACAGGAACCGCAGCATATGGGGTATATGTGAGGATTCCGACCGGGCTGGCGTTCCAGCACCGCGCAACGCAGCGATTCGCCCGTGCAGGCATTTGTGCAGTGTTTCCCTAACCCGTGATCGCTCGTCCACTCCTGAGTGTAGGACCACGCGCCGCGCCGATTGTCACGCTACCCGCTCGACGGCGATCGGCGGGTCAATCCTTAGTCGACCAGGGCATCACAGCCGGCCGCGAATCGGTTAGCATATGGAAGAGGTTTCCATAAACGGACTTGCCATAACGAATTCCCGATCGGCCCGTGAGTGCCGATGTCAGCGCAGCAAGAGGACCCCTTTCCATGACCGACCGCATCACCCGCCACCGCCTCAAGGTGGCCGCCGACCTCGACCGCTTCATCACCGACGAGGCTCTGCCCGGCAGCGGCGTCGACCCCGAGGCCTTCTGGGCCGGCGTCGATGCCCTGGTCCATGACCTCGCGCCGACCAACCGCGACCTGCTCGCCGAGCGCGAGCGCCTGCAGGGCGAACTCGACGCCTGGCATAAGGCCCATCCCGGCGCGGTGCGCGACCCGGCCGCCTACCAGGCGTTCCTGCGCGAGCAGGGCTACCTGGCCGCCGACCCGGGCGAGGTGCGCGTCACCACCACCGACGTCGACGCCGAGATCGCCGTGCAGGCCGGTCCGCAGCTGGTGGTGCCGGTCAACAACGCCCGCTACGCGCTCAACGCCGCCAACGCCCGCTGGGGCAGCCTCTACGACGCCCTCTACGGCACTGACGTGATCCCCGAGACCGACGGCGCCGAGAAGGGCACCGCCTACAACCCCAAGCGCGGCGAGAAGGTCATCGCCTACGCCCGCGAGGTGCTCGACGAGGCCGCCCCGCTCGCCGAGGGCTACCATCGCGAGGCCACCGGCTACGCGATCCGCGACGGCAAGCTGGTCATCAGCCGCGGCACCGGCCGCGAGACCGGCCTGGCGCGCCCCGACCAGCTGGTCGGCTACCGCGGCGACGCCGCTGCCCCCGAGGCGGTGCTGCTCGCCCACCACGGCCTGCACCTGGAGATCCAGATCGACGCTGGCCACCCCATCGGTCAGACCGACCCGGCCCACGTCAAGGACCTGCTCGTCGAGGCCGCGGTGACCACCATCATGGACTGCGAGGACTCGGTGGCCGCCGTCGACGCCGAGGACAAGGTCGGCGTCTACCGCAACTGGCTGGGGCTGATGAAAGGCGATCTCGCCGAGTCCTTCGCCAAGGGCGACCAGACCGTCACCCGCCGGCTCAACCCGGATCGCGACTACACCGCCCCCGACGGCGGCAGCCTGCGCCTGCCCGGGCGCTCGCTGCTGTTCGTGCGCAACGTCGGCCACCTGATGACCACCCCCGCGGTGCTCGACGGCGACGGCAACGAGATCCCCGAAGGCCTGCTCGACGGCGTGCTCACCGGCCTGATCGCCATCCACGACCTCAAGAAGGGCGACGATCAGCCGCGCAACAGCCGCACCGGCTCGGTGTACATCGTCAAGCCCAAGATGCACGGGCCGGCGGAAGTCGCCTTCGCCAACACCCTGTTCACGCGCATCGAGGACGTGCTGGGCCTGGCGCGCGACACCCTCAAGATGGGCATCATGGACGAGGAGCGGCGCACCAGCGTCAACCTCAAGGCCTGCATTCATGAGGCCGCCTCGCGGGTGGTGTTCATCAACACCGGCTTCCTCGACCGCACCGGCGACGAGATGCACACCGCCATGGAAGCCGGCCCGATGCGCCGCAAGGGCGACATGAAGAGCGCCCCCTGGATCCAGGCCTACGAGGCCAACAACGTCCAGGTCGGGCTGCAGTGCGGCCTGCGCGGCCGCGCCCAGATCGGCAAGGGCATGTGGGCGATGCCCGACCTGATGGCCGCCATGCTCGAGCAGAAGATCGGCCACCCCAGGGCCGGCGCCAACACCGCCTGGGTGCCCTCGCCCACCGCCGCGGTGCTCCACGCCCTGCACTACCACCAGGTCGACGTCGCCGCCGTGCAGCAGACGCTGGAATCGCGCCCGGCCACCGACTACCTCGACGACCTGCTCAGCGTGTCGGTGGTCGAGCGCCCGGACTGGTCGGCCGAGGAGATCCAGCAGGAGCTCGACAACAACTGCCAGGGCATCCTCGGCTACGTGGTGCGCTGGGTCGAGCACGGCGTGGGCTGTTCCAAGGTCCCCGACATCCACGACGTGGGGCTGATGGAAGACCGCGCCACGCTGCGCATCTCCAGCCAGCACATCGCCAACTGGCTCTACCACGGCGTGGTCAGCGAGGCCCAGGTCAAGGAGACCCTCGCGCGCATGGCGAAAGTCGTCGACGACCAGAACGCGCACGATCCGGACTACACCCCGATGACCTCGCACCTGGCCGACTCCAGCGCCTTCCAGGCCGCCTCGGACCTGATCTTCAAGGGCCGCGAACAGCCGGCGGGCTACACCGAGCCGTTGCTGCATCATTGGCGGGCGGTGCACAAGGCCAAGGAACGCACTGCCTAAATGCCTGCGCGGGGGTAGCGCGGCGTTGCACAATACTCGGAATCCTCACCTATGACGTATAGGCTCCGGTTCCTGCGTGTTGTGCGCCTTGCGCTACGCCCCGCTCGGCGATTTATCCAGCGCTTCCCGTGGGGTAACCCTGGCTTTGGGCTAGTCTGATGCTCGTGGCTCGCGCTCTGTGCGGCCGGATTGCGTTGCGCTATCTTGGGCGCAGTGACACGCCGAGCCCAGCGCCAGGAGATCCCCCCATGACCGTGATGACCGCTGCCGCCATCGAGGAGTTTCTCGACGAGGTCTTTCCCTTCCGTCAGGGCACCATCGAGGGGGTCGACGAGATGCGCGCGACCATGAGCCTGGCCATCGAGGACGAACACCTGCGTCCCGGGGCCTGCGTCTCCGGGCCGAGCATGATGGCGCTGGCCGATGTCTGCCTCTACGTGGCGATCCTCGCCCAGATCGGTCCCGAGGCGATGGCGGTCACCAGCGACATCAACTGCCATTTCCTGCGTCGCGCCCGCGGCGATCGCGACCTGATCGCCAACGCCCGACTGATCAAGCTGGGCCGTCGTCTGGCGGTCGGCGAGGTCGAACTGTTCTCGGCCGGCGACGACGAGCCGGTGGCGATCGTCACCGCGACGTACGTGCTCCCGGACCGGGACGAGGACGACGACTGAGCGACTCTCGTCACGGCGCTCAGCCGGCGGTCCCGGCCGGCCGGGACCGCCAGGCACTCACCGCCAGCGCCAGCCAGCCGGTCATCAACAGCAGCCCGCCGAACGGGGTGATCAGCCCCAGGCGCGGCGTCCCGGTGAGCGCCAGCAGATACAGCGACCCGGAGAACAGCACGATTCCCGCACCCCAGAGACTCAGCGTCACGGCCTGACCGCGCAGCGGTTGTCGTGACCGCCATACCAGCACCGCGAGCATCGCCAGGGTGTGCCAGGCCTGATAGCGAACGCCCGTCTCGAAGGCGTCGAACAGTCTTGGCGGGATCCGTCCCTGCAGGCCGTGCGCGGCGAAGGCGCCGGCCGCCACCATGATGAAACCGCTCAGCGCGACCGCGACCCAACTGGCTCGATGCGGCATGTTAAGAGACTCCTGAATGACTACGCTTGGGAAGCACTGCATAAATGGCTGCGCGGGCCAATCACGTCGTTGTGCGGTGCGCGGAATCCTCACCTATACCCCATAGGCTCCGGTTCCTGTGCGCCGTACGCCTCGTGCTTTACACCGCTCGCCAATTTATTCAGCGCTGCCTGAATAAGGACGCAATAACCCGCTGTTGGCGTTCATGTTTCGTTATCCGGCGCCGGTCGCTATGATGCGGCCCGCCGCCGGGCTCCCTGACGACACGCCGGCTACCGGTGGTACCAAGAAAACAAGGCTTAGAACGCTCAGGAGAATGATGCCATGGAATCCCTCGTCTCGCTCATCGCGCCCTTGCGCGATGGCCTATATGCCGTCATGACCCCGGTCAGTGACTTCATCTGGAGCTATATCCTCGTCTACCTGCTGCTGGGGGCCGGGGTGCTGTTCACGGTGATGACCCGCGGCATGCAGTTTCGCCTGTTCGGCCACATGGCCAAGGTCACCGTTTCCGCCCGCGGGGCCGGCGAGGGGGTCAGTGGTTTCCAGGCCTTCGCCACCTCGCTGGCGGCGCGCGTCGGCACCGGTAACCTGGCCGGGGTGGCGATCGCCCTGTGGGTGGGCGGCCCCGGGGCGATTTTCTGGATGTGGATCACCGCGCTGGTGGGCTTTGCCACCTCGTTCGTCGAATCCACCCTTGCCCAGACCTACAAGCATCGCAACGAGGACGGCGTGTTCCGTGGCGGGCCGGCCTATTACATCGAGCGCTGCCTGAACGCGCGCTGGCTGGGGGCGCTGTTCGCGGTATTCCTGCTGATCGCCTACGGCCTGGCCTTCAATGCCGCGCAGTCCAATACCATCGCCCAGGGCATGAACGGCGCCTTCGGCATTCCGACCTGGCTGACCGGCGTGGTGCTGGTCTGCGTGGTGGCGGTGGTGATCTTCGGCGGGCTCAAGTCGGTGGCACGCACCGCCGAGTTGATCGTGCCGTTCATGGCGATCGCCTATCTGCTGGTCGCCTTGTGGATCCTGTTTGCCAACATCTCCGAGGTGCCGGCGATGCTGGCCTTGATCGTCAAGAGCGCCTTCGGCTTCGGCCCGGCGGTCGGCGGGGCGGCCGGTTACGCCATCAAGGCGGCGATGGAGAACGGCATCAAGCGTGGGCTGTTCTCCAACGAGGCGGGCATGGGCTCGGCGCCCAACGCCGCGGCTCAGGCCACGGTCAAGCATCCCGCCGCCCAGGGGCTGGTACAGTCGTTCGGGGTGTTCGTCGATACCCTGGTGATCTGCAGCTGCACGGCGGTGGCCATCCTGCTTTCCGGGGTCTATGAAACGCTGCTCAGCGAGTCCGCCGGACAGTCGATCGAGGGCATCAAGCTCACCCAGGACGCCATGGTCGACCACCTCGGCGCGTTCGGCGAGATCTTCATCGCCATCGCCATCCTGCTGTTCGCCTTCACCTCGATCATCGCCAACTTCTCGTTCTCGGCGGTGAACATCGAGTACCTGTTTCGCGGGCATGCCAAGAAGGCGGTACACGTGCTGCGCTGGGTGGTGTTGGCGATGACCATGATCGGCGCGCTGGCCAAGCTCGAGTTCGTCTGGCACTTCGCCGATCTGGCGATGGGGCTGATGGCCACCACCAACCTGATCGCCATCCTGATCATGTCGCCGATCGCCATTCGCGTGCTCAAGGACTACGAGCGACAGCGCAAGGAGGGCGTCAGCGAGCCGGTGTTCGATCCCAAGGTGCTCAAGCGCCCCGATCAGGTCGACGCCGACGTCTGGCCGCCCAAGGATGTCTGAGTGAGGATTTGGCGTTAAAATGACGGCCCGTCGACCCCGACGGGCCTTTTGCTTTTTCGACCCACGAACGCGGGGGTAGCCATGCAGATTCAGCTCAATGGGGAACGGCGTGATCTCGACGGCCAGCCGACCATCAGCGATCTGGTGACGACGCTGGGCCTGGCCGGGCGGCGCATCGCGGTGGAAGTCAACGAGGAGATCGTGCCGCGCAGCCAGCATGCCGCGACCCGCCTGACCGAGGGCGACCGGGTCGAAGTCGTGCACGCCATCGGCGGCGGCTGAGTCGGCCGTCTTTCGTCACCGGGGCCCGTCGCCCCCTTCACCATCCCGTAGCGCCTGCCCGTCGGCCATCGCTGCCTCGGGCGGGGCCCAGGAGTTGTCATGACCGATCGTCATCTGGATCAACCGTGGTGCGTCGCCGGCCGCGAATTCACCTCGCGGCTGCTGGTCGGCACCGGCAAGTACCGCGATCTCGACGAAACCGCCGCCGCGGTGACGGCCAGCGGTGCCGAGATCGTCACCTTCGCCGTGCGTCGCACCAACCTGGGGCAGAACGCCGACGAGCCCAATCTGCTCGATGCCGTCTCCCCCGAGCGTTACACCCTGCTGCCCAATACCGCGGGCTGCTACACCGCCAGGGATGCGGTGCGGACCTGCAAGCTGGCGCGTGAGCTGCTCGACGGCCACAACCTGGTCAAGCTCGAGGTGCTCGGCGACGACAAGACCCTCTATCCCAACGTGGTCGAGACGCTCAAGGCCGCCGATGAGCTGGTCCGTGACGGCTTCGACGTGATGGTCTACACCAGCGACGACCCGATCGTCGCCAAGGAGCTCGAGACCCTCGGCTGCAGCGCGGTGATGCCGCTGGGGTCGCTGATCGGCTCCGGCCACGGCCTGCTCAACCCGGCCAGCCTGCGGGTGATCCTCGAGAATGCCGAGGTCCCGGTGCTGGTCGATGCCGGTATCGGCACCGCTTCCGACGCCGCGCTGGCGATGGAGATGGGCTGTGCCGGGGTGCTGATGAACTCGGCGATCGCCCATGCCCGCCACCCGGTGGTGATGGCCGGCGCCATGCGCAAGGCGATCGAGGCCGGACGCGAGGCGTTCCTCGCCGAGCGCATGCCGCGGCGTGCCTACGCCGAGGCGTCGTCCCCGACCCAGGGCCGTATCACCGACTGACCGAAATTCCGCGACATGAGTGACGATCGCTTGACCGCCGATACCCCCAAGGCCGCCTCTTCCGAGACCGCGGCGTCGCCAGAGAGCAACGAACGGCCGCGCCGCGGCGTGAAGAGCTACGTACTGCGTGCCGGGCGCATGACCGCCGCCCAGACCCGCGGCCTCGAGGAGGTCTGGCCGCGGCTGGGGCTGCGCGTGGCCGACGGGCGCCAGGATCTCGAGGCCCTGTTCGGGCGCCGCGCGCCGTGCGTGGTGGAGATCGGCTTCGGCATGGGCGCCTCGCTGATCGAGCAGGCCGAACGTCATCCCGAGACCGACTTCATCGGTGTCGAGGTGCATGCGCCCGGTGTCGGCAAGCTGCTCGACGAGGCCGACAAGCGCGGGCTCACCAACCTGCGCGTGTACCGCGAGGATGCCCTCGAGGTGCTGAGCCAGTGCCTGCCCGAGGCCAGCCTCGACGGGGTGCAGCTGTTCTTCCCCGACCCCTGGCCCAAGAAGAAGCATCACAAGCGGCGCATCGTCCAGCCGGCGTTCGTCGCGCTGGTGCGCTCGCGCCTCAGGCCCGGCGGCTGGCTGCACATGGCCACCGACTGGGAGGCCTATGCCGAACACATGGCCGAGGTGCTGAGCGAGGCGCCGGGGCTGCGCAACACGGCGCCCGAAGGCCACTACGTGCCGCGTCCCGCCTTCCGTCCGCTGACCAAGTTCGAGACCCGTGGCGAGAAGCTCGGCCATGGCGTCTGGGATCTGATCTACGAACGCGTCGAGGGCTGAGCGCCTCGTCTTGCCCCGGGGATGCCCGTACCGCCGCCTGTTTTCCCGCCCGACAGAAAAGCGGCGACTCCGAGGAGTCGCCGTAAGGACCGTGACTAGCTTGATGAGGAGAAACCATAAGCGGGAACCTGACTTCCTGCTTAGGCCACGATGTCTGACGAGCATCGTGTTTAAACAGTAATCATTAGCATTTGAGATGTCAAATCTTTCGCGAGGCTTTTTTGCACTCGCTCGTCGGTTCGTCGAGAAAGCGGTTGCATGGACACAAAAAGAAGGCGGCGACTCGAGGAGTCGCCGCAAGACCGTGACTAGCTGATGAGGAGATAACCATGGCAGGAACCTGACATTCGCTGCGATGGTCGTGTGATGCCTGGCGAGCACCACACGGATAAAAGTAATGATTCTCATTTTATCTGTCAAGGAGAACGAGAAACATTTTCAACAAAGCCCGTGTCAGCCCGTCAGGCTCAGCCACAGCGGCAGACTGAGCATCGCCAGCAGGGTCTGGCCGGTGATCAGCGCCGCCATCAGCTCGGCATCGCCACCCAGTTGCCGGGCGAGGATGTAGGCCGAGGTGGCGGTGGGCAGGGCGGCGAAGAGCAGGGCCACGTCCCGGCTCACCGGATCGAGCCCCGTGAGGGTCGCCAGGGCGAGAACCAGGGCCGGCATCAGCACCAGCTTGATGGTGTTGGCGGCCCACACGCCGCGGTCGATGCGCAGCAGGGCGTGCGGGCGTAGCGCCACGCCCACGGCGACCAGCCCCAGCGGCAGGGCGGCACGGCCCAGCAGGCCGACGGCGCGCTCGCTCCAGCCGGGCAGGCCGATGCCGCTGAGGTTGAGCGCGATGCCGGCGAGGCAGGCGAGGATCAGCGGATTGCGGGTCAGCGCGGCGAGGCTCTTCGACAGGCTGGACGGGCCCAGGGTGCCGGCGGCGATGAAGCTCGCCACGCACAGCACGTTGATCGTGGGTACCATCAGCGCGACCGCCACGGCGGCCACGGTGGCGCCGGCCTGCCCGTGCAGCGCCGCCGCGCCGGCGACGCCTACGTAGGTGTTGAAGCGCAGCGCCCCCTGGAACACCGAGGTGAATGCCGGCGCCGCCAGCGCCAGGTGCTTCTTGAACAGCCACAGCAGCGCAGAAAAGCCGCCGATGCCGCCCAGCAGGGTAATGGCCACCCGGACCACGGGAACCTGCGAGACATCGGCGGTGGCCAGGGTGGCGACCAGCATGGCGGGAAACAGCAGGAAGTAGATCAGCCGCTCCATGACCGGCCAGAAGTCCGCCGAGGGCAGGCGACGCCAGCCGAGCACGGCGCCCAGCAGAATCAGCAGGAAGAGGGGACCCAGAGCGTCCTGGACGCCGGACATGACGACTCTCCTTGTCAGGCTATGACACGCCGTGAGGCGACGGGATTCGATAACCTTACGCGAGTCACGATCGCGGACAAACTGATAAGCTTACCGCGATTCCGACGCCTGTCGACGAGGCCCGCCACGCAACCCATGCACCACCAAGACGATGACAACGCGCGCTCACCCCTGCTCAAGCTACTGATCGTGATCACCCTGCTGACCATGATCGTGGCGGTGGGCTACCTGATCAGCTATTACACCCGCGGGGGCAGCGAGGAGGTCACCTGGTATCCGCCGGACATGCCGTGCGACCTGCATCACGGCAGCTGTCACGCCGGCCTGGGCGGTGGGGGCGGTCTCACCCTGTCGCTGGGTGGGGCCATCGTGCCGCTCGAGACACTGCCGATCGACGTTCGGCTCGACGGCATCGACGCTCGTCGGGTGGTGGTGGAATTCATCGGCCGCAACATGAACCTGGGGCTGAACCGTTACGTGCTCGAAAGGCGGGGGGCGGGTCATTATCACGGCCGCGGCCTGTTGAGCAGCGGCGACGAGGCGATCACGCCGTGGCGGGTGGAGGTGATCGTGAGTACCGACGAGGGGCGTGTGGGCAGCTGGTTCGACGTCGACGTGCACCGCCGGGAGCCGTGACGCACCGGCGGGCGGCAAGCAACACGGCCTCCGGGGGCACCGGAGGCCGTCGCTAGGGCCGGGAGACTACCGGCCCGGCGGAGGGGGCAGGACTCAGCCCTGCTTCTCGTCGCTCTTGGCGTCGGCGGTGCCTTCCTGCTGGGCGGCAGCCTTGTCGTCGGCATTCGCCGAGGCGTCGTCGTCCTGCTTGGTGACGTCGAGCAGTTCGACCTTGAAGGTCAGCGCCTGATTGGGGCCGATCGGGCCGCCGGTGCCGGCCGGACCGTAGGCCAGGTCGGAGGGCAGGTAGATCATCCAGGTATCGCCGACGTGCATCTTCTTCAGGGCTTCCTGCCAGCCGGGGATGACCTGGTCCACCTGGAACTCGACCGGCTCGCCACGCTTGTAGGAGCTGTCGAAGACGGTGCCGTCGATCAGCTTGCCCTCGTAGTTGACCTTGACCTGGTCGTTGTCGTCCGGCGAGGCGCCGTCACCGGATTCGAGCACCTTGTACTGCAGCCCGGAGTCGGTCACCTTGACGCCATCCTTCTTGGCATTCTCGGCGAGGAACTTCTCGCTCTCGGCCTTGTTCGCATCGGCGAGCTTCTTGGCCTCGGCCTTGCGCTCGGCCATCTTCTGCTGCTGGAACTGGGTCAGCGCCTGGGTCATCTCCTCCTTGCTCAACTGCAGGTCGTCGCCGGCATAGACGTCCTCGATGGCCTGCGTGAAGCTGTCGATGTCCAGATCCTTGATGTCCTGGGACAGGCTTTGGCCGAGCGTTACGCCGATGCTGTAACTGAGTTTTTCCTGGTCGCTCTGCGGTGCGGCCAACGCCAGCGGGGCCGTGGCCAGCAGCGTCAAGGCAACGGCGGTCACCCGTGTCTTCATGAAATCTCCTCGGATTCTCGATTCGGCAAGCGATGTCATTGGTCGGCTGGCGAGCATGAAGGCGCCAAACCGTCTCATGGGACTCTAACAGGGTGGATTATGTTCCGCATCCCGGGTCATTTGGCCGCCAACTTGACATCGTAAAGCCTTTGCTCTTTTCTGGATTTACATCGACAAAAAGGGGAACGAGATGCAAATGCGCAATATCGTCATCGGCGTTACCGCTCTGGGCATGGTGGGGGTCGCCTCTTCGGCCTTCGCCGATACCTGGCGCTTCGGCCTCGAGGAGACCGAGGGCAGTGTCCAGTACGGCTATGCCGAAGAGTTCAAGAAGCTGATCGAGGAGAAGACCGACGGCGACGTCACCGTCCAGTTGCTTCCGTACGGCTCCTGGGGCTCGAACTACTCGGCGCTGTACGACGCCGTCCAGAACGGGGCGATCCAGATCGGCTTCGGTTCCGGCTTTCTCGGCGGCACGGTGCCCGAGAGCCAGTTGATGAGCCTCAACTTCGTCATGCCCAACGACCAGCTCGAGACGGCGAAGATCCTCAACTCCGACGCCTTCCTCAAGAGCGATGCCTGGCAGCAGTCGTTCCGCGAGCGTGGCCTGGTACCGCTGGGTGCCCTGCCCGAGGGGTATCAGGTGTGGACCGCCAACAAAGAGATCCGCACGCCGGCGGACATGCAGGGGCTGCAGATCCGCGTCATGGACAACAGCCTGCTGCGCAAGACCTACGAGGCCTACGGCGCGTCGCCGATCACCATCGCCTACGGCGAGCTCTACAGCGCGCTGCAACAGGGCCAGGCCGAGGGCAACATCCAGCCGGTGTTCGCCCACGAGAACATGGGCTTCTACGAGGTCCAGGACTACATGATCTTCGCCGATCAGTCGCAGTTCGTGGCCAATCTCATGGCCAACGAGGACTGGTACGAAGGCCTGTCCGACGACCAGCGCAAGGCGCTCGACGCCACGCTGGGCGAAATGGTCCAGAAGGGCCATGACATCCAGACGCAGTTCAATTCCGAGCGTCTCGACACCATCAAGGAAAAGAGTGATATCAACATCATTCACCTGAATGACGAGGAGCGCGAGCAGTTCCGCGAACTGGCCAAGCCGATTCGTCAGGTCTACGTCGACATGGTCGGCGAGCGCGGCAAGGAAGCGCTGGACATCGTCCTCGACCAGATCGACAAGGCTGGTGCCGGCAGCGACCAGGGCTCCTGATACACCGCCATACCCCGGCCGGTCATGTGCCGGCCCGGCGATTCCGTCGCCGATTCGACGCCCGGAAGCCACGCTTCCGGGCGTTTGCGTGTCTGGCTCCTGAGCCACGAGCCACGAGCCACGAGCCACGAGCCACGAGCCACGAGCCACGAGCCACGAGCCCGAGCCACGAGCCACGAGCGAGAGACTAGTGGGAGGGAATTTATTCCCGATGGTGGAGCCCCGAGGCCGATACATGGCGAATCGACTCGCTCCCACGCCTCCCGGTACGAGCCAAACCGTGTTGGCAAAAGCCTGCCGGGCAGCAAGCGATGATGAAAAAGGCCCGGCGCGAGGCCGGGCCTGAGGGTCGGGAACGACGGGGTCAGTCGCCGCCCAGCGAGGGCAGCAGCAGGGAGATCTCCGGGAACAGGATGAGCACCAGGGTCGCCATCATCAGGATGAAGATGAACGGCGGGGTACCGCGGATCACGTCCATGTAGGGGCGGCGGAACACGGCGATGGCCGTGAAGATGTCGCAGCCGAACGGCGGCGTGGCCGAACCGATGGCCGCCTGGAGGGTGACGATCACGCCGACGTGTACCGGATCTAGGCCGGTGGATTGCACGAGCGGCTTGAAGATCGGCACCAGGATCAGGATGACCACGATCGGGTCGACGAACATGCAGCCGATGAAGAAGGCGGCGGCAATCAGCAGCAGCGCCAGGAACTGGTTGTCGCCGATGCCGTCGATGATCGGGCCGAGGATCTTCTCCGGCACGCCGGCCGTGCCCAGGGTCTGGGAGAAGGCCGCGCCGATGGCGACCAGGATGAACACCACCGCGGTGATCATGCCGGTGGACAGTGCCAGGCTGCCGAGGTCGCGGATCGAGACCTGGCGGTAGATGACGACTTCCAGGATCAGGGCGTAGGCCACCGCCACGGCGGAGGCCTCGACGGCGCTGAAGAAGCCGCCGTAGATACCGCCGACCACCAGCACCGGAAAGCCCATCGGCAGGATCACCCGGCGGATGGCGCGCAGGCGTTCGCTCCAGGAGGCCCGGGGCTCCGCCTCGATGCCCTTGATGCGCGAATAGATGTAACAGTACAGGGCGAACATCGCCAGGATCAGCAGGCCGGGCAGAATGCCGGCGAGGAACAGATCGCCGATCGAGGTCTTCATGACCACGCCGTAGACGATGAAGCCGATGCTCGGCGGAATCAGCAGCGCGATGTCGCTGGCGTTGATGATCAGCCCCAGGCTGAAGTCGTCGCTGTAGCCCTTGGCCAGCAGCCGCGGGCGCATGGGTCCGCCCATCGCCACCACCGTCGCCTGGGTCGAGCCCGAGACCGCCCCGAACAGGGCGCAGGAGGCGGCAGTGGTGATCGGCAGGCCGCCGCGGACGTGTCGGGTGAAGGCATCGACGACGTCCAGCAGTCGGTTGGCCGTGTGGCCCTTGGTGAGGATGTCGGCGGCGAAGATGAACATGGGCACCGCCGCCAGCACCCAGCTGCCCACGCCGTTGATCATCCAGCTGACGGCCTGATCGGGGCCGAAGAACGTCATGCCGGTGAACATCATGAAAAGCGTGCCTGCGGCGAGCGGGACCATCATCGGGAATCCCAGCAGCAAGAGCACGAGCATGATCACGCCTAGCCAAGTCAGCATGCAAAAGTCCTCGCGTCTGTCATTGTTCGGGGCTTGTGTGGGGCTCACGCATCGCGCGACGCGTCCCCGTTCTGAGGCGCTTCCTCGTCGGGGACCTCGGCGTAGCTCTCCTTCTCGTTGAACGAGCGGTAGATATCCTCGCTCACGAGGTTTCGCGCGGCGGTCAGCAGGTACTGAGTGCCGGCGAGCACGAAGCCGATGGGCAGGGAGAGATAAACGATCCACATGGGGACGTGCAGCGAGGCACTGGTCCGCCCGCGTCCGTAGAGGGTGACGACGTACTCGACGGACTTGTAGGCGAAGTAGAACATCAGCACGGCGGTGCCGAGACAGATGAGAATCAGCAAGGCCTTGCGCAGGCGGCCGCTGAGCTGGTCGTAGATGGCCGACATGCTGATGTGGCGGGCGTGGCGGGCGGCGTAGCCGACACCGACGAAGGTGATCACCACGATCAGCATCTCGGTGACTTCGTAGGTGCCGGCGATACCGCTGCCGAAGAGGATGTTGCCGACCACGTGGGCGCTCATCAGGGCGGCCATGATCAGGACGCTGCCGGCCACGATGATGCGTTCGATGACGCCCAGTCCGCGGTCGAGAACGCCCAGGGCGCGCATCAGGCCGCGCGGGCGCTTCGCGCTATCGCCGGAGGAGGTGGATGGTTGGGTCATGTCGCAGCTTTCCTTGTTGTGTCAGGGATGGCGAGCCGCCGACGGCAGACCTCGGGCCGCCGTCGTTCCTGAGAATGTCTGCGCCCCGCCCATGCGGCATTGACGGGCTACCCGTCGCGATGCCGGCTCCCCCAGGCGAAGTGTGGCGGGAATCCGGAAAACCCGCGCGGGCGATCTCCCCGCGTTTTTTGCTGACGACCGCCTCACCCGAGTGACGCCCACCGACATGACGGATCTCGCCCTGAGCTCGACGACGGCGTTGCCGCCGGGCGAAGGCGCAGCATGTCTCCTTGAACTTACAAGCTTTGCCGCGTCAGTGCTACTCGCCATGCGGTTCGCGGCCCGCCGGTTTCGTGGTTGCCAGGCCTTGGGCCAGCGCGCGCAACGGGCATGTCAGCCGAGGATCGAGGTGGCCGAGATGGCGCAGGAGCGTGGTGTACAGGTCCCCGTCGGCGGGACCTCGCCGGCGTATGCCGTCGCCCCGTCGGGTCAGCGCCTGCAAGCCTTCCAGGGCCTCGCGCTCGGCCTGGAGCTCGTCGCGCTTGAGCTGCTCCCGCCACTCGGCCAGCGGCGAGCCGGGGCGCGCCAGGGGCTTGAGGGCGCGGCGCCGGGCCCGCAACGGGCGGGTCGTGCGCGCCTGATGATCGCGCACCGGGGCCAGCGCCTCGCCGACATCGGCATCCGCCGCCAGGCCGAGGTGGTACAGCCAACCCAGCCACAGCAGTTCGCAGACGTCGGCATCGGCGCGGTCCTGCAGCGCGAGGCAGGCGGCGGCCACGTCGGGGTCGGCGTAACGGCCGCAGGCATAGCGCCACAGCGCATCCGGGGCGGTCAAGGCGAAGGGGGATCGGGTAGAATGGGCGGCCATGATCCGCGCGTCCTTGATGATGCAGACTGAGTCGAAGGGAGAAAGGCATGATCGCACTGCGCCAACTGGCCCTGCAACGCGGCAAGCAACCGCTCTTCGAGGAGGCGGAGCTGACGCTGCACCATGGTCAGAAGGCCGGCATCGTCGGCGCCAACGGCACCGGCAAGTCGAGTCTGTTCAAGCTGCTGCTCGGCGAATTGGGTCCCGACCGGGGCGAGGTCAGCCTTTCCGGTGGCCTGCGTATCGCCCACATGGCCCAGGAGGTCGAGTCCCTCGAACGCTCGATTCTCGACTACGTGCTCGACGGCGACCACGAGCTGCGCGCCACCCAGGCGGCGCTCGACGCGGCGCGTGACAGCGGCGAGGCGCACCGCGAAGCCGAGCTGCACGGCCGGCTCGAGGCGCTCGACGGCTACAGCGCGCCGTCGCGGGCGGCGCGGCTGCTGGTCGGGCTGGGCTTCACCCAGGCCGATCTCGACCGGCCGCTGTCGGCGTTCTCCGGCGGCTGGCGGATGCGCGTCAACCTGGCCCAGACGCTGTTCATGCCCTCCGATCTGCTGCTGCTCGACGAGCCCACCAACCACCTCGATCTCGATGCGCTGCTGTGGCTCGAACAGTGGTTGGCGCGTTACCCCGGCACCCTGTTGTTGATCTCCCACGACCGCGACTTCCTCGATGCGGTCTGCGATCAGATCATCCACGTCGATCAGCGCCGGTTGACGCTGTACAGCGGCAACTACACCACCTTCGAACGTACCCGGGCCGAGAAACTCGCCCAGCAGCAGGCCGAGGCGGCCAAGCAGCAGGCGCGGCGCGAGGAGATCGAGCGCTTCGTGGCGCGCTTTCGCGCCAAGGCCACCAAGGCGCGCCAGGCCCAGAGCCGGCTGAAGATGCTCGAACGCATGGAGACCATCGCCGTCGCCCACGTCGATTCGCCGTTCCACTTCACCCTGCCGTCCGCCGACAAGACCTCGCATCCCTTGTTGGTCCTCGACGACGCCCAGCTGGGCTACGCCACGCCGCTGCTGCGCGACGTCAGGCTGACGCTGCTGCCGGGGCAGCGCATCGGCCTGCTGGGCCCCAACGGCGCCGGCAAGTCGACGCTGATCAAGTCGCTGACCGGCGCACTGCCGCTGCTCGCCGGCCAGCGCGTCCCCGGCGAGCATCTGGCGATCGGCTATTTTGCCCAGCACCAGCTCGAGGGGCTCGATCTCAAGGCAACGCCGTTCCTGCACGTGCAGCGGCTCTCGCCGACGGCCAGCGAACAGGCGATCCGCAACTTCCTGGGCGGTTTCGGCTTTCGCGGCGACGACGTGTTCGGCGAGGTGGCGCGTTTCTCCGGCGGCGAGAAGGCGCGGCTGGCGCTGGCCCTGGTCGCCTGGCAGAAGCCCAACCTGCTGCTGCTCGACGAGCCCACCAACCACCTCGACCTGGAAATGCGCGAGGCGCTCACCGAGGCGCTGGCCAGTTTCGAGGGCACGGTGATCGTGGTCTCCCACGACCGTCACCTGCTGCGGGCCACGGTGGACGAGTTCTGGCGGGTCGCCGATGGCACGGTGGCGCCGTTCGACGGTGACCTCGATGACTATCGGGTGTGGCTCAAGAACCGCCTCGAGGAAGCCCGCCGCGAGGCGCAGGGCGATGTATCGGACGGCGAGGCGCCGCCGGCCGACCGCAAGGCGGCCCGCCGCGCCGCCGCCGCGCTGCGCGAGAAGCTGCGCCCGCTCAAGCGTCAGCGCGACCGGGCCGAGAAGCGCATGACCGAGGCCCAGTCGCGGCTGGTGACGCTGGAAGAGGCACTGGGCGATCCCGACCTCTATACCGACGCCGCCCGCAAGGCCGAACTCACCGATCTGCTGGCCCGCCAGGGCGAACTCAAGGGCGAGGTCGAATCGCTCGAGGAGGCCTGGCTCGAGGCCGAGGAAGCCCTCGAGCAACTCGAGAATGAGCTGGTCTCGGAAGGCGCCTGACGTGGAACCACGCCGGCCCCGGTCCGGCGTGGAGAGGGGCGCGGGTCAGGTTTCCAGCAGGAAGGTCACCGGGCCGTCGTTGATCAGGCTGACCTGCATGTTGGCGCCGAACTCGCCGCTGGCGACCTGCGGCCAGGCCTCGCGGGCGGCGCCGAGCAGGTAGTGGAACAGCCGGTCGCCCTCGGCCGGCGGGGCGGCGCTCGAAAAGCCGGGACGCAGCCCCTTGCGGGTATCGGCGGCCAGGGTGAACTGCGAGACCAGCAGCAGCCCGCCGCCGGCCTGCTGCAGGTTACGGTTCATGCGCCCGGTGTCGTCGGCGAAGACCCGGTAGTGAAGCAGCTTGTGAAGCAGCCGGTCGGCCTTGTCCTCGTCGTCGTCGCGCTCGACGCCGATCAGCGCCAGCAGACCCTGGTCGATGGCGCCCACCGTGCGGTCGTCGACGGTGACGCTGGCGCGGCTGACGCGCTGGATGAGTGCCCGCATGCTCGCCTCGTGGTCGGGGGGTGGCAGAGCGCTACGCTGCCCCAGGTGCCGGCCTGACGCAAGCGCGGGTGGTCACCAGGCCCGGCAGACCATCAGGTCGCAGTGAGGCTCGGCCAGCAGCCGCTCGGTCAACGCGCTCTGACGGCCGACGCGGGACTGGCTGCTCAGCGCCAGCAGGTCGGGCGGCTGGCGCCGCAGGCGGCCCATCAGCACCTCCAGCGGCTCGCCCTGTTCGAGGACCAGTTCGAGCTCGGGTACCTCGCCCACCTCGCTCATCAACCGCTCGACCTCTTCTTCGAGCCGGCTTCTCAAGCGCCTCACCTCGCGGTCGCGCCAGCGGGCGTAGTCACCGTTCGAGGCCAGCTCGCTTTCGCCGGGAATGCACCAGGCGTGCAGCAGGGTCAGGCGGGCCTCCGGGAAGCGGGTGATGACCTCGCGCAGGGTGTGCCGGCAGGGCAGCGAGAAGTCGATGGGCACCAGGATGTCGTGCCACTCCTGGTTGGCGGGATGGCTGATCGTGAAGACCGGGCAGGGCGCGCTGCGCATTACCCGGGCCAGGGTGGTGCCGCTGACCAGCTCCGGCTGGCCGCGCTTGCGGTGGGCACCGAGCAGTATCAGATCGGCCTCGCGCTCGTGGGCCTCGCGAATGATCTCGGCATAGGGCGCGCCGGCGACCGTCTGGATCAGCGTCTCGGGTGCGGCCAGGGCATAGTCCTCGCGCAGGTCGGTCAGCGTGCGTTCCATCTCGTCGACCACGGCGCTTTCGAGATCGTGCAGTGCCCGGTGCGGCAGGTACGGGTCGAGCACGTGAAGGACGTCGAGCCGGGCGCCGCCCTCCACGGCCATGCGGATCGCCCGGGCGAAGCCGGCGCGGTTCTCGGCGGACAGGTCACAGGCGAACAGCAGCGTCTGGGGCATGGTCGGCATCCTCCACGAGAGCGTTCCTGCGATGGCCGGCAGGTCGTCCCGCCGGGGTGAACGAGCGGCGTGCTTCCAGCATGGTGCGCGGGGCGCGCCCCTGCAAGGGAAACCCGTTATCGACGCCGGCCACTCACCCGTCGTGGCCCTATCTGCAGACGGTGGGCGCCCTACCACCAGGCGTGGAAATGGTGGACCGGCCCACACCCTCGCCCCACCGACAGACGGTGGCTCTCGTGCAGTGCCTGGCTGAGCCAGACCTTGGCGTGCTGGACGGCGCCCACCAGGCTATCGCCACGGGCCAGCCGGGCGGCGATGGCCGATGACAGCGAGCAGCCGGTACCGTGCAGGTTGGGCGTGGCGACCCGCTCGGCCTCCAGCCAGCTGGCGCCTTCCGGCGAACTCAGCAGGTCCGGGCAGCGCTCGCCCTCGAGGTGCCCGCCCTTGAGCAGCACGTGCGGTGCCCCCAGCGCCTGGAGGGCCGGCAGCAGGGCTTCCATCGCTTGCGGCGAGTCGACGGCGGGGCTATCCAGCAGCACCGCGGCCTCGGGCAGGTTGGGAGTGATCAGATCGGCGAGCGGCACCAGCACGTCGCGCACGGCCCGAATGCCGGCATCGTCGACCAGCAGATCGCCGCTCTTGGCGACCATCACCGGATCGAGCACGATCCAGCGCGGGCGGCGGCGTTCGAGCCGCTCGCGAATCGTCTCGGCTACCTCGCGGCTGGCGACCATGCCGATCTTCACGGCATCGATCGCAACATCGTCGAACAGGGTATCGAGCTGAGCGGCGATGAAGTCCACCGGCACCGGATGAACGCCCGCCACTCCCCGGGTATTCTGGGCGGTGAGCGCGGTGATCACGCTGGTGCCATAGGTACCCTGGGCCGAGAAGGTCTTGAGATCGGCCTGAATGCCGGCCCCGCCCGACGGATCGGAGCCGGCGATGGTCAGGACATTGGCGATACGGGGAGTCTCGGACATCGACGAACCCATTTCATGCGCTGTGGGGGGCTATAGCCTAGCCCATGGGGCGGCGGTCCGGCCATGCTGAGCCTGTTTCTGGTGGCGCTGGCCAGCGCCACGTTGCTGCCGGGCGGCTCCGAGGTCTGGCTGGCACGCCAATGGTGCGCGGGACAGCCGGCCGCCGCGTTGTGGCTGGTGGCGACGCTGGGCAATACCCTGGGCGGGTTGATCAACGTCGCGCTGGGGCGCTATGCCCGTCACTTCGAGAACCGTCGCTGGTTCCCGGCGGGGCCCCGGGCGCTGGCCCGCGCCGAGGCGTGGTACGCCCGGGCGGGCGCCTGGAGTCTGCTGCTGTCCTGGGTGCCGCTGGTCGGCGATGCCCTGACGGTCGCCGCCGGGGTGATGCGTCTGTCCGTCTGGCGTGCCGCGTTGCTGATCGGGGTTGCCAAGGGATTGCGCTATGCCGTGGTGCTGTGGCTGGCCGAGCGTTGGCTGAGCGTGATGTGTTGAGGCGGGCATGGTCCTCAGGGTCTGGCGGGTGAGCGGTCGCTTGCTGCACTGCGGTAAACGATTCTCACTCAGTCGCGCTACTCCAAAAGTACGGCTTGTCTCTGACAATTCTCTAATGATCTCCTATGCTTAACGTATACTGTTCGAGCGCGTCCGGTGAGGGTCGTTGTCGTCGCAGGCGGCCACGGATTCGCGTTCGTTCCGTGATAGGGTTTGAACGAGGGAGTGTATGAACCAGCACGACGCCACTTCGATCATCGCGCAGCATTGGGCCGTGGGGCTCTTCGTCATCGCCGTCGTCGGTCTCTGCGCGTTCATGATCGGCGCTGCCGCTCTGCTGGGCGGGCGCAGCAAGGGGCGTAGCAAATCCCTGCCTTTCGAATCCGGCGTGATCGGCGCCGGCAGTGCACGCCAACGTTTTTCCGTCAAGTTCTACCTGGTCGCGATGCTGTTCGTGATCTTCGATATCGAGGCCGTGTTCCTGTTCGCCTGGGCCGTGTCGGTCCGCGAGGTGGGCTGGGCCGGCTTCATCGGTGCAGCGGTGTTCATCTTCATCCTGCTGGCCGGCCTGGTCTACGACAGCCGGGTCGGTGCCCTGGAGTGGGCGCCGAAGCGCAAGATGCGCGAACCGGGGGCCTGACACCCGACCGGTCGGGGCCCGGGCCCCATGACAACAGACGACTAGAGTTCGCTGGAGGAGTCGCATGCCTTATACCCTGACGCGTGCCGAAGATGCTGTGGCAGCGGACGAGCGTTACCCGCTCGGAGAGCGGCAGCGGGTCGAGGAAGACCCGATGAAGCAGCAGGTGCATCGCAACGTCTTCACCGGCAAGCTGGAAGAGGTGCTCAATTCGGCGGTCAACTGGGGGCGCAAGAACTCCCTGTGGCCCTACAATTTCGGCCTGTCGTGCTGTTACGTGGAGATGACCACCGCCTTCACCGCGCCGCACGACGTCGCCCGTTTCGGTTCCGAGGTGATTCGCGCCTCCCCGCGTCAGGCCGACTTCATGGTCATCGCCGGCACCTGCTTCATCAAGATGGCGCCGGTCATCCAGCAACTCTATGACCAGATGCTCGAGCCCAAGTGGGTGATCTCGATGGGCTCCTGCGCCAATTCCGGCGGCATGTACGACATCTATTCGGTGGTTCAGGGTGTCGACAAGTTCCTGCCGGTGGACGTCTACGTGCCGGGCTGCCCGCCGCGCCCCGAAGCCTTCCTCCAGGGTCTGCAGCTGTTGCAGGACTCGATCCAGGAGGAGCGCCGGCCGCTGTCCTGGGTGGTCGGCGACCAGGGTGTCTATCGCGCCGAGATGCCGTCGCAGCGCGAGAAGCACCGGGATCGGCGTATCCAGGCCACCGAACTGCGTACGCCCGACAGCATCTGAGCCGTGTCCACTTTCAGTCGAGGAGCCTGCCGACGTCCATGAGCGCTGACACACCGACAACCGATCACACGGCCGCCGGGATCACCGACGATCCGGTCGTCGCCGCGCTCAAGCAGCGCTTCGGCGATCACGCCATCCTCGAACAGGCCACGCTGACCGGAATGCCGGTGCTGTGGATCGCTCGCGAGGCGCTTACCGAGGCGCTCGGCTTCCTGCGCGACATGCCCGAGCCGTTCGAGCTGCTCTTCGATCTCTCGGCGATCGACGAACGCCTGCGCGCCAATCGCCGCGGCCTGCCGGCGTCCGATTTCACGGTCTTCTACCACCTGATGTCGATCTCGCGGAATCGCGACGTGATGCTCAAGGTGGCGCTCGCCGAGAGCGATCTGAAGCTCCCCAGCGTGGTCTCTCGCTACCCCAACGCCAACTGGTACGAGCGCGAGGTGTGGGACATGTTCGGCATCGATTTCGCCGGCCATCCGCACCTCACCCGGATTCTCATGCCGCCGACCTGGAACGGCCACCCGCTGCGCAAGGACCACGGCGCCCGGGCCACCGAGTTCGATCCCTACACGCTCACCGTGGAAGGCCAGGACGTCGAGCAGAAGGCGCTGCAGTTCAAGCCCGAGGAGTGGGGCATGCGCCGCGAGAACGCCGACACCGAGTTCATGTTCCTCAACCTCGGTCCCAACCACCCCTCGGCGCACGGCGCGTTTCGCATCGTGCTGCAGCTCGACGGCGAGGAGATCGTCGACTGCGTGCCGGACATCGGCTACCACCACCGGGGCGCCGAGAAGATGGGCGAGCGGCAGTCCTGGCACAGCTTCATCCCCTACACCGACCGAATCGACTATACCGGCGGGGTGATGAACAACTTCCCCTACGTGCTGGCGGTGGAGAAGCTCGCCGGCATCGAGGTGCCCGACCGCGTCAAGACCATCCGCATCATGATGGCGGAGATGTTCCGCATCAACAGCCACCTGCTGTTCCTGGGCACCTACCTGCAGGACCTGGGGGCGATGACCCCGGTGTTCTTCACCTTCACCGATCGGCAGAAGGCCTACGAGGTGATCGAGGCGATCACCGGCTTCCGCATGCACCCGGCGTGGTTCCGCATCGGCGGGGTGGCGATGGACCTGCCCAAGGGCTGGGACACCCTGGTCAAGGGCTTCCTCGACTGGATGCCCAAGCGCCTGGTCGAGTACGAGCGGGCGATGATGGAGAACGCCATCGTCCGCGAGCGTACCCGCCACGTCGCCGCCTTCACCACCCGCGAGGCGCTGGCCTGGGGGGTCACCGGGCCCAACCTGCGGGCCACCGGCTGCGACTTCGACCTGCGCAAGAAACGCCCCTACGGCGGCTACGAGAACTTCGACTTCGAGGTGCCGCTGGGCAGCAACGGCGACGTCTTCGACCGCGGCCAGCTGCGCATCGAGGAGATGCGCCAGAGTCTGCGGATCATCCGCCAGTGCGTCGACAACATGCCCGCCGGCGATTACAAGGCCGATCATCCACTGACCACGCCGCCGCCGCGCGAGAAGATGCTGCAGCACATCGAGACGCTGATCACCCACTTCCTGCAGGTGTCGTGGGGGCCGGTGCTCAAGCCCAACGAGTCGTTCCAGATGGCCGAGGCGACCAAGGGCATCAACAGCTACTACCTGACCAGTGACGGCAACACCATGAGCTATCGCACGCGCATCCGCACGCCGAGCTTCCCGCATCTGCAGCAGATTCCGGCGGTGATGCGCGGCGGCTTCGTGCCCGACCTGATCGCGCACCTGGGGAGTATCGATTTCGTGATGGCCGACGTGGACCGCTGACCATGACCGACACCGCACGCACAATCGCCAGCGACGGTTTCGTCCTCGAGGCCGAGGACCGCCGCGCCATCGAGCACGAGCGCGACCACTACGAGCAGCCCCAGGCAGCCTGCATCGAGGCGCTCAAGATCGTCCAGCGTCGACACGGCTGGGTGCCCGACGCCGCCATTCCGGCGATCGCCGACGTCCTGGGCGTGGGCCCCGCCGACGTCGAGGGCGTGGCGACCTTCTACAGCCTGATCTTCCGCCAGCCGGTGGGGCGCCACGTCATCCTGCTCTGCGACAGCAGCTCGTGCTTTCTCAACGACTACGAGCAGCTGCGCGACGCCCTGTCCGAGCGGCTCGGCATCGGTTACGGCCAGACCACCGCCGACGGCCGCTTCACGCTGCTGCCGGTGTGCTGTCTGGGGGCCTGCGACCGCGGGCCGGCACTGATGATCGACGACCAGACCTACGGCCCCGTCGCCCCCGACGAGCTGGCCGACCTGCTGGAGGGCTACGCATGAGCGTGAGGCGATATCACAGCCAGCTGCGCCAGAGCGCCGCCGAGCGCCGCGCCGAGACGCATCCGCTGACCTGGCGGCTGCGCGAGGACGGTGCCCGGGTGGGCCTCGACGAATACGTCGAGAAGCAGGGCTATGCCGCGGTTCGCGAGGTCCTCAACCAGCGCACCGCCGACGACGTCATCGCGACCATGAAGGAGGCCAATGTCCGCGGGCGCGGCGGTGCCGGCTTCTCGGCGGGCATGAAGTGGAGCCTGACCATGAAGGGGCCGGGGATCCCGCGCGGTTACCTGGTCTGCAACGCCGACGAGATGGAGCCCGGCACCTTCAAGGATCGCCTGCTGCTCGAACAGCAGCCGCACCTGCTGATCGAGGGCATGATCCTCGGTGCCTACGCCAACCACTCGCGCTTCGGCTACATCTTCCTGCGCGGCGAGTACGTCGAGGCGGCCCGCGCCGTGCAACAGGCGCTCGACGAGGCGCGGGCCGCCGGCTGGCTGGGCAACGACATCGCCGGCAGCGGCTTCGACTTCGACATCGCCCTGCATACCGGGGCCGGCCGCTACATCTGCGGCGAGGAGACCGCGCTGATCAGCTCGCTGGAGGGCAAGCGCGCCAACCCGCGGGCCAAGCCACCCTTCCCCGGGCAGTCCGGGGCCTGGGGCAAGCCCACCGTGGTCAACAACGTCGAGACCTTCTGCAACGCGCCCGGGGTGATGTACCACGGTGCCAAGTGGTACCAGGATCTCTCCGGCGACCTGAGCAACGACGGCGGCACCAAGCTGTTCGGTGTCTCGGGCAAGGTCGAGCGCACCGGCCTGTGGGAGCTGCCGATCGGCACCCCGGCGAGCGAACTGCTCGAACGCGCCGGCGGCATGCGCGACGGCAAGGCGCTCAAGACCTGGCTGCCCGGCGGCGGCAGTACCGGCTTCCTGCTGCCCGAGCATCTCGACTCGGCGCTCGATTTCGACACCATCGGCAAGCTGGGCAGCCGCCTGGGCACGGGGCTGCTGACGGTGATCAACGAGGACCAGAGCGTGCTCTCTCTGGTGCGCAACCTCGAGCAGTTCTTCGCCCGTGAATCCTGCGGCTGGTGCACGCCGTGCCGCGACGGCCTGCCCTGGTCGGTCAAGCTGCTCCAGGCGCTGGAGGCCGGCGAGGGCGAGCGCGGCGACATCGAGATGCTCGACAAGCTGGCCGACGACCTGGGCCCGGGCAAGACCTTCTGCGCCCATGCCCCGGGGGCGGCGATGCCGCTGCAGTCGGCCCTCAAGTACTTCCGTGAGGAGTTCGAGCGCGGCGTCGCGCACCCCACGGGCGTGGCCCATGCCGATCCGATTCCGGTGGGCGAGGTATGAGCCGTTTCATTCATCAGGAGGCGAGGTAAGGCATGGCGACGATTCACGTGGACGGTCAGCGCTACGACGTGGACGGGGCGGACAACCTGCTCGACGCCTGCCTCTCGCTGGGCCTCGATGTCCCCTATTTTTGCTGGCACCCGGCGATGGGCAGCGTGGGCGCCTGTCGCCAGTGCGCGGTCAAGCAGTACAAGGACGCCGACGATACCCAGGGCAAGCTGGTGATGTCGTGCATGACGCCGGCATCCGACGGCACCTGGATCTCGATCGACGACGACGAGGCCCGCGAGTTCCGCGCCAGCGTCATCGAGTGGCTGATGACCAACCACCCCCACGACTGTCCGGTGTGCGAGGAGGGCGGCCACTGCCACCTCCAGGACATGACGGTGATGACCGGCCATGACCGCCGGCGCTATCGCTTCCGCAAGCGGACCCACCGCAACCAGTACCTGGGGCCCTTCATCGCCCACGAGATGAACCGCTGCATCACCTGCTACCGCTGCGTGCGCTTCTATCGCGACTACGCCGGCGGTACCGATCTGGGGGCCTTCGGGGCCAACAGCAACGTCTATTTCGGCCGCCATCAGGACGGCGTGCTGGAGAGCCCCTTCTCCGGCAACCTGACCGAGGTGTGCCCGACCGGGGTGTTCACCGACCAGACCCACTCCGAGCGCTACACCCGCAAGTGGGACCTGCAGTTCTCGCCGAGTGTCTGCCATCAGTGCGCGGTGGGCTGCAACATCAGCCCCGGCGAGCGCTACGGCGACATCCGGCGCATCGAGAACCGCTACCACGGCGAGGTCAATCGCTACTTCCTCTGCGACCGCGGACGCTTCGGCTACGGCTACGTCAATCGCGATGACCGCCCGCGCCTGCCCGAATGGCGCAGCGAACGCGACGAAGGGCGGGTCACGCTCGAGGTCGATGCCGCCCTGGACCGCGGCGCCGACCGCCTGCGCAGCGCCCGCCGGGTGATCGGCATCGGCTCGCCGCGGGCCAGCCTGGAGAGCAACCACCAACTGCGCGAGCTGGTCGGCGAGGGCAACTTCTCGACCGGCATCGTCGCCGCCGAGCAGCGTTGCCTGTCGCTGATGCACGAGCTCGGCCGCAGTTGCGGGCTGCCCACGCCGACGATCCGTGACGTCGAGGACCACGACGCGGTACTGGTGCTCGGCGAGGACCTGATCCAGAGCGCGGCGCGCATCGGCCTGGCGGTACGCCAGGCGGCCTATGCGCGGCGCGAGTCGCTGGCCGCCGAGCGCAGCATCCCCGCCTGGAACGACGCCGCCGTGCGCACCCTCGGCCAGGACGACTATCATCCGGTGTTCATCGCCTACCCGACGACCACCGAGCTGGACGACGTGTGTGCCGCCAACTGGGCCCTGGCGCCGGACGACATCGCCCGGCTGGGCTTCGCCGTGGCCCACGAGATCGACGCCGACGCCCCGGCGGTCGCGGATCTCGACGAGGCCACCCGCGCCGCGGCCCGCGACATCGCGGCCCGGCTGACGGCCGCCAAGCGCCCGCTGGTGATCAGCGGCGGTTCGCTGGGCTCGGAAGCGATTCTCCAGGCCGCCGGCAACGTGGCGCGGGCCCTGGCGCGGCGTGCCTGTCACGGCAGCCTGCTGCTGGTACGCCGCGAGGCCAACAGCACCGGTCTGGCGATGATGGGCGGCGAGCCGCTGGAATGGGCCCTCGACGAGCTCGACAGCGAGCGCGCCGATGCCGTGGTGATCCTCGAGAACGATCTCCACCGACGCCTGCCCGGGCCGCGTGTCGATCGCGCCCTGGATGCCGCGGCGACCGTGGTGGTGCTCGATCATCAGCGCACGGCGACCTGGGAACATGCCCACCTGGGCCTGCCGGCGGCCGCCTTCACCGAAGCCGACGGCACTCTGGTCAGTCTCGAGGGCCGCGCCCAGCGCTTCTTCCAGGTCTTCGATCCGGCCTATATCCGCCCCGAAACCCGCATCCGCGAGAGCTGGCGCTGGCTGCATGCGCTGCGTGCCGACGTGCTGCGCCACGATGTCGGCGACATCGCCCTGGATGCCGTGACCCACGACTGTGCCCGCCGCTATCCCGAGCTGGCCGGCATCATCGGCGCCGCGCCGGGGGCCGATTACCGCGTCCGCGGCCTCAAGCTGGCTCGCGAGCCGCACCGCTACAGCGGGCGTACCGCGATGCGCGCGCACATCGACGTCAGCGAGCCGCGCGCGCCCCAGGACCCCGATTCGCCGTTCACCTTCTCGATGGAGGGCTACAACGGCTACGACCGCCCGCGCGAGGAGGTCGCCTTCGCCTGGGCGCCGGGGTGGAACTCGCCGCAGGCCTGGAACAAGTTCACCGACGAGGTCGGCGGCCATCTGCGCGCCGGCGACCCGGGCGTGCGCCTGCTGGCGCCGCGACCCGGCGACTATCGCTACGCCACGGCGATCCCCGAGGGCTTCCGGCCCCGCGACGGCGAATGGCAGGTGGTGGTGCTGCCGCGGCTGTTCGGCGGCGACGAGACCTCGTCGCGGGCCGCGCCGATCATCGAGCGCGCCGCGCCCACCGCGCTGACGCTCTCCGCCGATGACGCCGGGCGGCTGGGCTGCGCCGACGGCGCGCTGGTCGAGATGTCCAGCGATGCCGGCAGCCTGACCGTGCCGGTGCGCCTCGATCCGGCCTTCCCGGCCGGGATGATCGGCGTGCCGGCGGGGCTCGATCCCGCCCTGGTCGCCGGGGGGCGGGCGCGGCTCGCCGTGGCGGCAGCGGCACGTAGCGCCGCCGGGGAGGCGCCGCCACCCCGCGCCGGAGGGGCCGACTCGCACGCCGACCGGGGGGATCGCTCATGAGCTGGTTGTCGCCGACGATCGCCGCCAGCCTGATCGCCATGATCCAGGCGGTGGTGATCCTGCTGGGTGCGGTACTGCTGGGGGCGGTGATGACCGTGGTCGAGCGCCGCCTGCTGGGGCTGTGGCAGGACCGCTACGGGCCCAACCGGGTGGGGCCCTTCGGCTCGCTGCAGTTGATCGCCGACATGATCAAGATCTTCTTCAAGGAGGACTGGATCCCGCCGTTCGCCGACCGGCCGATGTTCGTGCTGGCGCCGGCGATTGCCATGGCCTCGCTGCTGCTGTCGTTCATCATCATCCCCATCACTCCGGGCTGGGGCGTGGCCGACTTCAACATCGGCCTGCTGTTCTTTCTCGCCATGGCCGGCATCAACGTCTATGCGGTGTTGTTCGGCGGCTGGTCGAGCGGCAACAAGTACGCCCTGATCGGCGCCATGCGCGCCTCGGCGCAGACACTCTCCTACGAAGTGTTCATGGGCCTGGCGCTGATGGGCGTGGTGGCGATGGCCGGGACGTTCAACATGCGCGAGATCGTCAACGCCCAGGAGGGGCTGTGGTACGTGGTCCCGCAGTTCTTCGGCTTCTGCACCTTCCTGATCGCCGGCATCGCGGTGACCCACCGCCACCCGTTCGACCAGCCCGAAGCCGAGCAGGAGCTCGCCGACGGCTACCACATCGAGTATTCGAGCATGAAGTTCGGGATGTTCTTCATCGGCGAATACGTCGGCATGGTGCTGATCTCGGCGCTGATCGTCACGCTGTTCTTCGGCGGCTGGCACGGCCCCTGGCTGCCGCCGATCGTCTGGTTCGCGCTCAAGACCGGCGCCTTCCTGGTGTTCTTCGTGCTGCTGCGCGCTTCCCTGCCGCGACCGCGCTACGACCGGGTGATGAGCTTCGGCTGGAAGTTCTGCCTGCCGCTGACCCTGATCAATCTACTGGTGACCGGGGCGGTGATTCTGCTCGCCGACCCGTCGTGACCGAGGAGCGACCGCGATGTTGATGAACGTGCTCAAAGGTACCGTTTCCCAGCTGCGCACGATCGGCATGGTCTTCATGCACAGTTTCCGCAAGCGGGAGACGCTGAACTATCCCGAAGAGTCGGTGTATCTGCCGCCGCGCTATCGCGGGCGCATCGTGCTCACCCGCGATCCCGACGGCGAGGAGCGCTGCGTGGCCTGCAACCTGTGTGCGGTGGCCTGCCCGGTGGCCTGCATCTCGCTGCAGAAGAGCGAGCGGGAGGACGGCCGCTGGTATCCGGAGTTCTTCCGTATCAACTTCTCGCGCTGCATCTTCTGCGGCATGTGCGAGGAGGCCTGCCCGACCTCGGCGATCCAGCTCACCCCCGATTTCGAGTTGGGCGAGTACCGCCGCCAGGAACTCGTCTACGAGAAGCAGGACCTGCTGATCGATGGGCCCGGCAAGGATCACGACTACCACTTCTACAAGGTGGCGGGGCTGGCGATCGCCGGCAAGGACAAGGGCAAGGCCCGCAACGAGGCCGAGCCGATCGACGTCAAGACACTGCTTCCCTGACCGGGGTAACGAACGACATGGAAATCGCCTTCTATCTGAGTGGACTGGTCGCGGTACTCGCGACCCTGGGCGTGATCACCAACACCAATCCGGTGCATGCGCTGCTCTATCTGATCGTCTCGCTGATCAGCGTGGCGCTGGTGTTCTTCTCGCTGGGGGCGCCCTTCGCCGGGGCGCTCGAGGTGATCGTCTACGCCGGGGCGATCATGGTGCTGTTCGTGTTCGTGGTGATGATGCTCAACCTGGGCGATGCGGTGGTCGCCCAGGAGCGGGCCTGGCTCAAGCCGCGGGTCTGGCTGGGCCCGGCGGTGCTGTCCGGCATCCTGCTGCTGACCCTGGTCGCCACGCTGTGGAGCGGCGATGGCAGCCAGCGGATCACGGGCGATCTGCTCACCGCCAAGGCCGTGGGCACGCTGCTGTTCGGCCCCTGGCTGCTGATCGTCGAACTGGCCGCCATGCTGCTGCTGGCGGCGCTGGTCACCGCGTCCCACGTGGGGCGGCTGCCGGCACCGGCCAAGCCGCCGGTGAGTCGTGAATCCGGAGCCCGCAAGGAGGCCTCATGAGCGGTATTCCCATGGAGCACGGTCTGATCCTGGCCGCCATTCTCTTCACGCTGGGCCTCGCCGGCCTGATCTGCCGGCGCAACATGGTGTTCGTGCTGATGAGCCTGGAGATCATGCTCAACTCGGCGGCACTGGCGTTCATCGTCGCCGGCACGGCCTGGGGGCAGCCCGAAGGGCAGGGGATGTTCCTGCTGGTGATCACCCTGGCGGCGGCCGAGGCGAGCATCGGCCTGGCGCTGTTGATCCAGCTCCACCACCGCTTCAAGACGCTGGACGTGGACGCGGCCAGTCGCATGCAAGGATGAGGACCTGCCGATGTCGTTGTTGCCCCTGACATTCCTGTTTCCGCTCGCCGGAACCCTGATCATCTCGCTGTCGCGCGGGCGTCTCAGCCCGCGGGCCGGCGCGGTGGTCGGGGTGACCAGCGTGGGCCTGGCGGCGCTGGTCGCGGCCTGGGTCATCTGGCAGTTCCTCGCCGGTGGCCGCGAGGCGGTCGACATGACGCTGTGGACCTGGGTCGCGGTCGGCGATTTCCAGCCCACCATCGGCCTGCGTCTCGACGGCCTGTCGCTGACCATGACCGGCATCATCACCGGCGTGGGGTTCTTGATCCACCTGTTCGCCGCCTGGTACATGCAGGGCGAGGCCGGGGTGACACGCTTCTACGCCTACATGAACCTGTTCGTGTTCAGCATGATGCTGTTGGTGCTCGGCGACAACATGCTCCTGCTCTACCTGGGCTGGGAAGGCGTCGGCCTGTGCAGCTATCTGCTGATCGGCTACTACTACGAGACCGCGGCCAACGGCTGGGCGGCCTTCAAGGCATTCATCATCACCCGGCTGGGCGACGTCTTCCTGGCCATCGGGCTGTTCATGATGTTCCGGGAACTGGGCACGCTGAATATCGTCGAGCTCCTCGCCAGGGCGCCGGAGGTCTGGAGCGAGGGCGCCTGGCAGGCACAGGTGGCGGCGCTGCTGATTCTCGGCGGGGCGCTGGGCAAGTCGGCCCAGTTGCCGCTGCACACCTGGCTGGCCGACGCCATGGCCGGCCCCACCCCGGTCTCGGCGCTGATCCACGCGGCGACCATGGTCACTGCGGGGGTCTATCTGGTCGCGCGGATGCACGGCATCTTCGAGCTGGCGCCGAACGTGCTCTATCTGGTCGGGGTGATCGGGGCGCTGACGCTACTGATGGCCGGGTTCGCCGCACTGGCCCAGACCGACATCAAGCGCGTGCTGGCCTACTCGACGATGAGCCAGATCGGCTACATGTTCCTGGCGCTGGGCGCCGGGGCCTACCATGCGGCGATCTTCCACCTGATGACCCACGCCTTCTTCAAGGCGCTGCTGTTCCTGTCCGCCGGGTCGGTGATCGTCAGCTGCCATCACGAGCAGGACATGCGCCGGCTGGGCGGCCTGTGGCGCCGGTTGCCGCTGGCCTACATCGGTTTCGTGGTCGGCGGGGCGGCGCTGTCGGCACTACCCCTGGTGACCGCCGGCTACTACAGCAAGGACGAGATCCTCTGGCAGGAACTGGCCGCCGGCGACAACGGGCTACTGCTGGCCGGCCTGGTGGGGGCCCTGCTGACCTCGCTGTACACCCTGCGGCTGATCATCGGCACCTTCCACGGCGAGATGAAGAGCGACAATGCGCGCCACGCCGAACCGGGGCGCGGCCTGGTGCATGGTCTGCCGCTGGTGGTGCTGTCGGTGCTGGCGACCTTCCTCGGCGCCTGGATCCATCCGCCGCTGGAAGGCGTGCTGCCGCAGGGGGCCGGCGCCGGCGACCACGGCATGGCCCATACCGTGGTGGCCATCGTCGCCTCGGCGACCTCGGTCGCCGGGATCCTGATCGCCCTGTGGCTGTTCTTCAAGCGCTGGGACTGGCTCGCCGAGCGGGTCCAGAGCGGCTGGGAAGCGCGCCTGTGGTGGTTCTGGAACCAGGCCTGGGGCTTCGACATCGCCTACGACTGGCTGTTCGTGCGCCCCTATCGCGGCCTGACGAGGCTGCTGCGGCGCGACATCATCGATCGCATCCTGCTGCTGCCGGCCTGGCTTGCCTGGGGCCTGCATCGTGGCCTGAGCCGGACCCAGACCGGCAAGTTGCGCCTTTACGCCGGCACCATGGCCGCCGGGGCGACGCTGATCCTGATCGTGCTGGTACTGGGGGGCTGAGACGATGACACGCAAACGACAAACGGGCGGTCTGCCGCCAAGGGTTAAACGACAGGGAATGCTCCGCTTATGACGCTGCTCTGGCTGATCCTGATCCCCTTCATCGGGGGCCTGCTGTGCTGGCAGGGCGAACGCTACGGGGGCATGGCGCCGCGCTGGATCGCGCTGGCGACCATGCTGATCGAGCTGCTGATCACGCTGGGGCTGTGGTTCCAGGGCGAGTACCACCTGCCCGGCGCCGGGACCGCCAGCGACGCGGTGCGCTGGTCGATGGAATGGCAGGTGCCGTGGATTCCGCGCTTCGGCATCAGCGTCCATCTGGCGCTCGACGGCCTGTCGCTGGTGCTGATCGCGCTGACCGGCTTCCTGGGCATGCTGGCGGTACTCTGCTCCTGGAACGAGATCGTCAAGCGCGTCGGCTTCTTCCACCTCAACCTGCTGTGGATTCTCGGTGGCGTGGTCGGGGTGTTCCTGTCGATCGACCTGTTCCTGTTCTTCTTCTTCTGGGAAATGATGCTGGTGCCGATGTACTTCCTGATCGCGCTGTGGGGGCACAGCGGCTCGGAAGGGCGCACCCGCATCCGCGCGGCCACCAAATTCTTCATCTACACCCAGGCCAGCGGCCTGTTGATGCTGGTGTCGATCCTGGGGCTGGTGTTCGCTCATCACGCCAACACCGGCGAGTATTCCTTCGAATACGCGACACTGATGCAGACGCCGCTGTCCGACAACGTGGCGATGTGGCTGATGCTGGGCTTCTTCGTCGCCTTCGCCGTCAAGCTGCCGGTGGTGCCGGTGCATGGCTGGCTGCCCGATGCCCACGCCCAGGCGCCCACCGCGGGCAGCGTCGATCTGGCGGGGATCCTGCTCAAGACCGCGGCCTACGGCATGCTGCGCTTCGCCCTGCCGCTGTTTCCCGAGGCATCCCAGGCGTTCGCCCCGGTGGCGATGACCCTGGGGTTGATCGGCATCTTCTACGGCGCGGTGCTGGCCTGCGGTCAGCAGGACGTCAAGCGGCTGATCGCCTATACCAGTATCGCCCACATGGGCTTCGTGCTGATCGGCATCTACGCCGGTACCGAACTGGCACTGCAGGGCGTGGTGCTGATGATGGTGGCGCACGCCTTCTCGGCGGCCGGGCTGTTCATTCTCAGCGGCCAGCTCTACGAGCGCCTGTTCACCCGCGACATGCGCGAGATGGGCGGCCTGTGGGGGCGCACGGGCAGCCTGCCCGGTTTCTCGCTGTGCTTCGTCGCCGCCTCGCTGGGCATGCCGGGCACCGCCAATTTCCTCGGCGAGTTCCTGATCCTGTTCGGCAGCTTCCCGGTGGCGCCCTGGACCGTGGCGATCGCCAGCTTCGGCTTCCTGCTGGCGGCGGTCTATGCCCTGCTGTTGATGCAGCGCGTGTATTTCGGCCCGCCGAAGGCAGAGGGGCTGTTCGCCGATCTCGACCGCCGCGAGTACCTGATGATGCTGTCGCTGCTGGGGCTGGTGCTGCTCTTCGGGCTCTATCCCCAGCCACTGCTGGATACCACCAGTGCGGCCATGGGTGAAGTCGAGCGTCTGTTCACGGCGGTATCACAGTCGTCCACTCTGCTGACGGGGGCACCATGACCTTGACCGCGACGCATTTGCTGGCGCTTGCGCCGCTGATTCTGGTCTGCGCCACGGCCATCGTGGTGATGCTGGGTATCGCCTGGCGGCGTCACCACACCGGAAGCGCCATCGTCACCGTGGTGGGGCTCAACCTGGCGTTGCTGTCGCTGTTCGGCGTGTGGCAACTGGCGCCGCTCGAGACGCCGATGCTGGCGATCGACGGTCTGGCGATCCTCGCCGCGGCGCTGATCCTGATCGCTGCGCTGGCCTGCGCGACACTGGCGCACGCCTACCTGGAGCAGTTCGACGACCAGCGCGAGGAGTTCTACCTGCTGCTGCTGTGTTCCACGGCGGGCGGCCTGGTGCTGTCGGCGAGCACCCATCTGGCGACGCTGTTCTTCGGTCTGGAGCTGGTCTCGATGCCGCTATACGGGATGCTCGCCTACACCTACCGGGCGCGCCGCTCGCTGGAGGCGGGGATCAAGTACCTGGTGCTGTCGGCGGCGGCGACCACCTTCCTGCTGTTCGGCATGGCGCTGCTCTACGCCGAGACCGGACACCTGGACATCGCCGGCCTGGCCGACAGCGCCGCCGGCGGTATCGGTGCCTGGGGCCTGGCGGGGGCGGCGATGGTGATCGTGGGGCTGGGCTTCAAGCTCTCGGTGGTGCCTTTCCACCTGTGGACGCCCGACGTCTACGAGGGCGGTCCCGGGCCGGCGACCACCTTCCTGGCCTCGGCCAGCAAGGTGGCGGTGTTCGCGGTACTGTTGCGTCTGGTGATGAGTGCGCCGGCCTTCCAGAGCGACTGGCTGCACGGCGTGCTGGCGGTGCTGGCGGTCGTCACCATGCTGGTCGGCAACCTGCTGGCGGTGACCCAGTCCAACCTCAAGCGTCTGCTGGGCTATTCATCGATCGCCCACTTCGGCTATCTGCTCACCGCGCTGGTGATCGGTGAAGGACTGTCCATCGAGGCGACCGGGGTCTACCTGGTGACCTACATGCTCACCACGCTGGGCGCCTTCGGGGTGGTCACGCTGATCTCGAGTCCCTACAGCGGTGAGGATGCTGCCGCGCTGCACCACTACCGTGGGCTGTTCTGGCGGCGCCCCTACCTGACGGCGGTGCTGACGATCACCATGCTGTCGATGGCGGGCATTCCCTTCACCGCCGGCTTCATCGGCAAGTTCTACATCATCGCCCTGGGCGTCGAGGCGGGGCGCTGGTGGCTGGTCGGCGCGGTGATCGTCGGCAGCGCCATCGGGCTCTACTACTATCTGCGCGTGATGGTCACCCTGTACCTGGCGGAAGCCGGCATGCAGCGCCGCGATGCGCCCGAAAACTGGGCGATCCAGGCCGGCGGCCTGATGGTGCTGGGCGCGGCGGTGCTGGTGATCCTGCTGGGGATCTACCCGGCGCCGATGATCGACTGGGTGCGCGTGATGAGTTCAGCGATGCTCGGGGTGGGCTGAGTATCGCCGGTGGTGTGGCAAGCGTGCCGCGAGAGATAGCCTGAACAAAACACCCCGCGTCCCATGGGCGCGGGGTGTTTTGTGGTTGCCGGTCAGTCCTGCGTGGTGTCGCCCTCGGGGTTGCGGGCGTTGTAGTAGGCCTGTTCGGAAATCGCGTGGTAGTTCTCCACCTTGTCCTGGAAGGTGCTGTAGGAGTCGTAGATCTTCTCGGCCATGGGATCGGAGGCGGCGAGTTCCGAGACCACCTGTGCCGAGAGTTCCTTGGCCTTGGCGAGCACGTCGTCCGGGAAACGCTTGAGCACCACGTCGTGCTCCTCGACCAGCGTCTTGAGCGCGTCGTTGTTGCGAGCGGTGTACTCGTCGAGCACCGACTGGTTGACGTCGGCGACGGCACTGCGCAGGATCGCCTGCAGGTCGGCGGGCAGTGATTCCATGGCCTGCTGATTGACGATCGCCTCGAACATCACCGTGGGCTCGTGCCAGCCCGGATAGTAGTAGTAATCCGCCGCCTGATAGAGGCCGAAGGCCAGGTCGTTGTAGGGCCCGATCCACTCGGTGGCATCGATGGCGCCGGATTGCAGGGAGGTGAAGATCTCGCCGCCGGGCATGTTGACGATCGCCACGCCCATGCGGTTCATCACCTCGCCGCCGAGCCCCGGCATGCGCATCTTGAGGCCCTCGAGGTCGGCGACCGAATTGATCTCCTTGTTGTACCAGCCGCCCATCTGCACGCCGGACGCGCCGGCGACCATGACCTCCACGCCGAACGGCTCGTAGACCTCGTTCCAGAGATCCATGCCGCCGCCGTACTGCAGCCAGGCGTTCATTTCCTGGGCGTTCATGCCGAACGGCACCGCGGCGAAGAACTGCGCCGCCGGCACCTTGCCTTTCCAGTAGTAGGAGGCCGAGTGGCCCATTTCGGCGGTACCCTCGGAAACCGCGTCGAAGACCTCGAAGCCCGGCACCAGCTGGCCGGCGCCGTAGACGTCGATGGTCAGGCGGCCGTCGGACATCTCGTCGACCAGCTTGGCGAGGCGCTCCGGCCCCTGCCCCACGCCGGGGAAGTTCTTGGGCCACGAGGTGACCATCTTCCAGTGATAGCTGTCCTGGGCCTGGGCGGTACCGGTGAGGCTCATCAGCCCGGTGACGGCCGACGCCAGGGCCACGGCGGAGACTAGCGCGTTACGTTGCATGGTGTCGTTCCCCTTTGTTGTTGCGTGCGCGCCGGGGGGCGCGCGGTTTGTGGCGGACGGGGGCCGCCCGTCCGGAAAACACCGATGAATCGTGACTCCTACTTGAACTGGTCGGGCAACCAGGTGGCCAGTTCGGGGATGAAGGACAGGGCGACGAGCATGGCGAGCTGCAGCACGATGAACGGCACCACTCCGCGATAGATGGCGGTGGTGGGCACCGACGCCGGCGCCACGCCGCGCAGGTAGAACAGGGCGAAGCCGAACGGCGGGGTCAGGAAGGAGGTCTGCAGGTTGATGGCGATCATGATCCCCAGCCACACCGGGTCGAGCCCCATGGCCAGCAGTACCGGCCCGACGATGGGCACCACCACGAAGGTGATCTCGATGAAGTCGAGGATGAAGCCCAGGAAGAAGATCACCAGCATGACGATGATCGTCGCGCCGACCACGCCGCCGGGCATGTGGTCGAACAGGTCCTTGACCAGCTCCTCGCCGCCGTAGGCGCGGAACACCAGCGAGAACAGCGCCGCACCGATCAGGATCAGGAACACCATGGTGGTGACGTGGGTGGTCGAGCGCACCACGTCGGTGAGGGTGGCGAGATCCAGCTTGCGGTAGGCGATGGCCAGCACCAGGGCGCCGAAGGCACCGACCGCCGAGGCCTCGGTGGGCGTGGCGAAGCCGCCGAGAATCGAACCGAGCACGGCGACGATCAGCGCCAGCGGGGGCACCAGCCCCTTGAGCAGCAGCGTGGTCAGCCCGCCCTGATGGCCGAGTTCGTCCATCAGTTCGCGGCGATCGGCCGGCGGCGCGGACTCGGGTTTCAGCCAGGCGATGAACGCCACGTAGGCGATGTACAGCACCACCAGGATCATCCCCGGCACCAGGGCGCCGATGAACAGATCGCCCACCGAGACGGTCTTGGGGCTCCAGATACCCATCGACAGCTGGGCCTGCTGGTAGGCCGAGGAAAGCACGTCGCCCAGCAGCACCAGGGCGATCGACGGCGGGATGATCTGGCCCAGGGTGCCGGTGGCGCAGATCGTGCCGGTGGCCAGCGACTGGCTGTAGCCGCGCTTGAGCATGGTCGGCAGCGACAACAGTCCCATGGTCACCACGGTGGCGCCGACGATGCCGGTCGAGGCGGCCAGCAGCATGCCGACGATGGTCACCGATATGCCCAGCCCGCCGCGCAGCGAGCCGAACAGCAGCGCCATGGCGTCGAGCAGGGTCTCGGCGACCTTGGACTTTTCCAGCAGCACGCCCATCAGCACGAACAGCGGTACCGCCAGCAGCGTCTGGTTGGTCATGATGCCGTAGAGGCGGTTGGGGAAGGCCGACAGGAAACTGGCATCGAAGTTGGCATCGATACCCAGCGACTCGAGGCCCATCCCGAGGCCGGCGAAGGCCAGCGAGGTACCGGCGAGCGTCAGCGCCACCGGATAGCCGAGCATCAGCACGGCGCAGATCAGTGCGAAGAGCACCAGCGGCATGAACTCCAGCATCAGACGCGCTCCTCGGTATGGTCGTGCTCGGGTTGCGGCGGGATGCGCCCGGCGATGACCAGCGCCTTGCGGATGATCTCGGCGATGCCCTGGACGATCATCAACCCGGCGAACAGCGGGATCAGCGTCTTGAGCAGGAAGACCGCGGGGATGCCGCCGGTGTCCGGCGAGCCCTCGAGGATCGACCAGGACTTGCCGACGTAACCCAGGCTGGTGAGGATCACGAAACTCATGAAGGGAATCAGCAGCAGCAGGGTGCCGAGCAGGTCGATCCAGGCCTGCTTTCGTGGCGAGAAGTTGCGATAGAAGATGTCCACGCGCACGTGGCCGTCATGCTTGAGCGTGAAGGACGCGGCGAGCATGAACACCACGGCGTGCATGTACATCACCGATTCCTGCACGGGGATGCTGTTGAAGTTGAAGACATAGCGCAGCACGACCACCAGGAACTGGATCAGCATCATCGCCATGACCAGCCAGGCGAGCGCCTTGCCCAGCCGTTCGGTGATGGCGTCGATCCAGGCCAGGGGGGCTGGCAGGTGCGAACCTCGATTCATGGAACCCTCGCTTTACGTGGCGTTGTTGCCGAGTTTTCTTCGTATCGTCACGGCGGCCGCCGGCTTTAACGGCGACGCGTGACGAAGCCACGCCGGAATGGCGTCAGGTTGCCGTGTGGCGGGGGCGACGACAATGGATCATTGGTCTGACAGGATCCCCATCGCCTGCCGGCAACGTGCCGGCGGATGGATGTCGACGGCCAGGGGGAGGTGATCGGAAAACAGCTGGTCGAGGACCTGCAGGTTGTCCGCCTTCAGGGACGACGACACGAGAATGTGATCCAGGGCCCGGCGTGGCTGCCAGGAAGGATAACTCAACAGCGGGCGTACCGGGTCGAGCGGCAACGAGGTTCGAAAGCGGGTGTGCCCGTGGAGCTGCTCCGGCGAGCAGTTGAGATCGCCCATCACCACCACGTGCTCGAGCGGCGCGATCAACTCGCTCAGGTAGTCGAGCTGACGGACGCGACCGCGATGACTGAGCGCCAGGTGGGCGATGAACACGTGCAGGGCTTCGGGGCCGTCGCCGTAGCGCACGTGAAGGGCGCCGCGGCCGGGCAGGGTACCCGGCAGGCGGTGCTCCTCGATGCGCGAGGGCGTGAAACGGGACAGCAGCCCGTTGCTGTGCTGGGCGACCCGGCCCAGGTTGCGGTTGAGCTGCTTGTAGTGATGGGGAAAGCCGGCGTGCTGGGCCAGGTAGGCGACCTGGTCGACGTTGCCCGAGCGGAAGCTGCCGCCATCGACCTCCTGGAGGCCGATGATGTCGTAGCCCTTGAGCACCTCGCCGATCAGGTCCAGGCGACGCTGGCGGCTGGGGTGCGGCAACAGGTGCTGCCAACTGCGGGTGAGATAGTGGTGATAGGCCGAGGTCTGGATACCGACCTGCAGGTTGAACGTCACCAGCCGCAGCCTGTCTGCGCGATCCGTACGGGCAGCGCGCGCCGACTCCATGCTTACTGCCCCCGTTCGTCGCGAACCTTGTCGATCAGCTCGCCGGCGATCTTGGGCATGTTCTCGAGGCTGCCGGCGGTCTGCGGGGTGACCACGTAGTGGCCGTCGACCACCAGCGCCGGGACCCCCATCAACTGGTAGGCCCGCATCTTGGCGTGGGCCTGGTTGATCTCGCTCTTCACGCCGAAGGACTCGATCGCGTCGAGGGCGGCCTGCTTGGTGACACCGTACTGGCTGAAGAACTCGGCGACATCGTCGGGATCGGTCAGGTGCTTGCCCTGCTGATGGATGGCGTCGAAGAAGTCCTCGTGGACCTTGTCGAGGATGCCCAACTGCTTGGCGGCATAGAAGGCGCGGGCATGGGCCGTCCAGGTATCGCCCATGGTCGCCGGGATGCGCTGGAAGGTGACGTCGTCGGGGAGCTGGGCGACCCAGTCGTTGAGCGGACCCTCGAGCTTGTAGCAGTGCGGGCAGCCGTACCAGAAGACCTCGTTGACCTCGATCTGGCCGGCGGGCACCGAGGTTTCCACCGGGGTGTCGAGTACCTTGTAGTCCTCGCCGGCGACCGGCGCCGCCATGACCAGGGTGGAAAAGCCGAGTCCGGCGATCGCCGCGATCCACTGTTTCAACATGCGCCCACTCTCCTTGCCAATCATCGTCTTGCCGTTAAAGGTAACAGATATCCGCGGCGAGCGTGATGCCGCCGCCACGCCTTTGAGTCGACGCCGGCGATGAGGTTCCCGGGCTCAGTGCAGCCCGGAGAGGTAGTCGGCGAGCGCCTCGATCTGGGCGTCGCTAAGGCGGGCGGCGATGTCGCGCATGATCGCGTTGGGGTCGTTGTCGCGGGTGCCGCTGGCGAAGGCCTCGAGCGTGGCGCGAGTATAAGGGGGGTGCTGCCCCGACAGTGCCGGGAAGCCGGCGGCGCCCAGCCCCTGCCCGGTCGGGGTGTGGCAGGCCGCGCACGCCGGCAGGCCGGCCTCGGGATCGCCGCCCTTGTAGAGGCGGCGTCCCCGTTCGGCGAGGGCCGGGTCGGCCTGGCCGAGATGGGATGGCAGGCTCGCGTAGTAGGCGGCCAGATCGGCGATGTCCCGGTCGTCGAGCCCGGCGACCACCCCCGCCATCTGCGGCACGGAACGCCGGCCGTCGCGGATGTCGGCCAGCTGCTTGGCCAGGTAGCTGGCCTGCTGTCCGGCGAGGTTGGGGAAGGCGGGCACCTGGCTGACGCCCTCGGCACCATGGCAGGCGCTGCAGATCTGGGCCTTGTCGCGGCCGGCCTCGGCCGAGCCGGGCGTCGCGATCGGTGTCTGGGCCCATGCGCCGCCGGCCCCGCCCAGTACGGTGACCAGTGCGGCGGCCAGGCCCATCAGAATCCGTTTCATCGCCTGCGTCATCCTGCCGGCCGTGTACATGAACACCCGCTGAGGGGCCGTGGCACGTGCGGCGAGGGTTCGCCGCCGTCGAGAGCGGGATGCTACACTAGCCCGCTTCGCGTCGTCCGCTGCTCGCGAGTATAGCCAATCGCCCTACCGGGGTGAACGTGACCGGCGGTCGCCCACGTCGCTTCCGGCCGGGCCGCCCGCCGGGCCCGTCGTCAACGTCAGAACGAGATCCATCGTGACCCGCTTCAACTATCACTCCGCGCGTTTCATGACCAGCGCGCCGACCCTGGCCCAATGCCCCGACGACAGGGGTCGCGAGGTCGCCTTCGCCGGGCGCTCCAACGCCGGCAAGTCGAGCGCGATCAATACCCTCTGCCAGCAGAAGGCGCTGGCCCGCACCTCCAAGACGCCGGGACGCACGCAACTGATCAACTTCTTCGGCCTGGGCAGCGATACGACCCGTCGCCTGGTGGACCTGCCCGGCTACGGCTACGCCAAGGTGCCCGAGTCGGTCAAGCTCGAGTGGCAGCGTCACCTGGCGGACTACCTGCAGCGCCGTCAGTCGCTGCAGGGGCTGGTGCTGCTGATGGACGTGCGCCACCCGCTCAGCGAATTCGACGAGATGATGCTGGGCTGGGCCGACGAGCAGGAGATGCCGGTACACATCCTGCTCACCAAGGCCGACAAGCTCAAGCCGGGGGCGGCGAAGAACATGCACCAGAAGGTCCGCAGCCAGCTCCGCGAATGGGAGGACCTGGTCAGCATCCAGCTGTTCTCGGCGCTCAAGCGCCAGGGGCTGGAGACGCTCACCGCGCGGCTCGACGGCTGGCTGGGCGACGCCGAGGCGTGACCGCGGTCACAACGACCAGGTCACGGGTCGCCCGCTCTCGGGGACCCGGTAGGGTGTGCCCGGGTAAGGCATGGAGCGGCTCCCGGGCTGGCTGACTGTTTCCTGACGGGCCGCCGGCGCGACCGCCTGGGGCGTGTCGTGCGTGGCCAGCGGCAGGGCGACGAGTGTGAGCAGCGGCACGGCCGCCACCACCAGCCAGGTGGTCAGTCGATCGCAGACGTGCATGGCGGCCTCCGCATTGTACAAATCCTGTACGCAGTATCGTTGCTGGTAACGGTTTGCACAAGCCGGGACGGCCGCTCGCTCAGCCCTTGGTCTCGAGGTGGCCCAGCAGCGCCGGCAGATCGCGTATGTGGGCCAGACGGTGGACGCCGTCGGGCAACGTCGCCGGTCGCGCGTCGTCCTTGTCGATCCACGCCACGCGCATCCCCAGCCGCAGCGCCGGCAGCACGTCCTCCCGCCAGGAATCGCCGACGTGCAGCGCCCGCGAGGGCGGCACCGGCCCGAGCCGCGCCAGCGCCGCCAGGAAGGCGCGCGCGTCGGGCTTGGGCGCCAGGCTCTCGCCGGCGTTGATGATCACCGGAAAGTGCTCGCCGATCGCCAGCCGCGTCAGGTCGACGTTGCCATTGGTGATCGCGGCGAGGCGGTAGCGGCCCGCCAGTGCGTCGAGCATCTCGGGCACTTCCTCGAATACCGTGATGTCATGGCGCAGCTCGAGCATGTGCTCGATCGTCGCCTCGGCCCAGCGGGCCGCCTCGTCGGCGCCCAGGCCGAACTCGAGGAGCATCTCGCGCAGCGTCTCGCGACGCACCCAGGTGAAGTCGCCGCGTCTGACCGGGTGGCGGGTGGCGAATTCGAGGCGCCGGCGCTGGTACTCCTCCAGCGGAAAGCGCTCGGCATGGCCGACGCGTTCGTGCAGCCAGTCGTAGTGGCCCGCTTCGGTACGGGCCATCACCGGCTGGTTGTCCCAGAAGGTGTCGTCGAGATCGAAGGTCAGTGCCTCGATGCGGGTGGGATGGGGAGCTGTCATGGGCTTACTCGTTGGCGTCGTCGGGATCGCGGCGGCGGGCCCGCGGGTGGGCGGCGTCGTAGGCGCCGGCCAGATGCTGCCAGTCCAGCCGGGTGTAGACCTGGGTCGTCGACAGCTGGGCGTGGCCGAGCAGTTCCTGGACGGCGCGCAGGTCCTGGCTGGATTCCAGCAGGTGGCTGGCGAAGGAGTGACGCAGGCGGTGCGGATGCAGATGCTCGGGCAGACCGCGCTCGATGGCGAGCCGCGACAGCCGCTGCTGAATGGCACGGTGGCCGAGCCGCGTGCCGCGTCGACCGACGAACAGTGCCGTTTCACCGGCCACGGCGATGCTCGGGCGGATCGCCAGCCAGGCGTCGAGCGCGGCTCGGGCGCGGCGTCCCACCGGCACCTGGCGGGGCTTGCTGCCCTTGCCGATCACCCGCACGCGACTGCCATCGAGCTGGGCGAGATCGAGTGCGGCGAGCTCCGCCAGACGCAGGCCGCTGGAATAGAGCAGCTCGCAGATCGCCTGGTCGCGAACCGCCAGCGGCGAGCCGTCGTGAGGGGTGTCGAGAAAGCGCGCCAGCTGGTCGACGTCCACCGGGTGGGGCAGGTGGCCCGGCAGGCGCGGCGCGCGCGACAGCCGCACCGGGTTGTGGGCGAGAATGCCGCACTCGACCAGATACTCGGCGAAGCTCGACACCGCGGCGCGGCGTCGGGCCAGGCTGCGCGGCGCCAGGCCGCGGGTCCGCTCGCCGCCCAGGAAGCGCCGCAGCCGGGCGGCGTCGAGAGCCGTCCAGTCCGTCAGGCCGGCATCTTGGGCGAAGCGCGTCAACGCCGTGAGGTCGCGGCGGTAGGCATCGACGGTCGCCGGGCTGGCGCGTCGGGCCAGCTCGGCGAGGAAGGCGTCGCGGCGCGCCTCGAGACGGTCAGCGGCGCTGGACATGCCCCACCATCAGGCGGGTGACCACCTCGCCCAGGTACTCGGTGAACAGGGTGTCGAGACTGGCACGGAAATGGTCGCTGTCGTGGCTGGCGAGAATCAGGTAGCCCTGGGGTTCGCCGAGCGTCAGCCGGGTCAGGGCGCAGGAACCGGCCTGCTTGGGTGGATCGAGGTGCGGCAGCAGGCGCTGCCAGTCCTTGCGCGACAGCCGCCGGCAGCGGCTGGTACGGCCGTCGAGCAGCGCGCCCAGCCGCGCGCCGCTGGCCTCGTCGAGGACGAAGCGCGGCGGCTGCGGCGGGCTGGGCTCGGCGTCGGTGAGCTGCGGCGCGCACCACAGCGCCACCGCGTGGGTCCGGAAACGCTCGGCCAGTTGGGTGGCCAGCGCCTCGCCCAGGGCGTCGTTGTCCTCGGCCTCGAGCAGCGCCAGGATCAACTCGCGGGTGCGGCGGTACTGGGACTCGTTGTGGCGCGCCGATTCCAGCAGCTGCTCCAGCCGCCACTCCGCGCTCTCGGCGCGTTCGCGCAGGTCGTGGACCAGTCGCTCGAGCAGCGACACGGCGCCGCGTGCCTCGGGGTGAGGGACCTTGAGCTGCTGCAGCAGGCCCTCGCGACCGATGAAGAAGTCGGGATGTCGGGCCAGCCACTGGGCGACCATCTCGGGGTCGAGTGTCTGGCGGGGCTCGGGCGCTTTCGCAGGGGGCATGTTGGCGTCCTCGTCGATTCGCTCAGCTCAGTTGAACCCGGCCGTCGAAGACCCGCACGGCGGGACCGGTCATGAACAGCGGGGCGTCGTCGCCGTCCCATTCGATGGTCAGGCGCCCGCCGGGCAGGTGGACGTCCACCGGGCTGTCGAGCAGGCCCTGGCGGATACCGCTGGCGACCGCGGCGCAGGCGCCGGTGCCGCAGGCCAGGGTCTCGCCGGCGCCGCGCTCGAAGACGCGCAGGCGGATCTCGTGGCGCGAGACGACCTGCATGAAGCCGGCATTGACCTGACGCGGGAAGCGCGGGTGGCGCTCGATCAGCGGCCCCAGCCGTGCCACCGGGGCGCTGGCGACGTCGACGACCTGCAGCACCGCGTGGGGGTTGCCCATCGACACCGCGCCGATCTCCAGGCGCTCGTCCTCGACCACGAGGACGTGCAGCGTGCGGTCCTCGTCGGCCTCGAAGGGCAGCGACGCGGGGGCGAAGCGCGGCGCGCCCATGTCGACGCGCACCCGTTCGTCGTCGTCGACGACCAGGGTCAGCGGCCCGCCCAGTGTCTCGACGTGGATCTCGCGCTTGTGGGTCAACTGCTGGTCGCGCACGAAGCGGGCGAAGCAGCGTGCGCCGTTGCCGCAGTTCTCGACCTCGCTGCCGTCGGCGTTGTAGATCCGGTAGCGGAAATCCATCTCCGGGTCGCGTGGCGGCTCGACCAGCAGCAACTGGTCGAAGCCGACCCCGAGGTGGCGGTCGGCGAGCTGACGGATCTGCTGGGTGTCGAAGCGCGCGCGCTGGGTGACCAGATCGACGACCATGAAGTCGTTGCCCAGCCCGTGCATCTTGGTGAAATAGACCCGCATCAGCGCTTCTCCGGCAGCAGCGCCTCGCCGGCCCACAGGTCCTCGAGGGGCTCGCGGCGCCGGACCAGGTGGGCCCGGTCGCCGTCGACCATCACTTCCGGCGGGCGCGGGCGGCTGTTGTAGTTCGAGGCCATGACGAAGCCGTAGGCGCCGGCGGAGCGCACCGCCAGCAGGTCGCCCTGGGCCACCGCCAGGTCGCGGTCCTTGCCCAGGAAGTCGCCGGTCTCGCAGACCGGGCCGACCACGTCGTAGATGGCCGTCTCGCGCGGCTGCCGGGTGTCCACCGGCAGGATCGCCTGCCAGGCCTGATAGAGCGACGGGCGGATCAGGTCGTTCATGCCGGCGTCGACGATCGCGAAGTGCTTGGTCTCGCCGGGCTTGAGGTATTCGATGCGGGTCAGCAGCACGCCGGCGTTGGCGGCGATCGAGCGACCGGGCTCGAACAGCAGCGTCAGTCCCTCGCCGCCGTCCCACTCGGCGAGCCGTTCGAGCAGCGCGCGGGCGTAGTCGAACGGGGCCGGCGGGCGCTCGTCCTGATAGGGCACGCCCAGGCCGCCGCCGAGATCGAGATGCTCGATGGCGATGCCGCGTGCCTTGAGCCGGTCGAGCAGCACCAGCAGCCGGTCGAGGGCGTCGAGGAAGGGTGCGGTGTCGGTGAGCTGCGAGCCGATGTGGCAATCGAGGCCGACGATCTCGATGTGGGGCAGGGCGGCGGCGCGCTCGTAGACGGCGAGCGCCTCGTCGACGGGGATGCCGAACTTGTTGGCCTTGAGCCCGGTGGAGATGTAGGGGTGGGTGCGGGCGTCGACATCGGGGTTGACGCGCAGCGACACCCGGGCGATCTCGCGGCATTCGCCGGCCACGTCGTCGAGGCGCTCCAGCTCGGGCAGCGACTCGACGTTGAAGCACTTGATGCCGACTTCCAGGGCGCGGGCCATCTCGTGGCGTTCCTTGGCGACGCCGGAGAACACCACCCGGGCGGGGTCGCCGCCGGCGGCCAGTACCCGCTCGAGCTCGCCCACCGAGACGATGTCGAAGCCGGCCCCCAGGCGTGCCAGCAGATTGAGCACCGCCAGGTTGGAGTTGGCCTTGACCGCGTAGCAGATCAGGTGCGGATGGCCGGCGAGCGCCTCGCTGTAGGCGCGGTAGTGGCGCTCCAGCGTGGCCCGCGAGTAGACGTAGCAGGGCGTGCCGTAGCGTGCGGCGATGGTCGCCAGCGAGACGTCCTCGCCGTGAAGTACCCCGTCGCGATAGTCGAAATGATCCATGCTTACTCCGTGCCCCCCGCGTCGGGCCGGCCGTCGTCGGCCGACTCGCTGGACGGCTGTGGGTCGTCGCCGGCCGCGCGGTCGTCGTCGTAGGCGCCGGCCGGATCGTATGCCTCGGCGGCCTGCTCGTCGCCGGGGTGGTAGAGCGGGCCCTTCTGGCCGCAGCCGCCGAGCCCGGTGCCGACCAGCAGCCCCAGGACGAGCAGTGCCGGTACGCGCCGATGGATCGTCCGGCTCATTCGACGACCTCCGTCAACGTGGCGAGGGCCTCGCGGGCCCGCTGGGCGGCGGCGCGGACCTGATCCGGCGCGGTGCCGCCGATGTGGTTGCGGGCGGCCACCGAGCCCTCGAGCGTGAGTACCTCGAAGACGTCGCTCTCGATGGTCGCGGAGAACTGACACAGCTCGTCGAGGGTCATCTCGGAGAGATCCTTGGCGTTGTCGAGGCCGTAGGCCACCGACTGGCCGACGATCTCGTGGGCATCGCGGAAGGCCACGCCCTTGCGCACCAGGTAGTCGGCGAGGTCGGTGGCGGTGGAGAAGCCCTTGCGCGCGGCCTCGTACATGTTGCCGGCCTTGGCCTCGATCGCCGGAATCATGTCGGCGAAGGCGCGCAGGCAGCCCTTGACGGTGTCGAGGGTATCGAACAGCGGCTCCTTGTCCTCCTGGTTGTCCTTGTTGTAGGCCAGCGGCTGGGACTTCATCAGCGTCAAAAGGCCCATCAGGTGGCCATAGACGCGCCCGGTCTTGCCGCGCACCAGCTCGGGCACGTCGGGGTTCTTCTTCTGCGGCATGATCGAGCTGCCGGTGCAGAAGCGATCGGGCAGGTCGATGAAGTCGAACTGGGCGCTGGTCCACAGCACCAGCTCCTCGCTCATCCGCGACAGGTGCATCAGCAGCAGGCTGGCCAGGGCGGTGAACTCGATGGCGAAGTCACGATCGCTGACCGCGTCCAGCGAGTTCTCGGCGGGGCGCTCGAAGCCCAGCAGTTCGGCGGTGACGTGGCGGTCGATGGGGTAGGTGGTGCCGGCCAGCGCGGCGGCGCCCAGCGGCATGACATTGACCCGCTTGCGGCAGTCGAGCAGGCGCTCGTGATCGCGGGCGAGCATCTCCTGCCAGGCCAGCAGGTGATGGCCGAAGGTCACCGGCTGGGCGGTCTGCAGGTGGGTGAAGCCGGGCATGATGGTGTCGGCCTCGCGCTCGGCGAGTTCGATCAGGCCCGTGCGCAGCCGCGCCAGTTCCGCCTCGACGACGTCGATCTCGTCGCGCAGGTAGAGGCGGATGTCGGTGGCGATCTGATCGTTGCGCGAGCGTCCGGTGTGCAGCTTCTTGCCGGTGATGCCGATCTTCTCGGTGAGCCGCGCCTCGATGTTCATGTGCACGTCCTCGAGGGCGACCGACCAGGGGAACTGCCCGGCCTCGATCTCGCGCTCGATCTCGCCGAGCCCGGCGATGATCGCGTCGCGTTCGTCGAGGGTCAGCACGTCGACCCGCGCGAGCATGGTGGCGTGGGCGATCGAGCCGCGAATGTCGTGATGGTAGAGGCGGCGATCGAAGTTCACCGAGGCGGTGAACTGCTCGACGAAGGCATCGGTGGGTTCGCTGAAGCGTCCCCCCCAGGATTGATTGGTCTGCTGGCTCATCGGGGATGCGGGTCCTGCCGGGTGATTTGGAAATCTGTCCCGAGTGTACCAGAGTCGGCGCGTCAGGCGAGCGGCCCGGCATGCCGGCCACGGGCGATTTTTCCTCGCCTCGCGACTGTTTTATCATGGTCGTCATTGCCGCCGTCGTCGTCACTGGCGACGGCCGATCGCCGCACCCGTGCCGCCCATCGAGATCGACGCTTTCAGGAGACCGCCGTGTCCGCCAATCAGACCCTCCGAATCGCCACGCGCAAGAGCCGCCTGGCCCTGTGGCAGGCCGAGCACGTGCGCGAGCGTCTCGAAGCGCTGCATCCCGGCCTGGCCGTGGAGCTGGTGGCGATGTCCACCAAGGGCGACAAGATCCTCGATGCGCCGCTGGCCAAGGTCGGTGGCAAGGGGCTGTTCGTCAAGGAACTGGAAGACGCCATGCTCGACGGCCGGGCCGACATCGCCGTGCACTCGATGAAGGACGTGCCCATGCACTTTCCCGAGGGGCTGGGGCTGTCGGTGATCCTCGAGGGCGCCGAGCCCACCGACGCCTTCGTTTCCAACCAGTACGCCGGGCCGGATGCGCTGCCCGAGGGCGCCCGGGTGGGCACCTCCAGCCTGCGCCGCGGCCTGCAGATCAGCGAGGCGCGGCCCGATCTCGAGGTGCTCAACCTGCGCGGCAGCGTCCAGACCCGGCTGGCCAAGCTGGATGACGGCGAGTTCGACGCGATCATCCTCGCCACTTCGGGGCTGCGCCGGCTGGGTCTCGGCGAGCGGGTCACCCGGGAACTGCCGCCCGAGGTCAGCCTGCCGGCCTGCGGCCAGGGCGCGCTGGGCATCGAGTGCCGGACCAACGATCCCGAACTGCTGGCGTTGCTCGCCCCCCTCGACCATGCCGAGACCGCCACCCGGGTGCGCGCCGAGCGGGCCATGAACACCCGGCTCGAAGGGGGCTGCCAGGTGCCCATCGCCGGCCACGCGGTGCTCGAGGAGGGCGGTCGCACGCTGTGGCTGCGCGCCCTGGTGGGTATGCCGGATGGCTCGCAGGTGCTGCGTGCCGAGGGGCGTGGATCGGCCAGCGAGCCCGAGACACTGGGTATTCGGGTCGCCGAGGACCTGCTCGACCAGGGTGCCGGGGAGATTCTCGCCCGGGTCTACGGCGAGGCCTGAGGGTGAGCCGGCCGCGGGTGCTGATCTCGCGTCCCGGCGAGCGTGCGCGGCCGCTTCGCGAGGCGCTGGCGGCCGGCGGCGCCGAGGTCGAGACGCTCGACGCGATGCGTCTCGAACCGCTGACCGAGACCCCGGCCGTGCGCCAGGCCTGGCTCGATTTCGACAACTTCCACCGGGTGGTGGTGGTCAGTCCCTTCGCCGCGCGCTGCCTGGCCGCCGGGGTCGACCGCTACTGGCCGCAATTGCCGCTGGGGCCGCGCTTCTACGCGGTGGGTGCGGCGACCGCCGAGACCCTGCATCGCGAGCTCGGTGTTCGGGTTCATCACCCACCGTTCGCGGCCGGTACCACCAGCGAAGCGCTGCTGGCCCTGCCGTCGTTGTGCCGGCTCGACGCACAGCGGGTGTTGCTGGCGGCCGGCGAGGGGGGGCGTGCCACCCTGGGCGAGACGCTCGCCGCACGTGGCGCGCGCATCACCCGGCTGGCGCTCTACCGCCGCGTTCTCCAGCCGCTGGATGAGGCGGCGACGGCCCGCCTGGCGAGTGGCGATTTCGCCGCACTGGTTGTGACCAGCGGCGAACTGCTCGAACATCTGGCAGGATGGTGTGGCAAGGCAGCGTTGAACCAACCGCTAATCGTTTCCAGTCGGCGCTTGGCTACACTGGCCCACACACTGGGTTTCCTGCGTCCCGTGACGGCGCAGGGCGCCTCGCCGGCCGCACTGGCAGCCGCCGTGGCCGAGGTTTGCGACCTGGATGGCGCCGATCATGAAGATCTCGAAAAGGGCTAGCGACAGATGAGCAAGCAAGAGCACGATCAGGACGACTCCCGGGCGCCGTCCGGCGCAGGCAAGGCCAAGGCGGGCGGTGACGCCAAGCCGGCCGGCGAGACCCCTGCGACGACGGCCGAGGACGGCTCTCGGCGGGCGTCGTCCGAGCGTGGTCGTGACAAGGCCGCCGCATCCGACGGCGAGAAGGCGGGCAGCCGCCCGCAAAAGACCGGGGGTGAGGCCGCCGCCAAGGCGGACGATGCCGCGAAGCGCGACAACCCCAAGGGCAGCGATGCCCAGGGTGGCAAGGCATCCCCGTCCGGTCAGTCCAACGCACAGTCGGGGGGCAATGCCGGCAGGTCGGGCGGCAAGCCCGCCGAGTCCCCACGCTCCGCGAGTGGCACCACGCCGCCGGCGGGGGGCAAGAGTGCGGCCTCCGGCGGCGATTCGCGGGGTGGCGGCGGCAAGCTCGGCGGTATCGCCCTGGTGCTGGTGATCCTGCTGGCGCTGGTCGTGGTGGCCGGCGGCTGGTGGGGCTGGCAGCGGCTCGAGTCCCAGCAGCAGCGGCTCGCTCAGAGCGAACAGAACGCCCAGGCCATCGATGAACTCAAGTCGCAGTTCGGTCAGCGTGACCAGCAGCGCGAGCAGGCGCTGCAGTCGATTCGCAGCGATTTCCAGCAGTATCGCCAGCAGATGAACGATACCCTCGACAAGGTGCTCGATCAGCTCGCCAGCAAGCAGCAGACCGATACCAGCGAGTGGCGCTATGCCGAGGTCGAGTATCTGTTGCGCCTGGCCAACCAGCGTCTGCAGCTCGAGCGCGACGTGAAGGGCGCGATCTCGCTGCTGCAGACCGCCGACAAGCGTCTGGCACAGATCGACAATCCGGCCCTGACGCCGGTGCGCCGCAGCATCCAGTCGGAGCTCGGCGAACTGCAGTCGGTGCCGCAGGTCGACCGCACCGGGCTGTATCTCGAACTGATGGCACAGCAGGAGCAACTGGCCAAGCTGCCGCTGCAGCAGGATATCCAGCAGCAGGCCGCCGAGGCCGGCGATACCTCGCCGGTGAGTGGCGGCTGGAAGCAGCAGCTGTCGCGCTTCGGCCAGGAACTCAAGGATCTGGTGGTAATCCGCAAGCACGACCAGGCGCTGGAGGCGCTGATCACCCCCGAACAGGAGTCCTACCTGCGTCAGAACGTGCGCCTGCAGCTCGAGCAGGCCCAGCTGGCGCTGCTGCAGAGCGATCCCAAGCTCTACCGGGCGAGCCTGGACAAGGCGCGTTCGCTGATTCAGGGCTACTACGACACCGACAGTCAGGGCGTGACGCGCTCGCTCGACACCCTGGCCTCGCTGAAGGGCAAGACCATCCGCCCCGAGCTGCCGGACATCAGCGATTCCCTGCAGCAACTGCGTGACTTCATGGAGCGTCGCCATGACGCCGGGAGCGGCGCGGCATGAGAAAGTTCATTCTCGTCGTCGTCTTCGGCCTGGCGATCGGCGCGCTGTTCGGCCAGTTGATGCAGTCGCTGCCCGGCTACTGGCTGGTGCGGGTCGGCGACACCTCCTTCCAGACCTCGTTCTGGTTCGGCCTGATCCTGCTGTTCGCGCTGTTCGTGGTCCTGCACTTCGTGCTGCGCCTGCTGACCCGGCTGCGCCGCCCGATGAGCCGCCTCAAGGTGTGGAACAGCCGCACCCGCCATCGCAACGCCATGCGGCGTACCGTGCGCGGCCTGGTGGCGCTGGCCGAAGGCCGCTGGAAGCGTGCCGAGAAGGCGCTGACCAGGGCCGCCGACGACTCCAGCACACCGCTGGTCAACTACCTCTCGGCGGCGCTGGCGGCCCATTACCAGGGGCGCTATGACCAGGCCGACACCCTGCTCAAGCGGGCCCACTACAGTACTGAGGGCTCGGAAGCGGCCGTGGGACTGGTGCAGGCGCAACTGATGCTCGATCGCCAGCAGTTCGAAGAGGCGCTGGCGACCCTGACCCGGCTCGAGAAGCAGTTGCCCGATCACCCCCAGGTTCTCAAGCTGCTCAAGCAGGCCTACCTGAGCGTCAACGACTGGGACGGCCTGCGCCGGCTGATGCCGCGCCTGGCGCGTCAGCAGTTGATCGGCGACGACGAGCGCCGCGAGATGGAACAGCGCGCCTATCGCGAGCTGATCGTCCAGGCAGCGCGCAACCCCGGCGACGTCGAACGGGTGCGCAACCTCTGGGCCGAAATGCCGGATTACCTGCGCGGTGACGTGGAGCTGGTCGGTTTGTATACCGAGGCGCTGGTGCGCGGCAAGGAAGAGGGCATCGCCGAGCGCCTGCTGCGCCACACACTCAAGGAGCACTGGGACAGCCGGCTGGTGCTGCGCTACGGTCTGCTCAACGTCGATGCCGGGCGTCAGCTCGCCTATGCCGAGAAGTGGCTGCAGGAGCGTCCCAACGACCCCGATCTGCTGCTGACCCTGGGCCGGCTGTCGCTGCGCAACGCCTTCTGGGGCAAGGCGCAGGAGTACTTCGAAGCCAGCCAGCGCCAGCGCCCCAGCGGGGTGGTGTGTGCCGAGCTGGCGAGGCTGTTCGCCAATCTCGGCGAACACAACAAGAGTCAGCTCTACTACCGTCAGAGTGTCGAACTGCTCGACAAGTCACTGCCTGCCCTGCCGCAGCCCAGCGACCAGAACCCCTGACGCCACGCGTTTGCTCTCCTGGGCGCCGATCGGCGCCCTTTTTTGTATCCGGGTCAGCGTGGCGGGCGATTGACCGCGGGTCGCGGTGTGGCGCTCATGGCGTCCGGGTCTCTCCGGCGATGGGCGAGGTATTCGGCGAAGGCTGTCGGCGAAGTGGCGGCCAGGCGGTCCGTCGGCTGAGCGATACCACCGAGCCGGCGTATGACCCCGCAACCCGGCAGGCGACGCACCGCAGCAGGCCGATGGTATCCGCCAGGTGTGGCATGGCAGCAGGCAGGCGTGATGCGCCCACGAAAAAGGGCTGCCCCCTGGGCAGCCCTTGACGTGGCTCGGCGCGCTCGCTCAACGCTCCTGCGGCGAGTCGACGTCGTCCTCGTCCGGCTTGCGGTGCGAGGGGTCGTTGACCTGATAGACCGGCGCCTCGTCGCTGTCGGCTGCCGGCTCGGTGCGGGTGGTATCCGCCGCTCGCCGACGCTCCTCGACCAGGCGGATGTTGGCCGCGGGGGCGCTGCCATCCTTGCCCTCGCCGAAGTAGAGCGTGGTGTGCGGGAAGGGGATCTCGATACCGGCGGCGTCGAAGCGCAGCTTGACCAGCCGGTTGTAGGCGCGGCCCACGCCCCACTGGTCGCCCGGCGTGGTCTTGATCACCACGCGGATGTTCACCGAGCTGTCGGCCAGGGCGGTCACGCCGGCCACGGTGAGCGGTGCCAGCAGCTTGTTGCCGTGCTCGCTCTCCTTGAGATCCTCGAAGGCCTGTTCCAGTTGGGCGATGGCCTCGTCGATGCTCTCGCGGTAGGCGATGCCGTACTCACCGACGTGGTTGCCGAACTCGCGCATGTAGTTGGAGACGGTGTCGACGCTGGAGAAGGGCACGATGTGATAGGTGCCCGCCAGGTCGCGGATGGCCACCGAGCGGATGCTCAGGCGTTCGGCGGTGCCGGTGACACCACCCACGGTGACCACGTCGCCGGTGTTCATGGCGTTCTCGACCTGGATGAAGACCCCGGTGATGATGTCCTGGACCAGCTTCTGCGCCCCGAAGCCGATCGCCAGGCCGATGACCCCGGCGCCGGCGATCAGCGGGCCGATGTTGATGCCGATCTCGGCGAGCACGATCATCGCGGTCATGGTGATCAGGGTGATCGCCAGGGCATTGCGGAACAGGCTGAGCAGGGTCCTGGCGCGTGCCGAGGGTTCGCCGCTGCCGGTTTCCGGGTTGAGGCGATGCTCGATCAGGCTGGCCAGGGCGATCCACAGCGCTGCTGCGACGACGAGGATGACGATCACGTCGATCAGCTTGCCGACCAGGCTGCGTCCGGCCTCGGTGGCGTACCAGGCGGCCAGGTCGAAGGCGCCCCAGGCGTTGAGCACCAGCATTACCACGACGACCAGGATGATCGTGCGGATCACCTTGAGGAAGGTGGGGATGTAGGCATTGAGACGCTTCTCGAGCTTGGGCAGCTTGCGCCGCAAGTCCTCGGAGAGCGTGATGCGCCGGCCGATCAGTTGCGTCAGTACGCTCGAGAGCAGCAGACCCAGGCCGATGACGATCAACGACTGCAGCGTCGCCGCGGCGACATCGGGCAGGGCGCGTTCCGGGCGCACGATGCTGACCAGCAGCACCATCAGGCAGTAGGCGATGGCCAGCAGGTGCCAGACCTTGCCGAGCAGGCGCAGACCCACCCGGGCGGGGCTCATGGTGGCCTGCTCGGCCTTGGCTTCCAGCCCGCGGCGTACCGTGAGACGGTTCTTGAGCACCATGGTGGTGGCGTAGATGAAGGCCAGCACCATGATCAGCAGGCCGATGCCCTGACCCAGCGCCGGCGACAGGTTGAAGCCGACAATCGGCACCACGACCAGCATGCCGTAACCGACGAAACCGGTCAGGGCGGCCAGCCAGCGGTTCCAGTGTGCCGCTGCGGCGGCGTCGACGGCGACCAGGCGCAGCCCTTCGTAGCGCGACGCGAGCAACATGCGCAGCGCGGCCTTGATCAGCTCGATGACCAGGAAGGCGTTGAGGAACAGCGAGGCCTGGGTCGTCAGGCTGCCGGTCTCGCCGATCGCGAAGGTGGCGATCAGGTTGCCGCCGACATAGGACAGCGCGATCACCACCACGTCGATCAGCGCGGCGATCGCCACGGCCACGATCAGGCGCAGCAGGGCGCTGCGCCCTTCGGCGTGCCGGGACCAATGGCTGATCCGCGTGAACAGCGGGTGCGCCACGCGGCGCAGCACGAAGAACACCACGAAGGTGGCGACGATCACCAGGGCCAGATTGATCGCGGCGTTGGTCAGGGCGGCGGTGTCGATGCCCGGCCCGGCGCTGGCCTGAGGCGCGAAGATACCGCCCAGCGCGGCGGTCAGGGCCTTGAACTGATGGCCGATGTCGCCGGCCACCTGGCTGGTCATCACCGCCAGACGCCGGGCCAGGCTGGCCTGTTCGGGCTTCTGGCCGCTGGGCGCGCTCTGCGCGGCGCTCTCCGCCGACGACGCCTCGGCCGGCGTGGATTGCTCGGCGTTCGTCGAGGCGGCCAGCGAGCGCAGCTCCTCGATCAGGCGCTGGCGCGAGGCGTCGTTTTCCAGCAGGTCGGCGAGCGTGGCGTAGCCCGGGTCCTGGGCCTGATCTGCCGAGGACTGCTCCGCTGAAGAAGAGGGGGGCGCACTATCGCCTTGTTGAGCCAGTGTCGGCAGCGCGAATAGCATCAAGGCCAGCCAGAGACAGCATCCCAGCCAGGATTGAGTACGTGTTTTCGGCACGTTGGACCTCCATGTGAGGCGGCATCGACCCGCCGTTTTTGGCTGTGAGTTTTTCGAGACGGTGATCGGCGATCATACCATCGGCGTGGGCCTATCCAGAATCGCCTGTGGGGCTCGGCCGAACTCTTCGAAGGCGCGTGCCTGCTCGCGAGGGAGTGATGGCGGCATCGCGGTCGCCAAGCCTTGTACAGGTATTGTATATGGTAGCCAATCAAGGCAGACTAGCCTACCGTGCAGTCGTGACGGCGCACGACAAAGACTCCTATAAAAGGGAAGGGATCCCCATGCTGAAGGTAACGCTGGAACTGAATTGCAACGTCTGCGGCGGCGAACGTTTCATGCTGCCGACACCCAGGGATACGGAGCAGGACATCCGGTGTGCCGAATGCCGTGCCTACAAGTGTCACAGTGACGACCTGGAGAAGGTCATGGCGATGACCGGCGGCCGTGATACACGTCGCCCGTTACCGGCCGGACAACTGGCCTCTTGAGTGTCTGACGAACCGCCGCCCGGCGGTTCGAGAGTCTGAAACGCCCCTGGCGCCCATCCTCCCGAGGGGTGTCCGGGCAGCGGTGGTCCTGACGGCTCGGTCAGCCATCGCCCGGGTCGGCGTCCTGCTTGCGACGGTTTTCGTCGAGCCCCTCCACGTCGGACCGGTTCATCGACTCGACCTCGTTCTCGGCGGCCTGCTGGGTGTCGAAAACGCCGATCACGCTGCCGGTATCGCTGTCATAGACTTCGTAGCGCCTCTGCGAGGCCTCGCTGGCCGGCACCGTCCGCCAGGTGATGGTCTTCTTGAGCATGCGTCGACTCCCTGTGGGCATGGGCTGGCAGTGTGGCACATCGGCGGGAGGGGGTTAAAACCCGTATCCACACCACGCCCCCGTTGCGTAACGTCATTCACTTGATTATTTTTTTGCGGCGCACATGACGGCGCTACCGCCTGCCCGGCTGAGAAGCATTAGCCACCGCGGCGGCAGGTTTTTCATCTCGACGCCTTGGCGAGTGCCTGACAAGCTTGAGCGTAACGAACCGTTTCCGCGGTTCGGGTCGGGGGACTTTCCAGGGGGGGGGAAGCGGTCATGTTCGAGACTCACCGGGCGCTGTATCTTTGCCGCCACTGTCAGACGCTGATCTACCGGACCAAGGCCGAGGCCGTTACCTCGCCGCCGTGTCCGCGTTGCCACTCCATCGATTTCGAGGGCGTCGTGGTGCCGCCGTTGATGCCCAGCCCCCTGGCCCTGGGGCAGATGCTGGCGCAGGGCTTGCCACGTTGAAACCGGCTTTGGCTTTGTACGAAAATTGCCTGCGCTCGCCGACTTTTCGTAGAAAACCTAGTATGTTGAATCCTGAATGAAACCGGGCTCGCCGCCCCGGCGGGCCCTTCGCTCAGGAGCCCTTCATGACCGCTCGTCCGGCCGCTCTGGTCACCGGCGGCGCCACTCGCGTCGGTCGCTTCTTCGCCAGTCATCTCGCCGCTCGCGGCTACGCTATCGCCCTGCACTACAACCGTTCCCGTGACGAGGCGGAGCGCGCCGCCGAGGCCATCCGCCAGGCCGGGGGCGCGTGCGAGTGCTTTGCCTGCGACTTTCACGGCGATGATGTCGAGGCGCTGATTCCGCGTGTCGTCGAACGCTTCCCGGGCCTGGCATTGCTGGTCAACAGTGCCTCGGCCTATGCGCCCGGCGAGCTGCGCGAAACGAGCCGCGAAACGCTCGAGGAACAGTTCTCGGTCAACCTGTTCGCGCCGTTTCTGCTCGGCAAGCGCTTTTCACTCGCCGTGGAGGCGGGGGCGATCGTCAACATCGTCGACAACAAGATCGCCTTCGCTCAGTACCCCTACGCCGCCTATCTGCTGGCCAAGAAGTCGCTCGACGAATTGACGCGGATGATGGCGCTCGAGCTGGCGCCGGCCATCCGCGTTAATGCGATCGCCCCCGGGGTGATTCTGCCGGCCCAAACGCGGACCGACGATTACCTGGCGTGGCGCCATGCCGGCATCCCGCTGGCCCGGCAGGGGGCGGTGGAAGAACTGGGCCAGGCGCTCGATTATCTGCTCGACAACCGCTTCGTGACCGGGCAGACGCTGTTCGTCGATGGCGGCGAATCGGTCAATCAGGTGGGCCGCCATTCGGAGAACTACCCCGGCGAAAAGCGCTGAGCCCGCCAACGAAACGGCCCGGCAGGCGTGGTGCCTGCCGGGCCGAAGCGCTGTCGGGAAAGACGCTCAGGGGCGTTTGACGCCTTCCTGTCGGGTCGCCTTGGAGCCCTTGGGGCGCACGTAGAGAACCAGGGCGTGATCGACGAGTTCGTAGCCGTGTTCCTCGGCGATCTCCTGTTGGCGCTGCTCGATGGCGTCGTCGAAGAATTCGACGATCTTGCCGCTTTCCAGGCAGACCATGTGGTCGTGGTGCTCGTCCTGAGAGACCTCGAACAGGGCATGCCCGCCGTCGAAGTGATGGCGGATCACCAAGCCGGCGGCCTCGAACTGGGTCAGTACGCGATAGACGGTAGCCAGACCAACGTCTTCTCCGGCGTCGAGCAGTGCCTTGTAGACGTCTTCGGCACTGAGGTGGGTCTCCATGTCCTTCGATTTTTCGAGAATCTGCAGGATCTTGACACGTGGCAAGGTGACCTTGAGCCCCGCCCGGCGCAATTCATGGTTCTGGTCGGCCATGGTTACTCTTCGCAGTATCGTGGTGGGTCGGTTATGATCGACCAAAGCAACGATAGTGAAGAACGGGCCCAAATGCAAAACCTGATCAAAACAGTCATCTTTTCACTCGCTCTCGGCCTGGTCGGCGGTTGCAGCTACTTCGGTGTCTACAAGCGCGACCTGCCCCAGGGCAACCTGATCACCCAGGACATGCTGGCCCAGCTTGAGCCGGGAATGACCCGCAAGCAGGTACAATATGTCATGGGGAGCCCGCTGCTCGAGGCACCCTTCGAGGCCAACCAGTGGGACTACGTCTTCATGCTCGACAAGGCCTATGGCGGGACGGTCTACAAGCGCCTGACCCTGACCTTCGCCAATGATCGGCTGGTCGACATGGAAACCGCCGGCGACATCGACAAGGATGTCGACCTGAAAGCCGAGAGCGGCCCGGGCCCGGCCGTCGAGAGCAACACCATGACCGGCAACCTGCTCGATACCACGCCGAACCGGGGGCCCCAGGGCGGTGAGCCGGCCACCCGCACCATCGAAGGCGATACCGCTCCGTAAGGCAGGGTCAGCGGTGTTCGTCGCCCCTGGCGGCCCGCTGACGGCGGGCCTGCTTGGGGTCGATGAGCAGTGGGCGGTAGACCTCGACGCGATCCCCGGCATGCAGCACGTGCCGCTCCGGGTCGCGCAACATCTTGCCGAAGATGCCCAGGTCGGCTTGCAGGAAGGTCGTGTGCGGCAGATCGGGGAAGTGACGTTCCAGGCATGCCTGACGCACCGCGTCGCGCGCCGTGGTGCCGGGCGGCACCGATAGCGACACGACGGCCTGCTGCTGGGGAAGGGCGAAGGCGACCTCGACGCTCAGCGTCGAGGTGTCAGTGGCGTCCATAGATATCGTCGGCGCGTCGGGTGAAGGCATCCACCAGCTGGCCGGCGACCTGGCTGAACAGCTTGCCGAAGGCGACGCCCAGCAGGCGGTTGGAAAACTCGAAGTTCATCTCCAGCGCCACCTTGCAGGCATCCTCGCCCATGGGGGTGAACAGCCACTGGCCCTGCAGACGCTTGAAAGGCCCGCTGACCAGCGACAGTTCGATGCGTTCCGGCGCGTAGAGGTCGTTGCGTGTGGTGAAGCTCTGCTCCACGCCGGCCTTGGCCAGGGTCAGTTCACCGATCAAGTGGTCGCTGTCGCTTTCCAGCAGACGAGCGCGCCGACAACCCGGCAGGAACTCGGGGTAGCTCTCGAAATCGTTGACCAGATCGAACATGGTCTGGGCGGAATGCCGCACCAGTGCGGACCGATTGACCGTGGGCATGCACCTCTCCGCTGACTTGACTGGGGCTTGGGCGTATCATGGTCGTTCTTTGCGCCAAGCCCTTGAATGGTAACACGCCTGTCCCCATCTTGGAGGGGTCAGCGACACCCGACATCGATACAGAGGTTCCATGGCCAAGAAGAAAGCCAACAAGGCGGGCAGCAATGTCATCGCCCTCAACAAGAAGGCACGCTTCGAGTATCACATCGAAGAGACCTTCGAGGCTGGCCTGTCGCTGGCGGGCTGGGAGGTCAAGAGCATGCGTGCCGGCAAGGCTCAGCTGACCGACACCTACATCCTGATCAAGGATGGCGAGGCGTGGCTGCTGGGTAGCCACATCACGCCGCTCAACACGGCCAGTACCCACGTGCTCGCCGACCCCACGCGGACTCGCAAGCTGTTGCTGCATCGCAAGGAGATCGCCAGGATCTTCTCGCGGACTCAGGACAAGGGCCATACCTGTGTGCCGCTCAAGCTGTACTGGAAGAAGAACCTGATCAAGTGCGAACTGGCCCTGGTGCAGGGCAAGAAGATGCACGACAAGCGTGCCACCGAGAAGCAGCGCGACTGGGACCGCCAGAAGGCGCGGATCATGCGCGAAAATAATTGATTTCGCTCCTTGATCTGGCCTCGCGGGATCCCCACCTGTTAGAATGACAGCGTTCCACGGGGGCGACATGGCTTCGACGCCGGTGACAACCCCTAAGGTGCATGCCGAGAGCGTAGCGTATCTCGTAAATCCAACGCTGCGAAAAAATAGTCGCAAACGACGACAACTACGCTCAGGGCGCTCTGGCAGCTTAAAACCTGCCGGTAGTTAGCCTGGCCCCAACGCGATGTGCCTGTTCATCGCCGAGGGGATACGAGCTAAAGCTAACAGGATCGCGGTTGGTGGCGTCTTCACGCCAACCGTTAAACTCTCTGAGGAATCGCGGTGATGGATCCTGTTCGTCGGAGCCATCATCGTTAAATCAAACGACGAAACTAAGCATGTAGAGCCGAAGGGCGAGTGCCGGCGGACGCGGGTTCGATTCCCGCCGCCTCCACCAACACCCATGAAAAAAGCGCCTCAGGGCGCTTTTTTCGTATCTGACGCATACCTCCGCCGCCAGGCCTTGTTCGCCGACGAGGCCCCGTGGTGAAGACCTCAGGTAGTGGCGTTTTCCGGAGCAGGCGAGAATTCCGACCCGGATTCACTCACGGTGGGGCCCCGGCGCGTGCCGGGGCAAGAGGCGTTGACGGGCAAGGCGCCCGCCCAAGGGCGGGCGTTCGAGTGCTGGCTTGCCGGATGCGATTCGTCAGGCGCTGGGATGGTGGCAGGCGGCCTGCGGCTCATCGTCGGTCGTGGAGGGCTGGCTGGCACCTTCGAGGCTTTCCACCGGGTCTTGCCAGTCGTCCGGGGTGGGCTGAGAAACCATGGTGGATGCCAGCGTCTCGCCGAGTTCGTTGTCGCCGCACAGGGTGAAGCGCGACAGGTGCTTGCGCGCCGCCTTCTGTACCTGGTGTTCGACGCGACCGTACAGCGGGGCGCTCTCGTCGACGTCGATGTGGCACACGCCACTGTCGGAATCGAACAGCACCTGCTTGAGGTGGGCGGCTGCACCCTGGGTGGCGACGTCCTGCACGAAGCGCAGCATCTCGCAGAGCTCATTGGCGCGGGCATGACGGCTGCAGATCGGCACGCCGAAAGCCCGCATTTCGCCGGGCTCCACCTGGTGTGCCTGGGGTTCGAAATAGCCGTTTTCTTCGCTCATCCTGATCTCCTTATCACTGGCGGAAAGCTCCTCGGCGCGCCATCCCCGGCCCGCCATTCCGGGAGCATCGCGGGCAGAATACGCCTCCCCGGTCAGCGGGTTCCTGAACCTGTGTTATGTGAGCCCGTCTGAAAATGCCTGTTTTCGGTAAGTGAATGCTGACACCGAGTGAGTCCGAGTGTCGGCTTGGTATCATCGGCGTTTCAGTAGCCGCCCCGCGCCGAGGGCATCATGCCCGATATCCCGTTCGATGTGTCGATAGAGACACTTGTCGCGCACGGTGAAGTGCACGATGTCGCCTCGTGCCCTGTCGGCTCAGGGCCGATAGGCGCACGGCGCCAGCCCCTGCACCCCGGGGCGGACGGCGAACAGCGCGCCGGCGAGTTGCTGATCGTCGCAGCCCACGGCGGCGGTGGTAATATACAGCGTGGCGAGGTCGTCGCCGCCAAAGGTACAGCAAGTGACCCGGGAGACGGGCAGGACGATCTCCCGGTCGCGGCGGCCGTCGGGCAGAAAGCGCGTGACGCGGCCGCCGTCCCAGTGCGCGACCCACAGTCCGCCTTCGGCATCGAGCGTCATGCCGTCGGGAAAGCCGTCCGCCTCGCCGAAGCGCAGGTGAACGCGCTTGTCGACGAGATCGCCTTCGGCATCGATGTCGAAGGCGTAGAGCGTGCGGGCCGGACTGTCGGTGTGATAGAGCGTGGTGCCGTCGGCGCTGATCGCCGGGCCGTTGGTCACGGTGTAGGGCGTGTCGACGCTGGCTAGGCCGCGTGCGTCGTAGCGCAGCAGGCAGCCGCTGGCCTCCTGCTCGCGCACGTCCATGATGCCGAACCACAGTCGCCCCCGCGGGTCGGCCTTGCCGTCGTTGAGCCGGTGACCCGGTGTCGCGGCGACCGGGGTGGCGAGCGTTTCCAGGATCCGCGGGCCCTGCGGCTCGAGTGTCAGGTGAACCAGTCGCGAGCGCAGGCCGGCGACGAAGCCGCCGTCGGCGTGGGGCACGAGCCAGCAGCAGGCCTCGTCGAGGTCCCAGGCCCGGGTCTCGCCCGTATCCGGATCGTGGCTCATCAGGCGGCTGCCGAGGATGTCGACGAACAGCAGGCAACGGAGCTCGGTGGACCACATTGGGCCTTCGCCGAGCCGGGCGCGACCTTGCCAGAGACATTGAGCGGGCTGTTGCGGGGAGCGATCCGGGGCAGACATGGCATCTCCTGGGAGTGTCGAGAGGGTGGCGGTTGTGCGTAGCGTGCCGCAATGCGCCGTCGATGAAAACGCCGCCAAATATGGCAGCATGAGGCCAACGTCACGCACGAGCCCGCCGTCCATGAACGGTGGAAGCCGAGTCAAACGAAAAGGAAGCGCCGTGAAGTTGTTGATTCTGGATGCCGGCCATTGCCTGAGTCTGGCGCTGGCCCGCGAGGCCAACCGGCGCGGGGATACCGAGCTGGTCATCGAGGAGGGGGTCGCGCTGGACCCCGAGCGGCTGGCCGACGTGGCTCCGGATGCCGTGTTGATTCCGCCGCTGGTGCGGCCGAGTCAGGTCGCGCCGGCCTCGGTGACGTCACATGCCGAGGCCGTCGAAGCGTGTCTGGAGTTCTGCCAGCAGGCCCGGGTGCCGCTGGTCTGGTGTGTCGCCGACGAACTCTACGAGGATGGCGCCGACGCGCCCATCGACGAGCCTGTGATCCCCGAGCCCCGCGATGAAAGCTTGCGTCGGCTGGTCAAGACCGGCGACCGGATTCGTGCCGGCCTGCCCCATTATCTGATCGTGCGTCTGGGGCCGTTGTTCGCCCTCGACGGGCGTGGCGCCTGGCTGACGGAGCTGATCGACACCCTGATGGCCGGCCAGGAGGTGCGGGCCGCCGAGGACGTCATCTTCTGTCCCACCTCGGCGGACGCCGCCGCGCTGGCGCTGATCGGCATGCTCCAGCAGCTCGACTGCGGCGCCGATGCCTGGGGCGCCTACCACCTGGCGGGGACCGAGCCGGTGAGCGCCTACACTTTCACCTCGGTGGTGCGCACCCAACTGGCGACGCGACTCGAGGGGCTGGGCCGCCCCGCCGAGCTCGGCACGCTCAAGGCGCTCAACCATCACCACGACCAGCCGCTGCGCCGGGTGCTCAACTGTCGGCGGGTGCTGGACGCCTTCGGCGTGCACCAGAAGCCCTGGCGGCTGGAGCTGGGACGCATGCTGGATTCCTGGTGTCAGGCCTACCAGGCCCAGGAGGCGTCATGAACGCCCTGCGCAGTGTCGTCTTCTATATCGGTTACTTCCTGGCGATCCTGGTCTTCGGCGTGATCGCGCTGCCCATCGCCCCGCTGCTGCCACTGGCGGGGCGCTATCGCTTTCTCAATCTCTACAATCATTTCATCGTCGTCTGGTTCGCCTGGACCTGCGGGGTGCGCTACACGGTGGAAGGGCGCGAGAACGTCCCGGAGGGGCCGGTGGTGGTCCTCGCCAACCATCAGTGCGAATGGGAGACCCTGTTCCTGCAGATTCTCAAGCCGCCGGTGTGCACCGTGCTCAAGCAGGAGCTGCTGCGCCTGCCGCTGTTCGGCTGGGCGCTGCGCCTGCTGCATCCCATCGCCCTGGACCGTTCGCGGCCGGCACGCGCCATGAAGCAGGTGCTGACGCAGGGGACGCAGCGCCTGCGCGACGGCTTGTCGGTGCTGATCTTCCCCGAGGGTACGCGGGTCGACCCCGGGCAGCGGCGGCGCTACAACAAGAGCGGGGCAGTGATCGCCTGCCGTGCCGGGGTGCCGGTGCTGCCGGTGGCGCACAATGCCGGCGAGCGCTGGCCGGGGCGCCACTGGGTCAAGAACCCGGGCCGGCTGTCGGTGATCGTGGGGCCGCCGATCGCCACCGAGGGCCGCACGCCCGAGGCGGTGCTCGTCGACGTCGAGCAGTGGATCGAGGCGCGGCTGGCCGAGATATCCGAGGTGCCGCGACCGGCCTCCGCCGCCGAGCAGAAGGCGGTGTCGGTGTGATCGACCGATGAGATTTTGGCGGATGCGTCGCTAATGACGCCGTCATCACAATGCAAAACACCCGGCTCTACGGCCGGGTGTTTCAGTCTGGCGGGTGTGTCGTCGCTCAGTCGCGATACTTCTGCAGCACCAGGCAGGCGTTGGTGCCGCCGAAGCCGAAGCTGTTGGACAGCACCCGCTCCAGGTTCACGCCGTCGCGACGCTGGGTGACGATGTCGAAGCCTTCCGCCTGATCGTCCAGCGCCTCGATATTGGCGGAGGCGGTGACGAAGCCGTTCTCCATCATCAGCAGCGAGTAGATCGCCTCCTGCACGCCGGTGGCGCCCAGCGAGTGGCCGGTGAGCGACTTGGTCGAGCTCATCGCCGGCGTGGCATCGCCGAACACCTCACGGATCGCCTTGAGCTCGGCGACGTCGCCGACCGGCGTCGACGTGCCGTGGGTGTTGATGTAGTCGATGTCGCCGTCGACGGTGGCCATGGCCTGACGCATGCAGCGCGCCGCGCCCTCGCCGGACGGGGCGACCATGTCGTATCCGTCCGAGGTCGCCCCGTAACCGACCACCTCGGCATAGATCCTCGCGCCACGCGCCTTGGCGTGCTCGAGTTCCTCGAGCACCACCATGCCGCCGCCGCCGGCGATGACGAAGCCGTCGCGGCCCTTGTCGTAGGGGCGCGAGGCCTTGTCGGGGGCCTCGTTGTAGCCGGTGGACAGCGCGCCCATGGCATCGAACAGGCACGACAGGGTCCAGTGCTCCTCTTCGCCACCACCGGCGAACACCACGTCCTGCTTGCCGAGCTGGATCTGCTCGACGGCGTTGCCGATACAGTGCGCCGAGGTCGCGCAGGCCGAGGAGATCGAGTAGTTGACGCCCTTGATCTTGAACGGCGTGGCCAGGCAGGCGGAGACGGTGCTGCCCATGGTGCGGGTGACGCGGTAGGGGCCGACGCGGCGCAGGCCCTTCTCGCGCAGGATGTCGGCGGCTTCCACCTGGTTGGCGCTGGAGGCGCCGCCGGAACCGGCGATCAGCCCGGTCCGTTCGTTGGAGACCTGGGCCGCTTCCAGGCCGGCATCGGCGATCGCCTGATCCATGGCCACGTAGGCGTAGGCCGCGGCGTCACCCATGAAACGGCGTTGCTTGCGATCGACCAGGGCGTCGAGGTCGATGTCGACCACGCCGGCCACGTGGCTGCGGAAACCGCGTTCGGCGTAGTCGTCCTTGAAGCGAATGCCGGAGCGTCCGGCCTTGAGCGCGTCCAGAACCTGGTGCTGGTCATTGCCCAGGCAGGAAACGATGCCCAGGCCGGTGACTACCACTCGTCTCATGGAAGCCTCCTGATCAGAAATTCGCGGTGGAGGTGAACAGACCGACACGCAGGTCGTTGGCCTGATAGATGTCGCGGCCATCGACCGACACGGTTCCGTCAGCGATACCCAGAATCAGCCGCCGGGTGATCACCCGCTTGATGTTGATGCGGTAGGTGACCTGGCCGGCGTCCGGCAGGATCTGGCCGGAGAACTTGACCTCGCCGCAGCCCAGTGCGCGTCCCCGCCCGGGATGGCCCAGCCAGCCCAGGTAGAAGCCGACCAGCTGCCACATGGCGTCGAGTCCCAGACAGCCGGGCATGACCGGGTCGCCGGGGAAGTGGCAGGCGAAGAACCACAGGTCCGGATGGATGTCGAGCTCGGCGATCAGCTCGCCCTTGCCGTGTTCGCCGCCGGTCTCCTGAATGTTGGCGATGCGATCGAGCATCAGCATGTTGGGAGCCGGTAGCTGGGCATTGCCCGGACCGAAGAGTTCACCGCGGCTGCACGCCAGCAGTTCTTCGTAGCTAAAGGAGTGTTGCTTGGTCACTGAGTCGTTCCGAGAGTCAGAATTGTTGTGTCCCGCAGCCTGCGCGACGCGCCTAGTCTACTGGCAGCGTGAAGTGAATGCACGCCGGGCCCCTAGGCTAGTGGGCGCGAAACCACGGCGCAACGCGCCTTTGGACGCGTCCGGCTTGCGCAGCGCTTCCCGGGCGGGGCATGATGCCTTTGGTTTTTCGCACGCGACTGTGAATCGAACATGACGAGACGACATGTGGCCCCCCTTTTCGCTTAACCGGCCGACGACGTGGATGGGACTGGCGGCGCTGGCGGCCATGCTCTGGCTGCCGCTGGCGTCGTTGCGCCTGGCGGCGCTGGCCGTCATCGTGGTCGCGCTGGTCGACGGCTGGCGCCAGATCAAGCGCGAGCATCGTCGCCGCCTGCTCAGCGAGGAGGCGCTCAAGCTCTCCGGCGACGGCGTGGTGATCTCCGATCGTCGCAACCGCATCGTCAGCGTCAACCCCGCCTTCACCCAGATCACCGGCTACACCCGCGAGGAGGTCCTCGGCCTCGATGCCTCGACACTGTCCTCCGGGCGTCACGACAAGGCCTTCTACGAGCGTTACTGGCAGACCCTGCAGGCCACCGGGCGCTGGGAAGGCGAGATCTGGAACCAGCGCAAGCACGGCGATCAATACCCCGAATGGCTGCGCGTCCAGGCCTGTCCCGACAGGAAGGGGCGCGTGGGTCACTACGTCGGCCTGTTCACCGACATCTCGCGTCACAAGGCCCGCGAGCAGGATCTGCGCCGGGTCGGTTTCGAGGACCCGCTGACCGGGCTGCCCAACCGCCGCCGGCTGCACGACCTGTTGACCTCGCGACTGAACCGCCTGCGTGCCGGCGAGGGGCTCGATCTGGCACTGGTCGACATCGACGGCTTCAAGTCGATCAACGATGCCCTCGGGGTCGACTGCGGCGACCGGCTGCTGGCACGTTTCGGCCAGCGGCTGGCGGCGTTCGTCGCCGGTGGCGTGGTCGGCCGGCTGGGCGGCGACGAGTTCATGGTCATCCGCACCACCACCTTCGACGATCACGAGGCGTGGATCGCCGGGTTGCGCGACCATCTCAGCGAGCCCTTCGAGATCAGCGACAATTCGCTGCGCCTGGGGCTGACCATCGGCAGTTGCCGGGCCCCCGACGACGGCAACGACTCGGGCGTGCTGTTCCAGCGCCTCGAGTCGGCGCTGTACTCCGCCAAGCGTCACGGCCGCAACCACGACCGGCGCTTTCGGCCGTCACTGGAAGTCGAGGGCGACCGACAACTGGCGCTGGTCAACGAACTGCGCCGCGCGCTGGCCCAGGGCGATCAGCTCGAGTTGCACTACCAGACCCAGCACCGCTTGAACGACGGCACGCTGGTCGGCATGGAAGCGCTGCTGCGCTGGCGCCACCCCGAACAGGGCATGATCTCGCCGGGCGATTTCATCCCGCTCGCCGAGCGTCACGGGCTGATGTCGGCGCTGGGCAACTGGGTCATCGAGCGCGCCGTGGCCCAGCTTGCCAGTTGGCGGGCCAACGGCATGCCCAGGGTCCCGGTGTGGGTCAACATCTCGGCACTGCAGTTGATCCAGGGGGATCTCGAATCGCGCCTGGCCGCGTCGCTGGCGCGTCATCGGGTGCCGGCACAGCAGCTGGGCCTCGAGCTCACCGAATCGGTGCTGCTCGACGAACGCGCCGGCGACGTCTCGCCGCGTCTCGAGGCGCTGCGCCGCCAGGGCCACGAGATCGCCATCGACGACTTCGGCACCGGCTATTCGTCGCTGGCCTATCTCAAGCGGCTGCCGGTGGACAAGCTCAAGCTCGACCGCGCCTTCATCCGCGCGCTGCCCGACGACGTCGCCGATGCGGCGATCGTCTCGGCGGTGCTGGCGATGGCGCGCGGCCTCAACCTCGATGTCGTCGCCGAGGGCGTCGAGACCATCGCACAGCGTGACTTCCTGCTCGAATACGGCTGCCCCTACACGCAAGGCTTCCTGTTCGCCCGACCCGAGCCGGTGGAGGCGATCGAAGCCCGTTACCTCAACGCCTCGCAGACCGTCTGACCCCCCCGCTTGCCGGCGCAACCCCGGCAGATCAGCCCCCAGACGATCGCCTCCGCGGGCAGCAGCCACGGCGCCAGCTCGACCCCCGCCAGGCGTGCGCCGCCCCAGTACGACAGGGCGCCGCCGCTCGCCCCGCAGGCCGTCGCCAGCCAGGGGTGCCGCCACAGCCAGGCCAGCGAATGGTTCACCAGGGTCGCGAACAGCGGCCACAGCAGCCATAGCCACAGCGGAATCGGCCACGCGGGGCCGGCGAAGACGAACCCGCCGGCCAGCGTCAGGCCGCCGTCGACGACCAGCCCCACAAGGGCGAAGCCGGCCAGCAGCCGCCACTCGCCGGGGCGTGCCAGCCAGCGCAGATGCCCGGCCAGCACGGCCGCCGTCACCGCCGCTCCCGCCAGGCTGCCGCCGAGCACACAGGTCAACCAGCCGAGCTGGAAGGCGGCGACGTTGCAGAGCGTTGCGGCGGGGGTCACGGGGCGCCGGTCAGTGGCGCGCGGCGCGCCCCGGGCTTGGCGAGCAGCATCTGGCAGGTGCCGATGGTGCGCTCGCGAAAGCCGCCCTCGCAGTAGCTCAGGTAGTAGCGCCACATGCGGATGAAGCGCTCGTCGTAGCCGAGCCGGCGGACGGTGTCGAGATTCGCCTCGAAGCGGCTGCGCCATTCGCGCAGAGTCCGGGCGTAGTGCGGGCCGATCTCCTCGAAGGCGAGCACGTTGAGCGAGGTGCGCCGGGTCAGGCCGGCGAGAATCGCCGTCGGCGATGGCAGGAAACCGCCGGGAAAGATATAGCGCTTGATGAAGTCGCGCTCGCGCTTGGCGGCCTCGAAGCGCTGGTCGCGGATGGTGATCGCCTGCAGCGCCGCCAGGCCGTCGTCGGTGAGCAGGCGGTCGAGGGTCGTCAGGTAGGCATCCAGGTACTGGTGTCCCACCGCCTCGATCATCTCCACCGAGACCAGGCGATCGAAGCGCCCGGCGAGTTCGCGATAGTCCTGCTTGAGCAGGGTGACGCGGTCCTCGAGACCGGCCTCGGCGATACGCGCGGCGACGAAGGTGTACTGTTCGGCGGAGATCGTCGTGGTGGTCACCCGGCAGCCGCGGGTGCGGGCGGCGTGCAACGCCAGCCCGCCCCAGCCGGTGCCGATCTCCAGCAGATGATTGTCGGGCCCCACGTCGAGCAGGTCGAGCAGACGCTCGATCTTGTGGGTCGAGGCGGTCTCCAGGCTGGCTTCGGGGTCGGGGAAGAGCGCGCTGGAATACATGCGATGCTCGCGATCGAGAAAGGTCGCGAACAGTGCGTTGCCGATGTCGTAGTGGGCGCTGACGTTGCGCCGCGCCCCGCCCAGGGTATTGCGCTGCAGGGCGTAGACGGCGCTCGCCAGCCAGAGGGCGAAACGCGCGCTGCCGCGCTCCACCTCGCCGTTGACCCGTTCGAGGTTGAGCGCGAACAGCCGGGTCAGCGTCACCAGGTCGTCGCTGTCCCAGTCGCCGTCCATGTAGGCCTCGGCGGCGCCCACGGTGCCGCCCAGGGCCAGCCGCCGCCAGGCACGTTCGCGGTGCAGCGTCACGCTGACCTCGAGGGTCCCGCCACGGCCCAGTCGGCGATACTCGCCGTTGTCGACGAGATGGATGAAGCCGCCCTCGAGGCGGTCGAGCTGGGCGATCAGGCGCGGCTTGAGCCAGCGCATCAGCCGGCCGCCGGTACACGGGCACCGCTGGGGTGCAAAACGAAGCGATGTCACGACGAGCTCTCCTCGGGGCGTTTCCCGGGCGGTTGGCGGCCCCCGGGATGGTCATGGATCGGCACGCGCTTGAGCCACAGGCGCAGCGCCTGCCAGTGGATGGCGGCGAGCGTGGCCAGGCTCTGCCAGGGCTGGCGGGCCAGGGCGGCGAGCAGCGCGCCGCGGGTCGCCGGCCGGGCGTCCAGCGTCAGGGTGGCGTCGAAGTGTCGCCGCTCGTCGCGCCAGGCCTCCATGTGCATCATCAGCCGCGCGTCCGGGGTGTTGAAGCGCCAGCGGTAGCGCATGTCCATGGGATTGAACGGCGAGACGTGCAGCGTCTTGTCGAAGCACGCCGCGTGCAGGTGGCGTTCGGGGGTCACGTCGCAGGCGTAGCTCTCGCGCTCGCCCCAGGGCGTGTTGGTGACCTCGCCGAGCAGGGCGCGCAGCCGGCCGGCGCGGTCGTAGGCGTAGTAGAGGGTGATCGGGTTGAAGCTCACGCCGCCGATCCTCAACTGGGTGAGCATGCAGATCCGGCCGTCGGCGCGGCTGGCCACCGTCTCGCCGAGCCGTTCGGCCAGCCGCCGGCGCACGGCCGTGGCCAGCGGCAGGTCGTGGGGCGCCAGGTAGTCCGCGCGGCGAAAGCGCGCCAGGGCGGGGCGTCGGGCGCTGTAACCGGGCACGCCGTCGAACAGCTCGGGCAGCTCGTCGAGGTCGAGCCAGGCCATCCACAGCCGGTAGCGGAAGGCGTGTGCCCGCGGCAGGAAACGGCGATGGCGCAGTTCGCCCCGGTAGATGCGGCTGTGCGGGGCGGCGATCATGCCGGTATCTCCGTGCGACCCGGCGCAGCATGGACGCGGTCGTCCTCGTCGCAGCCCAGGGCCCGGGCGACGCGCAGCGCGCTCCACACGCCATCCTCGTGGAAGCCGTAACGCCAGTAGGCGCCGCAGTAGTGGGTGCGCAGCGCCGGTGCCGAGATCATCGCGTGGCGCGCCTGGGCGGTCAGCCCGGCGAGGGTGAACTGCGGGTGGGCGTACCGATAGCGGCCGAGGACGCGCGCCGGGTCGATGGCGTCGTCGGCGTTGAGGGTCACGCACAAGGTCTCGGGCGCGTCGAGGCGCTGCAGCCGGTTCATGTCGTAGGTGACGGCGGCGCGGGCCTGGTCACCACGACCGTCGAGGCGATAGTTCCAGCTCGCCCAGGCGCGCCGCCGACGCGGCAGCAGCCGGGTGTCGGTGTGCAGGACGACGTCGTTGTCGCGGTAGGGCAGCGCGCCGAGGATCTCGCGCTCGGCGGGGCTCGAATCGGCGAGCAGCGCCAGCGCCTGATCAGCGTGGCAGGCCAGCACCACCTGATCGAAACGCGAGGCGCCCAGCGGCGTGGCGAGCGTCACGCCTTCCGGGTCGCGGCGCACGGCGGTGACCGGGCAGTCGAGGTGAATGCGCTCGCGGTAGGGCCGGGTCAGTGCCGGGATGTAGCGCCGCGAGCCGCCGCGCAGGGTATACCACTGCGGTCGGCGGCCGAGCGACAGCAGGCCGTGGTTGCGGAAGAAGCGCACGAAGAAGGTCAGCGGGAAGGCCGCCAGATCGGCGCTGCTCGCCGACCAGATCGCCGCGCCCATGGCCAGCAGGTACCGGTCGCGGAAGTCGTCGCCGTAGCCACCGCGGGCGAGATAGTCGCCGAGCGTGGTGGCGGCGTCGAGGCGGCCTTCTGCCAGGTCGCGCTGGGCCTGACGGTTGAAGCGCAGGATGTCGGCGAGCAGGCGATAGAAGCGCGGGCTCACCAGGTTGCGGCGCTGGGCGAACAGCGAGGCCAGGGTATGCCCGTTGTATTCGAAGTCACGGTCCGTCTCGTGGACCGAGAAGCTCATCTCGGTGGGTTGCGCCTCGACGTCGAGCGCGCCGAGCAGGCGCTGGAAATGGGGATAGGTCCAGTCGTTGAAGACGATGAAGCCGGTATCCACGGCGAACGGCCGGCCGCCGAGCTCGACGTCCACGGTCGCGGTATGCCCGCCGAGACGCGGGCCGGCCTCGAACAGCGAGACCCGGTGACGCTGCGACAGGTAGTGGGCGGCGGCCATGCCGCTGATGCCGCTGCCGATGACAGCGATGCGCTGCGCCGCACTCATCGAGACGCCTCCTGGCGGGAGTCGCCGGCGCGCGTCAGGCGCCGCCCCAGGCGAAAGCGCAGCGCCGGCGGCAGGATGCCGGCGAGCTTCACCAGGGCCGTGAAGCGCTTGGGAAAGTGGATGTCCCGGGAGCGGCGCTCGAGGCCGTCGAGAATCGCCCGGGCGGCGCTGACGGCGTCGATGCGCATCGGCATGGGAAAGTCGTTGCGCTCGGTCAGCGGTGTCGCGACGAAGCCGGGGTGGATGACGCTGACGTCGATCCCCTCGTCGGCGAGGTCGAGGCGCAGCGATTCCAGGAAGTGGCTGAGGGCCGACTTGGAGGCACCGTAGGCCTCGGCGCGGGGCAGCGGCAGGTAGGCCGCGGCGCTGGAGACCGCCGCCAGCAACGGCGGCTCGGCGTCCTTGTCGCGACCCCGGCGCAGCAGCGGCAGGGTGGCATCGATGGTGCGCAGGGCGCCGTTCAGGTTGACGTCGAGGACCCGCTCGACCAGGTCCAGGTCGAAACGACGGGCGTCGAGGTATTCACAGGTGCCGGCGACGTGCAGCAGCACGTCGAGGCCCCCGAAGGCCTCGTCGATGCCCTGTGCCGCCTGGCGCAGCGAATCGCGGTCGCTGATGTCGCAGGGCAGCACCAGGGCCCGGGCCTGGCCCTCGGCCAGCGCCTCCAACGGTTCGCGCCGGCGCGCACTCAGGGCCACCCGGTGCCCCTGCTCGAGCAGGCGTCGGGCCAGCGCTTCGCCGATTCCCGAGCTGGCGCCGGTCAGCCAGATGCGTCGTTGGCCGGAAAGTCCCTGCATGGTGTTTTTCCTCGTCGCCGTGAGTATCGCGGTGTCAGGCCAGGCGGCGCTTGATCTGGCGAATTGCGCCGCCGAGCAGCGGGACGTGTTCGTAGAGCAGTGCGCCGGCATCGAAGTAGTCGCGGTGCTCGCAGACCCGCTCGCCGTCGGCGGTCGCCCGGAAGCGCAATCGCGAACAGCCCTCCACCGTCACGGTACGACCGCGTTCCAGGGCCGGATGCACGAGATGCAGCGTCCAGGCGACGAAGGCCAGATCGCCATCGCGCAGTCGGTCACCGAACGTGAAACGGCATTCCTCGACCCGTTCGTAGAGGGCGGCGAAGTAGCGCTCCAGCGCATCGCGACCCCGGATGTGGTGTAGCGGATCACAAAAGTCCACGTCCTCAGTGTAGGCCCTGTACAAATATTTTGTATAGGATTTGTCGAGTTTTTCGAAAAAGGCGCAGAACGCCTCCAGCGCCGGGTCGTCGCGCATGATGGTCCTCCGGGGCGGGGCTGGGGTCAGTCGCGGCTGAGCGCCTTGAAGGCGTCCAGCGCGCGCGCGCGGGCGGCCTTGTGGTCGACGATGGGTGCCGGGTAGTCATGCCCGTTCAAGGCGTCCCGTGGCGGGGCATGGCGCGCCTTGGCCGGCAGGTCAGCGAGCTCGGGCAGGTAATCGGCGATGAATCGGCCGTCCGGATCGAAGCGCCTGGCCTGGGTGGTGGGATTGAAGATCCGGAAGTAGGGCGCGGCGTCGGTGCCGGTCGAGGCGGCCCACTGCCAGCCGCCGTTGTTGGCGGCGAACTCGCCGTCGACCAGATGGCGCAGGAAGAAGGCCTCGCCCTGGCGCCAGTCGATCAGCAGGTGCTTGGTCAAGAACATCGCCACCAGCATGCGCAGGCGGTTGTGCATCCAGCCGGTCTGCACCAGCTGGCGCATCGCGGCGTCGACCAGCGGGTAGCCGGTGCGCCCTTCGCACCAGGCGGCGAAGGCCGTCTCGTCGTCGCGCCAGGCGAGCTGCTCGGTGTGCTGCTGGAAGGGGCGGTGGCGGCACACGTCCGGGTAGCCGACGACGATGTGCCGGTAGAACTCGCGCCAGACGAGTTCGTTGACCCAGCTGGTCAGGCCGCGGTCGCCGTCGGCGAGGTGCCCGCCGTTCTCGGCCATCGCCGCCTGCAGGCACTGGCGATGCGAGATCATGCCCAGGGCCAGATAGGGCGAGAGTTCGCTGGTGCCGCGGGTTTCCGGAAAGTTGCGCTGTTCGTCGTAGTGGCGGACGCGGTAGCGCAGGAAGCGTTCGAGACGATCGGCGGCGGCCTCCTGGCCGGCCGGCCACAGCGTGGCGTCGACCGCGGTGTCGTCGCAGGCGGGGGCCTCGGGGAGCGGCTCGCGCTCGAGCGACAGGCGCGTCTGGGCATCGGGGGTGTCGCGCAGCGCCAGGCGCTGGGCATCGATCTGGCGATGCCAGGCCTTGGCGAACGGGGTGAACACGCTGTAGTAGTGGCCCTGGCCGGTGAGCAGCTCGCCGGGCTCGAAGGCCACGGCGTCGGTATAGCCGTGCACCGCGATATCGGCCTCGCCCAGGGTGCGCGCGACCGCCTCGTCGCGGTGGCGCTCGTCGAGCGGATACTCGCGATTGAAGTGGAGGGCGTCGATGTCGTGTTCGCGGGCCAGGGCGAGCAGGGTCTCGGGCGCGGCATCGAACCGCCCGATGTCACGCTGCAGCAGGGGAATGTCGAACCCGGCCAGCGCCTCGGCCAGCGCTTCGACGCCGCGGCGCAGGAAGTCGATCTTGTTGGCGCCGTGGCCATGTTCCCGCCACTGATCGCCGCAGTGCAGGAACACCGCGATCACCGGTCCGCGTCGGGCGGCGGCGGCCAGGGCGGTGTTGTCCAGGGTGCGCAGGTCGCTGCGGAACCACATCAGTTGCCGGGCCATGGCGGCGCTCCTTGCCGGCGAGAGGGACGGTGTCAGGTAACCAGGGGGCGCAACCGTTCGATCGCCACGGTCGGCAGCTCGCCGAGCGCCTCCAGGGCGCTCGATTCGACCTCGCTGGCGCGGATCCGCGTCACCGGCCCGACCAGACACACCGGCACCGAGAGCTGCTCGGCGAGGCGCGGCAACTGGCGCCGGATCAACTCGTTGCGCTCGGCCTGCCCACTGACCAGCACCAGCGCGCCGGCCTTGAGGCGTTCCACCGCCAGCGGCCACTCGCCGAGCGGCAGCGGTGTGTCGAAGAGCTGAACGCGAAAGCCGGCATCGGCGGCGAGCAGCGCGAACAGCAATGACCACAGGGCGCCGGGGTCGTCGGGCAGGCGCGAGACGAGCAGCACCGGCCCGGCGCTGGCGAGGTTGGCGTGATAGAGCCGGGTTCCGATCCGCGTACGCAGGAAACTTTCCAGGGTGCGGCGCTGCAGGGTGGCGCCGAGCTGGTCGCTCCAGTGTTCCTCGAGTTCGCCGATCGCCGGCTCCCAGAGCTCGGCCAGGCAGGTGGCGACGGGATAGAGCGCCAGGCTCTGGTTGTACAGGGCCTCGAGGCGTACCAGATCCAGGGCCTCGATACTCGCCATCAGTTGCCGACGCTGGGCTGCCCAGTCGCCACTGTCGTCGATGGGGGCCTCGGGCGCTTCGGGCTGTTCGAGCAGGTCCCGCACCTGGCTGACCGGCACGCCGCGATTGAGCCACTGCAGGATGCGTTCGACGCGCTGGATGTCGTTGCGCGCATAGAGGCGATGCCCCTTGGGAGTGCGCTGAGGGCGGATCAGACCGTAGCGTCGCTCCCAGGCCCGCAGGGTCACGGAATTGACGCCGGTCAGGCGTGACACCTCCCGGATCGGGTACAGCGGAGCGCCGCTCGGGTCCATCGGCTTGTCGGTCATGCGCACTCGGCCTCTTCAATAGCGTGACGCCGTCGCTCGCTCGGGGCGTCGGCAGCGGGAAAGCGTGCAGCACCCCGCTGGTTTCGATGATCAGGATGGGTCAGATGCCTGTACAAGGCAACCTCAATGTACAATTTTTGTCCAGTCAAAAGTCGTCCGTCTCCGTTGCGGCGCGTCCTTCGATGATCCCCGCCAGGGCATCGACGAAGGCCGGATGCTCGCCCACCGGCGCCAGCAGCTCCAGGGCCAGCGAGGGGTGCTGGCCGTGCAGTGCCGCGATCTGCCCGGGCACGTCCTCGCGCAGGTGGCGACCGGCGGCGAAGAACAGCGGCAGCACCTCGGCGCGTCGGCAGCCCGACGCGTCCAGCTCGGCGGCGACGCTTTCCAGCGAGGGCTCGCAGAGCTCCATGTAGGCCAGTCGCAGCGGGCGCTCGAGGTGTTCGGCCAGTGCCGCGGCCAGGTTGTCGAAGGGGGCCCGCCAGCGCGGGTCGCGGGACCCGTGGGCGAGCAGGATCAGGGCATCGTTCATGAGAGTCTCCTTGACGGCGTCTCGGGCCTTGTCGGTAGTAGGGCATCGGGACGCTGGGCAGGGCCGCATCGCTGCATCTAGACTATCAAAGACGTATAACGTCTGTATAACCCGGTAACGCAGCGAGCAGGGAGGTGGCATGCGCATTCTGATCACGGGCGGCAGCGGTTTCGTGGGGCGCCGGCTGTGCGCGAGGCTCGCTCGCCAGGGCCACGAGTTGCGGGTGGTATCGCGCCAGCCCGAGGCGGCGCGTCGCGTGCTGCCGGATACGGCCGAGGTGCGTCGCAACGTGCTCGACTTCGTCGACGCCGCTCCCGAGGCGATCGTCAACCTGGCCGGCGAGCCGATCGCCGCGCGGCGCTGGAGCGAGGCCCAGAAACGCCGGCTGGTCGACTCGCGGGTGGCCATTACCCGCGAGCTGGTCGACCTGTGCGGGCGCCTCGAGACACCGCCGCGGGTCATGGTCTCGGGCTCGGCGATGGGCTACTACGGCGACCAGGGCCAGCGGACGGTGGACGAGCAGACCTCGCCCAACGAAGAGTTCGCTCATCGCTTGTGTGCCGAGTGGGAGCGCCAGGCCCTCGAGGCCGAACCGCTGGGCGTGCGGGTGGCGTTGCTGCGTACCGGACTGGTGCTGGACGCCGAGGGTGGCACCCTGGCCAAGATGCTGCCGGCGTTCAAGCTGGGGCTGGGCGGGCGCCTCGGCAACGGCCGTCAGTTCATGCCCTGGATCCACCGCGAGGATCACGTACGCAGTATCGAGTTCCTGCTCGAACACGACACCCTGAGCGGGCCGTTCAACGCCTCGGCCCCGCAGCCGGTGACCAACGCCGAATTCACGCGCAGCCTGGCCCGGCATCTGCACCGGCCGGCGCTGATGACGGTGCCGGCGCCGCTGCTCGAGCTGGCGCTGGGCGAGATGTCGCGGCTGCTGCTCACCGGCGCCGACATGCGCCCGCGCCGGCTGCTCGACGCCGGCTTCCGCTTCGAGTACGAGACCCTCGATGCCGTGCTCGACGCGATCCTGTCGCGCGGCAAACGTCGCGAATAACTTCGCTCCCCCAGCAAGGCTCCCGAAAGCCTGAGCAGAATGACCGTGGGAGGGAACTTGTTCCCGACGTCGCCGGCACCGAGCCGTCAGCATCGCAAATGAATTCGCTTATATGGACCCGTCCCGTTGTGCAAGCCAGCAGCGACGAGACATGAGGTGAGACTGCACGCTTATATCCGGCCTCTTGTGGCGCCTGCGGCGCCGGGCCCTGATGGAATGCGCGCTCTCTGGCCTCTTATCTCCCACACGGCCTCCAACGGGCCTAGCGAATTATCAGTGTGCCAGAGAGCCGGTCTTGCCGACCATGTCATCGAGGCAACTTGCCCGCGCAACCTCGGAAAACGCTTTTCTGTATCCGCTTGCGCTTCTTGCCTTTCTTCCCGTCCGGCCCTCAGATCACCTGGCCCTGAGGCTGATAAGGCCGGCTATGAGCCAGCACGGACCAACAGATACGGGCCAGCTTGTTGGCCAGCGCCACGATCGCCTTGCGTTGGCCCACGCGTGCCGCCAGCTCACAGACCCAACGGGCCAGCCGGTCGGGAGCCGCCTGGCGCTGGAACTGGCGTAAGGCCGCCCGGGCCCCATGCACCAACTGGCGTCGCACCTCGCCGTTGCCCCGTTTGGTGATGCCCTTCAACCGCGCCTTGCCACCACTGGAGAACTGCCGCGGTACCAGACCGATCGAGGCACTGAACTGGCGGCCGTTGGGGAAGCGCCGGGGATCGCCCAGATGGCTCAGCAACAGCGTGGCATTGACCGGACCGATGCCGGGCACGCTCATCAGCCGTTCGGCATCCGACGAGGCCTTGGCCAGTGCCATCAGCTGCTTGTCATAACCCTTGAGCCGCTCGTCCACGTCACGCCATTGGGCGATCAGGTCTTCCAGCAGCAGGCACAGGGCGCTACCCAGTCGCTCGCGGTGTCGCTCGATCAACTCTCGGGCGACGCCCTGGCGAAGCACCGCGTGGCCCTGGGCCACCACGAGTCCGAACTCGCCCATCAGACCGCGCAACTCATTGCCGATCGCCGTGCGCTCGCGAACCAGACGTGTGCGTACCCGATGTATGGCCTGAAGCGCCTGTTGCGCCTCGGTCTTGATGGCCACGTGGGGCGTGGCGGGACGCGCCGCCGCCTCGGCGATCCCCGCCGCATCGCGGGCGTCGTTCTTGTGGCCCTGGACGAAGGGCTTCACGGCCTGGGGCGGCAACAGGAGCGCGTCATGCCCCATCGCGCGGATCTCACGCGCCCAATAATGGGCCGAACCACAGGCTTCCATCGCGACCCGGCACGGCGGCATCTGGCTCAGTGTCAGGCGCAGTTGCTGGCGGCTCACCGACTTGCCGAAGACCTTGCGGCCGTGTGCATCGATGGCGTGCAGTTGGAAGACGTGCTTGGCGAGATCGATACCCACAATGCTAATCTTGTTCATGAATGGACCCTCCTCTCGGGATGCCGTGGGTGCCCCATGCACCGATAGATGGCGTTACAAGCTCATCTTGGCACAAGGGGGGACGGGTCCATTCCATTTCCCACAGGAAGGTGCCCTCGAAGCCGCACAGGAGCGCCGTAGGAGGGAACTCGTTCCCGACGATGGCATCAGCGCGGCACCGAGCCGGCCGCATCGCGAATCAATTCGCTCCCCCGAGGCGATCGCTGCGTCGACTCGGGCCCGGTGTTCAGCGCCGGGTCTCCTTGTCGACGGTGACGATCACCCGCACCGCATCGAGCCGCAGGCGGGTGCCCTCGATCGCCGCATCCAGCGCCTGACGCTCGTCGCGCAGGGCCTGGAGTTCGTCGTCGCGCACCGAGGGGTTGTGCCGGGCGAGCGCCTGCAGCCGGGTGAGTTCGCCGTCGAGGGTGTCGCGCATGCGCCGCTGGGCGGCCTCGACGATGCTCGGCAGTTCGCGCTCGGCCTCGCCCTCGCCGCTGGTGAGCAGTTCGCGGAGCTGATCGTGGCGTGACTTGATCAGGTCGCGGGCCACTGCCTTCTTGACCTTCTGCAGGTTCTTGGCCAGCCCGGTGAACGAGACCTTGGCGGCGAGGTTGGCGCCCGACTCGTCGAGCAGCACGCGGACCGCGGTGGGCGGCAGGAAGCGATCGACATGCAGCCGCGCCGGCGCCGGACAGTGGGTGCAGAACACCAGTTCGGCCATCAGCCGTCCGGCGGGGATCGCCGGGTGATCGAGCAGCGCCAGCGCGGTGTTGCCCAGGGTGCCGGTGAGGATGCGCTCCATGATCTCGCGGGTCAGCGGGTGCTCCCAGGAGAGGTGCTGGACGTCGTCGCGGGCCAGGGCGCGCTCCCGCGAGCGGGTGGCGGTGAAGCCCTCCTCGCCCTTCACCAGCCCGGGCAGGCCGTCGAGCATCTGCGGGCCGGCGCGCAGGTGGACGAGTTCGCCGCCCAGGTCCTGGTTGTCGACGCCGAAGATGTCGAGTGCCTGATCGAGATAGCGGGGCAGGGCGCGATCCTCGTCGAGCTCGCGGATCGCCGTGGCCACCGTCTCGGCGCGCTCGCTCCGGCAGGCGTTGAGCTCGAGCAGGCGGTTGCGCCCGGCGTTGCGCTCGGCCAGCTTGGCGTCGAACAGCGCGCGGGTCTCGGTGACGACCTCGTCGAGGGCCTCGTCGTCGAGCAGCGCCTCGGCCAGCTCGTCGCCGAAGGCCGCGAAGAGTTCGCTGCCCACGCCGTGAGGGGCGCTGAAGGCGTCCATGCCGTCCCGGTACCAGCGCAGCAGGCGCTCGGCGGGGCTGTCGGCGAATACCGGCACGTGGATTTCGATGGCATGGCGCTGGCCGATGCGATCGAGCCGGCCGATGCGCTGTTCGAGCTGGTCGGGGTGCTGAGGCAGGTCGAACATCACCAGGTGACGGCAGAACTGGAAGTTGCGCCCCTCGGAACCGATTTCCGAGCAGATCATCACCTGGCTGCCGTCCTCCTCGTCGGCGAAGGCCGCCGCCGCGCGGTCGCGCTCGACCAGCGTCAGCCCTTCGTGGAACACCGGCGCGTGCATGCCGCCGAGCACGCGCAGCGCCTCGGCGAGATCGGTGGCGGTCTGGCGGTCGTGGGCGATCACCAGCGCCTTGTCACGGCCCATCTCGGTGAGGCGTTCGAGCAGCCAGGTGACGCGCGGATCGATCTGCCACCAGGGCTCACTGTTGAGCGGGTCGTCCTCCAGGGCGCGATAGGTGGCGTCGAGATAGAGCATCACGTCGGGGTGGTCGAGCCCGGTCTCGATCAGCAGCTCGTCGAGATAGTCCTCGTCGCGGGCGAGCTTGCGCAGCACGCGGCGGTAGGCCGAGGGCGGATCGAGTCGGGCGACGTGGAGGTGGCGTTCGGGGAAGCCGCCGACATGACGGCGGCTGTTGCGGAACATCACCCGGCCGGTGCCATGGCGGTCGAGCAACTGATCGCGCAACTGGGTCCGTGCGGCGTCGCGCTGGGCGCTGTCGCTCTCGGCATCGGCCAGGGTATCGAGCAGCGCCTGGCTGTCGGCGTCGTCGATGACCGCGGCGGCGGTGGCCAGTGCCTCGGCGTCGCCGGGCAGCGCGTCGAGGGCGTCGATCGCCGCGGCGACGCGGACATAGCCGGCCTCCTCGGCGCGGAAGCGCTCGAGGTCGTGGTAGCGGTCGGGGTCGAGCAGGCGCAGCCGGGCGAAATGGCTCTCCAGGCCCATCTGCTCGGGGGTGGCGGTGAGCAATAACAAGCCCGGTGCCACGGCGGCCAGGCGTTCGACGCAGGCGTAGCCGGGGCCGCTTTCCTGCGGCGTCCAGTCGAGGTGGTGGGCCTCGTCGACGATCAGCAGATCCCAGTCGCAGGCCTCGGCCTGATGCTGGCGGTGCGGGTTGGCGAACAGCCACTGCTGGCTGGCGAGAACCAGCTGGCCGGCCTCGAAGGGGTTGGTATCGCCGTGGGCCTGGCTCTGGGTCTCGTCGAGCAGCGTGACCTCGATGGCGAAGCGGCGCAGCAGCTCGACCAGCCACTGGTGGGTGAGGCTGTCGGGAACCAGGATCAGCGCCCGCTCGGCGCGGCCGGTGAGCAGCAGGCGGTGCAGGATCAGGCCCGCCTCGATGGTCTTGCCCAGTCCCACCTCGTCGGCGAGCAGCACGCGCGGCGCGTGGCGGCGCGAGACCTCGTCGGCGATGTAGAGCTGATGGTCGATCAGGTCGATCTTGGGGCCGGCCAGGCCCAGCGCCGGGTTCTGGCTGATGCGGTGGTAGTGGTGCAGGGTGCGGTAGCGCAGGTCGAACCAGTCGTTGCGGTCGACCTGGCCGGTGAGCAGGCGGTCGCGGGCCTGGTTGAACTGCATGCGGTCGGAGAGCTTGGTCTCGGAGAGTTCGTGCCACTCGCCGGCCGCGTCGACGCCGATATAGACCACCAGGCCGTCGAGCGTCTTGGTGTCGTCGACGGTCAGCACGTGCCCGTCGGCGGACTCGATGCGATCGCCGCTGCCGAACACCACGCGGGTCAGCGGTGCCTGGCGCACGCTGTAGGTGCGGGTTTCCTGGCTGGCAGGGAAGAGCACGGTGACGCTGCGAAAATCGACGTTGAGGATGGTGCCCAGGCCGAGTTCGGCCTCGCCGTCGCTGATCCAGCGCTGACCGGGAGAAAAGTCGCTCATGATGCCTCGAAAGCTCGTGGAAATCGGTGCCTGCCGCGGGGCGTTCCGGTACGGCGGCGTGCCGCATCGAACCGCCCCGAGAATCGGGGCGCCGTATATTACAGGAAAGCCGATGGCCGCTTAAGCCATTCCGATGAGGTTCAGGGCTATCGCAGTTGGGGTTATCGTTCGGAGCTGACCCGTCGACAGGTCTGCAAGGGGGCGCTGTAAACCCTTCCATGGGCGCTACCGACGCCATCCGTGGCGCCGGACCCCCTCTCCGACCTGTCCCCGGCTCCCTCGTAGACCCCGCTGCGATTGCCCTGGACGAGATTGCCGGTACGCTCGCTCCGGTGGATGCGCCGCCGATATCGCCTCAGCGCGCCAGCCAGGCCTCGAGCTGGCTGCGGCCGAGTTCGCCGACGTGGCGCTCGACGAGCCGGCCCTCGGCGTCGAAGACCAGGGTGGTGGGCAGGCCGGGCGTGGCGCTCAGCGCCAGCAGCTGCTGGTGCGGGTCGAGCAGCGCATGCTCGAAGTCCAGGCCCTGCTGGTCCAGGTAACGGGCCACGGCGAGCAGGCTCTCGCCCTGGTTGATCGGTACCACGGTGACGCCCGGCGTCGCGGCGGCGTCGGCGAGCAGCGGCATCTCGCGACGGCAGGGGCCGCACCAGGTCGCCCACAGGTTGACGATCAGCGGCTCGCCGTGGAGCTCGGCCAGTGCGACTGGATTCCCGCCGAGGTCCTCCAGCGTCAGCTCGGGCTGGCGCGACAGGCCGGACGTGCCGCCCAACGGATTCCAGGCCATCAGCGCCAGCCACAGTGCGGCGGCGCCGGCGAGCAGCGCCTCGGCGGCGACCAGCCGTGGCCAGCGGTCACGCAGCGACCAGGCGGTCCAGGCCGCCGCCGCGATGAGGCCGGCGACCGGCAGGTAGCCGGGCTGCCAGAGCTTGAAGGCATCCAGCGGGGCCTGGGCGTAGCTGTCGAGGTGGGCGAGTACGTCGCCCAGGCGAGCGCCGAGCAGGGCCGCCAGGAGGGCGCCGTTGAACCAGCGGGCGCGGCGCGCCACGGGCAGGCGCAGGGCCAGCATCCCGGCGAGCAGCAGGGCCAGCGCGGCGATTGCGGCATACAGGCGGGGCAGGGCGATGAGCAAGGGGCCGAGGGCGAGAGCGTCCATGGTGAGCGTAGTGGCGGGTGGATGGCGCCGGGCGTCGTCAGGGGTGGGCCGGCGGGCTACAATGGCCAGCCTACTGACCCCCCTCGTCACCCGCAATACGGCGCGCCGCGTCGCTGGAGTCTCCGATGGCAAAGCGAGTCGATACCCTGCGCGTCCTGGCGATCGCCAGCCAGGCCGTGGGCTTCATCCTGATCCTGACCCTCGAGACCGTGCTCGGCGATGCCGCGCGTCCCTGGCAGGGCGTCACCCTGGCGCTGATGCTGGCGGCGGCGCTGATCATCGCCGTGCTGCGCCAGTATCGCCGCAACCGGGCGCGCAAGGCAGCCGCCGAGCGCGAGATGGCCGACGACTGAAGGCGCCGCCGGGCTCCGCCTCCGACCCCTGTCACCCTCCCACGCCGCCGCAGGCTGTTACCTATCGTCCTGTCGACGCGCGGCGATCGAAGCGCGCGAAGAGCTGCCCCGCCTCGCCGGCCACCTCGTCCTGATAGTAGAGGCTGGCCAGCTCGAAGTCGGCGGGCTCGGGCAGCGCCTTGCCCGCCACCAGCCCCTGATAGCGTTCGCCGCCGATCAGGCGCAGGCGCAGGGTCAGAAACAGGCTGTCGACGATCGCCTCGCGCAGCATTACCCCGAACGACCAGGGGCCGGCCACCGAGTAGAGGCGCCGGTAGCCCAGCCGACCGAGGTGCCGCACCACCTCGCGACCGTCCAGCTCGCGCGGCGCGCTGTCGGCGTGGGGCTCCGCCTGCAGGGCGACGATCTCGCCGCCCTGGTCGGCGAGGCGCGCGCGGGCTTCGGGCGTGACCCGGCTCGCCGGGGCGAACAGCCATACACGCCGGCCCTGGGCACGCAGCGTTTCCGGCAGGGTGACATCGAGGGTGTTGCTGAGGATCGCCACGTCGGGCTGTGCGCGCATCCCCTGTTCGCGTCGCCAGGCGTGGAGATCGGCAAAGGCGGGGTCGTCGGCGAGCGGCAGTGGCGCCTGGGCGTGCCCCGCGGCGAGTTGACGGAAGTAGCGTCCGCCGATCAGCAGCACGTCGGCGCGGGCGGCGAGTTCCTGGTAGAGCCGCCAGTCGTCGGCATTGGCGACGGTCGCCGGCACCCGGTCGTGACCGGCGTCGTCTTCCACGGCCACCCGGCCGTCGAGGCTGGTGACGAAGTTGCTGTAGACGAAGGGCGTGTCGGACGCCGCGTCGCCCAGCGGGACGTCGAGATAGAGGCCCTGCAGGTCGTGGGCCGCGGCAGTCTGGGGGTAGAGCTGGAGCAGGGGCATGGTCGCGCCTCGATCGGCCTCGCGCCGGTCACGGTGGCAATGTCCGGCGTGTCACGGTTTTGCCCCCGCCTTCGGCGAGAGCGGCTATTCTGAGAGCAGCGTTTGTGAATAACGTGGCTTCAACGTTGTACGGCGGCAAGCGGCCGGTCGACGAGGCGAGCGTCGGCCGGCACCCGCTGCCGGCGATGGTCTGCCCCTTCCTCACCCGCTCGCCAGCGTGGCAGGCCCGATGGGCCGCCAGGGAGGCTGCCATGGGCCAGCGCAACATCTTCGTCGTCGGACTCAACGACTTCAACCGCCTGCGCCTGGAAAAGCTGCGCGGCGCGCAGGACTACCGCTTCCACGGGGTCATCGAGCCCGCCGAGGTCTACGATACCGAGGTCTTCCCCATCGAGGACATGCTGGCGCGTGCCGAGGCCGCGCTGCGCGACTTCGATGGCTCGGTCGATGCCATCGTCGGCTACATGGACTTCCCGGTGTCGACCATGCTGCCGCTGCTCTGCGGGCGATTCGGCACCCGCACGCCGAGCCTCGAGAGCCTGCTCAAGTGCGAGCACAAGTACTGGAGCCGGCTGGCCCAGCGCGAGGTGATCGGCAACTACATTCCACGCTTCACCGCCTTCGATCCCTTCGATGACGAGGCGCTGTCGAAGATCGGCCAGGCGGGGCTCTACTTCCCGTTCTTCGTCAAGCCGATCAAGTCGTCGGGGTCGCGGCTGGGCTTTCGCATCGACAGCCCCGAGGACTTCATCATGGCGACCGGACGCCTGCGCGACGAGATCGGGCTGATTTCCGAGCCCTTCAACTTCGTCCTCGATCAGGCCGACCTGCCCGAGGCGGTACGCGCCGTGGACGGCGGTCACTGCATGGCGGAGGAGATCATCGGCGGCTGGCAGTGCACCGTGGAGGGCTACGTCTTCGAGGGCGAGGTGGTGCCCTACGGCATCGTCGACTCGATCCGTTACCCGCAGGTGCTGAGCTTCTTCTACTACCGCTATCCCTCGCGGCTGCCGGCGCCCATCCAGGCCAGGATGGAGGCGCTGACGCGCACGGTCATGACCCACATCGGCTACGACAACGCCGCCTTCAACGTCGAGTTCTTCTGGGACGAGATCCAGAACCGGGTATGGTTGCTGGAGATCAATACGCGCATCTCGCAATCGCACTGCGACCTGTTCGAGAAGGTCGACGGTGTCAGCCACCAGCAGGTCACCGTCGATCTGGCGCTGGGCCAGCGCCCCGACATGCCCCACCGCCAGGGCGAGTACGCGGTGGCCGGCAAGTTCTTCTACCGGGTGTTCTTCGTCGACGCCACGGTGGTGCGCGTCCCCGATCCCGACGAGATCGCCGCCCTCGAGGCGCGCTTCCCCGGCACGCATATCGAGTTGCAGGTCACGCCGGGCATGCGCCTGTCGGACATGCCCGAGCAGGACAGCTACAGCTTCGCGCTGGCGCTGATCTGGATGGGCGCGGACAGCGACGAGGCGCTGGAAGCCAACTACACCCGGCTCGCCGAGGGGCTGGTCTTCGCGTTCGAGGAGATCATCGGCTGAGGCCCGAGACGGATGACAATGACACCACGCAGAGAAAGGGGTAGGCCATGCGCATCGTCGAGACGTTCCCGCGTCCGGTCCACGAGGAGGAGACCTGGATCACCCTGCAGGATGGTTGCCGGCTGGCGGTGCGTATCTGGCGACCGATGGACGCCGAGCGCCACCCGGTGCCGGCGATTCTCGAGTACCTGCCCTATCGCAAGCGCGACCTGACCGCGACCCGCGACGCCCAGACCCATCCTTACTGGGCGGGTCACGGCTACGCCGGGGTGCGGGTGGACATCCGCGGCAGCGGGGAGTCGGATGGCGTGCTCACCGACGAATACCTGCAGCAGGAGCTCGACGATGGCGTCGAGGTGCTGCGCTGGATCGGCGAGCAGCCGTGGTGCACGGGCGATATCGGCATGGTGGGCATCTCCTGGGGCGGCTTCAACGGCCTGCAGATCGCCGCCCTGCAGCCCCCCGAGCTCAAGGCGGTGATCACCCTGTGCTCGACCGACGACCGCTATGCCGACGATGTCCATCACATGGGCGGCTGTCTGCTCGGCGACAACCTGTCCTGGGCCTCGACGATGTTCGACGGCAACGCCTGTCCGCCGGATCCGGCGCTGGTCGGCGAGCGCTGGCGCGAGATGTGGCGGGAACGCCTCGAGGGCAGCGGGCTGTGGCTGGCCACCTGGCTGGCTCATCAGCGTCGCGACGACTACTGGAAGCATGGCTCGGTGTGCGAGGATTTCTCGCGCATCCAGTGCCCGGTCTACGCCATCAGCGGCTGGGCCGACGGTTACTGCAACGCGGTGTTCCGGCTGCTCGACGGCCTCTCGGTGCCGCGCAAGGGGCTGGTAGGGCCCTGGGCGCACAAGTACCCGCACCTCGGCGTGCCCGGGCCGGCGATCGGCTTCCTGCAGGAGGCGCTGCGCTGGTGGGATCACTGGCTGAAGGGCGAGGACACCGGGATCATGGACGAGCCGATGCTGCGCGTGTGGATGCAGGAGTCGGTACCGCCGTCGGCGCGCTACGACGTGCGCCCCGGGCGCTGGGTCAGCGAGCCCGTGTGGCCCTCGCCGCGCATCGTGCCGACGCCGTTTCGCCTGACCAGCGGCCACGACCTGGTGCCCGAGGTGGCGTGGATCGGCGCCGACAGCGCCCTCGGCGACGTGCCCTTGTCCATCCGCTCGCCGCTGTTCGTCGGCCTGTATGCCGGCAAGTGGTGCTCCTACAATGCGCCGCCCGACCTGCCCCATGACCAGCGCGACGAGGATGGCGGTGCCTTGATCTTCCAGACCGCGCCGCTCGAGAAACCGCTGGAGATCTGCGGCCAGCCGGTGGTGGAGCTCGACCTGGAGGCCGATCAGCCGGTGGCGATGGTCGCGCTGCGGCTGATCGACGTCGGCGAGGACGACAAGGCGACGCGGGTGTCCTACGGCCTGCTCAACCTGACGCACCGCGACAGCGACGAGTTCCCCGAGGCGCTGGAGCCGGGGCGGCGCTACCGGGTGCGCGTGCCGCTCAAGCACATCGCCCAGCAGTTCCCCGTGGGGCATGCGATCCGCCTGTCGCTGTCGACGAGTTACTGGCCGCTGGCCTGGCCGGCACCGACTCCGGCCAGGGTGACCCTGCATCCCGCCGAATGCCGGCTGGTTCTGCCGTGTCGCGAGCCGCAACCCGCGGAGGAGGCGGCTCTGCCCGCCTTCGCCGAGCCCGAGGGGGCGCCGCCGCTACCCCGCACGCTGATCCAGCCCAGCCAGGAAGCCTGGCGCGTGACCCGCGACCTGGGCAACGACCGCACCACCCTGGAAGTGGTCAACGACGAGGGCGTCTACCGGCTCGACGACATCGACCTCGAACTCGCGGTGCGCGTCACCGAGCGTTACAGCTACGCCTACGGCAACTACGACAGCCTCAGCGGCTGGACCGAGTGGCAGCGCAGCTTCGCGCGCGGCGACTGGCAGGTGAGGACCGTGGCCCGCACGCTGATGACCGCCGATCGCGACGGCTTTCGCCTGCGCGCCACCCTGGATGCCTACGAGGGCGAGAGCCGGGTGTTCGCCAAGACCTGGGACGAGACCATCCCGCGCGATCTGGTGTGAGCCTCAGGCGAGGGCGGTGCGTTGTGCGACACGGCGGCGCCACAGGGCGTCGACGAGGGCCATGATCACCAGCGAGGCGCCCACCAGCGGAAAGATCACGCCGCCGATCGCCAGCAGGACGAGCACGCCGCGCAGCCGGCGTGGGTCACGCGGTTCGGGGGGCACGCCGAGACGCCCGGTGGGGCGTCGCTTCCACCACATCACCGCCGACGACACGCAGAGCAGGACGATGCCGGCGCAGGCCAGCGCCAGGATCAGCTTGTTGGCCAGGCCGTATTGCTGGCCCAGGTGGACGTTGATGCCCCACTCCAGGCCGCGCCCCACCGGGCCGTAGTCGGCATAGCCCATGTCGAGCAGCGGTCGGCCGCTGTACTGGTCGAGATGCACCACGCGCTGGCGGCTGAGGTCGTCGGGATACGCCGAGCCGGTATACACGCCGCCGGACCCGTCGGGCAGGTTGACGGCGAAACCCGGCGCCAGGCCCCGCTCGCGGAAGGTCGCCACGGCGGCGTCGAGGCCGATCGGCGCTGCGCCGCGGGCGTCCCCCGCGGATTCCGGCAGGCGCGCCTGCTCCAGTGACCAGTTGGTGGTCTCGCGGTCGGCGAGACGCGCATCGGACATCGGTACGTCGACGCGCACACCATCGGGATAGCCGTAGTTGTGCCCGTTGGCGAGTTCGTTGACCTTGGTCCCCCAGAGCGTCGACCAGGGCATGCCGGTGATCGCCAGGAACAGGATGAACCCGCCGACGAAGAGCCCGGTGACGGCGTGCAGGTCGCGCCAGAAGACGCGCTTGGCCGGGCGGGCGCGCACCGTCACCACGCCGTCGCGCCGGCCGCGTGGCCACCATAGGTAGAGGCCGGTGAGCACCAGCAGGATCGCCCAGCCGGCGGCCAGCTCGATGAGCAGGCTGGCGGCGCTGCCGAAATAGCTGAGGCTGTGCAGGTGGCGGATGGTCCACATCAGGCTGCCGCGGTAGGGCAGGCTGCCGGTGACCTCGCCGCTGTACGGATCGACGTACACCGCGTGGCGGGTGCCGTCGGCGGCTCGCACGTCCACCTCGCTGGCCAGGTCCGAGCGCGGCGCGGGCACGAAGCGCAGCGCCTCGCCGGGCCGGCTGGCCAGTGCCGCCGCCACCTGGCGGTGCGGTGCCAGGGTCGGGCCGGACTGCGCGGTGACCGTGAGCGTATCGGCGTGCCACCAGCGGTCGATGTCGTCGTGGAACAGATACAGCGCGCCGGTGATGGCCAGCGAGATCAGCCAGGGAATGACCAGCAGGCCGGCGTAGAAATGCCAGCGCCAGACGGCGCGGTACCAGTCATTGGCCGCGCGGCGGGCGCGGGTGTTTGCACTCTCGGTCATGGGTGTCCTGAAAGGTCGAGCGATGGGGCGTGTCACACGTCATCGGCGCCACCGGTCCGCGGGTAGGCGGGCCGGGCGGCGTCGAGCGTGCGGCGATGCGGACGAGGGTCAGGCGAGAGCGATCGGTGGGGCACGGGGTGGCGCGTGAGCGGCAAGCGCGGGTGTGGCGTGGGCAACACGCGGTGCCCCGGCCGGCTGGTCGAGCGGCGCCAAGGACGCCGTGGCGGCGGGTGGCAGGGCGACATCGAGCACCGGGCAGTGCTGGAACAGCGTGCAGTAGCCGCACGCATCGTGCCAAGCGAACACGCCGGCCGGGTGGTCGGCGATCCGCGCTTCGTGGGCCGTGGCGATGCCTCTCGGCGCGTCCCCATGCGTGGCGTGGGCCGCGCCACTGAGCTGGCCGATCAAGGGCCCGAACACGACCAGCAGCATCGCCAGCAGCGCGCAGCTGGCGGCCTGGCGCAGGGCATGGGGCGGGCGGGATACAGCCATGGCGGCGCGGCTCTACGGGTTCGTGACGCGCCAAGCATGCCTGAACCGGCCCCGCTGGCCAGTGACGTCTTGTCGCAGCGACCCCGTGCGAGGCGAGGGCGTCACCGCGGCGGGTGATGGCGCCGCGATCGTCAGTGCAGTCGGTCGCACAGGGCGCGATTGGCCTGCAGGGCCTCCGGGTAGGTCGGATAGCGGTCGAGTTCCCGGACCTTGCCGCCGGTGGTTTCCAGCAGCAGCCAGTAGTCGGGTTGCTTGAGCTGCTTGCCCGGGCCGAGGTTGGCCGGAGCGATCTTGAAGCTGCGAAGCGCCATGACTGCCTCCATCGGTTACATAAAAACACAAAACAAGCATGGAAGAGTGACATGCCGCGGGAAACGCGGTTTTCGTCGTGAATTCGACCGTCAACCGCCTGAGGTGGATGCGCGAAGGCGGGGTGGGAACGCCATGCCGTGGGGTATGACGAATGTTCCTGGCGAGCGTCTCCCGACAGGGCGTGACGGGTTCGTCGGGTACCTCCTGCGAATGACGGGCGGGATAGATTGCCGTGACCCCGGGAGGATGGCATACAGACAGGACGGATCCGGAAAGGGAAGCGTCATGATCGAACGCTGGTTATGCCGCAGTCGCCTGATGATCCATGTCACCGTGGTGCTGGCCATGCTGGCGGCACTGATTCTCTATGTACTGGCCTGCCTTAGCCTGCTGCAGACCCTCTGGGCGTTGATCGCGGGGGGGCGCCTGGCAGGCCGAGGCGATCAAGGCCAGCGCGGTGGGATTGCTCAAGATGATGGATCTGCTGCTGATCGCGGCGAGCTTCCAGATCATGGCCCACGGCATGTACCGGCTGTTTCTGCGCACCGACTTCGAGAGCGAGGGCCCGCTGCAGGTGGCCAGTTTCAAGGAGCTCAAGCACTCGCTGGTCGCCGTCGCCGCCATCGTGCTGGTGATCCTGTTCGTCGAGAATGCCGTGAAACTGGGCCCGGGGCGGCCGATTCTGGAACTGGGCGCGGCCATCGCCCTGGTCATCGCCGCCGTGGGCTGGGCGTTTCGCGAGCGCCGTTAAGCCCGATGCGTGCTGATGGGAGAGGCGCCGGGTACTGCGGCGAAATACCGCGCCCCTGGCCGACGCCGGCCGCTTGTCCGGGCGCGCCGACCGACATAGGCTTTCGCCTCATGACGACCTCTCGTTCCTTCATGCTGATGCTCGGTATCCCGGTGGCCTTCCTGTCGGTCCTGGCCGCGGCAATTTTCGGTGGCCAGGTCATCGCCGACCACAACCGGGACAGCACGATCCAGCAGGCCATCGCCAGCCGGCTCGATACCGCGAGCCCGGTCGAGCTGCTGAAGCTACAGGAAGTGCAGTACGGCTATGGCGTCTGCGGCCTTTACCGCACGGCCGATGCGGACCAGGGTGTCGCGTCCTTCTTTTACAACACCGTCAACGACCGCCTCACGCTGGACGTCAAGTCGGACGACTTTCAGTCGTACTGCAATCTGGCCAATCTCTGCTCCTGATGACCGCCGCGGCGCGACTCGAGCCAATGGCCAGGCACCGAACGCCCGGGGCGTGAGTCCGTCGCATCTCGCGTGGAGAGTATCAGGATGCTGAATCGACATCATCGGGGGCGATCGCGACGCATCCCGCTTCGCCTGGCGTGGGGGCTGCTGGCCGTGTGGATCCTGGCGGGCATCGCCCAGGCCGACGACCTGACGGTCACCCAGGCCCGACTGAGCCTGCTGCCCGGCGACATGCCCGGGGCCGGTTACTTCGAGCTGCACAATGGCGGTGACGTGCCCGTGACGCTGGTGGGTGCCTCCAGCGATGCCTTCAAGAGTGTCGCGTTGCATCGCAGCATGAGCCGGGACGGCATGGCCAGCATGCACGCGGTGCCGCGTATCGAGATCGCGCCCGGCGAGACGCTCGAGTTCGCGCCCAAGGGCTACCATCTCATGTTCATGAAGCGTTCCCGGTCGCTCTCTGTGGGCGATAAAGTCGAGGTGACGCTCGAGTTTGCTGGAGAAAAGGCGCTTCCCGTCATGTTTGACGTGGTCTCACCCGTGTCGATGTAGCCAGACTTTCCGGAATCCTGTCATGTACAAGTGCTTTCTTCCACTGCTGGCCTCGCTGTGGCTGGCCGGATGCAGTGACACCAACTGGCGCACCACGGACGTTTCCGAGGTCATGCCGGAACTCGATTTCGACCTCGTCGACGAGAACGGCCACGAGGTGAGCGCCGAGGATTATCGCGGCAAGACCACGGTCCTCTACTTCGGCTACACCCACTGCCCCGATGTCTGCCCGATAACCCTGGCGGGACTCGCGGCGGCGCTCAGGAAATTCGATGAGCCACTGCGCGACGACATCCAGGTACTGTTCGTCTCGGTCGACCCGGCGCGCGACACCCCCGCCATCCTGAAGCGTTACACGGACGTCTTCGGTCCGCAGTTCATCGGCCTGACGGGCGACATCGCCCAGATCGATGCACTGACCAACCGCTACCGCATCGCCTACGAGTACGGCGACAAGGATTCGGCGGGCAACTACGACGTCAGCCATTCCAGCGCCGTCTTCGCCTTCGACCCGCGGGGCGAGGCGCGCCTGCTGATTCGCGACAGCGACCCCCAGGCCAATGTCGTCGCCGACCTACGCCGGCTGACCGAAAAGGGCTAAGCTCCAGGAACGTCCGGCGGCCATCGCGGCTCCGGACCCCGTTCTCGACGATCGCGTGATCGTCAGGCTTCAGGAGCGTTGGCATGTCCCACGACGAAAGCGCGGCCCGCGAGATTCTCGCCCCCGACGGCGTACTGCGCGCGGCGATCAATTACGGCAATCCCGTACTCGCCCAACGTGGCGACGACGGTCGTCCACAGGGGGTGTCGGCGGCATTGGCCGCCGCCCTGGCCGAACGGCTGGGCGTGCCGGTCGACTACGTCACCTTCGATGCCGCCGGCAAGGTGGTCGCCTCGGTCGACGACGCCCAGTGGTGCGTCGCCTTCCTGGCCCGCGACCCGCGGCGTGCCGAAGCGCTGCGTTTCACCGAGCCCTACGTGGTCATCGAGGGAACCTACCTGGTGCCCGAGGAATCGGCGTTCCACCATGTCGAGGAACTCGACCGCGACGGCGTGCGGATCGCCGTCGGCGAAGGCGCGGCCTACGATCTGTACCTGACGCGCACCCTGACGCATGCCGAATTGGTGCGCGCGCCGACCTCGGCCGACGCGATCGATGCCTTCGTCGAGCAGGGCCTGGCGGCCGCGGCGGGGGTACGGCAGCCCCTCGAGCGCTTCGCGGCGACGCACCCGGGATACCGCGTGCTGGCGGGGCGCTTCACGGCGATCGAGCAATGCATGGCGCTGCCCAAGCGCTGTGCCGGGGCCGGGCCTTACGTCGACGCCTTCATCCAGGAAATGATCGACGAGGGCTTCGTCGCGAGGCAACTGGATTGAGATAGATGCTTTGCCAGCCACCTCATGAGGATAAGGTGTGCAGCAATGATAAGGCCTGGGCTGCCGTGACGCGATGTTCCACGCGAGGCTGCCATCTTTTGGTATTGCGTTTGTCCCTCGCTTCTATGGGGGAATTCCTACATCTTTGCCAGTGATCTCTTACATTTCCCGACGTGTGTCTTGGATATAGTCTGGTGTACCGCAGCCTATGGGGCGAGCGCGGTCTCGCCACTGCATGGCAAGGGAAGCGGAATGTGTGCATCCGAACGGGATGCCAAACCACCCCGATCTTCTTTCAGTAGCGTTGTGTCCGGGACCCGAGAAAGTCGGCTCATCAAGCGGGAACTGGTCGTGCATGGTATCCGGCTTCAGGCGGGAGAGCAGGGCGTCGAGGCGTCAGATAGGACTGCCTTCGTCCAGATTTGACGATAACTCGAACGATATCGAGAGCGTTTATGTTCAAGACACTCCAGTCTCTATTCGGGCGATTTCAGAACCCGTTGAACGATATTTGCGATGCACCAAGCGGCCTTTCCGAAACCGACAGGGCGGCCCTCGTCGAGGACCTGGGTCATGCCAACTCGCTCGAGCCCGGGCTGGGCGATGATCTCGCGCGATATGTCGTCATCGGCGCTCCGGAAACGGCGCTTCTGCGCCTGACGGATCATGTGAAGGCCAACGCCAAAGCCGTCTCCGAGACGCTGCTGGTCAAGAACACACCAGCCATTCATTGGCAGGACACCGATGCCGCGAAACAAACGGCCCAGGAAGTCTGGAATCGGCGAGCCCCCTCTCGAGCCCATCTTCTCGTCCGCCTGGAAGGTTGGGATGCGCCTGCCGTGCAGCGCTTTGCGAGCGTGCTTGCTGTGATAGCACCTGTCTGCCGTTACCACTCCCATGGGGAGGACATCGAGAGCCTGCCAGGCTGGTTGAATGTCTACCTGCAGGAAGCCCGGCGTTTCATCCTCTCTAGACCGGTCCACGACATCCTGGGGTCGAGGCAGCGAGAGGTCTTTGCCCCTGCGGCCGAGGACTTTGCTGCGTCGACTCATTCCGTCGCGCGACTCCTGGCGCTCTTCGCGCTCGCCGACCTGCCGGAAGAGCTACTTTATCGGCTCATCTATCCGCATGGCGCGCGGCGAACCGAATGGCAATTCCTGACGGGGCTGGATGATTTCATGCGCGCCAAGCCGGAGCATTTCGCCGCGGCGATCGATTGCCTCGACGCCGATTCGCGCCAGGACATCCTCCGCTTGGCGCTCGAACGCGATCTCATGAGCGACGAGCGTGCCGGACCGGCCTATCAGGCGATTGCCTTGCGTGCCGCCGGCGACACCTCGGCCGGTGTGCGCAATGCCGCCATCGCTCTGTTCCGGGTAAGCGGTATCAAGCCGGCCCCCGATCTCATCGAAGCCACACTACGGAAGACGTCGGCGGGGGAGCGCAAGCCGGCGATCCTGGTTCTTGCCGCGCTGGGTGACCCGGCGTCGCTGCGCATGCTCGCCGAACATGCGCTACACGAGACGTCGCCGGCATTGAAGAGGGACATCGACGCGGCCTTGCTCGTTCGGGAGACACTCGACGCTACCGCGCCCGGCGCCTCCCGTGAAGGGCGCGCCGAGGACGGGCCGGATGGCTATCATACCCATGACGGACGCCTGATCGCTCCGCCGCCGCCACAGCCGCGGGATGCTACGCGGGTTGCCGACGATGTGCGTGACGAACTGACGGCCTTGATCGAGGCGGTGCGGGACCAGGCGAAAGCCGACCATGCGCAACGGGCCGAACTCAAAAAACGGCAGTCCAAGCCGTTCGACGAGCCTTTCGAGACTGATGCCGTCGATCTGATGGTCGCTCTCCTCCGCGATGAGCTTCGCGAGAAAAGTGATCGGCAAGAGGCGGGGCATTATTTCTTCGCGCCCTTGAGATTCGAATACGGAAAGGCTCGCGAGCTTTACCGGGCCCGAATGAAACGTATTCTGGCCCGACAGGATATCTCGCTAGAAGCCTTGACACGCATCGGCCTTGCGGCACGCGAGAGCCGACGTTTCTTTTCCGAATTCCTCGACTTGGCCTTTAACGACAGATACCACTCGGGCACTGTCGCCGATGCGCTTCTCGAGCGTTTGCGCAAGGGCGACGATCTACGTCGGGTGATCGCCGAGATCGAGCGCGCGGATATCGATTTTCGCGAGTACCTGGCAAACGCCATCGACAACGCCCACATCTCCGGTCGGGAGACGCCGGAACCGGTGAACGAGACCGTCTGGGCGGCGCTGCTTCCCTATCTCGACCTCCTCGACCAGCAGTTCCTGCGCAGGCACAACCAGAGCGACGACGAGCGCGCCCTGGGGCTTATGAGGCTCTTTCCCGAGTTGCCGGGGCGTTTCCTCGAAGCGGTTCTCTCGCGGGCCGGCGATTCCGACCCCGGTATCAAGACGAGTAGCCGGGCATTGCTTGCGCCAATCGGCGGTCTGACGCCGATCATCGCCCAGGGGCTGACGGACGGGAAGGCGAAGAGTCGCGCCGACGCTGCGCAATGGCTTGCCGAACGCGGCTACGAGGACGCGCTCCCGCCGCTCCTGGCAGCGGCGGAGAAGGAAAAGGACGTTGCCGCCAAGGCCGCGATACTGAAGGCACTGGTCCGGCTTGGCCACGATGTCTCGACCTTCTTCTCGCGCGAGGCGCTGCAGGAAGAAGCCGAGAAGGGGCTGGCCAAGACCCGGGTCGACTATTCCGAACTCTTCGATCCCGACGATCTGCCGGTCCTCCACTGGGCGGGCGGCGAGAGGGTCGATGCGACCCTGGTCAAGTGGTGGTTTGCCCGGGCCCACAAGCTCAAGGCACCGGGCGGCGACCCGTTGCTCAGGATGGCCCTGGAGCGGCTTGAGCGAACCGACGCCCAACGGCTGGGCCAGACGGTCTTCAACGCCTGGATCGCCTTTGACACCGTGCATCCGTCGAGCGAGGCGGCGGACGCCGAGGCCTCGGAGCAGGCGGCCGAGTACGCCGCCTGGCGGCAACGGTCAGATCCGACCTATACGGAGGCCATGGCCCATGCCGAGATCCGGCGGGAGGTCCTGGCGCGCATGCCCAACTCGGCGCATCCTCATCGCGGCCTCCTGGCGCTCTGCTGTCTCATGCCGGCGGCGGAGATGGCGCGGATCGGCCGCCGCTATCTCAAGAACCATGGCAAGCGCGCACCGCAGTGTCGGGCCATTCTCGAGGCCATGGCGGCCAATCCCGACCCGGTCGTCGTTCAGGCGCTCCTCGACGTCGCCAAACGCCACAAGCAACCGGGCGGGCGCAGGCTAGCGGGCGAGCTCGTCGACCGGATCGCCGAGGAGCAGGACTGGACGCGCGAGGAGATGGCCGATCGCGTCGTGCCGACGGCCGGGGTCGACGAATCCGGCGTTCTCGACCTGACGATCGGTGACAAGGCCTATGCCGCACGTCTCGTCGAGGATGACAAGCTGACACTGAAGCTCCAGATTCTCAACCCGCAGGGCAGGCCGGTCGGCTCACTCCCCACCATCAAGCCGGATCCCGACGCGCCGGCTCCCGTGGGCGGCGGCGAGGACGAAGCGACCCAGGCCAAATCCGCAAAGAAGCTGCTCTCGGACGCCCGCAAGGAACTTAAGCAGACGGTGGAGAACCAGAAGGCACGCCTGTTCGAGTCCATGTGTACCGAGCGGCGCTGGACGAAGGCGGATTTCGAGGCCTTCATCCTCGAGCATCCGATCATGAGCCGTCTCGCACAGCGCCTGGTCTTCGAGGGTCGCGACGCGCAGGGCGACATCCTCTGCCTCTTCCGCCCGATGGACGATGGCACGCTGACCGATGCCGAGGACGAGCCGGTCGATCTCGATACGCTCAGCCATGTCTCCATCGCGCACCGCATGACCGCAGGCGACGCGATGGCGGCCGCCTGGGATGCGCATCTCGACGACTACGAGGTCACCCCGCTCTTCGAGCAGTTCACGAGCCAGGTCGAGATCGACGACCCGAACGCGACCGAGATTCGGGATCGCGAAGGCTGGCTGATTTCACTCTCTGCCATGCGCTCGAACGCGGACAAGCTTGGCTGGCGGCGGGGCCCGGTGGAGGATGGTGGTGTCTTCTCCACCTATGAGCGGCATTTTCCGGGCGTTGCCCTCGCCGCCGTCATCACGTTCAAGGGTGATCTGGTCGGTGACGCCGTGACCTTGTCGAGCCTCACGGCACTCGAGAGTCTGTGTTTCGTGCGGATGCGTGGCAACGATGCGCTCGCCTATGCCAGGCCCCTCGCGCTGGTTGGCGTACCGGCGGTCATGCTCGCGGAGGCGCTTGGCGACTATCATGCCTTGGCAGCGGCGGGCATCGGCCATGATCCCGACTGGCAGAACAAGACCTGGTGCTGACGATGCGTGAGGAAGCTTGCAAGACCTATCTCCGCCGTCCCGCTGAAAGTCGCTACGAGGACGAGCTGCAGCGTCTTGCCGAGACCGACGAGGGGCCGCGGCCGCCGGGCTGGCGGTTGTCGCCAAAAGCGGTGCGTCGCTTCGTCCTTGGGGATGAAAAACGGGGGCTATCCCGCAAGTTCTATGGCGACGACGCGTTGGTGGAGCGGGCGATCGTCTCCTTGATGGGCGAGCAGGGCCTGATGCTGGTCGGCGAGCCGGGAACGGCGAAGTCCATGCTCGGCGAACTCTTTTCCGCCGCGATCTCGGGCGCCTCCGATCTGCTGATTCAGGGATCGGCCTCGACCTCGGAGGATGCGATCCGTTACGGCTGGAACTACGCGATGCTGATTGCCGAGGGGCCGAGCCGCCGGGCACTCGTCCCGTCGCCGGTCATGCAGGCGATGGAGGCCGGTCAGATCGTGCGGATGGAGGAGATCACACGCTGCCCGCCGGAAATCCAGGACAGCCTCATCTCCATTCTTTCCGAGAAGACGATCACCATCCCGGAACTCGGCCGCGCAACGGCGGTCCGCGCCGCTCCCGGCTTCAACGTCATCGGCACGGCCAATCTGCGCGATCGCGGAGTCAACGAGATGTCGAGCGCGATCAAGCGCCGCTTCAATTTCGAGACCGTGTCGCCGATCGCCGACCGAACCTTCGAGCGTGAATTGATCGAAGCGCGCGTCGCCTCGCGGCTGGCCGGCCAGACCATCGAACCCACGCTGCCCGCCGACGTTCTCGATGTTCTGGTGTCCGCCTTCTCGGATCTGCGATCGGGCAGGACCGCCGAGGGCGTCGCGCTGGACAAGCCGACGGCCGTCATGTCCACGGCCGAGGCCGTCAATGTCGCTCATTCGGCGAGTCTGGAGGCGGCCTACCTGGCCGACGGGGTGGTCACCGGCGCCCATATGGCACGGCAGATGGCCGGTGTCGTATTGAAGGATGACGAGGCCGATATTCGCAAGTTCCAGGCCTATGTGGATCACGTCGCCAAGGATCGGGCCCGGTCCAGCAAGGCATGGCGCGACTTTTACGATGTCGCCCGCAGTGTCGGACGACAGGGCGAAGGCCGGTGAGCCCGGCGCGGCAGAAGACGGGCGAGGACGGGCCGGAGAGCGGCGCCGCGCTGCGCGAGCGCTTGCGAGTCTATGGCGAACGGCTGGTCGGCGGTACCGACGGGGTATTCCACTTTCCCATTCGCCATCACAGCCCCGCCTGTGCATTGCATCTCAAGCGTGCACTGGCCGAGCTGAGGCCGGCGGCGATCGTCCTCGAGATGCCCGCCGACTTCGAGCCGCTGGTACCGCTACTCGCCCACCAAGAGACCGAGCCACCGATTGCGATCGTTTCGGTCATCGATCGTGACTCCCGGGACCGGTTTGCTCCAGCGGTCCTCGGCTATTGGCCGATCTCGGACAGCGCTCCGGAATGGGTGGCCCTGAAGGCGGCGGGCGCGATCGGTGCCTCGCTGCATTTCGCGGATCTGCCGAGCGGCGTGCGACTCTCCCTGCATGACGAGGGCGAGCAGGAGACGTCGGCGGCGCGCCTGACGCCGCAGGTACTCACCGACGAGGACGCGATCACCTATTCGAACTATGCACAGGCGCTCATCCGTCGGGTCGGTGCGCGGGATTTCAACGAGGTCTGGGATCGGCTCTTCGAGTCACGGGTGGGCGACAGTGATTGGCGTCAGTTCTTCGCCGATGTCGGGCGCGACTGCCTCCTCTGCCGCGAGACGACGAGCGAGCGCCAGATGGCCGAGGATGGCATGCTTGCCCGTGAGGCCATGATGCGTGACGTACTGGCAGAGGCCAAGGCGGCCGCCGGCGGGCGCCCCGTCGCCGCGATCTTCGGCGGCATCCACACGCCCGCCTTGCTCGATCCGCCAAGCGACCCGCAAAGGCGGCCTGAGAACGGTCAGGTGGCCCCGTCCCACGCCGCCGACCGCGCCTATCTGGTGCGCTACACCGAAGCCGATCTCGACCTGCTGAACGGCTATGCCAGCGGCATGCCGAGCCCGCGTCACTATGCTCGGCTCCTGGCGATGGCCGAGACGGGAGATCACGCCGCCTCGCGCCTGGCGACCGAGACCTTCCTCGACCTGGCGGAGGCCTTGCGCCGGCGAGAGGGTAGCCTGCCGCCGGCCCTGCCCACGCTTACGGAGGCGGTGCGTCATGCCGAGGCCTTGGCCCGGCTCCGTGAGTTGCCGGGGCCGGGGCGTTCGGAGATCCTCGATGCGGCCCGCTCCTGTCTCCTGAAGGACGAAGATCTGTTCTACGGTTCGGACATCCTCGAGACGTTGCACGAATTGATGACCGGCGCCGGGATTGGAAAAGTGCCGAAGGAAGCCGGCACCCCGCCGCTTCTCGATGCCGCGCGCCGCCGGGCCGAGGCGCTGCGTTTCTCGATCGACGAGCCGTCGGTGAAGACGCGTCAACTCGATATTCATCGCAAGGCGCGGCATCGGGCGGCGAGCCGCTTCGCTCATGCGATGGCGCTGCTTGAGACGGACTTTGCCACGCTGAAGCGTGGGCCGAACCTGGCTACTGCCAAAGGGATGAAGCCCGTCCTTTTCGAGGTCTGGACCTATGCCTGGCTCCCCTCGGTAGAGGCGCGGCTGACAGCCCTGGCTGCGACCGGAGACACGCTGGAAGCGGCTTGTGTCTTCGTTCTGCGCGAAGCGATCGTCGCGCTGGAGAACGCCGGGCGCAGCGATGATTCCGAGGCCGCCGTCGCCCTGCTCGGCGACGCGGCCAAGGCCGGCGTGCTTGCTCATGCCCACGACATCTTCCCGCATCTTGACCAGGCGCTGGCGGCCGACGCGGATTTCTCCCGGCTGGTCCGGGCGCTGGCGCGTCTCGAGGGCCTCTGGCGCGGTCGCCGTGTGCTCGGGTTGTCGCGGACGGCGGCGCTCGCGCCGCTTGTCGAAACCGCTTATCGGCGCACGCTCGATCTCATTCCCACCTTGATTGACGCGCCCGCGGCGGCGATGCCCGCTGACGCACGCGCGCTCGCCGATCTCTATCATCTGACCCAGCGGCTCACGACGATGGGGGGAGCCGACGAGACGGTTCCAGTCCAGGGGCAAGAGGGGGCTGCGCCGGCTTCTGCCCCGCGCGTCGATCGGGCCGTCTTCGAGGACCGGCTGCGCGGTCTGATAGCCGCGATGCCGCAAGGCGCCCTGGCGGGCGTCCTGGCAACCATCGGCTTTCTCTCCGGTTGGCGGTCCGAGGGTGATGTCGCCCAGGTGGTGCGTAGTGGCCTGGAAGCGGCCAGCCTGTCTCCGCAGGAACGTTGCGGCCCGCTCGACGGTGCACTTGCCGTTTCCGCCGTACTGCTGCGAAGGTCCGAGGAGGTGCTGGGCGTGGTCGATGCCTTTCTCGCGCGTATCGACGAGGACAGCTTCCTCTCCCTTCTCCCGGCCTTGCGCAAGACCTTGAGTGTCCTCGACCCGGACGAGGTGGACGCGCTCGCCGCACGGATCGGCTCGTTGCAGTCGCTCCCCGCGCCGCTCGATCTCGACATGCCCCATGTTGGCGAGAGCGAGGTACGCGACAATCTCGCGCGTTCGCGTGCCCTCACCGGCCTCATCGAGGCCCGTGGTCTCGACCACTGGCTACGTGACGAGCGGGAAGAGGAGGCGCAGCGATGAGCGAGACATCGGAAGCCGCGCAGGAGAGTGTACGTCGTTGGCGCCTCGCCCTCGGCCGCTTCGCGGAAAGTCAATTGAGTGCCAGCATGGGAGGCGGACCCTGCCTGTCGGGGCTCGACGCGCGCAGGGATCATGCCCTCGACCATGTCTATGGCCGCGCTTATCGCCGGCGTGGTCTGACGCTCGACCTCGAAGCGGGGCGTCGGCGTGGCCAGAAGCGCTCCGCCGGCCTCGATCCGACGCAGATGACCCTTCCCGACTGGCTCGGCGAGATGCGCGAGCTTTTTCCGAAATCCGTCCGCGAGGACGTCCAGGGGCACGCTCTCACCGATTTCGGCATGACCGATATCCTCTCCGACCCCACCGCCCTCGAGGAGATCGAGCCACGTCCCGACCTTCTGGCGGCAATGCTCTCCTTGAGGCACCGTGCCGATCCGGCGGTGGCGTCACTGCTGAGAGCGATCGCCCAGCGCGTGGTCGAGGAGTTGCTCGAGCGCTTGAAGACGCAAACGCTTCCGGTGCTGACCGGCGCGCGAATGCGGGCAGCAACGACGGAGCGCAAGGGCTCGGCGCGCGATATCGCCTGGGACCGGACGATTCGGGCCAATCTCAGGAATTACGACCCTGAGCGGGGCAAGCTGATCGTCGACAAGGTGCGATTTTACGAGCGTCGGCGTCGGGGCATTCCCTGGGAGGTGGTCCTGTGTGTCGACCAGTCGGGGTCGATGGCACCCTCGCTGATCCATGCGGCCGTCATGGGGGCGATCTTTGCCCGTCTGCCCGGTCTCAGCGTGCGTTTCGTCGCCTTCGATACGTCGGTCGTCGATCTGTCTGACCATGTCGGCGATCCGGTCGAGCTACTCCTGTCCGTTCAACTGGGTGGCGGCACGAATATTGGCAAAGCGATCGCCTATTGCGAGAACCGGCTGATCAGGAATCCAGCACGCACCCTCTTCATTCTGGTCAGTGACTTCCACGAAGGCGCCTCGCCGGGCCCGCTCATCGCCGCGATTCGTCGGATGGCCAGCGCGCGGATACGCCTTCTCGGCGTTGCCGCACTCGATGAGAGCGGGCGTGCCGATTTCGATCGGGCAATGGCCGGGCGGCTCGCCGATGCCGGCATGCCCGTCTCGGCACTGACCCCCGACCGGCTGGCCGAATGGGTGGCCGAGCAGATCCGATGACGCCGACCTCACCTTCCCTGCCGTCCCTGCGCGAACGGCTCCTGCTTTTCGACGACGCGGCTCTCGAGGCGGTCGGTTCGCGAGGACTCTTGCGCCGGGCCGAACGAGACGTCAGGAGAGGGAAAGCGGTGATCGACGAGGAAAACGGCGAAGAAATAGTACTGATCGTCGATGGCGAGCGCGTCCGCTTCGAGGCTGCTCGCATCACGGCCCAGGGGCTGAGCGGCGCCGATTGCACGTGCAGTGCGACAGGTATCTGCCGGCACATCCTCGCGGGCATTCTTCGCCTCCGGGCCTCGGAATTGGCACCGTGCGACACGGCCAAGACCGATGAAGCCACGCCGGCGCACGACGCGGGACCGGGCAGTGCGGCGGCGGGCGCCGAAGACGTTGGGTCGCCCAATGGGATCACCCCGGACGGCGCCGGGGCTTCGGCAATCGCGACCGAGGTCGGGACGCTCCAACCCTGCCGATTGGCCAGGATCTTCGGGCGTGCCGTACTGCGCGATGCCGAAGCCCTGCTAACCGGTCTCATCGAGACGGGCCGGCCACCCGCCATCCGCTTCGAGGGTCACAAGGCGTTAATCGATCTGCCGGGTGAGCCCACCGTGCATTACCTCGCAGGCGGCGGGCCGCAGGCGATGATCTCGAAGGGGGATCCGGCGGCGCGGCCCACGAAGGTTCGCCATGCCGCGGCGCTTCTGGCGCTGCGACGCCAGACGGGCATCGAAGAGGCAACGGATCCTCCATCGGCCCGAAGCGAGATCGCTTCCGGCATTCGGAGCGACTTTCTGGATCCGGTTCTCGAGGCGTTGGAAGATGCCGCCCGTTACGGCCTGGCGACCCCATCCGAAGCATTGACAGACCGGCTCTTCGATCTGGCCCTCTCGTCGCGCGCCGATGCCATGCCGCGGCTTTCCCGTGCGCTGCTTCAGGTCGCCGGCACCATCCGTCGCAAGGCGGCGCGGGAGGCGTCCGATACGCAGCCATCGAGGACACTGGAGGAGACGGCCGAGGCCTATGCGATCGCTGCCGCCCTCAAGGCCCATCCCCACGACGCCCGGTTGCGCGGAGAGGTGCGTGCCACGGCCGAACCGCTGGGCGACCTGATCCTCGTCGGCCACGGGCTATCGGTCTGGCACACGCCAGCCGGCGCGCGTGGTGTGACCGCCTATTTTAGAACGCTGCCTGACGACCGCTCCACGCCGTCGGCTGTCTACCATGCGACGCTCGCCCGCGCCGGCGGCCAGGACCCCGGTTTCGAACCGGCTGAGGCGTCACGGAGCGAGCCGGTCTTCGGGCTTTCTCTGATGGAGCTTGCCACCTCGGTCTTTCGGCTCACCGGGGCACGATGCGGACCGGAAGGTCGGCTTTCCCTCGGCAAGCACGGCCGGGCTGAACGGCTCGACCAGAGCCTTGCCGATATACTCGTCGATCACCGTGATGGCGAGTCGGCGGACGAGAGCGAGGCCGTCACGGCCGCCAGATGCCTTCACGATGTCATGGGGCTTGCCACATGCATTCGCGCGGCGGCTCTCGCCGATGGACGTCGACCCGTTCCCGCCTATCTCGGTGTTCAGGTATTCGGCAGACCCTGGTTCGATCCTCTTGCGCAGGCATTGGCGATCCCCGTCCGTGATCGGCACGGACAATGGATCGAGCTGAATGCGTCGGGATCGGAGGATGCAATGCTGCGCGTTCTCGACCATGTGCAGCGACTGCGCGCGGAAGCGGGACATTGTGTCATCGCGCTATCTGCGAGTCGCGTCGCGGGCAATGTACGACTGACACCGCTCGGCATCATGGCCCGGTCCCGGCACGCTGGGGCGGATGCGGGCCCTCGCGCTGGGGGCTACCGCCGCCTTCTCGACGGCACCGACCGGACGACGCAGACGGCCGAGCCGCTTGTCCTCGACGAACTCGTCCTTCTCGATGACTTGCCGCGCAAGCCCGGACTGGTCAAGAGTGAGGACCAACGCGGATCCGTTTGCCAACGGTTGCCGGAGGGGCTGACAAGGGAAGAGCGGTGCTTGGACTTCTCCCGACGGAGCGGCGAGACGAGCATCACCGATCAGTGGATTGCGGCAGCGCGCGACGAGGCGTTGGCGCTCGCGGAACTCGGCGGACGCATGGCCGATGAGCGTCGTCTCAGCCGTCTTGCCGGGATCGCGACGCGGCTCGAAACGGCCGGGCTAGCCCCGCTTGCCTACGCCATTCACGGCCTCGCAGGGGCTCCCGAGGATCAACGTCCCGCCGCTCTTTTGCGTGTCGTCTACCTGATAGACACGCTGCAAAACCTCACTCCTCGGTTGCCACTGCTGGTGCCTCTCGCCTGACCACCCCATCGGGCGCCCCCGGGGCTCGCACAGTCTATGCCGACACGGTGGCATCCCGGCCCTGCACCGGCTGGTCGCTGATCGGCCAGTGCAGGGCCATGGCCACCAGGCTCAGTGCCACGGCGGTCCACCACACGCCGTCATAGCTGCCCGTCGTCTCGTAGAGCCAGCCCCCCAGCCAGACACCGCTGAAACTGCCCAGCTGGTGCCCGAGGAAGACCACGCCATAGAGGGTCGCCATGTAGCGGGTGCCGAACATCGCCGCTACCAGCCCGGTGGTCGGCGGCACGGTGGCCAGCCACAGCAAGCCCATCACGGCACTGAACCCCAGCACCGAGGGTAGACTCAGCGGCAGCAGCAGGAACAGCGTGGTCGCCACCGCGCGGGCGCCGTAGATCGCGATCAGCACCCCGCGCATGGAAAAGCGCCCGGAACAGACTCCCGACAGCAGCGCGCCGGCCACGTTGCACAGGCCGATCAGGCTGATCGACCAGGCGGCGACGGCCGGATCGAAACCGGCATCGTCCAGGAAGGGTGGCAGATGCACGGTGATGAAGCCGATATGAAAGCCGCAGACGAAGAAGCCCAGTGTCAGCAACCAGTAGGAGGCATGGCCGCGCGCCAGGCTCAGGGTCGCGCGAAAATCGTGCGCGCTCTGGGGCGATGTCAATTCGCCGTGTTCCGCTGGCATGCCGTGGCGAGCCGCCAGCGGCATGGCCAGCACGGCCATGCCCAGCGCCATCAGGGCCATCACGTGCAGGGCGCCGCTCCAGCCGAGGCCATCGATCAGCCGCTGGATGACGGGTACCAGCAGGCACTGGCCCATGGACCCCGCCGCCGTGCCCACACCGAGTACCCACTGCCGCTGTGACGGTGCCACGGCGCCTGCCATGGCCGGCAGCACGATGCCGAAGGCGGTGCCGGCCACGCCCGCGCCAACCAGGAAGCCCGTGCCCCCGTTCAGTACCCAGATCGCCGCCACGTCGGCGGTCATCCAGATGCCCAGGGCATACAGGGCGGCACCCGCGATCAGCACCTTGGCGTGGCCGAAACGGTCGGCCAGCCCGCCGGCCAGCACGGCGACCACCCCCCAGGCGAGATTCTGGATCGCCAGCGCCAGCCCGATGATGTCGCGTCCCCAGCCGGTGAATGCCTGAATCGGCTCAACGAACAGGCCGAAGCTCGAGCGCAGGCCGAACGACAGCATCAGCAGCAGGCAGCCGCTGACGATCAACCAGAGGCTGCCGGTGGGCAGGCGAGTGATGGACATGGCGACGCTCCGGATGATGGCGAACGAAGCGCTATCATCGGCGGTGCGTCACGCGCTTAACAAGCTAGAAATCTTGCGCACATGAGTGAGAATATCTAGGTCATGAGCCAGCCCCCGCTAAAGGCGATCCAGTGTTTCTGCCTCGCCGCCCGGCATCTCAGCTTCAAGCAGGCCGCGACGGAACTCAGCGTGACCGCCGCCGCCGTCAGCCAGCAGGTCAAGCTGCTGGAGCACTGGCTGGGCTTTGCCCTGTTCCGGCGACGCGCCCGCTCGATCGCCCTGACCGAGGCGGGCAACGCCTATTACCATCGGGTGGTGCCCTTGATGGAAGAGTTGGTCGGCGTCAGTCAGACCATCCAACGGGTGGATCGCGCCCGGGTGGTGGGGCTGGCGGTGCCGCCGGGGTTCGCGGCGCTGGTTCTGGGATCGGCGCTGCCCGCGTTCCGTGACCGCTTTCCCGATATCGAGCTGCATCTCCATGCCTCTTCCCTGCTGCACGAGCTGCAGGCGAGCGGCAGCGACCTGGCCCTGCGTTACCTGACCCGCCCCGACGACACCCTGGACTGCACCCGACTGGTGATGCTGGACGTCTTTCCCGTGTGCAGCCCTCGTTATCTCGAGACGTTCCCGGCCTTGGCGGCGGGCCGGCTCGATGGCACCACGCTGCTGCACGACAGTCTCCACGCGGACTGGCAGCGACTGATGCACGCGCACGGGTTACCGGCACGGTCGGTGAGCCACCTGCATTGCGACCTCGCGATGCTGGCCCTGCAGTCCGCCGAGCAGGGGCTGGGGGTGGCGCTGGCGGATAACCTGCTTGGCCGTGACGCCCTGGCGTCGGGGCGCCTCGTCGTGCCCTTCAGCGCCTCCCTGCCGGCGCGACGCCACCTCTACCTCGTGCATCGACGCGCACCGGAACCGACACCCGACGCCGAGCGGGTCAAGCAGTGGTTGATCGCCAGATGGCGGGAGCGGGATGACGCCAGCCCGACGCCGTCCCCGGGGCTCCCATAGGTTCACGCCGGTTCCGAGATCCGCAGGCTGCCGCCGCGCTTGATCAAAAACGCCAGATAGATAAGACCGTTACCGGTCCATGCCAGCCACTGGGCGAAGTGGTTCATGTCGAGTCGCCCATGACCGAGAATCGCCAGGCTGATGGGCGGGCAGACCTTGTGGCCAGGTGAGGACGTGGTCGTCACCTGGCCTCTCTCATGCGAAAGCCTGCCTTGTATGGGCAGGCTTTCTTGTTTCATGGCGTTACAATAGAGGGCCGGGAGTTTGAGAGGACCGGGAGTTTGGTCCCGTGGAGTAATGGATGTCAGTGGAGGTGGCGTGATTCGTATCATATTGCTGTGTTGCCTGGTTCTTTTCTCTGCCACGGCATGGGCGGAGGAAAGGGGGCGTAGCGAGGTCATTGAAGTTCCCAGAAACGACGTCGAGATGAACAAGGCCATACAGAAGGCCAGAGAGAGTCTTGATGTCTTCGTCGAGCGCTTGAAGTCGCCGCAGGATGGCGACTCCAATTTTACGCTCAAGGTGGCGGTAACCGATGAGCAGGGCACCGAGCACTTTTGGGTGTCCGATATCTCGCTGACGTCGTCAGGCTTTGAAGGGGTCATCGCCAATGAGGCAGAGGTCGTGAAGGCTGTCAGTCTCGGTCAGAAGGTGAGTTTTGACGCTGATGTGGTGAGCGACTGGTCCTTCGAGCACAACGGCGTCAAGCAGGGCGCCTTTACACTCCGGGTCCTGCTCGAAAGAATGCCGGAAGAGCAAGCAGAATATTACAAGCAGGTCGTTGGCTGGGATTGATGAATCACTGGTCGAGTCGTACAAGCGGGCCAGCATCCGAGGCGATGTGCCGCCGACATTGGCCGTGATATGAAACGCTACGAAAGCCCGATTCCGGCCGAGAAGGGATCTGGCTGATGCCCGCGACGAAAAACGGCCACCGCTCCGAGGAGCTAAGTGGCCGTTTTTACGGGATTCCTTGGTCGGAGTAGCAGGATTCGAACCTACGACCTCTGCCTCCCGAAGGCAGCGCTCTACCAAGCTGAGCTATACTCCGACGCCGTTGGGGCTGTGCCTCAACGGGGCTGCATTATACGCACTGCGGCGTACTTGGCAAGCCCGATTTCATGCCTGGCGATCGACGGCCAGGCGGGCCAGCTCGGCCATGGTGTCGCGGTAGCGGCTGGGCGGCAGGAAATTCAACTGGGCCAGGGCGCGGTCGGCCATCTCCTCGGCGCGCCGCCGGGTGTAGTCCAGCGCGCCGGTCTCGTTGACGATCGCCAGTACCTCGTCGAGCGAGTCGAGCCCGCCCCGGCGAATCGCCTTGCGGATCAGGGCGGCCTGCTCGGGCGTGCCGTCGCGCATGGCCTGGATCAGCGGCAGGGTCGGCTTGCCCTCGGCGAGGTCGTCGCCGACATTCTTGCCCATGGTGCCGGCATCGCCCTGATAATCGAGCAGGTCGTCGATCAACTGGAATGCCAGCCCCAGATGGCGGCCGTAGAGGCGCAGGGCCTCCTGCTGTTCGGGCTCGCCTCCGGCGAGTATCGCGCCGCTGTGCGAGGCGGCCTCGAAGAGCATCGCCGTCTTGCCCATGATGGTCTCGAAGTAGGCGGCCTCGTCGACGTCGGGGTTGCCGACGTTGGTCAGTTGCAGCACTTCGCCCTCGGCGATGGTGCAGGTCGCCGCCGAGAGGATCTCCATCACCGGCATCGAGCCCACCTCGACCATCATCTGGAAGGCGCGGGAATAGAGGAAGTCGCCGACCAGCACCGAGGGGGCGTTGCCCCACTGCTCGTTGGCGGTGGTCCGGCCGCGGCGCAGGCTCGACTCGTCGACCACGTCGTCGTGGAGCAGCGTCGAGGTGTGCATGAATTCGATCAGGGTGGCGAGGGTGATGTGCTTGTCGCCGGCGTAGTCGAGCGCGCGCGCGGCGAGCAGGACCAGCAGCGGGCGCAGGCGCTTGCCGCCGCCCTCGATGATGTGGCGGCCGATGGTCTCGACGAGCGGGACCCGGGAGCTCAACTGGTCGATGACCGTGCGATCGACGGCGGCGAAATCCTCGGCCACCGCGGCATGTAAGGGCGATGCGTTGGGTTGCATGATATGGGCGTCTGTCATGGAGTTGAGGCATCCCGAGGCGCCGCCAGGCTTTAGGCTCTGTACGAACACTGCCTGCGCTCGGCAATACGGTGTCAGGAATCGGCCCGGTCGGCTTTTCGTCCGGTGTCGCCTTGGCGATGCCCATCGGTCGCGACATCGCTCGCCGGGGCGTCGTGAACGGCCCGACGCGCGTCGGCGAAGCGTGTGACAGTCGAGCCCGAGTCCGGTCAAGGCGTGTGGCTATGCTATGAGGGGGGGTAGGGGGCGTCAAGGCGGCATGTCACGCGGGGTGACGCATGTCGAGCGCTCTTGTCGCGGGGCGTCTCGGCGGTTATAATCCGCGACCCTACTCATCACGCTCCCTGTCAGATGGCTGCCGGAAGGGGCGCCACTCGCCGCAGGTCGATGAAGAGCCCACCCCGATGAGTGTCTGGAGAGAAGCATGTACGCAGTTATCAAGAGTGGCGGTAAGCAATACCGCGTCCAGGAAGGCCAGACCCTGAAGCTCGAGAAGCTTGAAGTGGCCACCGGCGACAGCCTCGATTTCGACCAGGTGCTGCTGGTCGCCGACGGTGACGACGTCAAGGTCGGCGCGCCGCTGGTCGACGGTGCCAAGGTGAGCGCCGAAGTGGTGTCTCATGGTCGTGGCGAGAAGGTTCGCATCATCAAGTTCCGTCGCCGCAAGCACTCCATGCGTCGTCAGGGCCACCGTCAGTGGTACACCGAAGTCAAGATCACCGGGATCTCCGCGTAAGCGGCAACTCCCCCGAACGAGCGAGGTATTTGCAATGGCTCACAAGAAGGCAGCCGGTAGTACGCGCAACGGCCGCGATTCCGAATCCAAGCGCCTTGGCGTCAAGCTGTTCGGCGGCCAGGCAGCGGCCCCGGGCAACATCATCGTCCGCCAGCGCGGCACGCGGTTCCACGCCGGGACCGGTGTCGGCATCGGCAAGGACCACACCCTGTTCGCCCTGGACGAAGGCGTGGTCAAGTTCGAGACCAAGGGTCCGAAGAACCGCAAGTTCGTGAGCGTCGTCTCCGCCTGAGACCGCCGCGAACCCTGACGAGAAGGCCCCGCCATGGCGGGGCCTTCTTGTATCATGGCGGCATGTGCCGTCGGGAGAGTGACAATGCAATTCGTCGACGAAGCATCGATCGTTGCCGAGGCCGGTAATGGCGGCAAGGGTTGCCTGAGCTTTCGCCGCGAGAAGTTCGTGCCCAAGGGCGGTCCCGACGGCGGTGACGGTGGCCATGGCGGCAGCGTCTACCTGATCGGCGACGATGCGCTCAATACCCTGATCGACTTCAAGTACCAGCGCTTCTACAAGGCCCAGAACGGCCAGCCGGGCCAGGGTCGCCAGATGAGCGGCAAAGCCGGCGATGATCTGCACGTCAAGGTGCCGGTGGGCACCACGGTGATCGACGAGGACACCCTCGAGGTGATCGCCGACGTGACCGAGGCGGGCCAGGTGGTGATGGTCGCCCAGGGTGGGCGCCGGGGCCTTGGCAACATCCACTTCAAGTCGTCGACCAACCGCGCGCCGCGGCGCACCACGCCGGGTACGCCCGGCGAGCGTCGCAACCTGCGCCTGGAAATGAAGGTGATGGCCGATGTCGGCCTGCTGGGCATGCCCAACGCCGGCAAGTCGACGCTGATCCGTGCCGTCTCGGCCGCCAAGCCCAAGGTCGCCAATTACCCGTTCACCACGCTGGTGCCCAATCTCGGCGTGGTCAAGCTGGGCATGCACGAGCACTTCGTGATGGCCGACGTGCCGGGGCTGATCGAAGGCGCCTCGGAAGGTGCCGGGCTGGGCCTGCGCTTTCTCAAGCACCTGACCCGCACGCGGCTGCTGCTGCACGTGGTGGACGTGGCGCCCTTCGACGAGTCGGACCCGGTCGACTCCGCCCGGGCGATCGCCCGCGAGCTCGAGCAGTTCTCGCCGGCGCTGGCCGAGCGCCCGCGCTGGCTGGTGCTCAACAAGCTCGACCTGCTCCCCGAGGAAGAGCGCGAGGCGCGCGCCGCGGCGATCGTCGCCGCGCTCGACTGGCAGGGGCCGGTGTATCGCATCTCGGCGATCGCCAGTCAGGGCACCGATGCGCTGGTTCAGGCGGTGTACCGCTGGCTGACCGAGCAGCGCATTCTCGAGGTCGAGGACGAGACGGTCGCCGAGCACGAGCGCGAGATGCGCGAGCGGATGGACGCCGAGGCGGTGGCGCGTGCCGAGTCGCGGCTGAGCCGCAAGCGCAAGCCGGCCGGCGACGACGAGCTGGACGATGATGACGACGACGAGGACCATGACGTCGAGGTCGAGTACGTTCCCTGAGCGTAATCGGCGACGGGTGAGGGCGATATGCACGACGACGAGCAGGCGCCGGGCCGCGAGGCGCTGACCGGCGCGCGGCGGGTGGTGGTGAAGATCGGCAGCGCGCTGCTGACCAACGACGGGCGCGGCCTCGACGAGGCGGCGATCGGTGGCTGGGTCGACCAGATCGCCGCCCTGCATGCGCGGGGGATCGAGGTGGTGCTGGTGTCCTCCGGCGCCGTGGCCGCGGGCATGGCGCGGCTCGGCTGGAACGTGCGCCCGGCGGCGGTCCACGAGCTGCAGGCCGCCGCGGCGGTGGGGCAGACCAGCCTGGCGCAGTGCTACGAGGGCCATTTCGCCCGCCACGAACTGCGCAGTGCCCAGATCCTGCTCACCCACGACGACCTTTCCAATCGCAAGCGCTATCTCAATGCCCGCTCGGCGTTGCGCACCCTGGTCGATCTGCGCGTGGTGCCGGTGGTCAACGAGAACGACACCGTGGTCACCGACGAGATCCGCTTCGGCGACAACGATACCCTGGGGGCGCTGGTCGCCAACCTGCTCGAGGCCGAGGCGCTGGTGATCCTCACCGATCAGGAAGGGCTCTATGACGCCGACCCGCGCCACGATCCGGCGGCCCGGCTGATTCCCGAGGGGCGCGCCGACGACCCCCGGCTGGCGGCGGTGGCCGGCGGTGGCGGCGTTCTGGGGCGCGGCGGCATGACCACCAAGATTCGTGCCGCGCGGCTGGCGGCGCGCTCCGGCACGGTGACGGCGATCGCCAGCGGGCGCCAGGCGGATGTGCTGACCCGGCTGATCGACGGCGAGCGGCTGGGTACCCTGCTGCGCCCCGAGCACGCCCCGCTGGCGGCGCGCAAGCGCTGGCTGGCCGGTCAGTTGCAGGTGCGCGGCACGCTCACTCTCGATGCCGGCGCGGTCAGCGTGCTGCGCGCGCGGGGGTCGAGCCTGCTGCCGGTCGGGGTCAAGTCGCTCGTCGGTCGTTTCGTGCGCGGCGACATGGTGGTCTGCGTCGACGAACAGGGCGAGCGGGTGGCCAAGGGCCTGGTCAACTACGGCAGCGACGAGGCGGCACGCATCCTCGGCCAGCCGAGTCATCAGATCGAGGCGATCCTCGGCTACATGGAAGCGCCGGAACTGATCCATCGCGACAACCTGGTGGTGCTGTAGCCGAGCGCAGGCACTGCGCGGGCTGTGGCAAGCCGCGGGGCAGCGTGCTAGAATGCCGCATCCTCTCAGACATGGCCCGTGGTTACTGAACGGCCAAACCGCTTCGGCGAATCCGAAGAGTCGAAGCTGGTCAAAGACTTACTACCGAATTTAGCGATTCTCCAAGGAGATTACGGTGGCGAATACCAAGCAAGCCAAGAAACGCGCACGCCAGGCGGAACAGCGTCGCAAGCACAACGCCAGTCAGCGCAGCATGGTGCGGACCTACGTCAAGCGCGTGCTCAAGGCGGTCCAGGCCGGCGATCACGCCCAGGCCATGGATGCTTTCAAGCAGGCACAGCCGGTCATCGACCGCATCGCCGACAAGGACGCGCTGTCCAAGAAGAAGGCGGCCCGCATCAAGAGCCGCCTCAACAAGCGGATCAAGGCGCTGGCTGCGTAAGCCGGAGCCACTGAGGCAGCGAGTGCCGCTTCCATCGGCGCTCGTGATGCACTTGGGAAAAAACCGGCTGCGGCCGGTTTTTTTGTGCGTGCGGATTGGTGCGTGCTGACAGCGTGCCGAGCGAAAGAGGGGAGCGGCTGGTGGCATCCGATCGGGACACATCGCGCGAGGACCATCGCCTGATCAGCGAAGAGGACGTCTCGGTGGACGCTCCCGCCGCGGGCGATGCCGTGCCCAGCGAGGCGGACGCGGGACAGACCGCCGGAGGCGCTGCGGCCGGCGGCGGTCTGCTGCGCTCGGGGATGGTGGTCAGCGCCATGACCATGCTCTCGCGGGTGATGGGGCTGGTGCGCGACGTGACCATCGCGGCGCTGTTCGGTGCCGGCAGTGGCGCGGATGCGTTCTTCGTGGCCTTCAAGATCCCCAACTTCATGCGCCGCCTGTTCGCCGAGGGGGCCTTCAACCAGGCCTTCGTGCCGGTACTCTCCGAGTACGCCACCCGGCGTACCCGCGAGGAGGTCCGCGAACTGCTGGACGCCGTATCGGGGAGCCTGGCGGTGGTGCTGGCGCTGCTCACGGCGCTGGCGATGCTGACGGCGCCATGGCTGGCCTGGCTGTTCGCGCCGGGCTTCGGCCGCGACCCCGAGAAGCTCGCCCTGACCGCCGACATGCTGCGGCTGACGTTCCCCTATCTGCTGCTGATCTCGATGACGGCGTTCTCGGGCAGCGTACTCAATACCTGGAACCGTTTCGCGGTGCCGGCCTTCACCCCGGTGCTGCTCAACCTGGCGTTGATCGGTGCCGCGGTCTGGTTGACGCCCTGGATGACGGTGCCGTCGATGGCGCTGGCCTGGGGCGTGCTGATCGCCGGGGCCGTCCAGTTGGCCTTCCAGGTGCCGTTCCTGGCCCGGCTCGGGCTGTTGCCGACCCCGTGGCCGGCGTTCCGCCATCCGGGGGTGCGGCGCATCCTGTGGCTGATGACGCCGGCGCTGTTCGGCGTCTCGGTGTCGCAGATCAATCTGCTGCTGGACACCGTGCTGGCCTCGTTTCTGGCCTCGGGCAGCGTGTCCTGGCTGTACTATTCGGATCGCCTGGTCGAGCTGCCGCTGGGGGTGTTCGGCATCGCCATCGGCACGGTGATCCTGCCGGCGCTCTCCAAGCGCCATGCCGAGCAGTCGCGGGAGCACTTCGCCCGGATGCTCGACTGGTCGCTGCGCGCCGTGCTGCTGCTGGGCCTGCCCGCGGCGCTGGCGCTGGCGGTGCTCGCCGAGCCGCTGCTGGTCAGCCTGTTCCACTACGGGGCGATGACCGACCACGACATCGTCATGGCATCGATGAGCCTGCGCGCCTACGCCGTGGGGCTGGTGGCCTTCATGCTGATCAAGGTGCTGGCGCCGGGCTACTTCGCCCGCCAGGATACCGCCACGCCGGTCAAGATCGGCATCGTCGCCATGGTCGCCAACATGGGCTTCAATCTGGCGCTGATCCTGCCGCTGGCCCACGCCGGCCTGGCGCTGGCCACCTCGGCGTCGGCCTTCGTCAACGCCGGCCTGCTGGCCCGGGGACTGCGCCGCCGTGGGGTGCTGGTCTTCCAGCCCGGCTGGGGGCGCTACGCCCTGCAGTTGCTGGGCGGCTGCGGCCTGATGGCGACGGGATTGTGGTGGTTCTCGCCGGACTGGCACGTCTGGCTGGAGTGGGGCGTGACCCGGCGCGCGGCGACCCTCGGGGCGCTGGTCATCGGCGGTGCGCTGACCTATTTCGCCTGGCTGGCGGCCACCGGGATGCGCCTGCGCGACTTCCGGCTGCACGGATGAGGGCGGGCGGCGGCTGTCAAGCCCCACCCCCTTCGTTATAATTGCTCCCTTTATCGACGCGTGAGCGACGCCATGGAACTGATTCGCGGATTGCACAACCTGCAAGAACGACACCGGGGGTGCGTGGCGACCATCGGCAACTTCGACGGGGTGCATCGCGGTCACCAGGCGATTCTCGGCCAGTTGCGCCAGCGCGCGCAGGCGCTCGGCCTGCCGGTCACGGTGGTGATCTTCGAGCCCCAGCCGCGGGAATACTTCGCCGGCGATCAGGCGCCGCCGCGTCTCACCCGGCTGCGCGACAAGGCGCGTCTGCTCGCCGAGCACGGCGCCGAGCGCATCGTCTGCCTGCCGTTCAACGAGGCGCTGCGCAGCCTGACCGCCAACGAATTCATCGATCGCGTGCTGGTCGACGGCCTGGGCGTGCGTCATCTGGTGGTCGGCGACGACTTTCGCTTCGGCTGCGACCGCCGCGGCGACTTCGCTTTGCTGCGCGAGGCCGGCGAGCACAAGGGCTTCGCCGTGGAGCACACCCATACCTTCGTGCTCGACGACGAGCGGGTGTCGAGCTCCCGGGTGCGCACGCTGCTGGCCAGCGGCAACTTCTTCCAGGCGGCGCGCATGCTGGGGCGCCCCTACCGGATGGGCGGCCGGGTGGTCGCCGATCAGCGCCTGGGCCGCACCATCGGCACGCCCACCGCCAACGTACCGCTGCTGCCCGGGCCGATGCCGCTGCGCGGGGTCTATGCGGTGGTCACCCGGCTCGCCGACGGGCGCTGCCTGCCGGGGGTGGCGAACATCGGCTGGCGGCCCACGGTGGGCAGCCGACGGCCGGTTCTCGAGGTTCACCTGTTCGACGTCGAGGTGGATCTCTACGGTCAGTGCATCGACGTCCTGCCCTGCGCGCGACTGCGTGGCGAGGTGACCTTCGACGGGCTCGAGGCGCTCAAGCGCCAGATTCGTGCCGACCAGGCCTGCGCGCGCGACTATTTCCGGGCGCATCCCGTCGCCTCGTGCGACGACACCTGCGTCGCCGACCTGGCATCGGCACCGCTGGCACCGGCATCCACGACTTCCGACTTCTCGGCGGACGCTTCCGCCGACCATGACGACGGCTGACACCAAGGCTATGAGCGACTACAAGCACACCCTGAACCTGCCCGAAACCGACTTCCCGATGCGCGGTAACCTGCCCAAGCGGGAGCCGGCACGCATCGAGCGCTGGCAGGAACTCGATCTCTACCACCGCCTGCGCGAGGAGCGCCGGGGCAGGGAACTCTTCGTGCTTCACGACGGCCCTCCCTATGCCAACGGCAGCATTCACCTGGGGCATGCGCTCAACAAGATCCTCAAGGACATCATCGTCAAGGCCAAGGGCCTGGCCGGCTTCGACGCGCCCTACGTGCCGGGCTGGGACTGCCACGGCCTGCCCATCGAGCACAAGATCGAGACGCTCCACGGCAAGCATCTGCCGCCGCAGGAAGCGCGCGCCCTGTGCCGCGAGTACGCCAGCGAGCAGATCGACGGTCAGCGCGAGGACTTCGTGCGCCTGGGCGTGGTCGGCGACTGGGCGCATCCGTACCGCACCATGGACTTCGCCAACGAGGCGGGCGAGGTGCGGGCGCTGGCCGAGATGGTGCGTCACGGCTACGTGTTCAAGGGCCTGAAGCCGGTCAACTGGTGCTTCGACTGCGGCTCGGCACTGGCCGAGGCCGAGGTCGAGTACGCCGACAAGCAGTCCGACGCCATCGATGTGGCCTTCCTCGCCGAGGACCCCGCCGCGCTGGCCGAGGCCTTCGGCCTGGACGGCCTGGACAAGCCGGCGGCGGTGGCGATCTGGACCACCACGCCCTGGACCATCCCCGCCAACCAGGCGCTCAACGTCCATCCCGAGGTGGACTACGCGCTGGTGGATACCGGCGAGCGGCTGCTGGTGCTGGCCGAGGACCTGGTCGAGAGCAGCCTCGAGCGCTTCGGGCTGCGTGGCGAGACGCTGGCCACCACGACCGGCGCGCGCCTGGAGAACCTGCAGTTCCGTCACCCGTTCTACGACCGCCTGTCGCCGGTGTATCTGGGCGACTACGTGGCCACCGACGCGGGGACCGGCATCGTCCACTCGGCGCCGGCCTACGGCGAGGATGACTTCGTCACCTGCCGCGCCTATGGCATGGACTTCGACGAGATCAAGAACCCGGTCCAGAGCGACGGCGTCTATGTCGACGACCTGGCGTTCTTCGGCGGTCAGTTGATCTGGAAGGCCAACCCGCAGATCGTCGCCAAGCTCGAAGAGGTCGGCGCGCTGCTCGCCCACGAGACGATCACCCACAGCTACATGCACTGCTGGCGCCACAAGACGCCGGTGATCTACCGCGCCACCGCGCAGTGGTTCGTGGGCATGGACATCCGCGGCGAGGACGGCAAGACGCTGCGCGAGCGTGCCCTGGAAGGCGTCGAGGCCACTCAGTTCACGCCGGCCTGGGGCAAGGCGCGATTGCACAGCATGATCGCCAACCGGCCCGACTGGTGCATCTCGCGCCAGCGCAACTGGGGCGTACCGATCCCGTTCTTCCTGCACAAGGCCACCGGCGAGCTGCACCCGCGCACGCTGGAGCTGATGGAAGCCGTGGCGCAGCGTATCGAGGCCGAAGGCATCGATGCCTGGTTCCGGCTGGATGCCGCCGAATTGCTCGGCGACGAGGCGGCCGACTACGAGAAGACCACCGATACCCTCGACGTGTGGTTCGATTCCGGCACCACTCACTGGCATGTGCTGCGCGGCTCGCACGACCTCGGCCATGCCCGGGGGCCGCGTGCCGATCTCTACCTCGAGGGGTCCGATCAGCATCGTGGCTGGTTCCACTCCTCGCTGCTCACCGGCTGCGCCATCGACGGCCACGCCCCCTATCGGCAGCTGCTGACCCACGGCTTCACCGTGGACGAGAAGGGGCGCAAGCAGTCCAAGTCGCTGGGCAACGTGGTGTCGCCGCAGACGGTGATGGACAAGCTGGGCGCCGACATCCTGCGCCTGTGGGTGGCCTCCACCGACTACTCCGGCGAGATGGCGGTCTCCGACGAGATCCTCAAGCGCACCGCCGATGTCTACCGGCGTATCCGCAACACGGCGCGCTTCCTGCTTGCCAACCTCAACGGCTTCGATCCCGAGCGTGACGCGGTGGCCTTCGATGACATGCTGGCGCTGGATCAGTGGGTGGTCGATCGTGCCGCGCAACTGCAGGCACGCATCGAGACGGCCTACACCGAGTACCGCTTCCTCGAGGTCTACCAGCAGGTGCACACCTTCTGTTCGCGGGAGCTGGGCGGCTTCTACCTCGACGTGATCAAGGACCGCCAGTACACCACCCAGGCCGACTCGCTGGCGCGCCGCAGCTGCCAGACCGCGCTCTACCATGTGGTCGAGGCGCTGTCGCGCTGGGTGGCGCCGATCCTCAGCTTCACCGGCGAGGAGATCTACGAGCACATCCCCGGCAAGCGTCGCGAGAGCGTGCTGCTGGACACCTTCTACCCCGGCCTGGCGACCCTCGGCGACGACGCCGCCTTCGGCCGCGAGTTCTGGGAGCGGGTGCTGCAGGTCAAGCAGGCGGTCAACAAGTGCCTGGAGGACGCGCGCAACGCCAAGCGCATCAAGAGCGGGCTCTCCGCCGAGGTCACCCTCTACGCCGACGACGCCCTGCGCGAGACCCTGGGCCGGTTGGGCGACGAACTGCGCTTCGTGCTGCTGACCAGCGAGGTACACCTGGTCTCGCGGGATAGCGCCGACGACGCGGCCGAGGCCACCGAACTCGAGGGCCTGGCGGTGGCGGTGGCGGTCAGCCCGCATGCCAAGTGCGAGCGCTGCTGGCATCATCGCCCCGACGTCGGCGAGCATGCCGACTATCCGGACCTGTGCGGGCGTTGCATCAGCAACCTGCCGGACGGGCCGGGCGAGACGCGCCATTATGCCTGAGGTCGACGGCCCCGAGGCCAACGAGGAAGCCGCCATGAAGGAGCGTGCCGTGGAGCGACAAGGCGAGGCGACGCCCATGCGCCGGCCTCTGCGCTGGCTGTGGCTGTCGGTGCTGGTGATCGCCCTCGATCTGGGCGCCAAGGCGCTGGCCAGCCAGCTGCTGGCCTATGGCGAGCCGCTGCGGCTGCTGCCGGTGTTCAACCTCACCCTGTTGCACAACCCCGGCGCGGCGTTCAGCTTCCTGGCGGGGCACGACGGCTGGCAGCGCTGGTTGTTCGCGCTGATCGCCGTCGGCGCCAGCGTCGGCCTGACGATCTGGCTGAGCCGCCTCAAGCGCGGCGAGACCTGGCTCGCCGCCTCGCTCGCGCTGATCATCGGCGGCGCGCTGGGCAATCTCTACGACCGGCTGATGCACGGCTATGTGGTGGACTTCCTGTCCTTCCACTGGGGCAGCTACTACTTCCCCGCCTTCAATCTGGCCGACACCGCGATTACGCTGGGGGCCCTGGGGCTGATCGTCGAATCCCTGCGCGACGCCCGGCGCGCCCGGTCGTGACCCAACAGCTATACGAGCCATCTATCATGAGCGAATACCGCATCGGCGAGGGGATGGAAGTCACCCTGCACTTCACCCTCAAACTCGAGGACGGCACGGTGGTCGATTCCACGCGCGACAAGCAGCCGGCGACCTTCCAGGTCGGCGACGGCAACCTGCCGCCCGGTTTCGAGCAGCCCATCGAGGGGCTGACGGCCGGCGACACGGGCAGCTACACCGTCACCCCCGAGCACGCCTTCGGTCAGCACAACCCGCAGAACGTGCAGTCGATCCCGCGTGACAGCTTCGAGAATATCGACGAGCTGGAGGAGGGGCTGGTGATGTCGTTCGCTGATGCGGCCGGCGGCGAGCTGCCGGGCGTGATCGCCGAGATCGGCGACAAGCGCGTCGAGGTCGACTTCAATCATCCGCTGGCGGGGCGTACCCTGACCTTCGAGGTGGAAGTGATCGACGTGCGTCCCGCGACCACGCACTGATTCATTCGCGCTGTTTCATTTCTTCACGATACACCGCGTATCAAGCGAGGCCTTTCATGCAGATCAAGCTGGCCAACCCCCGTGGCTTCTGCGCCGGCGTCGATCGCGCCATCGACATCGTCAACCGGGCGCTCGACGTGCTCGGGCCGCCCATCTACGTGCGTCACGAGGTGGTCCACAACCGTTACGTGGTCGAGACCCTGCGGGAGCGCGGCGCGATCTTCGTCGACGAGCTCCACGAGGTGCCCGACGATGCCACGGTGATCTTCTCCGCCCATGGCGTCTCGCGGGCCGTGCAGCAGGAGGCCGAGCGGCGCGGGCTCAAGGTGTTCGACGCCACCTGTCCGCTGGTCACCAAGGTGCACATGGAAGTGCTGCGTTATGCCAAGCGTGGCCAGGAGTGCATCCTGATCGGCCACGCCGGCCATCCCGAGGTGGAAGGCACCATGGGGCGTTACGACACCTCCCACGGCGGTGCCATCTATCTGGTCGAGGACGCCGACGACGTGGCCTCGCTGGAGGTCAAGGATCCCGAACGACTGGCCTTCGTCACCCAGACCACGCTGTCGATGGACGATACGGCACGGGTGATCGATGCCCTGCGCGCCAAGTTTCCCGCCATCGACGGGCCGCGCAAGGACGACATCTGCTACGCCACCCAGAACCGTCAGGACGCCGTGCGCGAACTGGCCGCCGCGTCCGATCTGGTGCTGGTGGTGGGCAGCGTCAACAGCTCCAACTCCAACCGCCTGCGCGAACTCGCCGAGCGCATGGGTACCCCGGCGCGGCTGATCGACGATGCCGGCCTGATCGACGAGGCCTGGCTCGACGGCATCGGGACCGTGGGTATCACCGCCGGCGCCAGCGCCCCCGAGGTACTGGTGGAAGGCGTGATCGCCCGGTTGCGCGAGCTGGGCGCCGAGGCGCCCGAGGAACTCGTCGGTCAGGAAGAGACGATCACCTTTTCCATGCCGCGGGAGCTGAGAGAACAGGTCATCGTCAGCGGGTAGGTTTCAACGCGGGATCGTTCTAGAGTCGGGCTTCGGCCCGACTTTTTTGTGAGACTTTCTCGCCGTTCTGTATCATAGTGTTTCAGGGGGACTGTTCCATGGTCGTGCCTATACGCCGCTTCAAGCCCCGCCCTCTGAATATCGAGGGAGGCTTCACACTGATCGAGCTGCTCGTGACGATAGCTCTGATCGCTATCGTATCTGGCATCGCCGTGCCGAGTTTTTCGGGCTTGATACGTGAGAACCGCCTGTCGACCTCGACTGTCAATCTCAATACAGCCCTGCGCTTGGCCCGTAGCGAAGCGATCAAGAGAAACCAGCAGATAGTGCTGTGCGGAATCGATAAATGTGATGGTGATTTCAGTGCTGGCTGGCAGCTCACCACGGCAATCGCTAACGGCTCTACCCTGCATCAGTACCGTTTCGGCAGTGGCTCCGTCAGTGCCACGGGCGATGGCCCTATCATGTTCAATCCTCTTGGAGAGCTAGCGTCCGGTAGTGCGCAATGCATTGCAGTCAGTGGTAGTGGAATCAGTCAAGCGATTCAGGCCTTGCCCAGTGGCGGTATCCGATCAATAGGGGCCTGCCCATGAATGCTTCTCGCCAAGCGGGCGTATCGCTACTTGAGGTGCTGGTAGCGCTCCTTGTGTTGTCAATCGGTGTCCTGGGTGTCGTAGCCCTACAGACCAAGTCCATGGCCCTGGTACAAGAGGCATATTGGCGAGGGCAGGCTGTTGCCCTCGCCTACGACCTAGGGGACCGGCTACGTGCCAATCCGGATCAGATCGCAAGTTATGCGATCGGCATGGATGCAGGTGCTCCAGAAGGTGGAAGCTTGGCCAAGAGAGATCTTGCAGGTTGGCTTGATGACTTGGATACAGCGCTACCCAATGGGGATGGTAGTGTAGTCATTAAAAACGAGCAGGTGACAATTACGGTTCAATGGAACACTTCGCCACGGCTTAATGGCAATTTACAGTCTTTTGTGACGGAGGTGTATCCATGAGTTCGCTTCCATCAGCACCGCCAGAACGGCAACGGGGAGTGACCCTCGTCGAGCTGATGATTGCCTTGGTTTTGGGGCTTTTGATTACTGCGGGCATATATCAGTTGTTCAGTGCTTCACAAAGAACGCACCGTCTTGAGCAAGCAGTAGCCAGTGTGCAGGAAAATGGACGCTTTCTACTGAATGTGTTTCAGCGTGAACTTCGCCATGCCGGTTTTCCTCCTGCCTGCCAGGGCGAGGCTGGGGCAGAGGGGTCGTTGATTATCAATATGAGCTCTAGCCTAAAGAAAGATCTCTTCCCCAACGATCGCTTTGATTCCGTAATGGGCTGGCAAGACCGCTCTTCAAGCGGTGGTTATACTCAGCGTATCAGCCCCGGGGATTATCAGGCGGGAAATATCTTGTTGATCCACCATGCTGCGGATCCAGCCAATATCGCCTTGAGTGCTTCCATTGTGGCGGGGAAGCGTGATGTCGCGGTTGCGGGTGGAGAAAACTTAAGTAGTGGGGATCTTTTGGCTTTCGTCTTTCAAAATCGCTGCGAGGTGGCGGAAACGACGGAAGACGGCCGTTTCCGTGCGCCGCAAGGTTTTTCGTTTAGTTTTCCGCAGGATGCCACGTGGATCGGTGAACCAGTCGGCGACCTCTACTATGTTGGTTGGGATTCTCCCCGGCAGGAGCCTGCGTTACGCCGGTTGGATTTAGTCTCGGGAAAAAGCGAAACGCTGGTCAGTCCAGTCGTCGATATGCAGCTGCGCTATCTTGTGGATGGTCAGTATCAATCGACGCTCGGTGCGAGCCGCTGGGATGATGTCGCGGCGGTCAGGATCAGTCTGCTTGTGCGGTCGTCCGCTGGTCGTGTATTGGAAAGCCCGGCCCACGTCCAGGTAGGCGATATCGACTTTACGGCTCCACCTGGCGACCTGAGGCTTTATCGGGGTTTCACCTCGACGGTGGCTTTGCGCAACCGGTTGGTGGGGGAGCGATAATGCCAGTGCGTGTAATGGTGTTTTCAGCGAAGCGGTCTCAGCAAGGTATTGTGCTCATCGTCTCGCTAATTTTCTTGTTGATTTTGAGCCTTTTGGGGCTGTCGTCTATACAAAGTGCAACGTTGCAAGAAAATATGGTCGGCAACCAGCGTGATCACGACATGGCCTTCCAGGCGGCAGAAGCGGCCTTGCGTTGGGCTGAAGGGCAGGCAAAGAAAGGTAACGGCATTCACGATGAAGCGTGGGCTCCAGGTAGCAAGGTCAATACCTATGCTTTAGGCGATAGCCGGTTGAGTAGCAATCCTCAGTACCATATTTGGCATCCGAGTGGCCTCGAAGGGCAAGCAGGGGAAGGCGATGATGATACTAATCCAAAGCCTATTTATCAGATTACTGCGATAGGCTATGGTGGCTCACCTAACAGTCAGGTTATTTTGCAAAGTTGGTATGTTCCTGATGAGTGAGATGTCGTTCATGAGTAAGGGGTAGCTAGTCATGCGCTTTCTGATAAGATTTTTTTTGTTATTGGGTTTTTCTTTAAATGCTGGCGCTACTGATTTGGCTACGACCCCGCTGTCTGTAGGCGTTCGTGTCGATCCTAACTTGATGTTCGTTATCGATGATTCAGGCTCAATGCGGTTTGAGGTGATGCCTGAGTCACATATAGTCGGTGATGCACGATTTATCTATCCGCGGCCGAGGGGGGTCTATGAATCAGGTCTTGGCGCGGGAGAATACTCGAATAACGTTCCCACCTTTGATGTGGACAATGTTTATAATTCATACAGTCGTTCTCCTCAGGCAAATGCCCTGTACTATAATCCGTCCGTTACTTACTTGCCCTGGGTCAAGGCAGATGGCAGCAGAATGGCGCCTGCGAATCCCAACAATGCCCCTCATAACCCTAGACGGGTCACTTTGGGGGGGCGAGACTTGACTGCGTGGACAACGCAGACGGCAGACCGTTGGCTAGCGTGTGACTCGGCAACCGCTGATGGCCCTTCTCAATGCTACTATCAGGTAGAGTGTGCTTTCTTGTTTTGTTCATATAGAACACATGAGTCCTTCTTTCCAGCGGTATACTATACTTACCTAGAGGGAGGGTACGGTGATACAAGAAATTATCGGCGCGTAGAAATTCGCCCGGCCAATGCACCTTTTAAAGGAGAGGGTCGTGCGAATCGTAGTGACTGTAGCAATGCTGGTGCCACTGAGCCAAGTTGCAGTTATTCAGAAGAGATCCAAAACTTTGCCAATTGGTATACGTACTACCGGTCACGGACATTAGCTGCTCGTGCAGGAATCGGTGAAGCCTTTTCGCAACTGGGTGAGTCAGTTCGAGTAGGTTTCGATACTCTCAATAGCAACGAGGATGTAAGCGAAGGAGAGGTGGTAGCCGGGGTCAGGGCGTTCAGTGGTGAAGGGCGGGAAAAATTCTTTGAACGACTCTATACACATGATGTGCCTGCGGATGGCACCCCTCTGCGCTTAGGCTTGCAGCGTAGTGGGAATTACTTTGCAAAGCAGAGTGAACCCTGGCGTGATGACCCCAGCTCCAAGCAGTCTACTGATTTCCAGTCATGTCGCGCCAATTATGCGCTACTAATGACCGATGGTTATTGGAGTGGTGGCAATCCTGACGAGATCGATAACTCAGATGGAGAGTCCGGCCCTGCAATAGAAGGACCCGGCGGGCAAGGCTATCGCTATCCAGCCAATGCACCCTATAGCGATGATGTCAGTGCTACCCTGGCTGATGTTGCCATGTATTATTGGAAACACGATCTACGGGAAAAGCTGGCCAACAACGTGCCTGTCAATGGCCAGGATCCGGCCTTTTGGCAGCACATGAGTACATTCGGCATCGGCTTCGGCGTGGAGGGCAATATCAACCCCGAAAGCGCTTGGCAGGCGGTGGCCTCGGGGCAGGAAGTCAATTGGCCCAGCGCAGCCGATTTTAATAGTGGTGATACGAAAAGAGCTGATCGGGCACGCTTGGATGACCTCTTGCATGCCTCGGTTAACGGTCATGGTGGCTTTTTTAATGCTGGAGATCCCCAGTCCTTTGTTAAAGGACTGGATGATGTGCTCGGCACTATCGTTGCGCAAGATGAAGCTTCGGTGGTACCGGTTGCGGTCAATGGAGACTCCATTGATGAAAATAGTCGAATGTTTACTGCTGGGTTTCGTAGTACTGATTGGTCAGGGCGGTTTCAAGGGTATCAATTACTCCCTGGTGGTAAAAAAAAGCTATTATGGGATGCGGAGGCAATGTTGCGTAAGCAGTCGCCAAAAGAACGATTGCTGCTTACCTCGCAAGCGGGAGCGGGGGCGAAGTTGACTACCCAGAGTAGCGATTTGGATATCAATCAGATACGTTGGTTGAAGGGTGTGAACGTAGAGGGTCTGCGTGACCGAACCCCCGAGGGTCAAAAAGTTCCTAATCTACTCGGGGATATCGTTAATAGTGCTCCCTTCTTGCTTTCTCCGCCCCAAAATGATAGCCGGCCCGGCATGGTGTTTGTAGGCGCCAATGACGGGATGCTACATGGCTTTTCTGCGGATACTGGTAAAGAGCTATTTGCTTATCTTCCGAGTGAACTTGTGACCGCTCCTCCCGGTCAAGCTCCACCCATCGCATCGTTGATGCGGCCCAGTTATGTTCATCGATACTTCGTCGATGGGTCGGCTGTGGCACGTAACGTGAAGATAGGTGGTGGGCCACAGGCCGTGGTGGTCGGGACCATGGGAGGCGGGGGGCGAAGTGTTTTTGCGATCGATGTCAGTAATCCGGGTGATATTGGGCCAGAGGCTGTGCTTTGGGAGTTCTCTAGCCCTCATCTAGGCGAGGGCGTCACTCGCCCTGCCATCTCCCGGATCACTTATCAGGGGGAGCCGCGCTGGGTTGCACTGTTTGGGAATGGCTACAATAGCGTTTCCGGGCGGGCAAGCCTTTTCGTGGTAGACCTGCTAAGCGGAGATCTCATCAAACGCTTCGATACCAAAGCCGACAGGCCTCAGGATCCTAATGGCTTGGCACCACCTAGCGCGACCCGCTGGCCTGATTACAAGGAAGTCAGCACCTTTGCCTATGCCGGAGACCAACAGGGGAGCATGTGGCGTTTCGATCTGAATGATTTGCACAGCAAGCCTGTAAAATTGCTCCAAGGAAACCCCTCTCAGCCTATTACCGCGCCCCCCCAGCTGGAATTCAAGCCCGGCAACCCCAGTATTCTCATGGTGCTTTTTGGAACCGGGAGTTTTCAGTTTGTCGGCGACCGTAGTGACCGGAGTATACAGCGTCTTTATGGATTAGAAGATCGAGTAAGTGCAGGCTCGGAGCCAGTGGATGCTGCCAGTCCTAATCTGCTCAAGCAGTCCGTTACGATTAATACTACCTTGAATGACCAAGCGGTTCGTGGCGTTTCCAATTATCCTGTAGCTGCCACTCAACGGGGCTGGTATCTGGAATTGCCTGAGGGAGAGCGCATGGTCTCTATGCCGTCTCTGCCTACGGGTATTTACCATCAGCGTGCTTTGTTTTCGACACTGGTGCCACTCTTTGGGCAATGTTCTGCGGGTGTCAATGGCTATGTCTACAGCCTGCGTATTGATACCGGTGGCAGTGGGACACGAGCCTTTTTCGATGTCAATGGCGATGAAGAGATTGATACTGGTGACAATATCACGGATCAGGCCGGTAATGTTCAGGTGGTTGCGGGGTTGCAGCTCGGCAGCGGAGAGTCGCAGGTGACGGTTAATGATCCACAAAACGGTGAGGACGTGTTGGCCGGTACTGTTGGTGCTAATGGTGGTGGTACGCATACCAAGGCTTCGCCGGGTGCAACCGGGCGCCAGTCTTGGCGACAGATATTCAACTAATAGAAGAGGCCGCGTGAACAGGATGAGTCAGTCTGACAGTGCTAGGCAACAAGGTTTTTCTCTAATAGAGTTGATGATCGTGGTTGCAATAGTCGCGATTCTGGCGGCGATCGCTTATCCTAGCTATCAAAGGCACGTCACAGATACGTGGCGGGGGCGTGCCGTGGCCTGCCTGGCGGAATTGGCCCAGGGGATGGAGCGTCGTTATACCTCGAACATGTCTTATTTGGTGTCAGGCAACAAGCAGCCTCTGCCGTCCAATCAGTGTGTTTCCGAGCTGGCCAATGAAAACCGCTATGATGTGAAGTTTGCTGATAAGCAGCCGCAGTCTCAGACGTTTATTATTGAAGCAATACCCAAGGGGGCTCAGGCACCAGATAAGGAGTGTGGCAAGTTGTCGATCGACCAAACTGGGCAGCGGTACATCGCGGGTACCGGCAATGTCGATGACTGTTTCTAGTTGTCACATTGCGCGCTGCCGCCCAAGCGAAGCCTACCGGTGTTGCTCATGACCAAGGCGGCTGATTCGCCGCTTTTATCGCAAAGATTGAATGTGCCATTGTATCCTCTTGGCCACCCCGAGGCGGCTATGCGGAGCCAGCGGTAATTGTTTCTGAATTTCACATTCGATACGGCTCCTTCCGGCATGACCTTTAAAATCTTGGTGCTTGCGGAAATATGGTCGCCATCGAACGGGCCTTGTATGACGAGTAACGGAGCAGACCAGTTCCCGGTGCATCTCTTCTGGTCTGGACTTGGGCACAAGGAAATGGTGGTTTCTCGGGTGACGGCTGTATTCCGGGCCAAGGCCACTGCTGTTCTGAGCCGAGCAATATCCGAGGCAATCGCATTTCGGGCAACTAGCCTTTCAAAGGCAGGAACTGCCCAGCTCAGTGTTATAAGCAATACCGCCAATGTAACAATGAGTTCTATCAGTGTGAAGCCAGGTTGTTGGTTGACTCTCATGTCGCCCTGCCTTCGTGTGCGTTGGGGCTAAGTCAACTATGACAATATCTATTGTTTTCTAAATTTCTGTAAGAAAAAGCGGATATTCACGTGAGAGATTTCCTCATCATCGGCGGCGGCGTCATCGGCATGATGACGGCGCTGCAACTGGCCGATGCCGGCCATGACGTGACCGTGCTCGAACGTGGCCAGTGCGGCGGCGAGGCTTCCTGGGCCGGCGGCGGTATCGTCTCGCCGCTCTACCCGTGGCGCTACAGCCGGCCGATCTCGGCGCTGTCGCGCTACTCGGAGGGCTTCTATCCCGAACTGGCCCTGCGCCTGCTGGAGGAGACCGGCATCGATCCGGAGTATCGCCAGAAGGGGCTGCTCTACCTGCGCGTCGACGACGAGGCGCGGGCGATCGCCTGGGCGCGCGAGATGGGCAAGCCGCTCGAGCGAGTGAACGGCGAGTTCATCTATCGCAAGGAGCCGCAGGCGGCGCCGGGCTTCGAACAGGCACTGTGGATGCCGACCCTGGGCAGTATCCGCAATCCGCGCCTGGTCAAGGCGCTGCGTGCCCGATTGGCGGCGATGCCGCGGGTCTCGCTGGAAGAGGGCGCGGGGGTCGAGCGGCTGTTGATCGAGCGGGAGCGTGTCGTGGGCGCGCAGACCGCGCGTGGGCGTTTTCACGCCGAGCGGGTGATCGTCTGCGGGGGGGCCTGGAGTGCCGGTCTGCTGAGGTCGGTGGGCGTCGCGCTGCCGGTACGCCCGGTGAAGGGGCAGATGATCCTGTTCAAGGCGCCGGCGGGGCTGGTCGAGCGGGTGGTGCTGCTCGACGGGCGCTACGTGATTCCGCGCGGCGACGGCCGGGTCCTGGCCGGCTCGACGCTGGAAGAGGTCGAGTTCGACAAGACCCCGACCCGTGAGGCGCGCGAATCGTTGTGGGAGAGTGCCACGCGGATCTTGCCGGGGCTCACCGACTGCCCGGTGGAGCACCACTGGGCGGGGCTGCGTCCCGGCTCGCCGGACGGTGTGCCGCGGATCGGTGCGGTGCCGGGCATCGAGGGGCTCCACGTCAACGCCGGTCATTACCGCAACGGCCTGGTGCTGGCGCCGGCGTCGACCCGTCTGCTGGTGGACGAGCTGCTGGGCAGGGAGCCGATCGTCGACCCGGCTCCCTACGCCTTGCCGGGCGTCGACGGCGAAGGGTGATCGCCCGTCCGGGGAGGGGCGATCGGGCCGGGCCGGAGGCGGCTCAGCCCTTGGGCTGCTGCTCCTCGAGGAAGCGCGAGTGATGGCCCTCGCAGCAGAACCACAGGGCGTCGCGGCGTACGGCGTCCTGTTCGGGCAGGTGCACCCGGCAGTAGGCGCAGCGCACCATGCGGCCATCGTCGATGGCCTCGGGGCGCGAGTCGTTGTCCTGGGCGAGCTTCCATTCCCGGTACATCCGGTAGAGCTTGAGGCCGGCCCAGAACAGTACCGCGAAGATGATCAGGCGTATGAGCAAGAGGTTCATCCCGAGTGGTCTCCCCTACTGGATGGGCCGGCGCTTTGCAGGCGGCGATCCATGCGGGACAATGAGGTGATGGGGGTAGTGTAAAGGCAGCGCGTTGCCTCGCCAATCGAGCCCCGTGATTTCCGGACCCAGGCCGCGCCGGGAAGGCAGTCAGGCTGCCGGGGCGGCCGCAGACAATTCGAGGAACGACCCAGCCATGCAAGACCTGACCCTGGTAATGGCCCAACTCGACCCGCTGGTGGGCGACATTCCCGGCAACGCGGATCGCGCCATCGAGGCGGTGCGCGAGGCGCGCATCGAGCACAAGGCGGATGTCGTCGTCTTTCCCGAGCTGTTTTTGACCGGCTACCCGCCCGAGGATCTGCTGTTCCGCGAGTCGATGGAGCTGCGCCTCGAGGTGGCCCGCACGCGCATGGCCGAGAAGGTGGCGCGCGACGTGATGGTGATCATCGGTTACCCGGGGCATCGCGAGGGCGGTCACTTCAACCTTGCCGGGGTGCTCTACAACGGCGAATGGCTGGGTGAATACGCCAAGCAGGCGCTGCCCAACTACCTGGTCTTCGACGAACGCCGCTACTTCACCCCCGGCGATACCCCGCTGGTGATCGAGCATCGTGGCCTCAAGCTGGGTGTGCTGGTCTGCGAGGACCTGTGGGACGGCGCGCCGGTCATCCAGGCCCGCGATGCCGGCGCCGACGTGCTGGTCACCCTCAACGCCTCGCCCTACCACCAGAACAAGCCCGCCGAGCGGCTCGAGCTGTTCGCCCGGCGGGCCCGCGAGGCCCGGCGTCCGGTGGTCTACGTCAACCAGATCGGAGGGCAGGACGAACTGGTCTTCGACGGCGGCTCGCTGGTGGTGGATGGCGACGGCGAGCTGCAGGTCCGCGCCCCGCACTGGCAGGCCGGGCTGATGCCGGTGCGCTTTCTGGCCGACGGGCCGCACTGGGTGCCCGAGCGCGGCGAGATCGAACCGCTCCCCGAGGTCGAGGACAGCCTCTACTGTGCCCTGGTCAGCGGGCTGCGCGATTACGTCAACAAGAGTGGCTTCCAGGGCGTGGTGCTGGGGCTCTCGGGTGGGATCGACTCGGCGCTGTCGCTGGCGATCGCCGTCGATGCCCTGGGCCCCGACCGCGTCCAGGCGGTGATGATGCCCTATCACTATACCGCCGAGATCTCCCGCGAGGATGCTGCCGAACAGGCGCGCCTGCTCGGCGTGCATTACGAGGTGCTGCCCATCGTGTCGATGGTCGAGGCGGCCAACGAGACCCTGGCGCAGAGTTTTGCCGGTGCCCCGCAGGACACCACCGAGGAGAACCTGCAGTCGCGCTGTCGCGGCGTGCTGCTGATGGCGATCTCCAACAAGAAGGGACTGATGGTTCTGACCACCGGCAACAAGAGCGAGATGGCGGTGGGCTACGCCACGCTCTACGGCGACATGGTCGGTGGCTACAACGCCCTCAAGGACGTCTACAAGACCTGGGTCTATCGCCTCGCCCGGTGGCGTAACGCCCAGGGGCCGGTGATCCCCGAGCGGGTGATCACTCGGCCGCCCTCCGCCGAGCTGGCGCCGGACCAGCAGGACAGCGATTCGCTGCCCGGCTACGACGTGCTGGATGCGATCCTCGAGCGCTATATCGAGGGCGACATGAGCGCCGAGTCGATCATCGACGCCGGCTTCTCCCGCGAGGACGTCTACAAGGTGGTCAAGCTGGTCGACCGCAACGAATACAAGCGTCGCCAGGCCCCGGTCGGGGTGCGCGTGACCTCGCGGGGCTTCGGTCGCGACCGGCGTTACCCGATCGTCAACGGCTGGCAGCCCGGGGAATGACCCCGGCTTCGCCGGGGCCATAAGCTGTAAGAGCGGCGCTACGCGCCTGGAAGCTGGAAGAATCGCCATCTGCCAAGACAGCGCGGTGGTTGGTGTTTCTTCCAGCTCATCGCTTATCGCTTACGGCCCCCCGAAGGGGCATTACAGCGTCAGTGGCTTGGCGTCGACGTACCGGGGCTCGAAGGTCTTGCCGTCGAGACGGGCGTTGTCGGGATCGTTCTCGACCAGCGTCTCGAGCACCTCATGGGCCCGGTCGCGCATGTTCAGGCCCAGGTACCCCTCGACCATCACCGCCAGGGCATCGCGGGTCGCCTGGGCGCGCGGGTAGTGCTCGAGAACCCACTTGCCGCGATCGACGGCGGCGACGTAGGCCCCCTTGCGCAGGTAGAAGTCGGCGACCTGCAGTTCGTGGCGGGCCAGCACGTTGCGCAGGTAGATGACCCGCTGGCGGGCGTCCGCGGCGTAGGGGCTCCCGGGGAAGCGGCGGGCGAGCTCGCTGAAATCGACGTAGGCGTCGCGCGAGGCGCCCAGGTCGCGCTTGGAGATGTCGATCAGCTCGAGTCCCTCGAGACTGAAACGACCGGCCTCGTAGGCGGCCAGGCCGCGCAGGTAGTAGGCATAGTCGACCTGCGGATGATCGGGATGCAGGCGGATGAAGCGGCTGGCGGCGGCGCGCGCGGCTTCCCAGTTCTCGGTCTTGTAGTAAGCGTAGATCAGCTCGAGCTGGGCCTGCTCGGCGTAGCGGCCGAACGGGTAGCGAGTGTCCAGCGCCTCGAGCTGCTTGATGGCGGCGTTGTAGCGTCCGGCATCGAGCGATGATTGGGCCTGCTGGTAGAGTTGCTGCTCCTGAAGGTCGGGTGCCACCTCGTTGCTGGCACAGCCGGCCAGCAGGGTGGCGGCCAGGGCCAGGGCGGCAAGGGTGGAAACGCGCATCATCGTCCTCGTGTCGGGCAATCGTCTAAGGCCGTGGTAGAATCGGCCCAAATCGGGGCGCAAGTAAAGGGCTCCACTATAAAGCACACCCGACCGGCGGGGACAGGCCCCGGGGTCAAAACCCCCCTCCGTATCCAACAGGCACTTCGCACGCTATGTCAGAGACGCTGCACCGTGACGCGCGTATTCCCGAGACGATGGCCGGGTTGCGCCTCGATCAGGCCGCCGCCGAGTTGCTGGCGGATTACTCCCGGGAACGACTCAAGACCTGGATCAAGGACGGCGCGCTGACCGTCGACGGGGCCCGGGCCAAGCCCAAGGACAAGGTGTTCGGCGGCGAACGCCTGGTACTCGACGCGGTGCTGGAAGACGAGGTGCGCTGGACGCCGCAGGCCATCGAGCTCGACATCGTCCACGAGGACGACGCCGTGCTGGTCCTCGACAAGCCGGCCGGGCTGGTGGTGCACCCTGCCGCCGGCAATCCCGACGGCACGCTGCTCAATGCCCTGCTGCATCACTGCCCCGGACTGGCGGCGATTCCCCGGGCGGGGATCGTTCACCGTCTCGACAAGGACACCACCGGGCTGATGGTGGTGGCCAAGACCCTGGCGGCGCAGACCGCGCTGGTCGAGCAGTTGCAGGCGCGCACGGTGTCGCGGGAGTACGACGCGGTGGTGACCGGCGTGCCGATCGCCGGTGGCACCGTCGACGAGCCCATCGGCCGTCACCCACGGGATCGCAAGCGCCAGGCGGTGAACGCCTCGGGCAAGCCCGCCGTCACCCATTATCGGGTGGTCGAGCGTTTCCGGGGGCATGCCCATGTCCGTTGCCGCCTGGAAACCGGGCGCACCCACCAGATCCGCGTCCACATGGCCTATCGGCGTTATCCGCTGATCGGCGACGCGCTCTATGGCGGGCGGCTCAAGCTGCCGGCCGGTGCCGGCGATGACCTCAAGGATCTGCTGCGCCACTTCCCGCGCCAGGCGCTGCACGCCCGCAAGCTGGCCTTCGTCCATCCCGTCAGCGGCGAGACGCTGACCCTGCGCGCGCCGTTGCCGGATGACATGATGGTGCTGCTGGACGGCCTGCGCGCCGACAACGAGGAGCGCACATGAGCGAACAGCCCACGTTGCTGCTGCCGGACTGGCCGGCACCGCCCACCGTCGGCGCCTTCGTCACCACCCGCGAGACCGGCCCCAGCCAGGGGGCCTACGCCGCCTTCAACCCGGCGTTGCACGTCGGTGACGATCCCGCCACGGTGCGTCGCTGCCGGGCGCTGCTCGCCGAGCAGGTCGGCGATGCCCGGCCGCTGCTGTGGCTCGAACAGATCCATGGGGCCACGGTGATCCAGGCGTTTCGGGAGACCTATCTCGACACGCCGCCGCAGGCGGATGCCGCCATTGCCACGGACATGGGCCACGCCTGCGTGATCCTCACCGCCGACTGCCTGCCGGTGTTCTTCTGTGATCGTCGTGGAACCCGGGTGGGGCTGGCGCATGCCGGCTGGCGCAGTCTCGCCGGCGGCGTGCTCGAAGCCAGCGTGGCGGCGCTCAATACCCCGCCCTCGGAACTCATGGCCTGGCTGGGGCCGGCGATCTCCAATGCCCAGTTCGAGGTCGGTCGCGAGGTCTACGAGGCCTTCGTCGCCTTCCAGTCCGAGGCCGACAGTGCCTTCGAGCCCAGCCCTTATCGCCTCGGCCACTACATGGCCGATCTCTACAAGCTCGCCCGGCTGCGTCTCGAGCGCCTGGGAGTCTCGCATGTCAGTGGTGGCCATTTCTGCACCGCCTGCGAAGGACGTTTCTATTCGCACCGCCGCGACGACGGCGTGACCGGCCGCATGGCCAGCATGATCTGGCTGCGCTGAGTGCTTGCCTTGGCCGCGTCGCGAGACGGGGCGTCACGTGCCGAACTTGAGAAACAGCATGAGTCCCAGCGTCAGGGCGGCGCCAGCGAGTTGTGTCACCATCAGCGGTTTGTCCAGCGGCTTGATCACTGGCGCGAGCAATGCCGGATCAAACAGGTATTCCCGGCGCTTGAGTCGCTCGAACCAGTGCGGCGTTAATACCGCGTGCATGTAAAGCCATATGCGCCCGCCCAAGAGGTCGAAAGCCGCGGGCGGTACTCCAGCCCTCGTCAGTTGCCGGTCATAACGGCGCACGGTGTAAATTCGATAGACCAGATGAAGCACGGCGATCAGTAGCCAGTTGCCGCCTATCACCAGAGCCAGTATCACTTGCTGTTGAGTCATCAGTGCCATCCGGGGTCTTGGTGCCCTTGGCGGTATTGATACCGCAGTACCGCCGCGGTATCAGCATGCTCTCCGGGTCAGCCCTTTTCATGAATGGAATTTGTCTGCGGCAGTCTGTCGCAGCGAATTTTTCATGCGAAACGCTTGAAAAGGGCAAGCATACCTCCATTGATAGTGTCAACGTGAATCACGGGAAACATGGCGCGTCCGATCGCGTCACACCCCAATGGAGGATTTCGATGCGTATCGATCGCATGACCAGCAAGCTGCAGAACGCCCTGGCCGAGGCGCAATCCCTGGCCGTGGGCCGCAGTCACAATCAACTCGACCCCGGCCATGTGCTGACTGCGCTGCTCGATGCCCGCGACAGCGGCATCAAGGGCCTGGTGCAGAAGGCCGGCGGCGACGTCGCCAAGCTGCGCGACGGATTGAGCCAGTACCTCGACGGCCTGCCCAGCGTCGGCCAGTTCGACGGCAACGTGAGCATGAGCCAGGATCTGGCACGGCTGTTCAACCTCGCCGATCGCGAGGCCCAGGCGCGTGGCGATCAGTACATCGCCAGCGAGCTGGTGCTGCTCGCCGCGCTGGAGATGAACCAGGCGATCACCAAGGTGTTGACCCAGGCCGGGCTCGACCGCAAGTCGCTGGTCGCGGCCATCGACAGTCTGCGCGGCGGTCAGGCGGTGGATGACGCCGGCGCCGAGGAGAACCGCGAGGCGCTCGACAAGTACACGCTCGATCTCACCGCGCGCGCCACCGAGGGCAAGCTCGACCCGGTGATCGGCCGCGACGACGAGATCCGCCGCACCATCCAGGTGCTGCAGCGGCGCACCAAGAACAACCCGGTGCTGATCGGCGAACCCGGGGTGGGCAAGACGGCGATCGTCGAGGGCCTGGCCCAGCGGATCATCAACGGCGAGGTGCCGGAAGGGCTCAAGGACAAGCGCGTGCTGTCGCTCGACATGGGCGCGCTGCTCGCCGGCGCCAAGTTCCGCGGTGAGTTCGAGGAGCGCTTGAAGGCGGTGCTCAACGAACTGGCCAAGGAAGAGGGCCGGGTGATCCTGTTCATCGACGAGCTGCACACCATGGTCGGCGCCGGCAAGGCCGAGGGCTCCATGGACGCCGGCAACATGCTCAAGCCCGCCCTGGCGCGCGGCGAGCTGCACTGCGTGGGGGCGACGACCCTCGACGAGTACCGCAAGTACATCGAGAAGGACGCCGCGCTCGAGCGGCGCTTCCAGAAGGTGCTGGTCGACGAGCCCAGCGAGGAGGACACCGTCGCCATCCTGCGCGGGCTCAAGGAGCGCTACGAGGTCCACCACGGCGTCGACATCACCGATGGCGCGATCATCGCCGCGGCCAAGCTCTCGCAGCGTTACATCACCGACCGTCAGCTGCCCGACAAGGCGATCGACCTGATCGACGAGGCGGCGTCGCGGATCCGCATGGAGCTCGACTCCAAGCCCGAGGAGATGGACCGTCTCGATCGCCGCCTGATCCAGCTCAAGATGGAGCGCGAGGCGCTCAAGAAGGAGACCGACGAGGCCTCCCACAAGCGGCTCGAGAACCTCGAGGCGCAGATCGACGAGCTCGAGCGCGAATACGCCGATCTCGACGAGGTGTGGAAGGCCGAGAAGGCCAGCATCCAGGGCGCGGCGCAGTTCAAGGCCGAGCTCGAGCAGGCGCGTATCGACCTCGAGGCGGCACGCCGCCAGGGCGACCTGGGACGCATGTCCGAGCTGCAGTACGGGGTCATCCCGTCGCTGGAGAAGAAGATCGCCGAATCCAGCGAGGCCGAGGGCGATACCTCGAGTCACCAGTTGCTGCGCTCCAACGTCACCGAGGAGGAGATCGCCGAGGTGGTGTCACGCTGGACCGGCATCCCGGTCTCGAAGATGCTCGAGGGTGAGCGCGACAAGCTGCTGCGCATGGAAGAGGCGCTCCACGAGCGGGTGATCGGCCAGGACGAGGCGGTCAAGGCGGTCGCCGATGCCGTGCGCCGTTCGCGGGCCGGGCTCGCCGATCCCAACCGGCCCAACGGCTCCTTCCTGTTCCTCGGCCCGACCGGGGTGGGCAAGACCGAGCTGTGCAAGTCGCTGGCCAATTTCCTCTTCGACACCGAGGAGGCGATGGTGCGCATCGACATGTCCGAGTTCATGGAGAAGCACTCCGTGGCCCGGCTGATCGGCGCGCCTCCCGGCTACGTCGGCTACGAGGAGGGCGGCTACCTGACCGAAGCGGTGCGTCGCCGGCCCTATTCGGTGCTGCTGCTCGACGAGGTGGAGAAGGCCCATCCGGATGTCTTCAACATCCTGCTGCAGGTGCTCGAGGACGGGCGGCTGACCGATGGTCAGGGGCGCACCGTGGACTTCCGCAACACGGTCATCGTGATGACCTCCAACATGGGCTCCGACCTGATCCAGCGTCTGGCCGGCGAGGGCGAGGAGGCCTATGCGCGGATGAAGGACGCGGTCATGGAGGTCGTCGGCCAGCAGTTCCGTCCGGAACTGATCAACCGCATCGACGAGGTGGTGGTCTTCCATCCGCTCGACCAGGAGCAGATCCAGCAGATTGCGGCCATTCAGCTCCAGCGGTTGCGTCAGCGGCTGGCCGAGCGCGACATGGCCCTGGAGGTCTCCGACGATGCCATGGCCCAACTGGCGGTGGTCGGCTTCGACCCGGTGTTCGGCGCTCGCCCCCTCAAGCGGGCGATCCAGAGCCGGCTCGAGAACCCGCTGGCCCAGGAGCTGCTGTCGGGGCGCTTCGCCCCCGGCGACACCATCCGGGTCACCGCCGAAGACGGCCACCTGGCGTTCGCCAAGCAGTAAGCCGATTCGTCGGCCTCCGGGACCGATGCTGTAAAAGACGAGCCCGCCTCCCTGGAGGCGGGCTCTTTGCATGCCGAAAGCCGCGGGTCAGGATCTCGCGGCCCCGGCCGGGCGGACGCTGTCGCCGTGTGACGCCGCCGTGGTACGAGTCAGGCGACGTTGCAGCGCTTCCAGCGAGACGCCCTTGGTCTCGGGCATCAGGAACACCACGAACAGCACCTGCAGGACCATCATCACCGCGAAGAAGGCGAACACCGGCCCACCGCTGAAGTGGCCCAGCACCGTGGGCATCAGCAGGGTGATGGTCGCCGCGCAGATCCAGTGCACCGAGCTGCCGAAGGACTGGCCGCGGGCGCGCACGTGGTTGGGGAAGATCTCCGAGATGAAGACCCAGATGATCGCGCCCTGGCTGATGGCGTGGGCGGCGATGAACAGGCACAGCAGCAACGGCACGTCGAGCCCGCCCAGGTCATTGACGAAGAAGGCGCGCGAGATCAAAACCAGCGAGACGATGTAGCCCACCGAGCCGATGTAGAGCAGGGTGCGCCGACCCAGGCGGTCGATCAGCGCCATGCCGAGCATGGTGAACAGCAGGTTGATCACGCCGATGCCCACGGTCGACAGCAGGGCGACGCTGCTGCCCAGTTGGGCTTCCTCGAGCACGCGAGGGGCGTAGTAGATGATGAAGTTGATCCCCGAGAGCTGATTGAAGAAGGCGATCAAGAAGGCCAGCAGGATCGGCAGGCGGTAGCGCGCGGAGAAGAAGGGCGCATGGGCCTGCTGCTCGCTGTCCTCGGCGGCGCGGATCTCGGCGATCTGGGCGTCGACGTCGGCGCGCGGGTCGAGCTGGCGCAGGACCGCGGCGGCGCCCTGCACGTCGCCGCGCTTGAGGATCAGCCAGCGCGGGCTCTTCGGCACGCGGAACACCATCAGGGTGTAGAGCAGGGCGGGGACCGCCTCGACACCGAGCATCCAGCGCCAGGCCTGGGCGTCGACCAGCACGCCGATCGCGTAGTTGGAGACGAACGCCATCAGGATGCCGAACACCACGTTGAACTGATACAGGCCCACCAGCAGGCCGCGACGTTCGCTCGGCGCGATCTCGGCGATGTAGGTGGGGGCCGCCACCGAGGAGACGCCGACGCCGATGCCGCCGATCAGGCGGAAGAACGAGAACCAGTAAGGGTCGGTGGCCAGCGCCGATCCCACCGCCGAGACCAGATAGAGGGCCCCGATCAGCAACAGGGTGGCACGCCGGCCCAGCCGGTCGGTAGGCCAGTTGCCGCCGATGGCGCCGATCACCGTGCCCCACAGGGCCATCGACATGATCAGCAGGCCGTGCTGCAGGTCGCTCAGCCCCCACAGGGTCTGAATGGGCTTGTCGGCGCCGGAAATGACCGCGGTGTCGAAGCCGAACAGAAAGCCGGCCAGCGCCACCGTGACCGACCACTGGACGATACGGGACATTGTTGTATTCCTCCTTCGGGCCAGTGCCAAGGGACGGGCTCCGCTAAAGTGAATCGATTCAGCCTGGAGAGAAGATGCCCACCGGCATCTTCGCTGGCTGTCGGAGTTGAACGGGCTGGGTGAATCGTGTCAGCCGGCCCATTACAGCAAGCAACGGCGGGATACGCGAATTTTCGTCGTTAGACTTTGGTCTCCCTGGGGCCGGTACGACACGGTCTCCCGCCCGATCGTGGGGCGGGCCGATACGCTTCATGACGGTCGGCGCGGTTGACACACTTACCCGGCTATTGGAATCTTGACCGTTCCTGATTGTGGGCGTGGCTCCCGCGGGCAATCCCCCATCGCCGCGCGAAGGGTAGGCGTCATCGCCTCTACCCGCCCGTAAGGACTTCCGGGCACAGGCTAACCGCCTGGCCTGGCCCAACCCCCGACGCGGCGATCCGTCGCGATGTAGAGTGCAGGCCCCATCCGGGCCGAAGAACGCCAGGGTTTGGCATCAGGTGCCGGCAGCGGCCGGCAGCGGCATACCGCCGCACTCGATTTTCGCGACCCTTGCCAGGGTGGCGAGATGGCACTCGAGACCTCTAGGGGAGAAACACAGTGGAATTGCTTTCCGGCGCCGATATGATCGCCCGCTTCCTGCAGGATGAGGGCGTCGAATACATCTATGGCTACCCGGGTGGCGCAGCGCTGCACATCTACGATGCGCTGTTCCGCCAGGATGCCGTCAAACACATCCTCGTTCGCCACGAACAGGCCGCGACCCACGCCGCCGACGGTTATGCGCGCGCTTCCGGCAAGCCCGGCACGGTATTGGTGACCTCGGGCCCCGGCGCCACCAACACCGTCACCGGCATCGCCACCGCCTACATGGATTCGATTCCCATGGTGGTGCTGTGCGGTCAGGTCGCCAGTCACCTGATCGGCGAGGATGCCTTCCAGGAAACCGACATCGTCGGCGTGACCCGGCCGGTCGTGAAGCACAGCTTCTCGATCCGTCACCCGTCGGAGATTCCGACGGTCCTCAAGAAGGCCTACTACCTGGCGTCCACCGGACGACCGGGCCCGGTGGTGGTGGACATTCCCAAGGACATGACCTCGCCCACCGAACGCTACGAGTACGTCTATCCGAAGAAGGTCAAGCTGCGCTCCTACAATCCGGTGACGCGCGGCCATACCGGGCAGATCAAGAAGGCCGTGGAGCTGATGCTGAAAGCGCGGCGCCCGGTGTTCTACACCGGTGGCGGGGTGGTCACCGGCGATGCCAGCGAGGCGCTGACCGACCTGGTGCGGCGCTTGGGTTATCCGATCACCACCACCTTGATGGGGATCGGCGCCTACCCGCAGAGCGACCGCCAGTCGCTGGGCTGGCTGGGCATGCACGGCAGCTACGAGTCGAACATGGCCATGCACCATGCCGACCTGATCATCGCCATCGGTGCGCGTTTCGACGACCGGGTGACCAACAACACCTCGAAGTTCTGCCCCACGGCGAAGATCGTCCACGTCGACATCGATCCCAGCTCGATCTCCAAGACCGTGCGTGCCGACATCCCCATCGTCGGCCCCGCGGCGAGCGTGATCAGCGAGATGATCAGCCTGGTGCAGGGCCGCGAGCCGGCCAACCCCGAGGCGCTCGACGAGTGGTGGCAGCGCATCGACGGCTGGCGCGGGGAGCGCCACGGCAAGCTCTACGAGCGAGCCGCGCCGGGCGAGCTGCTCAAGCCCCAGCAGGTGATCGAGTCGATCTGCGAGTTCACCCGCGGCGAGGCGTTCATCACCACCGACGTCGGCCAGCACCAGATGTTCGCCGCGCAGTACTACAAGTTCGACAAGCCCAACCGCTTCATCACCTCGGGCGGGCTCGGGACCATGGGCTTCGGCTTTCCGGCGGCGATGGGCATCAAGCAGAGCTACCCGGACGACGACGTGGTCTGCATCACCGGCGAGGGCAGCTTCCAGATGATGATGCAGGAACTGTCCACCTGTAAGCAGTACGGGATCGGCGTGAAGATCGTCAATCTCAACAACCAGTCGCTGGGCATGGTGCGCCAGTGGCAGGATCTCAACTACAAGTCGCGCCATGCGCACTCCTACATGGAGTCGCTACCCGACTTCCAGCAGCTGATCGGCGCCTACGGCTTCACCGCGATCCGCGTGGAACGCGAGGAAGACCTGGTACCGGCGCTCGAGCGGGCGTTCGCCGACAAGGATGAACTGGTGTTCCTGGACATCTACGTCGACCCGCGCGAGCACGTCTATCCGATGCATGTGCCCCTGGGCTCCATGCGTGACATGCTGCTTTCGAAGACGGAGCGGACCTGATGCGCCATATCATCTCGATCCTCATGGAAAACGAACCCGGCGCCCTGTCCCGCGTGGTGGGGCTGTTCTCGCAACGCAACTTCAACATCGAGTCGTTGAACGTGGCGCCGACCGAGGATGCCACCCTGTCGCGGTTGACCGTGACCACGGTGGGCGACGACCGGGTCATCGAGCAGATCACCAAGCACCTCAACAAGCTGGTCGACGTGGTCAAGCTGGTCGATCTGACCGAGGGCAACCACATCGAGCGCGAGCTGATGCTGGTCAAGGTCAAGGCCCTGGGCGCGCAGCGCGACGAGGTCAAGCGCACCGCGGACATCTTCCGCGCGCAGGTCGTCGACGTCACGCCGAGCGTCTACACCGTGCAGATCACCGGCGATGCCGGCAAGCTGGATGCCTTCCTGCAGGCGATGGCGCCGATCGGCATTCTCGAGGTCGCGCGAACCGGCGTCTCGGGGATCTCCCGCGGCGACAAGATTCTCAGCCTTTGAGCGTCAGTGTTCGCTGTTCTCGAGCCGCCCTTCGGGGCGGCTTTTTCGTGCCGGCTCGTCGGGAACCTGGGCCCAGAGTGCGCGAACCAGCGGGTTGCGCAGCTTCTTGTCGAGCACGCACAGGCCGACGTCGTAGGGGGCCAGTCGCGGCGTCACCTCGAGGATGCGCACGCGGTCGGCCAGCGGGCTGTTGTCGAGGACGATGCGGGGCACCACGCCGACGCCGAAGCCCAGCCCCACCATGCTGACGATCGCTTCGTTGCCGGCGACCTGGGCGTAGATGGTCGGCTTGAGCCCGAAGCGGCGAAACCAGGCGTCGGTGCGTTCGCGGGCCAGGCCCGATTCGGACAGGATCATCGGCGTGCGTGCCCACGTCTCGCGGTCCGGCGGGTCGCCGACCGCGGGCAGCCAACCGGCGGCCTCGCTGGGAGCAATGAACACCAGCGGCGAGGTGGCGATCGGCTTGAAGGCCAACTGGGCGGGCAGCGCCTCGGGGCGGGCGGTGATCGCCATGTCCTCGTCGCCGCCCAGCACCCGGGCGATGGCGTCGGCCGGATCGCCGGTATGCAGCTTGATCTCGATGCGCGGATGGCGAAGACGAAACTCGCTGAGCAGCTCGTAGAGGAAGCTGTAGCTGGCGGTCACCGAGCAGTAGATGCTGAGCTCGCCGGTCAACTCGCCGCTCTCCTCCATCAGGGTCTGGCGCAACAGCGCCCACTGCTCGAGCGTGTCGCGCGCGTAGCGCTGAAACAACCGGCCGGCATGCGTGAGTGCTACGCTGCGGTTGTCGCGTTCGAACAGCGCCACGCCCAGGCTCGCCTCCAGTTGCTGGATGGTTCGGCTGAGCGTCGACGGGCTGACATGACAGGCATCGCTGGCGCGGCCGAAATGCAGGGTCTCGGCGAGGGCCAGGAAATGGTGTAGCGGTCGCAGGTCCATGAGCGCATTGCAGTAAGTGAATTGAAACGTTGCAAATATAGCGTTTTACGCAATGCATTGCCTGTCGTATCGTGAGCGCCAGACACGACACAGGATGTCGCCGCGCTCGGGCCCCGTGGGGCAAGCCGCGGCGCTCCGACCACGCCGCGCTAGACGGCGGGCCATCAACGCTGACGCATTCATCCTCGAGACACGATCATCACGGAGTTCACCATGCGCGTTTATTACGACAAGGATTGCGACCTTTCGCTGATCCAGGCCAAGAAGGTTGCCATCGTCGGCTACGGCTCTCAGGGCCATGCCCATGCCAACAACCTCAAGGAATCCGGCGTCGAGGTCACCGTCGCGCTGCGTGCCGGTTCGTCGTCGGCCAAAAAGGCAGAAGAGGCCGGCCTCAAGGTCGCCAGCGTCGCCGATGCCAGCCGCGAAGCCGACGTCGTCATGGTCCTCGCCCCCGACGAGAACCAGAAGGCCATCTACGAAAGCGAGATCGCGCCCAACCTCAAGCAGGGAGCGACACTGGCCTTCGCGCACGGCTTCAACATCCACTACAACCAGATCGTGCCGCGCAGTGATCTCGACGTGATCATGATCGCGCCCAAGGCGCCGGGCCACACCGTGCGCTCCGAGTTCACGCGCGGTGGCGGCATCCCCGACCTGATCGCCGTCGAACAGAACGCCTCCGGCCAGGCCAAGGAGATCGCCCTGTCCTACGCGGCGGCGATCGGCGGTGGCCGTACCGGCATCATCGAGACCACCTTCCGCGACGAGACCGAAACCGACCTGTTCGGTGAGCAGACCGTGCTCTGCGGTGGTGCCGTCGAGCTGGTCAAGGCCGGTTTCGAGACGCTGACCGAAGCGGGTTACGCCCCGGAAATGGCCTACTTCGAGTGCCTGCACGAGCTCAAGCTGATCGTCGACCTGATGTATGAAGGCGGCATCGCCAACATGAACTACTCGATCTCCAACAACGCCGAGTATGGCGAGTACGTCACCGGCCCCGAGGTGATCAACGACGAATCCCGGGCGGCGATGCGCAATGCCCTCAAGCGCATCCAGACCGGCGAATACGCCAAGATGTTCATCCAGGAAGGCAATACCAACTACCCGTCGATGCATGCCAAGCGTCGCCTCAATGCCGAGCATCCCATCGAGCAGGTCGGCGAGAAGCTGCGCGCGATGATGCCGTGGATCGCCGCCAATCAGTTGGTCGACAAGAGCAAGAACTGACGCGTCGAGGACGTTTCAGCGACAGCCGAGGGCGCGGAGGGATCCGCGCCCTCGGTGTTTTTTGGGTGGCGTACCGGTGCGGTCGCCGCCTATCGTTACTGACAGCAGGGTGTAGAATGCGCTCTCATGCCTGAATCCGGCAATGGAACGAGATTTATGACCCAAGACCCTCATCGGGAACCCGCCGAGCATTCCACGACCTCCGAATTCAGCGAATTCGCCCGCGACACCGATGTCGTCGAGGAAACCGTCGAGAACGGCAAGAAGGTCCGTCGACGTGGCATCTACCTGTTGCCCAACCTGTTCACCACCTCGGCCCTGTTCTCGGGCTTCTTCGCCGTGGTCGCGGCGATCAACGGCGACTTTGCCGCGGCGGCCATCGCTGTCTTCGTGTCGATGGTGCTCGATGGCCTGGACGGTCGCGTGGCACGACTGACCAACACCCAGAGTGCCTTCGGTGCCGAGTACGATAGCCTCGCCGACATGCTCTCGTTCGGGGTGGCGCCGGCGGTGGTCGCCTTTACCTGGATCCTCCAGGATGTCGGCAAGATCGGCTGGATCGCCGCCTTCGTCTACGTCGCCTGCGCCGCGTTGCGCCTGGCGCGCTTCAACGTGCAGCTGGGCTCCACCGACAAGAATTGGTTCATCGGTCTGCCCAGCCCGTCGGCAGCGGCGCTGGTGGCCGGCTGTGTCTGGGTCTTCCACAACTTCAGCATCGAGGCCTACGCCTTCAAGTTGCTGATGACCTTCGTCGTGGCCGCCGCCGGGGTGCTGATGGTCAGCAACATCCGCTATTACAGCTTCAAGGAGATCGATCTCAAGGGACCCGTGCCTTTCGTCGCCCTGCTGGCGATCGTGCTGGGCTTCGTGGTGATCTCGCTGGAACCCTCGGTGATGCTGCTCACGCTGTTCGGCTGCTACGTGGCGTCGGGGCCGATCATGGGGGCCAAGCGCAAGCTCAAGGGGCAGCCGGCGCCCGACAAGGCCTCGGAGCAGGATGCTGCTGCGAGCGACGAGGATCCCGCCTGATCCGTCGCGGCAATGACTTCAAGTGATTCATGCCACGCCCGCCTCGCGCGGGCGTCTTGTTATCCACAAGGGGTTGGCGGGCGGCGGGCGTGACCGGGTGTGGATAAGCCGTCTCGGGCGGTCGTGAACTTTTTCTCGAACGAGGGCTTGTCAGGGCCGAATGTGAGGCGTAAAGTACGCATCCGCTGCCGACGACGGGACACGTCACCGGCGGTGACGGGAGAAGCAAGTGGCTGTTTCTTCGAGGGTTTTGGAAAACGGCGGTGAACAAATCGCTTGCCGGATC